>NZ_VZOV01000012.1 GCF_008801915.1 Cupriavidus gilardii
GCCGGGGCGGGGCGCCGCGCGTCGTCGCGGACACGGTCGCTGCCGGGTTTGGGGGCACGGCCGGCGCCGGCGCCGAAGCCGGAGCGGGCCGGGCGCAGTTCGCCGGCTTGCGCCTGCGGTCGGCGGGGACGGTCGCGCGATTCGGCTGCCGCGAAGCGTGGCGGACGCTCGCCGCGCTCGCCCGGACGGCCGCGCTGAGCGCGCTCGCCATGATCGGCGCCGAACTCGCGGCGCGGACCGGCACCGGGGCGGGCGCCGGGCCCGCTGCGATCCGCGCCAAATTCGCGACGCGGGCCGGCACCACGTTCGGTGCGTTCGCCGCGCTCGAAGCGCTGCGGCCGTTCGGTGCGCTCGCCGCGCTCGAAGCGCTGCGGCCGTTCGGTGCGTTCGCCGCGCTCGAAGCGCTGCGGCCGTTCGGTGCGCTCGCCACGCTCGAAGCGTTGCGGCCGTTCGGTGCGCTCGCTGCGTTCTCCCCAGCGTGCCGGCCGTTCGCGCGCTTCGTCGCCGAAACGGCGCGGGCCGCGTTCTTCGCCGCCCGCGCGGCGCGGACCGCGCTCGTCGCCACCAGGCCGGCGCAGGCCGCCCGCTTGCGGCGCCGGACGGCCGCCGCCTTCCTTGCGCGGCTTGCCGCCGGCTTCGGCGCGCTGCTGCGCGGCGCGCACGCCTTCGGCTACCGTCTGCACGCGGCGCCGGTTCAGGTCGGACACGCGTACCGGCCGGGTGGCACCGCTCTTGCGGGCCGGGCTGGTACCCGCGCTGGCGGCGGATTTCAGTCCCAAGGTCTTGCGCTTGGGGGAGGGTTGATCGCTCATGGTTTTCAATGGTGTCGCGGCTCAGATGTCGAGTGCCGCGAGCAGGTCCTGTTCAAGCTGGATTTCGAGCCGGTTGTCGGCGGCGAGGCGGCTGCCGTCGACCAGGAACATGTCCTCGACCCGTTCTCCCAGCGTGTTGATGCGTGCGGTATGCACGGAGATATGGTGGCGGCCCAGCACGCGGGCGATCGCGTACAGCAGGCCGGTGCGGTCGTTGGCCGACAGCTCGAGCAGGAAGTACTGCCCGCGCTCGTCGGGCCGCAGATCGACGCGCGGCTTGATCGGGAAGCTGCGCGACTGCCGCGACAGCCGGCCCTGCGACGGCTCGGGCAGCGGCGCCTGATGGGTCAGCCGCTCGCACAGTTCGTGCTCGACCAGCGCGATGATGTCGCGATAGGTGTCGCGCCCGCCGCCGACGACGCCCGGATCGAATACCTGAAAGGTGTCCAGCGCGTAGCCATGCCGCGTGGTGTGGATCTTCGCCTCCTGGATCGAGAAGCCCTTGCGCTCGAAGTAGCCGCAGATGCGGGCGAACAGGTCGGGCTGGTCCTTGGCGTAGACCGCGACCTGCAGCCCCTCGCCGGCCGGCGACACGCGGGCCTTGACCACCGGCTGCTCGCTGTCGACGCGGTGGGCCAGATGGCGCGTCAGCCAGGCGATGTCGCGCGCGTCGTGGCGCAGGAAGAAGGCCACGTCGAGCCGTTCCCACAGTGCCTCGGCGCGGGCCGGATCGAATGCCTGCAGCCGCAGCGCGGCAATGGTTTCCTCGCGCCGCTGCGCCCACAGCGAATGCGGATCGACGCGCGCGCCGCCGAGCACCCGCAGCGTGATCCGGTACAGATCCTCCAGCAGCTTGCCCTTCCACGCGTTCCAGACCTTGGGGCTGGTGCCGCGGATATCGGCCACCGTCAGCAGGTACAGCGCGGTCAGATAGCGCTCGTTGCCGACCACGCGGGCGAAGGCATGGACCACCTCGGGATCGGTCATGTCCTGCTTCTGCGCGACGTGGCTCATCGTCAGGTGGTGCTCGACCAGCCAGGCGATCAGGTTGGCGTCCTCGCGCGCGATGCCGTGCTGGCGGCAGAAGCGGCGCGCATCGGCGGTGCCGAGCTTCGAGTGGTCGCCGCCGCGGCCCTTGGCGATATCGTGGAACAGCGCGGCCAGCCACAGCACCCACGGCTTGTCGAAGTTCGCCATCAGCTGGCTGCAGAACGGGAACTCGTGGGTGTGCTCGACGATCGCGAAACGGCGCATGTTGCGCACGACCATCAGGATGTGCTGGTCCACCGTATAGACGTGGAACAGGTCGTGCTGCATCTGCCCGACGATGCGGCGGAAATTGATCAGGTAGCGGCCCAGCACGCTGGTCTGGTTCATCAGCCGCAGCGCATGCGTGATGCCCTGCGGCTCCTGGATGATGGCCAGGAACTGCTGGCGGTTGACCGGGTCGTTGCGCCAGCGCGCGTCCATGACCGTGCGCGCGTTGTACAGCCCGCGCAGCGTGCGCGGCGACAGGCCCTTGACGCCTGGGGTGCGCTCGTAAAGCAGGAACGTTTCGAGGATCGCGTGCGGATTGCGCTCGTACAGGTCGTCGCTGGTGATCTCGAGCATGCCCTGGCGCTCGACGAAACGCTCGTTCAGCACGCGCGTGACCTTCGACTCGCTGGGAAACAGCATCGCCTCGATATTGAGCAGCAGCACGCTGTTGAGCTGGGTCACCGCCTTGGCGGCCCAGTAGTAGCGCCGCATCAGCTGCTCGCTGGCGCGCTTGTTGGCGTTCTGCCGATAGCCGAAGGCCTCGGCCAGCGCGGTCTGCAGGTCGAACACCAGCACGTCCTGGCGGCGTCCGGCCAGCAGATGCAGGCGCGCGCGAATGGTCTTGAGCAGGCGCTCGTTGCGCGTCAGCTCCTGTGCCTCGCGCTCGGTCAGCAGGCCCTTGTCACGCAGCTCCTTCCAGCTGTCGCCGTAGCCCGCCGCCTGCGTCATCCACAGGATCACCTGCAGGTCGCGCAGGCCGCCCGGGCTTTCCTTGCAGTTCGGTTCGAGCGCATAGGGTGTGTCCTGGTACTTGGCGTGGCGCTGGCGCAGCTCGAGCAGCTTGGCCTGGAAGAAGGCGCGCGCGTCGAGCTCGGCGCGATAGCGCGCCTGCAGTTCGGCGAACAGCGTGCGGTTGCCGGTCACCAGCCGGGCTTCGAGCAGCGCGGTGCGGATCGTCACGTCCGCGCGCGCCTCGCGCATGCAGTCGTCGACGGTGCGTACCGACGAGCCGATCTCCAGCCCCAGGTCCCAGCACAGGCCGATGAATTTCTCCATGCGGGCGACGGTGTCCGCGTCGGGCTCGGCCGGCAACAGCAGCAGCACGTCGACGTCCGAGTGCGGGAACAGCTCGCCGCGGCCATAGCCGCCGACGGCCACCAGCGCCATGCCGGCCGGCAGCCCGAGGCCGCGCCAGCATTCGATCAGCGCGTGGTCGACCGCCTGGCGCAGCCGCGTCAGCAGCGAGCCGACCTGGCCGCCGACGGTGAAGGCGTCGAACAGCGTCTGCTTGTCGGCCTTGAGCCGGTCGCGCACGCGCGTGGCGAGCAGCAGTTCCGGGGAAGTATCCATGGCTGGGACGGGTTGGGTCGACATGGGAGCTGAGGCGGAGCGAGGCGGCGAGGGCGCGGGGAAGCTGCGAGGGTGCGGTCGGTCGGCGAACGGGCGAAATCGGCGTGGCGCAAACGACAGGGGCGCCTTCCGGCGCCCCCTGCGATCAGGCCGCGAGCGTGTCGGTGATGAAGGCGGGCGGCGCCTGCGTGCCGGCCGACACCGTCAGCACCTCGTAGCCGGTGTCGGTCACCAGCACCGTGTGTTCCCATTGCGCCGACAGGCTGCGGTCGCGCGTCTTGACGGTCCACTGGTCGGGCATCGTGCGGATGTCGCGCTTGCCGGCGTTGATCATCGGCTCGATCGTGAAGATCATGCCGGCCTGCAGTTCCATGCCGGTGCCCGGGCGGCCGTAGTGCAGGATCTGCGGGTCCTCGTGGAAGTTCTTGCCGATGCCGTGGCCGCAGTATTCGCGCACCACGCTGTAGCCGGCCGCCTCCGCGTGCTGCTGGATCACGTGGCCGATATCGCCGAGCCTGGCGCCCGGGCGGACCTGGGCGATGCCCTTCCACATGCATTCGAAGGTCACCTGGACCAGGCGCTTGGCCAGGATCGAGCCCTCGCCGACGATGAACATGCGGCTGGTGTCACCGTAATAGCCTTCCTTGGTGATCACCGTGATGTCCAGGTTCACCGCGTCGCCGTTCTTCAGCACGCGATCGCCCGGGATGCCGTGGCAGATCACGTCGTTGACCGAAGTGCAGATCGCGCCGGGGAAGGGCGGATAGCCGGGAGGCGCATAGTTCAGCGGCGCAGGTACCGTGCCTTGTACGTCACGCATATAGGCGTGGCACAGGCGGTCGAGCTCGCCGGTGGTGACGCCGGGCTTCACGAACGGCGTGATGTAGTCGAGGACTTCGCTGGCCAGCCGGCAGGCGACGCGCATCTGGGCGATGTCTTCGGCGGTCTTCAAATGGATGCTCATGCTGCGACGCGGAAAATGTGTCACGGGCGCCAAGTGGGGTTGGCGCCCGTTTCTGGATTGGCAAACCGGGATTATCGCACCATCGGCAGCCCGCCGCACCCCGCGGCGGCGAGAAGCCGGCGCCGCACCGTGACGGTGCTCACGGATCGCCGGCGTCGGTCAGGCTTGAGCGATGGCCGGGATGTTGCTACAATCGCGGGCTCGCTTGGCTTCGCCTCGCCCCTTGAATTCCTGACCTTGGGAATTGTTGGGTGCGCAACGGCGGTCCGGGCGGGTGCGGGGTGGCGCAGCCTGCCACGTCCGCGAAATCGCGAGTCCGCCCATCCGGGGTGTTCCTGTTCAGGAATGTCGGGGCGGACTTCAGACCGAACCCTTATGGAGAATTCAATGTCCGTCACCATGCGTGAAATGCTGGAAGCCGGTTGCCACTTCGGCCACCAGACCCGCTTCTGGAACCCCAAGATGGCCCCGTTCATCTTCGGCCATCGCAACAAGATCCACATCATCAACCTGGAAAAGACGCTGCCGATGTTCCAGGACGCGCTGAAGTATGTGCGTCAGCTGGCAGCGAATCGCGGCACCATCCTGTTCGTCGGCACCAAGCGCCAGTCGCGCGAGATCCTGGCCGAGGAAGCGGGCCGCGCCGGCATGCCCTACGTCGACGCCCGCTGGCTCGGCGGCATGCTGACCAACTTCAAGACGGTCAAGACCTCGATCAAGCGCCTGAAGGACATGGAAGCCGCCAAGGAAGCCGGCGCGCTGGACACCATGAGCAAGAAGGAAGCGCTGATGTTCGAGCGCGAGATGGAAAAGCTCGAGAAGTCGATCGGCGGCATCAAGGACATGGGCGGCATTCCTGACGCGATCTTCGTGGTCGACGTCGGCTACCACAAGATTGCCGTGACCGAAGCCAACAAGCTGGGCATTCCGGTGATCGGCGTGGTCGATACCAACCACTCGCCGGACGGCATCGACTATGTGATCCCGGGCAACGACGACTCGAGCAAGGCGGTGGCGCTGTACGTGCGCGGCGTCGCCGACGCGATCCTGGAAGGCCGTGCCAACGCGGTGCAGGACGTGGTCGAAGCGGTCCGCGGCAGCGACGACTTCGTCGAAGTCGAGGAAGCCTGAGGCCAGCCCCGCCGGCAGGCGGGACGGCCCGGACGGCCCTGACAGACCCGTGGCGCGCGCCGGCATCGCCGGCCGCGCGACCACCAGAAAAGGGGGCGACATGGTACGCCCCCTTTTTTGAATGCGCGCGGTGCGCGCGCAGCAAGCAGGAATGATTGTCATCCGATGTGGCTACGATCACGGCGGGTGAGTCTTTGAACACCACGCGGCCGGCCGCGGCGCGGGACATCCAGGTCCGGCGGGCGGCGGTGCGTGAACCAATCAAGGAGTGACAAATGGCGGCAATTACCGCAAGCATGGTGGCTGAACTGCGCGCGAAGACCGACGCGCCGATGATGGAGTGCAAGAAGGCCCTGACCGAGGCCGACGGCGACCTGGCCAAGGCCGAGGAACTGCTGCGCGTCAAGCTGGGCAACAAGGCCAGCAAGGCCGCTTCGCGCGTGACCGCCGAAGGCGTGGTCGCCGCGTTCATCGACGGCACCACCGGCGCGCTGGTCGAACTGAACTGCGAGACCGATTTCGTCTCGAAGAACGACGACTTCCTGGGCTTCTCGGCCAAGGTCGCCGAGCTGGTCGCCAAGCAGAACCCGGCCGACGTGGCCGCGCTGTCGGCGCTGCCGCTGGACGGCCAGACCGTCGACCAGGTCCGTGCCGCGCTGATCGGCAAGATCGGCGAGAACATGACGATCCGCCGTTTCGCCCGCTATGACGGCGGCGGCAAGCTGGTCTCGTACCTGCACGGCACCCGCATCGGCGTGATGGTCGAGTTCGACGGCGATGAAGTCGCCGCCAAGGACGTCGCCATGCACATCGCGGCGATGAAGCCGGTGGCGCTGTCGTCGGCCGACGTGCCGGCCGAGCTGATCGCCAAGGAGCGCAGCATCGCCGAGCAGAAGGCCGCCGAGTCGGGCAAGCCGGCCGAGATCACCGCCAAGATGGTCGAAGGCTCGGTGCAGAAGTACCTGAAGGAAGTCTCGCTGCTGAACCAGCCGTTCGTGAAGAACGACAAGCAGACCGTCGAGCAGATGCTCAAGGCCGCCAACACCACGGTCAAGGGCTTCACGCTGTACGTGGTCGGCGAGGGCATCGAGAAGCGCCAGGACGACTTCGCCGCCGAAGTGGCCGCGCAGGTCGCCGCCGCGCAGAAGGGCTGATATCCCGGGCGGGAGGCAGGCGCCGGTCTGGCGCCATGACGGCCCGCCGTATAATCCCGAGGGGCACCGCGAGGTGCCCCTCGGCACAAGAAGAGAGAACAATGGCGCGTGCCGGCCTGCGAGCCGCACGCGGAGCCCGTTTTCGCCGTCGCCCGTTTTGACTGGCATCGCCCTCGAGGCCCTGCCGACGCGCCCGGGCCACGGGGAAAGCCGGCTTGGTCCCGGCGGCATCCGCCCTCCGGGGCAAGGCCCAGATCGAAGACTCGAACCAGCCCGAGGGTGAATATGCCAGCCTACAAGCGCGTCCTTCTGAAACTGTCCGGTGAGGCCCTGATGGGCGACGATGCCTTCGGCATCAACCGGTCCACGATCGAAGGCATGGTCAATGATATTGCCGAGATCGTGAAGCTCGGCGTGCAGGTGGCAGTGGTGATCGGCGGCGGCAACATCTTCCGCGGCGTCGCCGGCGGCGCCGCCGGCATGGACCGCGCGACTGCCGACTACATGGGCATGCTGGCCACGATGATGAACGCGCTGGCGCTGCAGGACGCGATGCGGCACGCCAATATCGAGGGCCGGGTGCAATCGGCGCTGCGCATGGACCAGGTGGTCGAGCCCTATATCCGCCCGCGCGCGATCCGCCAGCTGGAAGAAGGCAAGGTCGTGATCTTCGCCGCCGGCACCGGCAATCCGTTCTTCACCACCGATACCGCGGCCGCGCTGCGCGGCTCCGAGATCGGTGCCGAGGTGGTGCTCAAGGCCACCAAGGTCGACGGTGTCTATACCGCCGATCCGAAGAAGGACCCCAGCGCCACGCGCTACACCACGATCAGCTTCGACGAGGCGATCTCCCGCAATCTGCAGGTGATGGACGCCACCGCCTTCGCGCTGTGCCGCGACCAGAAGCTGCCGATCAAGGTGTTCTCGATCGTCAAGCCGGGCGCGCTCAAGCGCGTGATCCTGGGCGAGGACGAGGGTACGCTGGTCCACGTTTGAGGCGCCTTGCGGGCCCGCCGCGAGGTGGCGCACGCAACGGCACAGAGTAGAATGATTCGTTTTCGGCCCCGTCCGCCGGGGTCATGGCAGCCAGTTTTCCGGAGGTTATGATGAGCGTCGCCGACATCAAGAAGAGCGCCGAGCAGAAGATGCAGAAGACCATCGAAGCGTTCAAGGCCGATCTGGCCAAGATCCGCACGGGTCGTGCGCACACCGGTCTGCTCGACCATGTCCAGGTCGAATACTATGGCTCGCCGGTGCCCATCAGCCAGGTCGCCAATATCGGCCTGGCCGATGCCCGCACCATCAGCGTGCAGCCGTGGGAAAAGAAGATGGTCGCCGCGGTCGAGAAGGCCATCCGCGACGCCGACCTGGGCCTGAACCCCGCCACCATGGGCGAGGTGATCCGCGTGCCGATGCCCCCGCTGACCGAGGAGCGCCGCAAGGAGCTGACCAAGGTGGTCAAGGGCGAGGGCGAGAGCGCCAAGGTGGCGGTGCGCAATCTGCGCCGCGACGCGAACGAACAGTTCAAGAAGCTGGTCAAGGACAAGAGCATCTCGGAAGACGACGAGCGCCGCGGCCAGGACGAGGTGCAGAAGCTGACCGACCGCTATGTCGCCGAGATCGACAAGCTGGTCGCCGAGAAGGACAAGGAGATCATGACGGTCTGAGCCACGGCGCAGCGCGCCAGCCCCGCAGGGACTGGCGCGGCGCCGCCGCCCGGGACCCGTCCACCATCATGCACATCAGTTCCACACTCGCCATCCCCGAGACCGGTTACGTACCGGCCCACGTCGCCATCATCATGGATGGCAACGGGCGCTGGGCCACGCAGCGGCATCTGCCGCGGGTCGCCGGCCATAGCCGCGGCCTGGATGCGGTACGTACCGTGGTGGAGGCGTGCGCGGTGCGTGGGGTCAAGTACCTGACGCTGTTCGCCTTCAGTTCGGAGAACTGGCGGCGGCCGGCCGACGAGGTCACCTTCCTGATGCGGCTGTTCATGATGTCGCTGCGGCGCGAAGTGGTGAAGATGCACGCCAACAATATCCGCCTGAAGGTGGTTGGCGACCTGACCCGCTTCAGCCCGCGCATCCAGCAGCTGATTGCCGACGCCGAGCGCCGCACCGCGGGCAATACCGGCCTGACGGTGACCATCGCGGCCAACTATGGCGGCCGCTGGGACCTGCTGCAGGCAGTGCGCAAGATGCTGCTGCAGCAGCCGATGCTCGACCCCTCGACGATCGAGGAATCGACGCTGGCGCCGCACCTGGCAATGGCCTACGCGCCGGAGCCGGACCTGTTCATTCGCACCGGGGGCGAGCAGCGCATCAGCAATTTCCTGCTGTGGCAGCTGGCCTATTCCGAGCTGTATTTCACCGACGTGTTCTGGCCCGACTTCGATGCGGCCGAACTGGACAAGGCGTTCGCCTCGTACCGGCAGCGCGAACGGCGTTTCGGCCGCACCAGCGCGCAGGTCGTGGCGCCGTCCGGGCTGTCCGGCACCGCTTGAGCGGGCCGGCCGCTCGCCATCGAACCAACCCGGACTCGCAGCGCATGCTCCTTACCCGTGTCATCACCGCCCTGTGCCTGTTGCTGCTGATCCTGCCGATCCTGTTCCTGGCGCCGCCCGCGGCGCTGGCCGGCCTGATGGCGGTGATCGTCGCGCTGGCCGCCTGGGAATTCGGCCGCCTGCTCGGCCTGCGCGGCGCTGGACCGTGGATCTACGCGATCGCCTGCGTGGTCGCGATGATCGCCTGGCATGACCTGCCGGCGCGCGGCGCGATGCTGTGGCTGCTGCAGGCCTCGGTGGTCGCCTGGGGCGTCGCCATCGTGCTGCTCGCGCGCGGCGTGCGCAAGGCCACGCCGGCCTTCGCGATCGTGGCCGGCCTGGTCGGCCTGGTGATCCTGCCCGCGTTCGGCCATGCCGCGATGCTGTTGCGCGGGCTCGGCGTCGGCGTGCTGCTGTCGGCCGCGGCGCTGGTCTGGGCCGCCGATATCGGCGCCTATTTCGTCGGCAAGGCGATCGGCCGCCGCAAGCTCGCGCCGTCCATCAGCCCCGGCAAGTCGTGGGAAGGCGCGATCGGCGGCTGGCTGTTTGCGCTTGCCGTCGCGCTGTCGCTGGCGGCCACCCATGCGTTTGCACCGACCTGGTTCGATCGTGTCGCCGACCGCAGCGGTCTGCTGACGGTGGCGCTGCTGACCACGCTGATGGTGATCGCCAGCGTGGTAGGCGACCTGTTCGAATCGCTGCTCAAGCGGCAGGTCGGCAAGAAGGACAGCAGCCGGCTGCTGCCGGGCCATGGCGGCGTGCTCGACCGCATCGACGCGTTGCTGCCGGTATTGCCGCTGGCGGCGTTGCTGATCCTGTATCTCTGATTTTCCCCAGGCCTCTTTCATGCGTCGCATTACCGTCCTTGGCGCCACCGGCTCGATCGGCGACAGCACGCTGGACGTGATCCGGCGCCATCCCGAGCGCTACGCCGTACATGCGCTGACCGCGCATCGGCAGATCGACAAGCTGGCCGAGCGCTGCGCCGAGTTCCGTCCGGCGCGGGCGGTGGTCGGCAGCGACAGCGCCGCGGCCGAACTGCGCGAGCGGCTGCGCCTCGCCGGCGTCGGCACCGAGGTGCTGCACGGGGACGCGGCGCTGGCCGAGGTGGCCGCCGACGCCGAGGCCGATACCGTGATGGCGGCGATCGTCGGCGCCGCCGGGCTGCGGCCGACGCTGGCCGCGGCGCAGGCCGGCAAGCGGGTGCTGCTGGCCAACAAGGAGGCGCTGGTGATGTCCGGCGCCATCTTCATGGACGCGGTGCGCGAGCATGGCGCGACGCTGCTGCCGATCGACAGCGAGCACAACGCGATCTTCCAGTGCCTGCCGTTCGACGATCCGCGCTATCGGGCCGGCGTCGCCCGCGTGGTGCTGACCGCCTCGGGCGGGCCGTTCCGCACGCGCGATCCGGCCTCGCTGCACGACATTTCCCCCGACGAGGCCTGCGCCCATCCGAACTGGGTGATGGGGCGCAAGATCTCGGTCGATTCGGCCACGATGATGAACAAGGGCCTGGAGGTGATCGAGGCCCACTGGCTGTTCGGCGCGCCGGCCGAGCGCATCGACGTGCTGATCCACCCGCAGAGCATCGTCCATTCGATGGTCGCGTACGCCGACGGCTCGGTGCTGGCGCAGCTGGGCAACCCCGACATGCGCACGCCAATCGCTTACGGTCTCGCCTATCCCGAACGGATCGATGCCGGCGTCTCGCCGCTGGACCTGGTCGCGGCCGGCACGCTCGCTTTCGAGACGCCGGACCTGCAGCGCTTTCCGTGCCTGGCGCTCGCCTTCGACGCGCTGCGCGCCGGTGGCGTGGCACCCGCGGTGCTGAACGCCGCCAACGAGATCGCGGTCGACAGCTTCCTGCAGGGCGCGATCCGCTTCACCGAGATCGCCAACGTGGTCGCGCGCGTGCTCGAGCAGGGCCCGCGCCATGCGGCCGACTCCCTCGACGCGGTGCTGCAGGCCGACCGGCAGGCCCGTGCGCTGGCCCGGACGCTGGTGCACGCAGGCGCCAGCGCCGGCGCGGCCACGCCAGGCTGAACCGGATCGCCGCCATGCAGACCATTCTTGCCTTCATCGTTGCGCTCGGCATCCTGATCTACGTGCACGAGATGGGCCATTACCTGGCCGCGCGCGCCTGCGGCGTCAAGGTGTTGCGCTTCTCGATCGGCTTCGGCCGTCCGCTGCTGCGCTGGGTGTCGCGTCATCGCGACCGCACCGAATGGACGCTCGCGGCGATTCCGCTGGGCGGCTACGTCAAGATGCTCGACGAGCGCGAACGCGATCCCGAGCGCGATCCTCCCTACGATCCCGCCGACCTGCCGCGCGCGTTCAACCGGCAGCCGGTCGTCAAGCGCATCGCCATCGTCGCGGCCGGGCCGGTCGCCAATTTCCTGCTGGCGATCGTGCTGTATTTCACGCTGTTCGCCGGCGGCATGCAGGAGCCCGCGCCGGTGCTGGCCGCCCCGGTGGCCGGTACCGCGGCGGCCCAGGCCGGCGTGCGCGAGGGCGACCGCGTGCTCGCGCTGACCGCCAACGACGAGACCGAGGCGGTGCGCTCGTGGAACGATCTGCGCATGGCCGTGATGGCGCAGGGATTCGATGGCGCCGGCGCGGTGCTGCGCGTGCGCGGTGCCGACGGCGCCGAACGCGACCTGACCATCGCGCGGCTGCCCAGCACCGGCGGCGATCCCGAGCGCGATCCGCTGGCGACGCTGGGGCTCGCGCTCAAGGGCGGGCCGGTGACGATCCGCGAGGTGCTGCCCGATTCGGCCGCCGAACGCGCCGGCCTGCGCGCCGGCGACCGCGTGCTGGCATGGCAGGGCGAACCGATCCGTCAGGCCGATCAGCTGATCCGCGCGGTGCGCGCCAATCCGGGCGTGCAGGCGACGCTGTCGATCGAGCGCGATGGCAGCGCGCTGCAGGTGCCGGTGAAGGTCGACGCGGTGCCCGACGACAGCGAAGGGGCGCAGCAGAAGGCGAAGGAGGGCGGCGGCAAGGCCGCGACCGCCGGCAAGCTCGGCGCGGCGCTGACGCAGGCCGTGCAGATGGAGACCGTGCGCGATGCCCCGCTGCAGGCGCTGGCCCGTGCCGGCCAGCAGGTGTGGGACACCAGCGTGCTGTCGCTGAAGCTGCTCGGCCGCATGCTGATCGGCCAGGCCTCGCTGCAGAACCTCAGCGGTCCGCTGACCGTCGCCGATTACGCAGGCAAGGCGGCGAACCTCGGCTGGCAACCGTTCGTCGGCTTCCTGGCGCTGGTCAGCGTCAGCCTCGGCGTATTGAATTTGTTACCCATTCCGGTATTGGACGGGGGGCATTTGCTGTATTATTGCGTTGAATTTTTGACTGGCAGGCCCGTTCCAGACCACTGGCAGGCTGTGCTGCAGAAGGTCGGCATTGCCTGCATCTTGCTCCTGACTTCGCTCGCCTTGTTCAACGACGTCAGCCGCCTGTTTCTCGCGCGCAGCTAGAATCCGGTGCGCAATGACGTAGCGGCGTGCCGCGGCACCGGCCACGGCGACCCGTTGCGGACCTCGTCGCGAGGCCGCCCGGCGAAGCATCAGAGCCCAATCCTGCATGGAATCAAAGAGGGGATCAAGATTGATCAGACATAAGCGCATCTCGCTTAGCATGCTGGCGAGTGCCATCATCGCGGCCTGGGCACCGGCGGGCTGGGCCGCGGATCCGTTTGTGGTCAGGGATATTCGGGTCGAGGGTCTGCAACGGGTCGAGCCCGGCACGGTCTTCGGCTATCTGCCAGTCAAGGTAGGCGAGACCTTCACCGACGACAAGGGCGCCGACGCGATCCGCGCGCTCTACAACACCGGCTTCTTCAAGGACGTGCAGATCCGCGCCGAGGACGGCGTGCTGGTGGTCCACGTCGAGGAACGCCCGGCCATCTCGCAGCTCGAGTTCGTCGGCATCAAGGAATTCGACAAGGATACGCTGCGCCGTTCGCTGCGGGCCGTCGGCGTGGCCGAGGCGCGCTACTACGACCGCGCGCTGATCGACAAGGCCGAGCAGGAACTGAAGCGCCAGTACGTCGCGCGCGGCTACTACGCGGCCGAGGTGCAGACGACGATCACGCCGGTGGACCGCAACCGCGTCTCGGTCGTGTTCAACGTCGACGAAGGGCCGATCGCCAAGATCCGGCAGATCAATATCGTCGGCAACAAGGCCTTCAAGGAAGGCACGCTGCGCGACGAGATGCAGCTGTCGACGCCGAACTGGCTGTCCTGGTACACCAAGAACGACCTGTATTCGAAGCAGAAGCTGACGGCCGACCTCGAGGCGCTGCGCTCGTTCTACCTGAACCGCGGCTATCTCGAGTTCGCGATCGAATCGACCCAGGTGTCGATCACGCCGGACAAGAAGGACATCTACCTGACGCTGAACATCAAGGAAGGCGAGCAGTACAAGGTGTCCGACATCCGCCTGGCGGGCGAGCTGCTCGGCAAGCAGGAAGAAATGGAGAAGCTGCTGACCCTGAAGAAGGGCGACATCTTCTCGTCGGAAAAGCTGACGCAGAGCACCAAGGCCATCACCGACCTGATGGGCACCTATGGCTATGCGTTCACCACGATCAATCCGCAGCCGCAGATCGACCGCGAGAAGCGCGAGGTCGCGCTGACGCTGATGGTCGACCCGGGTCGCCGCGTCTACGTGCGCCGCGTCAACGTGGTCGGCAACAGCAAGACGCGTGACGAGGTGGTGCGCCGCGAGATGCGCCAGATGGAAAGCTCGTGGTTCGACAGCGAGAAGCTGACGCAATCGCAGGCCCGCATCAACCGCACCGGCTACTTCACCGACACCAACATCACCACCGAGGACGTGCCGGGCGCGCCCGACCAGGTCGATGTGAACGTCAACGTCACCGAGAAGCCGACCGGCCAGATCAGCCTTGGCATGGGCTTCTCGTCGACCGACAAGCTCGTGCTGCAGGCCGGCCTGCGCCAGGACAACGTGTTCGGTTCGGGTACCAGTCTGGGCCTGGACGTCAACACCGCGAAGTCGTTCCGCACGATTGCCCTGACGCAGTACGACCCGTATTTCACCGTCGACGGCATCAGCCGCTCCACCGACATTTACTACCGGACCTCGCGCCCGCTGTACTACATCGGGGACCAGGACTACCGGATCGTGTCGACCGGCGGCGGCTTCAAGTTCGGCGTGCCGTTCTCCGAGAACGACACGGTGTTCTTCGGCATCGGCTACGAGCGGACCGAACTGACGGTGTCGAACAATACGCCGATCCAGTACCAGCGCTGGGTGCGCGAGAACGGTGACGTCACCAACAACTTCCCGTTCACGATCGGCTGGGCGCGCGATCGCCGCGACAGCGCGCTGATCCCGACCAAGGGCCCGTACACGCAGGCCAACCTCGAAGTGGGCCTGCCCGGCATCGGCGATACGCAGTACTACCGCGCCACGCTGCAGCAGCAGTACTACTATCCGCTGTCGAAAGCCTTCACGCTGGCATTTAACGGCGAAATCGCCTACGGTCACGGCTATGCCGGCAAGGACTTCCCGGTCTTCAAGTACTTCTACGCCGGCGGTATCGGCTCGGTGCGCGGCTACCAGACCAGCACGCTGGGCCCGAAGGACCAGAACGGCAACCCGATCGGTGGCGCCTCGAAGGTGATCGGCAACGTCGAATTCATCTTCCCGCTGCCGGGCTCCGGCGTGGACCGCACGCTGCGGCTCTTCACGTTCTTTGATTTCGGTAACGTGTACCAGGAAGGCGAGGCGCCGCGCTTCAGCGACCTGCGGTATTCGACCGGTCTCGGCCTGTCGTGGCTGTCGCCGATCGGTCCGCTGAAGGTCAGCGTGGGCTTCCCGCTCAAGCGCGAAGAGGGCGACCGCACCCAGCGCTTCCAGTTCCAGATCGGTACCGCGTTCTGACAGAGGTCGATTCATGAAAAATACAACCCGCATCATCCAGTCGTTCGCCGTCGCCGCCGCAGCGGCGGCCGCGCTGACGGTGGCCGCGCCCGCCGGCGCGCAGGAAACCCGCATTGCCGCCGTCAATTCCGAGCGCATCCTGCGCGATTCGCAGCCGGCCAAGCAAGCCCAGGTCAAGCTGGAGCAGGAGTTCTCCAAGCGCGACCGCGAGCTGCAGGACATGGCCCAGAAGATCAAGGGCATGGCCGACCGGCTCGACAAGGACACCGCCGTGCTGGCGGACGCCGACCGCCAGCGCCGTCAGCGCGAGCTGGCCGACCTGGACCGCGAATTCCAGCGCAAGCAGCGCGAGTTCCGCGAGGACCTGAACCAGCGCCGCAACGAGGAACTGGCGCAGGTGCTCGAGCGCGCCAACCGCGTGATCCGGCAACTGGCCGAGCAGCGCAAGTACGATCTGATCGTGCAGGAAGCGGTCTACGTCAATCCGCGCATCGACATCACCGACGATGTGATGAAGGCCCTGAACGCCGGCGGCAAGTAAGCCGTCCGCGTTCGTCGTTCCAGGAAGTACCGCGATGAAGACACCCACACTGGGTCAGCTCGCCACGGACACCGGCGCGCAAGTTGTGGGTGATCCCACGCTGGCCGTGCGCGGCCTCGCGCCGCTCGATCAGGCAGGGGAAGGGCAGCTGTCCTTCCTGTCCAATCCGCTGTATCTGCCCCAGGCGCTGACCTCGTCGGCCGCCGCGGTGATCGTCTCGCCGGCCGACCTCGACCGCATTCGCGAGCAGGGCCGAGCCGACGGCCGCAACTGGCTGGTCGCGCGCAACCCGTACGTCTGCTTCGCGCGCATCGCCCAGCAATTCGACCGCGCCGCCAACCAGGACCCGCGTACCGGCATCGATCCGCGCGCCAGCGTCGCGGATGATGCGGTGGTGCCCGCCTCCTGCCATATCGGCCCTAATGTCGTGATCGAAGCCGGCGCCCGGCTCGGCGAGCGCGTGCGCGTGCTGGCCAATACCTATATCGGCGCCGGCGCGCAGATCGGCGACGACACGCTGCTGTACGCCAACGTATCGATCTATCACGGTTGCGTGGTCGGGCAACGCTGCATCGTCCACAGCGGCGCGGTGATCGGCGCCGACGGTTTCGGTTTTGCGCCGGACATCCGCCCGGACGGCGTCGAGTACGTCAAGATTCCGCAGACCGGCCGCGCGGTGCTCGGCAACGATGTCGAGATCGGCGCCAACACCGCGATCGACCGCGGCGCGATGGGCGATACCGTGGTCGAGGACGGCTGCAAGATCGATAATCAGGTCCAGATCGCGCATAACGTGCGCGTCGGCGCCCATACCGTGATCGCCGGCTGCGCCGCGATCGCGGGCAGTACCAAGGTAGGCCGCTTCTGCGTGATCGGCGGCTCGGCCAATTTCGCCGGCCATCTGCAGATCGCCGATCGCACCACGGTATCGGGCGGGACCTCGATCACCAAATCGATCGCGAAGCCGGGCCAGCATTTCACCAGCGTGTTTCCCTTCCTGCCGCATGGCGACTGGGAGCGCAACGCCGCCATCGTGCGGGGGCTATCCAAACTGCGCGAACGCGTGGTGCAACTGGAGAAGCGCCTGCGCGGGCAGGGCCCGGACGCCACGACAAAGAATACGGAAGAGAAATCATCATGACCGCCACCGACATCGACATCCGCCAGATCCTGAAGCTGTTGCCGCATCGCTACCCGATCCTGCTGGTGGATCGCGTGCTCGAATTCGAACCGCAGAAACGGATCAAGACGCTGAAGAACGTCACCATCAACGAGCCGTACTTCCAGGGCCATTTCCCCGGCGCGCCGGTGATGCCGGGCGTGATGATCCTCGAAGCGCTGGCGCAGTCGGCTGGCCTGCTGACCTTCGGCGCCGACATGGAGCGCAAGGAAGGCTCGCTGTACTACTTCGTCGGCATCGACGGCGCGCGCTTCAAGCAGGTTGTCTATCCTGGCGATCAGCTGCATATGCATGTCTCGGTCGAGCGCTATATCCGCGGCATCTGGAAATTCAAGGCCCACGCGACCGTCGACGACAAGGTCGCCTGCGAGGCCGAGCTGATGTGCACCGTCAAGCAGGCCGACGCCTGAAGCCACGGCGCCCGGCGCCGTCTTGACGCGGCGCCCGTGAACGCGAATGCGAACGCGGGCGCGCCGCCCACCACAAGATCGATAGGACTTTCACGCATGACGCAAATCCATCCCACCGCCCTGGTCGACCCGAAGGCCGAACTGGCGGCCGACGTCAGCGTCGGACCGTTTTCCATCGTCGGTCCCCATGTACGGATCGGCAGCGGTACCGTGATCGGTTCGCACACCACGATCGACGGCCACACCACCGTCGGCGCGGACAACCGCATCGGACCGTACGCCTCGGTCGGCGGCGCGCCGCAGGACATGAAGTACCGCGACGAGCCGACCCGGCTGGTGATCGGTGACCGCAACCGCATCCGCGAATTCACCACGATCCATACCGGCACGGTGCAGGACGAGGGCGTGACCAGCATCGGCAACGACAACTGGATCATGGCGTACGTGCATATCGCGCACGACTGCCGCGTCGGCAACCACACCGTGTTCTCGAGCAATGCGCAGATCGCCGGCCACGTGCAGGTTGGCGACTGGGCCATCCTCGGCGGCATGAGCGGGGTGCACCAGTTCGTGCGCATCGGCGACCACGCGATGCTCGGTGGCGCCTCGGCGCTGGTGCAGGACGTGCCGCCGTTCGTGATCGCGGCCAGCGACAAGAACGGCAACAAGGCCACGCCGCACGGCATCAACGTCGAAGGGCTGCGCCGGCGCGGTTTCGACGCCGGCCAGATCGCCGCGCTGCGCCAGGCCTACAAGCTGCTGTACAAGTCGGACCTGGGCTTCGACCAGGCGCAGGCCGAGATCGGCCAGATGCTGGCCCAGGCCGATGCGAGCACCGCCGTGCCGCTGCGCGCCTTCCTCGAGTTCATCGCCGCGACCAAGCGCGGCATCGTGCGCTGAAGCCCGGCGTCGCCATGGCCGACGCGAAAATGCAGCCGATTCCGGTCATCGAACCCCAGGCCGCCGCCGCGGCGTCGGCGCTGCCCGGATTGCGTGGCGAGATCGCGATGGTGGCCGGCGAGGCCTCCGGCGATCTGCTGGCCTCGCTGCTGTTGTCCGGGCTGCGCGCGCGGCTCGGCGACGCGGTGTCCTACTCGGGCATCGGCGGCTCGCGCATGATGTCGCAGGGCTTCGTCTCGCATTGGCCGATGGAGACGCTGTCGGTCAACGGCTATGTCGAGGTGCTGGGCTCGCTGCGCGAGATTCTGGCGACGCGGCGCGCGATCCGCGACCGCCTGCTGGCCGATCCGCCGCTGTGCTTCATCGGCGTCGACGCGCCGGACTTCAACTTCGGCCTCGAAGTGCCGCTGCGCCGCGCCGGCATTCCGGTGGTCCACTTCGTCAGCCCGTCGATCTGGGCCTGGCGGGGCGGGCGCATCCGCACCATCGCGAAGGCCGTCGACCACATCCTCTGCCTGTTCCCGTTCGAGCCGGAGATCTACGCCAAGGCCGGCATTGCGGCGACCTATGTCGGCCACCCGCTGGCCGACGTGATCCCGATGGTGCCCGACGTCGACGGCGCGCGGGCCAGGCTGGGCCTGCCGGCCGGGCGCCGCGTGGTCGCGGTGCTGCCGGGGAGCCGGCAGTCCGAGGTCCGGCACCTGGGCGCGACGTTCTTCGCCGCGATGGACCAGATGCGGCAGATGGACAACGCGCTGGCCTTCGTCGTGCCGGCCGCCAATGCCTCGCTGCGGGCGGTGATCGAATCGCATGCCGCCGAGTATCCCGAGCTCGATGTCACGATCGTCGATGGCCAGTCGCATCTGGCGATGGAGGCGGCCGACGTGGTGCTGCTGGCCAGCGGCACCGCGACGCTGGAGGCGGCGTTGTACAAGAAGCCGATGGTGATCTCGTACAAGGTGCCCTGGCTGACCGCGCAGATCATGAAGCGGCAGGGCTATTTGCCCTATGTCGGCCTGCCGAATATCCTGTCGGGACGCTTCGTCGTTCCGGAGCTGCTGCAGGACGACGCCACGCCCGAGGCGCTGGCGCGCGAGACGCTGCTGCAGCTGAACGATCAGGACAACACCGCCTTCCTGTACGAGCACTTCACGCAGATGCACCAGACCCTGCGCCGCAATACCGCCGACATCGCCGCCGACGTGGTGGTCGATCTGCTGTGCAGCCGGAGGGCCGGCTGATGGCGCGGCTGCCCGCGCGCCAGCCCGGCTCCGGCACCCCTGCCGCCAAGGCAGCCAAGACGGGTGCGGCTGCCAGGACCACCAAGGCGACAAGGTCTGGCAAGGCGGCCCGGGCCGCCGCCGCCGAGGCGCAGCTCGGCCTGTCGCTGTCGCCGGCCGCGGCGATGGCGCAGCGGCTGTGCGGCGTCGACGAGGCCGGACGCGGGCCGCTGGCCGGCCCGGTGTTCGCCGCCGCGGTGGTGCTCGATCCGGCCAGGCCGATCGAGGGCCTGGCCGACTCCAAGATCCTGACCGCGGCCCGGCGCGAAGCGCTGTTCGACGAGATCTGTTCGCGCGCGATGGCGTGGCATATCGCCTTTGCCACGGTGGAGGAAATCGACACGCTGAACATCCTGCACGCGACGATGCTGGCGATGCAGCGCGCGGTGCACGGCGTCGCCGCCTGCGGCATCGCGCCGGACCTGGTGCAGGTCGACGGCAACCGCTGCCCGCACGTGCCGTATCCGGTCGAAGCGGTGATCAAGGGCGATGCCACCGTGCAGGCGATTTCCGCCGCATCGATCCTCGCCAAGGTCGCGCGCGATCGCGAACTGGTCGCGCTGCACGCGCAGTTTCCCGAGTACGGCTTCGACAGCCACGTCGGCTACGGCACGCCGCAGCATCTGCTGGCGCTGGCGCGCTTCGGCGCCACGCCGCATCACCGCCGCTCGTTCGCGCCGGTGCGCGAGGCGCTGGCGCGCGGGCCACTCGGCCCGGACGCATTGCTGCCAGCGGGCGGGTTGGACAGCGCCGCCGCTGGCCTGCGGCCTTCGCCGGACGAACTGGCCGAGACCATTGACGCGTTCGATGCGCTCGACGCGATCGAGGACGCCCTCGGTGCGGCCGTCAGCCCCGGGGCGGCGCTGTCGTGAGCCGCTGCGGCATGACCTTGCGGCATAACGTAGAACAACGTGGATTAACGTGAAGCACGTCAGCTCGCGCGACAACGCGCTGTTCAAGCACCTGAAGGCCCTGACCGGCTCGACCCATCAGCGGCGCAAGGCCGGGCAATCGGTGCTCGACGGGGTTCATCTGGCCGACGCCTATCTGGCCGCGCTGGGCCAGCCGGTCAGCTGCGTGGTGTCGGAGCGCCATCTCGACCACCCCGAGGTCGCCGCGCTGCTGGCCCGCATCGACGATCAGCGCATCGTGGTGCTGGCCGACGCGCTGTTCGCGCAGATTACCGGTGTGGTCAACGGCATCGACCTGATGCTGGTGATCGATACTCCCGCGGGGCACCTGCCGGCAAGCATCGACGCCGACTGCATCGTGCTGGACGGCGTGCAGGACGCCGGCAATGTCGGCTCGATCCTGCGCAGCGCCGCGGCCGCCGGCATCCAGCACGCGTTCCTCGGCACCGGCTGCGCCTTCGCGTGGTCCACCAAGACGCTGCGCGCGGCGATGGGCGCCAACTTCCACCTGAATATCGTCGAGCACTGCACGGTCGAGATGCTGGCGCCGCGGCTGGCGGTGCCGCTGCTGGCGACCTCGTCGCACGCGGAAGCGGCGCTGTTCGACACGGACCTGCGCGGGCCGGTCGGCTGGGTGGTCGGCAATGAAGGGGCGGGGGTCAGCGCCGAATGGATGGCGCACGTGCAGCGCACCGTCGGCATTCCGCAGCCCGGCGGGCTCGAATCGCTGAACGTCGCCGCCGCTACCGCGGTGTGCCTGTTCGAGGCGGTACGGCAGCGGCGGGGGTAGCCGGGCAGGGCGACGCGACGTATGCGGGCCGGCGACACGGCGTGCATGCCGCCATCGCGCTCCCCGCTCCCGCACGGCGGGAGAAGGGGAAAGCAAAGAGGGAAACGCTCCCTCAGTAATTGTCCCGATCGACCTTGATCTCCTGCAGGATCGTGGTGGCGATCTCCTCGATCGACTTGTGCGTCGACGACAGCCATTTGATCCCTTCGCGGCGCATCATGATCTCCGCTTCGTTGACCTCATAGCGGCAATTCTCCAGCGATGCGTATTTGCTGCCGGGTCGCCGTTCATTGCGGATCTCGGACAGCCGTTGCGGATCGATCGACAAACCGAAGATCTTCGGCTTGAAATCGTACAGCGCCGACGGCAGCTTGCCGCGTTCGAAATCGTCGGGAATCAGCGGGTAATTGGCCGCCTTCAGCCCATATTGCATCGCCAGGTACAGGCTCGTCGGGGTCTTGCCGCTGCGCGATACGCCCACCAGGATCACGTCGGCCTCGGCCAGATTCTTGTGCGACTGGCCGTCGTCGTGGGCCAGCGAGAAATTGATCGCCTCGATCCGGTTCTTGTACGCCTCGGTGTCGGCATTCTGGTGAAAGCGTCCGATCGCATGAGTCGATTTCAGCCCCAATTCCTTTTCGAGCGGCTCGATAAAGGTCTGGAACATGTCCAGAATCATGCCCTTGGCGCGGCGCAGCGCCTTGTTCGACTCGGCATTGACCAGCGTGGTGAAGACGATCGGCGGCACGCCTTCGGCATAGAAGGCCTCGTTGATCTTGCCGACCGCCATATGCGCCTTTTCCGGCGTATCGATAAAGGGCATTCGCACCTTGCGAAAGCGCATCTCGAACTGGGCCAGGATCGAATGACTGAATGTTTCGGCGGTGATCCCGGTGCCGTCCGAGACGATAAATACGGTGCGGACGGCCGGCTTGTCGGCGCGCGGCGCGGCGGGGGAATCCATGTCTGAACAATTATTTTGGGGCCTGCCGCACGCGAAAGTGCGGTGCGGCACGGTAGAATAGCGGCGATCTTTTCGCTAAGCAATTGCACGGCGCGCCACGCGCGGGACGATTCGGCGCGGGATTGTCGACAAATGGGTTCGACAGCATTCCGCCAACTTCACGGTCCCACGGTCCCTCGGTGCCCGGATTGTTTAGCAAAGCGATCCGCCCGGTAGCAGAACTCCAACGACATTCCGGCGTGAGCGACAGGTTTCCTACTTTGTTTTGAGGCTTTTATGACCAACCTGGCAAATGACGGCGCCTACGTGCTGCCGTTCGAGCAGCTGCGCATGGCGGATGTGGAAGTGGTGGGGGGCAAGAATTCGTCGCTCGGCGAAATGATCTCCCAGCTGGCAGGCGCCGGCGTGCGCGTGCCCGGCGGCTTCGCCACCACCGCGCTGGCCTTCCGCGACTTCCTGGCCCACAACAACCTGACCCAACGCATCTCCGACCGCCTGAAGGCGCTCGACGTCGACGACGTCAAGGCGCTGGCCGAGGCCGGTGCCGAGATCCGCAACTGGGTCGCCACCGCACCGTTCCAGCCGCGCCTGGAGCAGGAGATCCGCGAACACTACGCACGCGTCGCGGAGCGCGAGGGCGCGGAAGCTTCGTTCGCGGTGCGCTCGTCGGCGACCGCCGAAGACCTGCCTGACGCCTCGTTCGCCGGCCAGCAGGAGTCCTACCTGAACGTCAGCGGCATCGACGACGTGCTCGACAAGATCAAGCATGTGTTCGCCTCGCTGTACAACGACCGCGCGATCTCGTACCGCGTGCACAAGGGCTTCGCCCACGACGTGGTGGCGTTGTCGGCCGGCGTGCAGCGCATGGTCCGTTCGGACCTGGCCGCGTCCGGCGTGATGTTCACCATCGACACCGAATCGGGCTTCCCCGACGTGGTCTTCATCACCTCCAGCTATGGCCTGGGCGAAACGGTGGTGCAGGGCGCGGTCAATCCGGACGAGTTCTACGTCTTCAAGCCGACGCTGCAGGCGGGCAAATATCCGATCATCCGCCGCTCGATCGGCTCGAAGCTGATCAAGATGGAATTCACCGGGCCCGGGGAAGCGGGCCGCGTCAAGACCGTCGACGTGCCGAGCGAACTGCGCAACCGCTACTCGATCACCGACGAGGACGTCAGCGAGCTGGCGCGCTACGCGATGATCATCGAGAAGCATTACGGCCGCCCGATGGACATCGAGTGGGGCAAGGACGGCAAGGACGGCAAGATCTACATCCTGCAGGCGCGTCCCGAGACCGTGAAGAGCCAGTCGGCCGGCAAGGCCGAGCAGCGCTTCAAGCTCAAGGGCACGTCCGCGGTGCTGGCCACCGGCCGCGCGATCGGCCAGAAGATCGGCACCGGTCCGGTTCGCGTGATCAACGACCCCAGCGAGATGGAGCGCGTGCAGCCCGGCGACGTGCTGGTCGCCGACATGACCGATCCGAACTGGGAACCGGTGATGAAGCGTGCCTCGGCCATCGTGACCAACCGCGGCGGCCGCACCTGCCACGCGGCCATCATTGCGCGCGAACTGGGCGTGCCGGCCGTGGTGGGCTGCGGCGACGCCACCGATGTGCTGAAGGACGGCACCCTGGTCACCGTCTCGTGCGCCGAAGGCGACGAGGGCCGCATCTACGACGGCCTGCTCGAGACCGAGGTCACCGAGGTGCAGCGCGGCGAGATGCCGGAGCTGGACGTCAAGATCATGATGAACGTCGGCAATCCGCAGCTGGCGTTCGACTTCGCGCAGATCCCGAACAGCGGCGTCGGCCTGGCCCGCCTCGAATTCATCATCAACAACAACATCGGCGTCCACCCGAAGGCTATCCTCGACTATCCGCAGGTCGACTCCGACCTGAAGAAGGCGGTCGAGAGCGTGGCCCGCGGCCATGCCAGCCCACGCGCCTTCTACATCGACAAGCTGGCCGAGGGCATCGCCACGATCGGCGCCGCCTTCTATCCGAAGCCGGTGATCGTGCGCCTGTCGGACTTCAAGTCCAACGAGTACAAGAAGCTGATCGGCGGTTCGCGCTACGAGCCGGACGAGGAAAACCCGATGCTGGGTTTCCGCGGCGCCTCGCGCTATATCGCCGAGGATTTCGCCGAGGCGTTCGAGATGGAATGCAAGGCCATGAAGCGCGTGCGCGACGAAATGGGCCTGACCAACGTCGAGATCATGGTGCCGTTCGTGCGCACGCTGGGCCAGGCCGAGAAGGTCATCGACCTGCTGGCCAAGCATGGCCTGAAGCGCGGCGAGAACGGCCTGCGCGTGATCATGATGTGCGAGGTGCCGTCCAACGCGATCCTGGCCGAGGAGTTCCTGCAGTACTTCGACGGCTTCTCGATCGGCTCGAACGACCTGACGCAGCTGACGCTGGGTCTGGACCGCGATTCGGGCATGGAGCTGCTGGCCAAGGACTTCGACGAACGCGACCCCGCGGTGCGCTTCATGCTGTCGCGCGCGATCTCGACCGCGCTGCGGCTGAACAAGTATGTCGGCATCTGCGGCCAGGGGCCGTCGGACCATCCGGACTTCGCCGCGTGGCTGGCCAAGGAAGGCATCAAGTCGATCTCGCTGAATCCCGATTCGGTGATCGACACGTGGCGGCAACTGGCGTCGTAATTTGAAAGGACGACAGGCTCGGTGCCGTCCGCCGCGCCCTACCTCGGTAGGACGCGGCCATGCCCCCGCAGGTGCTACGGTGCCGCGGGGGTTTTTCGCTTTGGCAGGGCGCGCCCGCGGTCGACACACAGGGCCGCGCCCGTGCATCAGAACAAGAACAGCAACAACGAGATCGAGGGGTGAATCGCCATGGCGGACTACCACATCTGGTTCGGCCTTGCGGTACTGCTGGTCATCGCCGAACTGGCCAGCCTGACGCTGTATCTGCTGATGGTCGCGCTGGCGGCCGTTGCCGCGGGCATCGCGGCGCTGTCGGGGCTGGGCATCGCGGCGCAGTTCGGCGTCGCGGCGGTGATTGCGCTGATCGGCTTCGCGGCGCTGCGCCGCTCGCGCTATGGCCGCGCGCGCCGCGGCGCGGCAGCCACCGATCCAAACGTCAATCTCGATATCGGCCAGGAGCTCGACGTGCCGGCCTGGGGCGCCGATCGCCGCGCGCGTGTGCCGTACCGCGGCGCGCAGTGGCAGGTCGAACTGGGCGCGCCCGGCGAGGCATTGCCGGGCCGCCATCGCATCGTCGAGGTCCGCGGTAACACGCTCGTCGTGGTGCCGCGCTAGCCCGTCGCCGGCGCGGGCAGCATCGCTTCGCCCGGGCGGTGGCGCCGCCCGCGTGGGCCATGCCGCCTGCGGCATTCTTCCCTTGTCGTCCCTTTGTCCTTCCCTGCAACAACCGATGGAGTCCCCATGCTAGATGTCGCCGGCAGCGTGCTGCCTCTCCTGGTCCTGATCGCCGTGATCGTGCTGCTCGCGCAGAGCTTCAAGATCGTGCCGCAGCAGCACGCCTGGGTGCTCGAGCGCCTGGGCAAATACCGTGCGACGCTGACGCCCGGGCTCAACGTGGTGCTGCCGTTCATCGACCGCGTTGCCTACAAGCACATCCTGAAGGAAATCCCGCTCGACGTGCCCAGCCAGGTCTGCATCACCAAGGACAACACGCAACTGCAGGTCGACGGCGTGCTGTACTTCCAGGTCACCGACCCGATGAAGGCCTCGTACGGCTCGAGCAACTTCGTCGTCGCGATCACGCAGCTGGCGCAGACCACGCTGCGCTCGGTGATCGGCAAGCTGGAGCTCGACAAGACCTTCGAGGAGCGCGAGTTCATCAATCACAGCATCGTCAATGCGCTGGACGAGGCGGCCTCTAACTGGGGCGTCAAGGTGCTGCGCTACGAGATCAAGGACCTGACCCCGCCGAAGGAGATCCTGCATGCGATGCAGGCACAGATCACCGCCGAGCGCGAGAAGCGGGCGCTGATCGCGGCCTCGGAAGGCCGCCGGCAGGAGCAGATCAACCTGGCCTCGGGCGCGCGCGAGGCGGCGATCCAGCAGTCGGAGGGCGAACGCCAGGCCGCGATCAACAAGGCGCAGGGCGAGGCCGCCGCGATCCTGGCGGTGGCGGAGGCCAATGCGCAGGCGATCGAGAAGATCGGGCGCGCGATTCGCGCCGAGGGCGGCGTCGAAGCGGTCAATCTGAAGGTCGCCGAGGAATATGTCGGCGCGTTTGCCAATCTGGCCAAGACCGGCAACACGCTGATCGTGCCGGGCAATCTGGGCGAAATGAGCTCGATGGTCGCGTCGGCGCTGCAGATCGTCAAAAGCCAGAAAAGCGCGGGCTGAGCGATCGCGCTTCGTGTCCCGTCGTCCCCGCGAACGCGGGGACACGGCGGCATCGAACCACCGTTGAAAGACGCTGGATTGCCGCCTTCGCGGCAATGACAGCGTGGCGCAGGGGGCTTACTCCTTGCCGCCGCTCTTGATGATCCGCGCCTTTTCGCGCTGCCAGTCGCGATCCTTCTCGGTCTCGCGCTTGTCGAACAGCTTCTTGCCCTTGGCCAGGCCAATCTCGCATTTGACGCGGCCGCGCGTGTAATGCAGGTTCAGCGGCACCAGCGTATAGCCGCGCTGCTCGACCTTGCCGATCAGCTTGCGGATCTCGTCGGCCTTGAGCAGCAGCTTGCGGGTGCGCACCGGGTCGGGTTTGACGTGCGTGGAGGCGCTCTGCAGCGGGCTGATATGCGCGCCGATCAGGAACAGCTCGGCGTCGCGCACCACCACATAGCCCTCCTTGATCTGCACGCGCCCGGCGCGGATCGCCTTGACCTCCCAGCCTTCGAGCACGATGCCGGCTTCGTATCGCTCCTCGATGAAATAGTCGAAGAAGGCCTTCTTGTTGTCTGCGATGGTCATGCGTGGTGGTGGATGGTAGGGGGCGGCGGCGCCGTTCTGCGGGCTCCGCCGGTTCGGCGGACGCCGGTGGCGGCCGCTGGTACGATGATTGGCGCCGCGGCCGAAGGCGGCGGCCCGGCCGGAGCGTACGCCAGGCAGGCGCGCGTCGGCTAAAATCCGGATTCTAGCAAACAGACCGGCCCCGGTTGTCGCCCGTGGACAGCCATCGGCCCAGAATCGTCAACTCATGGCAGACGTCCATAAAACCGTGCTGCTCGGTTATTCGGCCGAGCGAATGTACGCCCTGGTCACGCGCGTCGAGGACTATCCCAAGTTCCTGCCCTGGTGCGGCGGCGTGGAAGTGTTCGAGCAGACCGAGACGCTGCTCGACGCCAAGCTGCATATCCATTTCAACGGCATCAAGCAGTATTTCCATACCCGCAATACGCAGCATCGGCCGACCCGCATCGACATGAATTTCGCCGATGGTCCGTTCAAGACCTTCAACGGCTACTGGAATTTCATTCCGCTGCGCGAGGACGCCTGCAAGATCGAATTCCATCTGCATTACGAGTTCTCCAGCATCATCCTCGAGAAGATCATCGGGCCGGTGTTCAGCATGATCGCGAATACCTTCGTCGACGCCTTCGTCAAGCGTGCCGAGGTCGTCTATGGCAACAGCTGAGCAAGGGCCGGCCACCGTGCGTGTGGCCGTCTGCCACGCGAAGCCGGACACGGTCTTCCTGAAGGAAATCGAACTGCCCGCCGGCACCACGATCGCCGCGGCGATCGAGGCCAGCGGCGTGCTGACGGCCCATCCGGAGCTCGATCCGGCGGCACTGCGCGTCGGCATCTTCGGCAAGCTCAAGACGCTGGACACCGTGGTGCGCGAGGGCGATCGCATCGAGCTGTACCGGCCGCTGGTGGCCGATCCCAAGACCGCGCGCCGGCGCCGCGTACAGAAGGCGCGCGAGGCCGGGACGCGGGAAGGGCAGAAGTGGATGCGCGGCGGCGGGGACAGCGAGGCGGCGGGCCGCTGAGCGGTCGATCGGCGCGTCAGGCCGGCCGCTTGTCCGCGTGGCCGGACTCGGTGGCTGCGGCTGCGGTCGCTTCGGCGGCTTCCGCGTTCGTCGACTCGTCCGCCGCTGGCGCCGCGCTCTTCTCGCCCGCATGCAGCCGCACCGACCAAGCCACGCCGATCATCAGCAGCACGATGGCCGCGAGTTCGAGGCCGCGCGGCCAGCGCTGCTCGTAGAGGAAGCCGTAGGCCAGTGCGAACAGCGTCTCGAACACGATCATCTGGCCTGACAGCGTCAGCGGCAGCCGCCGGCTGGCGATATTCCACAGGTTGTTGCCGATCAGCGAGGCGCCCAGCGCCACCGCCGCATTGACCCACCAGAACCATTGCCAGTCGCGCCCGCTGCCCGGGGCGGTCAGCACGTCGCGGAACAGCAGCCAGCCGACCAGCGCCAGCAGCGCGGAGACGATACCGGTCGACAGTCCGTACAGCGCCGACCATTCGTTGCCGCTGTATTGCGGATTGCGCTGCAGGTAGCGGGCATTGTCGACAGCGTACAGCGTCCAGCAGACCAGCGCGCCGGCCGCGCAGACGACGCCGGCCAGCTTCTGCCAGACCGGTCGCGCCGCTTCCGCCGCGGCCGCGCCGTGCCCGCCGTGGCCGCCGCCCGCGAACAGATCGAGGTTGATGCAGGCGATGCCCGCGGCGACCACCAGAAGCGGCAGCAGCAGCCGCGACAGCGGCACCGCGCCGTGGTCGCGCCGGCCCATCACCGTGACGGAGATCGGCAGGATGCCGATGATCAGCGAGGTCGGTCCGACCCCGGCCAGCTGCACGCCGAAGGCCAGCAGCACGTAGTACAGCAGATTGCCGGTGAAGGCCTGGCGCAGCAGGGCGATGCAGTCGGCGCGGGTCAGCTTGCGCGCGATGCGGCGCATCAGCGGCGCCGCGGCGACGGCGGCCACCAGCCCGTAGGCCAGGTAACGGCCGATCGCCAGCTCCCACGGCGAAAACACCGGCAGCAGCTTGGGCGCGATGAACACCATGCCCCAGAACGCGCCGGCCAGCAGGCCGCACAGTACGCCGATCCCCATCCGTTTTGCCGCGCTGGACGCGCCTCCGCTCAGAAAAGCCTCAAAGGATAGCATTGGCCCGGCAGATTCCGGGCACGCGCCCATCATGAAAGGGGCGGTTCCTGTATAATTCGATTTTGCGCCTAGAGGAATCGCTATGCGTCTTGTCCAGAAAGCACTCACGTTCGATGATGTGCTGCTCGTCCCGGCCTATTCGGCCGTCCTCCCCCGGGATGTCTCCCTCCGCACCCGCCTGACCCGCTCGATCGAATTGAACATTCCGCTGGTTTCCGCCGCCATGGATACCGTGACGGAGGCGCGTCTGGCCATCGCCATGGCACAGGCGGGCGGCATCGGCATCGTTCACAAGAACCTGAAGCCGGCCGACCAGGCGCGGGAAGTGGCGCGCGTCAAGCGCTACGAATCGGGCGTGCTGCGTGATCCGATCACCATTTCGCCGGACATGAAGATCCGCGACGTGATCGCGCTGTCGCAGCAGCACGGCATTTCGGGCTTCCCGGTGCTGGAAGGCAAGACCGTGGTGGGCATCATCACCAACCGCGACCTGCGCTTCGAGGAAGAACTCGACGCCCCGGTGCGCGCCAAGATGACGCCGCGGGAGAAGCTGGTCACGGTGGCCGAGGGCGCCAGCCTGGACGAGGCCAAGCGCCTGATGAACCGCCACCGCCTGGAGCGCGTGCTGGTCGTCAACGAAGCCTTCGAGCTGCGCGGCCTGATCACCGTCAAGGACATCCAGAAGGCGGTCGAGCACCCGCTGGCGAGCAAGGACGACCACGGCCAGCTGCGCGTTGGCGCGGCGGTCGGCGTCGGCCCGGACAACGACGAGCGTGTCGAGCTGCTGGTCAAGGCCGGGGTCGACGTGATCGTCGTCGATACCGCCCACGGCCATAGCCAGGGCGTGCTGAACCGCGTCCGCTGGGTCAAGGACAACTTCCCGCACGTGCAGGTGATCGGCGGCAACATCGCCACCGGCGAAGCCGCCCGCGCGCTGGTCGAGCATGGCGCCGATGGCGTCAAGGTCGGCATCGGCCCGGGTTCGATCTGCACCACGCGTATCGTCGCCGGCGTCGGCGTGCCGCAGATCACCGCGGTGTCGAACGTGGCCGAGGCGCTGGCCGGTACCGGCGTGCCGCTGGTGGCCGATGGCGGCGTCCGCTACTCGGGCGATATCGCCAAGGCGCTGGCCGCCGGTGCGCATACCGTGATGATGGGCGGCATGTTCTCGGGCACCGAGGAAGCACCGGGCGAAGTGTTCCTGTATCAGGGCCGCTCGTTCAAGAGCTACCGCGGCATGGGCTCGGTCGGCGCGATGAAGGACGGCGCGGCGGACCGTTACTTCCAGGAAGACAACACCGCCAACGTCGACAAGCTGGTCCCCGAAGGCATCGAAGGCCGCGTGCCCTACAAGGGCTCGGTGATGGCCATCATCCACCAGCTGACCGGCGGCGTGCGCGCGTCGATGGGTTATTGCGGCAGCAGCTCGATCGCCGAATGGCACGAGACCGCCCAGTTCGTGCAGATCACCGCCGCGGGCATGCGCGAGTCGCATGTCCACGACGTGCAGATCACCAAGGAAGCACCGAACTACCATATCGACTAACGTCAGCGACGGACCGGCGAGCGCCGCGCCATGCGCGATGCCGGTGATGCGCGGCTGCACGGCTTCAGGGCGGTGCGGCCGCGCTTCATATCGGGGCCGCGTATCGGCTCCGGTCGTCGGTGCACCCCTGAGTCCGCCAAGGAGATTCGATGAAGGTCCTGCTCCGCGCCGTGTTGTTCTTCGACGCCCTGTTCGATCTCGCGCTCGGCGCCGTGCTGCTGCTCGCGCCGTTCGCCACCTTCTATGCCGCGCTGCAATTGCCGCAGCCGCAGCCGGCGCTGTACGGCCAGCTGCTCGGCTTCACGCTGCTCGGCGTGGCGTGGCTGCTCGCTCAGGCCGCTTTCCGCGGTCAGCTGACCGTGCCGGTGGCCCGCATGGCGGGGCCCGTCAATCTGGCGTGCGCGTTGCTGATCGCTGCGTGGCTGATCTTCTTCGATCTGCAGGTGCAGGGCGCCGGCAGAATCTGGCTCGGGCTGCTGGCGGCGATGCTGGCCTTCTTCGCGCTGGTGCAGATTCCGCTGGCCAAGCGCATCCGCAATCGCGAACGGGCGGAGCTGCTGCGCCGCGAAGCGGAACTCGCGGCGGCCAACCGGCCGGCTCCCGCTGCCCCGACCATTCATCCATCCCCATCCCCCGAAGTCCGGCGCGAGCCGGTCATCACGCCGCCGCCCGGCTACGGTCCCGGCACCGAAGTGGTGACCGATGTCGAACCGGTCGACACGTCAATCGCTCCCCATCATGCACGACAAAATCCTCATCCTTGATTTCGGCTCGCAGGTTACGCAGCTGATCGCGCGACGCGTCCGCGAGGCGCACGTCTATTGCGAGATCCACCCGAACGACGTGTCGGACGAATTCGTGCGCGAGTTTGCGCCGAAGGGCATCATCCTGTCGGGCAGCCACGCCAGCACCTATGAAGACCATCAGCTGCGCGCGCCGCAGGCGGTGTGGGACCTGGGCGTGCCGGTGCTCGGCATCTGCTATGGCATGCAGACCATGGCCGTGCAGCTGGGCGGCAAGGTCGAGTGGAGCGACTCCCGCGAATTCGGCTACGCCGAGGTGCGCGCGCACGGCCATACCGAGCTGCTGAAGGACGTGCAGGATTTCGTCACGCCGGAAGGCCACGGCATGCTGAAGGTCTGGATGAGCCACGGCGACAAGGTCACCGAACTGCCGCCGGGCTTCAAGCTGATGGCCTCGACCCCGAGCTGCCCGATCGCCGGCATGGCCGACGAAGCGCGCGGCTACTACGCGGTGCAGTTCCACCCCGAGGTCACGCACACGGTCAAGGGCCGCGAAATGCTGGAGCGCTTCGTGCTGAAGATCGCCGGTGCGCGCCCGGACTGGGTGATGCGCAATCATATCGACGAGGCAGTGGCGAAGATCCGCGAGCAGGTCGGCGACGAAGAGGTGATCCTGGGCCTGTCCGGCGGCGTCGACTCGTCGGTCGCCGCGGCGCTGATCCATCGCGCGATCGGCGACCAGCTGACCTGCGTGTTCGTCGACCACGGCTTGCTGCGCCAGGACGAAGGCAAGCTCGTGATGGAGATGTTCGCGGGTCGCCTGCATGCCAAGGTCGTGCACATCGACGCGTCGGAACAGTTTCTCGGCCACCTGGCCGGCGTCACCGATCCCGAGCAGAAGCGCAAGATCATCGGCCGCGAATTCGTCGAGGTGTTCCAGGCCGAGGCCAAGAAGCTGACCCGCGCCAAGTGGCTGGCCCAGGGCACCATCTACCCGGACGTGGTCGAGTCGGGCGGCACCAAGACCAAGAAGCAGACCACGATCAAGAGCCACCACAATGTCGGCGGCCTGCCCGAGACGCTGGGCCTGAAGCTGCTCGAGCCGCTGCGCGACCTGTTCAAGGACGAAGTGCGCGAACTCGGCGTCGAACTCGGCCTGCCTCCCGAAATGGTCTACCGCCACCCGTTCCCCGGTCCCGGCCTCGGCGTGCGGATCCTCGGCGAGGTCAAGCGCGAATACGCCGACCTGCTGCGCCGCGCCGACGCGATCTTCATCGAAGAACTGCGCGGCACCATCGCCACGGCGCAGGACGCCGCCGCGGGCCTGTGCACCGAAGACCAGGTGGGCAAGAGCTGGTACGACCTGACCAGCCAGGCCTTCGCGGTCTTCCTGCCGGTCAAGTCGGTCGGCGTGATGGGCGACGGGCGGACTTATGACTACGTCGTCGCGCTGCGGGCGGTGCAGACCACTGACTTCATGACCGCGCACTGGGCGCACCTGCCGTATGCGCTGCTGGGTCGCTGCTCGAATCGGATCATCAATGAGGTGCGGGGTTTGAACCGGGTCGTGTACGACGTTTCGGGGAAGCCGCCGGCGACGATCGAGTGGGAGTGAAATCAGGTCCTTCAGGGACTATCGCCAGCTATCGAAGAACTGATATAACGTGTTGATTTAGAAAGAAATACGTCACGACAGCTATCGGTGGCTATCGCCGGCCAGCAGAAAAAGTTGACGGTAGAGCTGACGGTAAAAATCGAGGCTGGATTAAGACACTCTCGTTCACTATTCAGACTTTTACCGTCTTTGACGGTAAAAGCCTTCTCGGGAAAGCTTGTTTCATGGGGCTTTCCGGGCATCAGCAGGTCTCCAGGTCCCTGACGGTAAAACCTGACGGTAAATCCGTCACATGCCGGAGGAAACCTCGATGCTGACCGACGCTGCACTACGCAATTTCAAACCTAAGTCCAAGATTTATAAGGCTTCTGACCGAGACGGGATGTATGTGACGGTATCGCCTGGCGGAACGATCACGTTCCGCTACGACTACCGGCTCCACGGCCGCCGCGAGACGCTGACCCTCGGACGCTATGGCCCTGGTGGCATCTCGCTGGCAATGGCGCGCGAACTGCTGCTGGACGCGCGCAAAGCCGTTCTCAAGGGTGTCTCGCCCGCGCTGGAAAAGCAGCGTGAGAAACGCCGGATGGTCGCCATCAAGACCTTCGGCGCGGCGATGGAGACGTGGCTGGCCAACGCAAGGCTGGCTGACAGCACCCGCGCCATGCGCAAGCACATCATCGACCGGGACATCCTGCCGGTCTTCCAGAATCGCCTGCTGACCGAAATCCAGGCCGAAGACCTGCGGGCCTTGTGCAACAAGGTCAAGGAGCGTGGGGCGCCGGCCACGGCGGTACAGATTCGGGACATCGTGAAGCAGGTCTACATCTACGCCATCGCCCACGGTGAGAAGGTGGACAACCCCGCCGACAGCGTGGGCGCGGCCTCGATCGCCACCTTTGTGCCGAAAGATCGCGCCTTGTCGCCGCTGGAGATTCGGTTGTTCATGCAGCAGATGGAATCGGTGGCGACCTATCCGACCATCAAGCTGGCGCTGCGCTTGATCCTGCTGACGTTGGTACGCAAGAGCGAACTGATCCACGCCACCTGGGATGAGGTCGATTTCGAGAGCAAGACCTGGACGATTCCTAAGCAGCGGATGAAGGGGCGCAACCCGCACGTGGTCTATCTATCGCGCCAGACGCTCGACATCTTCGTGACGTTGCACGCCTGCGCGGCGGGATCAAGGTTCGTTTTTCCGTCTCGCTATGACGCAGAGCGGTGCATGTCCAACGCCACTTTGAATCGCGTCACGGGGCTCGTGGTGGAGGCGGCAAAGACCAAGGGGCTGCCGCTGCAACCCTTCACCGTCCATGACCTGCGCCGCACCGGCTCGACGCTGTTGAACGAAATCGGCTTCAACCGCGACTGGATCGAGAAGTGCCTGGCGCACGAGGACGGGCGTTCCTCGCGCTCGGTTTACAACAAGGCCGAGTACGCCGAGCAGCGGCGCCACATGCTGCAAGAGTGGGCCAACCTAGTCGATGCCTGGGGCGGTGGGCAGACCTACGTGCCGAAGCTGTTACCGGCGAACGTAGTGGTGCCGGCGTTGAGCGCGATAGCCTGAAACAGTGGCTTGGTTGTCACTTGACAACTAAGCCATTCATCCCCATACTGAAGATTATTGATGGCTCGTTCCCCTCATCCGAAGAAAGATGTTGAGGAAGCTCTCAGGCACGCCGAAGGGCAGGGCTGGCGCGTCGAAGTCGGCGGCAGCCACGCTTGGGGGCGGATGTATTGCCCTTACAACGATGAAGAATGTCGCTGCGGCGAGTTCTGCATCACCAGCGTATGGAGCACGCCGAAAAATCCCGGCAACCACGCGCGCGCCTTGCGGCGCGTCGTGGACAACTGCACCACGCACCGGTCGCAGCGCGACGCTGATGATGGTGCCAAGGAGTAGCGCGATGGAATACACCTTCACTCTGAAATACCAGCTCACGGACGATGACCGCGACGCCGATGCACTGGTGGAGCGCCTGGGCGAAGCCGGCTGCGACGATGCCTTGGTCGGCATCGGGCAGCCGGGTCGATTGGCGCTGGAGTTCACCCGCGAGGCTGCGGATGCGGACGAGGCCGTGCGTAGCGCGCTGGCCGATGTGCGCTGCGCCGCGCCGACCGCGCGATTGATCGAAGTAGCGCCGGATCTGGTGGGTCTGACTGACGTGGCCGACATTGTGGGCGTGTCGCGGCAGAACATGCGCAAGCTGATGCTGGCGCATCCGGGCAGCTTTCCGGCGCCGGTGCATGAGGGCAGCGCGTCGATCTGGCATTTGGCAGACGTATTGGCGTGGTTGCAGGCCAAAGGCAGCTACTCGCTGGCCAAGGACGTGTTTGAGGTGGCGCGGGTGGCCTTGCAGGTCAACGTGGCGAAGGAGGGGCGGCGATTGCCGCGCTCGGCATCGAAGGCACTGGAGGCTTTGATTGGATGAGTGCCGCTGCTTGGCCTTATGCCTTGCTCGAACCCGCCCGGACAGGGCGGGTTTTTCGTAGGTGGACATCCGGTTTCGACACGCCGGCGCGCGGAGCCTGCTTTCGTTCTTCGACCCAGGCTTCCACTTCTGCCAAGTCCCATACGACGCAGCGTGGCGTCAGGTTGAAGCGACGTGGGAACTCACCGCGACGCTCCATTTCGTAGATCGTCGTTTCGGCGAGGGGAACGATCTGCCGCAGTTCCTGCCGGCGAATGGTGCGACGGAAGGGAAGGACACTGCGCTTTGGAAATTGCGGCAAAGCCTCGTAGGCATCCGTGCCTGGCAAGGGGAGGCCGACATCGGTGCCGGCGGTATTGGGGGCTTGCGATAGCTGTTCCACCTCGGACTCCATGGTTCTGCTGCATGGAGACATGGTGAAGTTCAATACCTATCGGGACAACTTGCTGTGGCGTAGTGGAGCGGGTTCGATGTGGTATTTCGATGTTGCGTCCCGGCGTGCCGCCGTCGCGCTGTCGTGCTTGCGCATCAAGTCGCCTGCGGCGTCTCGCCCCTTCGGGCTTCCATCGTTCCCTCGCTTCGCTCGGCTGACGCCTCCGGCCCGGCTTGTTGATCCGGGCCTGCGCGCTCCGCTTGCCCCAAAAGCCGACTGTGTGCAGTGGGCGGGTGTGGGCGGTCTTGCTGTTCCCTTCACCGTATCACGGCGTTCTCGCCGTCAAGGGCGGCACGCGCTTTTGCGCGCTTGCGTCCTGGCGGCCGTCTGCGCCCCCTGACTGCTTGCGCTGCGCCGTGCTGGCCACGGTTCCGGGCAATTCCGCCCGAGCAACCGGAGCACGATCATGTCGCAACTGTCCTTTTCCTCGTTCAATGCCTCGCTGATGGTGCGCGATGCACAAGGCCGCTACCTGCTGGCGACGGCCGACCAGATTCTGGAGGCCGCGCGCCAGGCCATCGAGCACAAGATGCAGCGCGGTGCGTCGTTCAGTTCGCCGGCGGCGGTCAAGGAGTACCTGCGCGCCAAGCTGGCTGGCTTCGAGCATGAGGTGTTCGCCGTGCTTTTCCTCGATACACAGCATCGCCTGATCGAATACGCCGAGATGTTCCACGGCACCATCGACAGCGCATCGGTGTATCCGCGCGAGCTGGTCAAGCAGGCGCTGCGGCTCAATGCGGCGGCGGTCATCGTTTCGCACAACCATCCGAGCGGCAATCCAGAGCCGAGCAGAGCCGACGAGGTACTGACCCAGCGGCTCAAGGAGGCGTTGGCGCTGGTGGATGTTCGCACGTTGGATCACATCATCGTGGCGGGCAGCAGCATCACGTCATTTGCCGAACGCGGCCTGGTTTGACCGAGGGGGCTTCGGCCCCCTTTTTGCTGCGTCCGAGGATATTAGGTCGCAGCCTCGTTGCGTGCTTCCCACGTCGCCAAGAGGTAATTCGCCAGTGTGCCGGAAAGATTGACGGCCAATTCAGCATGACGGGGTGCAGGCTTGATGCCGATCCGCCCTTTGCCATGAGCATCGCTCAACCTGTTGCGAAGAGAGCCAAGACCTTCAACCACCGACGTGCAGCCACCGAGGATCTGTTTGAAGATTTGCTCTGTATGCTGAGAAGGTGCCAGCTTGAGTATTTCTGCTGTCTGCTTGTATAGCTTGGGAAGGTCGGCCGTATCGTCATAGCTGACCTTGGCCTCGTCCAAGATGTGTTTGCATACTGATTCGATCAGTGTCCGCGCCGAGGTGATTGCACCTTCTGGGTCGGATGATCGTCGATCCAATGCCTTCGACCATGCTGCTTGCACGTGGGCGGCATCGAACTTCTCCAAGGCCGTGGTTACTGAGGAATCAGAAGGTGCCAGTCCGCCACGCTCCAGGGCATCCAATATCGGACGAAATTCGCTCCACAGACAGTTTCGGCGTTCGGCGTAAGTCTTGTACTTGTACTTGATGAACTGCCAAAACTGGGCAAGGCTGCGGCAGGTTCGGAGAAACTGGGGAACCAGTGAATCCAAGGCTGTATTGGAAAGCAGAGCCTGCCTCAGGCGAACGAACTCCGCATCATCTTCGCTCCCGCCAGTGGCTTGAGAGATCAATAGATTTTGCAAGGCTTCCGCCTGTATCGAAAGCTCATTAGCCATCTTTAGATCACCCTCCATTCGGCTCCTGTCCGAGTGCTGCTCAGTTTACTGCTAGCAGCTTCTGGCCTACGCGCTCCGCTTGCCGAAAAGCCAGTGCGTGGATGGTGTGAGGGGAGGCGGTCTTGCTGTGTCCCTTCACCGTATCACGGCGTTCTCGCCTTCAAGGGCGGCGCGTGCCAGCACGCTTGCGGCCCGTGGCCGTCTCCGACCCCTGACTGCTGCGCTGCGCCGTGACTGCGACGGTTCCGGGCAATTCCGCCCGCGCAACTGGAGAACAGTCATGAACGACAAATCACACGTTTCCCTCGAACAGCATGTTTGCCTTGTTTGCGGCACGGCGTTCGATACCGGCGCCATCCTGCTGGACAAGCGCCTGCGCGCGAGCATGGAGCGCCACACGGCGACCGGCTGGGGCCTGTGCCCCGATCATCAGAAGCTGGCCGACGATGGTTTTGTCGCGCTGGTCGAATGCGATCCACAGCGCAGCGACTTGCAGGCCGGTGGGCACATGAAGCCCGAGCAGGCGTACCGGACGGGCCGATTGGCTCATCTGCGGCGCACGGTGTTTGCGCAGGTGTTCAACGTGCCGATCGCGGCCGAGCAGGCTTGCGTGTTTGTTGAGCCTGGCGTGATCGACCAGTTGCAGTCGATGACTGCGCCGGCGGCGAACTGATCGCGCCGCGCTGCCTCGGGTGCGTCGTCTCTGCGGGAGCGGCGCACTTTTTTTCTGCTGCGCCCGGTACCGATGCTTTCGCGCCTAGTGCGCTGCGCGCTTCGCTTGCCTCCAGGGGAAAGCCCTGCGGGCTATCCCCGCCGCGCAATGCTTGGCGCCCCTCAAGGACTGCCGAACCGGCTGCGCCGGCTCGGCCAGACCACGGCAGTCGCTGTCGAACCTGTTTCCCGATGACTGGCGCATGAGCTTGTGCATCGAGCCTTGAAGTCCGGGCGTCCCTGGCCTAGAAACATGGCCGGTCGCGCTGTCGTGCTGCGCATCGAGCCGCCTGCGGCGTCTCGCCCCATTCGGGCTTCCATCGTTCCCTCGCGCTGCTCGGCTGACGCCTCCGGCCCGGCTTCCAGATCCGGGCCTGCGCGCTTCGCTTGCCGTGCGGTCGGCACATAGAGGCGGCCGTTGCCTTGTCCAGCCGTCTCCCCTGACTTCATCACCTTGTCCGCGACTGTAGCCCGCGGCCGTGTGCCGTCAAGGCGCGCAGGGCCGTGTCCTCGGCTGCGCCTGCGGGCCGCACCAACCCTGCGCTTGCCTCCTTGACGGTCCTCGTCCGCGCGCTCCTGACCGTCGCGGGCGATGAACTCAGGAAAGACGGTGGCAACAGGGCCAACCGGGTTCCTCGTGCCGACCGCACCGAACAGCCGAAAGGCTGGGCTCCGAATCTAGGAATCCGGTGTGCGGTTTGAACAGCAAACCCTTTTCGTCAGGAGAAAGACCATGCAACTCGCATCCCGTTTCGCTTCCCACTCCCCGGCACTGCGCAGCGACTACCCGCTGTCCGATGACCAGATTCGCAGGGTGGCTCCATCCATCTTCGCGGACGCACCGCACGAAAGCCGTTCCGAGCGGTACAGCTACATCCCCACCGCCGCCGTGCTGACCGAGCTTCGCAAGGAGGGGTTTCAACCCTTCATGGCGACGCAGACCCGCGTGCGCGATGAAGGCAAGCGCGAGCATACGAAACACATGCTGCGCCTGCGCCATGCCAGCCAGATCAACGGCGCGGAAGCCAATGAAATCGTGCTGCTGAACTCGCACGATGGCACGAGCAGCTATCAGATGCTGGCCGGCATGTTCCGCTTCGTGTGCAGCAATGGCCTTGTCTGCGGCGACACCGTGGCGGACGTGCGCGTACCCCACAAAGGCGATGTGGCCGGGCACGTCATCGAAGGCGCTTATCAAGTGCTGAGCGGCTTCGAGCGCGTGAAGGAAAACCGCGAAGCAATGCGGGCCGTCACGCTCGACGATGGCGAGGCCGAAGTATTCGCCCGTGCCGCATTGGCCCTCAAGTACGACGACCCGAATAAGTCCGCGCCCGTCACCGAGTCGCAAATCCTGATGCCGCGCCGGTTTGACGACCGCCGCCCCGACCTGTGGAGCGTGTTCAACCGCGCACAGGAGAACTTGACCAAGGGCGGATTGCATGGCCGCAGCGCCAACGGACGCCGCCAGCGCACCCGCCCCGTGCAGGGCATTGATTCCGATGTACGCCTGAACCGCGCCCTGTGGCTGCTGGCCGATGGCCTGCGCCAGTTGAAAGCCTGATTCCCCCACGGCAGGGGCAGGCAGCAGCCCTTGCCGTCTTTCTCGCTGCTGCATCCCTGAACCGATAGGAGTTATCACCATGAACGCCATGACCCAAACCGAAGCCCGCGCCGTCAATACCACCGCCGCTGTCCCGCTGGAAGCCGCCGACCCGACCAAGAACCTGATTCTGGTTCCGCTGTCGCGGCTGGTGCTGCGCCCCACCGGCCGCAACGTGCGCAAGACCCCGCGCATGTCCATCCCCGAACTGGCCGCGAGCATCCAGCGCGTGGGCCTGCTGCAAAACCTGATCGTGATTGCATCCGCCGATGGCGAGCATTACGAGGTGGTCGCCGGTGGCCGCCGCCTTGCAGCGCTCAAGCTGCTGGCGAAGAAGCACCGCATCAGCAAGGAATGGGAGGTGCCTTGCCTGCAGGTGGCCGATGGCACGGCCCGGACGGCCAGCCTCACCGAGAACGTACAGCGCGAAGCCATGCACCCCGCAGACCAGTTTGAAGCCTTTGCGGCACTGGTGGCCGAAGGCCGTCCCATCGAGGACATTGCAGCGGATTTCAGTGTCACGCCGCTGGTGGTGCAGCGCCGCTTGAAGCTGGCGAATGTCTCCCCGCGCCTGATGGCCGACTATCGCGCCGATGCCGTGAGCCTTGACCAGTTGATGGCCCTTGCCATCACCGACGACCACGCGGCGCAGGAAGCCGCGTTCTACGATGCACCGCAGTGGCAGCGCCATCCCTCGCACTTGCGCGAGCGCCTGACCGAGCGCGAAATCGACGCCACGCACGCGCTGGTGCGCTTCGTCGGGCTGGACACCTACCAGCAGGCAGGCGGCGGCATCCGCCGCGACCTGTTCGCGGAAGGCGATGCCGGAACCTACCTCACCGATACCGCAGTGCTGGAAACGCTGGTGCGCGACAAGCTGGCAACACTGGCTGAGGACGTGCGCGCCGAAGGCTGGGCATGGGTGGAGGCCGTGCCGCATCTGGCCTACGAGGAACGGCAGGCGTTCCAAAACGCCCCGCGCCACCGCCGCGAGCCGACCACCCGCGAGGCCCGCCGCATCGCCTCGCTGGAAACCCGCCTCGAAAAGATCGACGCCGAACTGGAAGAAGCTTGCCAAGGTGAAAGCAGCGAGGACGAGGCCGAGGCCGAGAAGCTGGAACAGCGGCGCGAGCAGGTGGCCGGGGAACTGCAAGACGCGGAGGATGCCTTGCAGGGCTACGCGCCCGAAGTGCGCGACGTGGCCGGTGCCATCGTCACCATCGACCGCAGCGGCGAGGCCGTCATTCACCGCGGCCTGCTGCGCGAAGCCGAGGCCAAGGCACTGCGCACGCTGGACAAGCTGCGGCGCGGTTTCGGCAGCGTGGAAGGCGAAGCCACCAACGACGAAGGCGAGGACGCCGACGACGCGCCCAAGGCCGCGAGTCTGTCCGACCGGCTGGCGCAGCGCTTGAGCGCCCACCGCACGGCGGCGCTGCAAATCGAAGTCGCCCGGCATCCGCATGTTGCGCTGGCCGCGCTGGTGCATGGCATGGTGCAGACCGTCTTGCAGGAAAGCCACTACGGCCACGACTTGCCGCTGGGCGTGAGCCTGAAAGTGCAAGATCGGCTGGAAGGCTTGGCCCCGGACTGGCCGGAATCGCCCGCCGCCGTGGCGCTGCGCGAACTGCAACAGGTGGCAGGTGTTGCCTTGCCGGAGGACAGCGCCGAACTGTTCGCCGCGCTGCTGGCGAAGTCGCAAGACGAGCTGGTGCGGCTGCTGGCCGTGTGCGTGGCTTCCACGGTGAACGTGGTGACGCCTCGCGCCACGCTGCACCAGCCTGGCGCGGAACTGGCGCAGGCCGTGGGCCTCGACATGGCCGCATGGTGGAAGCCGACCGCAGAAGGCTACTTCAAGCATGTTTCCAAGGCCGTGATTCTGGATGCCGTGGGCGCGTTTGCACCGGAATCCGTCACCCGGCTGGCGAAGCTGAAGAAGGCCGACATTGCCAGCGAAGCCGAGTGGCTGGCCGATGGTACGGGCTGGATGCCCGCCATCTTCAAGGCCGCAGGCCTGCAGGATGCCGCGCAGGAGGCAGACCCGGAGCAGGACGCCCCGGAAGATACCGTGGCAATGACGGATGAACCCGCCGAGGCGCTGGCCGCTTGACCCGTGCCGAAGGCAAGCGCCCCGGCCTCGATCGGGGCGCTTTGCTGGAAGGAAAAGCCCCCATGACCCGCACCACCACCAGCCGCCCCCGGCACGGTACGCGCCCGCCGCTGGCACGGCGAAGGCGACGTGCGCGGCTACCGCCCGCCCTCGGGCTGGTCGGCCCGCGCCAATCTCACCGACATTCATCCCATCACGGGCCGCGCCTTGCTGCGTGCCGTGTGGTGGTTCATCGAGACGAAGGAATAACCGTGATCAGCACCGCGCCCAGGCCGTTCCGTCCTGGGCGCGGTAAAACGCAAATCCGGGCGCGGCAGTGGCCGCGCCCGGTGTTCAAGGCCAACAGCCGAATCAGAACGCCGCCGCCTTCCCGGCGGCGGCATCAGACGATGCCGTGCTGCCTCAGCAGCGCCTGTTCATCACCTGACACCCAGCCGAATATCTTGGGTTCGTCGTCAAGCTGCAACACGAGGTAGTGGACGTCGAAGTCGATGGACACGCCCGGGGCCTCGCCCCGGTCATAGGTCGCCGTCCAGGCGACGTGCGCGACGCAGTGATGTTCGTCGATGGGGTTGATGCGAACGCCGCGCAGCGTCATGTCCTTCGTGCCGAGCTGGCGGTAACGCTCGAATCCTTGGCGCATGACCTGTTTCAGTTGCCCGTCGTTCTGGCCCGTCATGACCCCGGCCGGTGAGGCCGCGATGAAGGCAGTGGCGTAGGACGAGGCGACTTGCTCCATGTCCGCTTCGTTCTTCAATCCTTGGCGGAAGAAGTCCTGGTATCGCTTGAAGAACTCATGGATGCGCTTTTCTTTCATCGGTGCTTCCTTGGGTATGGACTTCGCTGTTCGTACTCGTCATGGTAGGGCGTGTCGGCGCACGGCGCCGCCGGGCTTTCGGGCTGCACCCCGTGCCGACTTCGCTGTCACGGCCATTCGGCTTCAATCCCTCACGCCTTCGCGCCTGCGGCGCTGCGCGCTTCGCTTGCCTCCAGGGGAAAACCCTGCGGGCTATCCCCGCCGCGCGCAGCTTGGCGCCCCTCGGCACTGCCGAACCGGCTGCGCCGGATCGGCCCGGCCAGCGCCCCGCCGCAATGGACGGGGCGATGGCGAACACGCTGGAGCCTGCTGCGGCAGGTTGTGCAGATGCGTGCCGTCCTCAACGCTGGCGGTTCTCGCCCATCACGTCACGAAGGACGGTTCACGGACAACCCGCCCGGCATCGCTATGGAGCTTCCACGCCACGCCTCAAGACCGGCACCGCAAGGTGTGGCGGAGGCGTTCTCGCCTGTCGTCGGGTGGTTGACCTGGCCCGCGTCAGCGGGCGAGCCGGAGAAACCTTCATACGGGGATGCCGAGCCGGCCCCATCTCCTTTCGGAGCGGTTCGGCCCAAGGCGTCCTTGTCTCGTTGTGAATCCTGGCGGTGGCACGGCTGTGCCTCGGGCTTCATGGCTGCAACCGTGCGGCGAAAACAATTTTCCCTGCGCTGCGCGCATTCCTCGCGGGCCAAATTCTTTTCGCCTTCCGGTTCTCCACTGCGTTTCGACCGCAAGCGGTGCAGCCCGCCCGTCCCCCGCCGGCCGGATCACAACAAGGACGCGATGGGCGCGAACCTTGTTCAACCGAAAGGAGAAAACATCATGGCCAACATCGGCACCTTCACCGCAGACAAAGACGGCTTCACCGGCACGCTGCGCACCCTGACGCTCAACGTCAAGGTCAAGCTGGTTCCCAACGACAAGGGGGACAGCGAGAAAGCCCCGGACTTCCGCGTTCAGGCCGCCAGCCACGACATCGGCGCGGCGTGGAAGAAGACCAGCGAGGCCGGCCGGGAGTACCTGTCCGTGACCCTCGACGATCCTTCGTTCCCGGCAACGGTCTATGCCCGCCTGATCGAAGGCGAGGACGGCACGCACGACCTGATCTGGTCGCGCAGCAAGCCCCAGGCGGCGTGACCGCCGCAGCGCCCCACCCATTGCGGCGGGGCGTTTTTAGCTCACGGCCCTAGTTTGAGGAATGGCTTCATCAGGCACTGTCAAGTTCTGACTGAAGAACATTACCTCATTACCAACATATCGTCTTTGTGCGGTGTAGTTCAGACCATAGCTCAACGATTGGCTCATGCGATACATGGCACAAATTTCTTCCGCGTTGTCATAAGACACAACCCAAGGCCATTTGAACTTCTTCTGTTGAATGACTTTGGCAATGGCCGCGTGGTCATCATGCTCGTAGTAATTTCGATACAACCCCTTTCCCTTAACGTAGTATGGGGGGTCGAGGTATATCAGAGATTGTTTTGGCAGAAAATCCGAGCAGCGATTCAGAAGGCGCAATGAATCTTCACGATACACCGATATGTCACTCTGTCGCCGGGCGATTTCACGAATGCGTGAAGCAACAACGTCCTTCTTAAATCTAGCATCCAGCTTGTAGTTCCCGTTCTGACTCTTTCCGCCAATGACGCCTGCCTTGAGAATTCCAGATCGATTCGTCCGATTCATGAATAAAGTCGCAAATCCTTTCTCGACTAGGCTGGCAACGCAATCTTCGCGCAAAATGGTTCGCCATCTAAACCATTCTTCAATGGTAATAGGGGTGGATTCGAGTAAATCAAGAAGCTCAGTTGAATGCTTTGTTACAGCAACCCAAAAAGCGTATACGGCAGGATCAGCATCGTTGATATGGATATGACTTGCGTGCCCATGAAAGAGTAGATCAAGTGCAACGCCTGCCCCGCCAGCGTATGGCTCCAAGTAATGCCCTCCCGTGACACCATTCGTTTCCATTATTTTTGCAATGAATGGAGCAAATGGCGCCTTCCCGCCAGGGTAGCGCAGAGGGCTATACAGTCTGTTTGAGAACATCGTTATACCTTTCTTGGCTTAACTTCCAAGGCGGCCAACTTGGTGACGTCCACAGCATACCCTATGCTCATCACACCGTGAACAGCCGTCTTGAAATTTTCCAAGAATTCGTTAATAAGCACTGGATTGTTATCTGCCCAATGCTTCCAAGGATTGTAGGGCTTGGCTCCAGAGGTGAGCAATTTCTGAAATTCGACACTCTTATAAAAACGCTTAAAAACCTCTCTCGGCTTCTTGGTTCCAGTGTATGCAGCCACCCGCTCCTTCACCTCAACAGAATCCCCGTTGATTGAAAACTCGTTCAAAACCTCGCGAGCTGCATTGGTGAAAACATCTCTTGTGAACTGCAAGTCATTTTTCCAAAATGGATGGGCGGCAGGGAGATTGTACAAGTGCTCGAATACAAGTTGGTCAGGCGGGAGATGCCCGGGCAAGAGAGTCACTGTCTTATAGCTCTTCCCTGTAACTTGAGAGCCTTGATCTGCATCCAGACAGACGATGCTTCTTTCCGAGAACTCAGGGATTTTCTTCTGGATCAACTGAAGATAGTTGGAGCATCCGAGTGACACTTCCGACATCGGGTTTGTGAACTTCTTTATTGGCTGCCTGTACAGCAAAGTTGCAAAAAAGTCTTCAGCCTCTTTATCTTCGAAATAGATATTGATGCGAGGCAGTGAAACTCCAGACGATGTATCGATGGTCTTTGTGTTGATGTCTGCACTAATCTGCGCCCATGACCAGTCTTGCATCACCTGGACATTGCCATAGGTGTTGCTCAAATAAATGGTCTTGTACTTTCTTCTGAACTGGCGACTTTGCTCATATGCATACTCAATCAGAACTGGCGAATGCGAAGTCATGACAACTTGAAGATCCAAGTTCTTGCACTCGCGATCAAGCATCTTCAGTAGATTTACTTGTGCAGTCGGAAATAGCCCAGCATCAGCCTCGTCGATTAAAAGCAAACCGCCTTTATAGTCAGCATAATCTTCCTTCAGCTTTCTGAAAGACATCAAGGCCAATATGATCTGGCCTGCATTGTCCTCACCCGCCGAAACAGAGTCTTGGTCGTAGTTCTCCCCGTGCGCCACCGCAGAACTGATTGTTCCATCAGTCCCTGTTGCAAGCGATGCGTTGCGATTGAGAAGTTCGTTCGTTAGCGCAATGAAATCTTTCTTGTGTTGCTCTAGATAATCAAAGTCGCCTAGCTTGTAGTCTCTGGCCGCGATAGGGTAAAGACGCTTCAAGCTAAGAAAAATCACCGGATGAGTAAAATTCCTGCTCGTGTTGCTGCTTCCGGCCGCTGTACTATTATTCCTAACCACAGGCCTGGGTGACTTCCCTCTTTTCATCAGCTCAAGTTTGGCGGTCGCAGCCTGATTTGTATATCCATCAAGCAAATCAATGTTCACGGACATGGAGCCGGGGACATCAAACTTTTCGGATATCCTGAAATGGTCACTGTATTGAGACTTGAACATCCCTCCTGCAATCTGCCGGAATGCAAGGGACTCATCCTTGACGTAATCTTTTTCAAAGCTAAAAATTTGCGCAGCTATGCCCAGTATCGAGGACTTTGATGTGCCATTTTTCCCGCAAACAACAGTGATGTAATCGCCGAACTCAACCGCCACATCGTTCAATGCGCGGAATTTCTCGATTGTTAGCTTTTTTAGTTGAGTCTTAGGCATGGTGTGCGGAGTTTGTTTTTAAGTCCCTTGAAGAAACCTATCTTTGGCCGGAATCATCCACAGCCAATTCTTTGAGTTCCTGTCGAACTAACATTAAAAGGTGATCGGCTTTCTGTTCGCTGTCGCCGGCGTACGCCAAGGTCAGCAACGTGAGCGGGTGGATCTTCATCACTTCGCACAGTTCGGCCAGCTTGTGCAAGGTCGGGCTTTTCAGGTCGCGCTCCAGGGTACTCATGTAGGTGCGGCTAGACACGTCAGAGAACGCTTCCTGGCTCAAGCCGCGCGCCTTCCTGACCGTCTTCAATGCCTTCGCCAGCGAGTAAGTTGTTGCCACCTTGGGTTCCCCACAAATACCAAGATGACACCCCATTGCATCCTATAGAGCTACAATCTATAGTGTTCATTCAATGCCTGTGCTTTTACGGAAATCCGTATCGGCGGGTTCCTGTAGAGCCACGGAACCGCATCCGTGCTTGCGCACGAAGGCGCAAATCCGGTTTCGCGGTTCTGCGCTTCGACGTGGAACCGCGTTCGTGCACCATTGGATTTGTGGGATTGCCGACCATGCCGCAGCCGCTCACCACCGCCCCGGAACGCGCGCAACTGCTCGCCAACGGCGAGGTCCGCGCCGCTGGCCAGGCCATCGACCTGGTGCCCGTGGTGCGGCTGTTCACGCCGGACGCGCATGTGACCTGGCTGCTGGCCGCACTCGATCCCGCCGATGGTGACACCGCCTGGGGCCTCATCGACCTGGGGATCGGCATGCCGACGCAGGGCACCGTCAAGCTGTCCGATCTGGCCAGCATCGTCGGGCCGCGCCAGCAGCCCGTGATGCGCGACCTCCATTTCCGCCCCACGCGCACGCTGTCGGAGTACACCCGGCTGGCCGAGCGCGACGGAGCGATCCCGGACTGAATGCGGCCTACTGTGACTTTTTCAGTCTGGTGTCATACCGGGTAAGTCTCAATCGGGATTCTTGCGGCGTAGCCGCACCAGTCTGATCCAAATAGCCATGATGCGTGGCGCGGGCTGCGGCAGGCTGGCTTGTGCAGCATCCCCGGTCGGGGCGCTGCCGCCGCAGCATTGAGACGAATACCGCAACACATCGGAGCCAATCGGTCTTGACAGCCCCATCCGCCTTTTTAACCCATGACGTTCCGACGAGGGCAATGTAGCGCGTAGTTCTTCCGTGGCGGCGAGTCCTGTTCGCAGGAGGAGGCGTCATGGTCAATCCTCACCACCTCGCGCATTGGTATCCCACTGCCGCATACCTGTATGTCTTTTGGCTGGATGCGCTCGCGCTCGCTTGGGAATACCTGCGCAGGCATCCCGACTACCGGCTCGACTGGCTGCGCCGTCATCGCCGGCCTGGAGACGCGCATCGCTGGGGTTTGCGGCTGCTGGAAGATCCAATGCTGGATGCGCGTGACGCACATCCAGCTTGGCTGCCTGGTCATGCTGCCGTGGTGCAGCTCTACCCCGACGCTGATCCGCCGCAGGATGCCACCGCCTTCGCGTTCTGGCGCATCCCCGGCCACAAGCAATTGCTCCACGACGGCAAAGGTCTGGCGCTGACCGCGCGCAGCCCCGGCCATTGCCTGCGCTTCGCGCTGGCGCCCGGCCTCGAAGACGGCATGGCCGTGGCCTATGCCCGGCGGGGCGGCACTGCCGCGCCTGTGCGCAGTCATGCGCCCGGCGCGACCTTCGCTGCCACCACGCCCAGGCCAACACCCTCCGCGCTGTTGGAGCTGCACACCTTGCAGGCGCTCGACGCGACCCTGGCGGGCGCGTCCTTGCGCGATGTGGGCGAAGGACTGTTCGGTGCCGACGCTGTGGCCGACTGGTACAGCGACGGCGGCCTGCGCTCGAAGGTGCGCCGCCTGGTGCGGCGCGGCGATGCGCTGATGCGCGGCGGCTATCGCCGCCTAGCACAGCTTCCGCTGCTTGAGAAGGGTCGTTTTGATGTGGACGCAAAACGGCCCTGATCGAAAACCCCTCGCTTCTTGAGACTGCCTCCATCCGGTCGCGCTGTGTGGCCGGGCGCTTTCAACCGATGGAGGTTCACACCATGCGTCCCGCTCCCTTGCGGCCTGCAGCCGCTGCCTCAACCGCTGCTGCGCAGCCCCAACGCTATCTCACCAACGACGAAGCCGCCGAGTACCTGCGGCTGTCGCCGCGCACGCTGGAAAAGCAGCGCGTGATCGGCGGCGGCCCTCGCTTTCGCAAGTTCGGCCGGCGCGTCATGTACGCCGTGGCCGACCTCGATGCCTGGGCCGCCGACCGCAGCTTCGAGACGACTTCCGATCCCGAATACGCCGAGCACCACTCGGCCGACAGCCGTGCGCGCTGATCGGCGGCGCGCGGCAGGCCATCGCCATGTCCAGCACCGCGTTGCCGTCCCGGCAGCGGCCGATGCAGGAGCGCGAACAGCTCGACCTGTTCCGCGCCTTGCCCGGCGACATGGCGCCGCGCGACAGCCAGGATTTGATGGCCTATCCGTTCTTCTCGCTCGGCAAGTCCAAGCGGGTCAAGCCCATCGACTTCCGTGCGGGCAACGTGACGATCCGCGTGGAAGGCACGCAGGAGCACGGCATCGCCACGATTTGGGATGCGGACGTGCTGATATGGGCGGCCTCGCAGATCGTGGAGGCGAAGGACGCAGGCTTGCGCCCGTCGCGGCTGATGCGCGCTACGCCCTACGAGATCCTGCGCTTCATCGGGCGCGGCAAGTCGCTGCGCGACTACCAGCGCCTGAAGGCCGCGCTGGATCGCCTGCAATCGACCACCGTGGCCACGTCCATCCGCGAGACGACCGGGCGACGCCTACACCGCTTCTCGTGGATCAACGAATGGAAGGAGCTGGCCGATCAAAGCGGCACGCCGTTGGGTATCGAGCTGATCCTGCCGGACTGGTTCTATGCCGGCGTGCTCGACGCCGCCCTGGTGCTGACGATCGACCCTCTGTACTTTCGGCTGACCGGCGGCATCGAGCGGTGGCTATACCGGCTGGTGCGCAAGCACGGCGGCAAGCAGGCATACGGCTGGCAGTTCGACTTTCGCTATCTGCACCAGAAATCGGGCAGCACCGCGAAGCCTTACGACTTCGCCTGCGACCTGCGCGCGCTCGTCGCGCGGCAGTCGCTGCCCGGCTACGTGTTGGGAATCGAGCGGATGCCGGACGACGGAACGGAATTGCTGACCTTCCGGCCCGTGCCGCAGACGGCACGGGGATAACTCCGGGAGAGCCTGTGAATGGTGTCGTGCTATCAGGCGTGCCGGGTATCGTGCTATCAGGCGTGGGACTATCGTGCTATCAGGCGTGCCGATCGGCCGAAAACCCGCGCCAGCATTGGGTTTGCGCGCCCTCTAACTTCCCTAACTTAATTTCTCTAACTTTTAGTAGGGAAACGCCGCTGCGGTGGATAACCACCACGCGGCCACAAGCGCAGCAGCAAAAGCCCGGCTTTCCAACACGGAGGGCCGCGCCATGATTGTCGCTCTGCTCAACCAGAAAGGCGGCGTCGGCAAGACCACGCTCGCCACCCACATCGCTGGCGAGCTGGCGATGCGCGGCCAGCACGTCGTTCTGCTGGATGCTGACCCGCAAGGCTCATCGCTGGACTGGACGCAGCGCAGAAGCCAGCAAGGCTTGCCACGGCTGTTCAGCGCCGTGGGACTGGCACGCGAAACGCTGCATCAGGAAGCACCAGAACTCGCCAGGCGGGCCGATCACGTCGTCATCGACGGCCCGCCGCGCATCGCGGCGCTGGCGCGCTCCGCACTGCTGGCGGCAGAGCGCGTGCTGATTCCCGTGCAGCCCAGCCCCTACGACCTGTGGGCTAGCGCCGAGATGGTGGCACTGATCCGCGAGGCGCAGGTGTTTCGGCCGCTGCTCGCCGCAGCCTTCGTCATCAATCGGCGCGTCAGCACCACCGTGATCGGACGCGAGGCACGCGGCGCGCTCGCCGAGCAGCCGCTGCCTGCGCTGCGCGCCGAGGTTCGTCAGCGCATCGTATTCGCCGACAGCGTGGCCGCCGGCCGGCTCGCCCGCGAGACGGCGCCGGATAGCGCTGCCGCGCGCGAAATCACCGCGCTGGTGGACGAACTGCTGCGGTGGCCGGCATGACAGCGAAGCCAGCACCACGCACCAAGCGCGTCGGTATTGGCGCGCGTCCGCCCGCGAATCCACAGGCCGAGGCGTGGATTCGCCAAGGCGACGCCGATGCGCTGAACAAAGGCGACCTCTACACGGCCCGCCTGACCCTCGACATCACGCCCGCGATGCGGGCGCACATCAAGGTTTCGGCTTTCACGCAAGGCGTGACCGTGGCCGACCTGCTGCGCGGCCTGCTGGAGCGGGAGTTTCCAGAACACCGCAGGGAGAACACCCCATGACCGCATCCGCTTCGCCTGCCGCTGGCGCGGCCACGGCTGCGCTCGCAGCACCTTCCGGCCGGCCTGCCAGCGCGCCGCTGACGCGCGTGGCACTGGCCTACATCGAACTGCGCTTCAAGATCTACCTGCGCTTCGGTGAACCCGCGCGCACGCACCAGCTCGACCGCTGGCGGCGCTGCGCGGTGTTCCTGCCGGGCGCCATGTTGTGCCGTATCCGCTGGCAGGCCAACGACTACGGCACCGTGCGCTGGCAGCTCATGGTCATGCAGGCTTGCACGCCGCTGGATGCGGCGCAGCGCATCCCTGGCGTGCAGCCGGGCGCGCGCCTGCTGCTGCACGCCGAGGGCGAAAACCATGTGCGCGGCGTGTTGGCACGCATCGACGCCATCGAGGCGCTGGGCATCGCGCCCGTCGCCGTCTCGCCCGCGTACTGGCGCACGCTTGCCAACCGACTCGCTGCGCGCCTGCCGCTGCCCGAATACACCGCCGAGCGGCACGCCGCATGGCTGATCGGGAAAGAACTGCCATGACCGCCGTTTCCACTGACGGCACCGCATCGCGTCCTCGCTCGCCCCGCGCACGTTGGCGCGCTCGCATCGTGCTGGCGGGCTTCGCCGCCGTCGGCCTTGCTGCGCTGGCCTGGGCGGCGTTCGTGCAGCCGCTGCCGCGCCTGATCTACAACCCGTCCGACAGCGTGCCGGTCGGCTGGTATCGCGTGCAGCCGCTTGACCATCGGGCCGCCTTGCTGCCACGTTCCTTGTCCGTGGGCAGCATCGTCCTGACCAGATTGCCTGCCGACGCTGCCGCGCTCGCCGCGCAGCGCGGCTACCTGCCATCGCACATCCCGCTGCTCAAACGTGTGGGCGCGGTCGCGCCGCAACACGTCTGCATCGTCGCCGGTCAGGTACGCATCGACGGCGTGCCTGCGGCCGCCGCGCTGCCTGCCGATCGGCTGGGCCGACCGCTGCCATCCTGGCCGCATTGCCGGCCACTGGCCGAGGGCGAACTGTTCCTGTTGAGTGTCACCAATCCGGCGTCGTTCGACAGCCGCTATTTCGGGCCGGTCAGCGCATCCGCCGTGATCGGCGTCGCGCATCCGGTTTGGCTGGAGACACGCCCATGATGGCCGCCGATTTGCTGCACGTTGCCGTGCCTCTCATCGTGCCATCAGGCATGTCGTCCCGGTTGCTGCCGCCGTGTCGTCGCGCGTGCAGCGCGAGCGCATCCGCGCCGCGCTTCGCGCAACATCCGGCGCAGCCGTCCAACGTGCAGGCGTCTTGCCTTGAACACGCCCGGCCTGCGGCCATTGGCGCGTTCGCCGACGGGCTGGCTGCAAGCAGCACAGCGCCGCCGGGCCGCCGACACCCGGAACGACAGCGAAGGGCAAAGGCGGAAGGCAAGACAAAAGGGGGCGGCACCTGTCGGCCCGCAAAGCCAGTCTGCACGTGGGGGTGGCGCGGCACGGAGCGGTTTCGCCGCCGTGCCGCTTGGGGCGCGAGGCCCGCGCCGATGCAAGCATGTCCGCGTGCTTCGCACGCCCGGACACGCCATAGCTTGCAGGGAGCGCAGCCATGACCAAACGCCGCGACGATGATTTCCGCGTCCGCCCCAGTGCACCGAAGAACCGGGGCCAGGGCTTCGTCTCCGAGGTGCTCAAGCAGGCGGGCAAGGCCAGCGGCGGCAAGTCCACGGTGCGCCGTCCTGGTGGCAGTGGCAAGGGCGCCGGCACCGGCCAGCGGCCCGGCTCGCGCCTGGGGCGCGGCCACACGGCGGCGCGCTTCGCGGGCGCGAAGCTCACGCCCATGTCGCGGCGCGTGACCATCAAGACGCTGCTGGTCAACCAGCAGCGGGCCAGTCCGCAGTCGCTCGCCAAGCACCTGCGCTACATCGAGCGCGACGGCGTGGGCCGCGATGGCGAGCCGGGCCAAGCCTACGGGCCGCAGACCGATGCCGCCGACCTCGACGCCTTCAGGGAACGCTGCGCTGACGACCGGCACCATTTCCGCTTCATCCTCTCGCCCGAGGATGGCGCCGAGCTGGAAGACCTGCGTACCTATACGCGGCACCTCATGGGCCGGATGGAAGCCGACCTAGGCACGCGCCTCGATTGGGTGGCCGTCAACCACTGGAACACCGACAACCCGCATACGCACATCGTCGTGCGCGGACGCGACGACACCGGCAAAGACCTCATCATCGCTGGCGACTACATCGCCGATGGCTTCCGCCATCGCGCCGCCGAACTGGCAACCGAATGGCTGGGGCCGCGCACCGAACTGGAGATCCAGCAGACCTTGCAGCGCGAGGTGGAGCAAGAGCGGTGGACTAGCCTCGACCGCACGTTGCAGCGCGAGGCCGGCGAGGATGGTCGGGTGCAGATCGAACGGTTCAACGAACCCCGGCTGCAACGCCAGCGCCTGCTGCTGATCGGCCGCCTGCAACGCTTGCAGCGCCTGGGCCTGGCCGACGAGATGCAGCCCGGCACCTGGGCCGTCCATGCCGACGCGGAAAAGACCCTGCGCGCCCTGGGCGAGCGCGGCGACATCATCCGCACCATGCAGCGGGCCATGCGCGGCGAGACGCGCGAGTTGGAGGTGTTCGAGCCTGGGGACGATGGCCGAGCCATCCTCGGGCGCGTGGCCGCCAAGGGCCTGGCCGACGAGCTGCGCGACCGGGGCTATCTGGTCATCGACGGGGTGGACGGCAAGGCCCACTATGTCGCGCTCAACGCCCGCGACGAACTGGCGAACTATCCGGCCGGCGCCGTGGTGGAGGTGAAGGGATCGGCCGACGTGCGCGCGGCCGACCGCAACATCGCTGCGCTGGCAAGCGGTGGCCTGTACCGCACCGATCATCACCTTGCCGTGGTGCAAGGTCAGGCCGTTCCTGGCCGCGATCCGCAAGAGGTTGTAGCCGCCCACGTTCGACGGCTGGAAGCCCTGCGCCGCGCCGGCGTCGTGGAGCGCGTGGCCGAAGGGCTATGGAAGGTGCCGGACGACCTGCCCGAGCGTGGTCGCCAGTACGACGCGCAGCGCCTGGGCGGCGTGGCAGTGGAGCTGAAATCGCACCTGCCCATCGAGCGACAGGCGCGCGTGATCGGGGCCACCTGGCTCGACCAGCAGTTGATCGGTGGTGGTTCGGGCCTGGGCGATCTGGGCTTTGGCGGCGAAGCCAAGCAGGCGATGCAGCAGCGCGCCGATTTCCTGGCCGAACAGGGTTTGGCCGAGCGGCGCGGGCAGCGCGTGATCTTGGCGCGCAACCTGCTGGGCACGTTACGCAACCGGGAACTGGCGCAGGCCGCCAAGGACATTGCCGTCGAAACTGGTCTGGAGCATCGCCCGGTAGCCGATGCGCAGCGCGTGGCCGGCATCTATCGGCGCAGCGTGATGCTCGCCAGTGGGCGCTACGCCATGCTTGATGACGGCCTGGGGTTCAGCCTGGTGCCGTGGAAGCCGGTGATAGAGCAGCGACTGGGGCAGCAGATCGCGGCGACTATGCGCGGCGGCGTTGTGTCGTGGGATGTGGTGCGGGGACGTGGGATGTCGATCGGCTGAAACCACCTCAAGAGAAAGTTCATCACGACGTCTCCGTGGCATATCGTCAGGCAGTGCTGTCGGCACACTTCGTGGTCGGCACAGGGCTCGCGCGCCTGACTCACGGGCTCAGTAAATCACCTGGTTTGCCGGTGCCATCAAGAGCTGCGCGCTGCGCATGGTCGAGCAGTGCTTCACGATTCCAGCCGGCCACGGTCGCTGCGGCATCCACCGCATGCGCCCAGGTGCAGCGGTTGGCGAACAGCATGCCGGCAACATCGAAGGTACCGCCGCGGCTGATGTAGCCGAGGGCGTGCGTCCTGGCGGGGCCGCTGTCGATGCGGCGCAGGATGCCGAGCATGGGTTCGGGGCGGGTGTGAGTGAGGATCACGCGCGGCAGGCCCGGCGGGAACAGTGCGTTGACAGTGGCGTCGTCATCGACGAATTCGGCTTCCATGGCGTCGCGCGGGATGCGCAGGCGGCCGGGTTCCAGGATGACGGTGACGCAGGCGCACCTGTCTAGCTCGGCAAGGTGCTGCTGCGCCTTGATGGCCTCGTCGAGCTGGTAGGCGCCCAGCGCGATGAGCTGCACCTCAGCCTTGGCAGGGTCGCCGATCAGATGGGCGGCACCGTCACGGATCAGGCGTTGCGCCGATTCGGCGTCGAAGCGGTTTTCCACGTCGCGCTTGGAGACGATCAGGCAGGCCAGTTGGCCGCGTCCGGCATAGACGTCGCGCAGCGCAGCGGCGGCGGTGTTGCCATCCACCGGGAACAGTACGCGCGAGGTGTCCGACATCTCGCCCAGCAGGGCTTCGCCGATGGTCGGGTCTTGATGCGACTGTTCGTTCTTGGCGTTTTCCCAGGTGTGCGAGGTGACGATGAGCGGCACCGACCGCCAGCCGGCTGGTCGGCCGACCTGACGCTGGTGGCGGGCGAAGATTATTTCCTGCCGCATCAGGCCGAGCATCTTCACGGCGAACGCTTCGTAGCTGACGATCAGGTTCAGCCCGCCCTTGTTGCCGAGTGCGGCGGCGGCCACAGCTTCTTCGTTGAGCGCGGTGATGATGGCGCCGTGCAGGTCCTCGGGCACGCCGGGTTCGGGCTCGTTGACGCGGTGCTTGAGCAGCGCCAGCGTGCTGCCCATCTTGTTGCTGGCCAATTCGTCAGGGTTGCCGATGCGCATGCGCATCTCAGGATTGGCCTTGGCGAATTCTACGAACCACTGGTCCAGCGCCGTCATCGCACTGCCTTTGCTGCCAGGTGTTTCCCAGCACGGTTCGGGCAGCTTGGGCGCGGCGGGATGGCGGTGCGCCATCGGATGCGCGCTTTCCAGCGGACGTTGCTGGGTGGCGTGGGTCGCGAAGGCGGCGAGCGCGGCGTCGAGTTCGGCCGGCGCAACGAACAGCGCAGCCGCGCTTTCGTTGAACAGCTCACGCATGGCGGCATCGGTGTGAGGGTTGCCGCCCAGCGGCAGGTTGTGCGCGACGTTGCTTCCTGCGCCGGGGAAGCCGAAGCCCTTCTCGGTATCGGCGATCACGTAGGGCAGAGGCGCCGGATAGCGGCGATCCGGATCGGCGGCGAAGGCGCGCAGTGCGTCCTCGGATTCGATGATCGCCCAAGCGATTGCGGCCGGGTCGCGGCCATCGACGATCACCGGCTCGAAGCCGTTGTGACGCACGTCTTCGGCCAGCCATTGCGCACCGCCCTCCTGCATGATCTGGGTGCGCTGCTCGATGCGGCGGCCGTTGAGGATCATCACCGGCACGGCGAAGCCGCTGTCCTGCGCGCGCCACCAGCGCGGCGCCCAGTCCGGGCCGCGCTGTTCCTCGAAGGCACCATCGCTGAGAAAGGCGACCAGCGATTCGCCAGGCAGCGGCATGTGGATGTATTGCAGTTCGGCAAAGCCGAGATAACCGCCTTCGGAAACGGCCCCGGCGGTGTTGGGGCCGGCATGGCTGCCCAGCGGTACCGCCGGCAGGCCCTGCGCATCGATGGCGTAGGAATAGAAATCGGCGCACAGGCGCGACAGGCCTTCCTCGCTGCGGTCGTAGCGACCCCGCTGCGCGGGCGAGACGTCGCCGGTCAGCGCATTGACGGCTTCGATGGCGGCGACGCAATGGCCTTGGCCCATGATCCAGCCGCGCGTGCTACCGGTGAGCGCGTTGGCGAGCAGGTAGCCGACGAAGGCCAGCACCATGTTCAGTGAGCCGCCGGTGTGGCCTTCGGGCGTTGGCTTGAAGTCCTCGGCTGACAGCACCGCGCCGGAAAGATCGATGCGGCGCGCATAGGTCATGTGCGCGACCACGTTCATGGCCACGCAGCCCAGGCGGTCGGCGGCGGCAAGCAGGGTGTAGGCCGTTGCTTCGTCTGCAACGCGGCCGTCAGCGATCAAGCGAGCCACCAGCGCCTCGACACGTGCGGCGGTCTCGTCGCGATGGACGATGGGGCCGTGGCCGGTCAGCCAGCGCTGGCGGAGGGTGGAAGCGGTGGTCATGTGATTTTCCTTCTTTGGTGCCGACGAATCCCTATGTGGCTACAGAGTCCGTTGAGCTGAGCGCGCTCGGCCTGACTGGGACATCACGCAGCGGTCATCAATTCCTGCGTATAGCGTGCTGCGACCCATTCCTCGTTGGTAGGCTCCACCGCGACCAGTACCCGGCTGTCGGTGGTGGAGATGACTGGGGCATCAATGGCGTTGGCATCCGTATCCAGTTTGATGTCGAGAAAGGCCAGGTCGCGGCAGACGCGCTCGCGCACGAAGGCGTTGTGCTCACCGACGCCGGCAGTGAACACGAACAGATCCAGGCCGCCAAGGACTGCGACCAGCGCGCCAATCTCGCGCACGATGCGGCGCACGTAGAGCGCTAACGCGATGCGGGCTCGTTCGCCGGCTTCGCCAGGATCAGCCTCGTGCATCACCACGACGCGCGGTTCGGCCGAAATTCCGGAAACACCGAGCAGGCCGGACTGGTTGTAAAGCGTGCGGCCCACTTCTTCCAGCGAGAGTTTTTCGATCTCCATCAGGTAGATCAAGGCACCCGGATCGAGCGAACCTGTGCGGGTGCCCATCATCAGGCCGTCGAGTGCGGAAAAGCCCATCGTGGTGGCGACGCTTTGCAGGTTCTGCATCGCGCACAGGCTGGCCCCGCTGCCGAGATGCGCGACGAGGGTGCGGCCGCGTGCCAGATCGCCGTGGCGCTCGGGGAGAACGTGGCTCATGTAGTCGTACGAAAGGCCGTGGAAGCCGTAACGGCGCAGACCGCGTTCCCAGGCCGAGTACGGCAGCGGCAGGATCTGCTCCACCTTTGGCACCGTGCGGTGAAAGGCTGTATCGAAGCACGCTACCTGAACAATTCCGGGCCACTGCTCGAACAGCAAACTCATGGCCTTCAGAGGAAAGGGTTGGTGCAGCGGCGCCAAAGGAATCAAGGCCCGCAGCTCCGCGATGGTGCCAGCGGTCACCAGGGTTGGCTCGAAGTACCTGCTGCCGCCATGAACGACACGATGCGCGATGGCCACAATGCGGCGGCCATCGAGTCGGGCCACGATGCGCGCTTGAATCAACGCCAGAGCGGCGGTGTGAGGGTGTTCGTGATCCAGATGGATGCGCTGCTGTGCAGTGCCACTGTCGCTGTATTCAGGCACAAGCCCAGTAATCCCTTGCACCTTGCCGTGCCAGAACGGCTTGCGCGGCAACGGGCGCGCCTGTGCATCGAACAAGGCGAACTTGATGCTTGAGGAGCCGCAATTGAGTACCAGGATGAGGCTCGGCTGTGAGTTGCTCATCGTGACGCTCCCAATCGTGATGTCCCATACAAACCGGTCTGGGACAAATGCGTGTCAGCGACTCTCATAAAATTGCTTCATGAACGATTGTCGGAAGCTTTGGTGGCAAGCGAGGCAGCTTTGTTGCGTCTTGGAGAATGCCGCGATCACGGCCTGGCCGTCACCGCGTTTGGCGGCATCCCCCATGGAGCTCGCAGCGTCATGGACCTGTCCATCGAAACCCCGAAACTTGCCGGCGTCCGAGCCAAGCCAGCCAAGAATGCGCATCTTTTCGCCCAGGGGCGGTTCGGCATGCTTGGCAATTTTTGGCGCCAACTCGGCGACCAACGTCCATTCCTCCTTGGAAATCGCGCCGGTGACGGCTTGCATGTCACGGCCAAGCTTCTCCATGACGCTGCGAAGCGCCATCGGCTTTGCGGCCTCGGCGGACTGCGCACCAAGCCCCGTGGCGGCGGTAGCCAAGGCTACTGATAAGGCGATCGTCAAAAGCTGTCGATGGTTCAAGAGGTGACTCACGAGGTTCTCCATTGAGGTTGTTGGTGAATGCTTCGCAGACGAGCGCATGACTTCGGGCTTTCAAAATTCCATGCTCAGCGCAATCGATCCGAAGGCGTGATGGCCGATCTGCTGGTCGAACTCGCGGGTTCTCCAGACGCGCATCACGGCAAGCCGCACGCCATGCCCGGCAACAATCCATTGGCTGCTGATGCCAATGGCTGCCTGAGCGACCCAGGGTCGTCGACTGACGTGGTGGCTGTGCCGAAACAGATTCCCGTCGAGCGAGAAGTCCCAGGCAACGGCTTTGGCCTCCAGGTTCAGGAATGCATGCGCTCCGGGTTTGGGCGCGCGCGCCGATTGCGGCTCGGTCCTGCGCAGGTCGGAAACGCCCGAGGGCGGGCGGTTCTCAGCGCCGGGTCGAATCGGATAGCTACCGAAATCGTTCGGAATGTTCCAGCCCGCACGCAATTCCACGCCGGTACTGGCTGCGGTTTCAATGTTTCCGATCCGCAGGGCATAGCTGCCGATCACGTCGCCGCTCCATCCCGGCCGGACGGCACCCTCCGTGTACGACTTGAACTTGCGCTCCATGGCCATCTGGAACGCGGGTTCGTTGCGCAACTGGTTGTCCCAGCCGCGAAAGCGATCGATGCCCCGCACCCGATGCACCAGATCCTGTGATTGCTCCGCCAACGACCAAGGGCCAATCACGCCCAGGGTCAGTTCGCGCACGTCAAGCATTTCGTAGCTGGCGGCCTGTGGTTGGACGCGGCGATTCCATGCCAAGCCCAGGTACAGCAGGCCGGCGTACGGGCGATCGTCGGAAATCAGATCGGTGCGCGTCTTGTCCTCGGGCGTGTACATGGACTGGCCGAAGCGCACGACGATGTTTTGCGATGCCGACCGGGCTCCAGAGTCCCGCCAGAACTCGGGATCAGCCCAGCCGATGAAGCGGGTATACCAGGCAATCGGTTGGGGCAGACATTCCGGGCGGAGCGCGCCTTGCAGATCGCGCGAAACCACGCTCAACGCCACGCCATTGGTGTAGTTGCGGTCGGTACCGGTGAACAAATCGTTCTCCAGGCGCAGGGTGCCTCCTCTCCAGTGCAGGGACTGCTCTGGCAGGCAGCGGGAAGAATCAGCTGAGGGTGTGAGTTCCGTGCCATGGGCGGCAACCGGACCGAGCACCGCGCAGGCAACCATCAGCGTGACACTGCGCACCGGCCGCCGCGCATTGGCCTTGGGCAGGCGCGCGTGACGGCTGCCGATGCGCATCATGATGGCGTACCGTCTGTTGCCCTATCGATGTAAAAGCGTTCCAGGGCGCCAATGATTTCTTCGGCTGTGTCCACGCAGGTAAACAAGTCGAGATCGGATGGTGATACGTAGCCTTCGTCGAGCAGAAGGTCGAAATCAACAGCCCGGCGCCAGAAGATGCGACCGACCAGAACCACCGGAATCCGCTGCATCTTGCCGGTTTGGATCAAAGTCAACACTTCGAATAATTCATCGAGCGTGCCGAAGCCGCCCGGAAAGGTCACCAGACCACGCGCATGCATCAGGAAATGCATCTTGCGCAGCGCGAAATAGTGGAACCGGAACGCCAGCTCCGGACACATGTAGGAGTTCGGGGTTTGTTCGTGCGGCAACGTGATGTTGAGCCCGATCGAGCGAGCCCCGGCATCGAAAGCACCGCGATTGGCTGCCTCCATGATGCCTGGCCCGCCACCGGTGATGACGACGAAATCGCACCGCTCCTGTTGCTGGAAGCGCTTGGAAATCAGGTGGGCGAAGCGCTGTGCCTCTTCGTAGTAGCGCGCCTGTTCCACGCGGCGGCGGGCTCGGGAGAGCTCTTGTGTCAGCTTGGAATTCTGCGGCGTGGTGCGCGCCTGCTGCTCCAGCGCGTCAAGGCGGGCGGTGGCCGTCTCGGCGTCGCTGACGCGTGCACTGCCGAAGACCACCACCGTCGAATGGACGCCTTGTTCGTGCAGGATGCGCTCGGGCTTGAGCAGCTCAAGCTGCAGGCGCAATGGCCGAAGCTCTTCCTGGCCAAGCAAATCGATGTCTTCGTACGCAAGACGGTACGTAGGTGAATCGAGGATGGCGCGCAGGCGCTCGTCAGGATCAGCGGATGGGGTCATCGCTCGATCGCCAGAAAATCCGGCCAGGGCACCACCTGGCCATGTTCAGGCACCGAGACCTGCCAGCCAAGCTGCTGTTGCAGGAGTTCCGCAAAATTCTGCGCAGCGGACGGCTCCCCATGCACCACGAAGGTTTGCTCCGGGGCTTGCTTGAAGCCGCGGGCCCAGGCCATCAGGGCCGGTTGGTCGGCGTGCGCCGAGAGCCCATCGACACTGTGGATCGCCGCGCGCACCGGAATGTCGTCGCCGAAGATGCGCACGCGTTGAGCGCCATCGACCAGTTGACGGCCAAGTGTTCCCTGCGCCTGGAAGCCGGAGAACAGGACACTGCATTCCTTGCGCGGCAAATTGTGGCGCAGGTGGTGCCGGATGCGCCCCGCATCGCACATGCCGCTGGCGGAAATGATGATGGCGCCCGAACGAATCTGGTTCAGCGCCATGGACTCTTCGGCACTTTCCGTGAAATGCAGATACGGCAGGTTTTCGCCGCGCGCGTGCCATCCTGCCAGGCGCTTTGCCTGCTCATCGAACAGCTCAAGGTGCTCGCGTGTGATGCGCGTGGCTTCCGTGGCCATAGGCGAATCAACGAATACCTTCGGTTGCCGCAGTCGCCCCTCGCTGGTGAGACGGTGCAGGTGGTAGAGGACTTCCTGGGTTCGACCGACCGCGAAGGCCGGCACGATGACGTTGCCACCGCGCTCGAACAGGGTTTTCTCGACGATGCCGATCATCTCCTCTTCGGTGGCCGAGAGGTCCTTGTGCTGGCGGTTGCCATAGGTGGACTCGATGACGAGGATGTCGGCGTCCTCGATGGGTGTCGGGTCGCGCAATATCGGGCGTCCCGGCTGGCCAAGGTCGCCACTGAATACCAGTTTCGTCGGGTAGCCATACTCGGTGACCCAGACTTCGATAATGGCCGATCCGAGGATGTGTCCGGCATCGCGAAAGCGTGCGCGCACCCCGACACGGGGCGCGAACTCCCGGTCGTATTCGATGCCTCGTACTTGTTGCAGGCATTCGCGCGCATCCTGCAGCGTGTACAGCGGCGGCAGCGCATCCTCTCCACGGGATCTTTTGGCACTGCGTTTTGCATCGCTCTCCTGGATGTGTGCGCTATCGGGCAGCATCACGCCCAGCAGATCAACCGTAGCGGGAGTGGCGTAGATGGCTCCTTTGAACCCAGCGCGCGTGAGTTTGGGCAACAGTCCGCTATGGTCGATATGGGCATGGGTCAGGAGCACGAAGTCGATCGACGCCGGATCGAACGTGAACGGCTCGCGATTGCGCGCCGCCGCCGTGCGCCCGCCCTGAACCATGCCGCAATCCACCAGGAAGCGCAGGTTGAGCGCCTCCACCAGGAAGCACGATCCGGTGACTTCACGCGCAGCGCCCAGAAAGTTCAGTTTCATAGGATGCTCACTCGGGTTATTTCTTTTGCATCGGGCAGGTGCTCACGCCGAGCAGGCGGTAACCTAGGCAGCGACCCGCCAGGCCGGTGATCAACGGCATGATTCCAATGAGCCCCAGCCAGCGCCACGGTGAATCCAGCCACAACGGCAAGCTGAGCAGGATCAGGCCGATGACGACGCGCGCGATGCGGTCGAGATTTCCTACGTTGATTTGCATGGTGATCTCCTTTCGTTGAATCAAGGAACTGAGGGTGCTGCGAGCACAGTTGCGATCGGCTTCAGGGCTGGATTCGTGGTTTGCGATGTCATTGCAGGTGCATCCCAGCCACCACCAAGCGCCTTGTACAGCGCCACCAACTGCACCGCGGCGCTGGTATGCGCGCGGGCGGCCGCGGTCTCGGCGTCGTGCAAGCTGCGCTGGGCGGCCAGCAGTTCCACCAGTGCAACATCGCCCGCGGCGTAGCGGGCCTTGGCGTAGCCGTAGCTGGTTCGTGCCGCGTCCAAGGCCATGGCGCGGCGCTCCAATGTGTCCAGCCCGCCGTGATAGTCGCCAAGCGCACGCTCGGCGTCGCCCAGCGCCGCCAGCACCGCCTGCTCATAGGCCAGCGCAGCCTGCTGCTCGGCTGCCTCACGTGCCCGGATTTCAGCGCGCACGCGGCCGCCGTCGAACAGGCGCCAGGAAATCAGCGGCAGGATGGAAAAACGTGAGCTGGATGCATCGAACCAATCGCCCGTGCTGAGCGCCTGAAACCCGCCTCCAACACCGATGGAGAGCTTGGGGAAGAGCTCGGCCGTGGCCACGCCGATGTCAGCGGAACTTGCTGCCAGTCGCCGTTCCGCAGCCAGCACGTCAGGGCGTCGGCGCAGCAGGTCGGCACGCTCGCCCACCGGCAAGGCACGCAGCGTGCACGGTGCCAATGGGCCGTCGAGCAATGCCAGTTCACGCTCGGGCGGGGAGCCTAGCAGCACACCCAGGCCAAGCACCGCGGCGCGCTGGCGTGCCTGGATGTCCGGCAGCAGCGCGTTGACGGCGGTCCACTGCGCGTAGGCCGCCTCTACATCGGCGGCGGATGCGTCGCCCAATGCATGCCGCAGGCGCACCAACTCCAAGGTCTGCTGCAGCGTGTCCAGCGTGGCTTGTTGTGCATGCAGCTCGTATCCAGCGCCAACGGCAGTGAACCAGGTGCGCGCAACCTCGGCCGCGACGCGCATGCGCACACCCTGTGCTTCGACTTCGGTGGCTTGCAGGCGGGCGCTGGCGCCTTCCAGGGCGCGCCGCTTGGCGCCGAACAGATCGGCCTCCCATGCCGCGTCGAAGCCCGCGTCGTAAATGGTCTGGGTGGCGTCAAGGCCAGGGATGGAGCCAACGGGTAAGGGGCCGTTTTCGCTTTGACGGCGCCGGTTGACGCTGGCCCCAGCGCTAACGGTGGGAAGCCGATCTCCCGCCACACGGTCGCGTAGGGCGCGCGCCTCGTCGATGCGTGCCGCGGCTTGGCGCAGATCCAGGTTCTGTGCCAGCGCCGCGCCCATCAGACGGTCAAGGATGGGATCGTCGAGTGCAGACCACCAACGGGCCAGGTCTGCGGACTGCGATTCGCTCGCCAGAGGCAAGGTCCAGCCGTTGCCGATGTCCACCGGAGGCGGCTCGCGGTAGTCGGGGCCCACGGTCGCACAGGCGGTCAGCAGCGCGCAGGACAGGGCCAGCGCGAGCGGGCGCAAGCGCCTGGACGTCGGCTGTGCGGCTGGCGTGCGCGAGGAGAGGTGGCGGGTTTTGGTTTTCATTGCAGGCGTCCTCGGACGAATACGGTGGCCATCGTCAGCGTGGCGAGGGCGATGACCGCCAACGGCCAGAGGCTGGCGAGAATGTCGCCGGGCGGCATGGCCTTGAGGAAGCTGCCTTCGACGATGATGAGGAAGTGGGTCAGTGGAATGGCCTGGGCCATCCATTGCAGGACGAGGGGCATGTTTTCCACCGGCGTCGCAAAGCCTGACATCAGCACCGCCGGCACGCCGATGGCGAACGCACCCAGGATGGCCTGCTGCTGCGTCATGCTGACTGCGGAAATCATCAGGCCGATGCCGACCACCGACAGGATGAACAGCACCAGGCTGGCGAGCAGCAGTGCGAACGAGCCGGTGAACGGAATGCCGAACAGGAACACGCCTGCGCTGATCATGAACAGGCCGAGTAGCGTGCCGATCGCCAGTGCCGGCAACGACTTGGAAATAATGATTTCCGGCGTGGAGGTGGGCGACACCAGCAGCTGGTCGAAGGTTCCAAGCTCGCGCTCGCGCGCGATCGACAGCGAGGTGATGAGCAGCGCGCTGAACAGTGCCAGGATGCCGGTCAAGCCGGGCACGATGAACCAGCGGTAGACCAGGTTCGGGTTGAACCAGTGGCGCACGACCACCGGCGTCGGTGCCTGCGCGTCGGGCACAACCTCGGCGCCGACGTCGGCGGCAATGGTGGACAGGTAGGCCACGGTGATCTGGCCCGAGTTGCTGCGGCGGCCATCGACCACCACCTGTGCCTTGCCACTGCCACCGGCGGCGATGGTGCGCGAGAAGTCCACCGGAATGGCGAGTGCGGCGATGACCTCGCCCCGGTCGATCATCTCGTGCAACTGCCGCTGGCTGTCCACATGCCGGACGTGGGTGACGAAGCGGGCGCTGTCCAGGCGCTGCACCAGTTCGTGCGACCAGCGTCCGGCGTCCTGGTTGTAGACGGCGATGTCGACGTTGCGCACTTCCAGCGTCGCGGCAAAGGCGAATACCAGCAATTGCAGGATGGGCGGCACGAACACCACCATGCGGCTGCGCGGGTCGCGCAGCACGCTCAGCACTTCCTTGATGAATTGGGCGCGCAGGCGGGTGAACGAGAAGGCGGAGGTCAACATGGCTTCACTCCAGGTTCTTGCGCGTGGCGCGCTTGGCGATCATGAAGAACACAGCCCCGATCGCCGCCATGGCTGCCAGATTGGGCAGGAATACGGCCCAGATGTCGCCGGCGAGAAACACGGTTTTGAGCGAGTCGACGAAGTAGCGCGCCGGAACCGCTCGGGTGATGGCGCGGATCGGCGCCGGCATGGCATCGATCTCGTACAAAAAGCCCGACAGCATGAAAGCCGGCAGAAAGCCCGTGAACAGCGCAATCTGCGCCGCCAGGAACTGGTTACGCGCCAGCGACGAGATCAGCAGACCCTGGCCCAGCGCCGGCACCATGAACACGGCGGACAAAAGCAGCAGCGCCGCCAGCGAGCCACGCATCGGGACGCCGAACACGAACACGGCCAGTGCGGCCGCGCCCAGTGTGGACAGCATGCCGAGCACGAAGTACGGCAGCAGCTTGCCGATCAATATCTCCGCCACCGAGGCCGGCGTGGAGAGCACCGCCTCCATGGTGCCGCGCTCCCATTCGCGCGCCACCACCAGCGCGGTCAACATGGTGCCGATGATGGTCATGACGATGGCAATCGCGCCCGGAATCAGCGCGCGCCGGCTTTCCAGCTCGGGGTTGAACCAGTAGCGCGGCTCCAGCACGACGGACTGCGCGGGTGCTGCGACATCCAGCCCGGCGCGCCACGTTTGCACCACGCCGCGGGCGTAGTTTTCGACATAGTTGGCGGTGTTTGGGTAGGAGCCATCGGTGACGATCTGCACCAGCGGCTCGCTGCCGCGCTGGGCCAAGCGTTGTTCGAAATCCTGCGGGATGACGACGTAGCCGCGCAGTGCACCGGAGACGAGCTGTTCGGCCACTTCGCGGCGGTCATGGGCGAAGTGCGTATTCAGGAAGCGGGTACCCGAAAAGGCGGCGGCCAGCGACTGAGCCGACGCACCGGGCGACTCCAGTACGACACCGACACGAACCTCCTTGGCGTCCAGCGACACCGCATAAGCGAACAGCAGCAGCAACACCACCGGCAGCACGAAGGCGATCAACAACGTCGATGGGTCACGCAACGCCTGGTAACTTTCTTTGGTGACCAAGGCCACCAGGCGCCGCAGGTCAAAACGGCGCAAGTCGCCCTGCATCGGGCCAGCGCCGTCCTTGTGTTTCTCAACGACGTTCATGCGGCAACCTCCATCTCACGGTCGGCAGACTCCACCAGGTGAATGAAGGCGTCCTCCATGGTCGGGTCGGGATGTTCGGCATTCGCGGCGGCACGCTTGAGCGCATCGGGCGTGTCGAGCGCGATCAGGCGCGCGCGAGAGAGCATGGCGACGCGGTCGCAGTATTCGGCCTCGTCCATGAAGTGGGTGGTGACCATGATGGTCACGCCCTTGCGCGCCAGGCCGTTGATGTGGGTCCAGAATTCGCGCCGGGTGATCGGATCCACGCCCGAAGTAGGCTCATCCAGGAACAACACGGGAGGCCGATGCATGAGCGAGCAGGCCAGCGCCAGGCGCTGTTTGTGCCCCAGCGGCAGGGAATCTGGCGTGGCGGACAACCAGTCGCCCAGATCGAAGGTTTCGATCATTTCCCCGATGCGCTCGCGCCGGGTGTTGCCCTCCAACCCGTAGACGCCGGCCGAGAACTCCAGGTTCTGCTGCACCGACAGCAGGCCGTAGAGCGAGAATTTCTGCGCCATGTAGCCGAGCCGGCTCTTGGCCGCGCCGGTGGCGCGGCGCAGATCGTGCCCCACCACGTGCGCCTCGCCCGCAGTGGGTTTCAACAGGCCGCACAGCATCTTGAAGGTGGTGGACTTGCCGGCGCCATTGGGGCCGAGCAGACCGAAGATTTCGCCTTTGCGCACCTCGAAGCTGACCTGGTCGGTGGCGGTGAACTCGCCGAAGCGCTTGGTGAGATTGCGGCAGGAGACGGCAATGTCCGAGCCCAGTTCGACCGGTGACAGGCGTTCGGCCAGTGTCGAAGTGCCGCCGGGGCCGCCACCGAGGAGATCGATGAAGGCGTCTTCGAAGCGCGCGGGCACCCGGGCCAGCTGCACTTGGGCACGATCAGCCAGCGACTGGATTTGGCTTGCCTGCGCACCCTCGCGCAGTACCACGCGCACGCCGGCGCCCTGGATCACGCCATCGCTCACGCTCTCCAGATCGAGTGCCTCGGTCAGAACCGCCCGGCGCTCGGCGCCGACGTTTTCCAGGCGGAAGCTGCGGCCTTCGAGCTGCGCGGTCAGTGCTTGCGGCGGGCCATCGAACAAGAGCTGCCCCTGGTTCAGCAACAGCACGCTCTCGCAGCGCTCGGCCTCGTCCAGATAGGCGGTAGACCAGACCACGGCCATGCCCTCATCGGTCAGTGCCTGCACCATGCGCCACAAATCCTGGCGGCTGACCGGGTCAACGCCCACGCCGGGCTCGTCCAGCAGCAGCACCTTGGGCCGCGCCATGAGCGCACAGGCCAGGCCAAGCTTCTGCTTCATGCCGCCGGAGAGCTTGCCGGCCAAGCGCTTCGTAAAAGGTCCCAGCCGCGTGAAGTCCAGCAACTCGGCAAATAGATCGGCATTGCGATCCGCATCCATGCCGCGCAGCTGCGCATACAGGCGCATGTTCTCCATCACCGACAGGTCTTCGTACAGGCCGAAGCGCTGTGGCATGTAGCCGCTGGCCACGTGAATGGCGTCGTTGTCCTTGACCACGTCATAGCCGGCCAGGGTGACGCGGCCGGCATTGGGCACCAGCAGGCCGGTCAGAATCCGCATCAGCGTCGTCTTACCGGCTCCGTCCGGGCCGACCAGACCCGTCAGCCGCCCATAGTGGATATGCGCGCTCAAACTCCGCAGGGCTTGCACCTTGCCGAAATGCTTGTCCACGCCTTCGATGACGACGGCAGCGGCATCGGCGCTCGCGCTTGTCGGCGTGGCAGTCATGGCTGCGTTTGCCTGCATCTCAACGCTCCCCCACGCGCGTGCTGGAGGCTGGTTTGGCATCGACCTCTATCGTCACCGGCATGCCTTGACGCAAGGCGGCGTCGCTGTCGGCTTCGTCAATGACGATGCGCAGGCGATACACCAGATCCGTGCGCAAGTCCGTTGTCTCCACCGTCTTGGGCGTGAATTCGGCGCGCGGCGAGATGAAACCGATCTGGCCGCGATAGACCTTTTCCCCGGAATCGCTCTTGACGTGCACCGCGGTGCCGGGTGCGATGCGGCCCAGATCCCGCTCGCCCACGTAGGCGCGCACGTACACGGGCTTGTCCAGGCTCAGGCTGTAGACCGCACTCTGGCTGGCCACCATGCTGCCGGGTTCACGCACCCGCGCGATGATGGTTCCATCGCTGGGTGCCATGAGTTCGGTGTCCGCCAGGGACGTGGTGGCTTGCGCTGCGGCTGCCTGCGCGGCTGCAAGGCGAGCCTCTGCTGCGGCGATGTCTTCCTTGCGAAAGCCTTCGGCTGCTTGCGATAGGGCGGCCTTGGCTGATTCGACGCCCGCGACGGCTTGATCCCTTACGGTGCGGGCGGCATCGACCGTGCGCTGACTGCTGGCACCCGATGACAGCAGGCCGCTTTGGCGCTGAAAGTTGCGCTCGGCATCAAGGGCGAGCGCCTGCGCTTTCTTAAGCGCCTCGCGCGCCTGTGTGATTTCCTGCGGCCGCAGGCCGCGGCGCAGCTTGGCCAGTTCCGCTTGCGCCACCTGCACCTGGGCCTGCGCCGCTGCAAGGGCTTCTCGATACGGCTGCGCGTCAAGCGTGGCCAGGCGCGCGTCGGCTGTCACGGAATCGCCCTCGTCGAAAGCCATTTGCGTGACGCGCCCGGGCTGGCGGAAAGCCAGTTGAACCTCGCGGATGTCGACGTTGCCGTAGAGGCGCAATGCATCTTGATTGTCAAGGCCGCGCGTGAACCAAAACGCCAGTGCACCGCCAAGAACGAGCAGGGCAACAACAATGATCACGACCCAACGGGCTTTTTTTGTAGGGAGGTTCGGAGTTGTCATGGATGGGTTTCCACTAAAAAAAGATGCTCACTGCTCGCGCGTGGCCGGTGCATTCGCCGTTGATCGACGCCAAGCAATGGCCGCGATGCCGACCCACACCAGCGTGCGCAGCGTCATGGCAATGACCGTGCGCCGCTCCCAGGCGCCGCCGAGCGCCACATGCACTCCGAAGGCCAGGAATACGAGTGCCGTCGCAACTGCGATGGCCATGGCCAGCCATGTGGCCCAGCGCCGACGCATCCACAACCCGACGCCAGCGATGACGTAGGCGAACCCGGCCAGAAAGTTGAACCAAAGCACGAAGGGCACATAGCTTCCGGCCGCGTCACGCCCTGCACCGTCATAAAACAGGACGGCGCCGCCTTCCCGGATGGTCATCAGGCCAAAACCGATGGCAATCAGGGCGATCACACGCATCCAGATGCCGCGCCCGTTGTGTGCTGTCATGTTCATTGCTCCCGGTTCTTCGGAGGGTTTGCTGGATCGTCGTGCCGTTTGAGGACTGGACGGGTGCTTCATGTGCCGCTTTCGATGCCACGGCGATAGATGGCGAACACGGCGGGCGCATCGCGACGAATCCGACTGACCTTGCCGGCCAGCAGGGACTGCATGACCAGCCCCTGGATCGTGCCGATGAACAGCACGGCGGCGGCATCCACGTCCAGATCCGCATCCAGCTCGCCCTGCGCCTTGCCCGCTTCCATCAGGCGGCGCAGGCGCTGCTCGTACTGGCGGATCAGGGTTTGCACCATGCGCTTGGCGAGCGTCTCGCCAGAGCGCTGCAACTCTCCGAACAGCATGCGTGGCACGCCCGGGTGCTTGGACACGAAGTCGATGTGCGTCATGAACATGGCTTCGAGCGCCGCGCCAGGAGATGCGGCGCCTTCGGCCGCCTTGTCCACGCTGACCAGAAGGCGTTCGCCGACCCAGGACATCGTGGCTTCCACGATGGCTTCCTTGTTGGGGAAGTGACGAAACAACCCGCCCTGCGTCAAGCCCATTCGGTCGGCAATCGCGGTGGTCGTGATCTCGGCCGGGTTTTGTTCGGCTGCCAGATCGACCACGGCTTGCACTGTGGCTGCGCGCCGATCTTCGGCGGACAGGTACTGGGGGCGTTGGCTCACGATTCAGACTCCATGTAGTAAGAGACTTATAACTATCTTAGCACGCAAAATCACCATGACGCAAGATCGGAAACTTTGCGGGTGAGGCAGGACTGCGGACCCTTTCATATGAAGAACGGATCGGTCAACTTGATGCAACTCAAGAAGCTGGATCGCTTACAAGGCAGATCGGAAGATGCGTGATCGTTGGGCCTGGAGCTTCAGCCGCGGCAGTGATTGCGTTTGTGAAGGATGAAAACGTTTGCGCCCCTGCGGAAGGCTTGCAACTTTTCCTGCAAGCGATAAGATAGTAATATGTTACTCGCTAAATGAAAGGCTGGAAATGAGCAACGTCGCAATACATGGCAGGGCCGATCTGACGCAGCCCGAAGTCTGTCGCCCTGACGCCCTGGATACGCTTGCGAACGCCTGGCGGGCGCGCAGCACGGGTGGGTTGTCGCCGGCGGCTGGCCTGCTGGCTTGGTACGACTGGGCGCTGCACCTGAGCCTTTCGCCAGGCAAGCAACGCAGCTTGATGGAAAAGGGCTTGCACAAACAGCAACGCCTTGCGCGCTATGCCTTGCGTGTTGCCAGTGCGCACGACTGTCCGACCTGTATCGAGCCCCTGGAGCAGGATCGGCGCTTCGCCGCCCCGGCTTGGCAGCAGTGGCCCTTCAACGTGATCCACCAAGGCTTTTTGCTGCAGCAGCAGTGGTGGCACAACGCCACCACGGGCGTGCGTGGCGTGTCGCGCCATCACGAGAACATGGTCACGTTCGCCGGGCGGCAGTGGCTGGACATGTGGTCGCCTTCGAATTTCATCTGGACCAACCCCGAGGTGCTGCACGCCATCACGCAAAGCGGTGGCGCAAACCTGTGGCGCGGCGCCATGAACTTTCTGGAAGATGCAAGACGCCTCGCGCTCGACGATGCGCCTGCAGGGGTCGAAGGGTTCGAGGTGGGCAAGGACGTGGCGATCACTCCAGGCAAGGTGGTGTTTCGAAACCACCTGATCGAGTTGATTCAGTACTCACCCACGACGCCGGATGTGCATGCGGAGCCGGTACTGATCGTGCCCTCCTGGATCATGAAGTACTACATCCTCGACCTGTCGCCGCACAACTCGATGGTGAAGTACCTGGTCGATCAGGGGCACACGGTGTTCATCCTTTCATGGAAGAACCCGACGGCGGCCGATCGCGACCTCGGTCTGGAGGATTACCGCTGGCTGGGGGTCATGGACGCGTTGGATGCGGTCACGGCCATCGTGCCCGAGCGCAAAGTGCAAGCAGTGGGCTATTGCCTGGGCGGCACCTTGCTCACGATCGCCGCCGCCGCGATGGCGCGCGATGGCGACGAGCGGCTGCAAAGCCTGACGCTGTTGGCGTCGGAGATCGATTTCCGCGAATCGGGCGAGATCGCGCTCTTCATCGACGACAGTCAACTGGCCTGGCTTGAAGCCGGTATGTGGGACAAGGGCTATCTCGACGGCAGGCAGATGGCCGGCGCGTTCCAGATGCTCAACTCGCGCGACCTGATCTGGTCGCGACGGGTGCGTGAATACCTGTTGGGTGAGCGCCAGACCTTCAATGACCTGATGGCCTGGAATGCCGACGTGACGCGCATGCCGTACCGCATGCACAGCGAGTACCTGCGGCGCTTGTATCTGGACAACGACCTGGCCGAGGGGCGCTACCGCGTCGGCGGGAGACCCGTGGCGCTGGCCGACATCGAGGTGCCCATGTTCATCGTCGGCACGGTGCGCGATCACGTCGCTCCCTGGCCATCCGTGTACAAGATGCATCTGCTCAGTGATGCGGAGCTGACCTTCGTGCTGACCAGCGGCGGGCACAACGCCGGCGTCGTCAGCGAGCCAGGGCACCCCCGGCGCAGCTTCCAGATTGCGACCCGTGCCGCTGGCGATCGCTATATCGATCCGCAATTGTGGCGTGCCGAGACCCCGCTGAACGAAGGCTCCTGGTGGCCGGCATGGCAGCAATGGTTGGCCGGGCGCTCGGCCGGGCGCGTCGCTCCGCCTGCCATGGGCGGGACGCAACCACCGCTTGGCGATGCGCCGGGAACCTATGTGGCCATGCGATGACATGGCAAAACGCGTCCACGAACACATCACTCAACTTTCATCGGGTCGTTGCGCAGGCATGGCCCACACCCGCCCCAGAGGGGCACATCACCACCGTGGAGAATTGAAATGAACAACGAACTGCCCATCCAACTCTACAAGGCCAATGCCGAGTTGCAGCTTCAGATCACTCGCTTGCTGCAAGAAAGCGGCCACCACTGGTTCGAAGCCATGCAACAGCTCAGTGCTGGCGGCGTGCTGGAGACCACCTCGCGCATCCAGAACCTCCAACAGGCGGCGGACTGGCAGGCGCTTGCCACCTTGCCATCCGAGGTGTTCTGGCGATTGTGTCAGGGCCGTATGGGCGATACACAGGCGGTCGGCCAGGCTGCTGCCAAGAGCCAGGCGGCATTCGCTGATGGCCTGCGCGAGGCGCTGACGACCTGGCAGGCATCCGTCTCCGAAGTATTCGGCGCCAGCGGTGGCACAGCCTCTTTCGCGCAGTTTTGTCAGCAATGGACGCAGCCCTGGAGCGCGCCAGGCGCCGCGCCTCAGGGCAAGGCCAAAAAGTAAGGAGGTGCACATGAGCAGTTCCGGACGAACCGCCCTGGTCACTGGCGGCAATCGCGGTCTTGGCGCGGCCATTGCCCGCGCCCTGGACGACGCGGGCCACCGCGTCATCATCACGCACACGCCCGGCAACGATAAGGTCGCTGCCTGGCTCGACGCGCAGGACACCAAAGGCTACCGGTTCGTGGCCTACGGCGTCGATGTCGGCGACTGGGAATCGACCCAGGCTTTGGCGCGTCAGATTCAGGCGGACGGCTACCACGTTGACATCCTGGTGAACAACGCCGGCATCACCCGTGACGCGACCTTGCGCAAGATGGACAAATCCGGCTGGGACGCCGTGCTGCGCACCAACCTGGACTCCATGTTCAACGTCACCAAGCCGTTCATCGACCCGATGGTGGAGCTTGGCTGGGGACGCATCATCAATATCTCGTCGATCAACGGCAGCAAGGGCCAGTTCGGCCAGACCAATTACTCGGCGGCCAAGGCCGGCGTGCACGGCTTCACCAAGGCGCTGGCGCAGGAGGTGGCGCGCAAGGGCGTGACGGTCAACACCGTCTCGCCGGGCTACCTGGCCACCGAGATGGTGATGGCGGTGCGTGAGGATGTGCGCCAGAAGATCATCGATGCGATTCCAGTCGGCCGCCTCGGTCATCCGGACGAGATCGCGGCGCTGGTGGCCTTCATCGCCAGTGAGGCTGCCGCCTTCATGACGGGCAGCAACGTGGCGATGAACGGTGGCCAGCACATGTCATGAGTTGGGAGAACCCGCGGCCCTCGCGGGCGGTTTCCGACGCGGCAGTCACCAACTCCTGGAGGAGTTCCATGTATTCCCGATTTCTGGTGCCGCTGGACGGTAGTTCCACATCCTTCCTGGCCCTCGATCATGCGGCAGAACTGGCACGCCTGAGCGGCGCCACCGTGATCTTGCTGCATGTCGTCGAACCAACCCGGCATAGTACGGGCTTCGAGCGTCCCGAGGTCTACATCAAGGATGTCCGCCCACGCTTCCTCGAAGCCGGCCAGGCGTTGCTGGATGAAGCTGCGAGTCGGCTTCGTCGGAACGGAATTGCCACAGAGACGGTGCTGCTTGAAAGCGGCACCGCACGCGTGTCGGAACAGATCGCACAGCAGGCCGAGGTGAGCGATTGCGACTTGGTCATCCTGGGCACCCATGGGCGTCGCGGCATGAACCGGCTGCTGCTGGGCAGCGATGCAGAGCAAGTGGCGCGCATCGCACCAGTTCCGGTAATGCTGGTGCGCCAGTCGAGCCGAGATGGTGACCAGACACGCTCAGCCGCACGGACGCCAGTCGAGGCCAGCGACAACGCCGGTACGCAACGCCGGCATCCAACTCGCGCAAACAAGCTAAAAAAACCACATGAATGAACAAGCCCCTGAGGGCGTTCGCGCCGATCCTCCAAGTGGTGTCGAGCGTCTTATCGCCCATGTCAAAACCTTGGCCCCGGTTCGCACTGCGGTGGTGCACCCTTGTGACGCGCTCAGCTTGGGCGGTGCCTTGGACGCGCGCGATGCCGGCGTCATCACGCCAGTATTGGTGGCGCCGCTCGGCAAGCTGCGTGCCGTTGCGGCCGACACGGGGTTGGAACTGGGAGACAGCGAGGTCGTCGATGTGCCGCACAGCCACGCTGCAGCGGCCATCGCCGCCCGGCTGGCTGGCAAGGGCGAGGTGCAGGCACTGATGAAAGGCAGCTTGCACAGCGACGAGTACCTGGGTGCCATCCTGGCGCCCGAAGCCTGCCTGCGCACCGAGCGCCGATTGACGCACTGCTACATCATGCAGACGGCCAGCTACCCACGGCCCTTCATCATCACCGACGCCGCCATCAACATCGCTCCAACGCTCGAAATCAAGGCCGACATCGTGCGCAACGCCATCGACTTGGCGCACGCCATCGGCATTGCCGAGCCCAAGGTAGCGATCCTGGCGGCGGTCGAGACCGTCAACCCGCGCATGCTTTCGACCCTGGACGCAGCGGCACTGTGCAAGATGGCCGATCGCGGCCAGATTGCCGGAGGTGTGCTCGACGGGCCGCTGGCCTTTGATAACGCCGTCTCTCCCGATGCCGCGCGCGTCAAGGGCATCAAGTCGAACGTGGCCGGGCAAGCTGACATCTTGGTCGTTCCCGACCTGGAAAGCGGCAACATGCTGACCAAGCAACTGGAATACATGGGCCAAGCCGACAGTGCGGGGATCGTGATGGGCGCGCGTGTGCCGATTGTGCTCACCAGTCGCGCGGACTCGCGCCGCACGCGAATAGCCTCATGCGCCATTGCGCTGATCTTGGCGCATCGTCAGCGTGCTCTTGTTCAGGGCAAAGAGAACCGCGTATGAAATGCAATTTCACGGGTAATGTCGCGCTCGCTTCAGGTGTTGATTCTGCGATGCTGGTACGCAGCTCCCGGTCATGATCCACGTAATCCACGTGATCCTTGCATTTTTCTGGCGATGGTTGATCGTGATCGCTGCCGCGTTTGCGCTCGGTGGTTGCGCGGTTGTCAGTGAATTCAAACCTTCTGTCGCTGTACGCGCGATGACGCCGGATGAATACGTCGCCCTACGACGCGGCGATCTCCTCGGCAAAGGCAAACTCAGCGCCCTGACCGTGCAGACGATTCGCGTTACCGGGCTCGATGAACGGGCCTGCGCAGCGAACGCCTCGCTCACTTGTATCGAGGCGTTGACCATGATGAAGGACTTGGATGGAGAAACCAGGTTGTCGGCACTGGCTGAACTATGGCTGCAGCATGCCATGTCGATCTCGACAACAGTCCCAAACAGTCGCACCGCTTCTACTTCCGCTTGGATCGAGACAGCTCGGCACGCTTACGCGTATCTCTTTTTCACTGGGCGCTCGCCCGGCGAGCGCGCGTTTGAGGAGCGGCAGACGCAGGTGCGCGATTGGTACAACTACGCGGTGCAAAAAACGGTCACGCAATTGTTTGGCCTACAGCACCAAGCACTTCGTGCGCATGCTGGCGGAGCCAAAGCGGTATTCCGCTTGGGTGACTGGGTTTTGCGAGTCGACTTGAACGCCCGGCTGCCCAATGATGCGACCACGCCACGCGAGTTGCTGCCTGCGAACGTTCTGGCATTCCAAGGCCTGCGCGGCATCTATCGCAGGGATGGCTTGGGTGCCGAATTGGTGGCCGTAACGGATGCAGAGCCAATATCACTGAACGACTCAGACGGGTCTCCCGCCGGCAACGAGCGCCCGAGGACATTTCCCGCCTGGAGCGAAATGCCAACGCCCAACGTGACGGTAGTGCTTCGCTTTGATGCACTCACCGTCGATGAGCTGCTTGCCTCGCATGAACTCATCGTCGGTGTGTATGACCCCCTGGTCCAGGACTATTTGCAACTCCACGGCCAACGCGTTCCGCTGGCTGGTAACTTTACGGCTGGCTACGGCTTGTGGTTGGCGCGTTCGGGGTTCAACCAGCAATCCGTGCGAGGGTTGTTTGGGCGTGAGCGTGGCATCGATCACCCGCATCTGTATCTGATGCAGCCGTTCGACCCGCGGCGGCGCATCATCGTGATGATGCATGGATTGGCGAGCAGCCCCGAAGCATGGGTCAACGTTGCCAATGAGCTTCTGGCCGATGAAGAGCTGCGATGCGAATTCCAAGTGTGGGAGGTCTATTACCCCACGAATATGCCTGTACCAGCCAGTCATGCAGCAATCCGCCAAGTTCTGGCGGCCGCTTTGCATCACTTCGACCCTGATGAGGAAACCTTGGCTTCCCACGGGCTGGTGTTGATTGGTCACAGCATGGGAGGAATGCTGGCGCGGCTGATGGTCTCCACGGCTGACCAGCAACTGTGGAAGTGGGCCGCATCGGACCCCAGGATCGATCTGGATCGTCTTGGGAGCACCCGCTCTCAACTTGACCCTCTTTTGCGCTTTCGGCCATTTCCAGGTGTTGATCGCGTGGTATTCGTTGCCACACCGCACCGTGGAACCGTGGTTGCCGGACAAGGACTTGGGCGTTGGGTTGCCGGATTGATCCGCTTGCCATTGACGCTGCTGTCAACCCTCGGCGACGCCTTCCCGGCGCGCGCGGAGACCACGGCACACGCCACGATCTTGCAGAACATCCCCAACAGCATTGACCAACTCGACGAAAACGACCCCTTCGTCAAAGCTACGAGCGAGCTTCCAATCTCGGATCAGGTGGCTTATCACTCGATCGTTGCGAGGCGGCAGGCTAACGGTCCTCTCGCTGAATCGGACGATGGTTTGGTTCCCTATCGAAGCGCGCATCTGGATGGCGCCGAGTCGGAAAAAATCATCGTGTCCGGACACAGCGTGCAGGAAACCGCCGCATCCATCGTCGAAATCCGGCGAATCCTGCGCGAAGATATTTCCAAGCATCGGTTGACAGCCGCTGATTCGTCTTCCGTCCGGGGAGGGAGCTGCCCAGTCCAACGGTGAATTTAGTCATTGATTTTCCGAAGCATAGTAAGTAATATATCACTTACTATGCAGTCTTGGCTGAATCACTTGCATCGCACCTTGGGCATTTTCGGTTTGGAAGGACAGCGTTCTTGGTGTTCTCACATGCGTGGAGCATCCGGCTGCATCCCACGGGACGTGGACGATCTGAAACGCTAGGAAGGGCAGAAGTGGAGTTACGCCACCTTCGATGCTTTACCGCAGTCGCGGAAGAGCTTCATTTTGCTCGGGCTGCTGAACGGTTACACATCGACCAATCGCCGCTATCTCGCACCATCAAGGAGCTGGAGGAAGACCTTGGTGCGCGCCTGTTCGTTCGTACTACCCGCAGCACGCAATTGACCCGTGCGGGTCGATTGCTGTTGGAGCACGTACCGCGCATCTTCGCTGCGCTGGAGCAAGCACGCGATAGCGTCAGGTCTGCCTCCAATGGCTATCACGGGCAATTGCGCATTGCCTTGTCCGATGGCATCACGCCATCCCGCTTGCCGGCGCTACTTGCGCAGTGCCGCGAAGAAGACCCCGAGGTCGAGGTTCGGTTATTTGAAGTTTCGATGGCCCAGCAAATCAAGGGTCTGCACGATGAGCTATACGACGCAGGATTTTCGATGGCCGAAGACGTAGGTGATGGCATCGTGGTCACACCTGCTTGGGAGGATGAGTTGATGGTGGCGGTGCCAGCTCGCCATCCCGTTCTGGCCTTCAAGCAGATTCCGCTGGAGGAGGTTCTGCACTACCCGCTGGTGCTGGGCGACCCGTCGATTTGCGAAGGGCATGCACGTCAGGTCGATCGAATCTTGCGCAAGTACGAACGGGAGCCGCTCATAGTTCAGCACGTTGCCTCTTTTGACCTCATGATGACCTTGGTTTCCGCCGGGCTGGCCTTGGGCTTGGCCGGAGCGGCACACGTTGCGTCCAGCCGTGAGCTTGGTGTAGTGGCTCGGCCGTTGGCGGGTAAACCGCCAATGCTGACGACCTATCTACTGTGTCGGGATACGGAGGCTCCAGAGATGTTGGCCCGATTCATCGACCGGGTAGCCTCCATTGATTCAGCAGAACCTCTGAGCAGTATCGGGAATCCCCGATCCACCCGATGAAAGGATTGGAACCGTGAACAACGTGATGTTGCTGATGCTGGCCGCCACCTTGACTGCATGTGGCCCCTCTCAACCTTCGGAATCCGTGGACACGCTCGTCGCCAATCCCGACCGCATCAAGGAGATTCAGCGCCAATGCAAGGAAGATCGCTCGAAGGTCGGCGACGAACTCTGCTTGCGTGCGGCGGAAGCCGCCAACCGGCGTTTCTTCGGTGATCGGCCTGAGAAAAAATCCAAGTAACTTCCTTGCCGCCGTTTCACAGCACGAAGTTCTCGCTGATACCTCACCACGCCGTAACGCGCTCGCGTCTGTGGTGTTTCTATTGCTTTCGCTTCCGCGCGAAATCTGGCTCTTTCAGCCTCAATCCCCGCCATAACGGCCTTTGACCGGCACTGACCCGGCACCGATCCTGACGCCTGCGGCACGTTCCTGTGCCGCGATTTCCATAAGGAATCAGCGCAGGAGAAATCGGAGGCCAGGTCATGCAAGGGACGAACGTGCTGTTCGGTCAGATCGCCGTCGTATTCGGCACCGTGATCGCCGGCGTGTGGGGCGCCACACAATGGACAGCAGCGGCCCTTGGCTATCAAGTACGCCTTGGCTCGCCCTGGTTCGACTTCCTTGGCACGTCGATCTACCACCCGTGGAAGCTGTTTGAGTGGTGGTTCTTCTTCGGCGCCTATGCGCCGGAGGTCTTCGACACTGGCGGCACCATTGCGGGCGCCAGCGGTATGGCCGCCGTGGGCGTTGCCATCGCCATGTCGGTCTGGCGTTCGCGCCAAGCGCGCCTCGTCACCACCTACGGCTCTGCGCGCTGGGCTAACGCGCAGGACATTCGCAAGGCGGGCCTCACGCAGCCGGCCGGCGTGTTCCTCGGCCAGCACGACCGCCAGTACCTGCGGCATGAAGGTCCGGAACACGTCCTGACCTTCGCGCCTACGCGCTCGGGCAAGGGCGTGGGCCTGGTGGTGCCCACTTTGTTGAGCTGGCTAGCATCGGCCGTCATCCACGACATCAAGGGCGAGAACTGGAGCATCACCGCAGGCTGGCGCTCGCGCTTCTCGCATTGCCTGCTGTTCAACCCGACCGATGCGCAGTCGGCGGCCTACAACCCGCTGCTGGAGGTGCGGCGCGGCGCGCACGAAGTGCGCGACGTGCAGAACATCGCGGACATCCTGGTCGATCCCGAAGGCGCGCTGGAGAAGCGCAACCATTGGGAAAAAACCTCGCACGCGCTGCTGGTCGGCGCCATCCTGCATGTGCTCTACGCGGGCGAGGACAAGACGCTGCGCGGCGTCGCCAACTTCCTCTCCGATCCAGCCAGCCCATTCGAGCTGACCTTGCATCGGATGATGACCACGCCGCATCTCGGCGATGGGACGCATCCGGTCGTGGCCTCGGCTGCGCGCGAAGTGCTCAACAAGTCGGAGAACGAGCGTTCCGGCGTGTTGAGCACCGCCATGTCGTTCCTCGGCCTGTACCGCGATCCCACGGTGGCCGAAGTCACATCGCGCTGTGACTGGCGCATCGCCGACCTGATCGCCGCCGAGCATCCGGTGTCGTTGTATCTGGTGGTTCCGCCTTCGGACATTTCGCGGACGAAGCCGCTCATTCGCCTGATCCTCAACCAGATCGGGCGGCGGCTCACGGAATCACTCGATGGCTCCGACGGCATCGAGCGTCGCCACAAGCTGTTGCTGATGCTCGACGAGTTTCCGGCACTCGGGCGGCTCGATTTCTTCGAGACGGCGCTGGCCTTCATGGCCGGCTACGGCATCCGCAGTTTCCTCATCGCGCAGTCGCTCAACCAGATCGACAAGGCGTATGGGCAGAACCATTCGATCCTCGACAACTGCCATGTGCGCGTGACGTTCGCCACGAACGACGAACGTACCGCCAAACGGATTTCCGAGACGCTGGGCACCGCGACCGAACTGCGCGCGCAGCGCAACTACGCCGGCCACCGGCTGGCGCCGTGGCTGGGGCACCTCATGGTGTCGCGCCAGGAAACGGCCCGTCCGCTGCTGACGCCGGGCGAAGTCATGCAACTGCCACCCGATGAAGCGGTGGTGATGGTCTCCAGTGTGGCGCCGATCAAGGCCAAAAAGCTGCGCTATTACGCGGACGCCAATTTCAAGCGGCGCGTGCTGCCCCCGCCCACGCTGGCGGACGGGCTGTACGCAGACACGCCGCCGTCTCGGCCCGACGACTGGAGCGGGCTGGCGATTCCGTCGGTGCCCGCAGCGTCTGCCACGGCATCTGCCGATGGCCTGGAGAACTTGGGTTCGGCCGACGACGGCGGCCCACGCCGTCAGCCCGAGCTAACTGAGGCCGTCGCCTACGACCCCGGGCTGGCCGCGCCCGTGGCCGACCTTGGGCTGCTCGATGACGACGACGACCTTCCGCTTCCACTTCCTCGCCAGCTCGATCCGGCCATGCAGCGCACGGCCCGGCTGGCATCGCTGAACCCCAACGACGGAATCGACCTATGAGCCAATACCGCCTCAATCTGTTCATCCAGAACGAGCACGCCAAGCGCCTGGACGAGCTGGCCGCCAAGAAAGGCGTGTCCAAGTCGTCCATCGTCGCGGCGGCGCTCGCATCGTGGCTGTCGCCCGGTGCGGCCGACCAGCGCGAAGCGGCGATTGCCAAGCGGCTGGATCGTCTGTCGCGCCAGGCCGAGCGCATGGAGCGCGACCAGAACATCGCCATCGAGACGCTGGCTCTGTTCATCCGCTACTACCTGACCGTGAGCACGCCGGTTCCCGAGGCGCACCAAGACGCGGCACGCGCGCAGGGCAAAGCGCGCTTCGAGCAGTTCACCGAGCAGCTTGGCCGCCACCTGCTGCGGGGCCGCAGCCTGGTGCGCGACGTGGTGGAGGAACTGCATCCCGACCCGATGCGAATGGAGGACGCGGCGGCGGCCACGCAAGCGCAGGAGCGCGCGTCATGAGCGCGGTGCCGAAAATCCCGCCCGAACCACGTTCGTCCGCTGCGACTTCGATGGATCGCCGTATCCAGATGCTGCGCACGGCGATGGGGCCGCTGATCGCCGCCGCGCTCGAAGACCCGGACGTGGTTGAAGTCATGCTGAATCCCGACCGGACGCTATGGGTGGATCGGCTTTCATCAGGCCGTGCGCCGATGGGCGTGGAGATGTCCGAAGCGGACGGTGAACGCATCATCCGGCTGGTGGCAGCCCACGTCGGCGCGGAAGTGCATCGCGGCCAGCCGCTGCTGTCGGCCGAGCTGCCCGAAACCGGCGAGCGCTTCGAGGGCATCTTGCCGCCCGCCGCGCCGGGGCCTGCCTTCGCGTTGCGCAAGCGCGCCATCGGCGTGATCCCGCTGGAGCGGTACGTCATCGACGGGATGATGACCAGCGCCCAGGCGGGCTTTCTCGTTCGCGCCGTGCGCGAGCGCCAGAACATCCTGATCGCCGGGGCCACCAGCAGCGGCAAGACCACGCTCGCCAATGCGCTGCTGGCCGAGATCGCCGCCACGGGCGACCGCGTGCTGGTGCTCGAAGACACGGTGGAGCTGCAATGCGCGGCGCGCGACCACGTTCCGCTGCGCACCCGCGCAGGCGTGGTGTCGATGACCGAGCTGGTGCGTTCCTCGATGCGCCTGCGCCCGGATCGCGTCGTCGTTGGCGAAGTGCGCGGCGCCGAGGCGTTGGATCTCATCAAGGTGTGGGGCACAGGTCATCCCGGCGGCATCGCCACGATCCATGCCGGCTCCGCGCTGGGTGCGCTGCTGCGCCTGGAGCAACTGATTCTCGAAGTGGCGGTGAATCCGCCCCGTGCGCTGATCGCCGAGGCGGTCAATGTGGTGATCCACATCGCTGGCCGTGGCCGCAATCGCCACGTCGAAAGCATTGCCCGCGTCGTCGGCTTTGACGGCGTGGGCTACCAACTGGCGGACGCGATGGATATGCCGTTTCCCGAGCTGCCATCGCAGTCCGACTTTTCTTCCCCGTCCCTCAACCACCTTGGAGAACTGCCATGACGCAGATGCACGTTCCTGCTTTCCGTATTTCCGTAAATCCGCTTTCTCATCTGACCGGCCTGGCACGGCTGCGCAGCCTGGCACGCCCTGCGGGGCAAGGGCTGCTGCTGGCCGCGCTGCTGCTGTTCCTGGCCGGAACGGCGCAGGCCGCCGGTTCCTCGATGCCGTGGGAAGGCCCGCTGCAATCCATCCTCGAATCCATCCAGGGTCCGGTGGCGCGCATCGTCGCGGTCATCATCATCATCGCCACGGGCCTGGCGCTGGCCTTCGGCGATACCTCGGGCGGCTTTCGCAAGCTGATCCAGATCGTGTTCGGCCTGTCCATCGCGTTCGCCGCGTCGAGCTTCTTCCTGTCGTTCTTCAGCTTCTCCGGCGGGGCGGTCGTATGAGTGCCCTGGACACCTTCGCGGACGGCTTCGAGGTGCCGCTGCATCGCTCGCTGACCGAGCCGATCCTGCTGGGCGGTGCGCCGCGCACCGTGGCGATTGCCAACGGCACGCTGGCCGCTGCCGTCGGCCTGGGCCTGCAACTGTGGATTCCGGGTGTTGTGCTCTGGATCGTCGGCCATTCGCTGGCGGTGTGGGGTGCGCGCGTTGATCCGCAGTTCATGCAGGTCTTTGCCCGGCACATCAAGTACCGCCCGCTGCTGGACGTGTGAGGGGAGGACGCCGCGATGCTGAACCTCGCCGAATATCGCCAGCGCCCAGCCTTGCTTGCCGACTGGCTGCCCTGGGCCGGGCTGGTCGCACTGGGCGTCGTCTTGAACAAGGATGGCAGTTTCCAGCGCACGGCCCGGTTTCGCGGGCCTGACCTCGACAGCGCGACGCAGGGTGAGTTGATCGCTACGTCGGCACGCTTGAACAACGCGCTGCGCCGCATGGGTTCGGGCTGGGCGCTGTTCATTGAAGCCGAGCGCCGTCCCGCTGCCGACTATCCACACTCGGAGTTTCCCGAGCCGCTGTCCTGGCTGGTGGACGAGGAACGCCGCGCGACCTTCGAGGAATCTGGCAATCACTTTGAGAGCGGCTATCACCTGACGCTGCTTTACCTGCCGCCGGAAGAATCCCGCGCCCGTGCAGCCAAGATGCTCTACGAGAACACGCCGACGAATGGCGTGGACTGGCGCGAGCGGCTGCAAGCGTTCGTCGCGGAAACGGATCGCGTCTTTGACCTGCTCGACGGCGTGATGCCGGAAATTGACTGGCTCGACGACGGGCAGACGCTGACCTACCTGCACGCGACCATCTCAACGCGGCGCTATCGCGTGGGCGTGCCCGAAGTGCCGTTCCACATCGACGCGCTGCTGACCGACTCCGCACTGGTCGGTGGCCTGGCGCCCATGCTGGGCGAGCAACACCTGCGCGTGGTGTCGGTGCGGGGCTTTCCGACCTCAACCTGGCCGGGGATTTTGGACGACCTCAACCGCCTGGGCTTTGCCTATCGCTGGAGTACGCGCTTTCTGTGCCTGGACAAAGCCGAGGCGGAAAGAGAACTCGCCCGCCTGCGCCGCCAGTGGTTCGCCAAGCGCAAGAACGTTATCGCGCTGCTGCGCGAAACCATCTTCCAGCAGGAATCGCCGCTGGTCGATACCGACGCCAGCAACAAGGCCGCCGATGCCGATGCCGCCTTGCAGGAGCTGGGCAGCGATCAAGTCGCCTTTGGCTACCTCACCGCCACGGTAGCGGTGCTCGACGCCGATCCTGCGGTGGCCGACGAGAAGCTGCGCATGGTGGAGCGCGTCATCCAGGGTCGGGGTTTCGTCACCATCCCGGAAACGCTCAACGCCGTGGATGCGTGGCTGTCGTCCATTCCGGGCAACGCCTACGCCAACGTGCGCCAGCCCATCGTTTCAACGCTGAACCTGGCGCACATGATGCCGGTATCGGCGGTATGGGCCGGACCGGAGAAGAACGAACACCTCGACGGCCCCCCGCTGATCGTGACACGCACCGACGGCGCCACGCCGTTCCGGCTTGTGACGCACATCGGCGACGTGGGCCACACGCTGGTCGCGGGGCCGACCGGCATGGGCAAGTCGGTATTGCTCGCCACGCTGGCAATGCAGTTCCGCCGCTATCGCGGTTCGCGCATCGTCGCATTCGACATGGGCCGTTCCATGCGCGCCACCATCCTGGGCCTGGGTGGCGAGCACTACGACCTCGGGACGGATGGCGAAATCGCCTTCCAGCCCTTGGCACGCATCGACCGCGAAGGCTACCGCACCTGGGCGGCAGAATGGATCGAAGGCCGCTTGCTGCATGAGGGCGTGGCGGTCGGCCCCGACGAAAAGGCGGCCATCTGGTCGGCGCTGGGAAGCCTCGCCGGTGCGCCGTTGGAGCAGCGCACGATGACAGGGCTTTCCGTGCTGCTGCAATCGAACGCGCTGCGGCAGGCGCTGTCGCCGTATGTGCTCGGCGGTGCCCACGGCAAGCTGCTGGACGCCGATCATGACCGGCTGGGCATGGCCGACGTGCGGTGCTTCGAGATGGAGGAGCTGATGCACAGCAAGGCCGCCGTCATGGCCGTGCTGCATTACCTCTTTGCGCGTTTCGATGAACGCTTCGACGGGGCGCCCACGCTGCTGATCCTCGATGAAGCGTGGCTGTTCCTCGATGACCCGGTGTTTGCCGCGCGCATCCGCCAGTGGCTCAAGACGTTGCGCAAGAAGAACGTCTCGGTGATCTTCGCCACGCAGAGCCTCGCCGACATCAAGGATTCGAGCATCGCGCCCGCGATCATCGAGAGTTGCGCAAGCCGCATCTTCCTGCCGAACCCGCAGGCCACCGAGCCGCAGATTCGCACGATCTACGAGGGTTTCGGCCTCAGCAGGCGGCAGATCGAGATCGTCGCCACCGCGCAGCCGAAGCGCGACTACTACTACCAATCCCGCCTCGGCAACCGCCTGTTCGACCTCGACCTGGGCGCCGCGACGCTGGCCTTCGCGGGTGCCTCCACGCCGCAAGACCAGCGCGACATCGACGCGGTGCTCGCTGCCGCTTCATCCGCATCCACTCCGTTCGCAGCCGCATGGCTGCGCCACCGCAGCCTTGATTGGGCGGCCGATCTGCTGCGCGATTTCCCCGGCCCTGCGCCGTGTGCCGCCCTCATCCCCAGCCATCCACAGGAGAACCAGCCATGAAAACCTATGTCCCCAAGCTCGCCGCGCTGACCGCCGCCTGCGTGCTCGCCTTCGGCGTCGCGCAGCCTGCGCACGCGCTGTTCGGCGTCGGCGACATCGTGCTCGACCCGACCAATCTGGTGCAGAACACGCTCACGGCGGTTCGCACGCTGGAGCAGATCAACAACCAGATCCGCCAGCTCCAGAACGAAGCGCAGATGCTCATCAATCAGGCACGCAACCTGGCCAGCCTGCCGTCCAGCGTGGTGGGCCAGTTGCGCGCGAACCTGGCAACCACCCAGCGCCTCATCGCACAGGCCAAGGGCCTGGCCTATGACGTGACGAGCATCGACCGCGAGTTCGCACGTCTGTATCCCGAGAAGTACGCCGCTACAGTGAGTGGCAACCAGATGTATCTCGACGCGCAGGAGCGTTGGAAGAACACGCTCAACGGACTGCAAACCACCATGCAGATGCAGGCCCAGGCGTCGCAGAACCTGAGCGATGACGAAAGCGTGCTGGCCGATCTCGTGGGCAAGAGCCAGTCGGCCGAGGGTGCGCTGCAAGCGATGCAGGCCATGAACCAGTTGTTGGCTTTGCAGGCCAAGCAGTCGATCCAGACGCAACGGCTGCAGATCACGCAAGACCGCGCGGCCTCGCTGGAGCTGGCGCGGCAGGCGGCGGCCACGGAGCGCGGGCGCGAGGTGACGCGCCGCTTCCTGGGCGAAGGCACGCCATACACGCCGCAATCCGTGAACTTCTACAACCGCTGACGGAGGCTGCCATGCAACGCACGCCCGTCGTGTTTGCTTTCGCCGTTCATGCGCTTGTGCTGGCCGGCTGTGACCAGCCGCAGCGGCTGTCGGTGGATGCGCTGGCCGCCGATGCGTCCCGGCTGCGTGCGTTGCGCGCGCAGTGCCGCGTGGGCGAGCACGACGGCGCGTTTTGCACGCAGGTGGCGCAGGCCGACCTGCGGCGCTTTCTCTCCGGCCACGCTGGGCCGGGCGAGTACCAGACGCTGGCCGACCTGCCGCCGATCCCGCCCAGCTTCGATGAACCCGCCGATGGCAGTGGGGCAATCGCTCTGCCTGAGCAGGAGGGCTCGCCATGAACGACGTGACGGTCATCGACCGCTTCCTCGATACCTTCTCGCGCTACATCGACTCGGGCTTCGGCCTGCTGCACGGCGAGGTGGCGTTTCTGACCGCCACGCTGATCGTCATCGACATGACGCTTGCCGGGCTGTTCTGGGCGATGGGCCATGCCACCGGCCAAGGCGAGGACGTGATCGCCAAGCTGATACGCAAGGTGCTGTACGTCGGTGCCTTCGCCTACATCATCGGCAACTTCAACTGGCTGGCCGGCATCGTGTTCCGCTCATTCGCGGGCCTCGGCCTGACGGCCAGCGGCTCGACCCTGAGCATGGAGAGCTTCCTGCAACCGGGCCGACTGGCGAAGGTCGGCATCGACGCCGGGGCACCGATCCTGAAGCAGATCGGCGACATGGCGGGCTTTCCCGAGGTGTTCGTGAACATCACGCCCATCGTCGTGATGTTCCTGGCGTGGCTGATCGTCCTCCTGTGCTTCTTCGTGCTGGCGATCCAGCTTTTCATCACGCTGATCGAGTTCAAGCTGACCACGCTCGCGGGCTTCGTGCTGGTGCCGTTCGCACTCTGGAACAAGACCGCATTCCTCGCGGAGAAGGTGCTGGGTAACGTGGTGTCTTCGGGCATCAAGGTGCTGGTGCTGGCGGTGATCGTGGGCATCGGCTCGGGACTGTTCGCCGAGTTTCAGGTACAGCCGGCCGAGCCATCCATCGACCACTCCGTGGTCGTGATGCTGGCCTCGCTGACGCTGCTGGCCTTGGGCATCTTCGGGCCGGGCATTGCAACCGGGCTGGTGTCCGGTGGGCCGCAGCTCGGCGCGGGCGCGATGGCCGGTGCCGCGCTGGGTGCAGCCGGCGCGGCCGTTGCGGTGGGCGCTGCGGCCACGGGTGTCGGCGGCGCAGTCGCTGCCGGTGCGCGTATGGCGCCCGCAGCCGCCAAGCTGGCCGGCAGCGGAGCGCGTGCCGCCGCTTCGACGGCCAGTAGCGCACGGTCGGCGTTCCAGGCTGGCTCTGCATCCGCCGGCGGAGGCCTCAAGGGCGCTGCCGCCGGCGTGGGCAATGTCGCCAAGACCGGCGCGCAGGCGGCCGGGCAGAAGGTGGCCGATGGGGCGCGCTCGATGAAGGAGCGTGTCGCCGCCGCCTTCCGGCCGGGCGACGCCGGATCGGCGTCGGGAGCCAGTGCCGCACAGACTGCGAACGAGCCAACCCCATCCACCGCGCAACCCGCCTGGGCCAAGCGCCTGCATCGCAGGCAGCAGCTCACCCATGCAGCGACGACCGCCGCCCACACGCTGCGCGGTGGCGACGGCGGCAGCTCTAGCCAAGGCCCGAGCCTGCGCGATTCCGATTCCTGATCTTCAAGGAGAACCCCATGCGATTCAAACGACCACAGGTGCGCTACGCCGACACGCCGCAACCTGCCACCCCATACCAATCCGCCGCGCAGGTCTGGGACGAGCGCATCGGCTCGGCCCGCGTGCAGGCGAAGAACTGGCGTTTCATGGCCTTCGGCTGTCTCACGCTGGCGGTGCTGATGGCGGGCGGCCTGGTGTGGCGCTCGGCGCAGTCCATCGTCACGCCCTACGTCATCGAGGTGGACAACGCGGGCCAAGTGCGCGCCGTCGGCGAAGCCGCCACGCCGTACAGGCCCAGCGATGCGCAGATTGCCTATCACCTCGGCCGCTTCATCGGCCTGGTGCGCTCGCTGTCCATTGACCCCATCGTGGTGCGACAGAACTGGCTCGATGCCTACGACTACACGACCGACAAAGGCGCCGTGGTGCTCAACGAGTACGCCCGTGTGAACGATCCGTTCGCGCGCATCGGCAAGGAATCGGTGACGGTGCAGATCAGCAGCGTGACTCGCGCCAGCGACACGTCGTTCAACGTGCGCTGGACGGAGACGCGCTTCGTCAACGGCGCATTGGATCGCACCGAACGCTGGAACGCGGTGATTTCCACGGTGCTGCAAGCTCCGCGCACCGAGCAGCGCCTGCGCAAGAACCCCTTGGGTATCTACGTCAACGGCCTGTCGTGGAGCCGCGAACTGGAAGCGAACGAAGGAGCCAAGCCATGAATGCACTTTTCCGTAAATCCGCCTTGCTGGTGATGCTGTTGGCTTCGACCGTACTGTTCTCGGGCTGCGCCACGCAGGGCAAGCCGCCGCCGTCCATCTCGCTTGATGAGCCGGTGCAAGCCCAGCCGCTGCCCGAGGCGCCGAAGCCGGTGGAAGTGGTGGCCGTGCCGCAGGTGCTGCCGATGCCGACGCAGATGAAACCCATCCCGGATGCCAAGCCCGCCGCGGAACCTGCCGATGAAACCGTGCGCGTGTCCCGCGCCAATGCCGAAGCGCGCATTGCGCCCACGCGCGAAGGCTACGTCAACGCGATTCAGGTGTGGCCTTTCACCGATGGTGCGCTGTACCAGGTCTATGCGGCCGTGGGCCGCGTGACCGTGATCGCTCTCCAGCCGAGCGAGGAACTGGTGACGGTGGCCGCCGGCGACACCGTGCGCTGGATCGTCGGGGATACATCGAGCGGCAGCGGTGATGCGCTGCGCGTCAATGTGATGGTCAAGCCCATCCGTTCGGGCCTCAAGACCAATTTAGTCATCACCACGAGTCGGCGTACCTACCTGCTGGAGCTGACATCGACCGAGAAGACGTGGATGGCGTCGGCCTCCTGGGAATATCCCAAGGACAAGATGCTGGCTTTGCAGCGCCAGGCACAGGCGGCCAGCGCCGCCGCACCGGTCGATGCCGGGCTATCGCTGGAGAAGATCCGCTTCCGCTATGCGGTCAGTGGCAGCAACCCGCCGTGGAAGCCGCTGCGCGCTTTCGACGATGGCGAGAAGGTCTACATCCAGTTTCCGCCGGGCATCGCCCAGGGCGAGCTGCCGCCGCTGTTCGTGATCGGTGCCCAGGGTGACGGGCAGTTGGTGAACTACCGCTTTCGCCCGCCGTACTACATCGTGGATCGCCTGTTCGGCGCGGCCGAGCTGCGCCTGGGCGGTGACAAGGGCGACGTGGTGCGGATCGAGCGCACAGATGGTGTCTCGGGTGGCACGCGGAGGAACTGACCATGAGCCAGGACGATTCCCCTGATCTTGCACCGCAGGCGGGCAAGGTCGCGCCCGAGGCGGTGGTGCTGCGCGCACAACCGCGCCCGGTCACGCGCCTGAATCGGCGCACCTTGGCCATCCTCACGGGCGGCCTGTCGGTCGCCGTGCTCGGGGCCACGATCTGGTCGTTGCAGCCGCACCGGCGCGCAAGCGAGCAGACCGAGCTGTACAACGTGGATCGCGTCTCGAAGTCCGAAGGGCTGGATGGCCTGCCGGCCGACTACTCGAAGCTGCCGCCGAAGGTGCCCGAGTTGGGGCCGCCGCTGCCGGGCGACCTGGGGCCGGCCATCGTGCATTCGCAGCAACCGGTGACGCCCACCTATGCGCCACCGGGCCACGACCCGGCCGACGCGCTGCGCAAGGAGGCCGATGCGGCGGCGGCTTCGTCGGTGTTCTTTCGCTCCGGCAACCAGGGCAAGGCCGCTGCGCCAGCCACGGCGCAAGTCGCTGCGACCGGCCCGACATCGGGCTTGGCGGGATTCGATCCGCTGGCGGCTGGCCCGGCCTCGACGGCGGCCCAGCCCGCCGACCCCACCGCTGTGCAGAACCGGCAAGACCAGAAAGAGGCCTTCCTGAAGGACGGTTCTACGGAAACCCGCAATTCCGGCAATCTGCAAATGCCGTCCTCGCCGTACCAGGTGATGGCCGGAACGGTGATCGCCGGGGCGCTGGTGACGGGCATCAAGTCCGATCTTCCGGGCGACGTGATCGCCACGGTGACGGAGCCGGTCTATGACACGGCCACGGGCAAGTTCCTGCTGATCCCGCAGGGATCGCGCATCCTTGGGCGCTACAACAGCCAGGTCAGTTATGGGCAGAGCCGCGTGCAGGTGGTGTGGAACCGGGTCATCCTGCCGGACACGTCTTCGCTGAAGCTCGACAACCTGGCTGGCACCGATCCGGCCGGCTATTCCGGCCTGGAGGATGGCGTCGATTGGCATTGGGGGCGCATCTTTGCGGGTGCGGCGCTGACCACGCTGCTGGGCGTGGGTGCCGAGCTGGCCGCGCCGGAGAACCGGCAGGATGGCAACCGCATCGTGATCGCTGGGCGCGACAGCACGCAGGACAGCATCAATCAAGTCGGCCAGGAGATGACCCGGCGCAACATGAACATCCAGCCGACGCTGACCGAGCGGCCGGGCCTGCCGGTGCGGATCATCGTCAACCGCGATTTGGTGTTGCGGCCTTACCAGCCGATGTTCTTCCAGCGGGGGGCGATGCAATGAGCATGACCAAGAAGCTGCGGCTCGGGCCGCTGCCCAAGACCGAGAGCATCAAGCTGACCTTCGCCTGCCCGGCCAGCCTGAAGGCCGACCTTGACCGCTACGCTGCGCTGCACGCGCAGGCGTATGGTGAGACGGTCGATGCCATGACGCTGATCCCGCACATGCTGGAGGCGTTCATGGCGGCGGATCGGGGATTCAAGCGGGGCAGGGGAGACGACAAGTAACCGTCTTTCCGCGCCGCTGCGCCGAATGGATGAGATTTTGGATATGTTGCCATCATCGTATTCAAACTACGACTGGGTACGCCATATTAAATTGACTATCGCTTGGAAAAGTTGTAAAAACCGTAGCATGGCTACGACTAATTCAAGCAAGCTAAACGCGCTCTACACCCGGCTGGCACCGGGAACGCCGCTGACCTCTGAGGACTTGGCGGCGTTGGGCATCTCTGCCGACCTGGCCGTTCACTACGTCCGGGCAGGGTGGCTCACGCGCCTGGCGCGGGGAGTGTTCTGCCGTCCGAACGACGTCCCGGCGCTCCATCCCAGCCTGCTGCTGTTGCAGCGCCAATTCGAGGGGTTGCACGTCGGCGGCAAGTCGGCGCTGGACTGGTACGGTGTGCGGCAGTACGTGTCGCAGCAGCCGGTGCTGCACCTGTATGGCTGGAAGGCAGCGCGCTTGCCGCAATGGTTCACCGAACGCTTCCCGGCCGAGTACCACCGCAAGCGGCTGTTCGATGAGCAGCCGGACGCCTTGCTGCACGTCGGCCCGTTCGAGAAGCGCAGCGGGGCGCCGCAGGTGTCGGCGCCGGAGCGCGCATTGCTGGAACTGTTGAGCGAGGTTGGCGTGCGCCAGCCCTTGCAGGAAGCCCGCGAACTCGTCGAGAGCGCCTACGGCCTACGCGCCGATGTGCTGCGCGAACTGTTGCAGCACTGCACAAGCGTCAAGACCGTGCGGCTGTGCCTGCAACTCGGCCGCGAGGCGTCACTGCCTTGGGCGGCCAAGCTCGATCCGGCCACGCTTCCGACGGGTAGCGACCGGCCCTGGGTGTCCCGGTCGTCCGACGGCCTGCTGGTGCTCAAGCCATGAACCAGACCTATCTCGATACCGCGCGCCTGCTGACGCAGGTAGCGCCGCTGGTGTTCGCGGATGACACCTTTGCGCTGAAGGGCGGCACGGCGATCAATCTGTTTGTGCGCGACATGCCGCGTCTGTCGGTCGATCTCGATCTGGTCTTTCCCGATCACACGCTGCCGCGTGACGAGGCGTTGGCGCGTATCAACGAGGCCGTTCGGCAGGCCGCCGAGCGGTTAAAGAAGCGGGGATTCCAGACGCACGCACCAGCGGCAGCAGCAGGGGAGACGAAGTTGCTGGTGCGTCGCGGCTCGATTCAGGTCAAGGTCGAAGTCAACTTCGTCATGCGCGGCACGGTGCAACCGGTGCGCCGCGCTTCGCTGACGCCGATTGCCCGCGACACTTTGCTGGCTGATCTGGAGATCCCGGTGGCGTCGCTGGAGGACGTGTACGGCGGCAAGCTGGTGGCGGCACTGGATCGGCAGCACCCACGTGACCTGTTCGACGTGATGCAGCTCTTTGCGCATGAGGGCATCACGCCCGGCATCCGGCGTGCCTTCGTGGTCTACCTGGCCAGCAGCAATCGGCCGATCCATGAAGTGCTATTCACGCCCCTGCGGGACATCCGGCATGACTATGAGCACAACTTCCAAGGCATGACGGCCGAGCCCGTGCCGCTCGATGCGCTGCTTGCTGCCCGCGAGCGCATGGTGCGCGAAATCCAGCAGGGCTTGGACGACGACGAGCGGCGCTTCCTGCTGTCGCTGGCCGCTGGCACGCCGGAGTGGTCGCTGCTGGGCATCGCACACCTCGAACATCTGCCTGGCATCCGCTGGAAGCTGCGCAACCTGGCGCAGTTGCAGAAGACCGATGCGAAGAAGTTTGCCGAGCAGGCCGACTTGCTCGCTACGCGACTGGCTGCGGTATCCTAAGCGCTGATTGATGATGAGCCGATGCCGCGTAAACCCGCGCCAGCAAAGGACCTGTTTTTCTGACGGTAAAAGCGACGGTAACGGCCTATGTCGATCAAAGCAAATCCCTTTAACCACGCGGACTTGCGTGAGCTGTTGATGATCGAGTGGGAATGATTCCCCGTCCGGCATAGGCCGGCAGAGCGGCACGATCTACGTCCTGCGCTCGGGGAGCGGTTTCTCGTTCCCCTGTTCGTCATCGACGAGGCTGTGGTGCGCATCAAGGATGGCAGCATCACCGGGTACATCTACGATCCCAAGGCAGCGAAGCTGGTGAAGGCATAGGACAGAGCAATTGCACGAATAGCCAATAGCCCTGGCCACTCGCCAGGGTGAACGCCAGGGGAGGAAGCCGCATGAGGAGATCGGATCAGGAGAACCAAGCCCGGTTGATCACCACCAGAGACGTGTTCGAGCCAACCGGCCACGTCATTACAACGAACCAGCCGCCGATCCCGACGGGCTTCGCCGAGGACGGGCTGGAGACTTGGCCCAGCGTTCTCCGACCATGAAAGGCCTTCACGGCGCGCCGGTTCTGGCTGCGGTCGGCATACTGTTCCTCATGCTCGGTGTGGCTTTCGTTCGCAGCGGATCGCAATTCCGGCGACGACCGGATCGCGTCGGCTGGCGCCGCGCCGAGGGCGTCATCGTCGGCTACAGGCCTGGACCGTGGACTGGCCCGGCCACCGAGCAAGAGCGGCTGCTTTTTCCTGTGGTGCGTTATGTGTTGCCGGACGGATCGGAACGGGAGTTCGTGAACCCGACCACGGTGGACACGGGCCTATACCGCACCGGTATCACGCGGCCAATCCTTGTGAACCCAGCCGATCCGTCACAAGCGGAACTTGCAAGTTCCCGCGCGGTTCGTGCCTCGCTTCACTGGGGGCACGTTGTCCTTGGAGGGGTTTTCTGCATGGGGGGCGCGGCGATGCTCGCGGTCGCCGTTCTTCTATTAGCGCTTGCCCGTTGACGGGTGAGCTTCTTGTTCAGCGACAGGCAGGCGGAGCGGCTGGGTCCGCCGCTGGGGGCGAGGTGGTGCGGAAGCAGCCGTCAAGAAAGGAATCGCTGCTGCAGCGGATGCGGCTCGCTAATTTTTGACTGTCACTCCGGCTGTCACTCCGGCTCGATGCCGGCTCCCTTGACCACACGGCCCCATTTCTGGATTTCCGCGTTCTGGAATGCCCGCAGCTCCGAGGGCGTCGTAGTCCAGGCCTGTGTCGCGGAATTGCGAAAGAATGCGCGGGCTCCCGGGCTGTCGACCGCGGCAATCAGTAGCTGTCGCAGCCTGGCAGCCGCCGGAGCAGGCGTTCCTGCCGGCACGTAGGCGGCGAACCAATACCCCATGTCGTAGCCTCTGATGCCGGCCTCATCCAGGGTCGGGACGTCCGGAAGCTCGGGCAGCCTTTCCCTGGTGGACGCGCCCAGCGCGCGGAGCTTGCCCGATTTGATCTGCGACAGGCCGGTGACCGTGTCGATGACCATCATGTCGATGTGGCCGCCAAGCAGATCGTTAAGGGCGTTCGGATTGCTGTTGTATCCGACCCAGACGATGTCCGTACCGGTCAGTTGCTTGAGCATTTCGCCGGCGATTCGGCTGGACGAATTCCCGCTGCCGAAGCTCAGTTTTCCTTTCGCCTTCCTTGCGGCCTGCACCAGATCATCGACGGTGCGGAAAGGAGAGTCGGCGCGCACGACGAGCACCTGACCGCCACGCCCCAATGCTGTCAACGGCAGGAAATCCGTGATGGGGTCGTAGTGCAGTTTCTTGAACAGGTGCGGATTGGCGGCTTGCGTCGTGTTCGTGGTAATCAGCACGGTGTAGCCGTCCGCAGCAGCCCGGGCCACATGCTGCGCGGCAATCATGCCGCTGGCACCCGGGCGGTTTTCGACGACGACAGCCTTCCCGGTCTGCTGTGCCATCGACGCCGACAGCGCGCGCGCGAGCAAATCGGTCGCGCTGCCCGCGCCGAACGGCACGACAAAGGTGATCGGCTTTTCCGGAAAGTCTGCCGCCGCTACCGATACCGCCCAGGCCAGGCCAATGAGCGCCGATGCCATCGCCGCTGCCAGACGGGCGATGCGCGTTGTGGTTCCGATCATGGTGTTTGTCTCCTGTTTTATGGGGACGTGGCGTCAAGCGGCTTCACTGTCCATCCACCGTCCCGGGCGAGCGCTGAGGCCGCGCCTTCAGCCGGGTTGCGGGGACAAGTTGCGTCGTGCGCGGTGCTCCAGAAAATGGCGCACGGCAGCCTTGTGTTCGTCCCCGCAAAGCAGGATCGCCTGCATGGCGGCCGCCGTCTCCAGCGCCACGGGCAATGTCGTCTCGGCCGCATCCAATACCAGGCGCTTGGCCATGCGCAGGGCTTGGGGTGGGTTGGATGCGATCCGGCGTGCCAGGGCGGTACTTGTTTCGTCCAATGCCTCGGGCGAAACGACACGGGACACCATGCCGAGCTGCAAGGCGGTGGCGGCATCGATAAATTCGCTGGTCAGCGTCAGTTCCAGTGCCTTCGCCGTGCCGACGAGCCGGGTCAGGAACCATGCGCCGCCGATGCCGGACACCAGCCCGAGGCGTAGAAAGCTCTCGGCGAAGGTGGCCTGCTCGCTTGCGATGCGCAGATCGCACATCAGTGCCAGGTCGCAGCCGGCGCCGATCGCTGCCCCATTGACTGCGGCAATCGACGGCACCTGCAGTGCCAGCAAGGCATGGGTGATTCGGTGCAACGTTGTCTTCAGCCGATCCCGTACCTGCGCCGCGGAACCCTGCATCAGATCCGACCCGCTCTCCATGTCCTTGACGTTGCCGCCGGTGCAGAAGTACTTGCCGGTTGAGCGCAGCAATACGCAGTGGACGTCTGGCAGGCGATTGGCCCTCTCCAGTGCTTCGGCAAGAGCTTCGGCCATGGACACCGACATGGCATTGCCCGTGCCCGGGTCATTGAGGCTCAACGTGAGGACCCCTTCGACGATGGCTTGTCGGACCAGCGTGTCAGGCTGGTCAGTGGCGGGGTGCAATGCGCCGGCTTCATCAGGTTTCATCGACGTATCCTGGTCAGGTAGATGGGTTTGGAGGAACGAAGAGGACGCCGCGTTCGAGCATGGCGTCGATTTGCGGCCGGCTATAGCCCAATTCCTCGAGAACTTCGCGGCCGTGCTGGCCCAACGTAGGCGCGGGCATATCGCGATCCTGTGCGGTAGGCGCATGCGTAGGCCCCGGTGCGAAGCCTGGCATGCGCACCTTTCCGGCGAGCGGGTGGTCGACCCAGCTGTCGATGCCACTGGCCGTGTACTGCGGGGATCGGAGGACATCCTGGTAGCTGGCAATGGGCGCGCACAGGATGTCGTGCGCGGCCAGCTGTTGTATCCACGCTTCGGTGGAGCGCTGTTGGAACAACGGCGTCAGTGCCTGGCGCAGCGCGTCGCGGTGGGCGACGCGGTCGGCATTGCGGGCGAAGCGCGGATCGTGCTCCAGGTCCGGCGCACCCAGCACGGCGCATAGCGCCTGCCAACGCTTCGGCTGGTAGGCAGCTACCATGAGCCAGCCATCACGCGTCTGGTACGCTTCATTGGGCGCGGCGTAGGGGGCTGCGCTGCCCGTCCTGGCTGGCACGGCATTGGTGGCGAAGTAGGACGCGTAGCCGATCTGCTGCAGCATCAGCGTGGCGTTGTACAGACTGATGTCCAGGTACTCGCCTTGTCCGCTTTGCCGAGCGGCGGTGGCCGCGGCAAGGATCGCGATCGTCGCCAGATAGCCGGCCACCATATCCGCGACCGGAATCGCGACTTTGATGGGCTCGCTGTGCGCTGTGCCAAGCGTACTCATCAGGCCGCTGGCTGCCTGGATGATGCCGTCCACACCGGCGCGCTCGCGCATCGGCCCGGTTTGGCCATAGGCGGAGATGGAGCAATACACCAGCTTGCGATTGCTGCCAGCCAGCGTGTCATAGTCCAGGCCCAATGTCCGCATGACGCCTGGCCTGAAATTCTCGACCACGACGTCCGCGTCCCGAATCAGTCGACGGGCGACTTCGCGGCCTTCCGCGCATTTCAGATTCAGTGCGATGCCGCGCTTGTTGCGGTTGACGCTCAGGTACACCGCGCTTTCGCCCGCGATCCACGGCGGGCCGATCTGCCGGGCCAGTTCGCCATCGGGCGGTTCGACCTTGATGACATCGGCACCCATGTCCGCAAGCATCATGGTGCAAACGGGCCCCGCGAGTACATGCGAAAAATCGATTACCCGCAGGCCTCTCAAGCTGCGCTTCAACATATTCCGGCTCCCGGATGACGCGGCTTCGCTGGTGGCCGCGATCACCTGTTATGGGGGGCAGAATAGGCAGGGGCACCCGAGCCGGCAATCGACTTTATGGGCCGTACGCTTTGACTTTTTGTAAAAGGGGATCGATCGCTCGAGCGGATCAGATCGCGACTAGCGTCGATAGCCAATCGCGAAATGCGCGCAATGCGCTCGACTGCGGTTTGGCCGTCGGCCACGCGAAGTAGTATGTGTAATCGCCGCGATCGAGCGTCGGACCGAGTGGCGCCACCAGCGTCTGGTCCGCCAGTTCTTTTTCGATCAATGCTTTCTGCGCGATGGCGACGCCATGCCCCTCGATCGCCGCCTGATAGGCAAGCAACGATGTTTCGTATTTCATGCCATCGGTGGCACTGACATTGCGCAAGCCTGCTGCGCGCAACCAAAGCATCCAGTCGTCGGGGCGCGCCATCGAATGCAGCAAGGTTTGCGTGGCGAGCTGCTTCTTGTGCGTCAGGCGCACTGCAGGCGAGGCCACGGGAACAAGCTCGTTGCGGACTAGTTGCAACGTTCGCATCCCAGGCCAACGGCCGTCGCCCAGCTGTATGCCTGCGTCAATATCCTCGCGCTCAAAGTCCAACGGCGTGAACGAGGTCATGACCTGAACGTCGATGTCCTTATGCAACCGATGAAAGCTCGCCAGCCGGGGGATGAGCCAGCGTACGGCGAACGTGGCGGGCGATCGTAATCGCAAGGTGTTTCGGCCAGGGCTGCTGCTGGTCACCGCCAGGGTGGCTTCCCGCAATGTTTCGAACAGGGGTATCAAGTCGGAAAGGTAGCGCGCGCCGGCCGGGGTCAATTCCAGGCCACCGTGTTGGCGGACGAACAGCGGCGTTCCCAGATAGCTCTCCAGCGCGCGCACCTGCCTGCTGACCGCGGCCGGCGTGACGCACAACTCATCGGCGGCCTTGGAAATGCTGAGCAGCCGCCCGGTCGCTTCGAATGCTCGGGCAGGATTCAGTGGGGGGAGTAGGGCGCGACGCACCATGGCAGTAACAGAAGGCGTAGGCTGGGTGGACGTCACCATGATGCCCTATCTCCCCGTGGATCAGGACTCCAACCCTCCCATCAGTACGTACTTGACCTCCACATACTCCTCGATCCCGTAGTAGCTGCCTTCGCGCCCATAGCCCGAATGCTTGACCCCGCCGAATGGCACCGAGGCTGTGCCGACTGAACCGGAATTCAGGATCACCATGCCCGCCTCGATATCGCGGGACAAGCGAAAGGCTCGGCCAAGATCGTGCGTGTAGGCATAGGCCACGAGCCCGTATTCGGTGTTGTTTGCCCTGTTGACCACCTCGGCTTCATCGCGGAAGCGATAGACGGCGAAGACCGGTCCGAAGATTTCGGTATGGGCGATCGGCATATCGTCATCGAGGTCGGCCAGCACGGTAGGTTGGTAGAACAGTCCGCCTTTGTCGTGCGGTTTGCCTCCGAGCAACACTTTCCCACCGCGCCGCTTCGTGTCTTCGACGAGCTGAACGACCTTGTCGAAGCCCGCTTGATTGATCAGCGGCCCCACGACGAATCCGGGCTGCAGTCCCTGGTCCACGCGAAATTCGGAGACCCGTTCAACGACGGCCCGGACAAAGCGATCGTAAATCCCATCCTGCACGTAGATGCGGTTCGGCGAAATGCAGACCTGGCCGGAATTTCGCAGCTTGGCGGTCACCAGGCCGGTGATGGCCTGGTCGAAATCGGCGTCATCGAACACGATGAACGGGGCGTTGCCGCCCAATTCCAGCGTCATCTTTTTCAGCGAGCGCCCGCTGGCCTCGGCCAGCAATTTGCCGACGGCAGTGGAGCCGGTGAACGAGATCTTCCGGATCCGATCGTCGCCGGTAAAGAGTGCGCCGATCTCTTGCGGGTTGCCGGTCACCATCTCGAACACGCCCTCGGGAATGCCTGCCTGGCGCGCGTACTCGAGCAGCTTGTACGCAGTCAGCGGTGTCTCTTCGGATGGCTTGATGACCATGGTGCAACCGGCCGCCAGTGCGGTCGCGACTTTGCGCGTGATCATCATGAAGGGGAAATTCCAGGGCGTGATGGCTGCAGTCGGTCCTGCAGGCTCCTTGATGACCATCACGGCGGCATGATCGGCGTGGGACGGGATGGTGTCGCCATAGACCCGCTTGGCTTCCTCGGCATACCACTCGATAAAGCCGAGCCCGTAGTCGATTTCGCCCAGCGCTTCGGCCAGGCACTTGCCGTTTTCCTTGACCATCAATTCGGCAAAGACGTGCTTGTCGTCTCTGACGAGTTCGAACCAGCGGCGAAGCAGCGCGCTGCGTTCCTTGGCGAGTTTGCGCGACCATGCCGGAAATGCGTTGCAGGTTCGGTCTATCGCTGCCTTCACCTGCGCTCCATTCATATGGGGCGCCGCCCCGATGCGCGATCCGTCTGCAGGGTTCAGTACGTCGATCATGGATATTCACCGCTCCAGTTGGGTGCAATGCGCGCCGCGTCACCACGACGCGGCTTTGCGCTGCGGATTGAATAATGGAATCCAATCCTGCATGCGACCATGGCTGCGGATCTCTGATGTTTGCCTGATCCTATGAACGGCAAGAATTTCGGTAATGGGGCTGCTAAGCTACGCCACAGTGCAGACAAAAGAGGTTGGCCATGACTCGATCTGGCAAAAACGAGGCGCCAAGCCTGGCGATGCTGGCGCGGCGCATGGTGTCCATGCTGGCAACGCTGGCGCCGCACGAGGGATACAACTTGTCGGCGTTGCCCGATGTCAGGTTCCTGCGTTCGAATCGCCCGTTGAAGGCGGTGCCGGTGCTCTACGATCCCGGCATCGTGATCGTTTGCCAGGGCAGGAAACGCGGGTACTTCGGCGATCAGATTTATCTGTACGACGATCGGCATTACCTCGCCGTTTCGGTGCCCGTGCCATTCACCATGGAAACGGACGCCAGCGAATCCGAGCCGCTGCTGGCCATTTACATGCACCTCGATTTCAAGCTCGCTGCCGATCTGATGCTGCAGATCGACCAGCATGGCGGCATGGAGCCGACCGAGCCGCGCGGCATGATGTCCACCCCGATGGACAGCCGGCTATGCGAGTCGCTGGTTCGATTTCTGGAGGCGATGAGCCGCCCTGTGGAAGCCCGGATTCTTGGCCCGGCGCTGGTGCGGGAAATCTACTTCCATGTTCTGACAGGAGAGCAAGGCGCATCGATGCGCGCCGCGCTCGCCATGCATGGGCAGTTCGGCAAGATCGCGCGCGCGTTGCGCCGGATCCATGCGTCCTTTCATGTCGACGTCAGTGTCGAACAGCTGGCGCGCGAAGCCGGGATGAGTGTGCCCAGCTTCCACGCCCACTTCAAGGCCGTCACCAAAACCTCGCCGGTGCAGTACCTGAAGTCGATACGGTTGCATCAGGCGCGCCTGCATATGGTCCGTCACGGCATGACCGCGGCCGCCGCAAGCGCCGAAGTTGGCTATGACAGCCCCTCGCAGTTCAGCCGGGAATTCAAGCGCCTTTTCGGGCGAAGCCCCGTCGAAGAGGTCAAGCGGATGAAGGCAGAATTTGCCGTGCCGCCTCCGCATGCCGGCTCGCCGTTCGTGTCATCGCACTGACGCCACTGATCGCCCTTGTTTGGGCGCCGCCAGCGCCGAACGCGCATGGCGGACCAGGCGTAGCAGCCAACCGGCCGACGTTTCGATCGTCGCGCCGCCTGCAAGGTCCTGTCCGCGCGGGCCGGCATGGATCGTCAGTTGCTGTCGGCTGAGCCAGGCCTCGATGCCCTCCAGGGCTTCATCGTCGGCCAGCATGCTCTCCAGATCCTCGACGCTCGACTCCGTTTCGGAAAAAGTGTCCAGCGGGAATGCCATGCTCCATCTCTCCTGGTTTGAACAGTGATGCCGAGGCGGGCAAGCGGGGCCCACGCGACATCCGAGGGCCGCGTGGGCCGCGTACCCGGAATCAGGACAGTGGCGCGCGCCGCCGTTGCGAATGCATCCACCAAGCCTGCAGCGCGGAGCCAAGCATAAAGACGACCAGCCACGCGGCCAGCGCGCCGCGCACCACCGGCGATTGCGGGCCATCGGCGAGAGGATGGGCCACGGGCAATCGTGTCAGCGTTTCGTTGATTCCGGGGACCAGCAGCAGGAAGAAGCTGAACGTGAATCCGAACTGGGACAGGTAGGGCTGGGCCCGGGGAAAGACCGGGACCCGTGGCAGCACCAGCGCGCCGAAGATGGCGAGCAGCGCCACGATGCCGAGCGCATGGCCGACGTTGAAGCCCCCGCTGCTGGACAGCCCGAATGACGTCAGCACCGACAACACCAGCCCGCCAAGGTAAATCCGGCCGGCATGGGTGCTGCTGTCGATCCTGAAGTAGCGCGCAAAGCTATAGAGGCCCGCGATGACGGGGACGATGCTGATCAGCGTGTGCCCGGACCCCAGGGCGGAAATCGGATGCGGCATAGGACGATGGCTCCTTCAAACCATGGGTTGAAACAACGAAATCTCACACGCAAGACAACCAACTAGTTGGTCGGTGTCGCGGTGAAAAAATAGCCGGCTCGCGGCCGGTAAAAAAGCGGTCAGTTCGACCCGGTCAGCCGTCTGATCGCCGCTTGCGAGATGGAGGCAAATGCCTCGGGATTGTCGAAAGCCCGTGCGGTCAACATTGCGCCGTGCACCGTGGACATAAAGGTCTGTGCCTCGACAAGCGCCGTATCGCGCAGATGCAATTGTCCTTTCGCGGCACCTGCCTCCAGGACCGTGGCCAGCCATGCGGTCAGGTCCTCGAAGTAGGCTCGAACCTCATGCGCGATCTCTTGCGGGATGATCGGCAATTCGGCAGCCAGCATCGCGCAAATACACATCGATGACGTGCCGTCGCGTATGCACCGCGACCAGTAATCGATATAGGCCGTCAGCCGCGCCAACGGATCGCCGATCTGGCCATCGAGAGCGGCCAGGCCTTGCCGTGCCTGCGCGCGGTGTAGCGCGACCACGGTCAGGACCAGGTCCGCCTTGCTCGGAAAATGATGATGGATGCTCGGCTTGCCGATACGCACGCGCTCGGACAGATCCGCATAACTGAATCCGTGATAACCGCCAGCGGCCAGCAACAGCTTCGTATGCTCGGCGATTTCGGCCGCGCGGGGGGAAAGTTCCATAGATATCAATAAGCGGGATTGCGGCCCACGCATGCAAGACATCGCTCGTGCAACTGCCCGGATGCCGCGCGTGGCATTCAATACGTTGACCAATCTACTAGTTGGTCGGTTGTGTTGTCAAGAATTTCCGCTTGCGACATGACATCGCGCGTTCGGCAACGCGATCGGCTGCTCAATGTCGACGGCGGTTTCGTCCGGCCGGCGATTGGCGGTCTGGCCCCCGCTCGGCCACCTCACGGGCCAACGCGAGGAATGCCTTCATTCCGGCAGAGTGGTGGCGCCGGCCGGGGTAATAGAGGCAGAGCCCAGGCAAAGGCGGCGTCCAATCGGCCAGCACGCGAACCAGGCGTCCTGCCTCGATATCGGTCTGCACGTCCTGCTCCATGAAATAGCCCAGGCCGATATTCCCCATCACGGCGGCCCGCGCCAGGCTCGCTTCGTCGAGCGTGATCGGGCCGCGCACGTCGATCTGCGCTGTTTCGCCGGCCTTCTCGAATTGCCACCGATACAGCGTCCCGTCGGGCAGGCGTACACGCACGCATTGGTGCTTCAGCAGATCGGGTGGGACGCGAGGCTTCCGATGGTTCTCGAAATACAAGGGCGATCCCACGACGGCATAGCGTTGGGGCCGGCCGAGCGGCACGGCAATCATGTCGCTGGGAACGAGGTTGGCAACCCGAACGCCGAGGTCGAAACCCTCGGCAACGATATCCACCAGCCGTCCTTCGGTCACCAGGTCGACATTCATGTCCGGGTAGCGGCGCAGGAATTCGAGCACCAGCGGGGACATGATGTCTCGCGCCGCAAATGCCGCGGCATTGATCCGCAGTGTTCCGGATGGGGTTTCCCGCTGCGACCGCACTGCCTCCAATGCGCCGTGAATATCGTGAAGCGCGGGCCCGACCTGCTCGACAAACTGTCGACCGGCATCGGTCAGCGAGACACTGCGCGTCGTGCGATTGAACAGGCGGACGCCTAGATGGGTCTCGAGCTTGCCAATGGCATGGCTCAGGGCCGTGGTCGACATCCCGAGATCGATCGCCGCTGCGCGGAATGTTCCACGGCGGGCGATCGCGAGGACGGCTTCGAGGTCGTGAAGGGAGGTTCTTTCCATTGTCCTGTTTATTTCATCGCCACATCCGGATTTATCTTGTTTATCCGGACAATGGTCAAGCTTAAACTGGCGCTGCAACATTGCCAGGCAAGCACAGATCAGGAGCAGAAGGATGGATATTCCGACCGTTGTGGGCGCGTATTTCGAAGCGGACAAGGGCAGCGATGCCGATGCGCTGGTATCGCTTTTTCTGCCCAATGCCGTTGTCAACGATGAGAGCGCGCGGCATCAGGGAAGGGAGGCGATACGCGCGTGGTGGCTGGCGGCCAAGGAAAAATATCGCCACGTCGCCGAGCCAGTCGAAGCCGCTGGCACCGACACCGAGGTCCGGGTCCGCGCCAGGGTGAGCGGGCAGTTCCCGAATAGTCCTGTCACGCTGGAATTTCTGTTCAGGATCGAAAAAGACGAGATCGCCGAATTGAGCATCCACTAAGCGCGGCGAACGGGCGATGACGCCTGGCGCCGCGCTCGTTTCGATCGAGCGGGGCGGGCACGGCGCCAGACCCGATGCGCCTGCTGGAGGCGTTGCGTCAGCGGAACGGCGTACTGCTACCGAACGACCTGGTCGCCGAGATGGCCCGGGACCAAACCGACGGCAGGAAGTGCCCGGTGCGTCAGGATCTGCTGGTCCTTGGGACTATTCCGCCGGTGGGCCGCCGGTCTCGTTGCACTCGGCCAACGAAAATAACAGAGTGGCAAAGTCGGACAGCGGTAGATCTCTCGTGGTCAGATCGACCATGGCGTCTTCCAGGTCGTCGTTCTTTTGGACTGTGATGCCATTCAATTCCAGGAATGTCAGGCATGTAACGAGGCCTGTGCGCTTGTTGGCATCGATGAAGCAATGGCCTTGGCCAATCGCGCGCGCGTAATGTGCGGCCAATTCGAAGAGGTCATCGACTCCTTCATAGAACTGCGCAGCCGCGATGCGATGGAGCGCGCCCTCAAGGTAGCCCTTGTGCTCGCCCGCCAGTCCAATCTCCGTTTCGAGAATCAAGTCGTGAATTTCACGGACTTGATCTGGCGTGAGTGAGATGAAGCCATTGGTCATCGCTTCGCCAAGCGCTCGATGACTTCGTGGTGTTTCTGGATGACCTTCCGAGCGGTTTCCTGAACGGTTGTCGAGTCGGCCTTATTGACCACAACGATTCGCCCGTCGAACACATGCTCGATCCTCGTGCTTGCGGCGACGCGCTCTGGGCTTGGGGCACTCGTGACTTTTGTTCGTTCCTTGATGGGGACGTTGTACTTCGAAAGAGAGACCTTGCTCATCTGAGACTCCAGAGGGTAAGTCGCGAGTATATCGGCGGCACGCCATCGCAGTGACAACGCCTCCAACGCAATCGGCCAGTCTGCCGCGGAAGAACCAAAGCATTCTCGCCGTTTCCCGCAAATTGGACGCCGCTCACATCAAATCCATGATCCGGTCATGACGTTTCAGTCACCCAATAAGGACGCCATTGAGTCCTCTCTTTTTGGCAGCCGTACCACCGTTTCCGCGGGACGCACCACCTTGCCGTCGGCCGCGCGTGGCTCCATCCTCGTCAGCGGTTTCCCGGTGCGCTTGTCGACCAGCACGGAATGCGCGTCTTTCGATTCGAACAAATGTTGCTCGCCCCATTGCCGCAACGCCACGATCACCGGAAATAGCCGCTCTCCCTTGGGTGTGAGCACATATTCCTGATACGAGGTGCCATCCGATGCCGGGCTGATCTCGAAGATGCCGGCCTCGACCAGCAGGCGCAGGCGGTCAGCCAGGATACTGCGGGCCACGCCCAGGCGCCGCTGGAATTCGCTGAAGCGGCGCACGCCATCGAAGGCATCCCGCACGATCAGCAGGCACCAGCGGTCGCCGATCAGGTCGAGCGAGCGGGCGACCGGGCAGGTTTCCGCCTGGCTGTCGCGACGTTTTGCCATCGATGCTCCTTCGGTAAAGGCATGTGCCAGATGTGGGTTTGTCTTGATGGTTTCATTTTAAGACCAGTTTGCCTACAATCAAACCGGTCTTGATTTGAAACCGCTTTGACGAAGGAACATCCATGCCGGGCGAACCGCCGACAGGGCCTGCACCCAAGCCTCCAACGCCATCCGCCAGCCCCATGCCGAGCGCATTGGTCGCGCTGTTCGCCTGCGCCTGCGGTCTGAGCGTGGCGAACGTCTACTACGCGCAGCCCTTGCTCGACGCGCTCGGCGGGGAGTTCGCGCTGGACCATGCCGCGGTAGGGGGCGTGATCACGGCCACGCAGATCGGCTGCGCGCTGGCCTTGCTGCTGCTGGTGCCGCTGGGCGACCGCATCGATCGGCGGCGCCTGATGCTGTGGCAGGCGGCTGCGCTGGTGGGGGCGCTGATTGCCGTGGCCGCGGCCGCGTCGGCGCCGGCCTTGCTGGTTGGCATGCTGGCCGTCGGCTTGCTCGGTACAGCGATGACGCAGGGGTTGATCGCCTACGCGGCGACCGCCGGCGCGCCATCGGAGCGTGGGCGGGTGGTCGGCGCCGCGCAGGGCGGGGTGGTCATCGGTCTGTTGCTGGCGCGCGTGCTGGCCGGCCTGATTGCCGATGTGGCAGGCTGGCGTGGCGTGTATCTGTTCTCGGCGCTGGCGATGCTGGCGCTGTCGCTGGTGCTGTGGCGCCGTCTGCCGGCACAGACCCCAGCGATTTCACGGCTGAGCTATCCGAAGCTGATCCTGTCGATGCTGACGCTACTGCGGCAACAACGCGTGCTGCAGATCCGCGGCACGATCGCGATGCTGATGTTCGCCGCATTCAGCGTGTTCTGGAGCGCGCTGGTGCTGCCGTTGAGCGCGCCGCCGTACGCGTTGTCGCACACGGCGATCGGCGCATTCGGGCTGGTCGGCGTGGTCGGCGCCTTGGCGGCCGCGCGGGCCGGGCGGCTGGCCGACCGCGGCCTGGGGCAGCGGGTCACCGGCGGGGCGCTGCTGGTGCTGTTGGCCTCATGGCTGCCACTGTGGTGGTTCGATGCGCACGGGCTGTGGTGGCTGGTGATCGGCATCGTCGCGCTGGACCTCGGCGGGCAGGCCATTCATGTCGCCAACCAGAGCATGATTTTCGCGGCGCAGCGCGATGCGCACAGCCGGCTGGTCGGTTGCTACATGCTGTTCTATTCGGTGGGCAGCGGGCTGGGCGCGATCGCGTCGACATGGGTTTATGCGCTGGCCGGATGGCAGGCGGTCTGCCTGCTCGGTGCCGGCATCAGTGCCGCCGCGCTGGCGTTCTGGGCGCTGACGCTGCGCCATATGCCAAAGGTCTCCGCAGCTTGCGCGCAGCCCGCCTAAGCTGAAGGTTTCGACAAAGCCAACGGGCACGCCGGAGGGCACCATGGACGAAGACGTCGACACGATGAGCCGCCAACAACTGGTTGAGGAAGTGAGGCGCTTGCGCGCCGGCATCCGCCGCCATCGGGATGCGTCGGGCCACGATCTGTGCTGGCATCACCCGAACCTGTGGGCCTTGCTGCCCGACGCGGCCACGCACACGCCCGCGGTCCCGGACTGGCCGCAGTTTCTGCGCGGCTGCGTCAAGTATCGGGAGTCGCTGGATCGGCAGTGTCCGCAGGCGCCGCGCATCCAGCAGGAATTCGGCGAGTAGACCGGCGCAGGATCGCGCTTCAACGCGCGCCGCGCGCCACCGCCAGCAGCACGCCAAACGAGACCAGCAGGGCGCCGAAGACACGGTCGATCCAGTGGCGCACGGCCAGCAGCCGAGCGCGTACGGGGCCCGTCGACAGGCACACCGCGACCAGGCTGAACCAGCCGATATGGGCGGCCGCGATGAAGGCGCCGTAGCCGATCTGTGTGGCCAGCGGCGTGTCGGGGCGCACGACCTGCATGAAAAGGCTGACGATAAAGACGGTGGTCTTCGGGTTCAGCGCATTGGTCAGCAGGCCCGTGCGCAATGCGGCGAGATCCGACAGCGGGGCGGTGCGGCCCTCGGCCAGCGAGCCGCCCGGCCTGGCGCGCAGCATGCCGATACCCAAATAGACCAGATAGATCGCGGCAATCCATTTGGCCGTCTGGAACAGCCATAGCGACTGCTGGATCAACACGCCGACGCCGAGGATGGTGTAGCCGACGTGGATCAGTACGCCAAGCCCGATGCCCAGTGCCGTCAGCAAGCCGGCGCGGCGCGACAGCACCAGGCTGTTGCGGCTCACCATGGCAAAGTCCGGTCCAGGGCTGATCACGGCGAGCAGCGTAATGGTGATCACGGCTAACAGTTCGGTCATGGTTGACTCTGTCGAATCCTGTGGCAAAGTGCCACGCATGGTTGCCCTATGTTAGGGAACCCGACGATCGACGAATAGCGATGTTTTCTGACCATCATGGTGAGTTCAGCTCACCATCGGGAGACGCCCGGCTTCCTTCCCTGCTGGCCCTGCGCTGCTTCGAGGCAGCGGCCCGGCTGGAGAACTTCAGCCGAGCAGCCGACGAATTGCATCTGACGCATGGCGCGGTCAGCCGCGCGGTGCGCACGCTCGAAGACGATCTCGGAGTGGCGTTGTTCGAACGGCGCAGCCGTCGCGTTTTCCTGACCGAGGCAGGGCGAAGGCTCGCACAGGCGGTGCGGGATGGCCTCGGCGTGATCCGACAGGCCACACGGGAGCTGCGTGCCAGTGCGAGGCAGGCGCGCCAATGGGTGCTGTCTTGCGAGCCAACCTTGCTGATGCGCTGGCTGATCCCGCGCTGGCCCGACTTCAAGGCGCGGCATCCCGAGCTCGACGTCCATCTGGTGGCTGGCGGCGGGGCGGTCGCGTTCGACAGCGGCATCGATCTCGCGCTTCGCCGCGATGACTTCGCCTGGCCCGACAGCGTCCACGCGGTGCCCTTGTTCGTCGAACGGGTCGGTCCGGTGTGCCGGCCGGACCAGGCCGGCGCATGGTTTGCCGCGCGCAAGGCCGGCACTGCCCTGCGTCCTTCCGCACCGCGCCTGCATACGCGGACAAGGCCGAACGCCTGGCAGACCTGGGCCGACATCACGGGACAGACGCTATCGCGCGCGCCGGAGCAGCGCTTCGAACATTTCTACTTCAGCCTGCAGGCAGCGGTGGCGGGCCTTGGTGTTGCCATCGGGCCCTGGCATCTGGTGCAGGACGATATCGCCAGCGGCATGCTGGCCGCGCCGATGGGCTTTGTCGAGGACGGTTCACGCTATTGTCTGTTGTCGCCGGTGCCCATCCGGGCCGGCACGCCCGCTGCCGCGGTGCTCGACTGGCTGAAGACAACGGCGGCGCTCGACCGGCTGCGTGCGGATTGAGCAGCCGCAACGCCAACGCCTACGTCCAGAAGGAGCTCGGCAAGCAAATCCGGGCGTCAGCGAGGTTCCGAGCCGAACCAGCGTGCCAGCAGCGTATTGATATCGCGATGGCGCTCGTACTGGACCCAGTGCCCGGCGCCGGGCACCAGGCACCAATCCCGGTGCGTCGCGGGCCCCGCGATTCGATTGGCCACATCGATCGGCGAGGCGGTGACGTCGTGCTCGCCCCAGATCAGCAGCGTGGGACCATTGAATGCATCCAGCGCGGTTTCGAGCAGCGCCTGTCGCGAGATCGCCTTGCTCCGAAATCGCGTCGCCCGGCACGCGAGCTCGTGCACCAGCATGGCGGTCTCATCGATGCTGGCTTGCTCGTGCAGCATCAGCGCGAGCAGATTGTGCCGCAGTGCGCTTCGCATGGCGTGAGGGTCGTCCTTGCGCCAGTCCATCATCTCCATGCGCTGGCGTCGCGTACCGCCGTGTCCCGCGGGCCCCAGCAGTGCGAGCCGCGCCGTGCCGCCACGCCGGGCCGCAACCTGGGCGGCCACCAGTCCACCGAACGAAAAGCCGGCGAGCGAGACGGTTGCGTCTACACCGACCAGACGGTCCAGCGCTGCGATCACGGTGCCGACCAGGCGATCGAGCCGGTCGGCCGCGTGCGGATCCCCGGGCAGCGCGTCGGACTCTCCGAATCCCGGCAGATCGGGAATCCACAGCGTATGCGTTGCCGACAAGGGCTCGATGTTGCGGACCCAATGCAGCCAGTTGCCATGGCCGCCATGGATCAGCACCAGCGGTGGCCCGCTGCCGAACTTGCGCCAGACCGTCTCGCGGTCCCCGTCACGTACGACGCAGGTCTGCGCGCGTCGGTCCAGGGCGGCCAGTTCGGCGTTCAACGCGGGGGCTGGGGGCAGGGCAGGCGTCTTCACGATGTCAGTACGAGGGCATCGACGGCGAGCACACCTTGCCCTTCGGGCAGCACCATCATCGGGTTGACCTCCGCTTCGGCGATGCCAAGCTCAGGGCGTACCGCGAGCTGGGACAACGCGGAGACGGCCCGTGCCAGCGCATCGAGATCGCCGCGGGTCCTGCCGCGCAGTCCCCCGACCGTCTTCAGTGCCTTCACTTCGGCGATCATCTCCCGGGCGACATCGACGGTGACCGGTGCCAGCCGAATGCTTCGATCGCGTGCGACTTCGGCCCAGATGCCCCCGGCGGCCAGCATCACGATCGGACCGGCGTCCGGATCGATGCGGTAGCCGACCAGCACCTCGGTCAGGCCCCTGGTCATCGGCTGCACCAGCACTTCATCGCATCGCACGGTGGGTGCGCGCTCGGCCAGGTTGGCCTTCAGCGTTGCCAATGCGCTGTTCAACTGGCCGGCGTCCCGAATGCCCAGTACGACGCCGCCCCACTTCCGTCTTGTGCGGGATCTCGGGCGAGCAGACTTTGGCGACCACCGGATAGTCGAACGGCAGCGCAGGGATGGGACCGCCGATCGGCAGTGTGATCGCCGGCGCGTAGGGCACGCCAAGCTGTTCCAGCACGGCGTATGCCTGCGCCTCGCTGAGCGCGCGCGGCGGCCGCTCGCCGGTCAGTCGCGCCGCCGGTTGCGTGCCGGGTGTGCGGCGTGCAAGCACGGCGGCAATGGCATCGGCACACGGTTCGGGCGATCGGAAGCAGGGCACCCCGGCGGCCGTCAGCGCGGCCAGCGCTTCGGGTGCGTCGGGCACCAGCATCGCGGCCAGCGGCTTGGCGCTGTCCGCGCTGTCGATGATCGGCTTGACTGCAAGCTGCGGCTGAAAGCGTGCGGAAGAGCCGACGACGGCAAGCACGATATCGAACTCCGGCGCCCCGAACATGATGTCGAGCGCGGTCTTCATGACCTTGTAGTTTGTGCCGGCCAGCGTCAGGTCCAGCACGCGTCCCGGCGATACCGCGATACCGGCGGCGGCGAGCCTGTCGAGCGTCGCCGGCGAGGCGGGTTCCACGGCGACATCGCGAATGCCCAATTGGTCGACGACCATCGCCGCGCCGCCGCCAGTGGTAGTCACCACGCCCACGCGGCGCGGCGGCACGCGTGGTTGCCCGCCCGGCTGGGCCAGCGGTATCCGCCGCGCCAGCGGGAACGCTTCCAGCAGTGCTTCAAGCACGCCGACGCGCGCAATGCCGAGGTCCTTGAGGAAGGCATCGGCGATGTCGTCCTCGCCGGCCAGCGCTCCGGTGTGGGTGGCGGCCATCTCGGCGGCGACGGCCGATCGCCCCAGCTTGTATGCGATCACGGGTTTGCCGCGCCGGGCGGCCTCGATCGCGAAGGCGCGCAGCTTGTCGCCGTGGCGAAGGCTCTCGAGAAACAGCAGATAGCCCTCGATAGCGGGATCGTCAAGCGTAGCGAGGCAGATTTCGCCAATGGACAGGTCGGCTTCGCCGCCGACCGATACCAGCCCTGCAAAGCCGACGCCGCGCGCCTTGCCGCGCGAAACCAGCGAGCCGATCATGCTGCCGCTGTGCGAGGCGACGAAGACGCGCCCTTGTGGCAGTTCCGGCTCGGCGAAGGCCGCATTGGCGGTCAGCATGACGCCCGCCTGCGGATGGATGACCCCGAGGCTGCTGGGGCCGAGCACGCGGATGCCGGTCTGCCGGCTCAGGGCTCGCAGTTCCGCCTCCCTGGCCGCGCCTTCGGGTCCGGACTCGGCAAAGCCGCTGGCGAGGATGGTCACGACCTTGACGCCGAGGCGGGCGCTCTCGCGCACCGCATCGAGCACGGTGTCGGTCGGCGTCAGCACGAAGACCTGGTCGGGGACTTGCGGCAGCGATGCGAGGCTGGGGTAGGCGGTTTCGCCCTGCACGGTATCCCGGTTCGGATTGATCGGATAGATCGTTCCGCGATAGCCGGCCGCACGCAGGAACTTCAATGGACGTCCGGCGGTCTTGGCCGGATCGTCGGACGCGCCGAACAGTGCCACGCTGCGTGGAGACAGCAGCGCCTGTGCGAGCGCCGAGTCGATGGGGCCGGATGCTGGAGAGGTCGAGTTCATTGCGGCTGGGAACGGGAGCAGGGAACAGGGAAAGTCGGGGAGCTCGGCTGGCGCGGCATGTTCAGTTCGGGGCAGGCCTGGGCGGACGCTGCGGAAACGATCGGCCGAACACGCCTTCCGCAATGCGGTTCTTCAGCATTTCGATGGAGCCGCCGGCGATCATCCAGCCGCGGATGCGGCGCAGGCAATATTCGACGATCGATTCCTGGCTGTAGCCCATGCCGCCCATGATCTGCAGCGCTTCGTTGGCGACGTCCCAGCCCGCCTGGTTGCACGCGAGCTTGGCCATTGCCGTGCTGTGCGCGGACGGCAGGCCGTGCTCGCCCTCCATGGCGGCGCGATAGAGCAGAAGTTGGGCGGATTCGAGCTTCAACGCCATCTCCGCGAACTTCCATTGAATCCCCTGGAATTCGCACAATTCGCGACCGAACTGTTTGCGCACCATCGCGTGCTCGCGGGCCACGTTGAAGCAATGACGCCCGAGCGCGAGGGCGCGCGACGAGTTGCCCAGCCGCTCGACATTGAAGCCGGCGATCTGGCGCTTGAAGCCGCCTTCGCCGAGCAGCAGGTTGCCGGCGGGAATGCGGCAGTCCTCGAAATACAGCTGGCACCATTCCTCGCCGCTCATGAATTTCGACGGCTCCCCGATCTGAAAGCCCGGCGCGCCGCGCTCGACCAGCACCGAGCCGATGCCGTTGATGCCCGGGCCGAAGCGTACGTAGATCAGGAACAGCTCGGCCTCGGGGCTATGCGTCGAGAAGATCTTGCTGCCGTCGATCACGTAGTGGTCGCCGTCGCGGCGCGCGGTGGTGCGCAGTTCGGTGACGGCGGAGCCGGCCTCTGGCTCCGTCATGCCGAGCGCGATCAACTTGCGTCCGGCGAGCAGATCGGGCAGGAAGCGCGCCTTCTGTTCGGGCGTCGCGTATTCGACGAAGGTCCGGATCGGTCCGAAATTACCCGCCTGCACGATATCCGCGCTCTTGGGGCAGACCAGCGCGATCTCCTGGATCGCGATGACGGCGTGCATCAGCGTGCCGCCCTGGCCGCCATCCTCTTCCGGGAAGGCGATGCCAAGCAGTCCCTGCTCGGCCAGCATGCGTGCCGCATCCCATGGGTACTGCGCGGAGTGCGCGCGCTGCAGCGCGCCGGGCGCGAGCTTGTCCTGGGCGAACCGGCGCACCGATTCCGCAAATGCCTGATGTTCTTCACTGAGTTCAAAGTTCATGTCGAAATCTCTGGGGGCAGAAGTCAGGCATCAGCTTCCGCTATCCCGAGACGGTTGTGAACTTCGCGTTTGGAGAGCAGGTAGAACCTATCGTCATACCTGAGGCCGCCGCATCTCGCATCCTCATTCCGCCGCGCGCTGTTCGCGTGCCACGGTGTCGAGCAGCCAATCCCGGAATGCCGTGACCTTGCGGGACTCGCGCTGGACGGCGGGCCTGACCAGGTAATAGGACTTGCTGCGTACCAGTGGCCGCGCGAACGGCCGAACCAGGCGGCCGGAAGCGAGTTCCGCCTGCAGCATGGCAGCCTGTCCGATTGCGATACCAAGGCCATCGAGGGCCGCCTGCCAGGTCAGCACCGAGCTGCCGAAGCTCATGCGCTCGGTGCGGTCGGCCATCTCGGCCAGTCCGGCGAAGGCCAGCCAATCGTCCCAGTCGGCGCGGCGATAGTGCGACACCAGCAGACGGTGGCGCAGCAGCGCTTCAGGCCGGCCGCGGCCGCCGCCGCGATGCGTGCGCAGGTATTCGGGCGTGCAGACCGGTTCGATCTCGTCGTGGAACAGGAAGTCGGCGCTGACACGGGGCCAGCGGCCATCGCCAAACTGGATGGCGAGATCGGCGGGATCGCGATCGAAGTCGACATCGGGAATCGCATTGTCGATGCGCACTTCGATGCTGGGATATTGGGCCTGAAAGTCGGGCAGTCGCGGGATCAGCCATTTCGCCGCGAAGGTGGTGTAGGTGCGCACCCGCAGCGCGCCTTGCGAGGTGTTCTTCAGCAGTCGGGCGGTGGCAGTAGCAATCGCATCGAAGGCCGGAACGACTTCCTCGGCATAGGCCTGGCCGACGCGCGTCAGCGAAACGCCATGGCGCTCGCGACGGAACAGTTCGATGCCCAGATAGCCCTCGAGCACCGCGATCTGCCGGCTGACCGCCGACTGGGAAACATGCAGTTCCTGCGCGGCGACGGTCAGGTTCTGGGTGCGCGCCACGACTTCGAAGACCCGCAGCGGGTTCAAGGGGGGAATACGGCGAGCCATGTTGTCGCGTCCGAGCAATGACATTTCATTATATCTATGCCGCCGGACGCAGCACTTCCTCAGGGCAGCGACGCCGCGCTGTCGAGCGACCACAGCCGCTGCAGCAGCGCGCGCGTACGGGCTTGACCGAGCACCGGCGCCACCAGCTCGACGAACTTGTCGTCGAGGTCCGCATCGCTCAGCGGTTCCTCGGGGTCGCCCTTGCGGTTCGGCTGCAGATGGGTCAGCTCGCGTCCATCGCGCAGACGCACGGTGACGCGCGCCGCGCGTTGTCCGGGGAAGGCGGCATCGAGCTGGCCGTCGACCGACAGTTCGATGCGCGCCATCAATGCCCGGATAGCGGGATCGGCGAGCCGTTCGGGGGAGAAGGCGGCAAGTCGCACGCTGCCATGGATCAGCGCGCAGGCCACGGCAAACGGCACGCTGAAGCGGGCCTCTGCCGCGGTGCGCGGGTTGGGATTGCCCGCCACGTCCAGCGCCGGACGATAGGTGCCGATCCGCACGGCGGCGATATCCTCGGCCGCAAAGCCGTGCGCCCGCTGCAAGGCCTGCGCGCCGTCGATCGCGGCGAAGGTGTGGCCGCAGCAGGCGTGATTCTTGAAGGTGATCTGCGTGATATGGAAGTCGCGGCCCAGCGTTGCGGCAGCGGCCTGCCAGTCCGGGCCATCGCTCATCGCGCGTCCCAATCCCGCCTCGCCGTCAATCACGTCGAGCGAGCCGGTGACGCCGGCCTCGGCAGCCAGCGCTGACAGCAGTCCCGCCTCGGCGGCTCGGCCCGAGTGCAGCGGCTTGGACATCGAATCCATGCGGAACGCCTGCTGCAATCCCGCGGCGAAGGTGCCACTCGTGGCCAGTGCATGTGCGAAGCGCGCGGCATCGAGTTTGAAGAGCGTAGCGGCGGCGGCCGCCGCACCGAAGGTACCGACCGTGCCCGTGTTGTGCCAGTAGCGGTAGTGCGTGCGTCCCAGCGCCGCGCCGATCCGCGTCGAGATCTCGTAGCCGATCATCACGGCGTGCAGGAATGCCGCCCCGCTTGCCTGGCGTTGCTGAGCGGCGGCAAGCGCCGCGGCAATCGTCGGCGCGCCCGGATGGTAGATCGCGTGCTTGTAGATGTCGTCGACCTCCACCGTATGCGCGGCGGTGCCGTTGATCAGCGCCGCCGTTCGCGCAGTGGCCGGGCGGCCCAGGGCCAGGCGGGCATCGCCGCGATCGAGATCGTCGGCGCAGGCGCGCTCCAGCAGCGTGCACGGCGCGACGACCGCGCCCGGCAGCAATGCCGCATACCAGTCGATCACCGCACGCTTGGCGTGGTGGATCACTTCGCTGGAGCGCGCGCCGGGGCCGGGCTGCTGGGCGAAGGCGGAAAAGGTCTCGATGATGGTCATGGGGTCCGTTCACGTTGGCAGGCTGGCGCCGATGCTCGCGCAGGGCGGTGCGGATGGCAACTTCCAATTGATCGTGCAGGTATGACATACAGGAATGCCAGGGCGGTGCGGGACCGGTGGCGCTGTATTGAGTTTTTCTCATGGCAGCGGGCCGAATCGGAAGTTCTCACGGGCGAGCGGTTCACCCACCATGGCGATGGTTCGACCGGACACGTGCGGTATGTCGCGGTTGCCATGCGGAAAACGGCGGGCACCAGCCGGTCGTTGCCGACGAACAGAGCGCAGCCATGCGGCAATGCGCCATCCCAGATGCCATGACGGAGACATCCATGAAGACTTTCGGTCCGGTCGCCGGCGCTCTCGCCGCCGGTGCGCTGATCCTGTCCCTTGCCAGCGCGGCCCATGCCACGCCGTCCAGCTATCCCACCAAGCCGATCCGCATCATCGTCGGCTACCAGGCCGGAGGCCCCACCGATCTGACGGCGCGGCTGTTGGCCAGCAAGCTCCAGGCTCGGCTGGGGCAGCCGGTCATCGTCGAGAACAAGGTGGGCGCGGGCTCCAACATCGCCTCCGACTATGTCGCGTCGGCGCCCCCGGATGGCTACACGCTGCTGCTGGCCGCGGCGCCGATCACGATGACCAAGTACCTTTACAAGGGTCTGAAGTTCGATGTACTCAAGAGCTTCGAGCCGATCGCCAATGTGATGACGGCCCCGGCCGTGCTGGCGGTTTCGACCAGGCTGCCGGCTCACGACCTGCGCTCGCTGATTGCGCTGGCGAAGAAGAAGCCGGGTACCTTGACGTTCGGCTCGACCGGCGCCGGAGGGTCGCAGCACCTCGCTGGCGAACTGCTGAAGCAGCGCGCGGGCATCGACATGCTGCATGTTCCGTACAAGGGAGCCTCGGCCGCGCTGACGGATCTGATGGCCGGCACCGTCGACATGGTCTTCATGACGTCGATGTCGGCGTTGCCCACGTTGAAGTCCGGCAATCCGCGCGCGATCGCGGTGGCATCGAAGAAGCGCATGCCACAGATGCCGCAGCTGCCGACGATGGAGGAGGCGGGGCTGCCCGGATTCGAGGCCGATTCGTGGAACGGCCTGCTGGCCCCGGCGGGAACGCCCAAGGAAGTGCTCGACCGCCTGAACGCCGAAGTCAACAAGGCGCTGGCCTCGCCCGACGTGCGCGACACGCTGGTATCGCAGGGGGCCATTGTGGTCGGTGGCTCGCGCGAGCAGTTCAGGCAATACCTGGTCGAAGAGGTGGATCGATGGGGCAAGGTATTCCAGACGGTGCAGATTTCTGTGCAGTGAGCGCCGGCGGGTTCAGCGACAGGGCGGCGATCTGCTGCGCGATCCACGCATCGGCGAGAGCCTGCGCCCGCTCGAGATAGGCCGGTCCGCGCCGCAGATTGTCGAGCCGCAACACCGACAGGTCGTGAAGACCCGCGGTCGCCAGCGCGTGACGCAGATAGGGCGTCAGAAAGTCCGGCTGCCCCTTGCCGTCATCGCCAAGCGGCCCGCCGCTGCCGACGATCAGGTAGACGGGGCGGTTGGCCAGCAGCCCCTTCTTGCCTTCCGGCGTCCGCGCGAACGTGCGGCCGGGGCGCAGGATCTGGTCGATCCAGGCCTTCAGCGTGGCGGGTACCGTGAAGTTGTGCATCGGCGTGGAGATCACGATGCGATCCGCGGCCTGCATTTCGGCAATCAGCGATGCCGAGAAGGCAAGCACGCCCGTATCGCTGGCCGCATCGGTAGACTCCGCCGCGAGGCTGGCATGCGCGAATGCGCCATCGACCAGGGGCGGCGGACGACGCGCCAGGTCACGCTCGACCACGCGCAGCGTTTCCCGCTGCCGCATCCGCTCGATCAACGCGGCGCCCGTGGCGCGGCTGGTCGACGCCTCTCCATTGGGGCTGGCGCTGACATGAAGCACGGTTCTCATCGTATTTCCCGATGGTTTATTCCGCAGGTCAGCTCACCGCCTCGGAGAACCGCAGCCCGATGATCCCCACCACCGTCAACGTCAGGAACAGCAGCCGCTGCCATTGCATGCCCTCGCCGAAGCTGACGATGCCGATCGCGACCAGCCCCAGCGTGCCGATGCCGGTCCAGATCGCATAGGCGGTGCCCACAGGCAGATTGCGCAGCGCCTTGGCCAGCAGGTAGATGCTGGCCAGTCCAGCGGCAACGGCCACCACGCTCGGCAGCAGCCGTGTCCAGCCCTGGTTCAACTTCAGCGCGACGCCCATCACAATCTCCAGCGCGGCGGCGGCAAACAGAAAGGTCCACGCCATCGCTCACGCCTCCGCCCGATCCTGCGTTGCCGCCGCGGGCCGGCGCAACGCCGCGAGACCGCGTTGTACTGCCGGCCGCTCGGCGATGCGCTCGAGCCAGCGGGCCACATGCCGGTATTGCCCGATGTCGAGCCGCAGTTCGTCATGGCTACGCAACCACGGAAACGCGGCGATGTCGGCAATGGTGTAACGGTCCAGCGCCAGATAGTTCGATTCCGCCAGCCGTCGGTCCACCACCCCGTAGAGCCGATGCGCTTCCTTCGTGTAGCGCTCGATCGCTTCGCGATTTCCGCTCTGCGAGCCATGCAGGAACCACCACAGCTGTCCAAGCATCGGCCCGATGCCGCCGACCTGGAAATGCAGCCATTGCTGGACCTGCCACTGCTCGTGGCGCTGCGTCGGATGCAGCGGGCCGTACTGGCTCGACAGATAGCCGAGGATCGCCCCGGACTCGAACACGGTGATGCCTTCGCCGTGATCGACCAGCGCCGGGATCTTGCCGTTGGGGTTGATCGCGAGATAGTCGGGGTGGCGCTGTTCGCCCTTGTCCAGGGCGACATCCACCTGCCGGTAGGGCAATCCGGCTTCCTGCAGATAGATGCTGACCTTCTGGCCATTGGGGGTGTTGGCGGTGTAGAAGGTCAGGTCTGGCGTGGTCAGCCTTGACGGGATGACGGATGACATGGTGGTTCCTCCGATGATGTCCTGCGATATGGCTATGAGTTGCATCTGCAATCGTTGCAGATGCAACTGTAGTCGATGGAGGCGGCTTCGGCAAGCACGGCCATCGGTGGAGCGATCGAAGAGGGCGGTCGGCCGATTGCCGGCGGCACCGGCGTGCTGGCACGGCAGCGGTCGACGCGCGCATGCCGTCGCCGGGCCGGCGACAGTCACGGCGTGGTGTGCGCGTGTGATGGTGGGAGGACGGGTTGGTCCCGGTGGTGGGTCGTCAGCCGGTTCCCACCTGGGACAGGGACCGGCGCAGCGGCGTCAGGAAGGGCGCGATGCGGCCGCGGCAGCGCGCACGGCCTGGGCGGCACGCTCCAGCGCGTCGGCGAAGCGTTGTTCGTCGTCGGGATCGAACTGAGACAGGAACAGGTCGGCGATCGTGGCCTGATAGACCTTCCACATCTTCTTGCGCAGCGCGCGGCCTTCGCGCGTGATCGTGAGGAAGGCGGCGCGGCCGTCGTCGGCCGAGCGAGTGCGCGTGACCAGGCCCTCGCTCTCCAGCCGGTCGACCAGGCGGGTCAGGTTGTAGCGCTCGATGACAAGCGCGTCGGCCAGTTCATGCATGCGTCGCGCGCCGCCCGGGCCGCTCTCGAGTCCCCACAGTACGTCGTACCAGGCATAGGTGGGCAGCCCGGCGTCGGCAAGGCGCCGTTCCACCTCGCGGATGATCAGCCGGTGCGCGCGTACGAAGGAGAACCACAGGTCGGGCCCGTTTGTCGTCATGATGCTGTCCGGTATCGTTGCCGTTGCGTATCGTTGCGGTTGCAATTATGCGCGCGAGCGATGCGGTCGAACAGAGCCGGGGCAGGCGATGCGCTCCCGTCCCGGCTCGCCGTCGCTTACCAGCGGTGCTGATACATCGCCGTCAGCGTGATGCCCGCCGCCGGCAGCCGGCTGGTATTGCTGCTGTTGCGCAGCAGCTGGCTGTACAGCGGGTAGTAGTCGCGATTGAGCAGGTTCTCGATGCCGATCGTGATGGTGTCCTTGCGCGTCAGCTGGTAGCGGCTGATCAGATCGAGCGTGGTATAGCTGCCGGTATCGCGCCGCCCGAAGCTGTTCTGGCCGTTCAGACGATAGTCGCGCCCGGCGTAATAGCTGACCTGCAGGCGGTTGGTCCATTGGCTGATCGGCCGGTATTGCAGGTAGCCGGTCAGCTTCAGCGGCGGAATGCGGTAGCCCGTCATGTTCTGGAAGCTGCTGCTGCCTTGCGGCTGCTCGCGCCCGCGCAGCCAGGTGAAGGTCCCGCCGACGCCCCATTTCTCGTCGTCGGTCAGATAGTCGGCCGCCGCCTCGACGCCGAAGATCCGTTCCTTGGTGCGGGTCAGGATCAGCCCGTTGTTGAAGCTCTGCACGTCGCCGAGCTTCGAGGTGGTGTAGAACACCGCCACGTTGGCCAGCGTGTTGCTGCCCAGCGCACCGCGCCAGCCCAGCTCGTAGTTGTTGGTCTTGACCGGCTCCAGGCTCGACGAGTTGATGTCGAAGCCCGGGCGTGCATTGCGGATCTGCAGGCCGATGTCCGGCAGCTGGAAGCCTTGGCTGAAGGCGCCATAGAACTCCTGGCCCTTGACTGGCGCAAAGGCCGCGCCGATGTTGAACAGCCAGGCGCCGTAGTCGACGGTGCCGCCTTTGACGCCGGCCGGGTTGGCGACCTTCGACTGCGACAGCGGCACGAAGTCGTCGAAGCTGGCGCTGGCGCGCTCGTAGCGCGCGCCGCCTTCCATCGACCAGCGCTCGTCGAACTTGTGCTGCAGCTGTCCGAACACGCCGCCGCTGCGCGTGGTCAGCGGCGGCATATAGGTCAGCCCGCCGGTGCGCTGGAACACCAGGCCGCCGCTGGCGTCGTAGCGCGCGGCGTCGAACACGTCGAGCGGCATGTCGCTGCGTTCCTGGTTGTAGTCGGCGCCCCACAGCAGCTTGGTCTGCTTGCTGGCGCCCAGCGGCGTCCCGACTGTCAGCCGGCCGCCGAAGACGCTGCTGTTCTGGCTGATCTGGTCGACGTTGCCGCCGCGCGTGGCGACCGCGCGCGCGTCGAACGGAGGAAAGCGCGTGAAGTAGTCGCGATAGTAGAACTGCGTCGATACCGTGCTGCCGTATAAGTCCTGGTGCTGGTAATCCAGGTTCAGCACCGTGTTGCGCAGCTCGTTCTGGTTTTCCAGCTGCAGGCCGCGGATCGCGCGCGCCGTGGCCGAGCCCGGCGGCAGGCGTCCGACCGACGGGTCGGAGGCGTAGTCGGTGTTCTGCCTGGCGTGATAGCGGCTCAGGCTCAGCTGGACGCGCTGCTGGCCGTCGATGCGCCAGCCCAGCTTGCCGCTGATGTTGTAGACGTTGGAATCGAACAGATCGCCCTGGCTCGGCTCGGGCGCGATCCGATGGCCGTGCGCGTCGTAGGGGCTGCCGATGCGCTGCGCGCCGACGTGGAAGGCGTAGTCGATCGGTCCCTGGCTGCCGGAGAAGTGCTGCTGCACGTTGGCGCTGAGCCCCTCCTTGCTGAGCCGCGTCAGCGGCGTGCCCAGCGTTACCGTGGTGTCGGCGGTGGGCGCGCCGCCCGCGCTGCGGGTCGTGATCGAGATGATGCCGCCGCTCGCGCCGGCGCCGTAGAGCGCGCTGCTGCCGCGCAGCACTTCGATCCGCTCGATATTGGTCGGATCGATCGTTGCCAGATTGCGAGCCGAATCGCGGTTGGTATTGAGCGGAATGCCGTCGACCAGCACCAGCGCGCTGCGTCCGCGCAGCGTCTGGCCGAAGTCGGTCACGGTGCGGCTCGAATCGGCCATGCCCGGAATCAGCTTGCTCAACATCGTCGCCAGATTGGTCGAGCCGGTCTTCAGCTCCTCGATCTGCTCGCGCTCGATCACGGTGACCTGCCGCGTCGGATTGACCAGATCGCTCTTGATCCGGTCGACCCGCACCTCGACGGTGCTCAGCTCATGCGCGGGCGCCGTGCCCGGGGTGGCGGACGGCGCCTGCTGCGCCAGCGTGGAAAGCGGGACGCCGCCGGCGATGGCCGCGGCGATCAGGGCCGACGGCGTCAGCCGCGACGGTTGCAAACAGGCTCGTTCTTGTCTCATGGCGCGCGGTCCGGGCTCTCTCGTAATCTTCGGTTACAAAAAGCCGTCAATCTTATTGATAACCATTCCTGTTTGCAACATAAGTCGTCGGCCATTGGCGCTTCGCAACATAAGGAGTCGGTCAACCTTGCGCGGCGATGCGGGTCAGGGCTTCGCGGAAAGCCTGCGCGGCCGGTCCAAGCGGCTGGTCGACGCGATGGGCGAGATAGGCCTCGTAGAGGACGCGCGCATCGCGGCCCAGCGACGTGGTGGCCACGCGAACAGCCGGCCCTCGCGCAGGTCGCGTTCGACCAGCCAGCGCGGCAGCCGCCCCCAGCCGAGGCCGGACAGGATCAGCGCGTACTTGGTGTCCTGCGTGTTGACGCGGCAGGTCTGCGGCGACAGCACGCCGAAGTCGCGGCCGGCGGACAGCGGCGTCGGGTCGGACTGCACGATCTGCAGGTGATCGGCCAGATCGGCAATGCCAAGCGGCGGGCCGCGCCGCCGCGATGCCAGCGGATGGCGAGCGGACACGACCGCCACCACCTCGGTCGACGACAGCGCCTGCAGCGCGACGCGCGGATCGCGAAAGCCCTCGCCGACCATCACCGCCAGCGTGGCGCGCTGCTCGAGCAGGGCGGCCAGCGGTCCGCCCAGCGGTTCGACCGCGAGCCGGATCGCCACCGACGGATAGCGGTCGCGCATCGCTTCCAGCGCGGCGCTGATCTGCCCCAGCGGAAACAGCGTATCGACGACTACCGACAGTTCGAGCTCCAGTTGCTGACCGAGGCCCCGGGCCCGTGCCCGCATCGCGTCGACGCGCAGCAGGATGTCGCGCGCGTTGACCAGCAGGGCCTGGCCCTCGGCGGTCAATACCGGACGCCGCGCGCTACGGTCGAACAGCGCGACGCCGAGCTGCGCCTCCAGATTGGCGATCGCATGGCTGACTGCCGATTGCACGCGGCCGAGCTTGGCCGCTGCCGCGCGGAAACTGCCGGCGTCCGCGACGGTGGCGAAGGTGCGCAGCTGGTCGAGGGTCAGGGCGTCGAGCATGAGTTGGGTAGCCGGAAGCCGTCGCTCCAATGATCTATTGGATCGATCGATTGGATCGAACTTATATCACTTCCGTCGATGTAAAGACGGTGCGATGCTGTTCGCCATCGCGAGTTCCGGCAGGGAGACCGAGATGGCGGATTGTGCAGACGATTGTGCGAAGGGGCGGCGGGCATGGTCCGCCGCCAAGGGGTGGGGCAAGGTGACGCGGATGCCCGCCGCGCGGTCTGGCAAAGCGACGCCGATAGCCGCCGCGAGGTCAGGCAACGCGGCGATGTGGCTGACGGTGGCGGTGGTGGTCGGCGCCGGCGTCGTGGCAGCGTTGCAGGTCGGCAAGGCCGCGATCGCGATGCCGATGCTGCGGGCCGAGCTTGACGCGAGCCTGGCGCAGGCGGGCTGGCTGATGGCCATCGTCGCGGTGCTCGGCTCGCTGGGCGGGATTCCGGCCGGCGCTCTGGTGCCCGCATTCGGCGACCGGCGGATCTTGCTGGGCGGTTTGCTCGCAGTGGTGGTCGGAGCCTGCGCGGGCGCCCTGGCGCCGACGCTGCCGGCGCTGATCGCGTCGCGCTTCGTCGAAGGGCTGGGCTTCCTGCTGATCGCCGTGGCCGGGCCCGCGGTGCTGCAACGGGTGGTGACGCCGCAGCGGCGCGATATCGCCTTTGCGCTGTGGAGCTGCTTCATGCCGGCCGGCATGGCGCTGGCGATGGTCGCCGGTCCGCTGTTCGGCACCTGGCGCGGACTATGGTGGGGCAGCGCGGCGCTGGCCGTGGTCGCGACCGTGGCGACGCGGCTGGCGATACCGGCTGCGGCGCAGCGGCCGGCGTCGCCGCAGCCGTCCTTGCGATCGCACGGCGTCGCGGGTGCTGCCGCAACCATGCGCGCCGATATCGTGTCCGTGCTGCGCGCCTCGCAGCCGCTGCGGCTCGCCGCCTGCTTCGCGCTGTACAGCCTGATGTTCTTTGCGTTGTTCAGCTTCCTGCCGGTGCTGCTGATCGAACGGATCGGCGTCTCCCACCGCATGGTCGGTCTGCTGACGGCGCTCGCGATCGCCGCCAACATGATCGGCAATCTGGCCGCGGGCTATCTGCTGGCGCGCGGCGTATCGCGGTCCCTGGTGGTGGGCGCTACCTGCCTGACCATGGGACTGGCCGCGCTCGGCATCTTCCTGCCGCTCTTCGGCGATGTGCCGACCTTCCTGCTGTGCCTGCTGTTCTCGGCGGTGGGCGGTCTGATTCCCGCGACCTTGCTGTCGGGCGCGTCCATCGTCGCCCCCACGGCGGGACTGCTGCCGGTCGTGATCGGCCTGCTGATGCAGGGCAGCAATGTTGGGCAGGTGGTCGGACCCGTTACCGTGGGCGCGGCCATCGAGGCCTGGGGCTGGCACGCCGCCGCGGCCGTCGTGGCGCTATCGGCGTTGGCCGCCATGCTGCTGGCGCGCGGCATGCGGTTTGGGGCCTAGCAGTGTGAATCGGCGTGAACCGGAGCTTTGAAACGCCCTTCGCCATAGCGCGAGCCGCGGATCAGAACGTATTTTTGGGCAGTGGTTCTGTACCGCGGGCCAGGTCGTTCGCTCTGCGTTCGATGGTGGCGCAGCGCTCCAGCAGTATTTCAAAGGGCTCGCCATCGTCAAGCAGCAGGCCGTCGTCGATCATGTGCTGATAGTCCGAGGCCAATGCGCTAAGCGCCTTGTCGTCAGGGACCAATCGCAAGCCCCCGGACACCGCCACGCCATAGTCGATCGGTTCGCCGCCAGGAAATTTCTCGGCGAAGAAAATCCCCTTGTGCTTCGCGACGGCGTGGGCAAGACCGCGATCGGCAAGGGCGGCATCGGCGAGTCCGACGTCGTCGAGGCGCACCAGATCGTGCCAATGCCGGGCGAAACGCGCGCTGCCACGGAACTCACCCTGTGCGCAGTAGACATGAATCGCCGTGGCCTTTTCCCAGAACGTGCGTTCGGCGCGCATGACGCGCGCGGTAGTGTTCGGAAACGCGATCTCGCGAAGATGCGCGGCCGCATCGCAGTGGATCGGGCGCAGATGACTCGGCTCGCCCGTACATCGGGCACCGAACTCGAGCATGACGACCGGGGAAACGTAGCCGGTTCCACCGGACAGCGGCTCGTACGCAATAAAGACCTTGTCACCGTCCACGCTGGCGGCCGCCGGCAGCCGTTGCCTCCCCAATTCGTCTTGAATCGACGGAAGCATCTCGGTCATGACCCAAGCGGACAGGCGCGTGCGGATGGCCTTGGTCCATCGCTTCTCCTGACTACGGTTAGGCGGCAGCGGTTCGCCGGTGTCCCGGATCAGGTCGCCGGCGATCGCCCTGATGTCATAGGTCAGGTCGATGTCTTCTGAGAAGCGGCGGATCGCGCCATACGCCTTGGACAGAGAAGTACCGCCCTTGAAGACCAGATGATCGGCATGAGGGCCGGCAAAGAGATGGCGCAGCGACCATACCACCCATAGATCCTTTTCGAGCAGATGCGGCGGCCTGCCGGATCGCGTCGCGACCACTTCGAGAGCATCCCGTTGTTCCGCCCGGGACAGGCTGAAGAACTCGGTCACGTTGGGTCAATGCTGCAGCAAGGTACTCACTTCCTTGGCCATCCACGTGGGCAGCTGACCGCGTGAAGACGCGACTTCGGCAAGGTCGGATGCCGAGAGCCGGGCGCGCAGTTTTGCGATCGCTTCGTTGGCATGTTGGGGGCCGAGCCATGTCAGAGCGCGCAGGACCTTTCCGGCGTGGCGGCCGGCCAATGCCAACTGCCATCGCGGCGCATGCCGGAACTCGATGACTTGGGCGCCCAGCGTAAGCAGGCGGCTGCGGCCGGAGGTCAAATACACGGCGCGCACGGGAACTTGCGTCGTCAGCCCCAGTTCGTTGGCCGCCGCGGCGCCATGAGGCACGACGGTTTCCCCACGCTGCCGGGCAAGACCCTCGATCAATGCCGAGGCGGCCGGCGCCCGGTTGCCGAAGCGGGTAGGCACGGGAACGGCATAAATACCGCGTTCGATGCGCAGCAATGCGCCACGGCGCGCCATACGGCTGAGCGCCTGGTCGACGGCGGCGCGATTTCCCAGATGCAGCAAGCCCTTGGCGACCAGGGGCGTGCCTTCCGGTAGTCCGGCTGCGTATTCGGTGATCTGTTGGGCAAGGGTTCGCATCGTTCCTCCTCGGATGTCGGAAGTTTATAACGATTTCTGACACCAAGCAACGACGGTGGCATCCGGCGACCTGCATCGCGCTCGTTTGGTCGTCAGGAAAGGAGGCCTTGAAGAGGCGTATCAGGCACTACGCTGCCGCGCGGGGCGTTTCTGCGGCTCGCCGGATAGGCTGTCCCACACCCGCATCGCGCAGTCCACCACCCGGTGCAGCCGCTGGCGCGAGGCCCCGGTGCGGGCCTGGATCGACAGCCCCTGCAGCACCGTTTCGAAGTAGGCCGCGAGGGCGCCGATGTCCGTGTCGGCGGGCAGTTCGCCGGCCTCGACGCCTTGCTTCAACCGCTGGCGAACCGACTCGCCGACCGTGCGCAGCTTGCTCGACAGCATGGTCTTCATCTCGCTGTCCTCGTCCGGGCAGGCGGCGGCGACCGATACCACGAGACAGCCGCGCGGCGTCGCCGGGTCGCAGTAGGCGTCGACGTTGTCGCGCAGCATCGCCTCGATACCCGCGCGTGCGGTGGGTCGGGCGAGTGCCGGCGTGGTGAAGTTCATGGTCCGCTGATACAGCGCCGTCGCCTCGCGAAACAGCTGCGCCTTGTCGCCGAAGGCGGCATAGAGGCTGGGCCGGTTGATGCCCATCGCGGCCGTCAGCTCGCTCAGCGACGCCTGCTCGTAGCCGCGCTCCCAGAACACGCGCATCGCCGCCTGCAGGGCGGTGTCGCGGTCGAAGGCGCGGGGTCTTCCTCGTTGGCTCATGGATGGAACGGTGAATTCTGTACTGACCGGATAGTAAATCCCTTGACCGTCGGCGACAACGTGCCAATAATCTGCCTTAAATTTGTACCGGAAAGTACAAATTATGGGTGAAACCGACGATGCCGGTTCGGCAGCCCTTGGGGCGGCGGACCGGCGAACCGACATACGACGTTGAACACCACGTTCAAGGAGCAAGACATGGCATCCCTGCAAGGAAAAACGGCCCTGGTCACGGGCGGCAGCCGCGGCATCGGCGCCGCGATCGCGCGCCGGCTGGCCGCCGATGGCGCGGACGTTGCACTGACCTACGCCAGTTCGGAGCAGCAAGCCGAAGAGGTCGCCGCGCAGGTGCGCGCGCACGGCCGCCAGGCACTGGCGATTCGGGCGGACAACGCCGATCCGAAGGCGGTCGCCGATGCGGTGGCGCGCGCGGCCGGGCAATTCGGCAAGATCGACATCCTGGTGAACAACGCCGGCATCTTCCGCGTCGGTCCGCCGGCGGACCTGAGCATCGAAGATTTCGACATCACGATGGCGGTCAATGTGCGCGCTGCCTTCGCGGCGATCAAGGCGGTCGACAAGGTGATGCCCGATGGCGGCCGCATCATCTCGATCGGCAGCAACCTGGCGGTGCGCGTGCCGGGGCAGGGCATGTCGGTGTATAGCGCCAGCAAGGCGGCGCTGGTCGGCATGACGCAGGGCTTGGCGCGCGACTTCGGTCCGCGCGGCATCACGGTCAATGTCGTGCATCCCGGTTCGACCGCCACCGACATGAACCCGCCGGATGGCCCGCATGCGGAATGGCAGCGCTCGCTGATGGCGGGTCCGCAGCGTTTCGCGTCGCCGGACGATGTCGCGGCGGTCGTGGCCTTGCTGGCCTCGCCGGAAGCCCAGGCGGTGACCGGCGCGGCATGGACCATCGATAACGGCACCAACGCCTGATCGCACGCTGCGGCGATCGATCCGAGCGCGGGAACGTGGGCACGGCAACATCGGCGTTCACGCTTCCCGCTTGACATCCGAATTTCCACGGCGGTATAAAGGCGCCGTGGGTAGAAGCGGTCGATTGAACAAGCAGCGGCGCAACGCCGCGATCGTTCAACTGGAGATTGCTCACTGACGGAGTACCGTCGGTGGCGCATTCTTCCAACGCTCCCCTCGACAGTGCTCCCGAACGCAACGCGCACCCGGCCGGTCCCGCAATGACCGGCCCGGTCCCGCATGCCTTCAACCTGCAGCATTGCGAGGAGACACCCGCATGATCATCGACACCAGTTGCTATCCGACCAATCTGGTCGACCTGGCATGGCGGCACGATGGCGAGCCCTTTACCGGCGAGCGCCTGATCCAGATGATGGATGGCCCATTCCTGATCAACGGCAAGCCGCGCCGCATCGATCGCGCCTTCATCCAGCCGCCGCAAGGCAACACCATCTACACCTGGACCGACGGCACCAGGTCGGGCAGCGAATCGATCGATGCCTATATGGCCTACACGGTCGAGATGGTGCGCAAATATCCCGACCGCTTCATCGGCTGCTTCGTCTACAACCCGCGTTGCGGCGTCGAGAACGGCGTCAATGCGATCGACCATTACGTGCGCAAGCTCGGCTTCAAGATGGTCCAGTTCCAGGCCAACATGCACGCCTATCGGCCCGACCGCGCGCTCGACTGGCTGCGTCCGGCGCTGCAGAAATGCGCGGAATTGGGCGTGCTGGTCAAGCTGCATACCGGCGACGGCCCCTACAGCATCCCGACCGAATGGGTGCCGATGATCAAGGAATTCCCGACGGTGAATTTCATCATGGCCCACTTCGGCGTGCAGACCGGCGGCGTCTATTGCTTCGAGCCGTTCCAGATGGCGATGGACCTGCCGAACGTCTATTGCGAATCGGGCTGGTGCCTGCAGTCGCGCATCGTCGAGTTCGCCAAGGTGTTGCCCAAGCACAAGATCCTGTTCGGCTCCGATACGCCGCCGAACGAGCCGGGCATGTGGCTGCGCCTGCTGGAGGTGCTGTGTTTCGAGCCGCCGCAGGGGCTCAATCTGGACGAGGACACGCTCGAGGACTACCTCGGCAACAACGTCGCGCGGATGATCGGGCTCGAACCGACGCCGGTGCCGCGCACGGTCGAAGAGGCCCGCGCCAGGCTCGCCGCCTGAGCCGCGCTGTTCCACGACCGCTTCCAGACCACGCAGCCCCGCACGGAGCCACTGCAATGATCATCGATACCCATCTGCATCCCACCAACCTCGTCGACGAGGCCTGGCGCCATACCGGCGAACCGTTCACCGGCGAGCGCCTGCTCAAGATGATGGACGGCCCCTACATCATCAACGGCAAGCCGCGCCGCATCGACATGGGCTTCATCCAGCCGCCGCCCGGCAATACCGGCTATCGCGACGGCAATCGCCGCGGCCGCGAAGGCGTGCGCGACTACATGGCCTATGTGGCCGAGCTGTGCCAGAAATATCCCGACCGCTTCATCGGCAATTTCACCTTCAATCCGCGCTGGGGTCCGGAAGAGGGCGCGCTCGAGCTCGAATACCACGTCAAGGAATACGGCTTCAAGATGATGAAGCTGCATGCCAACATGCACGGCTATCGCCCCGACCGCGCGCTCGACTGGCTGCGGCCCGCCTTGAAGATGTGTGCCAAGTACAACGTCGTGGTGCTGATCCACACCGGCGACGGGCCGTACACGATTCCGACGATGTTCTATCCGATCATCCGCGAATTCCCGATGGTCAATTTCATCATCGGTCATTTCGGCATCCAGACCGGCGGCAATTATTCGTTCGAGGCGTTCTGGATGGCGATGGACACGCCCAATGTCTATTGCGAATCGGGTTGGTGCTTCCAGTCGCGCATCGTCGAATTCGCCCGCCAGTTGCCGCGCAACAAGATCGTGTTCGGCACCGACACGCCGCCGAACGAACCGGGCATGTGGCTGCGCGAACTGGAGATGCTGTGCGGCCCCGCGCCGCAGGGCATGGACCTGGACGAGGACGGGCTGGAGGACTACATGGGCAACAACATCGCCCGCCTGATCGGCCTGGAGACCACGCCGCCGCCGCGCACGATGGAAGAGGCGCAGGCCCGGCTGACCGATACCTACGCCGGTCTTCGCTGAACCGCCCCACACGGCGGCCGGCCGGGCCCAGCACCTTCCTGTGCCGCGGCCCCGGCCGGCGTGACAAGGAGAGAACGATGACATCGTCGCTCAATTCGGGGCGCGATTCGGGGCGCGGTTCGGGGTGCGATTCTGGGCGCGATTCTGGGCGCTACTCGTCGTCGCAGGATTTTCGCGACTTTCTGTCGGCCTATCGGGCCGCGCATCCCCACGATGTGCTGGTGATCGGCGACGAGGTCGGCGCCGATCAGGATGCGACCGCCGTGGTCTGGCAGCTGGCCGCGCAGGGGCGCTATCCGATGCTGGTGTTCGAGCGCGTGCGTGGTCTGGACGCGCCGCTGGTCACCAATATCTTCGCCTCGCGCGAGCGCGTCGGCCGGCTGCTCGGCGTCGGCGCCGACGGCATCCACGCCGAATACCAGGCGCGCAGCCGACGCCTGGTGCCGCCGCGCGAGGTCGACAGCGGGCCGGTGCTCGACGTCGTGCAGGGCGACGGCATCGACCTGAGCACGATCCCGGCCATACGGCATTTCGCTAACGACCGCGGGCCCTATATCACCAACGCGATCCTGATCGCGCAGGATCCGGAGACCGGCATCGGCAACGCCAGCTACCACCGCTCGATGGTGCATTCGGCCACCGGCATCGCCACCAGCCTGCATTCGCGCGGCCACCTGTGGCGCATGCAGCAGCAGGCCGCCGTGCGCGGGCAGCCGTTGCCGGTGGCGATGGTGATCGGCGCGCATCCGCTGTTCATGCTGGCGGGCGCGGCACGTCTGCCGTACGGCGTCGACGAGCGCCACGTCGCCGGCGGCCTGTTCGGCGCGCCGCTCGAGGTCGTGCGCACGCCGCGGCATGGCATCGCGGTGCCCGCCAGCGCGGAGATCGTGCTGGAAGGGGTCATCGATCCGGAAGCGCGCGTCGACGAGGGGCCGTTCGGCGAGTTCACCGGCTATTCGTCGGACCGCTCGACCAACAACCTGCTGCGCGTCGAGACGATCCTGCGCCGGCGCGACGCGATGCTGATCGACGTGGTCGGCGGCAATTCGGCCGAGCACCTCAATCTCGGGCGGATTCCGCGCGAGTCGGAGATGGTCGAGAAGCTGAAGGAGCGTTTTCCCGGCGTCACCGCCGTGCACTATCCGAGTTCGGGCACGCATTTCCATGCCTATGTCGCGCTCAAGCCGATGCGCGCCGGCGAGGCGCGCCAGGTCATGCTGGGACTGCTCGGCTGGGATCCGTACCTGAAGACGGTGATCGCGGTCGACGAGGATGTCGACGTCACGCGCGATGAAGAGGTGCTGTGGGCCGTCGCCACGCATCTGCAGCCGCATCTTGACGTGGTGGTCGTCGACGGCCTGCCCGGCAGCGCGCTCGATCCGTCGGCATCCGGCGTCGGTACGACGTCGCGCATGGGGCTCGATGCGACACGCGGCCCGCAGTTCGATGGCATCCGCGCGCGCATCGGCGACGACGCGATGGCGCGGGCTGCGCGGCTGCTCGGCGATGTGCTGGGGCGCCCATGAGCCGCCGCCTCGTGGTCGCCATCACCGGCGCCAGCGGCGCGATCTACGGCGTGCGCCTGCTGCAGTGGCTGGCGCAGCAGCCGGACTGGCGCACCGACCTGGTGGTGACGCCGTCCGGCTGGCTGACCATCCAGCACGAGCTTGGCCTGCGCCGCGCCGAAGTCGAGGCGCTGGCCGACGTCGCACACAACGTGCGGGACATCGGCGCGACCATCGCCAGCGGCTCCTACCGCTGCGCCGGCATGGTGGTGGCGCCGTGCTCGATGCGCTCGCTGGCGGCGATCGCCCATGGCATCGCCGACAACCTGGTCACGCGCGCCGCCGACGTGATGCTGAAGGAAAGACGCCGGCTGGTGCTGCTGCCGCGCGAGACGCCGCTGCATCTGGGCCATCTGCGCAACCTGACCGCGGTGACCGAGATGGGCGCGATCGTGCTGCCGCCGGTGCCGGCGTTCTACCACCGGCCAGGCACCATCGACGATCTTGTCAACCATACCGTCGGGCGTACGCTCGACCTGTTCGATATCGACCATGCCGGTCTGGTCGCGCGTTGGCAGGGGATGCGTCCCGTGCCGGCCGACGCGATGCCGACTGCCATGGCGCAGGAGGAGACACGATGAATGCCCTTACGTCCTTGATGCCTGAAGCGGTGCGCCCTGCCAGCGGCGAGCAAGCCGCCGGACACGCTGCGGAGCGCGCGCCCGTACCGGTGCCGGTGACGATCCTGACCGGCTTTCTCGGCGCGGGAAAGACCACGCTGCTGAACCATATCCTGACCGAGCGGCACGGCCATCGGATCGCGGTGATCGAGAACGAGTTCGGCGAGGTCGATGTCGATTCGGATCTGGTGCTGAGCTCGGACGAAGAGATCTACCAGATGACCAACGGCTGCATCTGCTGCGTGGTCGATGTGCGTACCGATCTGGTCCGCATCCTGCAGAAGCTGCTGGCGCAGCCCGAACGCTTCGACCATATCATCGTCGAGACCAGCGGCCTCGCCGACCCTACCCCCGTGGCAGCGACCTTCTTCATGGACCACGAGGTGGCGCGCGAGGTCGCGCTCGACGGGGTGGTCACGCTGGTCGACGCGCTGCATATCGAAAGCCATCTGGACGATCCGCGGCTGCGCGGCTTCGACAATCAGGCGGTCGACCAGATCGTCGCGGCCGACCGCATCGTCATCAACAAGACCGACCTGGCCGACCCGGCGGCGGTGGACGCGCTGGAGGCGCGGCTGCGCCGGCTCAACGAGGGCGCGCAGATCCTGCGTTCGAACTACGCGCGCGTCGACCTGCGGCGGATCCTGGGGATCGGCGGGTTTACGCCGGGGCTGGCCGTGCTCGACGACAGCGAGGACGAGCACGGCCACGATCACGATCATGGAGAAGGCCACGTCTGCGACGAGCACTGCGGCCACGACCACGACCACGACCACGATCGCGAGCACGCGCACCGCCACGACCCCTCGGTGTCTTCCGTCTCGCTGGTGTTCGACCGGCCGTTCGACGGAGACCGCCTCGCCAGCGCGATCCGAGCCTTGCTGGCGGCGCAGGGCGACGACCTGTTCCGCATCAAGGGCATCGTCGCGGTCGCCGGCAGCGGGCGGCGCCATGTGCTGCAGGCCGTGCACCGGCAGCTCGACCTGCATGCGGGCGATCCATGGCTGGACGCGCCGCGCGACAGCAAGCTCGTCTTTATCGGCCGCAACCTGGACCGCGGCCGATTGCAGACAATGCTCGGGATCTGCCTGGCACGTTGAGGCGAGGGCGCAGCGTCGCATCGGCGCCGTGGCGGCGGGGAGGCGGGGCGGAAAAACCGCGCCGCCACGGCTGGGATCGCTGGATAAAACTGCCTCTATCCTTCGCGCCGATGCGCGCGGCGCAACGTGTCCGACGGCAGTTCCCCGAATTCGCGCCGGTATTCGCGCGAGAACATGCTCAGATGCACGAAGCCGTGCCGCAGCGCGATCGCGGTCACGGCGCCCGGCTGCTGCGGCGCCCGTAGCAGGCTGTCGCGCGCGCCCTGCAGGCGCAGCAGCCGCAGATATTCCATCGGTGTCGCGTTCTTGCTGCGCCGGAAGCCGACCTGCAGCGAGCGCTCCGACACGCCGCAATGGTCGGCGAGTTCGCGCATCGTGATCGGACGATCGAGATTGCGGCGCAGGTACTGGATGGCCCGCCGCACATAGGTCGGCAGCGTCGGCTGGAAGCGTCGCGGCAGCGTGGCGCCGTCGCCGGAGAACTGGTCGAACAGCAGCGTCGACACCACCATATGCTCGATGCTGGCGTCGATGGTCGGGTTGGCGGCGCCGGCCCGGCGCGTGCGCATCTCCGCGCGCAGATATCCCACCAGTGCCTGCCAGCGCTCGGCCAGCCCATTGCGGCCATTCAGCCCATCATCGCTGGCCAGGCGCGGCGCGAACGCGATCGGCGCCGGCGGTTCGAAGCCGAAATGCTCGCGGAACGCATGTTCGATCGCGCGCCGGCGCAGCACCACGCAAAAACGTTCGCAATCCTTATCGAGCAGCAGCCGCGTGCGCAGCGTCGGCGAGGCAATCAGCGTGCTGCCGTGCGCGAAATGCTGCGACTGGCCCTCGGTCAGCGCCTCGCAATGGCCGGCCACCGTGGTCTGGATCACGTACTCGTCCTTGCCGGCCTGCGGCTCGATCTCCATCGCGGTGCTGTAGCGGATATCGACCAGCGACAGCTGCCCGATATGGCATTGCTCGCCTTCGACATGCAACGGTGCGCGCGTATCGAGCGGCCGTACGCGTGCCGGCCCGAACAGCCGCGCGCACAGCGCTTGCACGTGAAGCAGCTCGCTGGCGTGGAAACGATGGACGGCGCCGTTGCCGGGCGCGGAAACGTCGGAAGGCGGCAGCATGGAAACGTCGAGCAGAGGATGCGGTGGCAGGCATCGGGGCAGGCGGTGCGCGCCTATCGTAAGGGCCGCCGTTGCCGACGGCAAAGCCGGGACAAACCCGCAGCGCACCGCGGCATGGCCATCGTGTTCCTGGACCATCGCGTCGCCGTCGCACCGCCATTGCACGGCGGCCTCACATCGCTGCGCTTTGCGCCTATCGCCTTCGCAATTGCGCTATGAGGGGATGGGCGCGGCCGCTACTGTGGCTGCAGGCGCCGCTTCGAGCGCCCTACAGCCACCACCAAGGAGACGACGATGGCTTCGCCCCAACACCCGGTCGACGCGGTGCTGCCGCCGCGCGCCATGCTCACGCTGGGCTTCCAGCACATGCTGGTCAGTTATCTGGGCGCGATCACGGTGCCGATGATCGTCGCCGCGGCGCTCAAGATGACGCCGGCGCAGACCACGCTGCTGATCAGCACCGCGCTGTTTACCTCGGGCATCGCCACGCTGCTGCAGACCGTCGGCTTCTGGAAGTTCGGCGTGCGGCTGCCGATCATGCAGGGCGTCGCGTTCAGCTCGGTCGGTCCGGTGATCGCGATCGGCACCGATCCGTCGCTGGGCTTCCAGGGCGTTTGCGGCGCGATCATCGGCGCGGGCGTGATCACGCTGCTGCTGGCGCCGGTGATCGGCCGGCTGCGGCAGTTCTTCCCGCCGGTGGTCACCGGCTGCATCGTCACGGCGATCGGCCTGTCGCTGTTTCCGGTTGCCTATCAATGGCTCGGCGGCGGGCGCGGTGCGCCCCAGTTCGGTGCGCCGGTGTTCTTTGCGGTCGCGGTCGGCGTGGTCGCGCTGATCCTGGCGATCAATCGCTACGGCAGCGAGTTCCTGCGCAACCTGTCGGTGCTGATCGGCCTGCTGGCCGGCGCGGCGGTCGCGACCGCGCTTGGCATGGGGGACTTCACCGAGGTCCGCCGCGCACCGTGGTTCACGATGGTGCAGCCGTTCGCCTTCGGCCTGCCGGTATTCGATATCGGTGCGATCGTCACGATGACGATCGTGATGCTGGTGCAGATGGTCGAGTCGATGGGGCTGTTCATCGCGATCGGCGATCTGGTCAAGCGCCCGGTCAGCGAACGCGAGGCGACCAACGGCCTGCGTGCCAACGGCCTGGCCAGCGCGATCGGCGGCATGTTCGCGGCCTTTCCGTATATCGCGTTCATGGAGAACGTCGGGCTGGTGATCGTGACGGGCGTGCGCAGCCGCTGGGTGGTGGCGACCTGCGGCCTGATGCTGTGCGCGGTCGCGCTGGTGCCCAAGATCGGCGCGCTTTTTGCGTCGATCCCGGCCGCGGCGCTCGGCGGCGCCGCGCTGGTGATGTTCGGCGTGGTCGGCGCGGCGGGCATCAAGACGCTGGGCCAGGTCGACTACGAGAACAACCGCTCGAACCTGACCATCGTCGCCATCACGCTGGCCTGCGCGCTGATGCCGGTGATCATGCCGTCCGTGCTCGAGAAGCTGCCCGAAGCGCTGCAGCCGTTCGTGCACAGCAGCGTGATCATCGCCTGCGTGGTGTCCGTCTTCCTGAACCTGCTGCTCAACGGCCTGCCGGGCCGTGACGCACCGCTGGCGCACGCCGGCGAACATGCCCCGGAGATCTGATCTTGACTGAAGTCCAATGTCTGAACGAAAAACAGCGCGAGATCCTGCGCGACAACCTGCTGATCCGCGGCGCCGCTGCGGTGATGACCGGCCAGGCGGGCCCGGCGGCGCGCGCCGGCGCGGCCGATATCCGCATCCGCGACGGCCGCATCGCCGAGATCGCGGCGGGACTCGCGCCGCTGCCCGGCGAGCGCGTGCTCGACGTCCCGGGCGCCGTGGTCTACCCGGGCTGGATCAATACGCACCACCATCTGTTTCAGAACCTGCTGAAGGCCGTGCCGGCCGGCATCAACGCCGACCTGCAGGCCTGGCTCGCGGCGGTGCCGTATCCGCGCCTGGCGGCCTTCACTCCCGAGGTGCTGCGCGCCGCGGTGCGGCTCGGCATGGCCGAGCTGCTGCTGTCGGGCACCACCACCTGCGCCGATCATCACTACCTCTATCACCACGGCCATGGCGCCGAGACCGGCGACCTGCTGTTCGACGCGGCCGCAGAAATGGGGCTGCGGCTGGTGCTGTGCCGCGGCGGCGCGATCCAGTCGGCGGCCGACCATCCCGGCATGTCCAAGACCGCGCTGGTGCCGGAGACGCTCGACGAGATGGTCGCCGATATCGAACGGCTGAAGGCGCGCTATCACGACCCGGCCGGCGATGCGATGCGCCGCGTCGCGGTGGCGCCGACCACGCCGACGTTCTCGCTGCCGCCCGCGATGCTGCGCGAGCTGGCGGAGTTCGGCCGCGGTCTCGGCCTGCGCCTGCATACGCATCTGTCGGAGACCGACAACTACGTTCGCTTCTGCCGGGAGAAATATCGCTGCACGCCGGTGGAGTTCGTCGGCGAGCATGGCTGGCTGGGCCCGGACGTCTGGTTCGCGCATCTGGTCACGTTGTCGCCCGAGGAAATCCGCATGCTGGCCGCGACCGGCACCGGCATGGCGCACTGTCCGGTCAGCAATGCGCGGCTGGGCAGCGGGGTAGCGCCGGTGCGCGCGCTCGCCGATGCCGGCGTGCGCATCTCGCTCGGTGTGGACGGTGTCGCCTCCAATGAATCCGGCAGCATGGTCCACGAGGCCAACTTCGCCTGGCTGGTGCACCGCGCGGTCGGCGGCGCCTCGCAGACGACGGTCGAGGAGGTGATTCACTGGGGCACGGCAGGGGGTGCCGCGGTGCTGGACCTGCCGCGGATCGGCACGCTGGCGCCCGGGCAGTCGGCCGACCTGGCGATCTACGACGTCAGCGGCCTGCGCTTCCACGGCTTTCACGACATCGCCGCCGCGCCGGTGGCGGCCGGCGAACCGACGCTGGTGCGCCACGTGTTCGTGCGCGGACGCCAGGTCGTGCAGGACGGTGCGATCGTGGGACTGGACCTCGAGGCGCTGCGCCGCGAGGCGGGGGAGGCGATGCGGGTGTTGCAGCGGGCCGCGGCCTGAGCGAGACCTGAGCGAGACCTGAGCGCGGCCCAAGGCCGAGTCAGCGCGCCGTTGCCGGCGCGCTGACGCCTGGCTTAGCGGCCGCCGGAGCCGCCGCTGGTCCCGCCCGAGCCGCCCGCGCCGCCGGAACCCATGCCGCCGGTGCCAAGCCCGCCGGTACCGGTGCCGGTACCGCCCGAGCCCGAGGTGCCCGTGCTGCCGGAACTGCCGGGGCTTCCAGGGCTGCCGGAGCCCATTCCCGAGCCGGTGCCGGATCCGGTGCCGGTGCCACCGGTCCCACCGCTGCCGGAACGCCCGCGCGGGGCACTGGCGCCGCTCTTGCTGCCCGAACCGCTGCCGGACTGATAGCCCGAGGTGCCACCGCTGCCGCTGGTGCTGCCCGAGCCCGTGGCACTGGTACCCGTGCCGGGGGTCGTGCTGGGTCCGGCGCCGGCACTGCCGCCACCGCTGCTGCTCCCGCCACTGCCGCCGCTGCCGCTTCCCGCCCCGCCGCCTTGCGCGAGGGCCGCGCCGGCCGCGAGCGCCAGGCAAGCAGCAAGCGCTGCTGCCAAGGTCGTTGATTTCATGCTGTCTCTCCAGGATGTGTGATATCGCCGGGCGTCGCCCGGCGTTCGTTCTGTCGTTGCGCGCAGACGGGCTAGCGCGACGCAAGTTGCATGCCGTGATGGCATGCGTCACATCCACGGGGAAGGGTAGAAGAGGCTTGCAGCATTGGCCGGGAAGCGGTGCAGATTTGGCGTGTGGCGGCGGCGTGTCGATTCGCGCCGCCACGCCAGTTGGCGCGGCCGGTCAGTGCGACATCGCGCCCGCGGTGCCGCCGCCGCGATGGACCACGCCGTCGGCGCGATCGAGGCGGCCGCTCCAGGCGGTCAGCGCCAGCGCGACCAGCACTACCACCGCGCCGATCCACGGCGTATGCATCAGGCCAAGGTGCGTCACGATCAAGCCGCCCGCCCACGCGGCGCCGGCGATGCCGAGATTGAACGCGGCGATATTGAGGCCGGAGGCGACGTCGACCGCCTGCGGCGTGAAGCGCTCGGCCTGCTTGACGACATAGACCTGCAGGCCCGGCACGTTGCCGAAGGCCACCGCGCCCCAGGCCAGCACCGTCGCCACCACCAGCCAGCGGTGCGGCGCGGTGAAGTTCAGCACCAGCAGCACCGCGGCCAGCAGCACGAACATCGTCTTCAGCGCCGGGATCGGGCCGTGGCGGTCGGCCAGGCGGCCGCCCCAGATATTGCCCGCGGCAACCGACAGGCCGTACACCAGCATCACCAGGCTGACCGCGCCCGCGTCGAAGCCGGACACGTCCTGCAGGATCGGCGCGAGAAAGGTGAAGGGGATGAACGAGCCGCCGTAGCCGATCGCGGTCTTCGCATAGACCAGCAGCAGCCGCGGTTCGGCCAGCACGCGGGCCTGCTGCATCAGCGACGCGGGCGGCGCATGCCGGATGCCGGACGGCACGAACAGCAGGCTGCCGACGAAGGCGACCACACCGAGCGCCGACACGGCCAGGAAGGTCTCGCGCCAGCCGAAATGTTGGCCGATGAAGGTGCCCAGCGGCACGCCGGTTACCAGCGCGACGGTAAGGCCCGTAAACATGATGGCGATCGCGCTGGCGGCCTTCTCGCGCGGCACCAGTCCGGTCGCGATGGTCGAGCCGATCGAAAAGAACACGCCGTGGGCGAGGCCGGTCAGCACGCGGGCCAGCACCAGCGAGCCGTAGCCCGGCGCCTGCCATGCCAGCAGATTGCCGAGCGTGAACAGCGCCATCAGCGACAGCAACAAGGTCTTGCGCGGCAGGCGGCCGGTCAGCGCGGTCAGCAGCGGGGCGCCGACGGCGACGCCGAGCGCGTACAGGCTGACCAGCAGGCCGGCGGAAGGCAGCGACACGTTCAGATCGGCCGCGACGGTGGGAATCAGGCCGACGATGACGAACTCCGTCGTGCCGATGGCGAATGCGCTGATCGTCAGCGCCAACAGGGCGAGGGGCATGATGGCCTCCAGGTATCGGGGATTGGGGTATGGGGGATTGGAATGGCCCGCATTGTGACCCTCGCCGGCTTGCCGATTAATCCGTTAATATGCAGAAAATATTTGATCGGTAGTCAACAATCGCGACCTCCCGGATTGCCATGTGGGGTCCCGGTCCCGGCCCCGCTCGGCCGGGACCGGGCGCGATCGCTCCCGCAGGAAACCCCGCCATGAAGATGACCCTGGAAGAATTGCTGGCCTTCGTCACCGTGGTCGACAGCGGCTCGATCACGGCCGCGGCCGACCAGCTGGGCCAGACCGTCTCCGGCGTCAGCCGGGCGCTGGCGCGGCTCGAGGACAAGCTGGCCACCGCGCTGCTGCGGCGGACCACGCGCCGGCTGGAGCTGACCGAGGAGGGCGCCGCGCTGCTCGCGCATGCCCGCGCGATTCTGGGCGCGGTGGACCAGGCCGAGGACCAGATCGCGCTGCGGCGGCAGAAGCCGGCCGGCAAGCTGCGCATCAACGCCGCCTCGCCGTTCATGCTGCATGTGGTGGTGCCGCTGGTCGACGACTTCCGCCGCGCCTATCCCGAGATCGAGCTGGAGCTGCACAGCAGCGACCAGATCATCGATCTGCTGGAGCACCGCACCGATGTCGCGATCCGCATCGGCGCGCTGCGCGATTCGACGCTGCATGCCAGGCCGCTGTGCCACAGCCGCTTGCGGGTGCTCGCCAGCCCGGCTTATCTGAAGGCGCACGGGCGGCCGCGCTCGGTCGGAGAGCTGGCCCGCCACAGCCTGCTCGGCTTCACGCAGCCCGACAGCCTGAACCGCTGGCCGCTGCGGGACGAAGCCGGCAACGAGTTCGAGATCACGCCGGCGGTGTCCGCCTCCAGCGGCGAGACGCTGCGGCAGCTGGCGCTGGCCGGCCAGGGCGTGGTGTGCCTGGCCGATTTCATGACGGCCCAGGATCGGGCCCGCGGCGACCTGGTGCAGCTGTTTCCGCGCGAGACGCTCGATGTGCGCCAGCCCATCCATGCGGTCTACTATCTGAACACGCAACTGTCGGCGCGCATTGCCTGCTTTCTGGACTTTCTGGCGGCGCGGATGCAGGACGAAGCGCCGCGCCAGGGCTCGAATCGCCCACCAGCCGGGCGCCTGCGTCATTGAGGCGTCTTTGGTATACTGTCGCGTTTCCCCGCGCGACCGGAAATGCCACCGCCAGGGGCCAGCCGCACCGGCATCCGTCCCTGCATGAAGCAGATGGGCTGGCATAGCCAGGGCACTGTCCGTCGCCAACCATCCAGTTCGAACCCATCGGTCGAACAGACAGGTCGAACCGACCCCAAGCATGACTTACGCCGTCAAGGAAATCTTCTACACGCTGCAGGGCGAGGGCGCCAACGCGGGCCGTGCCGCCGTGTTCTGCCGCTTCGCCGGCTGCAATCTGTGGACGGGCCGCGAACAGGACCGCGAGCAGGCGATCTGCCGCTTCTGCGATACCGATTTCGTCGGCACCGACGGCACGCTGGGCGGCAAGTACCGCAGCGCCGAAGAACTGGCCGCGCAGGTCGCCTCGCAATGGCCGCAAGGCGCGGGCGGCCGCCCGCTGGTGGTCTGCACCGGCGGCGAGCCGCTGCTGCAGCTCGATGCGCCGCTGATCGACGCGCTGCACGCGCAGGGCTTCGAGATCGCGATCGAGACCAACGGCACGATCGCGGTGCCGGACGGCATCGACTGGGTCTGCGTCAGCCCGAAGATGGGCGCCGAACTGGTGGTGACACGCGGCGACGAGCTCAAGGTCGTGATCCCGCAGCCCGGCCAGGACTTCGCGGCATACGAGGCGCTGGATTTCCGCTATTTCCTCGTGCAGCCGATGGACGGCCTGCTGGCGCGCGAGAATACGGCCCTCGCCGTCGATTTCTGCCAGCGCCATCCGCGCTGGCGCCTTTCGCTGCAAACCCACAAGCTGCTGGGCATCCGCTAGGCGTCTGCCGCACGGGTCCCGGCACCGGCCTTCATGAACAAGCAAGTCTCGATCACGCGCCGCCTCGAATTCGATGCCGGCCACCGCATCCCCAACCATGGCGGCCAATGCCGCAATATCCATGGCCACCGCTATCGGCTCGACCTGACGCTGTCGGGGGAGGTGCTGCATCGCGAGGGCGCGGCCGACGAGGGCATGATCCTGGACTTCAGCGACATCAAGGCGCTGGCCAACCAGCATCTGGTCGACAAGTGGGACCACGCCTTCCTGATCCATCGCGGCGACACCGCGCTGCTCGAATTCCTGCGTGGCATGGAGGGGCACAAGACGGTGGTGCTCGACGCGATTCCGACCGTCGAGAACCTGGCGCAGATCGCCTTCGACATGCTGGCGCCGGTGTTCAAGGACTGCTTCGGCCATCATCTGCAGCTGACTCGCCTGGTGCTGTTCGAAACGCCGAACTGCTGGGCCGAGGTCACCGCGCCCGCCGTCGCGCCGGCGCAGGACTGATCCGAGTTGAACCGACCGCCAAGGTGCCGACGACCGACCCGCCGATGACCCGCCGATGACAGACACGCCGCCGCCATCGCCTATCGCCGCTACGGGAGCCATCGCCACGCCGCCGTTCGAGGGGCCGCTGGCCGACGCGCGCGATCAGCGCTTCATGCGTGCCGCGCTGGAGGAGGCCCGCCTGGCCGAGGCGGCCGGCGAGGTGCCGGTGGGCGCGGTGGTGGTATGGAACGACGCGATCATCGCCCGCGGCCACAACCTGCCGATCCGTTCGCGCGATCCGTCTGCTCATGCCGAAATGCAGGCGCTGCGCGCGGCCGCGCAGGTGGTCGGCAATTACCGGATGCCCGAGTGCGAGCTGTACGTGACGCTCGAACCGTGCGCGATGTGCAGCGGGGCAGTGCTGCACGCGCGGCTGCGTCACGTCGTGTTCGGCGCGACCGATCCGAAGACCGGCGCCGCCGGCAGCGTGCTCGACCTGTTCGCCGAGGCGCGGCTCAACCACCAGACCACGATCCGCGGCGGCGTGCTGGCCGACGAGTGCGGCCAGCTGCTGCGCGATTTTTTCCGGGCGCGGCGGCGCGCGCAGAAGGCTGACCGCGCCGGCGGGCAGGCTGTCACCGAGCCTGGCAACGGCTCCGTCACCGAACCGTCATCCGATCCTCAGGGAAAGCCCGACGCATGAACGCGCCCATCGAAGTCCGCCTGCTTGCTCCCTCCGGCTATCCGCACGACATGGCCGTCGCCACGCGCGGCTGCGACTGGCTGCGGGCGCACGGCTACCGCGTCGCCAACCCGGAGGTGCTGGACCGCCGCCATCAGCGCTTCGGCGGCACCGACGACGAGCGGCTGGCCGACCTGCATGGCATCGGTACCGGGGCTTCCGGCGCGCTGACGCTGGCGGTGCGGGGCGGCTACGGCCTGGCGCGTCTGCTGCCGCGCATCGATTTCGACCGCATCGCCGCGCAGGCGCGCCGCGCGGCCACGCCGATCGTCGGCCACAGCGATTTCACGGCATTCCAGCTGGCGTATCTGGCCAAGGCGGGCGGCATCAGCCTGGCCGGTCCGATGCTGCTGGCCGACTTCGGCGCCGAGCCGGTCGATGCCTTCATGTGGCGGCATTTCGAAGGGCTGCTGCGCGCGTCGTCCTATACCGTCGACATCGACGCGCCGCAGGACGGCGGCCAGCCGTTCTCCGGCGAGGTGGCGGGCACGCTGTGGGGCGGCAATCTGGCAATGCTGTGCAGCCTGCTGGGCACGCCGTATCTGCCGCAGGTCGAGGGCGGCATCCTGTTTCTCGAGGACGTCAACGAGCCGCCGTACCGCGTCGAGCGCATGCTGCTGCAGCTGGAACAGGCCGGCGTGCTCGGCGCGCAGCGCGCGATCCTGCTGGGCGACTTCTCCAGCTACCGCGTCAGCGACTACGACAATGGCTACGACCTGCCGGCCGTGGTGGCCTATCTGCGGGAGCGCTTGCCGGTGCCGATCGTCACCGGGCTGCCGTTCGGCCACTGCGCGCGCAAGCTGACGCTGCCGGTGGGCGGGCAGGGCGCGCTTCAGGCCTCGGCCGACGGATTCACGCTGACGATGTCGGGGCACCCGTTGCTGGCCCGCCCGGCCTGAGCGTCCCGCCGAGCGCCCGGCGCATCGCGCCCGGGGCGCGGGCCGGGTCGCAGGATCCCAGCGCAGCCCGGCCTCCCTATCCGCCGCCGTCCTCGCGCCCGATTGCGCGAGGAATGGTAAAATCTCCGATTCTTCGCGAGGTGAAGGGCCCAGGCCTGTCCGGCCACGCGCCACGGTCGTCGTTTCATTCCGTTGGCCCAGCCCGCCGCGCCATGCGGCACGCCGTCGGCAGCTTCGCCGATTTGCCGATTCGCCGCCTTCACCGGCCACCATCACCGCTACACCGCATTCCAAAAGGTTCTTCGACGTGCTATCTACCGCAAACATCACCATGCAGTTCGGCCCCAAGCCCTTGTTCGAGAATATCTCGGTCAAGTTCGGCGAGGGCAACCGCTACGGCCTGATCGGCGCGAACGGCTGCGGCAAGTCCACCTTCATGAAGATCCTCGGCGGCGATCTCGAGCCGACCTCCGGCAACGTGATGCTGGAACCGGGCGTGCGCCTGGGCAAGCTGCGCCAGGACCAGTTCGCCTATGAGGACATGCGCGTGCTCGACGTGGTGATGATGGGCCATACCGAGATGTGGGCCGCGGCGCAGGAGCGCGACGCGATCTATGCGAACCCGGAAGCGACCGACGAAGACTACATGAAGGCCGCCGAGCTCGAGGCCAAGTACGCCGAATACGACGGCTACACGGCCGAGGCGCGCGCCGGCGAGCTGCTGCTGGGCGTGGGCATCCCGACCGACCAGCATCAGGGCACGATGAGCAATATCGCGCCGGGCTGGAAGCTGCGGGTGCTGCTGGCGCAGGCGCTGTTCTCGAATCCGGACGTGCTGCTGCTGGACGAGCCGACCAACAACCTGGACATCAACACGATCCGCTGGCTGGAACACGTGCTCAACGAGCGCAATTCCACCATGATCATCATTTCGCACGATCGCCACTTCCTGAACTCGGTCTGTACGCACATGGCCGACATGGACTACGGCACGCTGAAGGTCTACCCGGGCAACTACGACGACTACATGGAAGCGTCGATGCAGGCCCGCGAGCGCCAGATGGCGGCCAACGCGCGCGCCAAGGAGCGCATCACCGAACTGCAGGACTTCGTGCGCCGCTTCTCGGCGAACAAGTCCAAGGCCCGCCAGGCCACCTCGCGCCTGAAGCAGATCGACAAGATCAAGGTCGAGGACATCAAGCCGTCGTCGCGCCAGAACCCCTTCATCCGCTTCGAGTTCGAGAAGAAGCTGCACAACCTGGCGGTGACCGCCGAGAACATCAGCAAGGCCTACGACCGCCAGATCCTGAACAATCTGTCGCTGTCGATCCAGGCCGGCGAGCGCGTCGCGATCATCGGTGAGAACGGCGCGGGCAAGACCACGCTGCTGCGCTGCCTGCTCGACGGCGCGGTGCAGACCGGCGTGCAGCGCGGCATCGAGGTCGACCACGGCAGCGTCAAGTGGGCCGAGAACGCCAACGTCGGCTACATGCCGCAGGACACCTACGAGGAGTTCCCGCAAGAGAGCAACCTGATGGACTGGATGACCCAGTGGACGCAGGCCGGCGACGACGACCAGTCGCTGCGCGGCACGCTGGGCCGGCTGCTGTTCTCCGCCGACGACATCAAGAAGTCGGTCAAGGTGCTGTCCGGCGGCGAGAAGGGCCGCATGATCTGGGGCAAGCTGATGCTGGGCCGCCATAACGTGCTGGCGCTCGACGAGCCGACCAACCACATGGACATGGAGTCGATCGAGTCGCTGCAGATCGCGCTGGACAAGTTCACCGGCACGCTGATCTTCGTGTCGCACGACCGCGAATTCGTCAGCGCGCTGGCCACCCGGATCATCGAAATCCGCACCGACGGCACGGTGACCGATTATCTGGGCACCTACGACGAATACCTGGAGTCGCAGGGTATTGCCGGCTGATCGGGCTTCCGTTTCTGCCAGCGAGCCGATGAAGGCCGCAACGCGATCGACGCGTTGCGGCCTTTTTTCATGGCAGGGTTGCCGGGGCGGTGGCCGGGCCGGAGTCCTAGGCGCGCGATTATCGGCGGTATATTGGCGCGCGCCTGGCGAACGCCCTGCGGCGAAGCGATATCGGCCGACAAAATCGGTTTTACAATGTCGGCACAGAAAAAATCGATAACAACGGCAAAGGCCCTGAAACGCCTGAATCAGGTTGGAAACACCGAAGGGCAATACGCCTGACGGCTCACCGAGGAATTGTGGCTATGCAGCAACGAGACAAACTGTTTATCAATGGCGCGTGGGTGACCCCGCACGGCACCGGGCAGATCGACGTCATCCACTCGACCACCGAAGAGGTGATGGGCCGGATTCCCGAGGGCCATGCGCGCGATGCCGAGGACGCGATCCAGGCCGCCCGTGCCGCCTTCGACGGCTGGGCGGCGACGCCGCCGCAGCAGCGCGCCGACTATATCCGCAAGATCGCCGAGGGCCTGAAGGCGCGCACCGAGGAGCTGGCGCAGCTGATCGCGGCCGAGGTCGGCATGCCGATCAAGCTGGCCCGCGCGATCCAGGTCGGCGGCCCGGTCTTCAACTGGAGCCAGGCCGCCAAGCTGGTCGAGTCCTTCACCTTCGAGGAGGAGGTCGGCAATTCGCTGGTGGTGCGCGAGCCGGTCGGCGTGGTCGCCGCCATCACGCCGTGGAACTACCCGCTGAACCAGATCACGCTGAAGGTCGCGCCGGCGCTGGCCGCCGGCTGCACCGTGGTGCTCAAGCCGTCTGAAGTGGCGCCGCTGAACGCCTTCGTGCTGGCCGAGGTGATCGAGGCCGCCGGCCTGCCGCCGGGCGTGTTCAACCTGGTGACCGGCTACGGCCCGGTGGTCGGCGAGGTGCTGGCCAGCCATCGCGAGGTCGACATGGTGTCGTTCACCGGCTCGACCCGCGCCGGCAAGCGCGTGTCCGAGCTGGCCGCGCAGACCGTCAAGCGGGTCGCGCTGGAACTGGGCGGCAAGTCCGCCTCGGTGATCCTCGATGACGCCGACCTGCCGGCCGCCGTCAAGGGCACGATCAACGCCTGTTTCCTGAACTCCGGCCAGACCTGCTCGGCGCATACGCGGATGCTGGTGCCGCGGGCCCGCTATGACGAGGTCAAGGAAATCGTCAAGAAGGTGGTGGCGGGCTTTACCGTCGGCGATCCGCTGCAGGAGACCACCAGGCTGGGTCCGCTGATCTCGGCCGCGCAGAAGGACCGCGTGACCGGCTACATCCAGCGCGGGCTCAACGAGGGCGCCGAGCTGGTGGCGGGCGGTACCGAGCCGCCGGCCGGGCTGGACAAGGGCTTCTTCGTGCAGCCGACGGTGCTGGGCAACGTCGATCCGAAGGCGACCGTCGCGCAGGAGGAAATCTTCGGCCCGGTGCTGTCGATCATCTGCTACGACACCGAGGAGGACGCGGTGCGCATCGCCAACGACAGCGTCTATGGTCTCGGCGGTGGCGTGTGGTCGGGCGACGAGGCGCGGGCGATCCGCGTCGCGCGCCGCATCCGTACCGGCCAGGTCGACATCAATGGCGGCCCGTTCAACATGATGGCGCCGTTCGGCGGCTACAAGCAGTCCGGCAACGGACGCGAGGCCGGCAAGTATGGCCTCGAGGAGTTCCTCGAGTACAAGGCGCTGCAGCTGAAGAAGCCCGCGGCCTGAGCGCCGACCGCCTTGAAAATGCCCGGCCTGTCCGGGCATTTTTGTGTCGACGATAATTGACGACAGCACGTCGGCAACGGCACATCGACACATCGACAACAGCACGACACCGCAACGAACGGTTGGACGGGGAGGGACAGGCGATGCATTGGCTCAAGCGGCTGGCATGGCTGACGGTGATCCTGGCGGGTCTGGTACTGGCCGCGGCGATCGGCGGCTATGCCTGGTATCGGCAGGCGTCGCAGCCGGCGGTGGCGGGCACCGTCGCGCTGGCGGGTTTGCATGGCCGCGTCACGATCGTGCGCGACCGCCACGCGATTCCGCGCATCGAGGCGGGCGATCCGCTCGACGCCTATTTCGGACTCGGCTTCGTCCATGCGCAGGACCGGCTGTGGCAGATGCAGATGAACAAACGCATCGCGTCGGGCCGGCTGGCGGAGATCCTCGGGGCCAGCGCGCTGCCGACCGATCGCTTCCTGCGCACCATCGGCGTACGCCGCAACGCCGAGGCCGCCTTCGCCGCCAGCACGCCGGAGACCCGCGCCGCGCTGCAGGCCTATGCCGACGGCGTCAATGCCGGCATCGCCAGCCACAAGGGCCCGTTGCCGCCCGAATTCGCGATTCTGCGCACGGTGCCGGAGCGCTGGGAGCCGGCCGATACGCTGGCCTGGCAGACGATGATGGCCTGGGACCTGAGCGCCAACTGGAGCCGCGAGGTGCTGCGCATGCGGCTGGCGCAGACGCTGCCGCTGTCGCGCATCAACGAACTGCTGGCGCCGTATCCAGGCGAGCAGCCACCGCGCACGAGCGACTATCCCGCGCTGTATCGGCAGCTGGCGCCGCTGACTACGGCGATGGCCAGCGTCGAGGCCGCGGCGCCGCCGGGGCTGGTCGAGGGCATGGGCTCGAACAACTGGGTCGTCTCCGGCGCCCATACGCGCTCGGGCAAGCCGCTGCTGGCCAACGACCTGCATCTGGGGCTGCAGGCGCCGGCGCTGTGGTATTTCGCCACGCTGCGCGCGCCGGGACTGGACGTGACCGGCGCCACGCTGCCGGGCATGCCGGTGGTCGTGATCGGCCATACGCCGCGCATCGCCTGGGGCTTTACCAATACCGCGCCGGATCTGCAGGACCTGTATATCGAACGCTTGCGTCCCGGGCGGCCCGAGCAGTACCAGACGCCGGCCGGCTGGGCCGATTTCGCGGTGCGCGAGGAGACCATCCGGGTCAAGGACCAGCCCGATGTGACGATCCGCGTCCGCTCGACGCGCCACGGGCCGGTGATTTCCGATGTCGCCGAGCCGCTTGCCGCCGCCGTCGCGCCGCTGGGCGCGCAGTATGTCGTGTCCTTCCAATGGGTGGCGCTGCGGCCGGACGATCGTACCGTGCAGGCCGGGCTGAAGCTGAACCGCGCGCACGACTGGGCCAGCTTTACCGAGGCGCTGCGCGACTTCCATACACCCCAACAGAGCGCGGTCTATGCCGATGTCGACGGCAATATCGGCTTCCTTGCACCGGGCCGCGTGCCGCTGCGCAACGCGGCGAACGATCTGAAGGGGCTGGCGCCGGCGCCGGGCTGGGATGCGCGCTACGACTGGAGCGGCTTCATTCCGTTCGAAAAGCTGCCGCGCAGCCTCAATCCGCCCGGCGGCGTGGTGGTGACCGCGAACCAGAAGATCGTGCCGGACGACTATCCGTTCTTCCTGACCAGCGAATGGACGGTGCCATATCGGCACGACCGCATCCGCGCCTTGCTGGCCGCGCGGCGGCCCCACACGCTCGATACGTTCGCGGCGATCCAGAAGGACGAACTGTCGCTGGCGGTCAAGGATGCGTTGCCGCTGCTGCTCGGCGCCTCGATCGCGGCCGACGCGACGCGTCCTCCTCGCGAGCGCGAGCTGTTCGCCGCGCTGGCGCGCTGGGACGGCACGATGTCGGCCGACCGTGCGGAGCCGCTGGTCGCCACCGCCTGGCTGCGCGAGCTGTCGCGCGGCATGTTCGAGGGCAAGGTCGGCGACGGCGTGTTCGCGCGCATGTGGGAGCAGCGCAATGTGCAACAGGCGATGCTGAACATCCTGCGCAGCTCGCGGGGCCTGGGGCGCTTCTGGTGCGACGATCCGAAGACGCCGGCCCCGGAGGACTGCAACGACCAGATGGGCGCGGCGTGGAAACGTGCGATCGCCGATCTGCAGCAGCGCTATGGCGACGACCCGCGGCGCTGGCGCTGGGGCCAGGCCCACGCGGCCCGCGCCGAACACCGGCCGTTCGCCAGGGTGCCGTCGCTGGCAGGGTTCTTCAACGTCAAGGTGCCGACCGGCGGGGATACCTATACGGTCAATGCCGGGCGCCACAATATCGGCGACGAGCAGGCCCCGTTCGAGAACGTGCATGGCGCCAGCGTGCGCGCGATCTACGACCTGGCCGATCTGTCGGCCTCGCGCTTCATCACGCCGACCGGGCAGTCAGGCAACGTGTTGTCGCCGCACTATCGCGACTGGACCGAGCAATGGGCGCGCGGGGAATACGTGACGATCCGGGATGCCGGGCACCCGGCTGGAGCAAAGGCGTTCGAGACGCTGGTGCTGACACCCGCGGCGGGCGATGGCGGCCGGACCAGCGGTGCGAGCCGGTGAGGGCGCTTCGACGCGTCTGGCGCTCAGTCGCGCTGGAAACGGCGCGCGGTGCCTTCGCGCGTGATGCGCTCCCACACCGCCTGCTTTTCCGCATCGCTCATGAAGACCCAGTTGCTGACCTCCTTCGCGGTACGGCCGCAGCCCTGGCAGACCTCGTCGAACAGCGTCGAGCAGATGCCGATGCAGGGGCTGTCGGGGCGGTCGAACAGGCTGTCGTCGGTGGTGTCGGCGGTGTCCGGCAGGGCGAGCGGGTTTGACGCGGTGTCGGGGCGGGTAGGCGGCATGGCGGCTGGGCGAGGCAAAGGCGGCCATTATAAGCGGCGGGGTGAGGCGGTGCCGGTGCGCTGGGCTGCGATTCAGTCGGGCGCGTCGTCCAGCGGATTACCTGCCGGGTAATTGAGCGTGCGCCCCGCCGGCTGCCATCATCGACTCACCACGACAGGCCTACGATTTCCTTTTCAGGAGCCCGCATGATGTCTTCGCTGCCCCCACTCTCCGCTGCCGGTACCTACGCCGAGGTCGCGCCCCGCGTTCGCGCGATGGTCGAGGAAATCCTGATCGGTTCGCCGGTCGCCCGCACGCTTGGCGTCGCGCTCGACGTGCTGGCGCCAGAGCATGTCGAGCTGGTGCTGCCGTTCAGCCCGGGCAATGTCACGGTCGGCAAGACCGTGCACGGGGGCGTGATCGCGACGCTGATCGATATCGCCGGCGCGGCGGCCGCGGCGTCGGGCGCGGACCCGGACAAGGTGCGCGGCGGGGCGACCAGCGCGCTGTCGATCCAGTATGTCGCGCCGGCCGAGGCGGCCGCGCTGCGCGCCGTGGCGACGGTGGTGCGCCGCGGCCAGCGGCAGATCGCCACCGAAATCACCGTCTATGCCGAGCAGCCGGAGGCGGGCACCGTGGTGGCCAAGGCGTTGATGAACAGCGTGCTGTTCGGTTGAGCGCTGCGGGGCCGGGGCCGTCCTCCGCCGTAGTGGCGATGGACACGCGCGCGCCGGCCATTGTATTGAAACGCAATTAACCGCCGACGTTTCCCTTCAAAGCCATGCCATGCCGGGGCCGACAGGCGGCCCCGGCATGCAAGCCGTCAGGCAACGGGGTTCCAGTCGCCCGGCACCCGGACCCAGCCTTCCATCAGGATCCGCGCGCTGCGGCTCATGATGGCCTTCTTCACGGTCCAGTCGCCGTCGACCTGGGCCGCTTCGGCGCCGACGCGCAGCGTGCCCGACGGGTGGCCGAAGCGCACCGCCTGCCGTTTGCCGCCACCGGCCGCCAGATTGACCAGCGTGCCGGGAATGGCCGCCGCGGTGCCGATCGCCACGGCCGCCGTGCCCATCATCGCGTGGTGCAGCTTGCCCATCGACAGCGCCCGCACCAGCAGGTCGATGTCTTCGGCGCGCACCGGCTTGCCGCTCGACGCGGTATAGCTGGCCGGCGGGGCGACGAAGGCCACCTTGGGCGTGTGCTGGCGCCGCGCGGCCTCGTCGACGTTCTGGATCAGGCCCATGCGCACGGCCCCGTAGGCGCGGATGGTCTCGAACATCGCCAGCGCCTGCGGATCGCCGTTGATCGCTTCCTGCAGCTCGGTGCCGGTGTAGCCGATTGCATCGGCGTTGACGAAGATGGTGGGAATGCCGGCATTGATCATCGTCGCCTTCAACGTGCCGACGCCCGGTACCTCGAGGTCGTCGACCAGGTTGCCGGTCGGGAACATCGCGCCGCCGCCGCCTTCCTCCTCGGCGGCCGGGTCCATGAACTCGAGCATGATCTCGGCGGCGGGGAAGGTCACGCCGTCCAGCTCGAAGTCGCCGGTTTCCTTGACCATGCCGTCGACGATCGGCACATGCGAGACGATGGTCTTGCCGATATTGGCTTGCCAGATGCGGACGGTGGCAACGCCCTCGCGCGGGATGCGGGCCGGATCGACCAGGCCGGCGGCGATCGCGAACGGGCCTACCGCGGCCGACAGATTGCCGCAGTTGCCGCTCCAGTCGACGAAGGGCTGGTCGATCGCGACCTGGCCGAACAGGTAATCGACGTCGTGGTCGGGCCGGGTGCTGGGCGACACGATCACCGTCTTGCTGGTGCTCGAGGTGGCCGCGCCCATGCCGTCGATCTGCTTGCCGTAGGGGTCGGGGCTGCCGATCACACGCATCAGCAGCGCATCGCGGGCGGGCCCTGGCGACTGCGCCGCCTCGGGCAGGTCCTGCAGCCGGAAGAACACGCCCTTGCTGGTACCGCCACGCATATAGGTGGCGGGGATGCGGATCTGGGGAAGAGAAACCATGGATGCCTCGTGCTGGTTCAAGGGGGAGCGCCGCGGCGCGTTCACGCCGCCGATGCGGACGCCGCCGCCTGGGCCGCCTTGGTCGAATCGAGGAAGTCCTGCGCGAAGCGCTGCAGCACGCCGCCGGCCTCGTAGATCGACACTTCCTCGGCGGTATCGAGCCGGCAGGTCACCGCGGTCTCGACGCGCTCGCCGTTCTTGCGATGGATCACCAGCGTAAGCTCCGCACGCGGCTTGCGCTCGCCGATCACGTCGAAGGTCTCGGTGCCGTCGATCTGCAGCGTCAGCCGGTTGGTGCCGGGCTTGAACTCCAGCGGCAGCACGCCCATGCCGATCAGATTGGTGCGGTGGATGCGCTCGAAGCCCTCTGCGACGATCGCCTCGACGCCGGCCAGCCGCACACCCTTGGCCGCCCAGTCGCGCGACGAGCCCTGGCCATAATCGGCGCCCGCGATGATGATCAGCGGCTGCTTGCGTTCCATATAGGTCTCGATCGCTTCCCACATCCGCACGACCTTGCCGTCCGGCTCGATGCGCGCCAGCGAACCCTTCTTGACCTTGCCGTCGACCACCGCCATTTCATTGACCAGCGTCGGGTTGGCGAAGGTCGCGCGCTGCGCGGTCAGGTGGTCGCCGCGGTGGGTCGCGTACGAGTTGAAGTCCTCCTCGGGCAGGCCCATCTTCGCCAGGTATTCGCCGGCGGCGCTGTCGGGCAGGATCGCGTTGGACGGCGACAGATGGTCGGTGGTGATGTTGTCGCCGAGCACCGCCAGCGGACGCAGGCCCTTGAGCGTGCGCTCGCCGGCCAGCGCGCCTTCCCAGTACGGCGGGCGGCGGATATAGGTGCTCTGCGGCCGCCAGTCGTACAGCGGACTGATCGTCTCGGCGTTGGCGGCCTGCACCGCGAACATCGGCTCGTAGACCTTGCGGAACTGCTCGGGCTTGACGCTTTGCGCGACGATCGCGTCGATCTCCTCGTCGCTCGGCCAGATGTCCTTCAGCGTCACCGGCTGGCCGTTCGCGTCGTGGCCCAGCACGTCCCGCTCGATGTCGAAGCGGATGGTGCCGGCGATCGCGTAGGCCACCACCAGCGGCGGCGAGGCCAGGAAGGCCTGCTTCGCGTAAGGATGGATGCGGCCGTCGAAATTGCGGTTGCCGGACAGCACCGCGGTCGCATACAGATCGCGTTCGACGATCTCCTGCTGGATCGCCGGATCGAGCGCCCCGGACATGCCGTTGCAGGTCGTGCAGGCGAACGCGACGATGCCGAAGCCGAGCCGTTCGAGTTCGGGCAGCAGGCCGGCTTCTTCCAGATACAGCTGCACGACCTTGGAGCCCGGTGCCAGCGAGGACTTGACCCAGGGCTTGCGCGTCAGGCCGCGCGCGTTGGCGTTGCGCGCCAGCAGGCCGGCGGCGATCACGTTGCGCGGGTTGCTGGTGTTGGTGCAGCTGGTGATGGCGGCGATGATCACGGCGCCGTCGGGCATCTGCCCCGGCACCTCTTCCCACTTGGCGGCGATGCCGCGTTCGGCCAGCGCGGTGGTCGGCAGGCGCTTGTGCGGGTTCGACGGACCGGCCATGTTGCGGACCACGGTCGACAGGTCGAACTCCAGCGTGCGCTCGTATTCGGCGTGCTGAAGGGTATCGGCCCACAGGCCGGCGGTCTTCGCATAGGTCTCGACCAGGCGCACCTGCTCGTCGCTGCGCCCGGTCAGGCGCAGATAGTCGATGGTCTGGCCGTCGATGAAGAACATCGCGGCGGTGGCGCCGTATTCGGGCGCCATGTTCGAGATGGTCGCGCGATCGCCCAGCGTCAGGCTGGCCGCGCCTTCGCCGCGGAACTCGAGATAGGCGCCGACCACGCGCTGGCTGCGCAGGAACTCGGTCAGCGCCAGCACGATATCGGTCGCGGTGATGCCCGGCTGCGGCTTGCCGCGCAGCTCGACGCCGACGATGTCCGGCAGCCGCATCCAAGAGGCGCGGCCCAGCATCACGTTCTCGGCCTCGAGGCCGCCCACGCCGATGGCGATCACGCCCAGCGCGTCGACGTGCGGGGTATGGCTGTCGGTGCCGACCAGCGTGTCGGGGTAGGCCACGCCGTCGACCGCATGGATCACCGGCGACATCCGCTCCAAATTGATCTGGTGCATGATGCCGTTGCCCGGCGGGATCACGTCGACGTTCTTGAACGCCTTGCGAGTCCACTCGATGAAATGGAAGCGGTCCTCGTTGCGGCGCTCCTCGATCGCGCGGTTCTTGGCGAACGCGTCCTTGTCGAAACCGCCGTGCTCGACCGCCAGCGAATGGTCGACAATCAGCTGTACCGGCACCACCGGATTGACCTGGGCCGGATCGCCGCCCTGGTCGGCAATCGCGTCGCGCAGGCCGGCCAGGTCGACCAGCGCGGTCTGGCCGAGGATGTCGTGGCAGACCACGCGCGCGGGAAACCACGGGAAGTCCAGATCGCGCTTGCGCTCGATCAGCTGCGTCAGCGCTGCCGTCAGCAGCGACGGGTCGCAGCGGCGCACCAGGTTTTCGGCGAGCACGCGCGAGGTGTAGGGCAGCGTGTCATAGGCGCCGGGCTGGATCGCATCGACCGCGGCGCGTGCGTCGAAATAGTCCAGGCCCGTGCCGGGCAGCGGTTTGCGGAAGGCAGTATTCATGGGGAGGGGATCGATACGGGGTCGTGCTCGGCGCGCCGTGGAATGTCTCGGGGGACTACAGTACGGAAGCGGGCGCGTGGTGCGGCCGCTTCCGTTTGCGTCTGCCGGATCAGCGGCGCTTCTCGATCGGCACGAACTTCAGGTTGTCCGGGCCGATGTAGTTGGCGCTCGGGCGGATGATCTTGTTGTCGATGCGCTGCTCGATGATGTGCGCGGCCCAGCCCGAAGTCCGCGCGATCACGAACAGCGGCGTGAACATCGCGGTCGGCACGCCCATCATGTGGTAGCTGACCGCGCTGAACCAGTCGAGGTTGGGGAACATCTTCTTGATGTCCCACATCGTGGTCTCGAGCCGCTCGGCGATGTCGAACATCTTCATCGAGCCGGCGTCCTTCGACAGGCGGCGCGCGACTTCCTTGATCACCTGGTTGCGCGGATCGCCGGTCGTGTAGACCGGATGGCCGAAGCCGATCACGACTTCCTTGTTCTCGACGCGGCGGGTGATGTCGGCCTGTGCCTCGTCGGGCGTGTCGTAGCGCTTCTGGATCTCGAACGCGACCTCGTTGGCGCCGCCGTGCTTGGGGCCGCGCAGCGCGCCGATCGCGCCGCAGATTGCCGAGTAGATGTCGGAACCGGTGCCGGCGATCACGCGGCCGGTGAAGGTCGAGGCGTTGAATTCGTGCTCCGCGTACAGGATCAGCGAGGTGTGCATCGCACGCTCCCACAGCTCGCTGGGCTTGCGGCCGTGCAGCAGGTGCAGGAAGTGGCCGCCGATCGAATCGTCGTCGGTTTCGACCTCGATGCGCCGGCCGTTATGGCTGTAGTGGTACCAGTACAGCAGCATCGAGCCGAGCGAAGCCATCAGGCGGTCGGCGATGTCGCGCGCGCCCGGCAGATTGTGGTCTTCCTTCTCGGGCAGCACGGTGCCGAGCACCGACACGCCGGTGCGCATCACGTCCATCGGATGGGCCGAGGCGGGGACCCATTCGAGCGCCGCCTTGACGTTGGCGGGCAGGCCGCGCAGCGCGCGCAGCTTGGTCTTGTAGCCGTTCAGCTCGGCCTGGGTCGGCAGCTTGCCGTGCACCAGCAGATAGGCGATCTCTTCGAACTCGCAGGTCTCGGCGACGTCGAGGATGTCGTAGCCGCGATAGTGCAGGTCGTTGCCGCTGCGGCCGACCGTGCACAGCGCGGTATTGCCGGCGACGACGCCGGACAGCGCGACGGATTTCTTGGGCTTCGGGGTGGCTTGCGCCGGAGTGGCTTCGGACATGGCGTCTCCTTGCTTCGCTCTGTTCTGGTTACTTGGCCTTGGCTTGCGCGAACAGCGCATCCAGCTTCTGTTCGTATGCATGGTAGCCGATGCTCTCGTAGAGCTCGGCGCGCGTCTGCATGGTGTCCAGCACGTTCTGCTGCGTGCCGTCGCGACGGATCGCCGCGTAGACGTTCTCCGCGGCCTTGTTCATCGCGCGGAATGCCGACAGCGGATAGAGGATCATCGCGACGCCGGCTCCGGCCAGCTCGTCGCGGGTGAACAGCGGCGTGGCGCCGAATTCGGTGATGTTGGCCAGCACGGGGACCTTCACCGCGTCGACGAACTTGCGGTACATCGACAGGTCGGTCATCGCCTCGGGGAAGATCGCATCGGCGCCGGCCTCGACGCAGGCCACCGCGCGTTCGATCGCCTTGTCCAGGCCCTCGACCGCCAGCGCATCGGTGCGCGCCATGATGACGAAATGCTCGTCGGTGCGGGCATCGACCGCGGCCTTGATGCGGTCGACCATCTCGTCCTGCGAGACGATCTCCTTGTTGGGCCGGTGGCCGCAGCGCTTGGCGCCGACCTGGTCCTCGATGTGCATCGCGGCCGCGCCGAACTTGATCAGCGAGCGGGTGGTACGAGCCACGTTGAACGCCGAGGCGCCGAAGCCCGTGTCGACATCGACCAGCAGCGGCACGTCGCAGACGTCCGAGATGCGGCGGATGTCGGTCAGCACGTCGTCGAGGTTCGAAATGCCGAGGTCGGGCAGACCCAGCGAGCCGGCCGCGACACCGCCGCCGGACAGATAGATCGCGCGGTAGCCGGCGCGCTTGGCCAGCAGGGCGTGGTTGGCGTTGATGGTGCCGACGACCTGCAGCGGCTGCTCGTCGGCCAGCGCCTGGCGGAAACGGGCGCCCGCCGAGCGGGCCAGGTCTTGGGAAGTCAGGGTCATGGTGGCGTCCTGGTGAGCGGAATGCAGGCTGAGCGCAAGCGGCGTGCCAAGGGCTGGCCTGGCGGCGACCAAGCCCGGTTTGGTCAGGCCGGGCAAGGGATTGCCGGGTCTTCCGCCACTTCAGGTGATGTACGCGGCGCTCCATTTGCATTTCAAATTTGAATTCCATGATGGTGGATTGAAATGCAGCACCGGAGGGCGCAGAATGCGGCGACAGTGCGTCAACGTCCTATTGTGGCCGCTTTTGTTCATCCGCTGGCCGCGGCTTGCGGCGTTCGGTTTTTTCTTTCGATCGATGACTCCCGCTACCCCCATCCCCCCTGGCCGGCCTCGCATCTGGGCGGTCGGCATCAGCCGCCTGTCGCGCGCGTTCGCCGATCTGATTCCTTCCTATGCCGCCCAGGCCGACTTTCGGCTGGTCGGCAAAGGCTACGAGGCCGCCGCCACCGCGATCGCGCGGGAGGCCAGGGAAGGGCGGCTCGACGCGGTGGTCGCCGCCGGCTCGAATGGGGCCTATCTGCGCCAGCATGTGGACGTGCCGGTCACGCTGGTCAAGGTGACCGGGTTCGACGTGCTCAGCGCGCTCGCCACCGCGCGGCGCATCTCGCCGCGGGTCGCGCTGGTGACGCACGCCGCTACCTACCCGGAAGTCGACGAGTTCGCCCGCGCGTTCGATCTGCCGATTCCGTCGTACACGTATCTGACCGAGGATGACGCCGCGGTCCGCGTCAAGGCGCTGCGGCAGGAGGGCATCGAGGTCGTGGTCGGGCCGGGGCTCGTGACCGAGCTTGCGGACCGGCTCGGGTTGACCGGGGTGTTCCTGTACTCGGGGCAGTCGGTCAAGCTTGCGCTCGAGGACGCGATCGAGGCGGCGCGGTTGCGGCGCATCGAATCGAGCCGGCGGGAGTACGTCAATACGATCCTTGCGCATCTGAACGAAGGCGTCGCGGCCGTCGATGCCGACGGGCGGATCCAGTCGTTCAATCCGGCGATGGAGCGCTTTCTGGGTACGCCGGCCGCCGATGCGGTCGGCCGCAAGTTGCAGGGTCTCGCGCCCGATCTGTCGCTGGACAGCGTGATGCGGACCGGCACCAAGGAGCTCGAGGCGATCCACAAGCTGGGCGATCGCATGGTCGTGGTCAACCGGATTCCGATCGTGACGGAGGGCGGCCCGGCCGGTGCGGTGCTGACGATCCAGGATGCCAATGCGATTCAGCGCGTCGACCGTCATCTGCGCCGGCGCGCCAGTGCGCGCACCACCGGCGTTCGTTACCGGCTCGACGATCTGGCAGGCGAATCGCCGGCCATGCGCCAGTTGCGCGAACTGGCGCGGCGCTATGCGGCGGTCGATTCGACCGTGCTGATCAGTGGGGAGAGCGGTACCGGCAAGGAGGTGCTGGCGCAGGGCATGCACGACGCCAGTCCGCGCCGCGCGTTTCCGTTCGTCGCGGTCAATTGCGCGGCGTTTCCGGAGGCGCTGCTCGAGAGCGAACTGTTCGGCTACGAGGAGGGCGCGTTCACCGGCGCCCGGCGCGGCGGCAAGGCTGGCCTGTTCGAATCGGCGCACAACGGCACGCTGTTCCTGGACGAGGTCGGCGACATGCCGCCCGCGCTGCAGACGCGGCTGCTGCGCGTGCTGCAGGAAAAGCAGGTGCTGCCGATCGGCGGCGTCGATGCGGTGCCGGTCAATGTGCGCGTGATCGCCGCCACCCACCGGGATCTTGCCGCGCTCGTGCGCGACGGCGCCTTCCGGCAGGACCTCTATTACCGGTTGAATATCCTGCGTATCGCCATGCCGCCGCTACGCGAACGCAAGGTCGACCTGCCGGAACTGGCCGAGCTGCTGTACCGGCGCGCGCAGCAACGGCTCGGGCTGCCGCGTCCGGGCAGCCTGCCGGAAGCGGCGCGCAGCCGGCTGGCCGCGTATGGCTGGCCCGGCAATATCCGTGAGCTGGAGAACGTGGTGGAACGGATCGCCGTGTTGCTGGCGGGGAGGGCGCTGGAGGAGCGGGCGTTGGTGCGCGAGTTGCAGGCGACCGTTCCCGAGTTGTTCGGCAGCGAAGGGAAGGAGGCGACGCCCTCTGTGGCGGTCAGTGCGCGAGCGGGCAACCGTTCGCTGGCCGGTGTGGCCCGTTCGTCCCAGGCGGAACATATTCGCCGTGTGCTGGACGAATGCGGTGGGGATCGCACCGCGGCGTGCCACCTGCTGGGCATCAGTCCCACGACCTTGTGGCGGCGACTCAAGGAGGCAGCTTAGGGCACGTCAGCGGCGGCGTGAAAAAGCGCTTGCAATGGCTGTCACGCTCCCTTAATATTCGCCCCCTCGCAGCCGAACGGCGGCGGGGTTGGCGGGGAAGGCGAAGGCGCTGCGGTGCTGGAGCCGCAGCAAAAAAGTGCTGACAACCTGTTGACGAGAAGCGAAATGTTCTGCATAATCTCGTTTCTCTGCTGCTGACAATGCAGCGACGCGAACGGCAAAGCCGGCCGCGCAGTTCTTTAACAAACGAACAACCGATAAGTGTGGGCGCTCGATAGCGGCAGTCACAGCGGGTCTTCGGATCCGTGGCTCAAAAGTTATCAAGTGCT
>NZ_VZOV01000013.1 GCF_008801915.1 Cupriavidus gilardii
GCCCCGGTGCTGGTCCTGCTGATCATCTTCCTGCCCGACGGCATCGTCGGGTCGTACCTGAAGCGCCAGGCACGCCGCACCGCGGCCGCGCCGATGGTGGCCACGCCGCCGCCGATGCGGCCGACGGCAAGGCCGCTGCCCCCGCCCCCGCTTCCGCCGGAGCCGACCATGCTTGAGATCCGCAACCTGACCAAGAAATTCGGCGGGCTGACCGCGGTCAACGACGTCTCGGTGACCTTCGAGGCCGGCCATATCAACGCGATCATCGGCCCCAACGGCGCCGGCAAGACGACGTTCTTCAACCTGGTCGCCGGCACCCATGCGCCGACTTCGGGCGAGGTACTGTTCAAGGGCACCAACGTGGCCGGCAAGCGCGCCGACCACATCGCGCGGATGGGCATCGCGCGGACCTTCCAGGCCACCGCGCTGTTCGATCGCGCCACCGTGCTCGACAACCTGATCGTCGGCCACCGGCTGCGCACGCATGCGGGCCCGCGCGACGTCTTGTTCAACACGAAGCGGTTGCGTGAGGAAGAGCGGCTGTGCCGCGACAAGGCCGAGGAGGCGCTGGACTTCGTCGGGCTGTCGCACCTCGCGCACGAGGTGGCGTCCGACATCACGCAGGAGGAGCGCAAGCGCGTCGCCTTCGCGCTGGCGCTGGCCACCGGCCCCGAGCTGCTGCTGCTCGACGAACCGGCCGGCGGCGTCAACCCCGAGGAGACCGTGGGCCTGGCCGAGCTGATCCGCAAGATGGTCCGGCACGGCAAGACGGTCTGCCTGATCGAACACAAGATGGACATGATCATGCGGCTGGCCGACAAGATCATGGTGCTGAACTACGGCGAGAAGATCGCCGAGGGCACGCCGGCGGAAATCCAGCGCAATCCGCAGGTCATCGAAGCCTATCTGGGAGCCGACCATGTTGCAGCTTGAACGCGTATCGCTTTCCTACGGCAGCTTCCGCGCGCTCGACAACATCACGCTGCACGCCAAGGCCGGCGAACTGGTGGTGCTGCTCGGCGCGAACGGCGCCGGCAAGAGCTCGATCTTCCTGGCGATGAGCGGCATCCACCGGACCAGCGGCGGCAGCATGCGCTTCGACGGCCGCGAGCTTTCCGGCATGAAGCCGTCGCAGATCGTGCAGGCCGGGCTGGTGCACTGCCCCGAGGGCCGCAAGCTGTTCCCGGCGATGAGCGTGCAGAAGAACCTGACGCTCGGCGCCTACGTGCATCGCCGCGACAGCGCCGGCATCAAGCGCTCGCTGGAGGAGGTCTACGAGCTGTTCCCGATCCTGCAGCAGAAGAAGGACGATCCCGCCGGCTCGCTGTCGGGCGGCCAGCAGCAGATGGTCGCGCTCGGCCGCGCGCTGATGGGCCGGCCGCGCGCGCTGCTGCTCGACGAGCCGTCGCTGGGGCTGGCGCCGCTGGTGGTCAAGCAGATGTTCGAGGTGATCCAGCGCATCAACCGTGCCGGCACCACCGTGCTGCTGGCCGAGCAGAACGCCTATGCGGCGCTGGGCATCGCCCATCGCGGCTACGTGATCGAGGGCGGGCGCATCGTGATGAAGGGCGATCGCGATTCGCTGCTCAATGACGAGGGCGTGCGCCGGGCCTATATCGGCGGGTGATGCCGCGCACAACGGCTCGCCCGCGCCAATCGGGACAACACCGCATTCAACCAGGACCATCCGGGCCACGACCCGATGGCACTTTCATCGTTTAAGGAGACGGAACATGCAGAACGCCACCAAACCCCGCCGCAAGCTGTTGCCGCTGGCGGCCACCGCGCTGGCCGCCTTGCTGGCCACCGGCGCGGCCTTCGCGCAGGAAGTGGTCAAGCTCGGCTACACCGGCCCGCTGTCGGGCGGCGCCGCGCTGTACGGCAAGAACGTGCTGTCGGGCATCCAGATGGCGGTCGACGAGCTGAACGCCAGCGGCGTCGAGGTGGGCGGCAAGAAGGTCAAGTTCGAAGTGGTCGCGCTCGACGACAAGTACGCGCCGGCGGAATCCGCGATCAACGCGCGCCGCCTGGTGCAGCAGCACAAGACGCCGGCCGTGTTCGTGCCGCATTCGGGCGGTATCTTCGCGCTGCAGGCCTTCAACGAACAAGAGAAGTTCATCGTGATGGCGTACTCCAGCGTGCCGCGCATCACCGACGCCGGCAACAAGCTGACGATCCGCATCCCGCCGGCGTACACCGGCTATATCGAACCGTTCGTCAAGGCGCAGATGAAGCGCTTCGGCAAGAACGTCGCGCTGGTGCCGGCCGACCACGACTACGCCAAGGCGTGGGTGCAGGCCTTCGTGCCGGCCTGGGAGAAGGCGGGCGGCAAGGTCGTCGGCAACAACCCGATGTCCTATACCAAGGCGACCGACTTCTACAGCGGCGTGTCGCGCGTGATCGCCGACAAGCCGGACGTGCTGTTCGTCGGCGGCCCGTCCGAGCCGACCGCACTGGTCGTCAAGCAGGCTCGCGAACTCGGCTTCAAGGGCGGCTTCATCGTGATGGACCAGGCCAAGCTCGATGAAATGGCGCGCGTGACCAACGGTCTGGGCATGCTGGAGGGCGCCATCGGCGTGCTGCCGCTGAACAGCGACAGCCGGCCGGCGACGCAGGCCTTCAACAACAAGTACAAGAAGCTGCACGACGGCAAGGATGCGACCACCGAGATGTCGCTGAACTACACGATGGTGCATACGCTGGCCAACGCGATGAAGCTGGCCGGCACCACCACCGACGCCACGGCGATCCGCGCCAAGATGCCCGACGCGATGAAGACGCTGCCGAAGGAGCTCAACCCGAACGAGATCGACGGCATCGATGCCAAGGGCGGTTCGATGGCCGATACCGTGGTCGGCTGGGTCCAGGGCGGCAAGATCAGCCAGGTGCGGCTGTCGGAGCTGGCGAAATAAGGGAGCGACCCGCGCAGGCGGCAAAAGGAAAGGGCCCGCAACGGGCCCTTTCGCTGGCGATCCCCGCTGCGGCGGGGATCGTCGTTTTCACGGTCCGGATGTCCGCGCCCTTCGGATCTTCGGCCCTTTCCGGTCCTTTGCGTCTGCGCTCCTTCGTGACTTTCAGTCCCTGGCCAGCCGCTGCTGCTCGTACAAGCGGTCGGTCAGCTGATCCGCCGGCATCGGCTTGCCGTACAGATAGCCCTGGACCTCGTGGCAGCCGTTCGCCAGCAGGAAATCGCGCTGCTCGACCGTCTCGACGCCCTCGGCGATCACGCCGATGTGCAGGCTGGCGCCGACATTGATCACCGAGCGGACGATGGCCGCGTCGACCGGGTCCTGTGTCACGTTGCGGATGAAGGACTGATCGATCTTGATGCGGTCGACCGGGAAGGTCTTCAGGAAGCTCAGCGACGCATAGCCGGTGCCAAAGTCGTCGCACGTCAGCGTCACGCCATCGCGGCGCAGCGTCTGCAGTTGGCCGGACACCTCGTCGCCCTGCTGCAGGGCGATGGTCTCGGTGATCTCCAGTTCCAGCCGGTTCGGCTCCAGCGCAAGCTCGCGCAGCACGTGCCGAACCTCGGTCAGCAGGCGGCTTTCGGCCAGTTGCGCCGCGAACAGGTTGATCGCCACGCGCGGCGCCTGCTCGAACTGCAGCGACCAGGTCCGCGCCTGCGCGCACGCCGTCTGCAGCAGCCACATGCCCACGTCGATCGCGACGCTGCTGGCAGCCAGCGCATCGATAAAGGCTGCGGGAGCCAGCAGGCCCTGGGTCGGATGGCGCCAGCGCATCAGCGCCTCGGCGCCGACGATGCGGCCATCGCGCAGATCGACCTGGGGCTGGTACAGCAGCTCGAATTGCCGCTACGCATAGGCTTCGCGCAAGGCCTGCACCAGCGACAGACGGCTGGTCACGTCGGCGCGCATCTGCGCCTTGAAGAAACGAATCGTGCGGCCGCCATCGCGCTTGGCCCGTGCCAGCGCCAGACTGGCCGAGGCCAGCGCATCCGAGGCATTGTCGCCGCCGGCCGGCATCACGCAGGCACCCAGGCTCGCCAGCACATAGTGGCGGTGGCCATTGCAGTCATACGGCTCGGACAGCAGCGACAGGATCGCCGCGCTGACGTGGCGAACCAGTGTGGGATCGTAGATCGAGGGCAGCAGCACGGCGAACTCGTCGCCGCCGGTGCGGCCGATCACGGCATCGCGCGGCGAAGCGTCGCGCAAGCGGCGGGCCATCTGCTGCAGGATGCGGTCACCCTCGCGATGACCGTGCATGTCATTGAAGGCGCGGAAGTCGTCGATGCCGATCAGCACCAGCGCGCAGCGCGGCACGGCCTCGGTCTGCAGGCGTGCTTCGAGCTTGCTCAAGAAGAATGGGCGGCTTGCTACCCCGGTCAACGGATCGGTGTCCGCCGCCGGAACCGCGCCAGCCGCCATCGCCTCCGACCTGGCCACTATCCCCGCCCCGTTTGTGATTGTCGACATCGTGCTCGGTCAGCTATCCCGGCAAGTGTGACGAAAAATTGGAAAAAAGCAAGCGGGGTGAAGGATGAGATGCCTTGCTAGTTAAAACAATGGCAAACAACGGTAGACGAACTGCTTCTTATTACCCTCGCTCTTCCGCCATGCGGAACTGCGGCGCGCGATTCGTTGCCAGGGCTGGGCTGGCGGGTGTGACGCAGGAGGCTGTCGGATTTCTCCGACAGCTATATCGGAGAGCGCAGCGTTTCGAGTCACCGGCACCCCCACTATCGTTCCATCACGGCACGCGGCCGGACCCGGACCACCACCAGGAATGCGGCAATCCGTTGGCTGACCATGCCAACGGATTCGCCAACCCTTGGCCTCGAGTGGCACGACGCGGGCGGCCCCGTAACTTCTTCGATTTCATTTCACCTGCAAGGGGAAATCCATGAAGCTGTTCTCGAAATCCGGGATTGCACTGGGACTGATGGTGGCGGCCAGCGCCATGCTGGCGGCATGCGGCGGCGGCGATGATGGCATCGACGACCGTCTCGGCCTGAACGAACCACAAACGCGCGTGATTCACGCCGTGCCTCCGATCCCGACCACCCTCAATCTCGACGTCTATCAGAACGGCGCGCGGACGTCCCTGCAGAATATTCCGTACAAGTTCGTCGCCCGCTATTCGGACGTCGATGACGGCAACCACCTGTTCACGTTCAACGCCGCCGGCACGCAGACCGAAGTGGGCCGCGCCCAGGTCGACGCAGCCACCGGTCACAAGTACACGATCGTGGCGCTGCCGGGCGACGATCGCGCCGACACGCTGGTGATCGACGATCCGTACGAGAAGGGCCTGCTGTCGAACAAGGCCCGGGTGCGCGCGGTCAACGCCGCGTTCAATGCGCAGAACGTCGATATCTACGTGACCGCCCCGTCGGTGGATCTGAATACGGTCAACCCGACCTTCGCCAACGTGGCCTACAAGTCGGCGGTGCCGGCCTCGGGCCAGGACTCGAACGAGTTCGACGGCGGCAACAACTACCAGATCCGCATTACCACCGCGGGTACCAAGCAGGTGATCTTCAGCTCGGGCGCGATCACGATCGACAACAACGCCGACTGGCTGATCATGCCGATCCCGGTCGATGGCATCGCATCCGCCGTGCCGAACAACATCAAGGTGCTGGTGGCCAAGGCCAACGACGACTCGCAGACGGCCATCGAGCTGGTCAGCCAGTAACGAGGGCTCGCCTTCTCGCGACGTTGTTCTCCCTCGCCCCTCAGGGGCAGAGGGGTGAACAAGACCGGAAGCTCAAACGACAATCGGCGGCGGCCTCAACGGTCGCCGCCGATTTCGTTTTGCAGCACATCGAGATGGGACAGGTAGGCGTCCAGCTCTTCGCGGCCGCTGTCGGTGATCGAGTAGACCCGGCCGTTGCCTTCGACCAGTTCCGCGGTGATCGCCCGTGCGATCAGCAGGCTGCGCAGGATCGGGCGCAGCGAGCGGATGTTCTTCTCGATGCCATGTTCGCGCAGCCGCTCGACGAGAGCGAGCACCGTGGCCGGACTGGACTGCACGAACTTCAGGATATAGAGCCGGGAAACGAGACTATCGATGGTTGGTCTTTTCATGCAACGATAGACATGCGCAAAACGACCGGGCCGGTCGGCGCCCGGAATGGCTCCGTGGCGCCGGCCGGCCCGGTTTCTCTCTACTCCTCCTGGAAGGCGATTTCGCGCTTGGCCTTGATCGAGGGCAGCGCCACCACCGCCACCAGCGCCGCGGCGGCAATCAGCAGGCCCATCGACAGCGGACGGGTGAAGAACACCGAGAACTCGCCACGCGAGAGCAGCAGCGTGCGGCGGAAGTTCTCTTCCATCATCGGTCCGAGCACGAAGCCGAGCAGCAGCGGCGCCGGTTCGCACTTGAGCTTCAGGAACAGATAGCCCACCACGCCGAAGCCCGCGGCCATGAAGACGTCGAAGGTCTGGTTGTTGACCGAATAGACGCCGATGCCGCAGAACACCAGGATCGCCGGATACAGGAAGCGATACGGCACGGTCAGCAGCTTGACCCAGATGCCGATCAGCGGCAGGTTCAGGATGATCAGCATCAGGTTGCCGATCCACATCGAGGCGATCAGCCCCCAGAACAGCGAGGGGTTGCTGGTCATCACCTGCGGACCCGGCTGGATGTTGTGGATCGTCATCGCACCGACCATCAGCGCCATCACCGCGTTGGGCGGAATGCCCAGCGTCAGCAGCGGGATGAACGAGGTCTGCGCCGCGGCGTTGTTGGCCGATTCCGGACCCGCCACGCCTTCGATCGCGCCCTTGCCGAACTCGTGCGAGTACTTCGACGACTTCTTCTCCAGCGTGTACGCCGCGAACGAAGCCAGCGAGGCGCCGCCGCCAGGCAGGATGCCCAGCGCCGAGCCGAGCGCGGTACCGCGCAGCACGGCCGGCATCATCCGCTTGAAGTCGGCCTTGGTCGGGAACAGGTTGGTCACGCGATCGGTGAAGGTCTCGCGGTTCTCCTTCTGCTCCAGGTTGGCGATGATCTCGGCAAAGCCGAACATGCCCATGGCGAGCGCGACGAAGTCGATGCCGTCGGTCAGTTCCGGGATGTCGAACGAGAAGCGTGCCGCGCCGGAGTTGACGTCGGTGCCGACCAGGCCGAGCAGCAGGCCCAGCACGATCATCGAGATCGCCTTGACCAGCGAACCCGAGGCCAGCACCACGGCGCCGATCAGGCCCAGCACCATCAGCGAGAAGTATTCGGCGGGGCCGAACTTGAAGGCCAGCTCCGACAGCGGGCCGGCAAAGGCCGCCAGGATCAGCGTGGCCACGCAGCCGGCGAAGAACGAGCCGAGGCCGGCGGTGGCCAGCGCCACGCCCGCACGTCCGCGCCGCGCCATCTGGTAGCCGTCGATCGTGGTCACCACCGACGACGATTCGCCCGGCAGGTTGACCAGGATCGCGGTGGTCGAGCCGCCGTACTGCGCGCCGTAGTAGATGCCGGCCAGCATGATCAGCGCGGCCACCGGCGGCAGCGTGTACGTGATCGGCAGCAGCATCGCGATCGTCGCGAGCGGGCCGAGGCCCGGCAGCACGCCGATCAGCGTGCCGAGCAGGCAGCCGAGGAAGGCGTAGGCCAGGTTCTGGAACGACAGCGCGGTCGAGAAGCCGAGCGTCAAATGTTCAAGCAATTCCATCTGCGCGCTCCTTAGCCCGTGATGAACGCCGGCCACACCGGCATCTGCAGGTTGATGCCGTAGACGAAGGCGCCCATGCTGATCAGCACCAGCACCACGCTGTTGAGCAGCGCGCCCTTCCAGCTGAATTCATGGCTGGCCATCGACGACACGATGACCAGCACGAATACCGACAGCACCATGCCGAGCGGCTTGAGCAACAGGCCGAACAGCACCACCGAACCCAGGATCCACAGCAGGATCTTGATGTCCCAGCGCTCCATCCGGTCTTCCTCGCCCTTGCTCGACAGCGAGCTCAGCAGCACCAGCGCGCCGAGTCCGGCCAGCACCAGGCCGAGCAGGAAGGGGAAATATCCGGGACCCATCTTCGCGGCCGTCCCCATCGAATAGCCGCGAGCGACAAAGGAAAAGCCCAGGCCGACCAGCACGAACATCAGGCCGGAGGCGAAGTCCTTTTGGCTGCGTATGCGCAACATGATTCTCCTCGTTAAATGCAAAGCCGCACGGCACAGGCTCTGTGCCGAAAGCGGATGCAACGTTAGAGAAGCGTGCTTTCAGCGCCCTTTCAGTTGTCTGGTTTCAGGGTTAACCACGGCAACAAATGCACGCTTGCATCATGCCGTGATGCTTTTTGAAAGGCATGTGAAAGCGAGATGTAGGCTCGTTGAAAGGAACGGCCATCGAAGGCGCCAGACAGGCGAGCCACGCGTCCATGCCCGACGCGGTAAGCTAACGGGTTCGGAGCCGGGGGGCGCCCGCTCGGCCCCACCCCCAATTCCCGACAGCGGACCCAGCACTTACGACACAGGACACAGGACACAGGAGAAGCCATGTACCAGGACCTCGCCCTTTATATCGATGGGGAGTTCGTCAAAGGCGGCGGCCGCCGCGAACAGGACGTGATCAATCCCGCCACGCAGGAAGTGCTGGGCAAACTGCCGCACGCCAGCACCGCGGATCTGGACCGCGCCCTGGCGGCCGCGCAGCGCGCCTTCGACAGCTGGAAGAAGACCTCGCCGCTGGAGCGCGCGAAGATCCTGCGCCGCGTCGGCGAGCTGACCCGCGAGCGCGCGAAAGAAATCGGCCGCAATATCACGCTGGACCAGGGCAAGCCGCTGGCCGAGGCGGTCGCGGAAGTGATGATCTGCGCCGAGCATGCCGACTGGCATGCCGAGGAATGCCGCCGCATCTATGGCCGCGTGATTCCGCCGCGCAATCCGAACGTGCGGCAGATCGTCGTGCGCGAACCGATCGGCGTCTGCGCGGCCTTCACGCCGTGGAACTTCCCCTTCAACCAGGCGATCCGCAAGATCGTGTCGGCGCTCGGCGCGGGCTGCACGCTGATCCTGAAGGGTCCGGAGGATTCGCCCAGCGCCGTGGTCGCGCTGGCCCAGCTGTTCCACGATGCCGGCCTGCCGCCGGGCGTGCTGAACATCGTCTGGGGCGTGCCGAGCGAGGTCTCGACCTATCTGATCGAATCGCCGATCGTGCGCAAGATCTCGTTCACCGGCTCGGTGCCCGTCGGCAAGCAGCTGGCCGCGCTGGCCGGCGCGCACATGAAGCGCGTGACGATGGAGCTTGGCGGCCATTCGCCGGTGCTGGTGTTCGACGACGCCGATATCGAACCGGCCGCCGAGATGCTGGCCCGCTTCAAGATCCGCAATGCCGGCCAGGTCTGCGTATCGCCGACCCGTTTCTACGTCCAGGAAAAGGCCTACGACCGCTTCCTGGCCCGCTTCACCGAGGTCATGGGTTCGATCAAGGTCGGCGACGGCCTGGAGGACGGCACGCAGATGGGTCCGCTCGCGCACGAGCGCCGCATCGCCTCGATGGAGCAGTTCCTCGACGATGCCAGCCATCGCGGCGGCAAGGTCGTCGCCGGCGGCGCGCGCATCGGCAGCAAGGGATATTTCTTCGCGCCCACGGTGGTCACCGACCTGCCCGACGACGCCAGGCTGATGGTCGACGAGCCGTTCGGCCCGGTGGCGCCGGTGACGCGCTTCAAGGACGCCGAGGAAGCGCTGCGGCGCGCCAACAGCCTGCCGTACGGCCTGGCCTCGTATGTCTTCACCAACTCGCTGAAGACCGCGACGCTGGTCTCCAACGGGCTCGAGGCCGGCATGGTCAATATCAACCATTTCGGCATGGCACTGGCCGAGACGCCGTTCGGCGGCATCAAGGACTCCGGCATCGGCAGCGAAGGCGGCATGGAGACCTTCGACGGCTACCTGGTGACCAAATTCATCACGCAGGTGTGATGACCGCCATGCTGCGATAGCACATCGTCCTCGCGCAAGGGGGGGCGACGTGCCGCCGGCGACCGCCATCGCGCGTTCTCCGGCGCGCAATTCTTACAAGGCTTTCATCGCGCGGGCGCCGACACTGGCGCTCGCGACACCCGTCCAGGCGCATCGCGCCGCACCCCTCCCCGTTGGGCACCGAATTTGCTCGAACGAGGTATTGCCGCCACGTGGCGCGGCAACTCCCGTCGAAGCGGATTGCCCCATGTCCTTGACGCATTCGGAGCCGGCCAGCGCCCTGGCCCCATCTTCGCCCCCTGCCGCCGACACCTCGGCGTTCGCGTCCGTACCGGCCCGCACCATCGAACTGCGCGTCAACGGCGCCTTGCATGTCGTGACGGTCGAGCCCCGCACCACGCTGCTGGACGCGCTGCGCGAACAACTGGGCCTGACCGGCACCAAGAAGGGCTGCGACCGCGGCCAGTGCGGGGCGTGCACGGTGCTGATCGATGGCCGCCGCATCAATGCCTGCCTGACGCTGGCGGTAATGCAGGAAGATCGCGACATCACCACCATCGAGGGACTGGCCGACGGCGGCCGCCTGCATCCGATGCAGGCCGCCTTCGTCGCGCATGACGCGCTGCAATGCGGCTACTGCACGCCGGGCCAGATCTGCTCGGCGGTGGCGATGCTGGCCGAGGCGCGCGACGGCCGGGCCAGCGCGGTAACGCCGCCGGGGCAATCGGCGCACGGGGCGCACTCGGCGGCGGCGCTGACCGACGACGAGATCCGCGAGCGGATGAGCGGCAACCTGTGCCGCTGCGGGGCCTATCCCAATATCGTTGCAGCGATCCGGTCGGTCGCGGCGCACGACGGCGGCGGCGACACGCATCGCGCCGGGGATGGGCATATCGATTCCCGCTGAGCCCGGGACCGCCGCCATGCATTCATTCGACTACGACCGCGCCGACAGCCTCGACACGGCGCTGCAGCTGGGCAAGCAGCCCGGCGCGCGCTTCGTCGCGGGCGGCACCAATCTGCTCGATCTGATCAAGGCCGGCGTCGAACGGCCACAGCGGCTGGTCGATGTCGGCCGGCTGCCGCTGGCAAGCATCGACGCAACGCCCGATGGCGGCATCCGCATTGGCGCGATGGTCGGCAATGCCGATGCCGCCGATCATCCGCTGGTGCGCGGGCACTATCCGCTGCTGCAGGCCGCGCTGCTGGCCGGCGCCTCGCCGCAGTTGCGCAATATGGCGACGATCGGCGGCAATCTGATGCAGCGCACGCGCTGCCATTACTTCTACGACATTGGCTTCGACGCCTGCAACAAGCGCGACCCCGGCTCGGGATGCGCCGCGCGCGACGGCGTGCAGCGCCAGCATGCGATTCTCGGCGCGAGCGAGCATTGCATCGCCACGCATCCGTCGGACATGTGCGTGGCGCTGGTGGCGTTGGACGCATCAGTGGTCGTGCGCTGCGCGGGAGGCGAGCGCCGCATCCCCGTGGAGGACTTTCACCGCCTGCCCGGGGACACACCGGAGCGCGATACCAATCTCGAGGCCGGCGAGCTGATCGTCGCGGTGGAATTGCCGCCGTCGCGCTGCGGCGCCCATTGCCACTATCTGAAGGTGCGCGACCGCGCCAGCTATGCGTTCGCGCTGGTATCGGTCGCCGCCGCGCTGCAACTGGACGGCGGCATCGTGCGCGCGGCGCGCATCGTGCTGGGTGGCGTCGCGCACAAGCCGTGGCGCGCGCAGGCGGCCGAGCAATCGCTGCGCGATCGTCCGCTGGACGGGACCGCGCTGCGCCAGGCCGCCACGCTGTCGGTGCAGGGCGCGCAGCCCTGCCCTGGCAACGCCTTCAAGGTCGAACTGGCGCAGCGCGCGGTGATCCGGGCGCTGTCCATCGCGGGAGGCATGCGATGAGCTTGCGGGAGAACCCCACCGGGAACGTTGGCGGGAGCGTGCCGGATATCGCCCGCCACCATGTCGACCGCGTCGACGGCGTGCTGAAGGTCACCGGGCGCGCGCACTACACCGCCGACCACCAGCTGCCCAACGTGCTGCAGGCGATCATGGTCACCAGTACCATTGCCGCCGGCGAGGTGGCATCGATCGACACCGGCGCGGCGGAGCGGATGCCCGGCGTTCGCCTGGTGATGACCCCGTTCAACGCGCCCCGGCTGCCGAAGAACGGCAAGGCGGCCGCGGGCGAGATGCCTGCCGGCCGCGTGATGAACCTGCTGCAGGACACCAGCGTGCGCTACAACAACCAGCCGATCGCGCTGGTCGTAGCCGATACGCTGGACCAGGCCCGCGAGGCCGCGCGCCATCTGCGCATCGCCTATCGCCGGCAGCCGGCGACGCTGGACTTCGCCAAGGCCAAGGCGCGGGCCTACGAACCGCGCAAGGTCAAGAACGAGTCGGCGGACACCGCGCGCGGCGACCTCAATGCGGCGATGCGCGAGGCCACGACCACGATCGACGCGACCTACACCACGCCGATGCAGCACCACAACGCGATGGAGCCGCACGCCACCATCGCCGCGTGGGACGGCGACACGCTGACGCTGTACGACGCGACACAGTACGTGGCCGGCGTGCGCAAGGCCGTGGCCAAGACCTTCGGCATCCCGGCCGACAAGGTCCGCGTGATCTGCCCCTTCGTCGGCGGCGGCTTCGGCGGCAAGGGCTCGGTCTGGTCGCATGTGGTGCTGGCCGCGATGGCGGCGCGCGCGGTGGGCCGTCCCGTCAAGCTGGCGGTCGAGCGCCCGCAGCTGTTTGGCCTCGCCGGCGAGCGGCCGCCGACCGAACAGCGCGTACTGGCCGCCGCGCGCGAGGACGGCACACTGACCGGCCTGCGCCACGACGTGGTGACGGCGACCTCGTATCTGGAAGACTGGGTCGAGCCCGCCGCGATGATGACGCGGCTGCTCTATGGCTGCCCGACCGTCCATACCAGCCATCGCCTCGTCAAGCTGCATATCGGCACGCCGACCTTCATGCGCGCGCCCGGCGATGCCAGCGGCAGCTTCGCGCTCGAATCGGCGCTGGACGAGCTGGCCCATGCGCTGAAGGTGGATCCGGTCGAGCTGCGGCTGCGCAACGATACCGATACCGACCTGAGCCAGAACCTGCCATTCTCCAGCCGGCGGATGAGCGAGTGCTTTCGTCTCGGCGCGGACGAATTTGGCTGGTGGCAACGCGACCCGACCCCGCGCAGCATGCGCGCCGATGGCAAGCTGGCCGGCATGGGCGTGGCCACCGCGACCTATCCGGCGATGCGGCAGGCGGCCACCGCCACCGCCATCATCGAGCCGGACGGCAGCGCCTGCATCCGCTGCGCGACGCACGACCTGGGCACCGGCACCTATACCGTGATGACGCAGGTCGCGGCCGAAGCGCTGGGAATGCCGCCTGCGCAGATCCGCTTCGAGCTTGGCGACACCGCCTTCCCCGACGCGCCGATCGCCGGCGGCTCGCAGACGGTGGCCAGCGTGGCGCCGGCCGTGCAGGCGGCAGCCAGCGCGGCACGGCAGGTGCTGATCGACCGCGCCGTGGCCGACCGTGCCTCGCCGCTGTTCGGCGCGCCGCCCGAGGATGTCACGGTAGCCGACGGCTGGCTGGCCCGGGCATCCGATCCCGCCTGCCGCGAATCCATCGCGGCGACGATGGCGCGCAATGGCGGTCAACGGATCGAGGCCACGCGCACGGCCGAGCCGGGCGACGAGACGCAGCGCCATTCGATGCATTCGTTCGGCGCGATCTTCGCGGAGGTCCATGTCGACCCCGATCTCGGGGAAGTGCGCGTGCACCGGATGCTCGGCACCTTCGGCGTCGGCCGCTTGCTGAACCGCAAGACCGGCCACAGCCAGCTGATGGGCGGCATGGTGTGGGGCATCGGCCTGGCGCTGCACGAGGCCTCGTTGCTCGATCCGCGCAGCGGACGCATCGCCAACGGCAATCTGGCGGAGTACCACGTGCCGGTGAACGCCGATGTCGGCCAGGTCGATGTCATGGTCGTCGACGAGTTCGACCCGCATATCAATCCGCTCGGCGCCAAGGGCATCGGCGAAATCGGGATCGTCGGCGCCGGCGCGGCGATCGCCAATGCGGTGTTCCATGCGACCGGCAAGCGGATACGGCACCTGCCGATCACGCCCGACAAGCTGCTGTAAGCGGCAGGCCTTCCACCGTGCTTATTTACAAGCCATCCCGGCAAAGATTGCACCGTCGATGGTGGCGGCGCGTCCTGCCAGCGCGACGGCACCGTGTCACCGCTCGCGGCGACGGTACGGTTTTTGCGGCCATTGCCCGGTACGTCCATGATCGATGGAGACCGAAATGAACGGCAGCAGAGACAACGGCAATCGTCCGCCGATGCGGCCCCGGGACACCGGCGAGGACCGGCGCGGACGCGGTACCGTGACCGGCGGCATGGAGTGGTTCCCCGAGGACCCGCGTACCGGCGAGGTCGCGGAAACCTGGCGCCATCGCGGCTATGGCGGATCGCGCGGCATGCGCGACGCCTACCATTATCGGCGCGGCGATACCGGCGCGATGGGCTCCGGCGGCGGCAGCGTCGGCTTCAACGAATTCGGCGAGCGTGGCACGAGCAGCGGCGCGGGCATGGGCGGCAGTACGGGCACGCGGCGCCCGCGCACCTTGCCCAAGGGCTATCGGCGCACCGACGAGCGCATCTGCGACGAGGTCTGCGAACGGCTGGCCGAGGCGCGCGAACTGGACGTGTCCGAGGTCACCGTGGAGGTCGGCTCGGGCATCGTCACGCTGAGCGGCACCGTGTCGGACCGGCGCGCCAAGTACCGCGTCGAGGATATCGCCGAGGAAGTGATGGGCGTCGACGAGGTCAGGAACAACATTCGCGTGCCGCGCTGACGGCGCGGCCGCCGGCTCCGTGCCGCGAGAGACAGCAAGGGGCGGCGCGCGTTACCGGGGGGCCGTCCCGGCTTCGGCCGCGCGAATGCGGTCCGCCTGTTCGCGCAGCGCCTGCATGAAGGCGTGCAGCACCTCGTCGTCGCCGCCCTTGCGCCATACCGCCCCGACCGGGCCGAACGATTCCCGGTCCCCGAGCGGCAGGATATGCAGCAGTCCCAGCGAGGCCAGATGCTCGGCCATCGCCGCGGAGCAGACGCCGACATAGTCGGTCTCGCGCAGCACCGCCTGCATGGTCACGATGGAACCGGTCTCGACAGCCGGGCGCAGACCCGCGGCGCCGTGCTCCAGCAGCACGGTATCGAGCCGCGTGCGCATCAGCGTCTCGCGCTGCGGCATCGCCCACGGATACGAGAACAGCTGGCCCCAGCGCAGCCGTCTGGCGTGCGCCAGCGGATGATGCGGACCGACCACCACCGCCATCGCGTCCTCGAACAGCACCTCATGCGCCAGATGCGGCCCGTAGGCCCGCGCGTCGATCGAACCGACCACCAGATCGAACTCGCGCTTCTCCAGGCGATCGAGCAGCGTGTTGAACGCGCCTTCGGTGACCTGGATCGACACATTGGGCTGCGTCCGCTGAAACGCGACGATGGCCCAGGGAATCAGATGCGCGACGCCGGCCAGCACGCTGCCCACATGCAGGCGCGCCACCGCGCCCCTGGCGATCGCGCCCAGTTCGTCGTGGGCGCGCGATACCTCGCCGAGCACGCGCACGGCGAGACGGCGCACGGCCTCGCCGGCCGGCGTCAGTTGCAGGCGGCGGCCGCGGATGGCCAGCCTGACGCCGGCCAGTTCCTCCATTTCGCTGAGCCAGTGCGACACCGCGGACTGCGTCATATGCAGCCGCGTCGCGGCGGCCGACAGCGTGCCCGCGTCGTGAAGAATCAGGAAGGATTCGAGGTGCCGCACCCGCAGTCGGCGCGCCCAGGCGATGCTGTGGTCGGATGGATCCATGAGCGAATACTAATAGATGGTTCGAAACAATTCACTAGGTGCGTTTGCGGTTCGGCCCAATAATTTCCCGGCATCCAGGCGCCAGACCTGGAATTCGACGGACCTGGACACTGCCACCATCTATGAGAAAAACTTCCCTTTTCCACTTCGCTGTTCCTCTTGCCCTCGCCTTCGGCGTGGCCGCACCGAGCTACGCCTGCGGTGAGCCTGGCGCGTCGTCGCGCCCGATCCGCCTGGTCGTCTCGCAGCAGGCCGGTGGCAGCACGGATACCCTGGCCCGCATGTGGGCCGAGCGCGTCGGCAAGACGCTGCAGACGCCGATCGTGGTGGAGAACCGCGCCGGCGCGGGCGGCATCATCGCGGCCAAGTACGTGCTGAGCCAGCCAGCCGACGGCTGCACGCTGTTCCTTGCGGGCGTCTCGCAGATGGTGCTGAACAAGTTCGTCTATGCGCCGCTGGCCTACAAGCCGGAATCCGATTTCGCGCCGGTGTCGATGCTGGCCACCGTGCCCTTCGTGCTGGTCGCCAATCCGCAATCGGGCCTGCGCAACTATCGCGAGCTGGTCGATGCCGCCAAGGCCAAGCCCGGCAGCATCAGCTTCGCCTCGTCGGGCAACGGCAACTCAACCCATCTGGTGGTCGAGCTGATGCAGAAGCAGCAGGGCATCAAGCTGCTGCACGTGCCGTATCGCGGCGAGCCGGATGGCGTGGTATCGACCGTCTCCGGTGCGACGCAGGTGATGGCGCCGGTGCTGAGCACCGCGCTGCCGCAGATCAAGGCCGGCAAGCTGACGCCGCTGATGCTGTTCGCGTCCAAACGCGTGCCCGAGCTGCCGGATGTGCCGACCGCCGCCGAGCTGGGCCTGAAGGGCTTCGAGAACATCGGCTGGAGCGGCATCGCGGCGAAGGCTGGCACGCCGGCCAACGTCATCGCGCGGCTGCACGCCGCGACGCAGACCTTCCTGGCCGAGCCGGCCGTGGTCGACAAGCTCAAGTCGATGCAGGTGCTGCCGATGCCGGGCCCGTCGGACCAGCTGATGGAACTGACCGTGCGCGACACCGCCAAGTGGCAGGGCGCGATCGGCGACCTGGACCTGAGCGCGAAGTAAGCCTCGCCCCTCCCGTCATCCACGCAATCCCGCGCCGGGATGCGCCATCGGCATCGCCGCCGGCGCATCCCGGCGCAAACCTATCGAGACAAGCAATGACCCGAAGTGGAATGGTGTCCTGCCCGCAGCCGGAGGCGGCCGAGTCCGGCATCGAGATCCTGCGCGCCGGCGGCAATGCGGCCGACGCCGCGGTCGCCTGCGCGCTGGCGCAAACCGTCGTCGATCCGCTGATGTGCGGCATCGCGGGCTTCGGCACCGCCGCCGTCTATATGCCCGGCAGCGGCGCGCACGAATACATCGACTTCCATGCGACCGCGCCGGCGGCGGCGCGCCCCGACATGTGGGCCGATCTGCTGGAAGGCGAAGCGCGCGACGGCTTCGGCTTCTTCATCAAGGACCGGCTGAACGACATCGGCTACCAATCGATCGCGACGCCGGGCACGCTGCGCGGGCTGGAAGCGCTGCATCGCAGCCACGGCAGGCTGCCGTGGAAAGAGGTGGTGCAGCCGGCGATCCAGTGGGCGCGCGACGGCTACTTCGTCCGCCCCGGCATGTATGCGTTCTGGATCGACGAGGCGACGCTGGGCCGCGCCAGCAACCGCGAGCGCCTGGCCTTCAGCGAAAGCGGCCGCCAACTGTATTGCCGGCCCGACGGATCGCCGCATACCATCGGCACCCCGCTGAAGAATCGCGACTACGCCGATACGCTGGAGCGGATCGCGTCCGGCGGCGTCGATGCGTTCTATCTGGGCGAGATCGCGGAGCAGATCGTCGCCGACATGCGCGAACACGGCGCGCTGCTGTCCCGCGAGGACCTGGCCGGCTACCGGGCCGTACGTACCGCGCCGCTGGTCGGCGGCTACCGCGGCCGCCGCGTCACCACCAATCGGCCGCCCGGCGGCGGCGCGATGCTGCTGCAGATGCTGGCCATCCTCGAGCAGTTCGATCTGCGCGCGCTGCGGCACAACAGCCCCGACTACATCCGCGTGGTCTGCGAGGCGATGAAGCAGGCGACCATCGACAAGGACCGCTTCATCGGCGATCCCGCCTTTGTCGACGTGCCGCTGGACCGGCTGCTGTCGCCCGACTACGCCCGCGAGGTCGCCCAGCGCATCCGCGATGGCCAGCGCGCCGAAGTGCCGCGCGTCAATCCGGGCCATGCGGTGCCGCGCGACACCACGCATCTGTCGGTCGTCGACGGCGAGGGCAATTGCGTGTCGCTGACGCACTCGCTGGCGATGCCGTCGGGGGTGATCACGCCGGGCCTGGGCTTCATGTACAACGGCTGCATGGGTGTATTCGACCCGCGCCCGGGACGCGCGGGCAGCATCGCGCCCGGCAAGCGCCGCTTCACCTCGTCGTGCCCGACCATCGTCTTCAAGGACGACAAGCCCGAGATCGTGCTGGGCGCGCCGGGCGGCACGCAGATCGCGATGGGCGTGCTGCAGAGCATCGTCAATGTGGTCGACTTCGACATGCCGATGCAGGCCGCCGTGTCCGCGCCGCGCTTCTCGTCGACCAGCAACGCGATCGACGTCTGCAACCGTATCCCGCGCTATGTCACGCGCGAGCTGGAGCAGGACGGCTATCCCGTGATACGCAACCCGTACAACTACACGATCGGCTGGGTGCACGCGGTGCGGATCGTCGACGGGCGGCTGGAAGGCGGCGCCGATCCGGGGCGCGACGGCGTGGCGCTGGAGATCGAGGTGCCAACGGCATAGCGCGCTGGCTGTCGACAACCGGGCGCGATGCGGGGCACGCCAACCTCACGGGTTGGCGTGCCCCTGTTCCGTCCGGTGTTGTGGCCGAGCGCTCGACTGCTTGTCTGGATACCGAACCACCAGTGCAAAGCTCGCCCAACACAGCAGGGTCATCGACAAGGCCACGGCGCCGAGTTGACCGCTCGGCAGGAACGGCGCCGTGGCCTGTGTCGCCAGGGCGCCCGTCGCGAGCAATGCCAGCACCATCAGCGCCGACGCGCGTCCGAGTTGGGCGTTCGGCACCGACAGCGCCTCGCTGAACGCGGTCGGGCCGCGTATGCCCAGCACCGCGCAGAACGCGGCCCAGAACGCCAGCAGCCACGGATAGGAAAGTCGGTCGGCCCACCATGCCGCCAACAGCGCGGTGCAAAGCAGCCCATGCAGCAGCGCGCCCAGCTGGATCGCATGGCGCGGGCCCAGCCGGTTGCTGATCCGGCCGGCCTGGCTGGCCGCGACGATGAACCCCGCCACGCCGCAGACCTGCGCCAGCGCAAAGCCGCTCTGGCCTGTGCCGGCGAGCGCGGGAAGGACTTGCGGCGCGCTGGCGACGAAGGCGATCAACGCGCCGAACGACAGCGAATGGGCCAGCGCCAGTCCGACGAAATGCCAATTGCACAGCAGGGCGCGATAGCCGACCCGTCCGGCTTTCTCCTCGGTCTCTGGCAGCGCGACCGGTGTAGCCCGCAGTGCGAACGGAGCGGACACCAGCGCGACGATGCCGATGATGGCGAAGGTCGTGCGCCAATCGGCGATCAGCAGCAGCGCGGTGCCAAGGACCGGCCCCGCAGCGGGCACGATCGCCTCGATCATCGCGATCGCGGCGATGCCACGCACCCCGTCCTGCTCGGGCAGCGTCGCGCGCACGACGGTCGGCACGACCACTGTCGCGGCCCCCGCCGCGATGCCTTGTATCAGGCGAAGGCCAAGCAGCACCGGCAGATCAGGTGCCAGCGCGCAGCCGAAGCTGGTCAGGATCAGGGCCAGCAAGCCCGTCTGCACGTAGCGCCTCGGGCCGATCCGGTGCAGCATCTCGCCCCAGACCAGTTGCGAGGCGGCCAGGCCCAGCAGGAAGATCGCGATGGTCAACTGCCCTTGCGCCACCGTGATGCCGAGATCGCGCTGCATCGTCGGCACGGCAGGCAGATACAGATCCATCGTCAGCATGCTCGCCGCCGTGATGGTGGCCAGCGGAAGGACCGTACGAATCGATGGCTTCGACAAAGGAGACTCCTTGCAGCCGGCTCGGACACTAGGTCCGTCGCCGCATCACCAGATACAGCCCGGCGGCGGCGATCGCCATGCCGGGCCAGGCCGCCAGCGGGATGGTCTCGCCCAGCACCGCCCAGGCGATCAGCGCGGTGGTGGGCGGCACCAGGAAGAACAGCGCCGAGACGCGCGAGGCCTCGCCGTGGCGGACCATCGCAAGCAGCAGCGTCATCGCGACGATCGAGTTGGCGACGACCAGATAGGTCAACGATCCCAACAGCGCCGGCGTCCATTGCACCCGCATCGGTTCGAGCCACCACGCCAGCGGCGCGGTGACCGCCAGCCCGACGCCGTATTGCACCAGATTGGCCGTCAGCGGATGGGTGTCCCGGCCGAAGCGCTTTTCCCACAGCGTGCCGGCGGTCATCACCAGCAAGGCCAGCACCGCGAACAGCAGCGCCAGCCGCGACGACAGGTCGATCGACGAGGTGGCGACAATCACCATCGCGGCGCCGCTCGCGCCCAGCAGCAGCCCGATCCAGCGCACCCGCCCGACCCGTTCGCCGGCGATCGCCGGGGCAAGCAGTCCGACGAGAATGGGCTGCTGCGAGGTGATCAGCGCCACCGCGCCCGACGACAAGCCGTACTTCAGGCTCAGATAGGTGAACGAGAAATAGCCCGCCTGCAGCAGCAGGCCAACCATCGCCAGATGGCCCCATGCCGCCCACGTGGCCGGCAGGGCGGGCCGCACCCACAGCCACGGCAGCACCAGCAGCGCCACCACGCACGCGTAGCGCAACGCGAGAAAGGTCAGCGGATCGGCGTAGGCCAGGCCGAGCTTGAGGAAGACGAAGCCGCTCGACCACAGCAGCAGGAACAGCGCGGGCGCGGCCTTCAGCCATGCGGGGACGGCGCTTGCGGAGCGGGTCGGCGGGATCATGGAGGGACGGGATGTCGGTCGGGGGCGGGCCGGTGTCGGTCTGGCGCCGACTACCGTTTCGGTCCAGCGGGAATACTATACGAACTCGCTCCCCGGCTCCCGCCCCCGCGGCTCACCGAACCAATAACAATGAAGCCCGACGCCAGACTCGTTACCGGCCCGATCGGCCGTACCCTGCTGCTGTTTTCGCTGCCCGTGCTCGGCAGCAACATCCTGCAATCGCTGAACGCCTCGATCAATTCGATCTGGGTGGGCCATTATCTCGGCGAGGCGGCGCTGACGGCGACGTCGAACGCCAATATCGTGCTGTTCTTCCTGCTCGGCGTGGTGTTCGGCATCAGCATGGCCAACACCATCATGATCGGACAGGCGGTCGGCGCGCGCGACCTCGACGAGGCCCGGCGCGTGGTCGGCACCAGCACCACGTTCTTCGTGCTGCTGTCAGTGATCGCCGCGGCGCTGGGCTATCTGTTCACGCCGGACATCCTCGGCGCGATGGGCACGCCTGCGGACGCGCGGCCGCTGGCGATCCGCTATCTGCGGATCATCTTCCTGGCGCTGCCCTTCATGTACTTCTACAACTTCGTGATGATGACGCTGCGTGGGGCCGGCGACTCGCGCACGCCGTTCTATTTCATGCTGTTGTCGGTGGTGCTCGACGTCGCGCTGAACCCGCTGCTGATCTTCGGCCTCGGACCGATTCCGCGCATGGACATCGCGGGCTCGGCGCTGGCAACGCTGATCGCGCAGCTGGTCAGCCTGGCGGCAATGATGTGGCTGCTCTATCGCCGCAAGCATTTCCTGACGCTGCATCGGGGCCAGTTGCGCTATCTGCGCCCCGACCTCGGCATCCTGCGCGCGCTGGTGGCCAAGGGACTGCCGATGGGCCTGCAGATGGTCGTGATCTCGTCGTCCGCGATCGTGATGATGGCGCTGGTCAACCAGTACGGCTCGCAGACCGCGGCGGCGTACGGCGTCGCCTCGCAGCTATGGACCTACGTGCAGATGCCGGCGCTGGCCGTCGGCGCCAGCGTCTCGTCGATGGTCGCGCAGAACGTCGGCGCCAGCCGCTGGGATCGCGTCGGGCGCATCACCGGCATGGGGCTGGCATTCAATCTGGCGATGACCGGGGCGCTCGTCGGCCTGGTCTATCTGTTCAACCGGCATTCGCTGGGCCTGTTCCTGCCGGACGACGGCGGCGCAATCGAGATCGCCCAGCACATCAACGCGATCGTGCTGTGGTCGTTCATCCTGTTCGGCTTCACCATCGTGCTGTTCGGCACGGTCCGCGCAACCGGCGCGGTGATGGCCCCGCTGGCGGTGCTGTTCGTGTCGATGTGGGTGGTGCGCCTGCCGTTCGCCTGGTGGCTCGGCCGCACGATGGGCGCGGACGCGGTGTGGTGGAGCTTTCCGCTTGGCTCGGTGGTGTCGATCGCGCTGGCGGCCGCGTACTACCGCTTCGGCAACTGGCGCGCCAGCCAGATACTGCCAGCCGCGCCACCCGCCTGTGAAGTGGTCGGCCAGGCGCCGGATACCAGCATGGGAACGCCGGCGGAGGATGCGTTGAAGCCGGCCAATGAGCCAGCCTGAGCCTCGCCGTTTCCAGGGTGATACGAAGGCGTGCCGCTCGGTGTCCGAAAAACGAGTACAAGATTTCGGACAAGCAGCCTGCCTTTATCGGAAGAACTCGCCCCGCATCACGAACGTATAGTCCGCCTCGACCGCCATCAGCCAGACCAGCACCAGCAGGCACAGCGGCGGCAGCAGGATCGCGTAGACCAGCGCCAGGCGCTCCCACGCCATGTGCATGAACACGGCGACGATCAGGCCGGCCTTGGCGACCATGAAGATCAGGATCAGCGTCCAGCGCAGTGCGCCCTGCACGTGGAAGTAGTCGACCGCATACGACATGGCCGACAGCACGAACAGCAACCCCCAGATCTTCAGGTAGAGACCGATCGGATGGGCCTGGCCGGTGGCGCCGTGCCCCTGGTCGGCCGCGGGCGCGGCGCCGTGCGACGGCATCGGGGAATCGTGCAGCATGGGCTCGGACATGGCGGACCTCACCACAGGTAGAAGAAAGCGAAGATGAACACCCAGACCAGGTCGACGAAGTGCCAGTACAGGCCGGCGATTTCGACGATCTGATAGTTGCCGGTGCGCTCGTAGCGGCCGCGCAGCACGCGCATGGCGACAACCAGCAGATAGATGACGCCGCACGACACGTGCAGGCCGTGGAAGCCGGTGATCATGAAGAACGACGAACCGAACTGCGCCGCGCCCATCGGATTGCCCCACGGACGCACGCCCTCCTCGATCAGCTTGGTCCATTCGAATGCCTGCATGCCGACGAAGGTGGCGCCGAGCGCGGCGGTGGCCAGCATCAGCATCGCGCAGCGGGCCCGGTCGCGCCGATAGGCGAAGTTGACGGCCATCGCCATGGTGCCGCTGCTGGTGATCAGCACGAACGTCATGATCGCGATCAGGATCAGCGGAATCGATTCGCCGCCGATCGTCAGCGCGAACACCTCGCTGGGATTGGGCCACGGCACCGTGGTCGTCATCCGCACCGTCATGTAGCTGATCAGGAAGCAGCTGAAGACGAAGGTGTCGGACAACAGGAAGATCCACATCATGGCCTTGCCCCACGACACCTGGAAGGCGTGCCGGTCCGAACCCCAGTCGGCCAGCATGCCGCGCCAGCCGCCGTGCGCCGAGGCCGCGGTATGCGAGGCGGTGTGTGCCACGGAATCGGTGACGCGATCGCCGGGATGCAGTTGGGTCGCCATATCGCCTCCTTCGCTTGCCTGGCCGCCTGTTACGCGTACTTGCTGCGCGTACTTGCTGCGCGATCAGGCGGTACCGCAGATGTAGCGCACGATTTCCGGGGTCAGCCAGCCGAGCGCGGCCAGCAGCACCAGCCATACCGCCAGCATGAAGTGCCAGTAACGGGCCAGCAGCCGCACGCGCAGCGCGGCCCCGGCCCGCGCGCCGGCGCGAACCCCCTGCCACGCGGCGATCCACGCCACCAGGCCGCCGACCATATGCAGGCCGTGCATCCCGGTCAGCATGTAGAAGAAGCTGCCGGCCGGATTGTTGGCCGGCAGGATCTCGGCGGCGCCCAGCGCCTGCCACGCCCACAACTGACTGGCGACAAAGCCCAGCGCGCCGATCCCGCCCAGCATCAGCGCCCGCCGCGCGTTCGTGTGCTCGCCGGTCCGTGCCGCACGGGCTGCCTGCCACATCGCCACGCTGCCGACGACCAGCAGCGCCGTCGACAGCCACACTTGCCACGGCAGCGCGATCCGATGCCAGTCGGCCGAGTCCATGCGCAGGCCGAAGGCGACGACGAACAGCGAGAACAGCGAGGTGACCACGCCCATGAAGACCCACAGCGCGACGCTGGCGGGCGTCGAGCCGGACGCGTGCTGACGCATCGCATCGCCGCCGCGAGGGGCGGGGCCATCGTCGCCGCGCGTGACTCGGTACAGTGCTCCGGTATTCATGCGACGGCTCCCTGGCTGGCGTGCGGTTCCGGTTCGGCGCCGCCGGCCTCCGGCGGCGCATTCTGCGCGATGAAGTCCTCGCGCGCGCCGGGCACGCTATAGGCGTAGGCCCAGCGATACACCACCGGCAGATGCGGGCCCCAGTTGCCGTGCTCCGGCGGCGTCTGCGGCGTCTGCCATTCGAGCGAGGCGGCCCGCCACGGATTGGCGCCGGCCGGCTCGCCGCGGCGCGCGCTCCGGATCAGGTTCCAGACGAACAGCAACTGCGCCGCGGCCACGACGAAGGCCGCCACCGAGATATAAGCGTTCAGCACGTGTGCCGACTCGGGGATGAACGCGTAGTTCTCGAAGGCGTAATAGCGGCGCGGCATGCCCAGGATGCCGAGGTAATGCATCGGGAAGAAGATCGCGTAGGTGCCGACGAAGGTGACCCAGAAATGCACGCGGCCCAGCGTGTCGTTCAGCATTCGACCGGTGACCTTCGGGTACCAGTGATAGATGCCGCCGAACACGACGAGGATCGGCGATACGCCCATCACCATGTGGAAGTGCGCGACCACGAAATAGGTATTCGACAGCGGGATATCGACGCTGACGTTGCCGAGAAACAGGCCGGTCAGTCCGCCGATCAGGAAGGTGCTGATGAAACCGATTGCGAACAGCATCGGCACCGAGAAGTGGATGTCGCCGCGCCACAGCGTCAGCACCCAGTTGTAGACCTTGATCGCGGTCGGAATCGCGATGATCAGCGTCGTGGTCGCGAAGAAGAAACCGAAGTACGGGTTCATGCCGCTGACGAACATATGGTGGGCCCACACCACCACCGACAGCACGCCGATCGCCAGGATCGCCCACACCATGGTCCGATAGCCGAAGATGCTCTTGCGCGCGTGCACGCTGATCAGGTCCGACACGATGCCAAAGGCCGGCAGCGCGACGATATAGACCTCGGGATGGCCGAAGAACCAGAACAGGTGCTGGAACAGCAGCGGGCTGCCGCCCTTGTAGTCGAGCTGCTGTCCCATCGACACCATCGACGGCATGAAGAAACTGGTGCCGATGGTCTTGTCGAGCAGCATCATCACGCCGGAGACGAACAACGCGGGAAACGCCAGCAGCGCCAGGATCGTGGCCATGAAGATGCCCCAGACGGCCAGCGGCATCCGCATCAGCGTCATGCCTTCGGTGCGCGCCTGCAGCACCGTGGTCACGTAGTTCAGGCCGCCCATGGTCGCGGCGACGATGAAGATCAGCAGCGACACCAGCATCAGGATGATGCCCCAGTCGTAGCCGGGCGTGCCGGGCAGGATCGCCTGGGGCGGATACAGCGTCCAGCCGGCGCCGGTCGGCCCCCCTGGCACGAAAAAGCTGGCGAGCAGCACGATCACCGACAGCAGATAGACCCAGAAGCTCAACATGTTGAGGAACGGGAATACCATGTCGCGCGCCCCGACCATCAGCGGGATCAGGTAGTTGCCAAAGCCGCCGAGAAACAGCGCGGTCAGCAGATAGATCACCATGATCATGCCGTGCATGGTCACGTACTGGTAGTACGCGTTCGCGTCGATGAAATCGAAGCGCCCGGGAAAGCCCAGCTGCATCCGCATCAGGTTCGACAGCACGACGCCGACCAGCCCCACCACGATGGCGACGATCGTGTACTGCACCGCAATCACCTTGTGGTCCTGGCTCCAGACATAACGCGTCCAGAAGCTGGTGGGCCCGTGGTGGACGGCATCGTCGGCGTAGGCCATGGTGATCTCTCCTGCGGTCGGTGACCTGTCGTGGCGGGCCGCATCCGGCTCCGGACACGGCGCTGCCCTCTGTACTGCTGCGCTGCGGTTGCGCCGTGCCTATTTGCCCGCCGCCTCGCGCGGCGCGCCCGCGGTGGACCGGATATAGGCGATCAGCGCGTTGACCTCGTCCTCGGTGAGCGGCATCTTCGGCATGATCGGCGCGAAGCCCTTGACCACACGCTGCTGCGGCTCACGGATTTCGGTACGCAGATAGTCGTCGTCGACCTTGGCGCTGCTGCCGTCGGTGAAGGTCGTCGTATGCCCGTACAGGCCTTTCCAGGTCGGCCCGACGCTCGGCGAGCCATCGATGCTGTGGCAGGCGACGCAGCCCTTGCTCTGCGCCAGCGTCCGGCCCTGTTCGGCGAGATCGGCGGCGGCGGGGCCGGGTCCGCGTGTGCCGATCGGCTGCGCCGGCACCGTGGCGGCGGCGGCGGGCTGCCCCGCGCGCATCGCGACGAAGGTCTGCTGCTTCTGCAGCCAGGCGGTAAAGGCGGCCGGCTCGTCGACCACCACCTTGCCGCGCATGTTGTGATGGCCGACCCCGCACAGCTGCGCGCACAGCACGTCGAAGGTACCGGCCCGCGTCGGCGTGAACCAGAACGAGGTCACCATGCCGGGCACCATGTTCATGCGGGCGCGGAACTCCGGCACGTAGAAGTCGTGCAGCACGTCCTTCGAGCGCGCCAGGATCTTGATGGGCCGCCCCAGCGGCAGATGAAGTTCCGGGCCGGCGACGATGATGTCGTCCTGTCCGTTCGGATCGTCGGGATTCAGTCCGAGCGGATTGCCGGGGCCGACGAAGCGGGGATCGGTGGTGCCGAATTGCCCGCCCGCGCCCGGGAAGCGGAAGCCCCACGACCACTGCTGTCCGACCACCTCGACCAGCATCGCGTCGCGCGGCGGACGCACATAGTCCGCATAGACGAACAGGCCCGGCGCCAGCAGCGCCATGATGCCCAGCGTGGTGCCGCCGATCAGCCAGAGTTCGAGCTTGTGATTGACCGGCTGGTAGGCCGCGCGGCTGCCGTCGCGATGGCGATAACGCCAGACCATGTAGCCGACGAACAGGATGATGCCGATGAAGAAGGCGCCGGTGATGACGATCGTGATGGTCAGCGTGTCGTCCATCTGCTTCCAGTTGGACGCGAGCGGCGTCGCCCACCACGGGCTCAGGAAGTGGAAGAGCACCGAAGCGACAACCATGACCACGAGTGCGATGGCGAGCGCCATATCGACCCCTCCTTCTGTGCCGCCGGCACGAGGGCTGCCCAAGTCACGCAGGTAGGATAAGACTAGTGCATCCGATCAGCCCGATTCAAGGCGGGGCGACGCGCAGGCCGTGCCGCATCGCACAAGCCACGCGCATTTCGATCCAGCGACGACGCACCGGCACCGGCACGCCCAAAAAAAAGCGGCGGCCGGAGGCAAACCCCGACCGCCGCGCATGCGCCGTCGCGCCTCAGTGCGTGACGTCCTTGCTTTCCAGCTTCCAGTACGCCGCTGCCACACACATGCCGAACACGATGTTGCCAAACAGGGTGTGCCAGCCCCGCGCATCCGCAAACCACGGGAAAAAGCGCGTCATGCCATGGAAGTTGATCAGGTAGATCACCAGGCCGAACACCGCGCCGACCAGCAGCGCCATGCCGAGGCTGGAATCGAGCTGGAACGGCGCCATGATCGCCGCCAGGATCATGCCGAGCACGGCGCCCAGCACGAAGTGGATCACCAGTGCGGCCGTGACCGTCGCCAGGCTGAACATGCCGCTCTGCAGCACGTCGGGACCCATGACGATGGCGGCGATCATCCGCGTGGTGGGCCACGGGTTGGTGTCCGCGATCATGGTCGACCAGAACAGCTCGAGCACCAGCAGCAACGCGCCGGCAGCCAGGCCGGACACCGCGGCCGCGCTCCAGTCGGGCACGCGGCGCACATAGTGGTGCGAATGCATGTGAAGTTCCATTGCCACCTCCGTACGCTGTGACGAGACCGGGTCTCGTTCATTTGCACAGCATAGGACACGCGGCCGCGATCGGCGCGAAGGCCTGCATGCCTCGGGTCAACCCCGAGCGGCAAAGACCTTGGATAGTGCGCCCCGCTGCCTATACTGCAGGCATAACAGCATTCCCCACAGAGAGAGAGGAAAGGAGACCGCCATGCCGACCCTGGACATGCACGACCTCGTGTTCCTGATTCCGATGGCGCTGGTTGGGATTATCGTGATGGGCATGGTGCCCGTTGCAGCGCGGCCACTGCAGATCAGTTGCCGCACGCTCGGCGCAATCGCCGGCGCGCTGCTGGGCCTGGCCGTGCTCGAGGCGATCCCGCTGCTGATCTGAACGGATCAGCTGGCCACGGGCTCCGAGCCGGTCCTCGACCGACTCGGCACTTGCCGGTGCGATTTGCATCGCGACCGGCGGGGAGGCTGACATGTCCCTGTTCTGGATCGCCACCCTGCTCGCTGCCGCGCTGGCGCTGACGGTCGGACGCGCGCTGTGGCGCAGCATGCGGCCCACGCGGATGCGCTGGCGCCATTGCCGGCGGATGCGGCGGCGCGCCATGCCGACGCCGCGCAACCGGCCGCACGCCGGCTCGCACGGGGTCCAGCAAAACCGCCTGCACCACGGCTAGCAAGGCTTCCTGCGACGCATCATTCCAAACGCGAAGGGAACGCTCGCGTCGCGTGCCGACGCCGTGCGTCAGATCTCGATCATCGCGAAATCGGCCTTCGCCACATCGCATTCCGGGCAGCGCCAATCTTCGGGAATCTCTTCCCAACGCGTGCCGGGCGCGATGCCGTCGTCCGGCCAGCCCTGCTCCTCGTCATAGACCCAACCGCAAATCAGGCACACCCAGGTCTTGTAGGCGACGGCTTCCTGCTGCAAAACTCACTCCTTTATTCAATCCGGAGCGAATCATACGCGTTTTTGCTGCGGCGCCACGATGAGCAGCCCGCGCGCGGTCCGGACGAATGCGGCTGCGCCCCCCGGCGTGCAGGGGCGTCGGGCTGGCATGCAGGTTGCAGCGGATCGGCGATCCCGCTTCCGATCCGAGCACCGCCGATGCCCGCCATTCCACGCGACGCACCCGGGGACCATAGCCTGGCCATGCTGGCCGACCCCTATCGCTTCATCGCCAAACGCTGCCGCGCGCTGCAATCCGACGTCTTCGAAACGCGCGTGCTGCTGCGCCGCACGCTGTGCATGACCGGGCCCGAGGCGGCCGCGCTGTTCTACGATCCGCAGCGGTTCCAGCGCGGCGGTGCCGCGCCCGAGCCGGTGCGCGCGACGCTGTTCGGCAAGGGCGGCGTGCAGACGCTCGACGGCGACGCGCACCGGATGCGCAAGGCGCTGTTCATGCATGCGACCGCGCCCGAGCGCATTGCGACGTTGTCCGACGCGGTCGCGCAGCAATGGCTGCTGTCCGCGCGGTCTTGGTCCGATGGCCAGCCGGTGGCGCTGTACGACGCGCTGCACCCGCTGCTGACCCGCGCCGTCTGCAGCTGGGCTGGCGTGCCGTTGCGCGAACACGAGGTCGAGCCCCGTTGCCGGCAACTGACTGCGATGTTCGACCAGGCGGCTGCGCCTGGACTGGGCCATTTCCGCTCGCGGCGCGCACGCGATCGCGTCGAGGCGTGGCTGTCGCGGCTGATCGATCAGGCACGGGCCGGGCAGTTCGAGATTCTCGAGCACACGCCGATGCATACGGTGGCGTGGCACCACGATGCGGATGGCCAGCTGCTGCCGCCGCGCATCGCCGCCGTGGAACTGGCGAATCTGCTGCGGCCGACCGTGGCGGTCTCCGTCTTCATCGTGTTCGTCGCGCACGCGCTTCACCTGCATCCGGCATGCCGCGAGCGCCTGCAGCAAGGCGATCCCGCTTATCTCGACGCCTTCGTGCAGGAAGTGCGGCGCTGGTATCCGTTCTTTCCGGCGGTGGTGGCGCGGGTGCGGGACGATTTCGAATGGAAAGGCTATCGCTTTGTGCGCGGCCGGCGAGTGATGCTGGACCTGTATGGCACCAACCACGATCCGCGCAGCTGGGACGACCCGGAGGCGTTCGCGCCCGAGCGCTTCCTGGCCCGCGCGCCGACGCCGTTCGACTTCATCCCGCAGGGCGGTGCGCAGGCCGCCGACCATCATCGCTGCCCGGGCGAGGGCGTCACCGTCGCGCTGATGAAGCAGGCGGTCCTGTTCCTGCTGCGCGGGCTGCGTTATACGGTGCCGGAGCAGGACCTGACGCTGGACTTCGGCAGGCTGCCGGCGCTGCCGCGCGATCGCATGGTGATTCGCGACGTGCGGCTGGTGCACCGGCGCGCCGGCGCCGCTACTGCCGGATCGTGAAGTCCACGCGGTTCGGCGAGCCCTTGTCCTTGATGCCGTCGGTATCGAGCTTGGGTGCGGTCAGGAACAGACGCGCCTCGGGTACCTTGCCCTCGCGCTCGAGCGCCTGCTTGACGGTCAGCGCGCGCCGCTCGGCCAGCTGCCGCAGGCCCGAGTCGGTGACCGGCGCGTTCTGCAGCAGCAGCGCTTCCATTTCCGCGGTCGGCAGCGACTTGGCCATGCCGATCAGGTTGCGCGGCTTCTTGATCGACGAGCGCCGGTAGACCGCTTCCAGGTACTTCGGGTACTCCTGCGGGCTGACGGTCACCTTGGCACCCTGCTCGCCGTCCTCGTCGTCGGCCGCGCGCTGCTCGCGCGCCGACTGCCGCAAGTCGCGCACCTTCTGCTCGGCCACCTGCTCGTCGAGCCAGGCTCGGCGCGCACCGGCGGCATCGGTGGCCGGATCGATGCGGCCGGTGATCTCCAGCCGCAGGCCGGGCCGATCGTTCAGCGCCTTGCCCAGCGTCTCGACCTTCTTGCGCCCGGCATCGGTCAGATTCGCCGAACCGGGGGCAAACTCGACATAGCCCAGTTCGTCGCCGCCGCCGAAGGCCGAGGCGATCAGCGAAAACGGCGAGGTGATGGCCTTGGTCAGCAGATTGATGATCACGCGCACGATGACGCCGCCGATGCTGAACTCGGGGTCCGACAGCGAGCCCGACACCGGCAGGTTGACGTCGATCACGCCATTGCGGTCCTTCAGCAGCGAGACCGCCAGCAGCACCGGCAGCTTGGTCGCGGTCGGGCTGTCGACCTTGTCGCCGAACGTCAGCTGGTCCAGGAACAGATGGTTGCTGGCGTTCAGCTGGCCGTTCTCGATCTTGTAGGCGACGTCGACCGTCATCTTGCCCTTGGTGATCGGATAGCCGGCGTACTTGGTCGCATACGGGGTCAGGCGAGTCAGCTCGACGCCGGCCGCCTTCGCGGCGATATCGAGGTAGAGCTGCTCGCCGAGCGGGTTCAGCTTGCCGCTGATCGTCACCGGGGCATCGTCGTCGAGCCGGCCCTCGAGCACCAGATCCGCCGGTGCCGGATCGCCGGTCGACACCTTCGAGATCGAGCCGTGCATGCCGGTCAGGTTGGCGGTGTAGTTCGGCTTGACGAAGAAGTCCGAGAAGTTGATGTTGCCCTTGTCGATCTTCACACCGCCGATGCGGATCTGCGGACCGGCCGCGGTGCCCTTGGTCGAAGGCGCCGCCGGCGCGGAGGCGCTGGCAGCGACCGTGGCCGAGGCGGACTGGGCCTGGGGCGCGCTGGCCGGTGCCGGCGCGGTGCTGGCCTGCGTCAGGCTGGTAGTCGGCGCCGGCTGGCCCTGCTGCGCGCCGCCGGACACCACGTCCTGCAGATTCAGCCGGCCGTTGGCGTTCAGGATCACGCGCGCATAGAAGTCGTTCAGCGCGATCTGGCCCAGCGCCAGCCGCAACGGCCCCTTGCTGTCGTCCATATGGAAGTCGATGCCGCTGAGCCCCAGCGAGCGCCAGCGGATGAAGTCCTCGCCATTGAGGCGGTCGACCGTACGCACATTGCTCAGCTGCGCGGCGCCGGCGAAGGTCGCGGCCACCGGCTTGCCGCTGGGCACGGCGACCGCGAGCTTGCCGTTGACGGTGGCATTGCCCGCGCGCAGCGCGGCGTTGAAGCGATCGGCGAGATAAGGCTGGAATGGCGCCAGATCCAGTTGCTTCGCATCGACGCGCATCTGCAGTGCCGGCAGCGTGGGCTGCACGGTACCGTCCAGCGACAGCACGCCGCGGCGGCCCGATTCGGCCTTGGCCTTCAGTGCGATCGGCGCGGCGGCCAGGGGCCAGCGGACGGCGCCGGTCTTGACGTCGATCCCGCGCAATTGGTGGACCACGGGGCGATTGCCGTTGGCAGCGGCCGGCTGGTAGTCGGTCAGGCGCAGCTTGCCGCCGTCGATGGCGATGCTGCCGACTTCGACCTGCCACGGTTTGGCGGGCGCAGCGGCGGCGTTCGTCCGCGCCGCCGCGGTCGAGGCCCGGGCGGCCTTCCCGCTCGCGGCCCGCGACTGCGCCACCCAGATGCGCGAGGCCTCGACCAGTTCGCCGCGATGATCGCGCACCGCGGCAAATTGCGGGTGGCTCAGGCCGATCTGTGCGATCTGCAGCGACTGCGCGGCCAGATCGAAGCGCAGGCCGTCCAGCGTCAGCTTGTCGGCGCTGACCAGCGGCAGCTTGTCGCCGACCAGATCGCCGCGCTGGCGGGCGCGTTGCTCGCCACGCCTGGCGGCGGCCTGGTCCGCCGGCGCAGCGGCAACGCGCGCGGCCGCGACCGGATCGCGCAGGGCCACATGGACGTTGCTCATCGCGACGCGCGAATTGTCCAGCGACAGCGCGAAGGCCGGCGCGGCCCACGACATCCGGTAGTTCAGTTCGGCATCGAGCGCGGACTGGCCCAGTTCGATGCGCAGCTCGCCCGGGAACCAGGCGGCGAAGGTCTGCGGCCGCAGTCCGTTGGCGCGCAGCGTGCCGGCCAGCGTGGCGTCCCGCAGCGACAATGTGCCCTGGTGCGCGATGGTCTGGCCGTCGGCGACCGCGAGCGTGGCGTCGAGCCTGGCCGGCTTGTCGCTGTCGCCGGACAGCCCATCGATCTGCACGTCGATCGGGCCGAGCGCCAGCGTGCCGGGGCCGGAGAACGCCGCCTCGTCGCGCAGTGCGACGCGGGCCTGCTTCAGCGCGACGCGATCGATCGTGTAGCGCCAGGGCTTGGCGTCGGCGGCGGGCCGCGCCGTCTGTGCCGTCTGCGCAGCGGCGGGTGCCGAAGCGGCCGGTGCGGAGGCGGAAGCCAGCGGGGCGGAGGCGGAAGCCGATGCGGTTGCCGGGGCCGGGGCCGATGCCGATGCCGATGCCGATGCCGATGCCGATGCCGATGCCGATGCCGATGCGGCTGCGGCGGGCGCAGCGGGTTTCGCCACTGCAGGGGCCGTCGCCGTTGCCCGCGGCAGGAAAGCCGTAGCGAGGTCCAGCGTGCCATCGGCGCGCCGCAGCGCGCGCACGTCCAACCCGTCCAGCGTCACGCCGCGCAGATGGATCAGATTGTCGGCCGGCGCCAGCCGCGCGATATCGACCGTCAGGTTGCCGGCCTGCAGCAGCGGCGTGCCGTCGCGCTTGCGCACATCGGCCTCGCGCAGCGAGGCGGTGCCGGAGACCTCGATCTGCTGCTGGTCCTGCTGCTGGCGAAAGCCCACGACCAGCCGCGTATCGAGCTTGCCGGCCTTGACCTCGGCGTCGGTCAGCCGCGGCGCGAACGGCATGAAGCGGACCAGATCGAGGCCATTCAGATCGAGGTTCAGCTTCGCTTCGCGCGCATCGGCGAACGGCAGCATGGTGCCGCTGACGGCCAGCGGCGAGCCGTTGATATGGGCGCTGATGGTGGGCTGCGTGACGATATTGACGTCGTGCGGCAGGTTCGACAGGAAGGGCAGCGTGACGGTCAGATGATCGACGCGCTGCGTTTCGCCGAGCATCTTGTCGTCGAAGCGCAGCGAACTTTCCGTCAGCGCGATGTTGTTGATCGAGAAGCGGGCCGGTTCGCCATCGTCCGGACCCTTGGGCCTGGCTTCCAGCCGGTCGCGGATATCGTCGAAACTGAGCCGGCCGTCCGCTTCACGGACGACATGGACGGCGAGCCGGTCGATATGGACCGCGTCGACCACCGGAGCGAGGCGCCACAGCGACGCGATCGACGCGTCGATGTCGGCCGACCCCAGCGTCAGCATCGGCGTGGTGCCGTCCGGCTCGAAGATCGTGACATCGCCGACCGTCGCGGCCAGCGAGAACGGCCGCACCTGGGCCGTGCCGATCGTCACCTTGCGTCCCAGCGCCTCGCTGGCCTGGCTCGCCGCCAGCGAGCGGATCAGCGGCGGTCCGCCGAAGTAGCCGGCCAGACCGAAAATCGCCACTGCCGCCGCAATGCCGCCCGCCACGCGCAGGCCGGTACGCCGGCGCGGCGTCGCCGTGGCGGCCTGCATCGAAATCTTGAATGCCATGTCGTCCCGAAGAATTTGACCCCCACAACCGCACGCGCCGGGCGGTTCCGCCTCGCCGTCATCGCGGCCTCGCGCCCTCCCGATACACGTCCTTGGCTCCAGTTGTGCTCTGGATCCCACTTTTTTGGGCATTATGGTAATGCTTCATGACAGTGTGCGGGGGATTATTGCGACCGGCGCGCCGGCGGCAGCGCGTCCGATCTGGTATCGTTTCGCCTTTGCGAAGCGTTCCGTCGCATGCCAAAGGCGCACCCGTCCTCTGGCCCTGCCTCTCTCCCGCGCTGTACCCGCCGGCCGTACCCTCACACTTACCCGTGTTAGCGCGCTTCGCATGCGATCTCTTCCATGCGAGTTTCCCCAATGTCCACCACCAGCAGTACTGTTGGCGCCGGCGGCGCGTCGCTCGAACGCGCCGCGCGCCCGCTGACCGGCCAGGATTACAAGACCCTGTCCCTCGCCGCCCTGGGCGGCGCCCTCGAGTTCTACGACTTCATCATCTTCGTCTTCTTCGCCACCGTGATCGGCCAGCTGTTCTTCCCGCCGTCGATCCCGGACTGGCTGCGGCAGCTGCAGACCTTCGGCATCTTCGCGGCCGGCTATCTGGCACGTCCGCTGGGCGGCATCATCATGGCCCACTTCGGCGACCTGCTCGGGCGCAAGAAGATGTTCACGCTGTCGATCCTGCTGATGTCGGTGCCGACGCTGCTGATGGGCCTGCTGCCGCCTATCATGCGATCGGCCTGCTGGCGCCCGTCGCGCTGCTGCTGCTGCGCGTGCTGCAGGGCGCGGCGGTCGGCGGCGAAGTCCCGGGCGCCTGGGTCTTCGTGTCCGAACACGTGCCGACCCGTCACGTCGGCTATGCCTGCGGCACGCTGACGGCGGGGCTGACCGCCGGCATCCTGCTCGGCTCTCTGGTGGCGACCGGCATCAACACGATCTTCACGCCGGAGCAGCTGACCGACTGGGGCTGGCGCGTGCCGTTCCTGCTCGGCGGCGTGTTCGGCATCGCGTCGATGTATCTGCGCCGCTGGCTGCATGAAACCCCGGTATTTGCCGAGCTGCAGCGCAAGAAGGCGCTGGCCGCGGAAATGCCGCTGAAGGCCGTGGTGCGCGACCATCGCGGCGCGGTGGCGGTGTCGATGCTGCTGACGTGGATGCTGTCGGCCGGCATCGTCGTCGTGATCCTGATGACGCCGACTTTCCTGCAGAAGCTCTACGGCTTCGACGCGCGCACGGCGCTGGTCGCCAACAGCGTGGCCACGCTGTGCCTGTCGATCGGCTGCGTGGTGGCCGGCGCGCTGGCCGACCGCATCGGCGCCCGCCGCACGCTGTTCTTCGGCGGCCTGTTCCTGGCGGTCAGCAGCTATCTGTTCTACACGGTGATCCATCAGCGCCCCGACCTGCTGCTGCCGCTCTATGCGATCGCAGGCTTCGCGGTGGGCACGATCGGCGCGGTGCCGTTCGTGCTGGTCAACGCCTTCCCCGCGCATGTCCGCTTCTCCGGGCTGTCGTTCTCGTACAACCTGTCGTACGCGATCTTCGGCGGGCTGACGCCGATGGCGGTGACGCTGATGCTGAAGAACGATCCGCTGGCCCCCGCGCACTATGTCGTCGCGCTGTGCGCGCTGGGCATGGTGACGGCGCTGTTCGCACGCAAGTCCGCCAGGCTGTAAGCGGAGCGGGCGGCCGGCCAGCGCGGGGCGGACCCTTAGCGCCGATGCTCGCGGAAGAACTCCCACATCAGCATGCTGGCCGCGGGGCCGGTATCGCTGTGGTAGCGATAGGCCGGATCGCCGCCGCTCCACGCGTGGCCGAGCCCGGCCACCTCGCATAGCTGCACCAGCTCCTGGCGCGCATGGCCGAAGCGGGACTCGAGATAGTGGCCGGCGGGCACGCGCGCGGCATCGCCTTCGTCATTGGCCCGCTCGTGCGGCACCGGCTCGCCGTTGCGGCGCTGGCTGTCGACGCGATCGGGCAAGCGGTTGTAGGCCAGGAATTGCCGCGCCAGCAGCCGTGCATTGACCGGATGCACGACCTCGTCGTCCATGCCATGCAGGATCAGCGCCGGCATCGGCTTGCCGGCCAGCGCGGCGCCCGCCGCATCGAGCAGGGTCGCCGGCTCGGCCCGCGAGCCGTGCTGCATCGCCCGCAACCCCGAGCGCGCCGAATCGGCGGCACCGACCACCACGCCGGAATGCAGGCCGACCGCGGCGACCTTGTCCGGATAGCGCAAGGCCACCACCGCCGCCATCGCGGCACCGGCGGACAGCCCGGCCAGATAGACCCGCTGCGGACAGACATCGCGCCGCAGCGCCAGCGCATCGATCAGCGCCGCGATCGCCTGCGCTTCGCGCGCGCCCTCGCTGGCGGCAAGGTCGAACCATTGCCAGCAGCGCTGCAATTGCCGGCGCAGCGGCTGTTCGGCATAGGCGACCAGGAACCCCTCGCGCTCGGCCAGCGCATTCATCCGCGTGCCGGCAGCGAAGTCTTCGGCCGTCTGCCGGCAACCATGCAGCATCACGACCAGCGGCAGCGGCCCCGCGTGCCGGCGCGACGGCTCGTAAAGCCAGTAGTTCATCTGCGAAACGAGTTCGCCCGGCATCGCCGGCAGCTTCAGGCGCCGCTGCGACCACTGGCCCGGCAGCGGCCCCGCGGGCAACGCCAGCGGCGGCGGCACGCGCATGCGCGCGGCCGGTGCCGCGGTGCCCGGCCCATGCAGCCGGTCGAACCAGCGGCCAAGGTGACGGGCCGACTGGCGGGGCAGCGTGCCGATCTGCCGCCATGGGCGCTGCCAATTTCCCATCAAGCTTCTTGCCATGCGCGTGTACGGAAGCGCGAGAACGCTCCGGTTCCATTTTTGCTGCGTTGCAGCATAGCACATGGCGTTGAACGCAATTCGCTTACCAATGTAGGACAGTGACTGACAGCACACCGGCAATCGGCTCGCTATGGTTTCGCCATGGCGAACGGGCAGCCCCGCCCCGCAGCCGCCATTCGAGGCGATTCTCGATACCGGTATCTTCATGCGGAACACGCTTTTGCTTTCGTTGCCCCACCCATGGCGCGCGGCCGCGCTGATCGCCTGCGCATCGTGGCCGGCCGTGGCCCAGCATGGCAACGCCGCCGCCTCGACCACCGCGGCGCCCAGCATGTCCGCACTGGCCCGGCTGCTGGTCGGCGTGGCAGACGGCCGGCCTACCGGCATGAACGGCGTCACCCGGCTGACCGGTTCCGGCGCCAATACCGATGTGGCGCTCGGCTCCGCCTGCCGCGAGCTGACGCGCTCCGGCCCGATCCTTCTCGATACCGCCACGCGCCTGGACGGCTGCCGCGGCGAGACCGGCAAGCGCGTCGTCTTCCATCTGAATCTGGTTCGCTTCGACGCGTCGCGCGAGGGCACCGCCGCCTTCATGGCCAGCGCGACGCCGGCACTGGTACGCGGCATCTGCCGCAATCCCGATGTCCCGGTGCTGGGCCGACTGGGCATCGCGCTGGTGTTTCGCTACACCGGCATCGGTGACCGTCCGGTCGGCGAAATCGCGATCGCACCGGGCCGCTGCGACCAGGAATGAGCGCGGCATCGGACTGCGGGCAACGCGTCCGATAGAACACCGTCCGCGTCGAACTGCGATAGTCGCGGCATGGCGCATTGGCTAGATTCCTCCGCTTCACCGTGTCCGTCCGGAGGTCGCTCGATGCCATCCCCCTTTGCCAATCGCGCGCCGTCCATCGCGGCGACGATGCGCCGGCCTGCCGATGCAGCGCTCTGAGCGCCGGCTGTACGGGCTGATGTCGTGCGGCTGCCTGCTGTGGGCGGCGCTGGTGGCAGCGGAGCTGGGCCGCACGCAGACGCCGCGCGACGATACCGCAGCCGTGCGCGAGCGGCTCGCCGACACGCTGACCGGCGCGGAACGCCGCTGGCTCGCCGCGCATCCGGTGGTGCGCTACAGCGCGTCGCCGATCGGTGGGCCGATGGCCTTCGTCGGTGCCGGCGGACATGCGGCCGGCATCGCGGTGCAGGCGCTGGAGCAGGTCGGCCGCATCACCGGCCTGCGTTTTCTGCCGGTCTGGCAGCAGGACCCGGCGGCCCGCGAAGCGGCGCTGCGCGACGGCACGGTGCTGCTGGTGCCCGCGGTGCCGGCGGACTGGTCCGCACCGCCGTCCGCACTGCCGTCCCCGCCTCCCGATGCCGCCGCGATGCGCGAACCCGGACGGCGCGCGCACCGGCTGCAGCCCTCGCTGCCCTATCTGATCACGCCATGGGTCATCACCACGCACGCCACCAACCGCAAGATCCGCGACGCGACCGCGCTGGCCGGCATGCGCATCGCCGTGCGCCGCGGCAGCCCCGGCCTGGCGGCGCGCCTTGCGCAGGTCCCCAACGCCACCATCATCCACACCAGTTCCACCAGCGAGGCCTACCGCATGGTCGCGCACGGCCAGGCCGACGCCGCGGTCGATACGCTGACCTGCGCCCACTACATGGTCCGATACGCCTTCGCGCCATGGCTGCGCGTGGCCGCCCCGCTGGGCCCGCAACCGGCGGCGATCGGCTTCGGCGTCTCGGCCGCCGCGCCGCAGCTGCGCATGATCCTGAACAAGGCGCTCGCCGCCATCCCGCCGACGCACTGGGACACGCTGCGGGCCGGCTGGGCGCCGTCGGCATCGATGCCGGCCACCGTGCCGGCACAGGTGTCCGCGCAGCAGCGGCAGCGGCCATGGCTGCTGACCGGCTCGCTCGGCACCATGCTGTGGATGACCGCAATGGGGGCATGCGCGGTCGCACTGCATCGCCACGGCCGGCGCATCGCCCGTGCCGCCACCACGCTGCACCGCCGCCTTGACGGCGGGCGCCCGGCCGGCCGCTCCGCGCCGGTACCGGACGTGGCGGCATCGTCCGGCGCGGACCGCCTGGGCTTCCTGGCCACGATCTGCCATGAGATCCGTACCCCGATGCACGCGGTGATCGGCATCCTCGACCTGCTGAAGCACAAGGCCGCGATCCATGGCGAGGCCCGCCACTACATCGACACGGCGCACGACTGCGCCAGGTCGCTGGTCGCGCTGGTCGGCGACCTGCTCGACATGGCCAGGCTGGAGGCGGGACGGATGGAAATCCGGCCGGAGCCGGTGCAGCTCGATACGCTGTTGCGGCAATGGGTCCAGGCGTTCCGTCCGCTGGCATCGTCGCGCGGCCTGCGCATCCGCCTGCAGCTGGACGCGCTGCGGGCCCGGCGCCACCGCGCCGATCCGCAGCGGCTGCGGCAGGTCGTCGGCAATCTGCTCAGCAATGCGATCAAGTTCGGCGGCCATGGCGACATCACCGTCAAGCTCGAGAGCGCGGGCGAGCACGTCGATCGCGAAACCGTGCGGATCATGGTGCGCGACCGTGGTCCGGGCATCGCCGCGGAGCAGATGCCGCGGCTGTTCGAACCGTTCTACCGGGCCGCGGAAGCAGGCGGACCCGGCGGCACCGGCCTGGGCCTGTCGATCTCGCGGCAGCTCGCCCGGCAGATGGGGGGCGAGCTCGAACTGATCAGCCGGCCGGGCCACGGCACCACCGCGCTGCTGACACTGACGCTGGCCGCGGAATCGTGCAGCGCACGCGCGCCGCACGGCAACCGTCATCCGGTCCCTTGCGGCGAGCCCGCCATCGCGCCGCTGGGCAAGCGCTATTGCGCGCTGATCGTCGATGACCATCCGGCCGGCAGGATGCTGCTGGCCCGCCAGCTGCGGCATCTGGGCGTGGAAGCCGTCGCTGCCGGCAACGCGCACGAGGCGCTGGTGCGGTTCGCCTCGCCGGACGCCGCATTCGATCTGGTGATCCTCGACTGCAATATGCCGGGCATGGACGGCTTCACGCTCGCGCGCAGGCTGCGCGTCCAGGAGCGCGCCCTGGCGCGACGGCGCGTGCCCGTGTTCGGCTACAGCGCCGACGCGCGGCCGCATAACCGTCAGCAGGCACTGGCGGCCGGCATGGACGATTGCCTGTTCAAGCCGATCGATCTCGACACGCTCGGCCGCGCCCTGCAACAGTGGCTGGCCGATCCGCCGGACGGGCAGCGCGTGCCGGCGCCGTTCGCCGCGGCCACCCCCGCATCGGCCTCCGATGCCGCGATACGGGCGGCCTTGCTGGCCGGCAACACCGCGGACCTGGCTGCGCTGCGCGTGGCCGTCGCGCGTGCAGACTGGCAGGCGGCCCACGCGGTCGCGCACCGTATCAAGGGCGCCGCCCGGCTGGTATCGGCCGATGCCGTCGCGCAAGCCTGCGAGGCCCTGGAAGCGGCCTGCGGCGACGGCGATGCGGCTGGCGTCGCGGCTGCGATGACGCAGCTGGTGCCGGCGCTGGCGCGGTGGGCCAGGACGCTGTCGCGCTGAGGCGTGCGCGACGACGCGATCCGCCGCGCCTGGCCTGGCCGCAGCATGCGCTCGAGTCCGGCGTTTTGAGATTGGTCTTATCCTTTCGCGCTGCCTTCCCCGCTAATCTGGCGGGGCATTGCAGCGCTTTCGGCCATTTCCCGTTTTTGGTCTGGAGGCGGGCATGCGCGCTGTCGCTGTATCGGGCCGAGGCATCGTCCTGTCCGTAGCCCCAACGTGTCACCGGTTACCCGATACCGATTCGACGCGCCTTGCGCCGCACGGCATTTGCCGCGCGGCGCTTCTTTTCCGATGGGCCGCACGCTCCGGGCACCAGCTGCGCTGCGCGCGGCTGCTCGGCAAGCCGGCGCAGGAGCAATGGCATGGCACTGAACATCGTCGTCGCGGACGACCATCCCGCGATCTCCCTGGCGATCCGTAGCGTTCTGCAGGGGCACGCCGGCTGGCAAGTCTGCGCTGACGCGACGACGCCCGAGGCGTTGTTTCGCGCGATCGCGACGTGCACGCCCGACGTCGTGGTCACCGACTACCATATGCCCGGCGGAGAGGCCAAGGACGGATTGCGGATGCTCGGCCAGATGCGACGGCAGCATCCGCAGATGCGCGTGGTGGTGCTGACGATGATGACCAACCCGCTGATCCTTCGCGCAATCGCCGAAGTGCCGGTGCAGGGCATCCTGCTGAAGGATTCGCCGCTCGACGAACTTGTGCATACGCTGGTCCAGGTCGAGCGCGGCCGCACCTATATCGGCAGATCGGCGGCGCGGATCCTGGCGGAATCGAGCGCGCGCTATCCGTGCCCGGAGGAGCGGGCCGGCATCGGCAGCCTGTCGGTGCGGGAAACGGAAGTGTTGCGGCTCTATCTGAGCGGCAAGTCGGTGACGCAGATCGCCACCGCGCTGAGCCGCAGCGTCAAGACGATCAGCCGGCAGAAGAACTGCGCGATGCAGAAGCTGGGGGCGAGCAACGACAGGGAACTGTTCGACTTTGCCGCCCGCCAGGATTTGATGCTGCCGCAGCCGTCGGCGGGTTAGCCGACGGCGTACGGCCGAGGATGCGCGCTTACTCGGCGGAGCGCGGCGCCGCGATGACCGGCGACACGGCAGTTTCGCCGCCATCCTGATCGTCGCCCGGGCGGCGCTGCTTGGCGCCGGCAGCACGCTGCTCCCAGAAGACCGCGTTGTCGATGCCGAGCGGACCGGGCACGAAGTTCGGATCGATGCCCTGGCGCTTTTGCGCCTCGTAGTCGCGCAGTGCCTTCAGCGCGGGCTTCTGCAGGATCACGATCGCCACGATGTTGAGCCATGCCATCAGGCCCACGCCGATGTCGCCCAGCGCCCAGGCCAGCGTCGCGGTGCGCACGCAGCCGTACAGTGTGGCGGCCAGGATCGCGACCTTCAGCAGGAACACCAGCCACGGGCGGTGGATCTTGCGGTTGATATACGCGACGTTGGTTTCGGCGATGTAGTAGTAGGCGACGATCGTCGTGAACGCGAAGAAGAACAGCGCGATCGCGACGAAGGCAGCGCCGAAGCCGGGCAGCACGCTTTCGACCGCATGCTGGGTGAAGCCAGGGCCCGCTTCCACGCCGGCCAGGCCGGTGTGCAGCGCTTCCTTGGCGGGGCCGACCACGTTGTAGGCGCCGGTGATCAGGATCATGAAGGCCGTCGCCGAGCAGACGAACAGCGTGTCGACATAGATCGAGAACGCCTGCACCAGGCCCTGCTTGGCCGGGTGCGACACTTCGGCAGCCGCCGAAGGATGGGGGCCGGTACCCTGGCCGGCTTCGTTCGAGTAGACGCCGCGCTTGACACCCCACTGGATCGCCAGGCCCAGCACCGCGCCGAAGGCCGACTCCAGGCCGAAGGCGCTACGCAGGATCAGGCTCATGACCTCGGGCAGCTTGCCGATATTGAGCGCGATGATGACGCAGGCGACCAGGATGTAGCCCAGCGCCATGAACGGCACCACGATTTCGGCGAACTTGGCGATACGCTTGACGCCGCCGAAGATGATCAGCCCCAGCAGGATCACCAGCACCGCGCCCGTCACTGCCGGTTCGATGCCGAACGAATTGGCCATGCCGGCCGCGATGCTGTTCGACTGCACGCCGGGCATCAGCACGCCGCAGGCCAGAATCGTCGCCAGCGCGAAGATCCACGCGTACCACTTGGTGCCGAGCCCCTTCTCGATGTAGTAGGCCGGACCGCCGCGATACTGGCCGTCGACCTCTTCCTTGTAGATCTGCGCCAGCGTCGATTCCACGAACGCCGTGCTGGCGCCGAGGAAGGCCATCACCCACATCCAGAACACCGCGCCCGGACCGCCGAAGGTAATGGCGGTCGCCACGCCGGCGATATTGCCGGTGCCGACCCGGCCCGACAACGACATCGCCAGCGCCTGGAAGGAACTGACACCCTGCGCCGACGACTTGCCGTCCAGCATCAGCCGGATCATGCCGAAGAAGTGGCGCACCTGGGCGAATCGAGTGCGAATGGAGAAATACAGACCGACGCCCAGGCACAGATAGATCAGTGCCGAGCTCCAGATGACGCCGTTGATGGCATCGACGATTTCGTTCATGGCGAATCTCCGAGTCGGGTCCGGGCGAGATGGTGCCCGTCATGTCGGCGGTCGAGGTGCCCCGGGGTCGAGGCAAAACCGCCCCCCTGGAAAAAGGCGTAACCATACCGCAACCGATCGTTATCTCCCCACCTAGGGAGAACCCGAATTCGTCGTCCGAAACGGCGCCTGGCGCGTTGTGGGATGGAGGATCGTGCACCACGAACGGGCATGACCCGCGGGGTCGCCGACGCCTGAAATTGTGTCGACGGGAAACAAAAAGCCGGCACTGACAGGCGGTTTTTACGTCACCGAACCACAAGTTACAGAACTGTTTCATGTTGTCGCCGCCGAGGCCGGCCGCAGGCCCGATCGTGCGTCGTAACCTGAACGCTCCCTACCGCTCCGATGGATGCAGAGGAATCTCATGTCTGAACGATTGATCATGCTGGACGTGCCCGGGGTGCTGTTCTCCGAGCGCTCCGCCGCGCGGCTGGGCGGCAAACCGGAAACCGGCGCGGTGCGCGAACTGCGCCTGTTCGATCCCGTCGCACTGGGCTTCGTACGGCGGCTGTTCGGGCTGGCCGGCGCCCGCGTGGTGCTGCCGTACGCCTGGGGCGTCGGCGCACGCTCGGTCCTGGTGCAGCAGCTGGACCTGCAGGTGCATGCGTTTGCGCCGGCCGCCACCGGCGGCTTCGGCGCCGAGGTAGCCGCCTACCTGGCGGCGACCCGGCCGATCCCGCAGAACTTCGTGGTAGTGACCGCCGATGCGGCCTCCGTCGACCCGTCGCTGCAGTCGCGGCTGATCGCACTGGACCCGGCCAACGGTCTGACGCTGGACGACTTCAAGCAGGCGCTGGACCTGCTGGGCGTTGCGTGCCCCAACGGCATGTACCCGCCGACGCAGCCCGACCCGCGCCTGCAGGCCCGCCTGCAGCAGCTGCGCCGCGCCGCGCGCCATGGCGCCCTGCCCGGCCTGGTGCCATCGCCCGTGGCCGAGCCCGCGCACGCCTGATCCAAGCTGTCCGCCCGGCGGCCGCGTGCGTCGGGATCGGCCCGCATAGGCAGGCCGGCCCCCGCGTCTGCATAATGTGGCGCATGAACCGAGGGGGCGGAGATGACAGCAGCCGCGCTGGCTGACCGACGCGGCATCCACTGGCGACGCGGCTGGCCGCGATATCTGCCAGCGGTCCTGGCCGCGGCCTGGACGCTGGGCTTGCAGGCCCAGCCTGCCCGCACGCCGGACACCACGGCCCCCTCCGCCGCTGCTGCCGCCCCGCCCGCCGACGCTGGCACGGCTCCCCCGGTCTGCCAGGCGCCCTGGTTCCGCAGCGGTGCCCGCGCGCAACTCGAGGCCGATGGCCAGATGCCGATGTCGATCACGATGACGGTGCGCCATCCCGGCCCCGTGCCGGGCGGCTGCGCGGCCTGGCTCGACATCCACTCCAAATCCGCGCTGGCGGCGATGATGGGACCGCCGGTCGTCATGGACCAGATGCACCGGCTGACGCTGCTCGGCGATGCGGGCGCCGCCCACGGCCGGATCAGCAGCCAGCACGCGACCATCAATGCGCAGGCGCGCTATGCCCGGCTGTTCGGCGAGGCGTCGTTCGAAGGCACGGGGCTGTTGTCCTATGCCGGCCACGACATCCGCGAAGGGGTCACGTTGCCCGGCGAGTCGCTGCACTCCAGCGCCAACCTGCAGATCAACAGCCTGCATTCGGGCGAAGCGGTGACGACGATCCGCGTGCCGCGCGCCTCGATCCACATCGGCGAGCGACGGGTCGGCCGCCGACAGCACATCGACACGCCGCTCGGCCGGCGCGAATGCCTGCCGATCCGCTACGACAAGCAGGCCTCGCTGGGCGAGGTCCATATCGGCGACGACGTCGAACGGCCCGACCCCTACAGCATGACGGTGACCGACTGGTACTGCCCCAGCGAAGCCTTCGTGTTGCGCACCGAGATCCGCCAGGGCGACCAGCAGCAGGTCATCGAGACCACGGCGATCGGCATGCCGGACAGCGGGCGGTAGCACACCACGGCCCTGTCACGGCCGCGCTACGGCCCGGCTGCCGCGGCGGCTCAGGCCGCCTGCAGGTCCTCGAGCGGTCCGAAGAACTCGAAGCGCAGGCGCTCGGGCGCAATGCCCAGCGCGCGCCCGTCGGCATAGACCGCGCGCATGAAGGCCTTCGGCCCCAGCAGATAGAGATCGACATCGCGATCGGCGGGCAGCCGGTTCGCCAGCAGCTCGCGCGTGACGAAGCCAACGGCGTGCGGGTCATCCCCGGGCCGCGGCGTGTCGTAGACGTAGCAAACGCTCACATTGTCGTGATTGGCGGCGATTGTATCGACGCGCTCGCGAAACGCATGGACGCCGCCGTGCCGCGCGGCATGGATGAAATGGATCGGCCGGCCCGCCGGCGCCGCCGCCTCGAGCATGCTGATCGCGGGCGTGATGCCGACCCCGCCGGTTACCAGCACCAGCGGTCGCTCGTTGGCCGCCGGCTCCAGCACGAAGTCCCCGCAGGGTTGCAGCGCCTCGAGCACATCGCCGACCGCGGCATGGTCGTGCAGCCAGTTCGACGCGCGGCCGCCGGGTTCGCGCTTGACGCTGATCCGGTACCACGGCTTGCCCGGCGCATCGGACAGCGAGTAGTGGCGACGGGTCGGCGCCCCGTCGATCGTCAGCAGCAGCGTCAGGTACTGGCCGGGCCGGAACGCCGGCAGCGCACCGCCGTCTGCCGGCTCCAGGTAGAACGAGGTAATGATCTCGCTTTCCTGCACCTTGCGCGCAATGCGCAGGCCGCGCGTGCCGCGCCAGCCGCCGGGCTGGGCCGCGTTGTCGCGGTAGACCGCCTCCTCGGCATCGATCAGGATCTTCGCCAGCACGCCATAGGCCTCGCCCCAGGCGCCGATGATCTCGTCGGTCGCCGCTTCGCCCAGCACGTCGCGGATCGCCTGCAGCAGGCAGCCGCCGACGATCGGGTAGTGCTCCGGCTGGACGCCCAGTGCGGCGTGCTTCTGCACGATGCGCGGCAGCGCGCCGGCCAGCGCGTCCAGCTGGTCGACATGGCTGGCGAAGGCGAGCACCGCGCCGGCCAGCGCCCTCGCCTGCGTGCCGTGGACCTGGTGGGCCTCGTTGAAGAAGGCCTTCAGCTCGGGATGCTTGCTCAGCAGCAGCCGATAGAAATGTTGCGTGATCGCTTCGCCGTGCTGCTTCAGCACGGGCACCGTGGCCTTGACCAGCGCGATGGTATTCGGGGACAGCATGAAAACGCTCCTGTGATTGGACGTCAATGGGTACCGTACTCATATCAAGCGCCGTGCCAGGGACAACGACCGGCGCAAGCCCTTGATTTCCATGGCATCATGGCGGGCAGTTGTCGAAACGACCACGCCACCATCGAGGTCGCAATGACCTCACCGTTGTCCACATGACTACAAACCCCGATTTCCCGACGCTTGCCGACGACGGCCGCTTCCGCCAGTTGCTGGCCGCCGTCCGCGGCATCGTCCATTGCGATGCCGCGGCCCTGCTGCGGCTGCAAGGGCAGGTACTGGTACCGGTCGCCGTGCACGGCCTGAGCGACGATGCGCTCGGACGCCGCTTCCCCGTGTCGGCCCACCCGCGGCTCGCGCAGCTGCTCGACAGCGAGGAGGGCGTGCGTTTCGCCGCCGACTGCGGCCTGCCGGATCCCTACGACGGCCTGATCGAGGGCCAGCCCGACATCCTGCCGATCCACGACTGCATGGGCGCGCCGCTGCATTGCGGCGGCCGGCTGTGGGGCCTGGTCACGCTGGACGCGCTGCGGCCCGGCGCGTTCGCCGACATCTCGGCGGCCCAGATGCAGGCCGTGGTGACGATGCTCGAATCGGGCATCGAGGCCGACGAGACGATCCGGGCGCTGGCCGAACGGGCGGCGCGCGAGCGCGAGATGAGCCGGGCGCTGCAGGCCCGCGGCCAGCCACGCGAGCTGATCGGCAAGAGCGCGGCAATGAAGCGGCTCAAGCAGGAAATCGACACCGTGGCCGGTTCGGATCTGAGCGTGCTGATCCTGGGCGAAACCGGGGTCGGCAAGGAGCTGGTGGCGCAGCGGCTGCACGACCGCTCCTCCCGCCGCGAACGGCCGCTGGTGCAGATCAACTGCGCGGCGTTGCCGGAGACGCTGGCCGACAGCGAGCTGTTCGGCCACAAGCGCGGCGCGTTTACAGGCGCGGTGCAGGACCGCGTCGGCAAATTCGAGCTGGCCGACGGCGGCACGCTGTTTCTCGACGAGGTGGGCGAGCTGCCGCTGCCGGTCCAGGCCAAGCTGCTGCGCGTGCTGCAGAGCGGGGAAGTGCAGCGGCCCGGCAGCGACCGGCTGCTGCGCGTCGATGTCCGCGTGCTGGCGGCGACCAACCGCGACCTCGGCAAGGCGGTCGCCGAGGGGCGCTTTCGTGCGGACCTGTACCACCGGCTGTCGGTCTATCCGCTGCGCGTGCCGCCGCTGCGCGAGCGCGGCCGCGACGTGCTCGCTCTGGCCGGCGGCTTTCTCGAGGAAAACCAGCACCGTCTCGGGGCACGCAACCTGCGGCTGGCGCCCGACGCGGCGCTGGCGCTGATGGCGTATTCATGGCCAGGCAATGTCCGCGAACTCGAACATCTGATCAGCCGGGCGGCGCTGCGCGCGCTGGCCGAACCGCGCCGCGGCGCGCGCTGGATCGCGATCGAACCGCGCCACCTGGGCCTGGACAGCGGCGCCGGCCGGCTGGCGCACGGCACCGAGGAGATCGCCCCCCACGGCCGGGCCGCCCCGGTGCAGCAGAACGACGGCCCAGCCCCGCGCTTCGAGCCATCGCCGCCGGCAAGCGCACCGCGGGCCGGCCCGCTGCCGGCGGGCGGCACGCTGCGCGAAGCGACCGACGAATTCCAGCGCCGCTGGATCGAAGCCGCACTGGCGCGGCACGGCGGCGCCTATGCGGCCGCCGCGCGCGAGGCCGGCATGGACCGCAGCAACTTCCACCGGCTGGCGCGCCGGCTGGGCGTCGCGCCCGAGATCCCGCTGCAGGCGCGGGCGGGCCGCCGCACCGATCCGCACTAGCGCATCCCGATCTGCCGGCCCTGCCCTTCACCACGAGCGGCGGCCAAGGCATACTTGGCCCTGCGAGCCGTTCGCCTGCCTGCACTCGCCGATCTCGACGGCCCGGCCAGAAAATTTTCTGTCGGCTGTCCCTGTGCAAACGCCGACTAGCGCCAATACTAGAGATCGGAGGCGCGCGGCCCGTAGTGCGCAATGACGCTTCGATCGACCACCCATAGCACCGGAAGCGAACCGTGTCGCGTCGTGTCTGGCCTATCGTTGTCCTGCTGGTCCTGGTTGGCGGCGCCTGCTATTTCGCCGCCCATCTGATCGCCGACGAGGTTCGCACCTCGCGGTGGCAGGCGCGCTATTTCCACGATTGGGGCCAGCGCCTGACCTACACGATCGCGCCCGGCGCCAGCGACCGCATCCGCTTTCCCGACGCCGGCCCCTACGACATGCGGCTCGGCTATGCGCGCATTCCGCACTACACCGAGCTGCTGGAAGCGCGCGGCTTCGTGCGCGAGCATCAGGCGCGGATGTCCAAGGCGATGCTGGAATACCTCGAACTGGGCCTGTACGCGCCGTATCGCGAAAAGACCCGCGCCGGGCTGGCGCTGCTCGATTGCAACGACCGCAGCGTCTCGGTGCAGCGCTTTCCCGAACGCCAGTACCAGGACTACCGCGAAGTGCCGCAGGTGCTGGCCAGCTCGCTGCTGTTCGTCGAGAACCAGGGGCTGCTCAATCCGGAATATCCGACCCGCAATCCCGCGCTCGACTGGCGCCGGCTCTCGCGCGCGGGCGTCGACCAGCTGTTCGCCATCGTCGACCGCGAGCGCGATACGCCGGGCGGCAGCACGCTGGCCACGCAGATCGAGAAATATCGCCATTCGCCGCACGGACGCACGGCGTCGATCTCCGAGAAGCTGCGGCAGATGGGTTCGGCCTCGGTGCGCGCCTATCTCGACGGCCGCGACACGGTGCGCGCGCGCGAGCGCATCGTGGTGGACTACCTGAATACCGTACCGCTGTCGGCCCGCAATGGCCGCGGCGAAATCCACGGCATCGGCGATGGCATGTACTACTGGTACGGGGAAGACTTCGACGAAGCCAACCGGATGCTGCACGAGATCGAGCAGAAGCCGCCGACGCCGCGCGAGGCGCAGGTCTTCAAGCAGGCGTTGTCGCTGATCATCGCGCAGCGCCGCCCCTCGTACCATCTGCGCCGCTACGACACCAACCTGGAGCCGCTGACCGACAGCTATCTGCGCCTGCTGGCCGGCGCCGGCGTGATCTCGCCCCGGCTGCGCGACGCCGCGCTGGCCGCGCGGCTGGACAAGGCGCCGATCCCCTCGCTGCCGCCGGCCGATCCCTTCGTCACGCGCAAGGCCATCAACCAGGTACGCGCCGATCTGTCGCGCCTGCTCGGCGTGTCGAGCCGCTACGATCTGGACCGGCTCGACCTGACCGTCGCCAGCACGATCAATACCGAAGCGCAGCGCCAGATCACCGCGACGCTGATGAAACTGCGCGACAAGCAGGGGGCGCGCGAGCTCGGCCTCTATGGCCACAACATGCTGCGCGACCATGACGATCCGTCGAAGCTGGTAGCCAGCTTCACGCTGTTCGAGCGGGTCGGCAATGCCAGCTATCTGCGCGTGCAGGCCGACAACATCGACCAGCCGTTCGACCTGAACAGCGGCGCGCGGCTCAATCTCGGCTCCACCGCCAAGCTGCGCACGCTGGTGACCTATCTGGAGATCCTGGCCGAGCTGCACGACCGCCATGCCGGCATGACGCGCGCCGAGCTGGAGCGCATCCCGGTCTCGCCGCAGGATGGGCTGACGCGCTGGACGATCGACTGGCTGCTGAAGAATCCGAACGGCGATCGGCGCGCGATGCTCGAGGCCGCGCTCGAACGCAAGTACGCCGGCGGCGCCGGCGAGGCGTTCTTCACAGGCGGCGGACTGCAGACCTTCACCAACTTCGAGCGCTCGGCCAGCGTGGCAAGCCTGACGGTGCGCAAGGCCTTCCAGCACTCGGTCAATCTGGTGTTCATCCGCATGATGCGCGACATCGTCCGCTACGAGGTCCACCGCGCGCATCCCGATGCCAGCGAGCTGCTGGCCGATCGCGATGCGCCAGGCCGCCGCAAATGGCTGGAGCGCTTCGCCGACGAGGAAGGCAGCCAGTTCCTGGCCGGCTTCTACCGCAAGTACAACGCGCTCGACAAGGACGGCCGCATCGCGTTGCTGCTGCAACGCGTGAAGCCTGTCGCGGTGCGCGTGGCAGTGGCCTTGCGCAGCGCCGATCCGGCCATGGACGAGGCCACCTTCGCGCGGCATCTGCGCGCGAAACTGGGCACGAAGCTGGACGACGAGGACGTGTACGCGCTCTACGACAAGTACGGCAAGGACAAATTCTCGCTGAACGACCGCGGCTACCTGTCGCGCATCCATCCGCTCGAACTGTGGTTGATCGACTATCTGGACCACCACTCCGAGGCCGATCTGAAGCAGGTGCTGGAGGCCAGCGCCGATGTCCGCCAGGAGGTCTACACCTGGCTGTTCCGCACGCGCAGCAAGGCTGGCCAGGACAACCGCATCCGCATCCTGCTCGAGCGCGATGCGTTCGAACGAATCGGCGAACGCTGGCGCCGGCTGGGCTATCCGTTCGATACGCTGACGCCCTCCTATGGCAGCGCGGTCGGTGCCTCCGGCGATCGTCCGGCGGCACTGTCGGAGCTGGCCGGCATCCTGCTCAACGGCGGATTGCAGCCGTACACCGAGACCGTGCGCTGGCTCGACTTCGCCGCCGGCACGCCCTACGAAACGCGCTTCGTGCTGCGGCCCGGACAGCGCAAGCGGCTGTTGCCGGAGGACGTCGCCGAACTCGCGCGGCGCTCGCTGCTGGACGTGGTCGAGGGCGGCACCGCGCGCTCGGCGCAGGGCGTCTTTCCGGCCGAGCGCGGCATGGCGCTTGGCGGCAAGACCGGCACCGGCGACCACCGGCACATGGTGTTCGGCCGCGGCGGCTACGTGATCGCATCGCGCGCGGTCAGCCGCTCCGCAACCTTCGTGTTCACCATCGGCGAGCGCTACTTCGGCACCGTCACGCTGCATGTACGCGGCCCCCACGCGGCGCGATACAACTTCACCAGCGCGCTGTCGGTCAAGCTGCTGCGCGGGCTGGCGCCGACCATCGTCGCGATGGACCCGCAGGCGGGTCCGGCAATGCTGGCCTGCACCGGCGGCTGAGAGCGCCAGGCGCGGAGCCGCCGTGCCAATGGCGCGGAGCTCCGATCGCCTGCGCACGGTTGACGCGATCTGTTCGCTGCCCCACCAATTCCCCGCTGCGCCGCGCCCGAAACGTCGCGCCGCGACTTTGCCCGCCCCGCCCCTGCGCTTACCATCAAGCAAACGACGAGCATCGGCACCCGCCGAGACGCAGGCAGAAAATACGTCGCTGTGGAACGGGGGCACCTTGGGCAGCTATATCGAAGACTACTGCGCGCGCATCCGGCAGGGCGGCGCCAACGCCGTCATCGCGCATCCGGTCGTCGTCGACAACGACGGCACCTACGTGATGCACTACGTGCCGTTCGAGCACGTCAACGCGACGGCACGCCTCGTGCTGGTCAGCACGACACCGGGACACATGCACCTGCGGCTCGCCGCCGAACTGACCGAGGCGCTGCTGCGCGCGCATGCACCGGGCCGTATCGTGCAACTGGAGAACAAGCGCCAGATCGAACTGGGCGGACCGCTGGTCAGGCCCAACCTGATCCGCATGCTCGATCATTTCGGCATCCCCTCGCTGGTCGGCGCCGAACGCGCGACCGCCCTGTGGGAGGACGGCTTTCACCTGCTGCAGCCGCTGGCCCTGCTGCCGCAGGCGACGATGCGCCGCGGCCTGGCCTTCGATGGCACGCTGGAAGCGCTGCTGGCCATACCGATGCTGCGCCGCGCGTTCGAGTCGCAGTTCCTCGAGCGGCTGACCCGCGTCCGCGACGATGCCGTGTTTCTGGCGCTGGGCCGCACCGCGTGGGCTGGGCTGTGCCATGCCGCGGAAACGGGCGCGATCGGCGCCGGCCAGCTGCTCGGCATGATGCCGGTGCCGGCGCGCGCCGGCAGCATGGTGCGCTATTTTCTTGGCGAGATCAGCGCGGCGAAGCTCTCGCCCAGGGATCCGGTCAGGCACCGCACCGCCTGGCTCGACGCGGCGCGGCGCGAATTGATCGAGAACGTGCGCCGCCATCGGCAGGCGCAGAGCGGCACGATGACGGGGACCACCACCGGCACCACTACCGGCACCACTACCGGGACCACTACCGCGGCGGCATGAACCCCGGACCGCTGGATACCCCGGCCGCTACAGCGTCTGCGTGCCGCTGACCGGCCGCAGGTCACGCGCGGCCTGCGCGGCCAGCTCGAAGGAACGCAGCCGCGCCTGGTGATCGTAGATCTGCGCGGTCAGCATCAGCTCGTCCGGACGCAGATCGTCGACGAAGCGCTGCATGCCCTCGCGCACCGTATCGAGGCCGCCGACCACCGAACAGGACAGCGAGCGGCGGATATGGGCGGCTTCGGTCTCGTTCCACATCGATTCGATATCGTCGACCGGCGGACGAATGCGCCCCGGCGTACCGCGCACCAATGCCAGGAACTGCTGCTGCAGCGAACTGAACAGCCGCGTCGCCTCGGCGTCGCTGTCGGCGGCGAACACGTTCAGGCCCAGCATCACGTAGGGCCGGGACAGCGCCTCGGACGGCCGGAAGGTCTGCCGATACAGATCGACCGCCTGGCGCATGAAGCCGGGCGCGAAATGCGAGGCAAAGGCGAACGGCAGGCCCATCGATGCCGCCAGCTGCGCGCTGAACAGGCTCGAGCCCAACAGCCACAGCGGCACCTTCAGGCCGGCCCCCGGTACCGCGCGCAGCCGCTGCCCGGGCCTCGGCTCGTCGAAATAGGCCTGCAGCTCCTCGACGTCCTGCGGGAAGGTGTCGGCGGTATCGTGGGTGGCGCTGCGGCGCAGGGCGCGGGCGGTCAGCTGATCGGTGCCCGGCGCACGGCCCAGGCCCAGGTCGATACGGCCCGGAAACAGCGAGGCCAGCGTGCCGAACTGCTCGGCGACCACCAGCGGCGAATGGTTGGGCAGCATGATGCCGCCCGATCCGACCCGGATGGTCGAGGTGCCGTTGGCAACGTAGCCGATCAGCACCGCGGTGGCGGCGCTGGCGATGCCGGGCATGTTGTGGTGCTCGGCCAGCCAGAAGCGGCGGTAGCCCCAGCGCTCGGCGTGCTGCGCGAGGTCCAGCGAATTGCGCATCGACTGTGCGGCGTCGCTTCCCTCGGGAATCGGCGACAGATCGAGCAGGGAATAGGCAGTGGTGGGAGCGGTCATGCGGGAAAGCGGTGCGGGAACGGTTATGGCCGGACATGCGGCGATCGAAGGCTCGTCGGCACTTCGACCCGGATGCACGCCGCGGCGCCGCCAGGGCGCAGGCCGCGGCGGCGATCGAATTGGAACGGCAACTATAGCCGTTCTCTTCCCGCGTTGTCGGAAGGGTCTCCCGCCCCGATCGATGCCGCGCCTGCCCCTTCAGGCCGCCAGCACAGGCTTCCGATGCAGCTGGTTCCAGGCGTCGATGCCGCCCAGCAGCGCCCAGGTATTGGCATAGCCGGCGGCCCGCAGCCGCTCGGCCAGCATCGCGGCGGACAGCTCGTTGGGGCAGGCGCAATAGACGACGATCTCCACCGCAGGCGGATGTTCGGCCAGCAGGTCCAGCGGCGCATCGGGATCGACCGGCAGCGCACCGGGGATGCGCTCGAGCGCGGCGCTGCCCGGGGCGCGCACGTCCAGCACCAGCGGCAGGCGGCCGTCCTGGCGCCGCGCTTCCAGTTCGTCGACGCTCATGCGCGGAATCAGCCGGGTGCGGCGCAGCAGCCGGACCCGCTTCCACCAGCGCCAGACGATGAACAGCGCGAGCGCCAGCAGCGCCAGCATCAGCGCCAGATGGCCATAGGTGCCGAAGGCGTCCAGCACGGCGTCGATGGCATCGCTGAACGCGGCGCCGATCATCAGCGCGCCGCCGGCCCAGACCACCGCGCCGATCGCGTCGTAGAACAGGAAGACCGTGAACGGCGTCGCCGTCATGCCCGCCATCGCGGTCGACAGCGCGCCCGCGCCCGGCAGCAGCTTGGAGAAGATCAGCGAGCGCGGGCCGAGCCGCAGATACAGCGACTGCGTCTGCCGGATGCAGCTGTCCTGCGACAGCGAGACCTTGCAGATGGTGCGCAGCATCGGCTGGCCCAGGCGCCGGCCTGCCACGTACCACAGCGAATCGGCGATCAGGCACGCCACCACCACGGCGCCCAGCACCGCGCCGATCGACGGGCCGGTCTCGCGCATGCCGAGCGCCCCGGCCACCAGCAGCAGCGGATAGGCAGGCACCGGCAGGCCGGCCTGCTCGATCAGCACGTTCAGAAATACCAGCGTCAGTCCATGCTGTTCCAGCAGGACCTGCAATTCGCCCACGGCGGTCTCCCGGTCAATGATCGAAGGCGCGATGATTCGCGATATGGACGGAGTTTGCCAGCATCGGGGCCACCGTGGCCGATCCTGGCCTAGACGATCGTTTCAAAATCTCTGAATGTCGGATGCGCGCGAGCGCTCGCCCTGCGCCGCAAGCCGTGGCAAGATGGCGCCGAAGCGGCTCGGACCCGCCGGCCGCTCGCAACTGGGAGATGCGTATGCTGTCATTCCTCGGTACGGTGATCGTCGGCCTGATCGTCGGGCTGATCGCCAGGGCGATCAAGCCTGGCGACGACAAGATGGGCTGGATCTTGACCATATTGCTCGGCATAGGCGGTTCGCTGATCGCCGGATATGTCGGCCAGGCGCTCGGCTGGTATCGCCCCGGGGAGCCGGCCGGCTGGATCGCCTCGGTGATCGGCGCGATCGTGCTGCTGGTGATCTACGGGCTGGTGCGGCGCAGAGCCTGACGCCTGCCCGACGGGCGGGGCCGTCGGCGGCCCCGCTCATCTTTCCCATCGTTCCTTTGCGCCCCGGCCCCGCTGCCGGACTCGCGCTCCGCTGCTCCCGGTACGCCCCGTCCGCACGACAGTGCCGACGCTAGCAAGACATTCCCATCCGCCGCAGCGCCTCTTCGATCCCCGCCAGTGCGGCGAGCATGCCCGCACCGATCGCCTCCTTGCGCAACGCCATCAATTCGGCCTGTAGTCCGGTACGGCCGCCGTCCGCCGCGCCGCGGCCCAGCGCCGCCAGCACACGAGCGCGCCGAATCTGGAATTGCGCCCACGGAAACGGCTCCGGCCGCGTATAGGCCTGCAGCGCGTCGGCATAGCGGTCCGCGTCGTCCCAGCGGCCATTGCGCAGCGAGACCTCCATCGCGGCTTCATAGAGATCGAGATGGCAATGGCTGACGCAGCTTTGCGCAAGGATCGCCTCGCCCTGCGCCAGCGCGCGGCGCTGCCTGTCCGGATCGCGCGAGGTGCGGGCGAGAAAGCCCAGGATCATCGGGCCGGAATAGCGCATGCCGGTGTCGCGACTCAGGGCCAGCGCTTCGTCGAGCAGCTGCTCTGCGGCTTCCGGGTGTCCCTGGTTGCCGATGGCCAGCGCCCGCCGCCCTGCCAGTTCCGCCTCGAAGCGACGCGCGCCCAGCCGCCGGGCCAGCGCCAGCGCCCGTTCGGCATGCGCCTGCGATTTGGCCCATTCTCCGGTCTGCTGTTCGGTCGACGCCATCACGTCGTAGGCCAGCAGCTCGATGCGGGCATCGCCGATCCGGCGGGCGATGCGCAGCGCCTCGTCGCAACGCGCCAGCGCGGACGACAGCGCATGGCACAGGCTGTCGACCGCACCGACCATCGGCAGGTTCGCCCCTTCGATCCGCACGAAGCCGCGCGCGCGGGCCAGCTCGACGCAGCGGACGAAATGCGCGCGGGCGGTGACCATCCGTCCCTGCTGGTAGTAGGCATCGCCGAGGCCGCCGAGCGCGCGGGCCTCGCCCAGCGCCGAGCCGGCCGCGCCGGCGTGCCGCAGCGCGCGCTGGTGCGCGCTCAGGCAGGCGTCGATATCCCCCATCGGAAAATGAACGTTGCCGCGCAGCGATTCGATCTGCGCCAGCATGTCGTCGTCGCCGATCGCCGCGGCGCCGCGCTGCGCATGCTGCAGGGCGATCAGCGCACGCTCGTAGCGGTCCAGCAGCCGCAGCGCCGAGGCCACGCCGAACCATGCGCGGGTGCGCTGGCCGTGGTCGCCGGCCAGCGCCACGGCATGCTCGAAGGCCTTCAACGCTTCGGCCGGTTGCCCGAGGTTCAGCGTCAGCTCGCCGCGCAGGCAGGCCAGAGACTGCCGGATGGCGCCATCGCCGGCCAGCTGCAGCGCGCGCTCGACCAGGCGCAGCGCCCGCTCGTTGCGAAAGTGGCCCGCCTCGTGCTGCGCCGCCGCCTCGTAGGCCGTCGGGGCATCGGGGTCGCTGGCGGCGTCCAGATGCTCGGCATGCAGCATCGGATCGCGGCTTCGATACCAGTCGGCGGCACGCCGATGCAGTGCGAGCCGGCGCGACTTGAGCAGCGACGCGTAGACGGCCTGATGGATCAGCGCATGCATGAACAGATAGTCTTCGCCCTCGGGCCGCAGCAGCGCGTGCCGCACCAGCGCATCGCAGGGGTCGCCGGCCGTGCCGAGCAGGTGGCGCAGCGCCGCCGGAGAGAAGCGCTGGCCCAGCACCGCGGCCGCCTGCAGCGCCTGGCGATGCGGCTCGGGCAGACGGTCCATGCGCGCCAGCACAATGCTCTGCAGCGTGCCGGGCAGCGCGTCGGCGTCCGTATCGGGCGCCGCGTTGCGCAGCAGCTGATCGAGAAAGAGCGGATTGCCTTCGGCGCGGCGGATGCAGGAGTCCGCCAGCTGCTCGTCGACATGGCGATAGCGCGTCGCCAGCTCGCGCGCCTCGGCATCGTTCAGCGGCCCCAGGTCGATCGTGGTCAGCGACGCGCTGCCGGCGGCCGCGCGCCAGCCGCTGTCGAGCGGATCCTGCTCCGGCCGCACGGTCATCGCCAGCACCAGCCGGCAGGTGCGCGTCGCGGCCGCGATCCGGGCCAGGCAATCGAGCAGCGCGCGCTCGGCCCAGTGCACGTCCTCGACGACGATCAGCAGCGGCTTGAGCGCGCTGCGCCGGGCCACCTGCGCCAGCACGAAGCGCTGCACGCCGCGCTGGCGCGCGCCGGCATCCATCGCCGCCAGCGCCGCGGCCTGCGCCTCGGGCTGCGGTACGTCGAGCAGATCGAAGGCAAACGGCACGTCGTCATCGTCGATGCGGCCGCCGGCGACGGCCTGCGCAATGACGGCGGCACGTGCATCGACGCCGGCGCAGGCATCGATGCCGAACAGTCCGCGCACCAGCACGCGCAACGGATCGCCCGACGTACCGACGCCGAAATCGAGCACCAGCGCGCGCAGCGCTTCCATGCCGTGCTCGCGCCCCAGCGCGACGAAGCGCTCGGCGAGCCGGCTCTTGCCGATGCCGGCTTCGCCACGGATCACGACCACGCGGCCCTGTCCCGAGCGCAGGCAATCGCCGGCGACGCCGGCCAGTTGCACCAGTTCGGCCTGCCGCCCGACGAAGGCGTGCTGCGGCGGCGTCTCGGCGGCATCGAGAAACCGGTGCACACGCCACAGCGGTATCGGCTCGGCGATGCCCGGCATCGACACATCGGTCAGGTGCTCGACCTCCAGGCGCCCTGGCAAGGCCAGAAAGACGCGGTTCGACACCACGGCCTCGCCGGCCTGCGCGTGCTCCATCACGCGCGCGGCAACGTTGACCGGCGGACCGGTCAGCGTCATGGCGCCCCCGTTCGAGGACGCGGCGGCGAACAGTACCTGTCCGCTGGCGACGCCGACCCGCACCGCCGGCGGCGTCGCGCACTCGGGGCACAGGCGGCGCACGCCGTCGTGCAGGCCGACGGCGACGTGCATCGCGCGTTCGGCATCGTTGCCATGCGCCACCGGCACGCCGAACACGACGGTCAGCCGCGCGCCGATCTCGTCGGTCACGGCACCGCCACACGCGGCCGCGAGCGCCCGCGCCCGTTCGCGCCAGCGGATCAGCAGGCCGTGGAGCTGCTCGGCGTCGAGGCCGGCGGCATGGGCACCGATATCGTCGACGCTGGCGACGACGACTACGGCATGGCGCGGCTCCGGCGTCCTCGGCGCGGGCGCCGCAGCGGCGGGGCCGGGATCCGGCGGCGCGATCACCGGACCGGTGCCGGCGGGCGCGTCCCGCGCTGCCGGTGCAGTGGGGGCCATCGGCGGCACCATCGACTGAACCATCGGCGGAACCGCGGGTGGCACCGAGGGCGGCACCGCCGACGGCGCCGCCGAGGACTGCCGCCGCGCGCGCAGGATCTGCTGATGCAGCGCCTCGGTTTCCGCCTCGGGCGACACGCCGAGTTCCCGCTGCAGCGCGGTCCGGCACAGCCGGTATTGCTTCAGCGCCAGCGCCTGCCGGCCCTGCCGGTCGTACAGCCGCATCAGCGCGCGGTGCACCGACTCCTGCAGGGCATCGAGCGTCAGCAGGCGCGTGGCGCAGGCGATCGCACGGTCCAGCTCGCCAGCCTGTTCATGCCGATCCACCAGCCGCGCCAGCGCCTGCAGCGCCAGGCCGCGCAACCGCTCGCGCTCGACCGCGAGCCAATGGTCGAAGGTCGGCGCGGCGGCATCGAACCCTTCCAGCAGATCGCCGCGATACAGCGCGACCGCGGCCTCGAGCGCGTCCGGAGTGGCCGCGCGCAGATGGTCTTCGAAGGCCACCACGTCGACCGCGACGCCGCACAGCGCCACCCGGTCGGCATCGGACAACACCACCGGATAGCCCTCGACGGCCCGGCGCACCGCGCTGAGCGCCTGACGCAGGCTGGTACGCGCCTGTTCGGCATGGCTGTCGGGCCAGAGCAGCGCCGCCAGCTTGTCGCGAGGCTGCGGCCTGCCGTCGGCCAGCGCGAGATAGGCCAGCACCGCGCGGGCCTTGCGCGCGGACAGGGGAAGGGGAGTGCCGTCCGGCGAACTGAGCGTGAAGCCGCCGAACAGATCGAGGTGGACCGCCGCCATCGCTTGGTGTCCTTGCGGTTGCCGATGTCAGAGGCGGGCGCGGCGGCATCGGCGAGCGAAGCTGCCCTGAAAGCTCTTTTATAGGCCACGGATTGACGCAGCGCGGTACTGCCGCCCGAGAACTTTCACGCTTCTTTCACGCCGGCGCGCACGGCCATATCACGCCCGCCCCCTAACCTCGCTACTGCCTCGCTTTCCAAGACACTCCAATGGCGAGGCCAGCCGCGACGCCCGCCGGCCGCACGATGCGGCGCAGACAGCGACATGACCACCGGGCTGCTGGATTGCGCATTAGAAACAAGGATGACTTCCATGGCACACACCGATTCCCGGCACCTGCAGGTTTCGTCGGGCAATAGCCGTTCGATGGAGCGCTTCGAATCCGCCCTCGAACTGTTGCAGGGCTACTACGGCGATCCGCTGACGATGATCGACGAGACCCTGGCCGAAGACCCCGAGTTCGTGATGGGGCACGCGCTACGCGCGGGGATGCTGATCACCGCGGGCGATGGCGCGGTTGGGCCGATGCTGCGCCAGACCGTCGAGACCGCCGAGGCGCTGCACGGCATCGCCAACGAGCGGGAGCGCCGGCATATCGCCGCCGCGCGCGCGTGGCTCGACGGCGAGTTCGCCCGCGCCAACCGGCTGTATGGCGACATCGTGATCGATTACCCGCGCGACGCGCTGGCGCTGCAGGTCGCGCATATCACCGACTTCCTGCTTGGCCAGTCGAGCATGCTGCGCGATCGCATCGCGCAGGTGCTGCCGAACTGGAACGCGCGCGTGCCCGGCTTCAGCCATGTGCTGGGCATGCATGCCTTCGGCCTGGAGGAGACGCATCTCTACGAACAGGCCGAGGAACGCGGGCGTTTCGCGCTGGAGCTCGATCCGCGCGACCCGTGGGCGATCCATGCGGTCGCGCATGTGATGGAGATGCAGGGCCGGCCGGATCAGGGCATCGGCTGGCTGCAGTCGCACCAGCAGGACTGGGCCATCGACAACATGATGGCCGTCCACAACTGGTGGCATCTGGCGCTGTTCCACCTCGAGCTCGGCCATGCGGACCAGGTGCTGGCCCTGTACGACGGACACATCCGCGCCACGCGTTCCGCGGTGGCGCTCGAGGTGGTCGACGCCAGCGCGATGCTGTGGCGGCTGCAGCTGCGCGGCATCGACGTGGGCTCGCGCTGGGCCGAACTGGCCGATACCTGCGAGGCGCGCGGCGCCGAAGGGACCTACGCGTTCAACGACGTGCACGCCGGCATCGCCTATCTCGGCGACGACCGCCCCGCGTCTTTCGCCCGGCTGATGGCCAATATGCGGCGGGCGGCGGCGGGATCGGGCACCAACGCGGCGATGACGCGCGAGGTGGGCCTGCCGGTGATCGAGGCGCTGTATGCCTTCGAGGCTTGCGACTACGACCATGCGATCGAGCTGTTGATGCCGGTCCGGCTGATCGCGCATCGCTTCGGCGGCAGCCACGCGCAGCGCGACATCCTGAACCTGACGCTGATCGAGGCGGCCCTGCGCGGCGGCCGGGCCAATCTGGCCTGTGCGCTGGCGGCCGAGCGGATGGAGCTCAAGCCGATGACGCCCAGCCTCAGCGCGCTGGTGCAACGGGCCTCGACGCTGTACCGCGAGAGCGCCGAGACGCAGGCGCGCGAGCCCGCGGCACGGGCAGCCTGAGTCCGCGCCGAAGATCGGCGCGCCTTGCCCGACGGGCTTGCATATCGGGATCTCCGGGTATCGGAGAAGCGCCGATGCGCGCAAGCCACCGCAGGCGGCCTCGTGCCGCCTGCGGGTTTTTGGCGAGGGGCGGGGGCTGGCGGTATCCTTTGGGTCATTCCCGCCCGGAGCTTCAACATGACAAACCCGACGGAACCGGTGCACGGTACCGAGGCCGCGGCCAACGCGGAAGGCACGCCCAGGCAGCTGGAGGCCAAATATCGCGCCTTGGTGGAAGCGATCCAGGACTACGCGATCTTCACGCTCGACGTGTCGGGCAATATCACCAGCTGGAATCGCGGCGTGGCGAAGATCAAGGGCTACGCCGCCCACGAGATCATCGGCAAGCATTTCTCGGTGTTCTATACGCCGGACGCGGTGGCACGCGGCTGGCCGCAGTACGAGCTGGGGCGCGCCGCGCAGGACGGCCGTTTCGAGGACGAAGGCTGGCGCGTGCGCAAGGACGGCACGCTGTTCTGGGCCAACGTGATCATCACGGCGATGTTCGACGAGCAGAACGTGCTGCAGGGCTTTGCCAAGGTCACGCGCGACATGACCGAGCGCAAGCGGCTGGAAGAACTGGAGCAGTCCAGCCGGCGCATGAGCGAGTTTCTCGCCACGCTGTCGCACGAACTGCGCAATCCGCTCGCGCCGATGCGCAACGCCGTCAACCTGATGCGGCTCGAGACGCTCGGCTCGGGCGACCAGCGTGCGCCGCGCGACAGCGCGACGCTGCGCCAGTGCCAGAGCGTGCTGGACCGCCAGCTGTCGCATATGACGCGACTGGTCGACGATCTGCTCGACATGGGCCGCATCACCTCGGGCAAGGTCGAGCTGCAATACAGCCGCGTGGACCTGTCGGACATCATCGCGCGGGCGGCCGAGGCCGCCAGGCCAACGCTGGAGCGCCGGCGGCAGCGGCTGGAGCTGCAGGTGCCCGAGCGGGTCGCGATGCGGGCGGACCCGATCCGGCTGATCCAGGTGCTGCAGAACCTGCTGCTGAACGCGTCGAAATTCTCGCCGCCCGGCAGCCGGATCACGATCCAGGCCGAACGGCAGCCGCAGGTGGTGGAGCTGCGCGTCAGCGACGAGGGAATCGGCATTCCGGCGAGCGAGATCGAGACCATCTTCGACCTGTTCGTGCAGCACAAGCACGGCAAGGTGTCCGACGACGGTGGCCTGGGCATCGGCCTGTCGCTGTGCCGGTCGCTGGTGGAGCTGCACGGCGGCTCGATTCGCGCCAGCAGCCCCGGCGAAGGCATGGGCAGCACCTTCACGCTGCGCCTGCCGTTGGCGCTGGAGAGCGCCGACGAGAAACGCGATGCGCCGGTGCCGCTGCCGGCCGGTGCGCTGCGCGTGATGCTGGTCGACGACAACCGCGACTCCGCGGACAGCCTCGGGATGCTGCTGCAGGCGATGGGACACGAGGTCCATATCGCCTATGACGCCGAGGGCGCCATCGAGATCGCCGGCGGCTTTGTGCCGCAACTGGCGCTGATCGATATCGCGATGCCCGTGGTCGACGGCTTCGCGCTGCTGCGCGGATTGAAGAGCATGCGGGGCTGGTCCGGCACCGTGTTCGCCGCGATGACCGGTTTCGGCCAGCCGAGCGACCGGGCCGAGACCAAGGCCGCGGGCTTTCATTTCCATATCGTCAAGCCGGTCGAGCTGCCCAAGCTGCAGATGCTGCTTGCGATGGTCGAGCAGGGAACCGTCGCCGGCGCCGCCCCGGCGGGCAAATTGCCGCCGGCATAGTCGTTACCGGCTGCACTTTTCGCTTCCCTCCCCTTTCCCTCCCCCGGTTCTCCCCCTTCGCTTTCCGCCTGGACGCCTCCGCCGCCGGCCCTGCCCGGTCGGCGCGGCGTCGTTTCTCCGCGTGCGTGCCTTTGGCAGCGGGTAGGCGTAAACCCGCAGCCACCGACAAATCGCTTGACCGATCAATTCACAGATATAAACTCTGATTCATCATTCTGAATTCGAGACATTGCCCGTGCCCGACCGCCCCACCTATTTCGTGTCGCTCGACGACGTCCCCGGTTATCACCCCGCCAACCATATCGGTACCCTGAACCGCCGCCTGATCGGGCCCGAAACGGTCGGCGCGCGCCATCTGGAGGTGGTGCACGGCACCATCGAAAAGGGCAAGGGCGCGCTGCCGCATGCGCATCCGGGCATCGAGCAGGTCTGCTACATGCTCGAGGGCCGTGCACTGGCCGAAGTCGGCGGGCAGCGCCGCGAGCTGGGTCCGGGCGACTGCTGCTTCTTTCCGGCCGACCAGATGCATGTGTTCACGGTGATCAGCGACGAACCGGTCAAGGTGCTGGTCATCTATTCGCCGCCGTACGAGGAATCGCCGGAACGCGTGGTGCGGCCCGACTGAGCCGCCCCCCACCCCGAGCCCGCGCCAGTCGGGCATCCCACCAGAACGAGGAGACAGACGATGAACATGCTGACGAGGCAGGGCCTGGGCCGACGCTTGAGCCGACTATTGATGGGCACCGCGGCGGCGCTGGCGCTGTCCGCCCCCACGGCGCAGGCCGACACCTTCCCTTCCAAACCGGTCAAGCTGGTGGTGCCGTTCGCCGCCGGCAGCGGCACCGATGCGGTGGCCCGGCTGACGGCCAAATACCTCGGCGAGTCGCTCGGCCAGTCGGTCGTGGTCGAGAACAAGCCGGGCGCGAACGGCACCATTGCCGCCGAATACGTGGCCAAGGCCGCGCCGGACGGCTACACGCTGTTCATGACCACCAACACCACGCATTCGGCCAATCCGTCGCTGATGAAGCAGCTGCGCTACGACCCGGTCAAGGACTTCACCCCGGTCGCGCGCATGGGCAACCTGCCGTTCATGCTGGTAGTCAGCCCGTCGCTGCCGGTCAAGACGCTGCCGGAGTTCATCGCCTATGCCAAGTCGCATCCGGGCCTGTCCTATGGCAGCGGCAACAGCACCGGCATCGTCGCCGGCGCGACGATGGCGCGGATGGCGGGGTTGAAGATGCTGCACGTGCCCTACAAGAGCACGCCGCCCGCGATGACCGACGTGATCGGCGGCCAGATCCAGGCGATGTTCGTCGACTTCGCCGCCGGCATCGCCAACGTCAAGGCCGGCAAGCTGCGCGCGCTCGGCGTGACCACCGCACAGCGCAGCGAACTGCTGCCCGACGTGCCGCCGCTGGCCAGCGTCCCCGAACTGAAAGGCTTCGATATCACGTCGTGGAACGGCGTGTTCGCGCCGGCCGGCACGCCCGCGCCGGTGGTCGAGCGGCTGAACCGCGAACTGGTGGCGATCGTCTCCAACAAGCAGCACGCCGCGCAGTACTACGCCTTCGGCTTCGAACCGTTCGGCAGCACGCCAGCCGAGCTGGGCAGCTTCGTCACGGCGGAGCTGCGCAAATGGTCGAAGCTGGTCAAGGATGCGGGCATCCAGCCCGAATGACCTGGCGCCGTGACGCCCGCCCCCTGACAACCGCCGCAACACGAGGACAGCGACGTGAATTTCGAACTTTCGGACCAGCAGACCGCCATTGTCGAAGCGGTGCGCACGGTCTGCTCCCGCTTCGACATGGAATATTGGGACCGGCTCGACCGCGACCACACCTTCCCGCACGATTTCCACGCGGCGATGTGCGAGGGCGGCTGGCTCGGCGTGGCGATGCCCGAAGCGCTCGGCGGCGCCGGTCTCGGCATCCTCGAGGCGGCGCTGGTGATGCAGGCGATTTCCGAGTCGGGCGCCGGCATGAGCGGCGCCTCGGCGGTCCATATGAACGTGTTCGGCCTGAACCCGGTGGTCGTGTTCGGCTCGCCCGAACAGCAGGCCCGCTTTCTGCCGCCGCTGATCGCGGGCCGCGAGAAGGCCTGCTTTGCCGTGACCGAGCCCGACGCGGGACTCGATACCACGCGCCTGAAGACGTTCGCGCGCAAGGTCGACGGCGGCTATCAGGTCAGCGGCCGCAAGATCTGGATCTCGACCGCGCAGGTCGCCGACCGCATGCTGCTGCTGGCGCGCACGCGCACGCTGGAGTCGGTCGGCAAGCCGACCGAAGGTCTGTCCCTGTTCTACACCGCGCTGGACCGCAACCGCATCGAGGTGCGCGAGATCGACAAGATGGGCCGCGCCGCCGTCGACTCCAACATGCTGTTCATCGACGAGCTGTTCGTTCCCGACGAGGACCTGATCGGCGAGGAGGGACGCGGCTTCGAATACATCCTGCACGGACTGAATCCCGAGCGCATCCTGATTGCGGCCGAAGCGGTGGGCCTGGGCCGCGCGGCGCTGGCGATCGCCACGCAGTACGCGAAGGACCGTGTGGTATTCGGCCGGCCGATCGGCGCCAACCAGGGCGTGCAGCACCCGCTGGCACAGGCGTGGATGCAGCTCGAAGCGGCCAACCTGATGGTGATGAAGGCCGCGGCGCGCTACGACGCCGGCCTGCCCTGCGGCGCCGAGGCCAACACCGCCAAATACCTGGCAGCCGAGGCGGGCCACAATGCCTGCCAGACCGCGATCCTGACGCTCGGCGGCATGGGCTATTCGCGCGAGTACCGCGTCGAGCGGCTGCTGCGCGAATCGTATATCCCGCGCATCGCGCCGGTCAGCCCGCAGCTGATCCAGTGCTTCATCGCCGAGCGCGTGCTCGGCCTGCCGAAATCGTACTGAGCGCCGGAGGATATCGCGTGATTGATCACGGCATGACGAATCTGCGCTGGGACGCGCTGGACCCCGCCGCCACCGGCCCGCTGGCCGGCGTGCGCGTCGTCGACATGACCTCGGTCGGCATGGGCCCGTATGCGACACAGATCCTGGGCGACATGGGCGCGCAGGTGATCAAGGTCGAGTCGCCGGAAGGGGACGTCTTCCGCCACGCAGAGCCGGCGCGGCATCCGAACATGGGGGCGGCCTTCCTGAACCTGAACCGCAACAAGCGCTTCGTCGTGCTGGACCTGAAGCAGGCGGAAGACCTCGCTGCGCTCAAGCGCCTGCTCGCCGGGGCAGACGTGTTCGTCTCCAACGTTCGCCCCGCCTCGCTGCGCAAGCTGGGCCTGGACTACGCGTCGCTGCGCGAAGACCATCCGCGCCTGATCTATTGCGGCGCCTATGGCTATGCCGAGGACGGCCCGTACGCTGGACAGCCGGCGTTCGACGACATCATCCAGGCGCGCAGCGGCCTGGCGCAGTTCCAGGGCGCCAACGGCGGCCAGGGCCCGCGCTACGTCAACACGATCCTCGCCGACAAGGTCGCCGGACTGACCGTCGCCTACGCGATTCCGATGGCGCTCTATGAACGCGAGCGCTCCGGCCAGGGCCAGGCGATCGAGGTGCCGATGTTCGAGACGCTGGTGTCCTTCCTGGCCGTCGAACAGCTGGCCGGCCGCACCTTCGTGCCGCCGCTGGGCGACGCCGGCTACGGCCGCGTGATGTCGCCCCATCGCAAGCCCTACCGGACCGCGGACGGCTATCTGGCGCTGCTGCCCTACACCAGCGCCCAGTGGGCACGTTTCTTCGCGGTGGCAGGACGGCCGGAGTTGGCGGCCGATCCGCGCTACGCCACGCCCGCGGGCCGCAGCGCGCATATCGACGCGCTGTATGAAACACTGGCCGACATCGTGCTGACGAAGACCACCGCCGAATGGCTGGACGTGCTGCGCGACGCCGACATTCCGCACAGCGAGGTGCCGCGCTTCGACAGCGTGCTCGACGACGCCCACCTGCGCGCGACCGGCATGGTGTTCGAATACGCGCATCCGACCGAGGGCCAGCTGCGCGCGGTCGGCATTCCGACCCGCTTCTCGCGCACGCCCGGCAATATCCGGCATTGGCCGGAGCCGCTGCCGAAGCGGGCGGCGCGGGCGGCCTCCAATACCGCGGCGGACGCGGCCAACGATCCGGCCTAGCTTCGGCGCAAGCCGCGGCGGCGCCCGCCAAGGCCTTACACTGTCGGCCTTGTGCAGCATGCCCCGATCAACAGGCCGACAGGAAACCAGCCGATGCCCGCCGTGGAGCCCGCCCCGGAACCCGCCGATAAAGCCGCCGACAAGGCCGCAAGCGCGAACGTCAAGACCGCGCTGCGCGTGGTCGAGATCATGGAGATCTACGCGCGCGAAGGCCGCTCGCTGACGCTGACCGAGCTGGCCAGGCTGCTGGGCGCGCCGATGTCGAGCTGCCTCGGCCTGATCCGCACGCTGGCGGCGCTCGGCTATCTGTACGAGACCGGACGGCGCCAGGGTTACTACCCGACCGGCCGCCTGCTGGCGATCGCGCAACGGATCGCCGCCAACGACCCGCTGCTCGAGCGGGTGCAGCCGGTACTCGAATCGCTGCGCGACGAGACCGGCGAGACCGTGATCTTCGGCAAGCTGCAGGACGACGGCCGCGTGGTCTATCTCGATGTGGTCGAGTCGAGCAATCCGGTGCGCTACATCGCCACCGCGGGCGAACTGCGGCAGGCCCATACCAACTCGATCGGCCGTGCGATCCTTTCCGCGCTGCCTGCCGCCGACCGTGACGCGCTGCTGGCGCGGGCCTCGTTTGCGCCGCTGACGGCTCGAACGGTAGCCTCGCGCGAAGCGCTGGAGGCCGAACTGGAACGATCGCGCGAGCGTGGCTGGGCGCAGAACTTTGGCGAATCGCTGGCCGACCTTGGCGCGGTCGCGGTGCCGCTGACGCTGGCCGGCGTGGTCTACGGCGTATCGGTAGCCGGCCCGATCCACCGGGTCGAATCGCGCGCGGCCGACATCGCGATGCCGCTGCGCACGGCGATACGCGCGCTGCAGGGCTAGACCCTTCCGCTTCCGCCGCCTTTCCCCGCCTCCTGCGGCCTCTCTGCCTGCGACACCTGTCGCATTCCGGACGCGACACCTGTCGCATGCCGCGACGGCGTCGCGACGTGCCGGGTGCCATCGCGCACGCGGCGAACATCCCGCGCCGCCCCTGAGCCGGCCTCTCCGATCCGCCGCAAAGCCGCGCCCCGCAAGGCTTTGCGGGCTCCCGCCCGGCGCGGGCGGCCCACCGTCATCCCCCTGTTTCCCCGCACTGGCATCGCGCTTGCAATGACATCGCAGCCGCGGCGCCCGCCGCCTCCGCACTTCCCCGAACGCGGACACGGGCGCCACGCCAAGCGAAAGAAACAGGAGACACGACGATGGAACCGACCACGGACCAGTTGCTGTGGATGTACGAAAAGATGGTCGAGATTCGCCATTACGAGGAGACGATGGCGAAGGTGTATCTCGAAGGGAAGCTGCCGCCGAAGATCCAGAAGGGGCTGGCCTTCGATATCGGTGCCGGCCCGGTGCCCGGCGAAATGCATCTGGCCGCGGGCCAGGAGCCGGTGGCGGTCGGCGTCTGCGCGCACCTGCGTACCGAGGACACCGTGGTCGGCGCCCACCGCCCGCACCACTTCGCGATCGCCAAGGGCGTGCCGCTCGACGAGATGACCGCCGAGATGTTCGGCAAGGTCACGGGCCTCGGCCGCGGCAAGGGCGGCCACATGCATCTGTTCCATCCCGAGACCAGGTTCTCGTGCAGCGGCATCGTCGGCGCGGGCGCGCCGCAGGCTTGTGGCGCCGCGCTTGCCGCGCGCAAGCTGGGCAAGGACTGGGTTGCCATCGCCTTCTTCGGCGAAGGGGCGGCCAACCAGGGCGCCTTCCACGAGGCGCTGAACCTGGCGGCGCTGTGGAAGCTGCCGGTGCTGTTCGTCTGCGAGGACAACAAATATGGCATCTCGGTCGAAAAGTCGGCTTCGACGTCGGTCGACAGCAATGCGGTCCGCGCCGCCGGCTACGGCATGCCCGGCGTCCTGGTGGATACCAACGATGCGGTGGCGGTGTTCCGCGCCGCCGGCGTCGCGGTCGCGCGGGCGCGGCGCGGCGAAGGGCCCACGCTGATCGAGGTCAAGACCGACCGCTACCTGGGCCACTTCCAGGGCGATCCCGAAACCTACCGGCCGAAGCACGAGGCGCAGACGCTGCGCCAGAACGATCCGATCGACCGGCTCGGCAAGCAGTTGCGCGAGCAGGGCCTGCTCGACGACGAGGCCGACGCCGCGCTGCGCCGGCAGATCGTCGCGCGGGTCGACGCCGCCTACGCATTCGGCCGCGAAAGCCCCTACCCCGCCCCCGAGGAAGCGCTGCAGCACGTGTTCGCGTGACGGTGCCGGCGACGGCGCCAGCCGCACGCGCTCGCGCCCGATCGCACCCAATCCGCACGCCATCCGCACGCTGCCCGCAATGACAGGAGACAACCAGATGCAACCCAACGACAACAACCCCTCGGCCACGCGCAAGCTGACCATGGCCCAGGCGATCGCCGAGGCGATCGGCCAGGAGATGGAGCGCGACCCCAGCGTCTTCGTGATGGGCGAGGACATCGGCAAGTACGGCGGCATTTTCAGCGCCACCACCGGACTGCTCGATCGCTTCGGCCCCGAGCGCATCATGGACACGCCGATCTCCGAGACGGCGTTCATGGGCGCCGCGATCGGCGCCGCCGCCGAAGGGCTGCGCCCGATCGCCGAGCTGATGTTCGTCGACTTCTTCGGCGTCTGCTTCGACCAGATCTACAACCATCTGGCCAAGAACACCTACATGTCGGGCGGCCGCGTCAAGCTGCCGGCCGTGGTGATGACCGGCATCGGCGGCGGCTACAACGACGCCGCCCAGCACTCGCAATGCCTGTACAGCACCTTCGCGCATATGCCGGGCATGAAGGTGGTGGTGCCGTCGAACGCCTACGACGCCAAGGGCCTGATGATCGAGGCGATCCGCGACGACAACCCGGTGGTCTTCTGCTACCACAAGGGCATCATGGGCCTGTCGTGGATGTCCTACTTCGAAGGCAGCACCACCGCAGTCCCCACCGAGGCGTACACGATTCCGTTCGGCAAGGCGCGCGTGGTGCGCGAAGGCCGCGACGTGACCATCGTCACGCTGAGCCAGATGGTGCAGAAGTCCGTGCTGGCGGCCGAGCAGCTGGCGCAGGAAGGCATCGACGTCGAGGTGATCGACCTGCGCACGCTGGTGCCGCTGGACAAGCAAGCCGTGCTGGAGTCGGTCGCCAGGACCGGACGCCTGCTGATCGCCGACGAAGACTATCTGAGCTACGGCCTGTCCGGCGAGATCGCCGCGATCGTCGCCGAGCATCTCGACACGCTGCGGATGAAGGCGCCGGTGCGGCGCCTGGCCGTGCCCGACGTGCCGATTCCGTTCAGCCGTCCCCTCGAGAACTTCGTGATCCCGCAAGTGGACACGATCGCGGCCAGCGTCCGCGCGCTGATGCAAGCCAACCCCGAACTGAAGCAAGAAGCCAAGAGAGAAGCAGCATGACCGACGTAACGATGGCAGACGACGTGTGGGCCGATGTCGAGGAAGGCACCGAGGCCCTGTTGCAGGACTGGCAGGTCAACGTCGGCGACAGCGTCGTCGAAGGACAGACGCTGGTAGTGGCCGAGCTGGTGAAGACGACCCACGAGATCGTGGCGCCGGCGGCCGGCCGCATCGCCGAGATCCTGGTGCAGTCGCAGGACACCTTCGCGCGCGGCGCCGTGCTGGCGCGCATCGAGGAGTAGATCATGGCCGAAGCCTCACTGACGCTGGCGGCGAAGGACGGAACCGCCGCGGCGCCGCCCGCGCCCGCGCGGCAGACGATTGCCCTGACCGGCATGCGCGGCGCGATCGCGCGCGGCATGACGGCCGGCTGGCAGATCCCCCGCGTCGCGCATTCGCTGGAGGTCGATGTCAGTGCAGTCGAGGCGCGGCGCGCGCAGCTGCAGGCGGAGCTGGGCGACAGCGTCAAGGTCACGCTGACCGCCTATCTGCTGCGCGCCGCCGCGCTGACGCTGCGTGCGCATCCCCGGCTGAACGCGCGCGTCACCGACAAGGAGATCGAGCTGATGCCCGACGTCAATATCGGGCTCGCGGTCAGTCTCGACGATGGCCTGGTGGTGCCGGTGCTGCGCGAGGTCGACCGCAAGTCGGTCGAGCAGATCGCGCGCGAGGCGCGCACGCTGGCCGAGGGCGCGCGCAACGGCACGCTCGGCGCGGGCGCCTACCAGCGCGGCACCTTCACCATCAGCAACCTGGGCATGACCGAAGTCGAGCGCTTCACGCCGATCCTGCATGCGCCGCAGGCCGCGATTCTGGGCGTCACGCGCGTGATCCGCCGCGCCGTGGTCAAGGATGACTGGATCAGCATCGCACCGATGATGGGCCTGCATCTGGTGTTCGACCATCGCGCCGTCGACGGCTACCCGGCCGCGGCGTTCCTCGGCGACCTGAAGCGGCGCCTCGAGTCCGCGGAAGACCTGTGATGGCTGCGCTCGCCCCGACCCTCGTCACCGCGACCCCGCACGCCGAGCAGGCGTGGAACGCGCGGCAGCTGGCCGAGCCGGTCACCGAGCCGCGCCTGCGCCTGTGGACGTATCGCGCGCCCGGCGTGGTGTTCGGCTGCTCGCAGCGGGCGCTGCACGAGCGCACCGCGTTGGCGGACCGCGCGGTCGTGCGCGGCTCCGGCGGCGGTGCGGTGCTGACCGGACCCTGGATGCTGTCGGCCTCGATCGTGCTGCCGCCGGATCACGCACTGCTGTCGAGCGGACCGATCGGCAGCTACCGGTGGCTCGGCGTGCTGCACGCGGGCCTGCTGCGCGACATGGGCATCGCCGCGTTCGCGCTGCCGCCCGAGCAGGCGCACAGCCACCAGGCCGATGCGGCGCTGACCTGGGCCTGCTATGGCGGCCTGTCGCCCTGGGAGGTCGTGGTGGATTCGCGCAAGATCGTCGGCCTCGCGCAGCTGCGCCGCCGCACCGGCGTGCTGCTGACCTCGGGCACGCTGATCGCGCCGCCCGACTGGCGCCTGCTGTGCGAGGCGCTGGGGCAGCCGGCCGGGCTGGGCGATGCGCTCGCCGACCGCACCACCTCGTGCGAGACCGAGCTGGGCGCGCCGGTGATCGCCGAGGTGCTGGCCGACCGGCTGCACCACATGCTGACCGACGTGCTCGGCAGCGTGGCGGCCAACGACCACGAGGCCATGCCGCGGGCTTCCGTCCGCCATGTGCTGCCGCTGCGCGGTGCCGCGGCGCCGCCCGGCTAGCGCGGCGCCCGCCAGGTGGCCGGCGCAAGCGGACCGGGCCAAACAACGATACCGATATCCCACCGAAGGAGACGACAAATGCAAGACGACATCCAGCAAGCGGATGCCGCCGCGCCCGCGGCCGGCATGCGCATCGTGGCCAAGACCCAGCCAGTGACCCGGCGTGGCTTCCTGCGCGGCACGGGCCTGGCCGCCGTCGGCGTCGCCGTGGTCTCGCCCGGCGCGTTGGCCAAGCCGGCCCGCGAGGCGCTGGTCACCGACCTGAAGGCGCTCGGCACGCCGACCGCGCGCACGCTGCTGGTGATGGCGCGCGACATCTTTCCGCACGACCGCTTCGCCGACCGCTACTACGTCGAAGCGATCGCGCCGCTGGACCGCGCCGCCGCCAGCGACAAGGCGGTACGCACGCTGCTGCAGCAGGGCGTGCGCGAGCTCGATGCGGCTGCGCAGCGCAAGCACGGCAAGCCCTATGCGCAGTTGCAGGACGAGGCCGACCGCGTCGCGCTGCTCAAGGCCATCGAGACCACGCCATTCTTCGAGAAGGTACGCGGCGAGATGGTGACCAGCCTCTACGACAACAAGGCGGTCTGGCCGCTGCTCGGCTACGAGGGCTCGTCCTGGGAAAAGGGCGGCTACGCGAACCGCGGCTTCAACGACATCGACTGGATCTGAGCCGTACCCGACGCGCAGGGCTGCGCAGACAGCATCGCGAACCATACAAGGCAGGACACTGGAGACAAACATGGCAACACGGATCGACCTGAACGACCGCGACGCGGTCGTCATCATCGGCTCGGGCGCGGGCGGCGCCACGCTGGCCAACGAGTTGGCGCAGCGGGGCATCGGCAAGATCGTGATCCTCGAGGCCGGCAAGCACTATACGCAGGCCGACTTCGAGAACGACGAATGGGCGATGTTCCGCAAGATCTCGTGGCTCGACAAGCGGATCTCGGCCGGCGGCTGGCACCACACCAAGACCTATCCGAACCTGCCCGCGTGGATCGTCAAGGCGGTGGGCGGCTCGACCATCCACTGGTCCGGCGTCGCGCTGCGCTTCCAGCCGCACGACTTCCGCACGCGGCAGATCTACGGGCAGGTCGAAGGCGCCAACGTGCTGGACTGGCCGATCACCTACGAGGAACTGGCGCCGTACTACGACAAGGCCGAGAAGAAGATGGGCGTGACCGGCAGCGCCGCCAGCGGCCAGCCGCCGATGCCCGAAAGCAACCAGTACAAGGTGGTCGCGGCGGGCGCGCGCAAGATCGGCTATCGCAAGATCGTGCGGCCGGTGGCGTCCAATTCCACGCCCTACGACGGCCGCCCGGCGTGCCAGCAGGCCGGCTTCTGCATGCAGGGCTGCAAGATCGGCGCCAAATGGTCGGCGCTCTATACCGAGATTCCGAAGGCGCTGGCGACCGGCCGCGTCGAGCTGCGGCCCGAGAGCATGGTGCTGCAGGTCCAGCACGACAAGTCAGGCAAGGTCAACGGCGTGCTGTACGCCGACAGCAAGGGCCGCAAGCACCTGCAGAAGGCGCGCGTGGTCTGCGTGGCGGGCAATTCGATCGAATCGGCGCGGCTGCTGCTGAACTCGGCATCCAGCCTGTTCCCGAACGGCCTGGCCAACTCGTCGGGACAGGTCGGCCGCAACTACATGAACCACGCGACCGCGGCCGCGGTGGCGATCCATCGCAAGCCCGTCTACATGTACCGCGGCTTCGATATCGGCGCGGTGGTGGCCGACGAGGTCGCGCTCGATACGAAGCGCGGCTTCAACGGCGGCTACTACCTGGAGGGACTGGCGCTCGGGCTGCCCTATACGGCGGCCTTCATGAAGCCGGGCGGCTGGGGACGCGACGTGACCTCGGCGCTGGAGCAGTACGACCACATGACCGCGATCTGGGTCTGCGGCGAGGACATGGCGCGCGAGCAGAACACCATCACGCTGCATCCGACCGAGAAGGACCAGTACGGCCTGCCGATCCCGATCGTGACCAAGACCTACCACCGCAACGACGAGGCCATCGCGGCGCACGGGCTGCAGCAGTTCCGCAAGCTGTCGGAAGCGGTCGGCGCGACGCGCGTCATCGACATGCCGGCGTATCCCGCCAGTCACAATATGGGCACCAACCGGATGAGCGCCAACGCCCGCGACGGCGTGGTCAACCGCTGGGGCCAGGCCCACGACGTCAAGAACCTGTTCGTCTCGGACGGCAGCCAGTTCACCTCCAGCTCCGCCGCCAACCCGACGCTGACGATCGTGGCGCTGGCCATCCGCCAGGCCGAATACCTGGCCGGCGCGCTGCGCAAGGGCGAGGTCTGAGCCCGGGCTTGTCGGGATTGAAGTCCGGCCCGGGGCTGGTGTAAGGTCGTCGCGCCTGGGAAGGCGTCGCCCTTTCCGCTGCGAAGAAGGCTCCCCTCCCCCGCGTGCGGGAGAGGAGCCGGGGCAGGGGGCAAGGACGCACGCCATGCCCACGGCCTTTTCCGCCGCCCCTGCCTATATTGGATAACACCACGAAGACAACAGCACAAAAGCGTCGTCCGTCCCCGCGGCAAGGCGCAGCGAAGGAGACCCCGTGATCAGTGCCAAGCAAGCCGCCCAACGGCACGCGCATGTCGAGCAGGTGCTGACGCTTGCCAGTCAGGCCGATCCGGAGCGGCCGCCGCTCAGCGAGATCGAGCGCTCGTGGATCCGCTGCGTCAACGAGTACGGCATGGACCCCGGCCGGCGCATGCCCGCGCATATCGTGGAAGCGGGACGGCTGCGCGAGCACAAGGACCAGATCGAGGACTTCCTCGGCGTGGCGCGCACCGGCATGGAACAGCTGTACAAGCGCATGTCGTCGCTCGGCTACGTGCTGCTGCTGACCGATTCGCACGGCATCGCCGTCGACTTCATCGGCAACGACCAGTGGGATCGGGAACTCAAGAGTTCCGGCCTGTATCTCGGCGCGGACTGGAGCGAGCGCCAGGCCGGCACCTGCGCGGTCGGCACCTGCATCGTCGAGCAGCACGCGGTCACCTGCCATCAGACCGACCATTTCGACGTCTCGCATATCAGCCTGACCTGCAACAGCGCACCGCTGTTCGACCCGACCGGAGGCTTTCTCGGCGTGCTCGACGTCTCGGCGCTGACCTCGCCCGGCCCGCGCGAGAGCCAGCATCTGGCGTTGCAGATGACGGCGATGTATGCGCAGATGATCGAGGACGCCAATTTTCTGCGCTACTTCCGCGACCGCTGGATCCTGCGGCTGGGCGCAACCTGGTCGCTGGTCGACGTCAGCGGCGAGATCATGGTCGCCTTCGACGCCGACGGCATCGTCTGCGGCATCAACAGCGGCGCGCGCCGCGCGCTGCGTGCGGCGGACCATGGTCCGGTGATCGGACGGCCGCTGACGATGCTGTTCCGCGAGAGCCTGAGCGACCTGTGGCGCATCGCACGCGCCGGCATGTCGTCCGACCGCGCCACGCTGCGCACGCATGGCGACGAGGTCTACTACGCCAGCGCGATCGCGCCGCGCGTGATGCCGCACCGCATTCCCACACCGGCCGCGCCGGAACCCGGCGACACCGCCGCGCTCGACGCGCTGGGCGCCGACGATGCGCAAATGCAGCGGCTGATCACGCAGGCAAAGCGCCTCGCCAACAAGCCACTCAATGTGCTGATCCACGGCGAGACCGGCACCGGCAAGGAGGTCCTGGCCAAGGCGCTGCATCAGAGCAGCAACCGGCGCGAGCACGCGTTCATCGCGGTCAATTGCGCCGCGATCCCGGAGACGCTGATCGAGAGCGAGCTGTTCGGCTATACCGCCGGCACCTTCACCGGCGCGCGCGGCAAGGGCATGCGCGGCCTGATCGCGCAGAGCGATGGCGGCACGCTGTTCCTCGACGAGATCGGCGACATGCCGCTGCATCTGCAGAGCCGGCTGCTGCGCGTGCTGTCCGAGCGCGAGGTCACGCCGCTGGGCGCGCAGCGTCCGATCGCGGTCGACCTGCGCGTGGTCGCGGCCTCGCACCGCGATCTGCGGCAGCTGATCGCCGAAGGCCGCTTCCGCGAAGACCTGTATTACCGGCTGTGCGGCGCCACGCTGTATCTGCCGACCTTGCGCGAGCGCCAGGACAAGGCCTATCTGATCGAGCGGATCTGCCAGGAGGAAGCGGCCCAGCTGCAGATCGACGCGACGCTGTCGAGCGACGCGCGGCGCGCGATGCTGGCCTACGACTGGCCTGGCAATGTGCGCCAGCTGCGCAATGTGCTGCGCTTCGCGCTGGCAATGAGCGACGGCGGCCATATCGATCTGGGCGATCTGCCGCCGGAGGTGACCGACGCGGGTACGGCGAGCCCGCTGCGCGCGCTGCCCGCGTCCGTGCCCGCATCCGTGCCACCATCCGTGCCACCATCCGTGCCACCATCCGATCCCGCCGGCGCGCCGGTCCCCGACGACCCGAAGGCGCGCCAGTTGCTGGCCGCGCTGCAAGCCCATCACTGGAACGTGACCGAGGTCGCCGCGGCCTGCGGCATTTCGCGGGCGACCGTCTACCGGCAGATGGAGCGGTTCGGCATCGTCGCGCCAAACCGGCGCTAGGGCCCGACCGGGCCAACGCCCTTACGCGGGGCGGCTGGCATGGCAGCCGGGACCGACGTACCATCGCTGCATCGGCCGATTCTTGCGCCCTGTCCTACGCCCCTCGTCGCCACCGCCATGCCGCTACCCGCCGAACGCCTGAACGAATATCTGGACTTCGCCCACCGCCTGGCCGATGCAGCCGCGGCGCAGAGCCTGCCGCTGTTCCGCACTCATGCCGAGGTGCAGGACAAGGGCGGCCGCCGCTTCGACCCGGTCACCGCCGCGGATCAGGCCGCCGAGACAGCGATGCGCGAGCTGATCGCCGCCACCTATCCCGACCATGGCATCCATGGCGAGGAGCATGAGCGCATCGAGGGCACGTCGCCGCTGACCTGGGTGCTCGATCCGATCGACGGCACGCGGGCCTTCATCACCGGCTTGCCGCTGTGGGGCACGCTGATCGCGCTGAACGACGGCGACCGGCCCGTGCTCGGCGTGATGGACCAGCCGTTTACCGGCGAGCGCTTCGTCGGCACCTGCGACGCCGCCTGGCTCGGCAAGACGCCGCTGCGCACGCGGCCCTGCGCCAGCCTGGCCGAAGCGAAGCTGATGTGCACCACGCCGGAAATGTTCGGCGACGAACCCGAATGGAAGGCGTTCCGCTGCGTGGCCGACCGCGCGCGGCTGCTGCGCTATGGCGGCGACTGCTACGCCTACTGCATGGTCGCCGCCGGCCATGTCGATGCGGTGGTCGAGGCCGGCCTGCAGCCCTACGACGTGCAGGCGCTGATCCCGATCGTCGAGGGCGCGGGCGGCATCATCACAAGCTGGACCGGCGACGACCCCCAGCATGGCGGCCGCGTGGTGGCCTGCGGCGACCGCCGGCTGCATGCGCAGATCCTGGCGGCGCTGGCCGAATAGCGCTGGCCGAATAGCGCTGGCCGATTAGCGCGGGCGAGTGGCCGGATCGCACGAGCCCGGCCCGCGGATTTCCCTCCACGGCGCGCGCCGGTTATGATGCGCGATTATCGAACGACCGCCGCCACTCCCGTTCCGGCCTTTTTCCGTATGGACGCCACCCGCTCCACCGCCGCCTCAGTCCCTGCCGTCCCTGCGGCCTCCGATGCTGCTCCGCTGCGCCCGGCACCGGCGCGTCCCGATCAGCTGGACCAGTACGCGGGCGACCCGAACTTCATGCTGTCGCTGGCGCGTGGGCTCCACGTGCTCGAAGCCTTCTCCGAGCGCAGGCGGCCGCTGACCATTTCGCAGATCGCGCAGCGCACGCAGCTGTCGCGCGCCTCGGTGCGGCGCTGTCTCTATACGCTGCAGCGGCTCGGCTATGTCAGCCAGGAGGACGGCCGCTTTGCGCTGCGTCCGCGCGTGCTGCATCTGGGCCACGCCTATTTCTCGTCGACCGCGCTGGTCGCCCAGGCACAGCCGATCCTGGACCGGCTCAGCGCGGCGGTGGGCGAGACCTCGGCGCTGGCGATCCTCGAGGACACCGACATCCTGTATCTGGCGCGCTGCGAAGTGCGCCGCATGCTGTCGCACGCGCTCGGCATGGGCAGCCGCCTGCCGGCCTTCTGCACGTCGATCGGGCGCATGCTGCTCGCTCATCTGGACGAGCCGGCGCGCGACGCGTACTTCGAGCGCGCCGAATTGCGGCCGCGCACGCTGCAGACGAAGGTCTCGCGCACCGAGCTGGAGGCCTGCTTCGAACAGGCCCGCACGCTCGGCTATGTGGTCGTCGACGAGGAACTGGAGCTGGATCTGCGCGCGCTCGCGGTGCCGGTGCATGCGGAGTCGGGCGAGGTCGTGGCCGGCATCAGCGTCAGCGTGCGCCCCACGCAGGTCGGCGAAGCGGAGATGCTGGCCCGCATGCTGCCGCGCATGCGCGAGGCGGCGTCGGAAATGAGCCGACTGATCGCGGCGTGAATTGGCGCCGTGCGAATTGGCGCCGTGCGAATTGGCGCCATGAAATGGCGGCGTGAGGTTGCGGCATGCGTCCGCGGCCCTGCGCCGCTGTCTCCTCGCCACAACGACAAATCGACATGTCGCGCCAATACTGCGCCGCTGATTTGAAGCGAATCATGTCGCAATGCTCACAATCGTGACGCTTTAAAGCGCGAGGCGCGTCGCCGCCATCACTCCTCGGAATAGACCGTAGAAAAGTGGCGTTATTGACTGCATCGCGTTGCGATATACATTGCTAAAATCACCGTCCACAAGTCCGAACCCGAAAGACTCTTGCCAAAAAAGAGACTACCGCAACACCAATATGACTTTTGATGACATCTCGCTTGGCGCAATCGTCGCGGATATGCGCATGGCAGAGAGACCCCTGATGCCCGCCGAACAGGCCTATCTCGCCGAACTGCGCCAACGGATTGCGGCCGGCTCGGAGAATTTGTGGGCGATCCTGGAAGACGCGGGCATGCCATCGAACGGCGGCCGCCTGTCCGGCGATGTGATGCTCGCTCTCACGATGGTGGCGCAGAGCAAGCCGCAATAAGGTAGAAAAGCGCGACGCCGCCACTCACGCGCCGTTCCCCCGAATGTGGGGGGAACGGTGGCCTGCAATGACGCTGGATTTCCGCATTTGCGGGAACGACGCGAATGTTTGTGGCGGCTTTCCGCGGAATTCAGGCGCGCTTGGCTCGCGCCTTTTCTTCAGCCCCGATGGGCCAATTCCAGCGCGAATACCAGCCGCTGCAGCGTATTTTCCAGACGCCCATCCGGATTGACGAACGCGCAGCCGAAATGATGAATCGCGCTGTCGTCGCGGCCGACCAGCCAATGCCCTACCACCTGCAGATCCAGATCGAGCTTGCCGAGCTCGCGGAAATCCAGCCGCGCGCGGGCGATGCGCGTACCGACCGGCAGCTGCGTATCGCCGACCGTGCGCGAGCGCAGCCCCACGCCCGATAGCGACAGATCCGAGATATCGAGCTTGACCACGGTACCGTCGTCGAGCCTTCCCTCGCAGCCATAGCCTCGCGTCACCAGCGTGCGCGCGCGGAAATGCCGGCGGCGCTGGAAGTGATAGAGCTTGTCCGGGAACGGCGCCCTGAACGCCGGGCCGCCCTGGTATTGCACGGGCTCGGGCCGGCCGATGGCAAAGTTCACCGGCACGCCGCGCAGCGACGCCGAGATCGCGTTCTCCTCGGCCTCCAGCACCGCCCGCGCCTCCTCGTCGGTCCGGCACCAGTCGAAGATGAAGGTGCGGCTGGCCGGATCGACGTGCAGCACCGAGGAAACCGTCTCCCGGCCGCGGCCGGAACGCACGTTCAGCGTGCATTTCTGCCAGGCCAGATCGCGCAGCACGGTGCCGATCTGCGAGGCGTGGGTCAGGCGGTACTGTTCGTCGGAAGCAACGTCGGAAGCGGCGGCCGATGCGGCGTCGGACGCGGCTGCGGCCTCGGGCCGGTCGATGGACTCGTGGGAACTCATGAAATCACGCGGGCGGGTGCGGGGATCCAGATGCGGGCGAAGGGGACTCTAGTACAGAATCGGCATCGCCGGCGCAAAACTTGAGCCCGACTTACGGGGGGTTGTCCGGAACCGGCTCGCGCAAGGCGAAGGCCCGGCGGCAGCGATGCTCGGCGCCCTGCCGCTGCAGGCGGCTCTCGAACAGCACGAAGCGCCGCGACAGATAGGGCGGACAGCCCAATTCGCGCTGCGCGGCGAGCCATTCGCGCAGCGGCGGCTCGGGCGCATGCGGTGCGCAGCGCGCCAGCGTCAGGTGCGGGTGGAAGGGACGCGTTTCCCGCTCGACCCCGGCATCGCTCAGCGCGAGATCGATCGCGCCATGCAGCGCCAGCAGCGGTTCGGCGGGCGTGACGCCGGCCCACAGGATGCCGCCGCGCCGGCCGAAGCGCCCGACGCCGGCGACCTGCACCGGGACCGCAACGGCGGCAATCGTGGCCAGCGCATCGTCGATGGCCACGGCCTGTTCCTCGTCGACCTCGCCGACGAAGCGCAGCGTCAGGTGGACCTGCGCGGCCGGCGTCGGGCGGATGCCGCGTTCGCGAGGCAGCGTCGCCAGCAGCGAGGCCGCCAGCGCGGGCGGGGTTTCCAGTGCGACGAACAGCCGTGGCATGTCGGCGGGAGCGTTACGGTTGCGGCGCCGGTAGCGTGATGCGGCTACCGTTATGCGGCGGCCGCCAGCGCGTCGCGCAACAGCGGCAGGTGCGGCGCCGCCGCCGTGCCTTCCAGCCGCAGCAGTGCCTGCTTGCGATCGGTACCGCCGGCATAGCCGGTCAACGCACCGTTGGCGCCCAGCACGCGATGACAAGGCACGATCACCGAAATCGGATTGCGCCCGACCGCGCTGCCGACCGCCCGCGCATGGCCGGGCGGCAGGCCCAGCCCCAGGGCCAGCTGCCCATAACTGACGGTCTCGCCGAAGGGAATCTCGCACAGCGCCTGCCAGACCCGCTGCTGGAACGCGCTGCCAACAAGCCGCAGCGGCACGGTAAAACGCTGCCGGACGCCGGCGAAGTATTCGATCAGTTCCTGCGCCGCCTGCTCCAGCAGCCGCGCATGGCGTGCATCGGCGGGGGCGCCGTCGAACGGTCCGGCCGGATGGTATTTCTGGCCGGAGAAGAACATCCCTGTCAGATAGCCGTCTTCGGCGCGCAACAGCACGTCGCCGAGCGGGCCCGACATCGAACGGTAGTGAATCATGTTGGCTGCTCCTGTGACTGTGGACGGCGGGTGCGGCGCGGTACGGCTTGCTTGCCGCCGGCGCCGCCGACGCCCGCCGGTGCGGCGCGCGCGGTCACACGCTCGCGCTCGCGGCCGTCCTGCAAGTCCTGGTACTGGCGCCACAGATGCATGGCCGCGTAGGCGCGCCACGGCGCCCACTGCGCGGCGTGCCGCAGCATCTCGCCGGTGCGCTCGATGCCCAGAACCTTGCGCAGCGCGTAGTCGGTGGCCGGGAACGCATCGGGCCAGCCCAGCGCCCGCATGGCAATGTATTGCGCGGTCCAGTCCCCCACGCCGTCGATGGTGCATAGCGCCGCAACGGTTTGCGCGGGCTCCACGCCCGGTTCGAGCGACAGCCTGCCATCGACCACCGCCGTGGCGATCGCCTGGATCGCGCGGGCCTTGGCCTGCGGCACGCCAAGCGCATGGATTTCCGTGACCGGCACCGCGGCCAACGTGGCGGCGCTCGGGAAACAGGCGCGCAACTCGTCCATCGGCACGGCCAGCGGCGTGCCATGGGCCAGCACCAGCCGATGCAGCATCGCGCGTGCCTGCGCCAGGGAGACGACCTGACCGAGCACTGCGCGCACCGCGATCTCGAAGCCGTCCACCGTACCCGGCAGCCGCATGCCCGGCATGTCGGCGGCCAGCGCGCCCAGATGGCGGTCGACCACATCGGGCCGGCAACCCAGATCGCACAGGCGCCGGACCTTGCCGAGCACCTGCGGAATGGCATGCGCCAGCGAACCGGATAGCGTCACGCGCAGCACGTGGCGCTGCGGGGCCAGTGCCAGCCGGATCCAGCCGCTGTGCAGCCGTCCGGCCACCTCGATGGCCACGGTGCGTCCGTATTCGCCGCCATGCGCGTCGGGCCGGATCTGCTCGACGCCCGGCACCGCACGCGCGCCGAGGAACTGCAGCAGCGCGGCCCACGCGAACGGCGGCCGATAGCCGAGCTCGAACACCAGGCGGTCTGCCGGCATGCCCGCCGCGCGCTTGCGCATCGCGGTCGGGGCGAGGCCATAGCGCGTCTTCAGCACGTCGTTGAAGCGGCGGACGCTGCCGAAGCCGGCCGCGAGGGCCACCTCGGTGACGGGCAACGCGGTATCGGTCAGCAGCCGCTTGGCCAGCAGCAGGCGCTGCGTCTGCGCGTATTCGACCAGCGAGACGCCGAACTGCGCGGTAAACAGCCGCCGCAGATGCCGCTCGGTGACGCCGATGCGCGCCGCCAGCTCCGGCACGCCGGCATCGGCGAGGAAGCCCTCGTCGATCAGCGTCGCCGCCGCCTGCGCCAGCCGCCCGGACAGATCGGCCAGCCCATGTCCCGGAGCGAGCTCTGGCCGGCAACGCAGGCAGGGCCGGTAGCCATGCTTCTCGGCGGCCGCCGCCGTGGCGAAGAAACTGCAGTTTTCGCGCTTGGGCGTGCGCACCGCGCAGACCGGCCGGCAGTAGATGCCGGTCGACGACACGGCGACGAAAAAGCGCCCGTCGAAGCGGCGGTCGTGCGAAACCACGGCGCGGTAGCAGGTGTCGGGATCGAGTTCCATGGCTGCATGCTACCGCTTTCCGCCCCAGCGACCAGCCGGATTCGGACATGCGAGTCGGCGACGTTCTGCACGTTCTGCACGTTCTGCACGTTCGCCGCGTTCGGCACGCCGCACGTTCGGCACGTCGCCACCTTCGGCCGGGCGCCTGGCCGGCCCGGCAGGCCGGTCCCCCTCAGCGCGACTTGCTCCGCCGCCCGCGCCACTGGCGCGCCGCGATGACGAAGGCCTCGATCAGCGCCGCGGTGGGCGCACGCGACAGCGCCGAGGGGCGCGCCAGCACGCCGACCTCGCGATGGATGGGCCGGCCCGGCAACGGCTCGGCCTGCACGTTCGGGCATTGCGCCAGCGGCAGCAGATCGGCCGGCACGATCGCACAGCCCAGGCCCTGGTCGACCATCTGCAGGATCACCGCGGGCTCGTCGAGCTCCATGCCTTCGTCGACGCGCAGCCGATGGCGCTTCAGATATCGGTCGACCAGATGCCCGCCGGCCGAATGCCGGTTGTAGCGGATGAAGGGCAGCGCGCCGAGCATCGCCTTGAGCTCCCGCGGCGCACCGCGCGGTGCGATCGCAACGAAGGGCTCGCTCAGCAACGGCAGCCATTTGAGCTCGGCCGGAATGCCGAGCCGCGGCTTGATCATCACCGCCACTTCGAGTTCGCGCGCATCGACCTGGGTCAGCAGTTGCGTCGACATGCCGGGCACGATGTTGACGTGGGTCTTCGGGTAATCGGCGCGAAAGCGCTGCATCGCCTTCGGCAGCAGCGTCGACTGCACGGTCGATACCGCGCCCAGGTCGATCGGCGTCAGCGCGGGGGCCGCATGCGCCTGTCCCTTCATCGACTCGTACAGCTCGACGAAGCGGACTGCCTCGGGCAGCAGCTTGCGCCCCTGCTCGCTGAGCGTCACCGATTTGCCGGTGCGATCGAACAGCGCGCAACCCAGGTCCTCTTCCAGCCGCCGTATCTGCGTGCTGACCGCCGACTGCGTCAGCGACAGCCGCACCGCGGCCGCGGAAAACGAAGCCGTCTCGGCGGCGACCAGGAAGGTGCGGAAGTAGCGGATCATGGCAAACGGATCATGGCAAACGGATCATGGCAAGCGGATCATCGCAAAGGGACTATCGGATCCCATCGAAATCTCTGATGCTCAGCGCCAAAATGATTCGCTTCATATCGCGACTTGCGCTGAGTAGAATTTGCGGGACCATACCACGACAGCGGCGCCGCAGACCGGCGCCGCATTGCAGAAAGGCCCCGACATGCAATCCATCCCCCTGTTCCACCTGGCGTTCCCGGTGCACGATCTGGCCGAGGCCCGGCGTTTCTATGGCGAACTGCTCGGCTGCCCCGAGGGCCGCAGCTCGGATAGCTGGGTCGACTTCAATTTCTACGGTCATCAGGTGGTCGCGCACCTGGCGCCCGAGGAGACCGGGCATCGCTCGACCAGCGCGGTCGATGGCGACGACGTGCCGGTGCGCCATTTCGGCGCGATCCTGTCGATGGAGCAATGGGAAGCGCTGGCCGACAAGCTGCGCGCGGCCGGCGTCAAGTTCGTGATCGAACCGCACGTGCGCTTCAAGGGCCAGGTCGGCGAACAGGCCACGATGTTCTTCCTCGATCCGTCGGGCAACGCGCTCGAATTCAAGGCCTTCGGCGATATCGGCCAGGTGTTTGCGAAGTAAGAATTGCCGCGCTGCGCTGCGTTTGCAGGCACTGCAACTCCATAGCGCTGCATCGCTATAACGACAGGCCGCCCAGGTGGTCCGCCAGCAGATCGATGAAGGCCCGCGTCTTGGCCGGAATCGCGCGTGCCGCGGGCCATACCGGCTGCACCGGGATCGGCGGCGCCTCGAAGCGGTCTAGCACGGTCACGAGGCGCCGCTGCTCGAGCAGATGCCGCACCTGCCATAGCGGGCCGAAGCCGATACCGAGGCCCAGCACCACCGCCTCGTTGACCGCCGCGGTGCTGCCCGCACGCAGCCTGCCCTGGACCGGAAAACGACGCTGCTTGCCGTCGACCAGGAACGGCCAGCGCGCATCGTTGCCGTCGCCGCTGCGCACGATGCAGCGATGCGCGGCCAGTTCGCGCGGGTGCGCCGGCACGCCGTGGCGCGCCGCGTGCTGGTCGTCGGCGCCGCCGGACGATTTGCCGGCCTGGTTCCCCAGGCGCTGCGGGACAGCGGCGTGACCGTACGCGGACTGGTCCGCGATGCGGGACGCTCCGCCGTCGCGCTGGCCAATGGCGTCGACGAGGTCGCGGTCGGCGATCTGCGCGCGCCCGAAACGCTGGCGGCCGCGCTGGACGGCATCGATGGCGTCTTCTACATCGGCCCCGCCTTCGCGCCGGACGAATCGCAGCTGGGCGTCAACATGGTCGACGCGGCGCGGCGGGCCGGTGTGCGCCGCTTCGTCTTTTCGTCGGTGATCCAGCCGACCGACGTCACGCTGGCCAACCACGCCAGCAAGATCCCCGTCGAACAGGCGCTGTTCGATTCGGGCCTGCAGTTCACCGTGCTGCAGCTCGCGAACTTCTACCAGAACCTGCTTGGCGCGTGGGCCGGCGTCGTGGCCGAGGGGGTCTTCGCCGAGCCCTACCCGGTCGATGTGCCGGTAGCCCGCATCGACTATCGCGATGTCGCGGAAGTCGCGGCGATGGCGCTGACGACCGATCGGCTGGCGTATGGCTGCTTCGAGCTGGCCGGCGAGCCTGGGCTGACGCGCACGCAGATCGCCGCGATGATGGGCGACGCGCTGGGACGGCCCATCGCCGCCGGCGAGATCGACTTCGAGCGATGGGCGGCGCGCCTGCCGCTGCGTTACAGCGCGGCGCAATGGGAGCTGCTGCGCAAGATCCACGAACACTACGCATCCCATGGATTGCGCGCCAATTCGCTGGTGCTGCAGGCGATCCTTGGGCGGCCGCCGAGGTCGATGCAGGCGTTCCTGCGCGAACTCGCCGGCAGCACGGCCAGGGCGGCGTAGACAGTTGGCCGCGACGCCGACGCACCGTGCGTTGCGGCCCCGATTTTGAGACACCTTCTGCTTGCCGGGTGACCCCAGGGACTGTATATTTGTACAGTCCTTGATCGCCACGGAGGTAAGCATGTCAATCGCACGAGCCGGCAGCAAGAACGAGGCCCTGCGTCTGCTGGCCGCCCGTGAGGTTCTGGCGCTGGAGCTGGACTATGAAACGGGTTGGCAGGACGCCGTCGAACTGGGCCGGCTGGGGGAAAAACGCGGCATCCGCGTCCAGTACCGCGGCCAGGAAAGCATCGCGGTACGCTCGCACGACGCCCTGATCGAAGGGCTCGCCAAACCCAAGACCACCTTCCGTCAGCGCAATCTCTATTGCCTGTTCGATCTCGGCGCCATTCCAGACCAGCAACTGCACGAGCTGGAAGCGCGCGCCAGCCGCCTCGGCGACTACATCCTCGCCGGTCATCTGCTGCGCGAGGTCGATGCCTTCTGGCATTGAGACGGCATTGAGACGCCATCGAGGCGTGACACGGGCGTGACGCAAGCGGGTTCCTGCGACGCCGTGCCGCAGCCTCTGCAATCTCGCCAAAACCACCGCTTTACCCGAAGATCCACCAAATACTTTCGTGAGGTTTTCGAAAGAAGGCGGTAACCGGGCAACGCACGATGGTGCCCCCGATCGCGGGCGCGGTTCGTCCAGCGTCAGCCCAGCGAGCGGTAACGATCAGGCCAAAACACAACAGGAGACTCGCGACACCATGTCAGCCAACCTGTACGACGCCAAGGAACCGCTGCTGCGCTGTCTGCAAGAGAATCTGGCCGGCTGGCATTCGGCCCTGGACCACGTTCTGTCGCAGTCCGGCATCTCGACCGCGGAATGGCATCTGCTGCAACACCTGGCACACCGCCAGCGCGTCGAACCGCACCAGCTCACCGCTTCCTGCGCTCTCCCCTGGCTCCAGGCCGAGGAATTCGAGGCGATGGTCCGCAGCCTGTCGGACCAGGGATGGCTCGAACCCCAGCCCGGCCCGCACGCGGCGCAGCCGATTCCGCTCATCCGCTCGAGCGCCAGCCATCGGATGGACAAGCTGGGTCAGGCCATCAAGGCGCTGCAATCGGTCTGGGTCTCGCCGCTGAGCCTGGAAGAGCGCGGCATGATGATCACCTATCTGACCAAGATGCAGCGCCAGCTCGAGCGGCTGGCGGCCCGCAACCCGGCGAACCGTGGCAGCGCGACGCGGGGCGCCCCGGACCAGCGGGTGCTGATCCGCTGAATTGCCGGCCGCTGCCTGACTACGCTCCAGCGCTGGTGTTGGCGCTGACGCTGGCGTTGGGGCGATACTGCGGCCAGATCGCGCGCGCTTGCGGGCACACCGCATTGCGCGGCAACTGCAGCAAGGTCAATCCAAACCGCCCCTCTCCGCTGTCGACCGCTCCCAACGACGCTTCCATCAGCTGACCTGTGGCCGGCGCCTGGGCAAACCAGTCCGACATCGCCACAAGGCGCTCCTGCACGGCGACAGCCGGCATGACGTCGTTGGACAATTCCATCGCGCGCGGCGTCTCTCGCGCCGGCACCGCATCCGTATCGATACGCCAGCCCGCCGAACACGCCGTCTCGCTGAGCCAGCTGGCCCGTACCGTCCCGGCCTCGTCGAGCACCAGCACGGCCTTCTGCGCCGTGCGCGCCAGCCAGCGGCGCGCGGCATGCAGCAGCGGCACCTGCAGTTGCGAGGCAAAGGCCATCAGCACATCGCCATCGACATGACCCGCCAGGCCGTGCTGGCAAGCGGCGGCCGGCATCGTCAGCCGCGCCGCAAAGCTGTAGGCACGCGCGGCCGGGCTGTCGTCGTCGGCCAGCGAATACAGGCCGGCTTGCCGGCACTCGAACGCGTCGGTATCGGCATGCTCCGCCCGCATCGCATAGCAGGCGAGCAACCAGGCCTGGACGAAGCGGGCCTCGGACGGGCCCAGCGCGGCGCGGTGCAGCAGCGTCCAGCCGCCGGTGCCGGTGCGGTACAACACGCCGTCGATATCGCCGAGATCCGCCGGCTGGACCGACACGATCGGATCGCGGCGGCCCAGGACGACCGCGGCGCCCAGCGCCAGCGCGCCCACGTCGAGCGGTGCGGTCGGCGACGTAGCGCAGGCCGCCTGCAGTGCGGCAATGATCGGAAAGCAGGGCGGACCAGCCGGCTCGTCGCCGGCCAGTGCCAGATGCGGAGCCCAGCCGTGCGCGCCGGCACCGGGATGTGCAATCCCGGGTGCCGTGCCGGCAAGGCGGACGCGTTGAAGCTGTTTCATGCTCGAACCCTCCGCGCCCGGGCCGGCGTCAATCGCGCAACAGCTGCTTGGCGATGATCATCTGCTGGATCTGCGTGGTGCCTTCGTACAGGCGCAGCAGACGGACGTCGCGATAGAAGCGTTCGGCCTTGTACTCGGCGATATAGCCGGCGCCGCCGTGGATCTGCACCGCGCGATCGGCCACGCGGCCGACCATCTCGGTACAGAACATCTTGACGCACGAGGCCAGCATGCTGACTTCGGGATCGCTCTTGCCAGGCTCCTTGGCGTCGTAACGCTGCGCGCAATCGCGCACCATCGACAGGCCGGCGTACAGCTCGGCCTGGCTGTCGGCCAGCATGCCCTGGATCAGCTGGAACTCGCCGATCGGGCGGCCGAACTGCTTGCGGTCCTTGGCATAGGCAACGGCGTCGGTCAGCAGGCGGTGCGCCATGCCGCAGGCCAGCGCCGAGATATGCAGGCGGCCGCGGTCGAGCACCTTCATCGCGGTCTTGAAGCCCACGCCCGGCACGCCGCCGATGATGTTGGCCGCCGGCACACGCACGTTCTCCAGCACCACGTCGCAGGTCTTGGTGCCGCGCTGGCCCATCTTCTTGTCGGGCTTGCCCAGCGAGATCCCCGGCGTGTCGGCCGGCACGATGAAGGCCGAGATACCGGATGCCCCCGGGCCGCCGGTGCGCGCCATCAGCGTGAAGGCGCCGGCGCGCGGCGCATTGGTGATGAAGCGCTTGGTGCCGTTGATCACATAGTGATCGCCGTCCAGCTCGGCCTTGGTTTGCAGCGAAGCTGCGTCGGAACCCGCGTTCGGCTCGGTCAGCGCGAACGAGATGACCAGCTCGCCGCTGGCAATGCGCGGCAGATAGTTCTGTTTCTGCTCCTCGGTGCCGTCCATCAGGATGCCTTGCGAGCCGATGCCGACGTTGGTGCCGAACACCGAGCGGAAGGCGAGCGCGGTATGGCCAAGGTCATAGACCACATCGCATTCCTGCGACATCGACAGCCCGATGCCGCCGTAGTTTTCCGGGATCGAGATGCCGAACAGGCCCATCTCCTTCATGTCGGCCACGATGTCGGCCGGCACGTCGTCCGTTTCCTCGAGGATGTCCTCGGCGGGCTTCAGGCGCTCTTCGATGAAGCGCTGCACCGAGGCGCGCAGCAGGGAAAACGATTCGGTGTCCAGGGTCATGGCGGTCTCCGTGGGAAGGCGGGGAGGAAGGGTGGCAGCCCCGGCCGGCAGTGGCCGAGCAGGCGGCCGTGCCGACAATGCGGGCGAATGCCCGTCATGGTACGCCGCCCCCGGATTTTGACAATCCACGCCAGCTTGGACAGAATGGACAGCCATATTTGACAATCCCCGCCCGGTGCCGCGATCCGGCGCGCCTTCCCGGCCCTTCCCCCCTGTGCCGCCATGATGGATCTGAACGCCCTGCGCCTGTTCGTCGATATCGTCGACGCCGGCAACCTGTCCGCCGCCGCGCGCAAGCTGAAGATGACGCGCGCCAACGTCAGCTACCGGCTCAAGGCGCTCGAGGAAGAACTCGGTGTGCAACTGCTGCGCCGGACCACGCGCCATGTCGAGCCGACCCCGGTGGGCGCCGGCCTCTACGAGCACGGCCGCAACATCCTGGCCGAGGTGGCGGCGGCCGATGCGCTGATCACCAATATGGGCAAGACGCTGCAGGGCCATGTGCGGCTGTCGGTGCCGACGGGCCTGGGGCATGCGCTGCTGTCGCCGCTGCTGGTGCAGTTCAAGCACCGCTACCCGGACATCACGCTCGATGTGGTGTTCGACAACCGCATCCACAACCTGGTCTCGGAGGACGTCGAGGTCGCGCTGCGGATCATCTCGACGCCGCCCGATTCGGTGGTGGCCACCGAAATCGGCGAGGTCGACTGGGTGGTCTGCGCCTCGCCGGCGTATCTGGCCGCGCAGCCGGCCCCGCAAGCACTCGCCGACCTGCAGCGCCATGCGATCGTCTGCGCGTCGCCGGTCGGGCAGAAGCTGAAGGCCTTCGGCACGCGCGCCGGCGAGGACCAGCGCGAGCAGGTCGCGCTGGAACCGACGCTCAGTTCCGAGAATTTCGCCTTCCTGAAGGAGGCCGTGCTGGGCGATGTCGGCATCGGCATCTTTCCGCTGTATGCGATCGGCCGCGAGCTGGCCGCGGGCCTGCTGACGCCGGTGTTGCGCGACTACCGCATCAGCGTGTTCGGCAGCCGGCTCTATATGCTGACGCTGCCGAACCGCTACCAGACCATGGCGACGCGCTGCCTGCTGACGTTCCTGAAGGGCGAACTGCAGGCGATCTGGCCCCGGCTGGCCGCGATGCCGCAGTAACGCAGCAGCGCAGCGATGCAATGACCCGGTCGCCGGCAGGCCGCCGACGGAGGCGCCAACCCCACCGGCGGCCCCACCTCCTCTAATCCGGCCCGCCCGTCGACGCGCGCTCGATCACGCGAAACCCCACGTCGACGACGCGCGGCTCCACCGGCAGCCCCTTGCACTTGTCCAGGATCAGCCGCGCCGCGGTCGCGCCGATGTGCGCGGCGTCGACCTGGACCGTGGTCAGCGACGGCGCCATGTGCGCGGACGCCTCGGCATCGCCAAAGCCGCAGACCGCCAGATCCTCGGGCACGCGCAAACCCCGCGCCTGCGCTTCGACCAGCACGCCCTGCGCCAGCTGGTCCGAACTGCAGCAGATCGCCTGCAGGCGCGGTTCCTTGTCCAGCAGCTCGGCCAGCGCGCGCCGCCCCAACGGCAGATTGCTCGGTGCCGGCACGACCGCGGTCGGCACCGGCCGGCCGAACGTCGACACGAATGCCTCCGAGCGGATCCGCGCGCGGCGATCGTCGCCGGTGGCGATGCCCACGCGCTGCCAGCCCTTGGCGAGGAAATAGCCGGCCACCGCGCTGCCGACCTTGACGTGCGAAAAACCGACCGCCATGTCCACCGGCCGGTCGCTGAGCTCCCAGGTCTCGACGACCGGAATGCCGGACTGCCGCAGCCGCTCGCGCGCCGCCTCGGACTGGATCAGCCCGGTGACGACGATACCGTCCGGGCGCCGGCCGATCATCGCGTTGAGCAGGGCCTCCTCGCGCGAATCGTCGTAACTGCTCTGGCCGAGAATCAGGTGGTAGCCGGCCGCCTCCAGCGTCTCGCTCAACGCCTTGATGGTCGGCAGGAACTGCGTCACGGCGATATCGGGCACGACGGCCGCCACCATCAGGCTGCGCCGCGACTTCAGTCCGCCGGCGATCAGGTTCGGGATATAGCCGACCGCCTCGGCCGCCTGCTGCACGCGTTCGATGGTCCTGGCCGACACCATGCCGGGATTGCTGAGCGCGCGGGAGGCGGTGATCAGCGACACGCCGGCCTCGCGGGCAACGTCATGCAGGGTGACGGACTTGTTCTGCGCTTTGGTGGTGGCCACGTTTTGGGGTTCTGCTCGGGTTCTGCTACCGGACAAGGGATCACGGCGGGCAATTCGGCACCGCGGGCACAGGACCGGCTCAGGGAAACCCAGCGGCGCCCCTGTGCCGAATCGCGTTGACAGCGACGATATGACAACGTTAGCATTTCGCCGAAACGCGCCCGTTCGTGCCGCGCCGTGCCGAAAAATGCTCGACGCATGGCTTGCGACATTGTAACGGGCTTGCTTTGGCGCCGAAATGACAACGTTGTCATACCAGCACAACCGCGCATGCGCGGGGGCCGCCCCAGCCGCATCGAAGCCATTCCAACGGAGACCGCGCAATGCCCCTCGCCGCCGACCGCATCGCCTGGATCCGCCTGTCCAGTTGCTATCTGCCGCTGGCCACCCCGATCAGCGACGCCAAGGTGCTGACCGGCCGCCAGAAGCCGATGACCGAGGTCGCGATCCTGTTCGCCGAGATCGCCACGGCGGATGGGCGCGAAGGCCTGGGCTTCAGCTATTCGAAGCGCGCCGGCGGTCCCGGCCAGTACGCCCACGCCTGCGAACTCGCGCCGACGCTGCTGGGCGAAGATCCCAGCGATATCGCGCGGCTGTGGGACAGGCTGTGCTGGGCCGGCGCCTCGGTCGGGCGCAGCGGCATGGCAACGCAGGCGATCGGCGCTTTCGACGTGGCGCTGTGGGACCTGAAGGCGCGCCGCGCAGGCCTGTCGCTGGCCAAGCTGCTCGGCGCGCATCGCGATGCGGTGCGCTGCTACAACACCTCGGGCGGCTTCCTGCATACGCCGCTCGATCAGCTGTTGATCAACGCCGCGGCCTCCGTCGAGCGCGGCATCGGCGGCATCAAGCTCAAGGTCGGCCAGCCAGACGGCGCGCGCGACCTCCAGCGGGTCGGCGCCGTGCGCAAGCACCTGGGCGACGCGGTGCCGCTGATGGTCGACGCCAATCAGCAGTGGGACCGTCCGACCGCGCAGCGCATGTGCCGGATGCTGGAGCCCTTCAATCTGGTCTGGATCGAGGAACCGCTGGACGCCTACGACCACGAGGGCCATGCCGCGCTCGCCGCGCGGTTCGATACCCCGATCGCCACCGGCGAGATGCTGACCAGCGCCGCCGAACACTGGGACCTGATCCGCCACCGCGCCGCCGACTACCTGATGCCCGACGCCCCGCGCGTGGGCGGCATCACGCCCTTCCTGAAGGTCGCCGCGCTGGCCGAGCACGCCGGGCTGATGCTGGCTCCGCATTTCGCGATGGAGCTGCATGTCCATCTGGCGGCGGCGTATCCGCGCGAGCCCTGGGTCGAGCATTTCGACTGGCTCGAGCCGCTGTTCAACGAGCGGCTGGAGATCCGCGATGGCCGCATCGTCGTGCCGACGCGGCCCGGCCTGGGCGTCTCGATCAGCGAGCAGGCGCGTGCATGGACGCGCGCGCAGGCCGAATTCGGCGAGCGTCCGTAAGGGCCGCCCGCCAATGAAGAACAGGCCGGCGCCAAAGACCGGCCGATCCACGCCAAGCGAGAGACCCATCCTCAAGGAGACACCGATGAAACGCCTGATCGCCACGCTGGCCTTCGGCCTCGCCACCACGCTGTCCGCCCACGCCGCCTGGCCCGACAAGCCGGTCACGATGGTGGTGCCCTTCCCCGCCGGCGGCTCCACCGACGTGATCGCCCGCATCGTCGGCGCCAAGCTGCAGGAGCAGACCGGCGTCAGCTTCCTGGTCGAGAACAAGCCCGGCGCGGCGGGCGCGATCGGCGCCAGCTTCGTCAAGCGCGCGGCGCCGGACGGCTACACGCTGCTCGTGTCGTCGCTCGGACCGCTGGTCATCGCCCCGCATCTGATCAAGAGCACGCCGTACGATCCGGCCCGCGATTTCGACTACATCTCGGTGGCGGTGCAGGCGCCGAACATCCTGGCGGTGCCGGCCAACTCGCGCTTCCAGACGCTGCAGGAAGTCGTCGCGTACCTCAAGACCAATCCCGGCAAGCTGACCTTCGCCTCGGCCGGCAACGGCACCAGCGACCATCTGACCGCCGAGCTGTTCTGGCAGCAGACCGGCACCAGCGGCACGCATGTCCCCTACAAGGGCGGCGCGCCCGCGATGAACGACCTGATCGGCGGCCAGGTCGATGCGACCTTCATGAACATCAATACCGCGATGCCGCAGGTCAGGGCCGGCAAGATCCGCGCACTGGCAATCACCAGCACGCAGCGCTCGCCGGTGCTGCCGTCGGTGCCGACCATGGAAGAAGCGGGCATCAAGAACCTGGTCGTCTATTCGTGGCAGGCCGTGGCGGCGCCCAGGGGATTGCCCGCCGATATCCGCGAGCGGCTGCACAAGGGCATCGTCGCCGCGCTGAACGACCCTGCCGTCAAGAACAAGCTGCTCGAGGTCGGCTTCGAGATCGTCGGCAACACGCCCGAACAATTCACCCGCTTCCAGGCCGCCGAGTCGGCCCGCTGGAAGCACGTCATCGAAACCGGAAAGATCGCCGCCGACTGACGGCGGCACAGGAGACCCACTCATGATGCAAACGGCGAGCCGAAGCCCCGGCCAACCGCTCTATATCCGCATGCACGAGGCCGACAACGTCGCGATCGTCGCCAACGATGGCGGCCTGCCGGCCGGCACTACCTTCCGCTGCGGACTGCAACTGGTCGAGGCGGTGCCGCAGGGCCACAAGGTCGCGCTGGTCGATCTCGACGAGGGCGCGCCGGTGCTGCGCTACAACGTCGTCATCGGCTACACGGTCAAGCCGCTGCCGCGCGGCAGCTGGGTCAACGAGCGCGTGCTCAGGATGCCGTCGGCACCGGCGCTGGACGCGCTGCCGATCGCCACGCGCGTACCGCCCGCGCTGCCGCCGCTGGACGGCTACACGTTCCAGGGCTATCGCAATGCCGACGGCTCGGTCGGCACGCGCAACATCCTCGCGATCACGACCACGGTGCAGTGCGTGGCCGGCGTGGTCGACTTCGCGGTGCGCCGGATCAAGGCCGAGCTGCTGCCGCGCTATCCGAACGTCGACGACGTGGTGGCGCTGGAACACAGCTATGGCTGCGGCGTGGCCATCGACGCGCCGGACGCGGTGATCCCGATCCGCACGATCCGCAACCTGGCGCTCAATCCGAACTTCGGCGGCGAGGTGATGATCGTCAGCCTCGGCTGCGAAAAGCTGCAGCCGACGCGGCTGATCGAGGCCGGCGCGATTCCGCTGCAGGTCGAAGGCGGCGCGCCGGACGTGGTGTGCCTGCAGGATGAGCGCCATGTCGGCTTCGGCTCGATGATCGATTCGATCCTGGAGACGGCCGAGCGCCATCTGCAACGGCTGAACGCACGCCGACGCGAGACCTGCCCGGCCTCCGACCTGGTGGTCGGCGTGCAGTGCGGCGGCAGCGATGCGTTCTCCGGCGTCACGGCCAATCCCGCGGTCGGCTTCGCCACCGATTTGCTGGTGCGCGCTGGCGCCACCGTGATGTTCTCCGAGGTCACCGAGGTGCGCGACGGCATCGACCAGCTGACCGCGCGCGCCGCCACGCCCGAGGTCGCGCAGGCGATGATCGAGCAGATGGCCTGGTACGACCATTACCTCAGCAAGGGCCGCGTCGACCGCAGCGCCAATACCACGCCCGGCAACAAGAAGGGCGGCCTGTCGAACATCGTCGAAAAGGCGATGGGCTCGATCGTCAAGTCGGGCACCGGACCGATCCATGGCGTGGTGGCGCCCGGCGAAAAGGCCAGACAGAAGGGCCTGCTCTATGCGGCGACGCCGGCCAGCGATTTCATCTGCGGCACGCTGCAGCTGGCCGCCGGCATCAACCTGCATGTGTTCACCACCGGACGCGGCACGCCGTACGGACTGGCCGAAGTCCCGGTGATCAAGGTCGCCACGCGCAGCGACCTGGCGCGCCGCTGGCACGACCTGATGGACATCGACGCCGGCCGCATCGCCACCGGCGAGGCCACCATCGAAGAGGTCGGCTGGCAGCTGTTCCACGCGATGCTGGACATCGCCAGCGGCCGCCAGTCGTATGCCGAGCAGTGGAAGCTGCAGAACGCGCTGGTGCTGTTCAATCCGGCGCCGGTGACCTGAGCGCGGCGGCCTCGTCGGCGCCCAGCTCGCCGCTGTCCTCCTTGAGCCGCACGCCGCTGCAGCCGAGCGCGACCGCGCCGCGCAGCAGCCACGCCAGGCGGTCGGCCGCCTGCCGGTACGACAGCCCTTCGGGACGCACGTTGGAGATGCAGTTGCGCTGCGCGTCGGTGCGGCCGGGGTGCGGGTCGTAGGTCAGATAGATGCCGAGGCTGTCCGGCGAGCTGAGCCCGGGGCGCTCGCCGATCAGCATCACCACCTGGCGCGCGCGCAGCAGTTCGCCGATCTCGTCGCCGAGGGCCACGCGCGACTGCTCGGCGATTGCGACCGGGCCGATCCGCCAGTCGGGCAGCCGCTCGCGCACCGCGCGCAGCACCGGTACCGCATGGCGCTGCGCCGCCTGCGCCGACAGCCCGTCGGCGATCACGAAGGCCACGTCGCATGGCTCGCCCGCCGCCTGGCGCAGCCGCTCGCGGCTGTCATCGTCCAGCCGGCGGCCAAGATCCGGGCGGCGCAGATACTGCGCGCGATCCGCCGCCGCGCTATGGACCCGCAGGCTGGCAAACCCCGCCTCGTCCAGCGCCGCCTTGACGGCCTCGCACGACAGCGGCTGGTGCACCGCGTCGCGCGCCTGCGCATGAGCCAGGCCGAACGCGAGCACCGCGTCGGTCGGCTGGCTATGCCCGGCGCGGCCGAGCGCGATGCGCGCCGAGGTGAACTGGCGCAGCCGTTGCCAGGGATGGGGCGGGGCCAGGGTAGAAGGCATCGGTCGCTCCTGAATGAGCTCGAACGAGCTTGAATGGGCCTGAATCGCTTACAGGTCATGCGCCAGTTGCAGCAGCGGCTGGCGCTCGGCCGGCTCGACCAGCCTGCCGTCGCCGCCGAGGATGCCGGTGCGCTGGAGCCACGCCTCGAACTCCGGCGCCGGCGCCAGGCCCAGCGTCTCGCGCAGGTACAACGCATCGTGGAAGGCCGTGCTCTGGTAGTTCAGCATGATGTCGTCCGCGCCAGGCACGCCCATGATGAAGTTGACGCCGGCCACGCCGAACAGCGTCAGCAGCGTGTCCATATCGTCCTGATCGGCCTCGGCGTGGTTGGTGTAGCAGATATCGCAGCCCATCGGCACGCCGAGCAGCTTGCCGCAGAAATGGTCCTCCAGCCCGGCGCGCACGATTTGCTTGCCGTCGTACAGGTACTCCGGCCCGATGAAGCCGACCACGGTATTGACCAGCAGCGGCGAGAACGCGCGCGCCACCGCGTAGGCCCGCGCCTCCATCGTCTGCTGGTCGACGCCGTGGTGGGCATTGGCCGACAGCGCGCTGCCCTGCCCGGTCTCGAAGTACATCAGGTTGTCGCCGACCGTGCCGCGGCCCAGCGACAGCGCGGCGGCGCGGGCCTCGGCCAGCAGCGCCAGATCGATACCGAAGCTGGCATTGGCCTGTTGGCTGCCGGCGATCGACTGGAACACCAGGTCGACCGGCGCGCCCTGCTCGATGGCGCGCAGCGTGTTGGTGACATGGGTCAGCACGCACGACTGCGTCGGCACGCCGTGCCGCTCGCGCAGCTCGTCGATCAGCCGCAGCAGGGCGACGATCGACGCCAGGTTGTCGCCTGCCGGATTGATGCCGATGGTGGCGTCGCCGCAGCCGTAGAACAGCCCGTCGATGATCGAGGCGGCGATTCCCTTGGGGTCGTCGGTCGGATGGTTTGGCTGCAAGCGCACCGACAGCCGGCCCGGCAGTCCGATCGTGTCGCGAAAGCGCGTCACCACGCGGCACTTGCGCGCCACCGCGATCAGGTCCTGGTTGCGCATCAGCTTGCTGACCGCGGCCGCCATCTCGGGCGTGATGCCCGGCGCCACGCGGGCCAGCACCGTGCCGTCGGTCTCGTGCAGCAGCAGCCAGTTGCGGAATTCGCCGACCGTCAGCGCGGCGATCTCCGCGAAGGCGCCGGCGTCGTGGCGGTCGACGATCAGGCGCGTGACCTCGTCGCTTTCGTACGGGATCAGCGCCTCGTTCAGGAAGCGCGACAGCGGCAGGTCGGCCAGCGCCATGCGCGCCGCAATCCGCTCTTCTTCGCTGCCGGCCGCGAGGCCGGCCAGCTGGTCGCCCGAGCGGGCCGGGCTGGCCTTGGCCAGCAGCGTCTTCAGGTCCGCGAACGCGTAGCGCCGCGCGCCGATCGTTTCAGTGAACGCCATCTGTTTCCCCCGGCAAGGAGCGGTGGCCCGGACATGACGCGGCTTGGCGCGACGGCGGGGCCCCTGGTCCGCAATATAGCGCGCAAACGTCATGGAAGCCCGATGGCGACCCTCTGGCGAAGGGCCTAGGCGGCGAAGCGTACCCGTTTCTGCGTGCCAATCTCGCGGACTCACCGGCCGCCAAAACCGGTCCGATTTCCGTTGCGGGAACGGCGGCTGCGGCGTCGGCGAGCGGACAGTCGTGCCACGCCGGCGCCGGGAGCGTACCCGTTTCTGCGTGCGCCTGCCGGGAAGAAACCCGGACTCCGGCGCTCCGAAGAAGGCGCGTCGCTCGACGACGGCCGGCTACTCCGCCCGACTGCGCACGTAGTCGATATGCGCCTGCATCGCCGTGCGTGCCTCTTCCGGACGCCGCGCCAGGATCGCCGCGCACAGCGTGCGATGCTGCAGCAGCAGCTGGTCGGAGGCCTCGGCATCCTGCTCGCGCAGGCCGGTACCGTTGGTCGTGATGTGCTCGCGCAGCATGCCGATCACACTGGTATGCAGGTGCAGGAACATCGTGTTGTGCGAGGCCAGCGCGATCGCCTCGTGCAGCTGGGCATCGGCGTCGGCCTCCGCCCGCTTGTCGTCGTGCTCGCGGGCGCGCTCCAACTGGTCCAACAGCGCGCGGATCCGCCGCAGGTCTTGCGTGTCGGCGCGCAGCGCGGCGAAATAGGCGGTGGCGCCTTCCAGCACGCGGCGAAACTCCAGGATGTCCTCGCGCAAGGCCGGATGATCGGCAACCAGCTGGCGCCACGGTGACGCAATGCCGCTGCGCAGCTGCTCGGTGACGAACACGCCGGCGCCGCGCCGGCTCTGCAGCAGGCCGCGCGCGGCGAGCCGCTGGGTCGCCTCGCGCACCGTGTTGCGTGCGACACCGTAGGTCTCGGCCAATACGCGCTCGGCCGGCAGCCGCGTGCCGGCCGGCCAGGTGCCGTCCAGCAGCGCGGTCTCGACCTTGCGCATCACCTCTTCCACCCGGCCGCGCTCGCGCATGCCTGCCGCCATCGTCTTCTCCCTTTGCATCGCCCCGTCACGTGCTGGCCCGCCGCCGGCTCGCCACCTCGCTCGCCGTCTGGTTCGCCAACCGGTTCGCCAACTGGTCCAACCAATTTGAACCTGGTCGCCGCAGCGGGAATTATGCCGCCGAAGCGGACGCGCCTTGCGGCGCCCGATCGGCCCCGGTCGCACCCATTGCGCCCCATCGCGCCCGCCATCAGACGCATGACGACGTCCCCGACACCACGCATCGAGCCCGCCATCGCAGGCGGGCCATCTCCGGAGCGAGACATGATTCCGAGGCAATACCCCGAGGCCCCCGCGCAGGTGTACCTGTTCGCGACCTGCCTGGTCGACCTGTTCGTGCCGCAAGCCGGCCTGGATGCGGTCCGCCTGCTGGAGCGCGAAGGGTTGACCGTGCATTTCCCGCGCGGCCAGAGCTGCTGCGGGCAGCCGGCCTACAGCAGCGGCAACCCCGAGCAGGCCCGCGCCGTCGCGCGCGCCCAGCTCGATCTGTTCGCGCAACCGTGGCCGATCGTCGTGCCCTCGGGTTCCTGCGCCGGCATGATGCGCCATCACTGGCCCAGGCTGTTCGAGGACGATGCCGTGGCCGGGCCGAAGGCGCGCGCGCTGGCCGAGCGCGTGTTCGAGCTGAGCGAGTTCCTGCTGCGCGTGCTGAAGGTCCGCTATCCGGATGCCGCGCAGGCGGTGACGTCGACGTCGGGATCTGTCAGGCCGGAGACCGTGGTGCTGCATACCTCCTGCGCGGCCCGCCGCGAAATGGGCACGCGCGTGCACGGCGTCGAACTGATCGACGCACTGCCCGGTGTCACACGGCTGGAACACGAGCGCGAATCCGAGTGCTGCGGTTTCGGCGGCACCTTCTCGCTGAAGCATCCGGACATTTCGGGGGCGATGGTGCAGGACAAGGTCGCTTCCGCCTGTGCCACTGGCTGCGACACGCTGGTATCGGCCGATTGCGGCTGCCTGCTCAATATCGGCCATGCCGCGCGCCGGCAGGCGCTGGGGCTCAAGGTCGAGCATATGGCCACGTTCCTGTGGCGCCGTCTTGGCGGCCGGGACAACGGCAGCGACAACCGAGGCGATCGCAGCGGCCGCCAAGACGCTGCGACGATCGGCACGGAGACACAGCGATGATCGCCGACGACGCCCGCACCCGCATTCTCGAACGGCTGCGCGCCGCCGCGCCGAACGCCGCCGACGGCCTCGACGCGGCGCCAACGCTGAGCCGGCGCATCGACGCGCATTTCGACGGCCGGCGCGCGATGTACGCGCCCGCGGACGGTGCCACGCTTGCGGACGCGATGCAGGCCGCCCTGCAGGCGGCGCACGCCGAAGTCTGGCGAACCGACGAGGCCGGCTGGCCCGCGCTGCTGGCAGAGCGCCTCGCCGCCGACGGCGTGCGCCGCCTGCTGTTCGATACGGAGGGCTCCGAAGGCGCTGTGCTGTCGCGCACCCTGCCTTCCACCGTGGAAGCCATCGCTTACCGGCGTCCCATCGAAGACTGGAAACGCGAGCTGTTCGACACGATCGACGCCGGCTTCACGGTGGCGCGCTCGGGCATCGCCGCCACCGGCACGCTGGTGCTGGTGCCGGACGCGCGCGCGCCGCGCACGGTCTCGCTGGTCCCGCCGCTGCACGTGGCGCTGGTCTACACCGACACGCTGCATGCCGACCTGCACTCGGCGATGCGCGCCGCGCGTTGGCAGGAAGGCATGCCGACCAATCTGGTGCTGGTCTCCGGCCCGTCGAAGACCTCGGACATCCAGCAGACGCTGGCCTATGGCGCGCATGGTCCGCGCCGGCTGTGGGTGCTGATCGTCGAGCGCGGCGGCAGCACCGCATCGCCGGCAATACAAGCGTCGGCACCGACATCGGGAGAACCGCTATGAGCGCGGCCCCGATGCATTTCGTGCCCTCCGCCGACTTCAAGGCGCGGGCGCGCGCGGCGCTGGACGATCCCAAGCTGCGCAGCAGCTTCCGCGGCGCGATGGACTTCCTGCAGAACAAGCGCGCGATCCAGTTTCCGGACGGCGACGAGCTGCAGGCCTTGCGCGACCTCGGCGAGGCGGTGCGCCAGCATGCGCTGGCGCATCTGCCGCAGCTGCTGGAGCAACTGGAGGCGAAACTGACCGAGGCCGGCGTGCAGGTCCATTGGGCGCAGACGCCAGACGAGGCCAACGCGATCATCGCGGGCATTGCCGAGCGTCACGGCGCGCGCAGCGTGATCAAGGGCAAGTCGATGGCCAGCGAGGAGATCGCGCTGAACCATTACCTGGCCGAGCGCGGCATCCGCAGCCTCGAATCGGACATGGGCGAGTACATCGTCCAGCTGGCCGGCGAGGGGCCCTCGCATATCGTGATGCCGGCGATCCACAAGACTCGTGGCGATATCGCCGCGCTGTTCGAGCAGCATATCCCCGACACGCCTTACACCGAGGACGTCGACACGCTGATCCAGACCGGCCGGCGCGCGCTGCGGCACGCCTTCGTCGAGGCCGATATCGGCCTGTCCGGCGTCAACTTCGCCGCCGCCGACACCGGCACGCTGTGGCTGGTCGAGAACGAGGGCAACGGCCGGCTGTCGACCACCGTGCCGCCGGTGCATATCGCGATCATGGGCATCGAGAAGGTGGTCGCGAGCCTGGACCATATCGTGCCCCTCGCCACGCTGCTGACGCGCTCGGCCACGGGCCAGGCGATCACCACCTATTTCAACCTGATCACCGGTCCACGCCGGGTGGGCGAGCTCGACGGTCCGCGCGAGATGCACGTGGTGCTGCTCGACAACGGCCGGACGCAGGCCTATGCCGACGCGCAACTGCGCGCGACGCTGCAGTGCATCCGCTGCGGCGCGTGCATGAACCACTGCCCGGTCTATACCCGTATCGGCGGACACGCCTATGGCACCACCTATCCGGGTCCGATCGGCAAGATCATCTCGCCGCATCTGCTGGGACTCGACGCCACCGCCGATCTGCCCACTGCGTCGAGCCTGTGCGGCGCCTGCGGCGAGGTCTGCCCGGTCCGGATCCCGATTCCGCAGCTGCTGATCCGGCTGCGCACCGAGGCCAACCGCAATCCCGACGAGGCGGTACAGCATCCCCTGCGCGGCCAGGGCGCGCGCTACAGCCGCGGCGAACAGCTGATCTGGCGTTTCTGGCGCGGCGCGTTCGCGCATCCGCGCCTGTACCGGCTGTTCCGCTGGGCCGCGACGCGGCTGCGCGCGTTCACGCCATCGCGGCAGATGGGGTGGACCGACCATCGAGAGCCCTTGCGGCCGGCGGCCCGCAGCCTCGCCGACCTGCTGCGCGAGCGCGGACAACCGGAATAGCAAACGCCCTGCCCACCAACGTCTGTCGTCCCCGCGCAGGCGGGGATCCAGCGGCTCCCGAAGACGCTGGATTCGCGCGCTCGCGGGAACGACGCGGTGGTGACCGGAACGTGCTCGGCCCCTTCGCCAAATCCATTTCCCTTTCTAGACTCGCATCCCTCGGAGGAGACCGATATGCAAACCTGGCAACAGGTCTATATGCCGCTGGGCAGCCTGTGGCTGTCCTCGCTGGCCGCCGCCATTCCCATCCTGTTCTTCTTCGTCGCGCTGGCGCTGCTGCGCATGAAGGGCCATGTGGCCGCCGCGATCACGCTGGCGCTCGCGCTGGCCGTGGCCATCGCCGGGTACGGCATGCCGGTGCCGCAGGCGCTCGCCTCGGCCGGCTACGGCTTTCTGTACGGCCTGTGGCCGATCGCCTGGATCATCGTCACCGCGGTGTTCCTGTACAAGATCGTCGTCAAGACAGGCCAGTTCGACGTGATTCGCGCCTCGGTGCTGGCGATCACCGACGACCAGCGCCTGCAGGTGCTGCTGATCGGCTTTGCCTTCGGCGCCTTCCTCGAGGGCGCGGCCGGTTTTGGCGCGCCGGTGGCGATCACCGCGGCGCTGCTGGTGGGCCTGGGCTTCAATCCGCTCTATGCCGCGGGGCTGTGCCTGATCGCCAATACCGCACCGGTGGCCTTCGGCGCGATGGGCATTCCCATCATCGTGGCCGGACAGGTGACCGGCATCGACCCGTTTCATATCGGGGCGATGGCCGGCCGGCAATTGCCGCTGCTGTCGCTGGCCGTGCCGTTCTGGCTGGTGTTCATGATGGACGGCGTCAAGGGCGTACGCGAGACCTGGCCCGCCGCGCTGGTCACCGGCGGCAGCTTCGCCGTGACCCAGTACTTCACCGCCAACCATATCGGGCCGGAACTGCCCGACATCACCTCGGCGCTGGTCAGCCTCGTTTCGCTGTCGGCGTTCCTGAAGGTATGGCAACCGCGCAGCGCCGCACGCGCGGCCGGTGCATCGCTGCGTGCCGGCCACGGCGGCGCCGCGGCGCTGGGCGGCTTCGGCGATATGGGCGGTTTCCCGACGATCGGCGCCAAGGATCCGCGCAACCAGCGCAAGGCGTCGCCGTACACGCTCGCGCAAACCATCCGCGCCTGGGCGCCGTTCGGCATCCTGACGGCGATCGTCACGGTCTGGAGCCTGCAACTGTTCAAGGCGCTGTTCGCGCCGGGCGGCGCGCTGGCGGACACGGTGCTGAAGTTTTCGGTGCCCTGGCTCGACAAGCTGGTCATCAAGACCGCGCCGATCGTCGCCGAGCCCAAGGCCTATGACGCCGTGCTGAAGATCGACCTGCTGTCCGCGGTCGGCACCGCAATCCTATTGACCGCGCTGATCTCGGCCGTGCTGCTGCGCATGTCGCCGCGCACGCTGCTGGCGACCTTCGGCGAGACGCTGCTCGAGCTGCGCCGGCCCATCCTGTCGATCGGGCTGGTACTGGCATTCGCCTTCGTCGCCAACTACTCGGGCATGTCGTCGACGCTCGCGCTGCTGCTGGCCGGCACCGGCGCGGCCTTCCCCTTCTTCTCGCCGTTCCTCGGCTGGCTCGGCGTCTTCCTGACCGGCTCCGATACCTCGTCGAACGCGCTGTTCTGCTCGCTGCAGAGCACGACCGCGCATCAGATCGGCGTCTCGGACACGCTGCTGGTGGCCGCCAATACCACCGGCGGCGTGACCGGCAAGATGATCTCGCCGCAGTCGATCGCGGTGGCCTGTGCGGCAACCGGACTGGTCGGCCGCGAGTCGGAGCTGTTCCGCTTCACGGTCAAGCACAGCCTGCTGTTCGCGGTGATCGTCGGGATCATCACGATGGTGCAGGCGTATTGGCTGACGGGGATGATTCCGGGTTGATCGCCAGGCGAGCGCGGGGCGTCGCGCCAGCGAAGGGAATGTGTCGGGATCGTGTGCACGCTCTTCGATGGACGTCGGAAAAAAGCGAAAGCCGGGCAAATCCTGAGGTGGGATAGTGCGGCATCAGTCGAGTGGTGTGGCGGCAAGGACGTTGATCCTTGTCCCACGCCTCGCCGACCGATGCCGCCCTTCTTATCTCGATGGACGAAGACCATGATCACCACCCCGGACCCGAACGTTACCGATCACGATGCGATGCAAGCCGCCCCTCCTCGCCCCAAGCCCCATCGACGCCGCGACGACGCGCTGTCCCGACACGACGCGCTTCAACTGATCCGCAAGCAGGTGGGGGTAATCATTCCCCCGTGGGGCGTGTTCTCGTCCGTCGGCAGTGGGATCGCGATCGTCATCTCGGTGATGAGCTTCCAAAGCTCCAACATGCAAGACAAGGTCGACAAGAACACCGCACCGTTGCAGGCCCAGCTTATCGAAATGGACAAGCGGCTGACGGGCCGGCTCGATGCGGTCGACAAGAGGCTGGATCGCTTCGGCGCCAGACTTGACGCAGTGGAAGGCCGGCTTGGCGCCCTCGAGGTTCGAGTTGGCGCAATCGATATGCGCCTCCAACAAGTGGACGCCAAGCTTGACCGCCTGCTCAGCAAATAGGTGCCTCGGGCCATTCGCATGACGGCGGATGGCCCAATCCTCCCGCGTTTCGCTACTCCACCGTCGCGTAAGCCAACGTCTTCGGCGTCTTGACGATGACCTCCGGCCGCTCGCCCACGATCACCGTGTCGTCCAGCCGGAAGCCGCCGAGTCCGTAGACATAAAGACCTGGCTCGGCGGAATACACCTCCCCCGCCAGCAGCGGCCGCGTATTGAACGCCATGTCCTCCGGATACTCATGCAGCATCAGGCCAACGGCATGGCCGGTCCGGTGAAAGACGTATTGCGCGCAGTCGGCCCGCTCGATCACCTGCAATGCCGCGGCATCCATGTCGCAAACGCGTTTGCCGAGCACCGCCGCCTCGACCGCGGCATCGGTGGCTTCGGCCGCGACGGAATACAGGCGCGCCTGCTGGTCCGTCGGCTTGCCGCAGAACCACGTCCGTTCGTTCTCGACGTACAGCCCATTCAAACGCGGCAGCACCAGGTTGACGATGGTGTCGCCCGGGGAAATGCGTGCGCCGCAGGCGGCGCCGTCGCCGTGCGGTGAGGCGGAGGCGGGGCCGGACAGCGTCCAGCACTTCAGGATGTCGAAGTCCTCGCCGGGGAAGCGGCGCGCGGCTTCCTCGACCATCAGGGCCGCCATCGCGTGATCGAGTTCCTGGACCAGCCGGCCCGCGCGGATGTTCTCACGGTAGCGATCCTGCACCCAGTCGGTCAGCGCCCCGAGTTCGCGCATGACCTGCAATTCCTCGGGATGCTTGACCCAACGCAGGCCTCGCATGTCCCTCATGGCCGGCCGCAGCGTCAGCTCGGGCAGATAGCGCTGCGCCGCCGTCAGGATGGGGTGTGCGACATCGACGGCGATACGCGACATGCCAAGCCCCTTCTCGGCCAGTAGCCCGGCGACGACCTCGGGCAACTGCGGCACCAGCGGCAGGCGATTGGAAACGCGTGGGTGCTCGGCGTAATAGGTGATATCCGACAACCACACCTTCCCCTTTTCGGTGGCGAAGCGCATATGGTTGGTCGACAGCTCATTCATCACCGCAAAGGTGTCGCCGTTGCGCGGAACGACGACGAACACCGGCCGTTCCCAGGGCCATACGTCCAGCTGGAAGTTGGTCGCGAATTGAAAGAAGTCGGGCGTGCCGAAGACCAGCGCATCGACGCGCAGCCGGTCCATCAGCTTGCGCATCGACGCGAGTCGGTATTCGTGGACGGCTTTTGTCAGATGGGGCATGGCGGTGTCAGAGAGAAATGCCGAGTTTGCGGATGATCGGACCCCAGGCTTCGGAGTCGCGCTTCATGTAGCGCTCGACCTCCGTTGAGGGTCCCTTGATCGGTTCGAGGAACTGGAAGGCCAGCTTCTCCTTCAATTGCGGGTCGTCCAGTGCCTGATTGATGTCGGCGTTGATCTTTTGCACCAGCGCCGCCGGCGTGCCGATCTTGGCGACGATGGCGTACCAGCCCGGCACCGCGACGTCATAGCCCAGCTCCTTGAAGGTCGGCACACTGGGCAACGCGGCGAGCCGCTTGTCACCGGTCACGGCGAGCGGCACCAGCTTGTGTCCGACGATGTTTGCGTGCACGCCGGCCACCACGTTCATCATCACCGGGGTCTGGCCGTTCATCAGGCTGGTGGCGCCGCCCGGCCCATTGAACGGGACGTGCTGCAGCTTGATTCCCACCTTTTCGGCGACCAGTTCCATTGCCAGATGCGTGGAATTGCCGACGCCGCCCGACGCGAAGCTGATCTCGCCGGGACGCGCCTTCGCCACCTGCACGAACTCCTGCAAGGTCTTGACCTTCAGCGACGGCGCCGCGACGAAGACGAACGGCGAGTTCGCCAGCATGGCAACGCCCACCAGATCCTTCGACGGGTTGTACGGCAGCTTCGGATACAGATGCGGGTTGAAGCTCAGGTTCGACACGCCGGCAAAGAACAGCGTGTAGCCGTCGGCGGGTTGCGACAGCACGTAGTTGATTGCCAGCGCGCCGTTGGCGCCGGGCTTGTTTTCCACCACCACCGCCTGCTTCCACGCCTGTCCCAGTCGTTCGGCCAGCGCCCGGGCCAGCACGTCGTTACCCGTGCCGCCTGCCTGGGGCACCACCAGCCTGACCGGCCTCGAGGGATAGTTTTCCGCCTGCGCGATACCGGGCAGCGTGGCGGCCAGCACTGCGCCCGCAGTCCAGCCCAAAAGTGTTCGCCGTTTCATTCCTGCACTCACCGTTTCGTCGATTCGTCCCGCTTGGGATGTCCTTCGGCCGCCTCAGCGGATGGCCGAATCGAGATGGAATGTACCATGTGGTACATCGATCGGTGTAGCGAGGGTATACGCGAAGGATCGCGCGAACAATCGCGAAAGAATCGCGAAAGAATCGCGTGGATGACAGCGCGAACTCAGCGGCTGGAATGCAGGGAAAGCAAGGGTAATCGGCGGATCATCGCTGGCGCGGCCGCGCCATCATTTCGGCGAAATACTCGATCGCGGCGGTGGTGCCCTTGCGGTCGCCGGTGGTGACCAGATCGAGCAGCAGCCCGCGGATCGTCGCCACTTCGACGCGGGCGAGCAGCTTCGCTTCGCTTCGGCTCATGCCGAGGCTGCGTTCGAAGCGTTCGGCCAGCATGCCGGTCCAGCTGCCGATGACATCCTCGAGAAAGCCGCTGAAGCGTTCGCGGTCGCGAATGGCACGGCCGTAGATTTCGAACACCAGCTGCATGATCGGCAGGTAGTTCGATGCCGAGTATCGTTGCCAGGCGGCAACCAGCGCTGACTTCGGATCCGTGCCCTCGGCCAGCGCATGATGTCGCGCCTGCTGTTCGGCATGGCGGATGCGATGCAGCAGCGCCTGCCAGAAGCCGTCCGCGGAGCCGAAGTAGTAGATCAGCATGCGGTGGCTGGTGCCCAGGGCCTCGGCCACGCTGCGCAGCGACAGGTCGCCAAGGCCATGGGTCAGCACGTGTTCGGTGGCCGCGTCGAGGAGTTGAAGGGCTTGCTCGCTGTTCGCGCGTGCGCTGGCGTCGGGCTTCTTGGTCGGCATGGGTGGCGGTCGATATGCGGGTCAACGACGCAAGGGCGTCGCGAACCGCGATTCTAGCCGCGGTCCGCCTCGCTATCGGCCCATTCCGACACTGTGCGCCAGCGCGCAAGCCAGCGGAACGGTCCGGCCTGTCCGCTCAGGCCTGGACGATCGGCTCGAACCCGCCATAGATCATCCGCTGACCGTCGAACGGCATGTTCTGCATGTCGTTCGCCAGCCGCGGATCGGCCATTGCAGCCTTCATGCCTTCGTCGCGCTTCTCGCGCGACGGCCACTCGATCCACGAGAACACGACGGACTCGTCGTCCTTGCGCTGCACCGCCATCGTGAACGACGTGACCTTGCCCTCGGGCACATCGTCGCCCCAGCATTCGAACACGCGCAGAGCGCCGTACTCCTTGAACACCTGCGCGGCCTTCTGGGCCATTTCGCGGTAGGCCTCGCGGTTGGCGGTGGGCACGGCAATGACAAAACCGTCGACATAGGACATGGTGGTCTCCTTGGAATCGATTGGCACCGGCGGTGGGGTCTGCGCCGGGTGGCGCAGCCTCGCCCTCGGAATGCGTCTCGTTACGATAGTGCAAGACCGGGCAATGTCCAAAGTGGACAGCAGCTAGCCCTCTCCCTCGCGGGGCAGGAAGCGGTCGCCTTCGGCCAGCGGCGCGAAACGATAGGTCGCCGGCGTACGCGACAGCTTCACCGGCGCCCCCAGCCCCCGATAGCCGCCCTCCATCTCGACCACCATCTGGCGGTGCGCCGTATGGGGATGCTGCAGCGCATCCGGCACCGACAGCACAGGGGCGCAGGGCACGCCGGCCTGCACCAGCGCATCGGCCAGCGCCTTGCCGTCGCGCGTGCTCAACTGCGCCTCCAGCTCGGCCTTCAGCGCCGACCGATTGACCGAGCGTGCCCCGGCCGTCGCATAGCGCGCGTCGTCGGCCAGCGCGGGCACGCCAAGCTGCTCGCACAGGATGCGGAACTGCCGGTCGTTGCCGACCGCGAGAAAGATCGGATCGGTGGCGGTGGCGACCGTGTCGTACGGATAGATGTTCGGATGGGCGTTGCCGGTCCGCTGCGGCGCCTTGCCGCTGAGGAACCAGTTGGCCGCGTGCGGGTGCAGCAGCGACAGCCCCGAGTCATACAGCGCGGCCTCGACGAACTGGCCGCGGCCGCTGCGCTCGCGCTCCTGCAGCGCCAGCAGCACGCCCAGCGCGGCATTCAGGCCGGTCACCATGTCGACCACCGGCAAGCCGACGCGCAGCGCTTCGCCGTCCGCCTCGCCGTTGATGCTCATGATGCCGGCCATCGCCTGGATCGCGGCGTCGTAGCCCGGCAGGCCGCCCAGCGGACCGTCGGCGCCGAAGCCCGAAACGCGGCAATGCACAAGGCGCGGGAAGCGTTCCGCCAGCGTTTCGTAGCCCAGGCCCCATTTCTCCATGGTGCCGGTCTTGAAGTTCTCGATCAGCACGTCGGCGTCGGCCAGCAGCGCGAGCAAGACCTCGCGCTCGGCCGCCGCAGCCAGGTCGAGCCGCATCACGCGCTTGTTCCGGTTCAGCCCGAAGTAGTAGGACGCCACGCCATCCTTGAACGGCGGGCCCCAGGCCCTCGTGTCGTCGCCCTGCGGCGGCTCGATCTTCAGCACGTCGGCGCCGTGATCGCCGAGGATCTGCCCGCAGTATGGGCCGCCCAGAATGCGCGACAGGTCGACCACCCGGATGCCGGCGAGCGCGCCGGTGCTTGCTTGCGTCATCGAAATTCCTCGGCTCGTTGCCATCGCCGGCGCCGTCGCCGGCGCCGGCGTCCATCCAGGTCAGTCCAGCTGCGCGCCGGACTTCTGCACCACCGCGCGCCACTTGCCCACCTCGGCCTTGATAAAGCCGCCCAGTTGCTCGGGCTTGGTCGACGGTGCGAACTCGAGCCCCTGCCCCTGCAGCGTCTTGCGGACCTCCGGCTGCTTCAGCGCATCGGCGAAGGCCGCGTTGAGCTTGCCGATGACTTCCTTCGGCGTGCCGGCAGGCGCCACCACGCCGAAGAACACCGACACGTCGAAGCCGGCGACGCCCTGCTCCGCGACCGTCGGCACATCGGGCAGTGCCTGCGAACGCTCGCGGGTGGTCACGCCGAGCGCGCGCAGCTTGCCGCTCTTGATGAACGGCAGCGCGGTCAGCACGTCGGTAAAGGTCATGCTGACCTGGCCGCCCAGCAGATCGTTCAGCGCCGGGCCGGTGCCCTTGTACGGGATGTGCTGGAAGTCGGTGCCCGCCAGGTTGTTGAACAGCACGCCGGCCAGGTGCGACGACGCGCCGTTGCCCGACGATGCATAGGTCAGCTTGCCGGGATTGGCCTTGGCATAGGCGGTCAGCTCGCTGACGTTCTTCGCCGGCACCGAAGGATTGACGACCAGCACATTGGGCAGATGGCCGATCTGGATCACCGGCGTGAAGCTCTTGACCGGGTCGTAGTTGATCTTGCGATAGAGACTGACATTGATCGCCAGCGGCGCCGAGGTGCCGAACATCAGCGTGTAGCCGTCGGGCTCGGCGCGCGCGACGGCTTCCGCGCCGATATTGCCGCCGGCGCCGGCGCGGTTCTCGACGATCACCGGCTGGCCGAGCGTGTTCTTCAGCGAGGCGGCCAGCGTGCGGGCCATCGCGTCGGTCGGACCGCCCGGCGGGTAGGTCACCACCATCATGATCGGCTTGGACGGATAGTCCTTCTGCGCGAAGGCGGGAGCGATGCCGGCGCACAGCGTCAGCGTGGATGCGGCGGCGAGCGCCGCGATGCGTTGCCAGGGGGTCATCTGGTGTCTCCTAGTCAGGCCATGCGCCGTCGGATTCGTCGTCCCGGGCGCTTGTGGGGTTGCTTGTTGCGTGGCTTGTTGCCGTGAAATCCGCCGCGATCGCATGCGACTCGCGGCGGGTGAATCCGCGTGTCTTCAGAACAGATCGACCTGATCGACCGCGCCGGCAGGCTGCACCGCGCCTTCGGCCGGCGGTGCCACGGTTTCGGCCAGCCAATCGGGTTCGGCGCCGCCCGCCAGTGGATCGCGCGGCAGCACGCGGTGGATCAGCACCAGCTGGGCCAGACGCATGCGGCGCACCGAGCCGATGCGTCCCGCTTCCCAGGCCATCGCCACCGCGCTGGTCGCGTGGTACAGCGCGGATGCGGCCTGGCGCGCGAGCACATCGCCCGCGGCATCGGCCTGGGCGGCGTCGGCCGCCAGCGTGCAGGCTCGTTCCAGCGCGCTGTCGAACGCCACACGGGCATTGGCGTGCAGCGGCGTCTGCGCCAACAGCTGCTGCAGATGGGCCCGCAGCACTGGCAAGGCGCCCTCGCGCCGGATTGCGCGCAGTACGTCGAGCGCGACGATATTGCTGGTGCCTTCCCAGATCGAGCCCAGGTGGGCGTCGCGCACCAGCCGTGGGTCGCTCCATTCCTCGATGTAGCCACAGCCGCCGCGGATCTCCATCGCATCGCCGGTGACCTTGCGCGCGTCGCGGCAGGCGCGGAACTTGATCAGCGGCGTCAGGATGCGCATCAGCGGATAGGCCTCGGTCTCGCCCGCATCGGCCCGGCGCAGCGCCTCGGCGGTCTGGAACACCATCGTGCGCGCCTGCTCGGTCGGCAGCGTCAGCTTCAGCAGCTGGCGGCGCATCAGCGGCATGTCGATCAGCCGCTTGCCGAAGGCACGGCGCTCCCGCGCGATGAACAGTCCTTCCGACAACGCCCGGCGCATCAGTCCGGCGGCGCGCACGCCGTTGGACAGCCGCGAATTGTTGATCATGTCCGCCATCTGCACGAAGCCGCGTCCCGGCTCGCCGACCAGCCACGCGTGCGCGCCTTCGAGGCGGATCTCCCCGCTCGCCATCGAGCGCGTGCCGAGCTTGTCCTTCAGCCGGATGATCCGATAGTGGTTCGGGCTGCCATCGGCCAGCCTGCGCGGCAACAGGAACAGCGACACGCCCTTGATGCCCTCCGGCGCGCCGTCCGGACGCGCCAGCACCATCGCCAGTTCCGCGTCGGGGTTCGAGCAGAACCACTTGTCGCCGGTCAGGCGCCAGCCGCCCTGCGCGTGCGGATCGGGTATCGCGCGCGTGGCGGTGGCCGCCACGTCGGAGCCCGCGCCCTGCTCGGTCATGAACATCGCGCCCTGGTACAGATCCTCGAATACCTGCGTGGTCAGGTTCGGCAGGAAGCGCTCGACCAGCTCAGGATCGCCGAACTTGCGCAGCGTCCGCGTCAGCGAATCGGTCATCGACAGCGGGCAGCACAGCCCGAACTCGGCCTGCACGAACAGATAGGTCAGCGCGTACTTGGCGGCTGCCGGCATCGGCTGCGGCCAGCCCAGTACGCCGCCGCGGTGCGATACCGCCGCCAGCCCGAACTCGGCAAAGGCCACGCGTTCGAGTTCGACATAGGCCGGATGCTTGTCGATGCGCTGCGCATCGATGCCGGTGCGCGTGCGATGCGTCAGCGTCGGCGGATGGTGGTCGGCGGTATTGGCCAGTGCATCGAGCACGCCGCCGGCCAGCGCGCCCATGCGATCCAGATGCGGCAACAGGTGCTGGTACAGGTCGGCCGGCAAATACAGCGGCAGCAGCGCGCGCAGATCGGGATCGCTGGCAAACAGATTGACGCCATGCTGGTCCGGCACCGGATGGGCGGCGGGCGTCGCGGCGGCGGCGGCTTGCGATGAAACGTCCTGACGGACGGCGCTGGTCGGCATGCTTGTCTCCTCTTCCCACTTCTCGGTCCGCCGGAACGCGGCCGGCTGGATGATGGAATGTTGGAGGAGACGGCGATTTGCGTCCAATACTAAGAATGGCTTGGACGATATGTTTTTCGTATTGACGCGAGTTCTGGTCCGGCTAGGGAAATACCCGCCCTCCCCCACCACCAATGCGCAACGCGTTGCATACTGTCCCGCCACGGCCGAGCCGTGCGAGCCGGGCGGGACAGCCTGGCCGTCGTATCGAGACCCTCGCATCGACACCATACAAAGGAGACAACATGCAACGACGTCAAATCCTGCGCCTCGCCGGCGCGGCATGGGTAGCGGGCGTGGCCGGGTTGCCGGTCGGACGCCTGCACGCCGAGGACTTTCCCAGTCGTCCCATCAAGCTGATCGTGCCCTATGGCGCCGGCGGCATCACCGACCAGATCGGGCGGGCGCTGGCCGATGCGGCGGGGCGCGAGCTGGGCCAATCGATCATCGTCGAGAACAAGCCCGGCGTCAGCGGCACGCTGGGCGCGACGCAGATGGCCACCAGCGAGCCCGACGGCTATACGCTGACGATGGCGCCGGTCGTGATCTTCCGCCTGCCGCACGTGCAGAAGATGCGCTACGACCCGCTGAAGGATCTGACCTATATCTCGATGATCGCGGACTACAACTTTGCGGTCGCGGTGCGCACCGATGCCAAGTGGAAGACGATGCAGGAGCTGGTGGCCGAGGCCAAGGCGTCGAGCCGCGGCATCAGCTACGGCACCACCGGCATCTACGGCAGCCAGCATCTGACGATCTCGGAACTGGCGCGCATCACGCAATCGAACTGGACGCATGTCCCCTACAAGGGCGACGCCGAGGCGATTACCTCGCTGCTGGGCGGCCAGTGCGACGTGGCGATGCTGACCAACACGCTGCTGCCCTATGTGAAGAACGGCCAGTTGCGCGTGCTGGCGGTGCTGTCCGAAAAGCGGGCGCCAGACTTTCCCGATGCGCCGACGCTCAGGGAGATCGGCTATCCGGTCTGGTCCAATTCGCCGTTCGGCATCGTCGGTCCCGCCGGCATGAAGCCCGAGGTCGTGAGGAAACTCGACACCGCGTTCCGCAATGCGCTGAAGGATCCGAAACTGCTGGCGGTGACGCAGCAGTACGGCATGTCGACCAACTATATGGGACCCGAGCAGTACAGCGCCTATGCGCAGAACGCCTTCAAGAGCGAGGGAGCGATCATCCGGCGGCTGGCCGAGGCGATGAAGAACCAGTAAGGTTCATTCGCCGGTGCCGCGGCCGAGTTCGCGCAGCAGCGTCTGTTGCGGCTCGGTCAGCGTGCGCAGCCGCGACGGCAGGTCGATGGCGACCGTCAGCAGCAGGTCGCCGGTCTTTTGCCTGGCGCGATCGTGCAGGCCCATGCCGCGCACGCGGATGACGGTGCCGCTGCGCGTCATCGCCGGAATCTCGGCCATCACCGTCTTGCGAAAGCGCACCACCGGCACGCGCCCGCCCAGGCAGGCCAGCACGAAGTCGATCTTCAGTTCGCGCGTCAGGTCCAGCCCATCGACGCCGAACACGCGGTCCTTGCGCACCCGGACCTTGCACATCAGGTTGCCGTTGGGGCCGCCGTCGATACCGGGGCCGCCCATGCCGCGGGCGCGCAGCACGGTGCCGTCGATCACGCCCGGCTTGATCTGCACGCGCAGCGCCTTGTCGACGCGGACCTTGCCGGTACCGCCGCAGGCATCGCAGGCTGCCGGCTCGACGCCGCGCCCGGCGCAGCGCTCGCAGGCGCCATACGCGTTGAACAGGCCGCGCCGCACCTGCCCCGTACCGGCGCACGTCTTGCAGCCCATCATGCGGATGCCGCGCGCATCGCAGTGCAGGCAGTCGACCGTCATCCTGACCCGCGTCGATGCCATGCCGCCGAGCACCGCCGTCTCCAGCGCGATGCTGGTCTCGCACAGATAGTCGACGCCGGCCTTGCCCGGCGCGTTGCGCCGCGGGCCGCCATGCGGCCAGGCTTCGCGCGCCGGGCGTGGGCCATGGGCGCCGCGGCCGTTGGCGGCGCCACTGCCTGCGCCATTGCCCCCGCCGTGACCGGAGCCGCCGCGCGGCGCCGCGCGCTCGGCGTCGTAGGCCATCCGGCGGCCGGCATCCTTGAGCACCGCGAAGGCATGCTGCAATCGCTTGAACCGCTCTTCCGCGACCTGCGGATCGTCCGGATTGCGGTCCGGATGCCAGCGCATGGCCAGCCGCCGATACGCCTGCCGGATCTCGTCCGCCGTGGCCGTCGGGGCAACGCCTAGGGTCTGGTAGTGGTCATGGTGCGTCACGGGGGCCTTGTGTTCGCCGTTGGCGCAGCCGGCGTTGCTGCGGGCGCGCTACCTGTTCAGCCGGCACATCGAAGGGATAACGGCATGCCGTGCGGAAACTGTAGGCATAGAATGAGGCCCGTTTCCGCACCCCTCCCACCTTCATCGAAGCGTCATCGAACGCCGCCCCTGCCATGGAGTTCCGCCATCTGCGCTATTTCCTCGTGCTGGCCGACGAGCTGCATTTCGGCCGCGCCGCGCGCCGGTTGTCGATCTCGCAGCCGCCGCTGTCGCTCAATATCCAGCAACTGGAGGCGTCGGTCGGCGCCCGGCTGTTCGAACGCGACAGCAAGGGCGTGCGCCTGACCGCGGCGGGGCGGGTCTTTCGCGAATCGGCGACCGCGCTGCTGGCGCAGGCCGAGGAGGCGCGGCTGCTGGCGCGCCAGATCGAAGCCGGTGCGGTGGGCAGGCTGCGCGTGGGTTTCGTCGGATCGATGCTGTACCGGGGGCTGCCGCAGAAGCTGCAACAGTTCGAGGCCGATCAGCCCGGCATCCAGATCGCGCTGACCGAGCTCAATTCGCAGGAACAGATCGAGGCGCTGCTGCACGGGCAGCTCGACGTCGGCTTCATCCACACCAGCCGCGTGCCGGACGAGCTGGCCACCCGGCTGATCCACAGCGAGCCCTTCGTCTGCTGCATGCCGGCCGCCCATCGGCTCGCGAGCCGACGCACCATCGCGCTGACCGAGCTGCGCGGCGAGACGTTCGTGCTGTTCTCGCGCAACGCATCGCCCGACTACTACGCGCGGATCGTCGACATGTGCGCGGCCGAGGGCTTCTATCCGCAGATCCGCCACGAGGTCCGGCACTGGCTGTCGGTGGTGTCGCTGGTCTCGCAGGGGATGGGCGTGGCGGTGGTGCCGGCGGCCTTGCGGCATTCGGCGCTGGCCGGCGCGGCCTTCCGGCCGCTGAAGCACAGCACCGTGCCGTCGGAAGTCTATTGCGTCTGGAAGGCGGCGCCGGACCATCCCGCACGCGACCGCTTCGTCGGCATCTTTCCGGCGCCGGCCGCGCGGCAGCGTTCGGCGCAGGGCTAGCGGGCCGACGCCTCGCGATACGCGCGGATGCGCTCGCGCAGCCCCGGCCGCGCGACCGAGTGGACCAGCGCGGCGAGCTGCCTCGCAAGTTCGCCGCCGTCGGCACGCGACGCGGCATGGATCGCCGCCTGCGTCTCGATGTCGAGCCGGCGCGCCTGACGGGCCAGCGCCTCCAGCGCGGTGTCTGGCTTGCCGTGCTCGTCCGCAACGAAGGAGCGTGTCGCCAGGCCGGCAGCGAGCGCGGTATCGGCATCGATCGTTGCGCTGGCGCCGATCCATTGGCGCGCCAGCGTCGGCCCGACCCGGGCGGCAAGCCGCGCGGTGCCCAGCACCAGCCCGAAGGCCGCGCCGGGGAAGGCGAAGCGGCCGTCGTCGGCCACCCAGCATTGTTCGCAGGCCGCCGCCAGATCGGCGCCGGCGCCCATGGCCCGGCCATGGACCCGTGCGACAGTGGTGAACGGTGCCGTGTAGATGGCCTGCAGCATCAGCTCGACCCGGACGAAGCGGGCCAGCAGCGTGTCATCGGTTTCGCTGTCGAGGTCGCCGAGGTCGAAGCCCGTGCAGAAGTGTTTGCCCGCCCCTTCGAGCAGCACCAGCCGCGTGCCGTCGCGCTGGCAGGCGAGCACCGCGTCGTGCAAGGCCTGCACCAGCTCGGCCGACAAGGCATTGCCCCGTTGTGGGCGGTTCAGCGTCAGCCGCGTGATATCGCCTTGCCGGTCGACCAGCAGCACGGGCCCCGCCGTGGCGGCCGCACTCGGCGCGCCGTCAGACATCGGGGGCCGCCCACAGATTCGGCGCGAAGCGGTTGGCATAGCCCGAGACGAATTCCTTCGGCGCGCCAGTTGCCGGGTCGAAGACATGGCGGCGAATGCGGCCGATATTGCCGCCGTACAGGTGGACGCTGACCGAGACCCGGTCGTCGAAGGCGTTGCGCACGCGGTGGATGTCGCCGAGCGACGGCGATACCGCCGCGACCTGGCCGGCCTCGAGCCGGGTCGCCTCGCCATCCTGATGGATGCCCCGATCGTCGCGCCGATAACGGATATCGATCTCGGCACCGCGCAGCACGCCGATCCAGCCCCACACCGTGTGGTCGTGCACCGGCGTCTGCTGTCCGGGGCCCCAGACGAAGCTGACGACCGAGAAACGATCGAGCGGATCGCCGTACAACAGGTATTGCTGGTAATAGGTCGGATGCGGCTGCGCCAGTTCGTCCGGAAGCCAGTCGTCACGGGCGACCAGCGCCTGCAGCAGGGGCCGCGTGCCTTCCAGCAAGGCAGCCTCGTCGCGATTGGGCCCCGCCATCAGCGACGTGACGCCGGCAACGAAGGTGCGCAGCGGTTCGATGGTGCGAGTCATGGCGTTTGCTCCTGCGTCTGCTGTTGCGTCTGCTGTTGCGTCTGCTGTTGCGTCTGCTGTTGCATTGGCCTTTGCGTCGGCGCTTGACTGCCGCCGCCGGCATGGGCAGCGCGAACCGCGTCAGTATGCTCGCCGAGGGCCGGCGGGGGGCAACGCACCGGCAAACCCATGCCGTCCAGCCGCAGCGGCGAAACGAAGGTCCGCGTCGCCACGCCGCCCGGCAGCGTCAGCGGGCGCACCCATTCCATGTGTTCGACCTGCGGGTCCTGCAGCGCGGCGGCATAGTCGTTGATGCGCGCGTGCGGCACGCCGGCGGCCTGGAAGGCGCCGATCCAGTGATCGACGCCGGCGGCGGCGAAGCGCTGCTCGAGCAGTTCCTTCAACGCGGTCTGGTTGGCGGCGCGATCGCGCGTGGTGGCAAAGCGGGGATCGTCGGCCAGCTCCGGCATCTGCACCACGCGCACGACTTCCAGCCAAAGCTTCTGGTTGCCGGCCGCGATCGCGAAGTAGCCATCGGCGGCGCGGAACGCCTGGTACGGCGCGTTGCGCGGATGCGCCGAGCCCAGCTTGGCGGGGCTGCGGCCGGTGCCGAAGTACTCGCTCGTCTGCAGCGCAGCGATGCCCAGCGTACAGCCATACATCGGCACATCGATATGCATGCCGGCGCCGCCGGCCCGCACCCGGGCCAGCGCGCTGGCGATCGCAAAGGCCCCGTACAGACCCGAAGCGAAATCGGCCAGCGGCACGCCGCACTTGACCGGCGCGCCGTCGGGCTCGCCGGTCACGCTCATCACGCCGGCGGCGGCCTGGATCGTCAGGTCGAAGCCGCCCTCGGTGGCGCGCGGCCCGCTCTGGCCATAGGCCGACACCGAGCAGTAGACAAGACCCGGATGGTCCTCGCGCAGGCTCGCATAGCCCAGCCCCAGGCGGTCCATCACGCCGGGCCGGTTGTTCTCGACGACCACGTCGGCTTCGAGCATCAGCCGGCGCGCCAGCGCGAGGTCTTCCGGCTGCTTCAGGTTCAGCACCACCGAGCGCTTGTTGCGGTTCAGCGAGGCGAAATTCTCCGAGAAGCCGGCCGAAATCGGCGGCCATTGCCGCAACGTATCGCCGTCGGGCGGCTCGACCTTGACCACGTCGGCGCCCATGTCGGCCAGCAGCATGCCGCAGAACGGCCCGGCGGCGACGGTGCAGAACTCCAATACCTTGACGCCGGCGAGCGGCAGATCCTTTTCGTTCAGGTCGGGCATGACGATGGCGGCAACGGGATGGCGCCGGCTGGCGGGAAGGTGAGCCGGCGGCCGGGTTGCGGGCGCCGGGGCATGCGGGGCATTATATGAACGTGCCGGAATACGGGACAATGGTTCCGTATTTGAGAACGGCGCGGACGACCCGCCCGTTGCCTCCCACGGCCCCTGCCCCGCGGCGGGAGAGCGGGGCGAAACCGGGACGCAGGCCAACTCCAACCGCTAACCATGAACAACACCTTGATCAAAGGCCTGGGCATCGTCGAGCTGCTGGCCCATAGCGACCGGCCGCTGGGGCTGACCGAGATCGCCAACCGGCTCGGCATGGCCAAGAGCAATGTCCATCGGCTGCTGCAGGCGCTGACCGAGCTGCGCTATGTGATTCGCGACGAGGACACCGCGGGCTACAGCGCCTCGATCAAGCTGTGGGAGCTGGGCTCCGCGGTGCTCGGCCGCCTCGATCTGCGCCGCCACGCCGAGGGCTGGATGGAACGGCTGATGCACGACAGCGGCGAAAGCGTCCACCTGTCGGTGCTCGATCGCGGCGAGGTCGTCTACGTGCACAAGATCGACAGCCCCAATCCGGTCCGCGCCTATACGCAGATCGGCGGACGTGCGCTGGCACATTGCGTGGCGACCGGCAAGGCCATGCTGGCGTTCCAGCCGCCGGTCGTGCTGCAACGGATGTCGACGGCGCTGGAAGGCGCCACCGCCAATTCGATCGTCGAGCCGGCGCGCTTCCTGCAGGAAATGGACAAGGTGCGGCGGCAGGGCTATGCCGTCAATCGCGGCGAATGGCGCGAGTCGGTCCACGGCGTGGCCGCGCCGATCGTCGACGGCCATGGCCAGGTCTTCGCCGCGGTAGGCCTGTCCGGGCCGGCGGAGCGCTTCAAGCCGCAGAAAGTGCGCACCTTCGCCGAGATGGTCCAACACGCCGCCGCCGAAATCTCGGCGAGCCTGCGCGGCGGGCACCGGCACAGCGCACTGGCGCTGGCCACGCGCGGCATGGTGAGCGCAGGGCGTTGAGCCGTGCGCCAGCGCGCATTCCCCCCTTTGGCAGGGGTCCAGCGGACCCGAGTGTTCCGCGGAAGCCACAACCGCGCCGGATTGGTGCAGCGCGCATAGGCCGCTCCAAGATTCACCTTATAATGCCGCCACCTGGCCGACATCGAACGGACTTACCCAGTTCTCACCGGTGCGGAGGGCAGGCGGGCGATTGGCCTGCGCAATAACAAGAACGTGGTCATGTAGTGCCCTTTCAGGCCTGAGCCGCGGTCGTGCATGCGCGCCCCGACCAGCCTGTCAAAGTCGCCGGGGAGTTCTTCGATTTTGCGCACGTCCAGGGCCCGCGCCTGGATGATTCGAACAAACACGATCGAGGAGCTCCCAATGAAGCATTCCCGTCTTACCTCCCTTTCTCTCGCCGCCGCGCTGGTCACCTTCGGTGCCGTCGCACAAGCGGAAACCGTCAAGATCGCTATCGCCGGCCCGATGAGCGGCTCGGTCGCGCAGTACGGCGACATGGTCAAGGCGGGCGCGCTGACCGCCATCGAGCAGATCAACGCTGCCGGCGGCGCCGGCGGCAACAAGCTCGAAGTGGTGCTGATGGACGACGCCTGCGAGCCCAAGCAGGCCGTGGCCGTCGCCAACAAGATCGTCAGCCAGGGCATCCGCTATGTGATCGGGCACGTCTGCTCGGGCTCGACCATTCCGGCCGCCGACATCTACGAGAACGAAGGCGTCGTGATGGTGACGCCGTCGGCCACCGCGCCGCAGCTGACCGAAGGCAAGAAGCGCAAGATGATCTTCCGCACGATCGGCCGCGACGACCAGCAGGGTCCGGCCGCCGCGCAGTACATCATCGGCAAGGTCAAGCCCAAGAAGGTCGCCGTGCTGCACGACAAGCAGTCGTACGGCCAGGGCATCGCCGCCTCGGTGCGCAAGGACCTCGAAGCGGCCAAGATCCCCGTGGTGCTGTTCGAAGGCATCAACGCCGGCGATTCGGACTACTCGGCCGTGATCACCAAGCTGAAGTCGCAGGGTGTGGACTTCGTCTACTTCGGCGGCTATCACCCCGAAATGGGCCTGCTGCTGCGCCAGGCGCGCGAGCAGGGCGTCAAGGCGACGTTCATGGGACCGGAAGGCGTCGGCAACAAGGACGTCACCGCGATCGCCGGCCCGGCTTCGGAAGGCATGCTGGTCACGCTGCCGGCCGACTTCTCGGCCGACCCGGCCAACGCGGCGCTGGTCAAGGCGTTCGCAGACAAGAAGCGCGATCCGAACGGTCCGTTCCAGATGCCGGCCTACGCGGGCGTCAAGATCATCGCCGACGCGATCGCGGGCGCCAAGAGCACCGATCCGACCAAGGTCGCGGCGTACATGCACAAGAACGCCTTCCAGACCCCGATCGGCAAGGTGGAATACGACGCGCAAGGCGACCTGAAGTCGTTCAAGTTCGTCGTCTTCACCTGGCACAAGGACGCCACCAAGACGGCCGCCAACTGATCGCCGGCGCGGTCCGTGCCAACGCCCCGTTCGTCGCCGAACGGGGCGTTTTGATATGCCGGGCCGCTTCGATCGCGCCCTTCCCTACGCGGGAAGGGCCCGCCGCGACAGGCACGCCGGCTTCACCGATGCGGTGCCGACAGGCCCGCGCCCCGGCCGACGTGCAGTACAGACGGGACGTACCCCATGAACGAATTCCTACCTCAATTCACCCAGCAGCTGGTCAACGGCCTGACGCTGGGTGCGATCTATGCGCTGATCGCCATCGGCTACACGATGGTCTACGGCATCATCGGCATGATCAATTTCGCCCACGGCGAGATCTACATGATCGGCGCCTATGTCGGCCTGGTGACGCTGACCGCCATCGGCGTGGCGGCCGGCTATCCGCTGCCGCTGGTGCTGGGCGCCGCGCTGCTGGTGTCGGTGATCGTCACCGGCCTGTACGGCTTCGCCGTCGAGCGGGTCGCCTATCGGCCGCTGCGCGGCGGACCGCGGCTGGTGCCCCTGATCTCCGCGATCGGCATGTCGATCTTTCTGCAGAACTACGTGCAGATCGGCCAGGGCGCGCGCGACGTGTCGGTGCCGGTGCTGATCAGCGGCGCGCTCGAGCTCGAGATGGGCGGCGATTTCACGGTGACCGTGCCGTATTCGCGCCTGCTGATCGTCGGCGTGACGCTGGTGCTGATGATCGCGCTGACGCTGTTCATCGGCCACTCGCGCATGGGCCGCGCCTGCCGCGCCTGCGCCGAGGACATGCGCATGGCCAACCTGCTCGGCATCGATACCAACCGCGTGATCTCGTTCACCTTCGTGCTGGGCGCGATGCTGGCCGCCGCGGGCGGCGTGCTGATCGGGCTGACCATCGGCAAGCTGAACCCCTTCATCGGCTTCGTCGCCGGCATCAAGGCCTTCACGGCCGCGGTGCTGGGCGGCATCGGCAGCATTCCGGGCGCGATGCTCGGCGGCGTGCTGCTGGGGCTGGCCGAGACCTTCGCCTCGGGCTACATGCCGGCCGAATACAAGGACGTGGTTGCGTTCGGCCTGCTGGTGCTGATCCTGCTGTTCCGTCCCACCGGCCTGCTCGGCAAGCCGGACGTGGAAAAAGTCTGAGGACCGCGCCATGAACTCCTCCATTTCGATGACGCAATTGCTGAAGAACGCCGTCTGGGCGGCGGTGCTGACCGCCATCCTGACGATCCCCATCCTCGGCCTGCAGCTCAAGCTCGAGGGCTATCGCGTGGTGCTGGAACCGCACTGGCGGCCGGTGTGGATCGCGGTGGCCGCGGTCTTCCTGTTCCAGCTGTTCAAGCCGGTGATCCACCGCTCCACCTCGGCGGTCAAGCTGCCGGCGCTGCCCACGCTCGCGCCGGGACAGCAGCGCGCCGCGGTCTGGGTGCTGCTGGCGGTCGGGCTGATCTGGCCGTTCTTCGGCTCGCGCGGCGCGGTCGACGTCGCCACGCTGGCGCTGATCTACGTGATGCTGGGCCTGGGGCTGAACATCGTGGTCGGTTTCGCCGGCCTGCTCGACCTCGGCTATGTCGGCTTCTACGCGGTCGGCGGCTACACCTATGCGCTGCTGAACCAGGCCTTCGGCCTGTCGTTCTGGGAGTGCCTGCCGATCTCGGCCGGCATGGCGGCGCTGTTCGGCTTCCTGCTGGGCTTCCCGGTGCTGCGGCTGCGCGGCGACTACCTGGCCATCGTGACGCTGGGCTTCGGCGAGATCATCCGCCAGCTGCTGAACAACCTGACCAGCCTGACCGGCGGGCCGGACGGCATCTACGGCATCCCGAAGCCGACCGTGTTCGGCATCCCGATGACCCGCAGCGCCGGCGAGGACGGTGCCCGCACCTTCCACGACCTGCTCGGCCTGGACTACAGCGGCGAACACATGGTGATCTTCCTGTACCTGCTGGCGTTGCTGCTGGTCGGCGTGACGCTGTTCGTCACCAGCCGGCTGATCCGCATGCCGATGGGCCGCGCCTGGGAGGCGCTGCGCGAGGACGAGATTGCCTGCCGCTCGCTGGGCCTGAACCCGACCCGGATCAAGCTGTCGGCCTTCACGCTGGGCGCGACCTTCGCGGGCCTGGCCGGCGCGTTCTTCGCCGCGCGCCAGGGCCTGGTCAATCCTGAATCGTTCACCTTCATCGAATCGGCGCTGATCCTGGCCGTGGTGGTGCTGGGCGGCATGGGCTCGCAGCTGGGCGTGATCATCGCCGCGATCCTGCTGACGGTGCTGCCCGAGGTCGCGCGCGGTTTCGCCGAATACCGGATGCTGCTGTTCGGCCTGGTGATGGTGCTGATGATGATGTGGCGCCCGCAGGGCCTGTTGCCCGCCAACCGCCCGCACGTGGAGTTGCCGCAATGAGTGCACAGAGCGCAGAACTATTGAAAGTAACCGGCCTGCAGATGCGCTTCGGCGGCCTGCTGGCGGTCGACGGCATCGATTTCAGCGTCCGCAACGACGAGGTGTTCGCGATCATCGGGCCGAACGGCGCAGGCAAGACCACGGTGTTCAACTGCGTCGGCGGTTTCTACAAGCCGACCGCCGGCGAGGTGATGCTGGACGATCGCCCGATCGCCGGCCTGCCGAGCCATATGGTCGCGCGCCAGGGCCTGGTCCGCACGTTCCAGAACATCCGGCTGTTCAAGAACCTGACGGTGGTCGAGAACCTGATGGTTGCCCAGCATCGCCGCGTCAAATCGGGCCTGCTGCACGGGCTGTTCGCCACGCCCGCCTACCGCCGCGCCGAGCGCGAGGCGCTGGGCCGTGCCGCCGAATGGCTCGACCGCATGGGGCTGCGCGCGGTGGCCAACCGCGAGGCCGGCACGCTGTCGTACGGCCACCAGCGCCGGCTCGAGATCGCGCGCTGCATGATCACGCAGCCGCGCCTGCTGATGCTGGACGAACCCGCCGCCGGCCTGAACCCGCAGGAAAAGGTCGAACTGAAGATGCTGATCGACCAGCTGCGGCGCGAGTTCGGTATCGCCGTGCTGCTGATCGAGCATGACATGAGCCTGGTGATGGGCGTGTCCGACCGCATCCTGGTGATGGAGCACGGGCGCCCGATCACCATCGGCAAACCCGAGGACGTGCGCAACGACCCGCGCGTGATCAAGGCATACCTGGGAGAGGACTGATGCTGAAGCTGGAACAGGTCCATACCCATTACGGCGCCGTCGAGGCGTTGTGTGGCGTATCGATCGAGGTCAACCAGGGTGAGATCGTCACGCTGATCGGCAGCAACGGCGCGGGCAAGACCACGCTGATGATGACGATCTGCGGCAGCCCGCGCGCCTCCAGCGGCCGCGTGCTGTTCGAGGGCCGCGACATCACCGGCTGCTCGACGCACGAGATCATGCGCATGGGCATGGCGATCTCGCCCGAGGGCCGGCGCGTGTTTCCCAGCCTGACCGTGCTGGAGAACCTGAAGATGGGCGCCTTCTTCGCCAAGCGCGACGAGATCGAGGCCGGCATCGAGCATGTGTTCAAGCTGTTCCCGCGGCTGGAGCAGCGCGCCTCGCAGCGCGCCGGCACCATGTCCGGCGGCGAGCAGCAGATGCTGGCGATCGGCCGCGCGCTGATGAGCCGCCCGCGCCTGCTGCTGCTCGACGAGCCGACCCTGGGCCTGGCGCCGATGATCATCGCGCAGATCTTCGACATCATCCGCACGATCCGCGAGGAAGGCGTGACGGTGTTCCTGGTCGAGCAGAACGCCAACAAGGCGCTGCAGGTGGCCGACCGCGGCTATGTGCTGGAAACCGGCAAGGTGGTGCTGGCCGATACCGGCGCGAACCTGCTGGCCAACGACCAGGTGCGCAACGCGTACCTGGGCGGCTGAGGCGAAGGCAAGCGCGGCGACGCACCGGCCCGGCCACCGCCGTCCGACCCCGGGCGGCGGTGGCCGGGCCGCTTTGCTTGCGGCACGCCAGGCGGCACCCCACGCCAGTACGGCACATCGAGCGTGATCATATGCAGTACAATGCAAACGATTCTCATCTACGCTCGCTGATTCATCACTAAGCAAGCGGTCAGGTAGTACCGGCGCCACGCCGGCAAACCCGCCCGCGGGACCAAAGCTCATGCGCTTGTCAGAATTGCCGCGGCGCACCGCGGCCATCGTACTGTCGGTCGACGACAGCACCCCGAACGATCCCATCGCCCGACGCCTGCGCGAACTCGGCTTCGTGCCCGGTGAGGCCGTGCAGATCATCACCTACGGCCCGTTCGGCAAGGACCCGCTGGTCGCTCAGGTCGGCAGCACGCGCTTCGCGTTGCGCCGCGCCGAAGCCGCCCGCGTGACGGTGCAGCCCGAGGGCGCGCGCACCGGCAGCATGGCCGATGCGGCCGATAAAGCCAGTACCGCATGAAGCGGACCGATTCGAATTACGCCATGTCCGTCGCTACTTCTCCCGCCACTCCCGCTTCCGCCGCCACCGCGCAGGCGCCGCTGCGCGTCGCGCTGGTCGGCAACCCCAATTGCGGCAAGACCGCGCTGTTCAACCGGCTGACCGGCAGCCGCCAGAAGGTGGCCAACTACGCCGGCGTCACGGTCGAGCGCAAGGAAGGGTATTTCGTCGCGCCGTCCGGCCGGCAGGTGCGCATCCTCGATCTGCCCGGGGCGTACAGCCTGCACGCGACCAGCCTGGATGAAGCCATCACGCGCGACGTCTGCATGGGCAACCGCCCCGGCGAGGCCGTGCCCGACCTGCTGGTGTCGGTCGTCGACGCCACCAATCTGCGGCTGCACCTGCGCTTCGTGCTGGAGCTGCGCCGTCTCGGCCTGCCGATGGTGGTGGTGCTCAATATGAGCGACGCGGCCGAACGCCGCGGCATCCGCATCGACCGCGACAAGCTCGCCGCCGCGCTGGGCGTGCCGGTGGTGCAGACGGTCGCCGTGCGGCGCGGCGGCGCCGCCGCGCTGCTGTCGCTGCTCGATGGCGCGCTGCCGTCGGCCCCGCCGCCTCCGCCGGCGCCCGCCGACGATTTCGACACCCATGCCGAGGTCAAGCGCCTGCTCGAGGCCGCGGTGACGATGCCGACCGCGTCGGCCAGCCTCGAAGACCGTATCGACCGTGTGGTGCTGCATCCGGTGTTCGGCCTGGCGATCCTCGCCGTGCTGCTGTTCCTGATGTTCCAGGCGGTGTTCTCGTGGGCCGAGCCGATCATGGAAGGCATCGAGGGCGGCGTGGCCTATGCCGGCGAACTGGTCGGCGGCCTGCTGCCCGATGGCCTGCTGCGCAGCCTGATCGTCGACGGCCTGATCGCCGGCCTGGGCAGCGTGGTGGTGTTCCTGCCGCAGATCCTGATCCTGTTCCTGTTCATCCTGACGCTGGAGGAATCGGGCTATCTGCCGCGCGCGGCGTTCCTGCTCGACCGGCTGATGATGGGCGCCGGGCTGTCGGGACGGTCGTTCATCCCGCTGCTGTCGAGCTTCGCCTGCGCGATTCCCGGCATCATGGCGACCCGCACGATCCAGGACCCGCGCGACCGGCTGACCACGATCCTGGTCGCGCCGCTGATGACCTGCTCGGCGCGGCTGCCGGTCTACGCGCTGCTGATCGGCGCCTTCATTCCGGCGGACACCGTGATGGGCCTGTTCAACCTGCAGGGGCTGGTGCTGTTCGCGCTCTATGTGGCCGGCATCGTCAGCGCGCTGGTGGTCGCCTATGCGCTGAAGTTCTTCCGCCGCGACCGCACCGAGCATCCGCTGCTGATGGAGCTGCCGGCCTACCGCATTCCGAATCCGCGCGATGTGCTGATCGGCCTGTGGGAACGCGCCCGCATCTTCCTGTCGCGCGTCGGCAAGGTGATCCTGACGCTCACCGTGCTGCTGTGGTTCCTGGCGACCTTCCCGTCGCCGCCCGAAGGCGCAACGCTGCCGCCGATCGACTACAGCTTCGCCGGCATGATCGGCCATGCGCTGGAGAAGGTGTTCGCGCCGGTCGGCTTCAACTGGCAGATCTGTATCGCGCTGGTGCCGGGCCTGGCCGCGCGCGAGGTCGCGGTGGGCGCGCTGGCGACCGTCTACGCGCTGTCGGGCAGCGAGGACACCGTGGCCGCGCAGCTCGCGCCGATGATCGCCGCGCAATGGTCGCTGGCCACCGCGCTGGCGCTGCTGGCGTGGTTCGTGTTCGCGCCGCAGTGCATCTCGACGCTGGCCGTGATCCGCCGTGAAACGAACTCGTGGAAGGTGATGGCCGCCTCCACGCTCTATCTCGCGGGGCTGGGCTATCTGGCGGCATTCGTCACCTATCGCGTGGCGCTGCTGTTCAGCTGAGGCATTCGGAAGCCATCATGTCGCTCTACCACGTCGTCGAATCCGTGCTGGTGCCGCTGATCGTGCTGGTGTGCGCGCTGTCGGTGGCGGCGCGCTACATGCCGCGCACGCGCGAGCGCGTCAAGGCGACGCTGGCGGCAAGCCTCGGCGGCGCGCAGGCGCGCGGATGGCGCGCGCGGCTGGTGGCACGGCTGGCGCCGCAGGCGGTGGCATCGGGTTGCGCCACCGGCTGCGACAGCGGCGGCTGCAACAGCTGCGACAGCAATACGTCCAACGCCGCGCCGGCGGCGACGGAAAAGCCCATCCGCATCGTGCGCAAGCCGCAGGGCAAGGGCTAGGCAGCGATCCTGCCTCAGGCACCGCAGTTCGACGAAGCCGGCTTTGCCGGCTTTTTTCTTGCCCGGAACCCTGTCGTCCCCGCGTATGCGAGGACCCAGTGGCTTTCAAAGACGCTGGGTCCCCGCCTGCGCGGGAACGACGGCATGGACGTTTGCTTTAGGTCAAACGGGTCAGAGGCCGGCAACGGCACACTCGGCATGGGGTCTTTCCCAGTCCTGTCGATAACAACATGAGCCCGATGCAATCTCCTCGTACCCGTTTGGCAGCGGTCGCCGTGGCGGCCGCGATGATGGCCTTTTCCCCGCTGCACGCCGGCGCGGCCGATGTCGCCGCCACCTCATCCGGCACCGAACCCGAAGGTAACTGGATGGTGCGCCTGCGCGGCACCTATCTCGACTTCGAACAGAAGTCCGACCCGATCGGCGGCGCCGGTGCGTCGGACCGGATCGGCGTCAACAACAAGTGGATCCCCGAGCTGGATGTCACCTACTTCCTTACGCCGCATCTCGCGGCCGAACTGGTGCTGACCATTCCGCAAAAGCAGGACGTCTATCTCGACGGCAGCCGGATCGGATCGTTCAAGCATCTGCCGCCGACGCTGCTGCTGCAGTACCACTTCCGGCCGCACGGCACCCTGCGGCCCTATGTCGGCGCGGGGTTGAACTTCACGCGGATCTGGGGCGCCGATATCGCCGGCAATACGCTGTCGCTGGACCGCTGGAGCATCGCGCCCGCGCTGCAGATCGGCGTGGACTACCGGCTGACGCGCAACTGGTTCCTGAACGCGGACATCAAGAAGGTGTGGCTGTCCAGCGATGTGAAGGCGGCCGGCGCCAAGGTGTCGGAAGTCAAGCTGGACCCGTGGCTGTTCAGCGTTGGCGTCGGCTACCGGTTCTGAACGGCCGGGCTGGGCCACGCAGAAATGGGTACGCTGACGCCACCGAACCCTTCAACCGTCGTCCTGGCGCGGGCGAGGACCCAGTGGCTTCGAAAGACGCTGGGTCCCCGCCTTTGCGGGAACGACGTGTTCAGATCGCACTGCCGTTGATCGTCAACGACAATCGCTGCCCGCTCTGCCTGACGGTGCAGCTTGCTGTCAGCGAGAAGTCGCCCGGCGTCAACGGCGTCACGCCGACCTGGCCCGGATGCGTGGCCGGGGTCACGGCGATATTGCCGGACTGTTGCCAGTCCCACGCTTCGCACGCGAGGAAGGTCAGCGCGTTGCCGCGATGCCTGACGGTCGCGGTGACCGGAATCGGCAGCGGTGGCATCGTCGCGATACGCAGCGGCTGCGGGCCGTCGTAGACCAGCGCCCAGGTCGGCTGCTCCGTCACGGTCAGGCCGGCACTCGGCGTGGCGTCCAGTGCCTTGCTGGTGGCCGTGATCTTCAACAGGCTCTGCAGCGGATCGGCGCCATTGGGACGGCTGGTGTCCAGCGTGAAGCCGCGCCCGCTCGCAGTGGACTGCGCATTGGATTGGACCGACAGCGACGGCGAGGTACTCGTGTACGACCATTGGCCGTCGAACTGCGCGGTCGCATCAAGACCGTCGCTACGCATCACCCGCGCCGACAGCGTGGCCGGATAGCCGTTCAGGATCGAGATCGCGTCGATCGGGGCGCCGTTGCGCAGCAGCTCCAGCGTGTAGGCGTAGCTGCCGTTCTTCAGCACGACGACGGCGATCCGCGCGGCCAGCGCGACGCCGTTGGGCGCCGTGACGCCGACCGTGACCGTGCCCTCCACCGTGCCGGTGGTCGACGGATTCACGCCGTGCAGCGTCGCGCGCTCGCGATCCGCACCGAGCTGTATGCCGGCGGCCGAGCTGGCCCAGGCCCAGTCATGCACCGCGCCCGACACATCGATCCCGTCGCCATCGAGCAGCGTGGCGCGGATCTGCCGGGTTTCTCCGTTAGCCAGCGTCAGCAGCGGATGCGACACCGCGAGGCTGTAGTCATTGCTCGCGGCGACCGTGATCGTGGCGGTCTGTACCGGCAGCGCGATCGCCTTGCCGTCGGCACCATGGATGGTCGCGGCGACCTGCACGTTGACGGTACCCGCCGCGATGCCGGTCACGACCGCGGCGCCGGCGACGTTAGCGCTCGGCGTCACCGTTGCGACCGCGGGATCGGACGAGGTCCACGCGTAGCTGCCCTGGGCGGTGACGTCCCTGCCGTTGCTGTCGACGACGACGGCCGCAAGGGTCAGCGTGCGGCCCACGCCGACCTGTCCCGCCGATTGTCCGAGTGTCACGGTATAGCTGACCGTCGTCGGCGATCCGTTGGAGCCGGGACCTGACGAGCTGCCGGAGCCCGAGCCTGAACTCGGATTCGCCCCCGCACCATCGCCGCCCCCGCCTCCACCGCACGCGGCCAATACCATTGCCGTCAGCACCGCCGCGACCCAGGCGAGCGGCTTCGATCCCGTTCCCGTTCCGATCATGATGTCTCCCCGTTGGCTGGGACAATGTCCCCCTTCAGGCTAGGCGCGACGCAACTCACGCTGTACCGGCCAGGCGGTGGACCACCGCCGCGGTTTGCGTGTGGCAGCACGCGTTCAGGTACGAGCCCGGTTTGGCGATCTCATCCGTTTGGCCGAGGCCACCGCTTGGCGGCGCACGGCGAAAGCGCGGCGGCTTGCTTGACGAGTCGACGCTCGATGCACTACGCTTTGTCGCTGCTGCACCGTCGTTTTCACACTGTCTCACACTGTCGACTCTCGACACCTTCACACCAGCCAGCACGATGTCCGTTGCGCCGACCGTCCACCGCCAAGCCGCCGATGCCCTGTGCATCGCCGCGTCGGCGCGCGCGCGTCGTGCGGTCGCCATCGATGGCCTCGGCTCGGTCTCCGCGCCCACGTGCGCGCTCGTCTTCGCCTCCTCGCTACAACTAGACCTACCGATCGGTTGCCGGGCCTAGCGCCCCGTGGCAGTTCGGCAGCCTGTCGCCACCATTTCATTCGCATTGGCACGCCGTGATCGGCTTCGATTGCGGTGCTGATCGGCATTCGGCCGTTCGATCGTCCGATCGTCCGATCGTTCGACCGTTCGCCCGCCATGCGGCCCGCTTTCCCTTCACTATCGCGATTCCCTCGCGAGGAGGACCCGTTCATGCTGCAAGACCCCGCCGTCAAATACCGTCCCGCCGCCACCGTCGAGCTGCCGGATCGCACCTGGCCCAACCAGCGCATCGCGCGTGCGCCAGTCTGGATGAGCACCGATCTGCGCGACGGCAACCAGGCGCTGATCGAGCCGATGAGCGTGGCGAGCAAGCTGCGCTTTTTCGAACAACTGGTGAAGATCGGCCTCAAGCAGATCGAGGTCGCGTTTCCGTCGGCATCGCAGACCGATTTCGACTTCGTGCGGATGCTGATCGAGCAGAACCGCATTCCCGACGACGTGACCATCGTCGTGCTGACGCAAGCCCGCGACGACCTGATCCGCCGCACCATCGAATCGCTGCGCGGCGCGCCGCGCGCGGTCGTGCATCTGTACAACCCGATCGCACCGGCGTTTCGCCGCATCGTGTTCGGCGCGAGCCGCGACGAGGTCAAGCAGATCGCACTGGCCGGCACGCGGCTGATTCGCGAACTGACCGACGCGATCCCCGGCACCGCCTGGACCTATGAGTATTCGCCCGAGACCTTCAGCATGACCGAGCTCGACTTCGCGCTCGAAGTCAGCGACGCGGTCGCCGATATCTGGCAACCGAGCGCAGCGCGGCCGATGATCCTGAACCTGCCGAGCACCGTGGAATGCAGCACGCCCAATGTGTTCGCCGACCAGATCGAATGGATGCATCGCCATCTGGCACGCCGCGCCGACATCGTGCTGTCGGTCCATCCGCACAACGATCGCGGCACGGCGGTGGCGGCGGCCGAACTGGCCGTGATGGCCGGCGCCGATCGCGTCGAGGGCTGCCTGTTCGGCAACGGCGAGCGCACCGGCAACGTGGACCTGGTGACGCTGGCGTTGAACCTGTACACACAGGGCGTCGATCCGCAGCTGGACTTCTCCGATATCGACGAGGTGCGCCAGTGCGTCGAGCATTGCAATCAGCTGCCGGTGCATCCGCGCCATCCCTATGCCGGCGATCTGGTGTTCACGGCGTTCTCGGGCTCGCACCAGGATGCGATCCGCAAGGGCTTCGCGCAGCAGAAGCCGGACGCGATCTGGGAGGTGCCGTATCTGCCGATCGATCCCGCGGACCTGGGACGCAGCTACGACGCGGTGATCCGCGTCAACAGCCAGTCCGGCAAGGGCGGCATGGCCTATCTGCTCGAACAGGTGCACGGGCTGTATCTGCCGCGGCGGCTGCAGATCGAATTCAGCCGCGCGGTGCAGCGCATGACCGACGAGACCGGCGCCGAGGCCAGCGCGGACGATCTGTACGCGCTGTTCCGCCGCGAATATCTGGAGATCGATGCGCCGATACGCTACGTGTCGCACCGGATGATGTCGGGCGCGGACGATCAGGTCGAGATCGAGGCCACGCTGGTACAGGATGGCGCCACGCGCGTGGTGCGCGGCAAGGGCAACGGCCCGATCGACGCCTTCGTGCGGGCACTGGGCATGCCGGTACGCGTGATGGACTACCACGAGCACGCGCAATCGTCCGGCGCCGATGCGCGCGCGGCCTGTTATGTCGAGGTACGGGTAGGAGAATCGGCGACCGGCTTCGGCGCGGGGATCGATGCGAACCTGGTGACGGCGTCGCTGAAGGCGGTGGTGTCCGGGGTCAATCGGCATTTGCGGGCGGAGGCGACGCAGCGCGCTACGCAACAGCAAGCGGCCTAGGCCGTTGCTGCCCTGTCCCGCTCGCGGGACAGGGTCGGGGAATGGCAAAGCCTGTCGCGCTGGCGATAGCGCTTGAGGCTTGCTGGCGCCCTTCCCTCTGCCCTACCCCTCTCCCGCAGGCGGGAGAGGGAACACCATTGGGGTACCGCGGCCGTCCCGGATCAGCGGAACGCCGGCTCGTCGAAGCTGCGCAGCTTGCGCGAGTGCAGCGCCTCGACGCCGTTCTCGCGCAGGATGCGGATGGCTTCGAGGCCGATCGTCATATGCTGGCTGACCCGCTGGCGATAGAAGGCGTTGGCCATGCCGCGCAGCTTCAATTCGCCATGCAGCGGCTTGTCGGAGACGCACAGCAGCGTGCCGTAGGGCACGCGCAGCCGAAAACCGTTGGCCGCTACCGTCGCGCTCTCCATGTCGATCGCGATCGCGCGCGACTGGTTGAAGCGCGCGTACAGCGTCTTCGACTTCAGCTCCCAGTTGCGGTCGTCGGTCGAGACCACGGTGCCGGTGCGCATCCGCGTCTTCATCTCGTTGCCGGACAGCCCGGTCACGCGCGCCACCGCTTCCTGCAGCGCGACCTGGATCTCGGCGATCGGCGGCACCGGTACCCACGGTGGCAGGTCCTGGTCCAGCACGTGGTCGTCGCGCACATAGGCGTGCGCGAGCACGTAGTCGCCAAGCTGCTGCGAGCGGCGCAGGCCGCCGCAATGCCCCACCATCAGCCAGCAATGCGGGCGCAGCACCGCCAGATGGTCGGTCATCGTCTTCGCGTTGGACGGGCCGACGCCGATATTGACCAGCGTGACACCGAGCCGGTCCTCGCGCACCAGGTGATAGGCCGGCATCTGCGGCAGCGCGCGCGGATACAGGGCGAGATCCGGCTCGGCCTCGCCATGGTTCTGCACGATGTCGCCCGGCTCGACGAAGCGGACGTACTCGTCGCCATCGGCGCCGCTCATCAGCGAGCGGCCCAGCGCGACGAATTCGTCGACATAGCGCTGGTAGTTGGTGAACAGCACGAAGCGCTGGAAGTGCTGCGGCGCCGTGCCGGTGTAGTGGTACAGCCGCTGCAGCGCCAGATCGACGCGCTCGGCAGGAAACAGCGACAGCGGCCAGGCCTCGCCGGGCACCGGCTCGTAGGTGCCATTCGCAATCCCGTCGTCGATGCGGCTGAGCTCGGGCAATACGAACGAGGCCTCGAGCTCGCGCGCCTGCGTGTAGCTGATGTCGGTGGTCGACGCCTCGATCACGAAGGGCAGCGGAATCGGCCGCCGGCTGGTGCCCACCACCACCGGCACGCGGTGATAGCGCATCAGCCGTTCGATCTGGTCGCGGTAGTAGTCGGCAAACAGATCGGGGCGTGTCACGGTGGTGCCATAAACGCCCGGGTACGCCACGGTGCCCCACGACGGCCGGCTGTCGGTCACCATCGTTTCGATATTGACCGAGATGCCCAGATAGGGATAACAGGCATGCGCCGCCGAAGGCAGCGGCTCGCCGCGGGCGAAGGCATCGAAACGCGCGCGCACTGCGCCGACCGCGTTGTCGTAGATTTCGCCGATGCGCGCCAGCGCGGCTTCTGGGTCGGTGAACTCGGCCAACTGGTCGGCCGGATGGGCGGAAGAGAAGATCGAGGCTTGCATGGCGACGATCATACTCCCGCGCGCATGCGCCCGGCACATGACCGTGCTGGCAACTCGGCAAACCGTCGCGATGTCGCTCCCGCGAAGGCGGGAACGACTGGCCCCGCTTATTCCGGCTGGATATTCGCGGCGCGGATGATGCGCCCCCACTTGGCCGATTCCTGCTGCTGGAAGGCTGCCAGTTCGGCCGGCGTACTGGTGAAGACCTCGGTGCCGGTGCTGCGATAGAAGTTGCTCGCGGTCTGGCTGCGCGCCGCCTTGACCAGCAGCTCGTTGAGCCTGGCGACCACCGGCTGCGGCGTGCCCGCGGGCGTGTACGCCGCGAACCAGTAGCTCATCTCGTAGCCCTTGACACCGGCCTCGTCGATGGTCGGCACGTCGGGGGCCAGCGGCGACCGGGTCTTGCCCGACACGCCCAGCGCCCGGAGCTTGCCGCTCTTGACCTGCGGCAGGCCGGTCGCGGTATCGGTGATCATCATCTGGATCTGGTTGCCGAGCAGGTCGGTCACCGCCAGCGGATTGCTCTTGTAGGGCACGTGCAGCAGCTGGACGTTTGCCATCTGCTGGAACAGTTCGCCCGCGATGCGCGACGACGAGCTGCCGCTGCCGAAGCTCAGCTTGCCCGGCTGCTGCCTGGCCAGCGCGATGAACTCGCCGACGGTCTTCACCGGCAATTGCGGATTGACGACCATGATCTGGCCGCCCTTGCCCAGCGCGGTGATCGGCGTGAAGTCCTTGACCGGATCGTAGGGCAGCTTCTTGAACAGATGCTCGTTGGCCGCGTGCGTGGTGTTGGTCGTGATCAGCACCGTATAGCCGTCGGGCGCGGCCTTGGCGACGTCGGAGGCCGCGATGAAGCCGTTGGCGCCGGGCTTGTTGTCGACCACCACGGTGACCTTGGCGTCGGTGGTCATCGCCTGGCCGATCGCGCGGGCCAGCTGGTCGGTGGCGCTGCCGGCCGCGAACGGCACGACGAAGCGGACCGGCTTGTCGGGGAATTCGGCGCGTGCCGGTGCGGACGGCAGCGCCAGTGCGGCGAATGCCGTCAGTGCGGCCAGCGCCGGCAGCAGCGTCTTCAGGCGCGGCGCCGGTTGCGTTCGCACGGCGGCGGGGAGAAATCGGGATGGCATGGTGTGGTCTCCTCTGGGTGTTTTATGAGGTCGGAATGCGCCGATGCGTGGCGCCGGTCAGCCACCAGCGTGCAGGCGCGGCGGCAACGGAATCTCCAGCTGCAGCAGCAGGAAGGACAGCGCCTTGCCGTGCGCGTCGAGATTGAGCGCATCGTTGACGCCGCCGTCGAGCACGCCGTCGAGCACGAAATTCATCGCATGCAGGCTCGGCACGACGTATCGCGTTACTGCGGCGGGCTGGCGATGACGAAACAGCGCGCGTACCGCGTCCTCAGTCACGTGTGCGAGCAGATGCTCGAAATCGCGCTCGTCGTAGGCAATCACGCTGATGTTCGAACGGTCGCCCTTGTCGCCGGTGCGGGCATGGGCAAGGCGATAGAGCGCAATGGTGCCGGGCATCGTCATGTTCAGCCTTCGATCATCGTGTAGCGCGCCGTTACCGCTTCGCGCGGCACCAGACAGGACATCGCGTTCAGCCGCGGACGCAGCGCCGTGCGCACCCCGCCACCGCCGGCAGGTCCGCAGCAATAGAGCGCGTTGACCTCGCGCAGCAGCGCCTCGGCGACGGCCTTGTCCTCGTGCGCCAGCGCGGCGCGCAGCCGCACGTCCTGGCTGTGCCGCTCATGCGCTTGCGGCGTGGCGAGCCAGGCGCCGCCATCGTCGGCCAGTACGCTGAGCACGCCGATCAGGTCGAGCCGCACCGGCACTTCGTGGCCGAGCATCGCCATCCGCTTGCGCACGATGTCGCCGGCCAGACGCGCGCGCGCCGCGGCGTTCGGCCCCGCGTAGGAGATCTCGCCTTCGGCGATCCAGCCGCCCTCGTGAAACAGATTGGCCTTCAGCTGCTGCGGCCGCGCATGGCCGCGGATATTGCGCACCGCGACGCGGTCCGGACCCAGCTGCTCGACGGTAACCGCGCCGATGTCCGCCACCACGTCCGGCGTCAGGTAGGCGGCGGGATCGTGAACCTCGTACAGCAGCTGTTCCTTGACGGTCCGCAGGTCGACGCAGCCGCCGGTGCCGGCGGCCTTGCCGACCTCGATGCCGCCATCGCTGTCCAGCCGCACGATCGGATAGCCGAGCGCATGGACGTCCGGGACGTCCTTGATGCCGGGATCGGCGAAATAGCCGCCGGTCACCTGCGCCCCGCATTCCAGCAGATGGCCGGCCATGGTCGCGCGCGCCAGGCGGTCCCAGTCCTGCCACGACCATTGGAAATGCGCCATCGCCGGGCCGACCGCCAGGGCCGGGTCGGCGACGCGGCCGCACACCACCACCTGTGCGCCGGCGGCCAGCGCGTCGGCGATGCCTTGCGCGCCGATATAGGCGTTGGCACAGACGAAGCGGCGCTCGGGAAAGGCCGCGCCGAGAATGCCGGACAGCAGCCTGCGCCCGGCATCGCCCGACAGATCGTCGCCCTCCACCACGGCGACGCGCGGCCGGGGCAGCCCCAGCTCGGCCGCCAGCGCCTGCACGCGGCGCGCGGCGCCGTGCGGATTGGCCGCACCGAAGTTGCCGACGATCGGGATGCCGTGCGCCAGGCAAAGGCCCAGTACCGGGCTCAGCAGCGCGTCGAGCAGCGGCTCGTAGCCGCGCCCGGGATCGGCGCGCCGGGCCAGATGGGCCAGCGCCAACGTGCGCTCGGCCAGCGTTTCGAAGATCAGCGCGGAGGGGCCGCCGTCGGCGATCAGCGTGCGGACCACGGGCAGCGCGGCGTCGATGCGATCGCCGGAGAAGCCGGCACCGGAGCCGATCGAGAGCGGAGAAACCATGGCGGGCGCGATATCAGCAGGACGACAGTCAATCAAGGGGACAGCGCTTGCGCGCAGCCGGTCACGGCATTCTAGGCATGACCTCGAATTCGGAAAAACGGATTATTTGGATTAATCTAGCGGTCTGCTCGATCAATCCGGGCGCCCGGCCCCCCATCCCCGATCTCGTCCGCCGTCATGAACCTGTCCGTCAAGCATCTGCGCGCCTTCGTCGCGCTGGCCCAGCAGCGCAATTTCACGCGTGCGGCGCAGGCCTGCCATCTGTCGCAGTCGGCCTTCAGCGCGCTGATTCGCACGCTGGAAGAACAGGCCGGCGCCCGCTTGTTCGAGCGCACCACGCGGTTTGTCGAGCTCAGCGCAGAGGGGCGCCGCTTCGAGGAGGTGGCCGAGCGGCTGCTAGCGGATTTCGAGGACGCCTTCGCCGACCTGCGCGACCATGCCGAACGCCGCAAGGGGCGGGTCGCGATCGCCGCGCTGCCGTCGATCGCCGCAGGCGATCTGCCGCCGGTACTCGCCGCCTTCCGCGCGCGCTATCCGGGCATCGCGCTGGCGCTGCACGACGTGCTGGCCGACGGCTGCATCGATCTGGTTCGGCGCGGCCGCGTCGACTTCGCGCTGGCGCCGGCGCCCGGCCAGGATGCCGATCTGAAGATCGAGCCGCTGGTGGCGGACTCCTTTCACGTGGTCTGCCCCGCCGGTCATCCGCTGGCGTCGCGCCGCAGCATCGCACCATCCGCGTTGGCCGGCCTGCCGTTCATCCATCTGTCGCGAACCAGCAGCGTGCGGCAGCATCTGGACGCCGCGCTGCATCCGACGCGGCTCAATGGCGTGATGGAGGTCGAGCACCTGGCCACGGTGGCGGGGCTCGTGGCGGCCGGGCTGGGCGTCACCGTGGTGCCGTCGCTGGCGCTGTTCCAGTTCCGGCTGCCCAATCTGGCGATCCGGCCGCTGCGGCTCGAATCGCTGGTGCGCGACATCTGCCTGGTACGGCTGCGCGATCGCGGCGATTCGGCCGCGGCCAGCGCGATGCTCGACTATGTGTACGCGCACTTCCGCAAGCGGCGCGGCGCGCAGGAAGCCGAGCGGCGGACGGCTCAGAAGTGAGCGAGATAGCCGCCGTCGACGGCAAGGACGTGGCCGGTGATGTAGGACGCCGCCGGCGAGGCGAGGAACACCGCGGCGCCCGCGATTTCGTCCGGCTGCCCCCAGCGGCCCAGCGAGGTACGGCGCTGCAGCCAATCCTTGACGCCGGCATCGCCGACCATCGGCTGGTTCGGCTCGGTGGCGAAGAACCCCGGCGCAATCGCATTGACGGTGACGCCATCGCGCCCCAGGTCCGCCGATAGCGAGCGCGTCAGCGCATCGAGCGCGCCCTTGGTGGCGGGGTACAGCACGTCGTCGCCACGCGCGACCTGCCCCGCGATCGAGCTGACATTGATGATGCGGCCATAACCACTGCGGCGCATGCGCATCGCCGCATGGCGGCACAGGTTGTACGGCGCGACCAGATTGGTCTCCATCATCGCGCGCAGGTCGCGGGTATCGAGCTCGGCCATGGTCTGCCGATTGCGCGCGCCGGCGTTGTTCACCAGGATGTCGAGCCGGCCGTATTGCGCGTCGATGCGGTCGAACGCCTGCGCGACCGCGGCCTCGTCGGTGATGTCGAGCACCAGCGGATGCGCGCCCGTACCGAGCGCGGCCACGGCCTGTTCGACCCGCTGCGCGCTGCGCGCAACGACCAGCACGAGGGCACCGGCGTCGATCAGGCCTCTGGCGATGGCCAGTCCAAGGCCCTGCGCGCCGCCTGTAACGAGCGCAACGCGGCCGGTCAGGGAAAAGGGATGGGATGGGGTATGCGCGGACATGCGGGGGAATATACCGCAGGGCGCCCCACTTATCCCTGGGGCGCCTGTCTGGTTTGTTCGATCAGCCAGTCGCGAAACGCCACCACTCGGGGGTCCTCGCTGCTGCTTTCCGGATAGACCAGGTGGTAGCCATAGTCCTGCGCCACGCTGACCCCGATGTCGAACGGCCTGACCAGCCGGCCCGCGGCGAGGTCGTTGGCGATCATCGGCAGTTCGACGAGGCCCACGGCGCCGCTGTCCAGCACGGCCTGGACGACATGCGTCGAATCGGCGAAGGCCATGCAGCGGCTGTCGTCGAAGTTCTCGATGCCGGCCGCCGCCATCCACATCGGCCAGTCGGGCCAGACGATGCCATCGGTCCGGCAATCGACGTGGCACAGCGTGTGGTGCAGCAGATCGCTGGGCTCGCGCAGCGGCGGGCCTGATTCCAGCAGGCTCGGGCTGCAGACTGGAACCACCACCGTGCCGAACAGTCGCTCGGCGCGTGCGCCTTCATAGCGGCCGGCGCCGAAGCGGATCGCGACGTCGATGTCGTCGGCCTCGAAATCGCGGACCTGCTCGCTGATATCGAAGGTCAGATCGAGGCCGGGATTGGCCGCGCGAAATTGCGGGAGCCGGGGCAGCAGCCAGTTGGACGCGAAGCGCGCCTCCAGCGATATGCGCAGGTGCGCCGCGCCTCGCGCCATGCGCCGGGCGCGGGCGGTGGCGCGGCGCAGGTTGTCGAGCGCATCGGCGGTGGCCTCGTAGAGGACCGCGCCGGCGGGCGTCAGCTGAATGCTGCGGCTGGTGCGCGTGAACAGCGTGATGCCGAGCTGTTCCTCGATTTCCTTGATCTGGTAGCTGACCGCCGCGGGAGTCAGGCCGACTTCGTCGGCCGCGCGGGTGAAATTCAGATGCCGCGCCGCCGCTTCAAAGGTCCGGAGGGCGCGCGTGCCCGGCAGCATGCGATTCATCGATCTTCAGGCGAGATGGAAGGATCGCACGGAAGCTACCGGTTTCTCGGCGGGGGGTCAATGCACACGGAATCGCGCCGAGTTGGCGCGAGGAGCGGGAACGTGGTGCGCCAGCGCCGCCGGTGCACCACGTATTGTCGGATCGTCGATGCGTCGGATCGTCGATGCGATGCAGCGCGCCGGAATCAGGGGAATGCCGGCACCGCCGGGTCCATCCCCGCGAAGCGGGCTTCCGGATGCGAGCTGCGCAGCAGGGTTTCGATTTCCTCGCAACGGCCGCGCGGCACATCCACGATCAGCAGGATCTTGCCGTCGGCGATATCGGCCTCGAAGGGCTTGAGCCGGCTGTTGGGCGCCGAGCTGCCGATCATGCTCGAGGCCCAGGCACCGAACACCGCGCCGAGCACAGCCAGCACGCCAACCAGGCCCCATTGCGGGGTATCGCCGACGATCGGGAACATTGCCACCACGACGCCGGCGACCACGCCGACCGCGCCACCGATCATCAAACCCATCTCGGCGGCGTGCACGATATCGGAGGTCTGGAACAGATTGGCTTCATGCAGCCCGGTCATGTCCATGCCATCGCGGGCGACGAAGTGGATGTGCCGGTGTTCGACGCGATTGACGAGCAGATCGTCCATGGTCCGCTTCGCGCTGACCACGTCGGGCAATAACCAATAGATGCGTTTGCGCATGACGGATTCCTCCGAGCGAGGTCCCGTCCGTGGGCTGCCGAGGCTGGCAGGTGGCGGCAGATTCCGCCGGCTGGGCGGGTTTTACTTTTGTACGCCACCAGGCTGGGAATCGCAAGCGCGCTCGTGGGATGCACCACACGGGGCCGGCGCGACGTCACGTAGCCGTCACGCCGGCGGCGGGCCAACGTGACGGCGATGACGCCAGCGCAAGGTTTGAAGGCCAGGCCGAAGTCCGGCCGGGTGCCGCTCAGAACGTGATCGGCAGCCGCACGTTGACCTGCAGGTCGGGCGTATCGCGCGTCAGCCCCGCGCCGACCGAGATATTGAGCGTATAGCGGTCGCTGAAGCGGTACGAATAGCCGACCAGCAGCGAGCCCTGCGTGATCCGCACCGAGCCGGGTACCGTCTGTCCGTTCTGCTTGGTCGGCCAGATGATGCTCTGGTCGTAGCCGATGCTGAAGGACGCGCGCTCGTTCAGCGCCAGGCCCATGCCGAAGTTGAAGCCGAAGATATCGCCCGGCTCGATCTTGCCCAGCGGCTCCTTCTGGCCGTTCAGCACGGTACGGCTGACGTTGTCGCGGCCGAAGTTGTGCAGATAGCTGAAGGTGCCGAAGAACACCGCCGGATCGGTCGGCAGCAGCCACGTGATGCCCGGCTGGATCGCGTGGAAGCCGGTGCCGGTCGGCATGCCCAGCGGCAACCCGGTGCCCGTCGTATTGCCGATGCAGCGCTGCACGCAATCGGTGACCACGTCGAACGGGCTCTTGCCGGTATTGGACTTGTAGCGCAGCCAGCCGACGAAATACGGCATGCGGTCGTTGCCGTAGTTCAGCTGATAGCGCAGCGTCGCCTCGACATCGCCCAGCCCGCTGCCGCTCGAATTGAAGACGTTGTCGACCGCCGTGCCGGTGAAGACTTCCCGGCTGATGGTCGACCCCGAGCTATGCACGTACGGAACCTTGGCCTCGATTTCGAGCCGCTTGGTGATGCCGTAGCGGAACGCGACCGAGGCGACATAGGTCGAGGTCTTGACCTCGCGCACGTCGATCAGGCCGATCAGGATTGCAGGAATCACCGTGTAGCCGACCAGCGCCACGCGGTTGTTGGACGAGTAGCCGTACTGGAACGCCGGCTCGACCACCAGCCGGCCTGGCGGCGTCAGCACGCCCGGCTGATCGAAGATCGGTGCGATCTCCGGCGGGCGCGTGTCGCGCTCCGGCGGCCGGCCGACCGGCTCCTGCGCCTGCGCGACCGTGGTGCTGCCGTTGGCGGGAGCCTGTGCCGGGGCCTGTGCCGGGGCCTGTGCCGGGGCCTGTGCCTGATTGACCGGCACGTTTCGCGTATTCGGCAGGCCGGTGTTGCCGCTGGCCGCCGCGGGCGCTGTCGCCGCGCCGGTCGCAATGTCCCCGCCCGTCACGCCGCCACGCTGTCCGCCGCGCTTGTTGGCGAGCGCATCGGCGCCGACGATGCTGCGCAACTCGCGGATCGTGGCCTCTTGCTGGGCCATCGAGCGCTTCATCGCGTCGAGCACGGCGGCCTGTTCGGCGACCTCGCGCTTCAGGGCCTCCAGCTTGGCGGCCGTCGGTCCGTCGTCGGGCAGGTTCTGCGCATGCGCCAATCCCCCCAGCAATAGCAAGGTCGAGCATCCCGCCTGCCGGATGCCCTGCATCGACCTTTTTCTCATGACTCTCCTCCCCCCGGATGGCGGACTGGTTCAGGAGTCCGCGGCCTGCTTTGCGTTGTTGCGATGCACCCCTGTGTGTCCGGATGCGACCGCTTGCATCCGTTGCCTCTGCCTGCTTCGATGTGGTCTTCGTGTGGTTGCGTGTGGTCCCGTATGCGACCTGGCTCTACCGCATGCTCGCCGCCCGTTGCAGGGCGCTGTTCAATGCCGCGCCGGCGACCCCCGCGCGGAACGCCTGCAAGGTGTTCACGCCCGCATCGATGGTCAACAGGCTCTGGATCGACTGGTTGTTGAGCGAGTTCTGGATCACGGTCGCCGGCGTGCCGGCCAGCGCCCCCGCGTTGAAGCTGTTGCCTGGCCCGTTCTGGATCAGATTGAGCAGGCCGTTGGTGGTGACCGAACCGGTCGCGGTGGCGATCACCGCCGGCGCCGGCATCGTCGGCGCCCCCGAAGACGGTGCGGGCGATGGCGCCGCCACGGTCGCGGTGCCCGGTGTGGACGTCGCCGTGCCGGGCTGCCCCGCGCTGGCCGACGAACTGGCGCTGCCGCTGCCGGGCGTCGACGTGCCCTGCCCCGCCTGGCCCAGCGCATTGGCCGCGACCGAGCCGGCATTGGCGGCGCTCTGCAGCGCCGCCGCGAGCCGCCCTGCTTGTTCGGACGTGATACGGCTGACGTCCGGAATGACGAGGCTGGTCGATACCACCAGATTGCCGTTGATATAGACCGCGCGTTCGATGCCGAACGAGACCTGCAGGCCGGCGGTCTCGAAGCCGCCACGCAGTTCTTCCAGTCTTGCCGATGCGACCGGTGTCCAGCCGGCCATGCCGCTGCGCGCGGCAGCGATGGCGTCGTGATGCGGATCCGCTGCGGGTTGGGACGCCAGGCCCGCGTCCAGTCCGCCGTCGCGCGGGGCCTGCGTGCCCCACGCCTGGCCGGCGCAGGCCAGCCCCGCGCCGAGCAGCATCGCGGCCGCTACAGAACTCGCAGCGCCACGAACTGCGCCGCGGCGTGCCGGCGGCGTGGTCAAAGCTTGTCGATACATGATGACGGGTCCCTAGAAGTCTCCAACGCCATGCTTGGGCATGACGGTAAAGAACAGACTGTCCCGATTGACCCCCATCCAGTACGGCCCACTGGGTGCGACGCGCCAGTCCGAAGCCTGGTTGAAGCGCGCGAGATCGGTGCGGTTGTGGATCACGAACAGAAGACTACTGTCCCAGATCCGCTCGAAGTGTTCGCGAGACAACGCTCGGGTACCGAGCGCGGGATCGCCAACCAACACCCGGTTGCCGCGCACCCCCTTGACCACGACGAAATGGTGGTAGCCGTTCTCGACCACCAGCACGATCGCCGGGACCTGGGTCTCCTCGAGCTTGGACAACGGCAGTTCGAAGCCATCGGCCATGAAGCCGCGCGATTCGAGGAAGCGCTTCATGTCCAGCAGCGAGAAGCCCTCGCGCTGGATCTTGGCGCGATCGCCGGTCAGGTACATCTGCTGGAACACTTCGGCTTCCGTGACCGGATGGCCGTACTGATAGGTAAGCAGGGTCGCCACTGCGGCCGAGCCGCAGCTGAAGTCGTATTGCTGCCGGATGGTGGTCTTGAAGCGTGCCTCCTTCAGGCTCACCGTCCGGACCTTGTAGTCACTGCCCGCCGGCTGAAGCACCACCGTATCGGCGGCGTGCGCCGGCACCATGGCCGACGCCCAGGCGAGCGCCGCCACTGCGGCGAGGCGCGGCAGCTTCATGGCCCGCTTCATGGCCCGCTTCATGGCCCGCTTCATGGCCCAAATCGCACGTTCAGAATCGTCGCGTTCTGGATCAGCGTGTTGGCGCCGGTGTTCTGTATCACCGTGGGCAGGCCGCTGGCATTGGCGAACGCCCCATCCGAAATCGCGTTGCTGCCGGTGATCACACGGTTGGCGGTGTTGTCCGCCACCACGCCGGCCAGGCGCATATCGTTGACCACCACTTCGGCGCCGCCGCGGATCTCGTTCAGCGCGGCTGTGTCGACCGGCTTGCCGAAGCCGGCGAGCACGGCGCCTGTCTGACCTTGCGGCGAGGGGTCGGCCGTTGTCTGCGCCGCCACGGCGGTGTTGCTGCTGTTGCCTTTCCCGTTCTCTTCCGGCATGCCGACGGCAGTGGGCATCGCGGCCATCGGGCCCGCCGTTTCCGGCGCGGCGGACGGCTCCGCCGCGGCTTGCAGGCCGGGCCAGAGCAGGAATGCTGTCGTCAAAGCGCCGACAGCGGTGCGGACCGCTCGCATGATGGTGCCTCCTTGTGTCCCGTCTCCGCATGGCGGGAGGCAGGACGTTCCGTCGAACGGGCATCCCGGCCGAGGCCGGAACGCCCACTCCTGCAGAGCGACACCGCGCAAGGCGCGATGCCGGCGCGCCATCCATGCGCCGGCATCAGCGCCCGCGCAGCGTCTTACCTGCCTACAGCCAGGTTGGCCTGGACCGTGACGGCTTGTTGCACCAGCGAGCCGAGGCCGCTGTTCTGGTTGGCGATCATGATGCCGGCCGCCGACTGCCCGACGCTGCTCATCGCGTTGGACATGTTGAACGTGCCTGCATCGGCCAGCGCCGCGCCGCCAGCGCCACCGGCACCGCCGGTCGCACCGTTGCCCACGCCGCCGGTACCGCCCGCACCCGCGCCACCGGCACCGCCGGCACCGCTGGCCGCACCAGCCGCACCCACTGCGCCAGCGCCGGCCGTCGCATTGCCATTGCTGGCCGTGGTGGTCGCGCCGCCATTGGTCGCATTGCCGCCGGTGCCGCCGTTACCCGCCACGCTGGTCTGCGCGCCGCCCGCGCCGCCGGTGCCGGTGCCGGCACCACCCGAAGCAGTCGCCGCGCCGCCGGTACCCGCGCCACCCGCACCGCCAGTGCCGGTTCCGGTGCCGCCGGTGGCCGCCACC
>NZ_VZOV01000014.1 GCF_008801915.1 Cupriavidus gilardii
CAATATCGAAGCGCCATGGCGCGGCCTGGCAAAACCCGCGAAGGAGCAATGACATGACCCCGACCAAAGGATTCGACCTGCGGCACTACGAGTCGCCGCTGACCGAGGCAGAAAAGCGCCAGGCGCGCGAGGACGGATTGCGCCAGAAGGCAAAGGCCGCGCTGGGCGATCGCTACGTGCTGTCGCTGGCCAATGCCCCGCGCAAGGGCCAGTACAACGCGATGACTGGCGCACGTCTCGCCTGATTTCCCAACCCTCAACGGCCGGCAGAGTCTCGGCTTGGAGATAGATATGTCTGAACTGACCACCATCGAAAATTCGAACATCACGCCGATCACCGAGATGCCGCCGGCGGCAGAGGGGTTCAGCTCCGCCTCCCTCGTCCTGAGCAACGATGCGATGGACAGCGTGATCCGCATCGCTGATCTGATGGCGAGCGGACGCACCACTATCCCGAAGCACCTGCAGGGAAGCCAGGGCGATTGCTTTGCCGTGAGCCTGCAGGCCATGCAGTGGGGCATGAATCCGTTTGCCGTTGCGCAGAAGACGCACCTTGTGAACGGAACGCTCGGATACGAGGCTCAACTGGTCATCGCGGTCCTGAATTCGTCCCCAGCCCTCGCCACGCGCCTGAACTTCGAATGGTCGGATAACTGGGTCGGCGTCAACGGCAAGACCGACAAGAGCCCGGACCGCTGGTGCCGTGTGTGGGCGACGCTTAAGGGCGAGACAGAGCCGCGCGTGCTCGAGGTGTCAATGGCTCAAGTCGGTGACACCCGTAACTCGCCGAACTGGGCAACCGACCCGCGTCAGCAGTTGGCATACCTCGCAGCCAAGCGATGGGGACGCCTCCACGCGCCGGACGTCATCCTCGGCGTCTACACGCCGGATGAACTGCAGGATGGCTCGGCTATCGCAAGCATGCCGCCGCCGCGCAAGCCCGCCGAAATCGCCGCGGCTGCCCTGCCCCAGCCTGCGGAGCGCACCGACGAGTTGAACAACATCATCTTCAACCTTGAGATGGTCGCCAAGAGCGAAGGCGCGACGGCCCTGGCCGAGGAATGGTCGATGCTGACGAAAGAGCAACGCAAAGCCATCGGTCAGGACGAGTTGAAGCGGCTCAAGGAACTGGCCGGCGAAGGTCGGGCCAACGAAGGCGGAGACGGCGATGAGTGAACCTCTCCAACGCACCGAGGACTGGCGCAAGGCCCGCGCGGGAAAGATCACTGCATCGCGCTTCGTCGACGTCATCGCCATCAAGCGCGACGGCGCACCGACTGCGGCGCGCGCGAAGTACATGCGCGAACTGGCCTTCGAGCGCCTGTCCGGCGAGCCAATGCACGAGGTCGGAGGCAAGGCGCTCACCTGGGGCACCGAGGTCGAGCAGTACGCCCGAGAGGCGTTCGAGCTCGAAACCGGCCTGATTGTCGAGCCGGCGCAGTTCGTCACGCATCCCGACTACCCGTTCATCGGCTGCAGCGCAGACGGCCTGATCGGCAAGGACGGCGGCTACGAGTCGAAATGCCCGATGGACGAATCGGTGCATATCCAGACGTGGCTCGAAGGCATGCCGCGCGACCACATGGCCCAGGTGCAAGGCTGCATGTTCGTGACTGGCCGCAAGTGGTGGGAGTTCACCAGCTACGACCCGCGAGCCTGCGAACGACTGCGCCTGTACCACGAGCGCATCGAGCGCGACGAAGGATTTATTGCGAACCTCGAAGCCGCCCTGCTCCAGTTCGAAGCCGAGCTGCAGCAGATGGTGGCCGAGCTTGAACGCAAGTCTGCGTGACCCCTTCGCGGAGCGCTTCGTCCCCCGCGTAGCGCGACCGCCTTTTTATTCCCGTGATGCCATGAGCAGAAGCCAGAAGCCCCGCAAGCCGTACCGCCCCAAGTGGAACTCGGGAGGCGTCAAGCTGCGCTCCGAACCCTGGAGGGTGGCCGCGGTGTTCAACCCGCTCGAATCCATGCTCGACGCTATCGAGCGCGACGGCGAAGTGATGGCCACCCGCGACGGTACGCCGATCTTCCGCGACCTGAACGATGGCCACTACTACGAGACCGCTCCGGCGCTGGAAGGAATCATCGACGCCTTCCATACGCACGCCATGCGCCAGCACAGGCCAATGCCGCTGGATCCGCTTCGGCTGCTGGCTCGGAAGCTGCGCTATGCGATGCCGCTGGAGATGGCCGACATCACGGCAGTGCGCCAGGCGATCAAGGTGCTGCGCGCCGAGTCGCTGGAAATGACGCTGCAGTACGCAAACGACCTGATCCGGACGACGCAGATTCGGATTGAGCTGGATGAGAGGGAGGCAGCATGAAAGAACGCCCCATCCTCTTCTCCGGCGCCATGGTGCGCGCCATTCTCGACGGCAGAAAGACACAGACGCGGCGTGTCGTGAAGGACCGCCACATCGACGCAGCTCCGCCGGTCGCATTTTTCCAGTATCTGCGTGAACACTGCCCCTATGGCCAGCCCGGCGACCGCCTTTGGGTTCGGGAGACGTGGGGTTTCAACCCTGACTTCCCTAGCATGCCCAGCCGGGCTTGCTACCGCGCCGATCGGGGGCACGAGCACGACGGCATCCGTTGGAACCCCAGCATCCACATGCCGCGCGCGGCGTGCCGGCTGGTGCTTGAGGTCACCGGCGTGCGGGTCGAACGCCTGCAGGACATCAGCTACGAAGACGCCATTGCCGAGGGAATGTTCAACCCGGGCACCATCGAGAGCACGTATCCGCTGACAGGCGAGACCGGGGAGCAGCTCGGCCGCAGGCTCAGCCACCCGCAACGGAGCTTCGCCATCCTCTGGGAGGAACTGAACGGCGCCGGCGCGTGGGCAGCGAACCCCTGGGTGTGGGTGGTGGAGTTCCGCAGGGCATGAGCGACACCGCAGCACGCATCATCGAACTGACCCGCAAGCATTGGAATCTGGAGAAGGCACATGAAGAAGCGCCTCGATGAATGGCTGAAGAGCCAGTTTGATCCGCCCCCGGCCATCCGCACCGCGCGGCTCTGGATCAAGGACGGCAAGATCTACCCGCCGCCCGTCAAAGTCGGCCGGGCCTACTATGTGGACCAGAATGCCACATTCCAGGGTGCCATCGCGCGCCCCACCCTCGCACAACGGATTCCTCGATAAGCCATGGCAGCCCGCCCCCGTATTCGCAAGCGCGCCCATTTCCCGCCCAACCTGCATGAACCGCGGCCGGGGTACTTCACCTGGCGCGACCCGCGCGACGGCAAGACGCATGTTATCGGTCGGGTGCCAACTGCACAGGCCATTCACGAGGCGATCGAAGCCAACGTGGTGGCTGAGAAGGGGTTGGCCCGCAAGTCGCTAGCTGAGCGTGTCGGCTCGTCGGTGGAAACCATCGCGGACCTCGTGGCCCGCATGCCTCTGGAAGGCTACAAGAAGTCGTCCCTCTACACGATCAAGTCCGCGCAAAAGATCATCAGCGATGGTCTCGGCCATATCCGCTGCGATGAGCTCACGGCCAAGGATGTGGCAGCACTCCTCGAGGAGATGAAGGCGCGTGGAGTTCAGCGGATGGCGCAGGTGGTCCGCTCGCGGCTCATGCAGGTGTGCCTCAAAGGCGTAGCGCTGGGCTGGATGCAATCGAATCCCGTTGAGGTGACCGAGAAAATCCGCGTGAAGGTGCGACGGCGGCGCCTGACGTTGGAGACTTTCCAAGCGGTCCTCGCCAAGGCACCGGAGGTTCTGGATTATCTGGAGAACGCCATGTTACTGGCGCTCGTGACGGGACAAGACCGATCCACGATTGCCAGATGGGAGCGTTCAGCGATCCAAGGCGACGTGATTATCGCCTCCCGCGCAAAGACTGGCGTTCAGATCGCCATCCCGCTATCGCTGCGCATGGACGCCATCGGCATGAGCGTGGCCGACGTCCTGGCGCGCTGCAAGGGAACCGGCATCGTCAGCCGCTATCTGTTGCACCAGACGAAGACTTGGGGCCCGGCCAAACGTGGTTCGCAGATCCGCATCGGCAGTTTGACCACGGGCTTCCAGAAGGCGCGGGAACTGGCCGGCATCACCGGCGATGACGCGCCGACATTTCACGAAATCCGCAGCCTCTCCAAGCGGCTGTATGACGCGCAAGGCGGCGTGGACACCAAGGCGCTCCTCGGGCATATGAGCGATGCAACTGCGGCGATTTACGCGAACAGCAGAGGCATCGAGCCGATGAAGGTGCGCGTTTCCTGTTGATCTTATTTTGAATGAGTTTTGAACAGGTAGTGAACACCCCACGGCCAGATGCGGCTTTCCGGTCGATGCGCTCTACTATTTCGATAACGACATGAAGGTCAAGGCGCCATTCGACGCGCAGCGGCTGATCGAACGGCTTTCATCGGATCAACATCGCGCCCGAGCCTAGTTCGCGGCCTTCACCAGCTTGCTGAAATCCCGATCCAGCCGGGCCAGCGATGCATCGATCCGGCCACGCTTTTCCTTGATCCAGGCATCCTGCTGCGCCAGCGACTGCTTCGCGGCCTTCAGCATCCGCTCCATCTCGGCAGGCTGCGGACCGCCAACGGTGGCGCGGTGGCGAACGATCGCCACCGGATCCAGCGTGGCGCGGAATTCCGCTTCGCTCATCGGCAATTGCGCGGGCCCCTGGCCCTTGACCGCCTCCGCATAGATGCGCTGCGCCTGCGCATATGGAAATTCGCTGGGCCGGATATTGTTCGCCTTCGCGTAATCGACCACTTCCGATGCGAAATGATGACCTACGCGGAACGGCAGCTTGTATTTGCGCATCAGCACGTCGGCCAGTTCCTGCGAAGCGGTCCAGTCGCTGTTCAGTTCTTCCAGCGCGCGCTCCGGGCTGATTACCAGCGCGTTCAGGATCTTGTCCCAGCCCTGCAGCACGCGGATCGCACTCTGGACCATTTCGCTGTTGGGCTTGACCTCCTTGGCGTCGCCCATCCCCGGCGTGATGTTGTGCGCCTGGATGACCGGCCCCATCGCCAGCGTGACCGCCGTCGAGGCATGCCGGCGCGTCGTATTGAGCAGGCCGGGGTTGCGCTTTTGCGGCATCGCGCTGGACACGTAGGTATTGCTGCCGCCCTCCTGCAGCAGCATCCACGGACGCGACTGCGCATACTGCGTCATCACGTCTTCGATGAAATTGCCCGCATGCAGCGCAATGCTGGTGACGATCGCCCCCACTTCCACCGGCTGTTCCGTCGAGGAGATCTGTGCGGCGTCGTAGGCGTTGTCGACGATCGCCGCGAAGCCGAGATAGTCGGCCATTCGCGCACGATTCAGCGGCCAGCTGGTGCCGTTCAATACCGTCGTGCCCATCGGCGATCGGTCGATGCGCGCATAGGCCTCGCGGATTCGCTGCGCGTCGCGCTCCAGCCCGGCAGCATGCCCGAGCAGATAGTGTCCGAGGCTATTGGGCTGCGCCGCCACGCCATTGGTGTAATTCGGCACGATGGTATTGGCGTGCTTCTCCGCCAGCGACACCAGCGAACGGCTGGTCTTGTTCAACTGGTCGGCCAGGCTCAGCAGGTTGTCCCGCAGAATCGCCGCGCGGTAGGTCGCATGCATGTCCTGGCTCGAGCGCCCCGCATGCAGCAGGGTGACCTCGACGCCGGCCGCCTGGATCAGCAGGGGCTCGAACGTGATCACCGTGGAAGGCCGCTTCCCGCCCGGCCGATTGCCGTCGTCCAACACCTTGACAATGCCCGACGCGATGCGCGGCGCGAGCGACTTGTCCAATAGGCCTTCATCGGTATTGATGACGGTGGTGGCCTTGTTGATTTCGCCGAGCCAATAGAATTCGTCGCGATTGACGGCGGATTGGGCAAAGGCAGGTACAGCATGGGCGGAAATCGCCAGGGCAAGAATGCCAATACGGGTTTTCAACACGGCGGGTTCGCTTGTCTCGTTATTGGGTTGTCATTCGGCGACGCGGATAGTGACGCGCCCCGGGGATTACAGCCGATTGCTGGTACGGGCGCAAGGCTATACATTCTGCAGACAATATCGCGCATCATTGCCGCTTGAATCCATCTCCCGTCATGACAACACGCCGTGCCGAACGCCCCGATTGGGTGCATCGCGCCGAGCCGGCGCAAGGCATCGAACGCATCGAGGCCTTCCTCACCGGCAATGCCTATTCGATGCACCGGCACGATACTTACGCAATCGGGCGCACGCTGGCCGGCGTGCAATGCTTCCAGTATCGGCGCAGCCTGCGCGCAAGCCTGCCGGGCAAGACCATCGTGCTGCATCCGGACGAGCCGCACGACGGACAGGCCGGTACCGACGAGGGCTTTCGCTATCGGATGCTCTATATCGAGCCCGCGGTCTTCCAGGCCGTGCTCGGCGGCAAGCCGCTGCCGTTCATCGAAGGCGGCATCAGCGACGATCCGCGCTTGTTCGCGGCCACCGCGGCGCTGCTGCAGCAACCGGATACGCGGCTCGACCCGCTGGAACAGGACGACGGCATGGTCGAGCTGGCGCTGGCGCTCGACGCTGCCTCCGGCGCCAGGCCGCTGCGTCCCTCCTGCGACTTCCGTGCGGCCCAGCTCGCGCGCGACTATCTGCATGCCTCGTCGCATCGCATCGTCACGCTCGATAAGCTGGCTGCGGCCTGCGGGCGCGACCGCTGGAGCCTGTCGCGCGATTTCCGCACGTTCTACGGCACCAGTCCCTACCACTACCTGACGATGCGGCGCCTGGAGAGCGCACGCCGCCTGATGCAGAACGGCGTCGCGCTGGCTGAATGCGCGGCCGCCGCCGGTTTTGCCGATCAAAGCCATATGACACGGCACTTCACCAGGGCGTACGGCATTTCCCCGGCCAGGTGGCTCGGCATGGTCCACGCCGCCAACGGGCGCTGATTCTGCGCGCCAATCCGGCTCGCACAATCGTTCAAGACGCCGCCGCAGCGTCCGCCTACGCTGTGCTCTCCGCATCCATGGAGAGCACTCATGCAAGCCAACAATCACGCGGCCCCGGCCACCCGCGGCCAGGGCACCGCCATCGATTTGATCGACAAGATCAGGCAAATCGACGGCCACTGGCAGCCGCGCGTCGTCGCCGAGATGAATGACTACCAGTTCAAGGTCGTCAAGCTCGAAGGCGATTTCATCTGGCATACGCACGCCGATACCGACGAGACGTTCATCGTGCTGGAGGGCGAATTGCGGATCGATCTTCGCGATGGCGCGATCGTGCTGCGCGCCGGCCAGATGGCGGTCGTGCCAAAGGGCGTCGAACACAAGCCCTTTGCGGCCGAAGAAGTGAAATTGCTGCTGATCGAGCCGCGCGGCGTGCGCAATACCGGTGAAGAAGGCGGCGAACGAACGGTGCAGAACGATATCTGGGTCTGAGGCGCTGCGCGAGGGCCGCGATCATCGCGAACGCCGCGACCGCCGCCATGGCAGCCCTTGACGGCCTTCGCGGCGTTCGCGGCTTCGCGGCCCGTCGCGGCCTTCGCCGGCCTTCGCCGGCCTTCGCCGGCCTTCACGGACCTTTACCTTGACATTCGGCGTTTCATGTAACACCATAAGTTTCATGAAACGCGATAGCAGACTGTCAGGCGTGCTCCACGTCCTGTTGCACATGGCCGAGCACGATGGCCCGGTCACCTCCGAAGTCCTCGCGAAGGCGATGGACACCAATCCCGTGGTCATCCGCCGCGTCATGGCGGGCCTGCGCGAGCATGGCTATGTGCGCTCGGAAAAGGGACACGGCGGCGGCTGGACGCTCGCCTGCGACCTGTCCACGGTCACGCTGCGCGACGTCTACACCGCGCTCGGCTGCCCCTCGCTTCTGGCGATCGGCAACCGGACGGAATCGCCCGGTTGCCTGGTCGAGCAGGCTGTCAATGCCGCCCTGGACCAGGCGTTCAACGACGCCGAGGCCCTGTTGCTGGCGCGGCTGGGCGAGGTCACGCTGGCCATGCTGAGCGCCGATTTCCACCAACGGATGGTCGCCCGCGGCGGCCGTCACGATCTGGAGCACGTCCATGCGGTATGACGCCATCGTGATCGGCGGAAGTTTCGCCGGCCTGTCCGCAGCGACGTATATCGCGCGAGCAAGGCGGTCCGTCTGCATCATCGACGCGGGCGCCCCGCGCAATCGCTTTGCCACGCATTCGCACGGCTTCCTCGCGCACGACGGCAGCAATCCCGGCGCCGTGCTGGCGACCGCTCGACAGCAGGTCGCCGCGTATCCGACGACGACGTTCATGGAAGGCAAGGCCGTCCGCGCGTCGGGAGAAGTGGGCGCCTTCTCGGTCAAGCTGGAGAGCGGGGAGGTGGTGGAAGGCGCGAGGCTGGTGCTCGCGTACGGCATCGCGGACGAACTGCCTGACCTGCCGGGACTGAACGAACGCTGGGGCCAGTCCGTGATTCATTGCCCGTATTGCCATGGCTTCGAATTCAGCGATCAGCGATTGGGCGTGCTGAGCATGTCGCCGATGTCGGTCCATCAGGCCATGCTGGTTGCGGAATGGGGACCGACAACGCTTTATTTGAACGGCGATCCCCGACCCGACGACGGTGTGCTTGCCGAATTGGAGAAGCGTGGCGTCGCCATCGAGCCGAAAAAGGTCAAGGCTTTGCATGGGGAAGGGGCACAGCTATCGGCCATCGAATTTGCTGACGGCGCCACGGCGCCGATCGATGCGCTGTTTGTCGGTCCGCGCAATTATCTGAACAGCGACATCGCTCATCAGCTTGGATGCGTTATCGAGCAAACGCCATTTGGGTCGATCATTCGGACCGATGAATTGAAGACGACTACCGTGGATGGCGTCTATGCCGCGGGCGATATCACGCGGGGCGCGCATAGCGTGACGTGGGCGTGTTCCGATGGCGTGATGGCGGGGGTGGCCGTACATCGATCGCTGACCTTTGGAGCGGAATGAGCGGCACCATATTCCGATGGCCGTCTGCACACCGGGGGGTGCGCTAACGGTGCGCCCCGCGGAAGTGCAACCCCTCCAAAGCATGGACGAATACAGCTAAAGCGGTCGGACAAGCTGCCGATACTATCGATTCCACAATATCTCGCGAGGGATCGATGTTTCGTATTGCCATACCCGTGCTCTTTGCTGCTTTGCTCGCCGGCTGCAACACCACACTCCAGATCAAGAAGCCCGACGCCACCACCGGCATGTACGCAACCACCACTACACTAAAGGCTGAAGAGGTGCGAGTGGAGGAAAAGTTTGACCCCGCCTACAAGAGGATGTTGTATCTCAAGATCAACGCCGATACACCCAACCCGCGCTTTGTCGAGTTCTTCGAATCCACATTCAAGGACATGCAGACCTTCGACAAGGTCGTAACCAAGAGCGACCTCGAAAAGATCATCATAGACCGTGATCTGGGGAGCAAGGTGCCGAGCGTGTCCGATCTGGTCGGCCTCAACAGTCTTAGCAAGGAAATTGGGCCCTTCCTGATCGTCGAGCCAAATGCCATTTACAAGCCCGGCTACCGCGTCGACGGCACGCTCAAGGCCATTGACGCCCGAACCGGGAAAACGGTGCTACAGATCGAAAATTCGGCCTTCAATATGGCTGGCCTCGACGATCCACTGCTCCACCCAATGCTGAACGGCTTCATTAACTGGACGCGCAACCAACCGGTGGCGGGCAAGGCGCCTGGAAGCCAGCAGAGCGGCAATCCAGTGGCAACGCGTTGAGGCATCGGGGCGGTACGCCTCAATCCTGCTCTTTCTTTGGTGGCACCGCCTTTCCCAGCAATTTGCCAAGCAGGCCGGTCTTGGCCGCCGCCGCGCCGCGATGGTCGGTCTTCGGCGCCGGGCCGCCGCGCTTGGCGCCTGCCTGCTTCATGCTGTTGGCGATCTTCAGGCCTTTGTTTTTTTCGAGGTCGGTTTTCTTCACGGGGTCATCTCAGGAGTCGAGCCCGGCATTGTACGCAGGTGGACAGCGGTGGTCCGTGCTGGCGCCTCGCAGGTGGCCGGACTTCTCGATGGATTGATACAGCCGCCGCTAAAAAACTCAGTGCGGCGCCTTGTCGAACGACCGGGTCAGTTCCGTATCCATCAGCCAATCGGCCTGTTCGGACACCCAGATATGGGCCGCCGGCCGCTGGCCCGGATCTTCATCCAGTGTCGCCACGCGGATGATCACCTGATCCTGATGCACCCACTCGGCCATCAGCTGGCTGCCACATTGCTTGCAGAAGTGGCGCAGCTTCCCCGGTGAGGATTCGTACGAACCCAGCGAGGATGTTCCCTTCAGCCACTGGAAATCGGGCCGATCCACCCGCGCCGTCGTCGCGTAAGAAGCGGCATGGGCCTTGCGGCATTTGCGGCAATGGCAATGGACGATCTGGCCGGCCAAGGCGCGGGCCTCGTACTCGATCTCGCCGCAGAGGCAGCTTCCTTTCATGTCTCGCTCCTGTCCGCGCCCGCTTGGGCATTCCATCATGCAATAGGCGATCAGCCCACCGGTCACTGTACTCCAGCCGCTGCTCGATCGGCCTCGTCCAACCACTCCATTACCTCCGTCCACATGTCGGCGATATTCGCGGCGCCCGCGATCACATGGCCTTCGCCCCAGTAGCGAACAAATCGGACCGGTTTGCCCAGGCGACGCAGCGCGGAGTACATCTCCTCGCCCTGGCCGATGCTGACGTAGTCCTGGTCGCCCTGGACAATTATCAACGGCGCGTTGATCCGGTGTGCGGCAAATACAGGGCTGAGCGCGATATAGCGGTCTGGCATTTCGCACGGCGGGCCAGGCATCGAGAACACCCGCTCGCACATCGCTGTCATCGAAGTCGCACTGCCATCGTCGTCATATCGGAAGCGGGCGTCAAACGTACCGTGAAAGCTAACCAGATTTGATATGCCGGCCATCGCAATGCCGCTGCGGAACAGATCGGTTTCCGCCAACAGCGCCATCGCGGCCCATCCGCCCATGCTATGGCCCATCACGTGCAATCGCCCAGGATCGATCAAACCGGTGCTCACGGCGGCATGCACGGCTTCCTGGACCTTGAGCGCCATGCACTGCGCAAGATTGCGGGAACCGAGGTCCGAAGGAATGGAAAGATCCGGCTCGATCACGATATAACCGTGCGCGGCCAGCAGATGGAGGCAGAATTGCCCGGATTCGTGCGGCTTCAGCAGATGTCGGCATTTGGGGCCAACTCTTGCGCCGGGATAAACCCAGACGACGGCGGGATACGTGGTGTCGTGGCGCGATCCCGGCGGCAACAGCAGGCGGACTGTCTTCGCGCTTCCTTCGTCGTCGGTGAACTGCACATCGCGGACCACACCGGCCTCGATCTCAGCCAAATGCCGATTGGTGCGGAACAGCTCGACGGTACGTTCGCCGGCGCGATCGACGAGCACCAATCCGCTGCCGGCGGCGTCCTCGACCAGGAACAACCACCGGTCCGAGGCGCGATGGCAAGCGACAGGCTCGCCCTGCGGCAATTCCGGCGGTTCTTCGGCCTGCAGGTTGCCTGCTTCGTGGAATGTGGGGTCGTCGAACCGCTGTTGGAAGGACGACAAGGCCTGCTGCTGGTCTGGTCCGAGCCCGGCTACCGCCTCCCCGCTTCGGACATCGAATACCAGGTAGTGGCACGGTTCCTCGCCTCCACCACTAGCGACCGGCTCTCCAGTCCCGCTGTCCCAACACGCTGACAGTCGATGACCCCAGGCGATCGAGCTGCGCCCAAGTCTGGGGCGCCTTGCGGCAAGCGCGTCGATCGAGGTCGAACAGGCGCGGCAATTCTCCGCCCGGAACCATGGCGCATACCACTTGCGTGTCGTCGATCCAGTCGAAGGGGCGCTTGCCGCGTAGCGTCAGATTGCCGGTCAGCGTGAGGCGCCGGCCATCTCTCACGTTCAGTATCGACAGCCGGACCGATTCCGAGGTTGCCACACCAAAAGCCAGCATCGATCCGTCTGGAGACCAGCAAGGAGCAAAGCGGTCTCCTTCGGCCGTCACCTCTTCTATTTGCCCTGAGGCAAGGTCGATCCACCACAATTCGCTTCTCGCTACACCGGCGAGAAAGACGTCGGTGTGTCGTGTTGCCGATTGAAGCGATCGCTGGACACAAAAGGCGAGACGCTGGCCGTCTGGCGAGAACGCGAAACAGTCGCCATGCATGCCGGTAAACGTGTCCAACTTCAGCACATCGTCTATCCCTAGCGGCCTCTTTGGCAAATCGCAGTGCTGTTCCGGCATATTCGGCGGGAATTGGCTTTTCACAAGGCAGCGGCCAATTGGCCGCGACGGTCGACAGCGTTCGAAGCACCTACCCGGTGACCCAGAACGCCTCGTCATACTGCACCGTCCCCACCGGCCACTCGCCCTCGAGGCGCACCGCCTGAAAATACTCGGGCGGCACATCGGACAACACCAGGTTCGCCCGGCAAACGAAGCCGAAGCGTCCGTAATAGCGGGGCTCGCCCAACACCACGCAGCCTCGCGCACTACGCCGACGCAGCGTATCCAGTGCTTCGTTCATCAGCAGGGAGCCGACGCCCTTTCCCTGCCATGCGGGCAGCACGGCTATCGGTCCAAGGCCATACCAGCCCTCGCTGCCATCGGATATTGCGACGGGGGACACCGCGACATGGCCGACGATCTGGTCGGCGTCGGTGGCGACCAGCGAAATCGACAGCCGCCCCCGCGCGCGCAACGCATTGACGATCAGCGGCTCGGTGCCGCTGGCATGCGTCGCACTGCGAAATGCTTCACCGACGACTGCCTCGATCGTCGGGATGTCGGCTGGTACTTCGTCACGGATCTGAATCGGCATGTTGACCGCCTGCAAGGAATTGGACGGCGATACAGGCACCGCATCGCCCCCCTCGAATCACGACGAACGATGCAGCGCCTCTTCGCGCCGCAGCCATTGATACAGCAATGCATGCAACTGCGCCGGCTCCAACGGCTTGCGCAGCACCACATAGCCTTCGCGTTCGGCCTGCAGCAACGCCGGCGAATCGAATTCGCCGCTGACCATCGCGCCGCTGGCGTCGGGACAGCGCTCCAGCAGATCTTTCAGCACCTCGAAGCCGCTCTCGCCCGAACGCAGCCGCTGGTCGCACAGGATTGCCTGCGGGCGCAGGCCACCGTCGAGCAGTGCGAACGCTTCCGTGGCCGATGCCGCAAAGCGGACATCGACGTGCCATGCCTGCATCAGGCTCATCCACGCCCGGACGACAACCGGATCGTCCTCGACGATCAGGCAGCAGCCGCTCAGCGGGGGCAGCGTGCTCGACGGCCGCGCCTGCGATTCCGCCGCCATCGCGTGCACATGAGCCTGCGCGGGATCGGCGGCGGGAAAACGCAGCCAGAACCGCGAGCCGCGGCGTTCCACCGAGCTCAGCCCATATGCGGCACCCATCAGGGTCGCGCAGCGAGCCACCACCGCCAATCCCAGCCCATGGCCGGCGCTGTCGATACGCCACGCATATTCGTTGCGGTAGTACGGCGAATAGATGCGGCTCTTGTCCTCGTTCGCCACGCCAATGCCGGTATCCCAGACTTCCAGCAGCCAGTCCGCCTCGCGACGCCGGGCGGACAACAGCACGCCGCCGCGCTGCGTGTACCGAAGCGCGTTGTGGACCAGGTTGACCAGCGACTGGCGCAGCAGCGAGGCGTCCGCCAGCACCGCGGCAGCCTGCTTTGGCACGCGCACGCGCAGATCGAGATCGCGGCTATGCGCCTCCTCGCGGAACAGCGCCGCAACCTCCTCCATGATCGGAGCGAGCGCCACCGGCGCATTGCGCGGCATCGCCATGCCCTGTTCGATCTTGGAGAGGTCGAGCAGCGAGTTGAACATCAGATGAACCGATCGCACGCTGCGCCGCAGATCCTCCAGCGGCGGAATCAGCGCCGGATCCCGATTGCGCTGCGCGATCGCTTCGATCAGGAAACCCATCGCATGAACCGGCTGGCGCAGGTCGTGGCTCGCGGTGGTCAGGAACAGGTTCTTCGCCCGCAGCGCATCCTCGGCCTCCTCCTTGGCGAGCCGGTAGCTTTCCGCCAGCCGAATGCCATCATCTTCGAGCTGCACCTGCTGGCGGAAGAACTGATTGGCGATCAGTGCGTGCCGATAGATCGCGACCGCATACAGCAATGTCAGCGGCAGCACCACCTGCCAGTGATCGGGGAAGCTCCACGGCACGTTGACCGTGACCACGCCCCAGCACGCGAAAAAAAAGCGCTGGAAGGCGCCCAGGATCGGCGTCTGGTGCGTGGCGTTGGCGGCCAGGATGGCGGCAAGGCTGATGTGCAGCAGCAGCGCGAAGTCGAACGTCACCTGGCCGGCAGTCAACACCGTCGCCATCGACAGGCACAGGCCATGGACCAGCGCGATCCGCTTGACTACCGGCAGCCAGCGCTCGGCCATCACCGCATCGTCGGACTGCGCCCGCTCGCGCTGATAGTGCCGCCGCTCCAGCTGCATCCACCCGGCGGCCAGGCAATAGGCGAGCGTCCAGACCAGCAGCGAACGCGCGTCCTTGCCGGCCGCATGAAGCCATGCGACGAACGGCAGGCCGACGAAGGGAATCGCGTTGACGCTGAAGACCAGCCGCCGGAACGTCATGTCGAGCAGGCGCGCGCGCGCGCGCGGGCTGACGCTCGATTCGGCGGAGGAACGCATGCCCGGCGATTGCGACGACGGCTCGCTCACGGTTCCAGCCGTCGTCCGTGCAGCAGCGTGATGGCTTCGACGCGATTGCTGACACCGAGCTTGCCGAGAATCGCCGTCACGTGTTCCTTGGTGGTCTGCTCGGAAATCGCCAGTTCCTTGGCGATCTGCTTGTTGGGCAGCCCGCGCAGCATCAATGCAAGTACCTGACCCTGGCGGTCGGTCAGGCCGAGGTCGCGCGCGCTCAGCGGCAGTTCGCGCCGCAATGCCGGCGTCAGTTCCGCCGGCGGCACCGCGGGAAACCAGGTACCGCCCTGCCGCAGCGTCGCGACGGCCTGGGCGAACGTCTCCGGCGGCTCGCTCTTGCGCAGGAAACCATGCGCGCCGGCCTCCATGGCCTTGACCTGCACGCGCGCGTCCTCATCGCCGCTCATCACGAGCAGGCGGCACGATGGCAGCTTCGCGGCGGCCTCTCGCAGCAGCGCCAGGGCGGTGCCGCCGGGCAGCCAGAAATCGACCACCAGCAGACTGGGAGGACCGTCGTCATCGATCCGTTGAAAGCACTCCTGCGCATTCGCGGCATAGTGCGCCACCGCGTAGTCGCAATGCGTTGTCAGATATCCCGCAATACCGCGCGCCACCAGCGGATGGTCGTCGACGACGATGGCATACGACTGGCGCGCCGGGGCCATGCCCGACGCAATTCGACTCTTCACCAAGCTTTGGCTCCTGACCCCTGCCGAAATAAAGCTTATTTTTTGCGCCAGTGTAATTGATTTCGCACAACGGAATTTGCGCGGCGCCTCGCAACCCCTACTACGGTAGGTGTTCGAAATATAATTAATCGTCAATGAGCTGACAGAAACGAAGCGAATTACCGAAGGGGTCGACCACCTGCATTTCCTTTCCCCAGTCCATCGTTTCAACACCGGGCCGGGCATATCGGTACGGTTTTGCGGCCAGCTCCCGCTGCAGCGCGTCGATGTCGTCGACCCGCAGGAAAACGGCCGTCCCGGGCGTACCGTCGCCATGATGCTCGCTCAGATGCAGCAGCAATTCCGAGCGCGATATCTGCATGTACAGCGGCAGGCTTTCCTCGAAGCGATGCTCCCAGTCGACCGAAAATCCGAGGAAATCGAGATAGAACTCCTTGGCCTTGTCGACCGAGAAGATACGGAGAATTGGAATGGCGGGCGACAGTTTCATCGGATTGGTTCAATCAATGCAATGGCGCAAGGATAACCAATACTTTGCCAGATCCGTAAGTTCCAACATTAATGCAATTGGCTTCGATGCCGGTGAACCGGCTCAGCGGGCGGCGCCTTTTGGCCCCGATTCCAGCAGGAATTCAACCGCCCGCCGCCACCACTCGCCATCGACGCGGCCGAACCAGTCGTTATGGTCCGCGCCCGGCACGATGCGCAATTCGCGGCGCGTACCGAGCGCGTCGTGCAGTGCGCGGCCGAAGCGCGCCGGCACGATCCGATCGTGCTCGGCGACCACCACAAGCACCGGGCGATCGAATGCGGCCAGATTGGCGACGCTGTCGTAGCGGTCGCGCAAGAGCCAGGAGGTCGGCAGCCAGGCGTAGTGATGCGCGGCGATATGGGCAAGCCGGTCCCACGGCGTGATCAGCATCAGACCGGCGATCCTGTCGCGTTGCTGCGCCGCGGCCGCGGCAGCCACGCCGGCGCCGAGCGATTCGCCGATCAACAGCAGCGGCGCGCCGAAGCGGGCGTGCGCCAGTTCGATGGTGCGCTGTGCGTCGGCGACGAAGCTGGCCTCGCCTACCCGGCCATCGCGGGGACCATAGCCCGGATATTCAGCGAGGATCACACGCACGCCCTGCTCCACCAGCGCGTCCGCATAGATCTTGCGATGGCCGGCATGACCGGCGTTGCCATGAAACACGATGGCCGTAGCGCGGGCCGCACGAGCGGGTTCAGCGAGCAGCCCCAGAAAGTCGTCCTCTCCCGGCCAGGCGCGCAATTCGCCGGACACCAGCGCAGCCAGCGGCGCCTTGCTCGGGAAGTACAGGAAGTGATCCTGCAATGCGGCCAACGATGCGGTCGGGGCCATGCCGGCGATGCATGCCATGCCGAGCGCCACGCTCGCGAGGCGGGCGGCAAGGGCACTACTGTGTCGGGCTGCGATCGGCATGCTTTCCTCCCCACGGCCGCTGGTGGAACCGCCGCGATCTGAATGATATGACGCTATTCAGCCCCATTCGCGCGCCAGCCACGCGAGAAATGCGCGCACCGGCGGATGGCGCTCGCGCCCCGGCACGCACAGCGCGGTATAGGCGGCGCCCGCCACCGTGATATCGGGCCGATACGGCACCAGCATTCCGTTGCGCACGCTGTCGGACACCATGATCGAACTGGCGAGCACCAGCCCCTGTCCCGCGACGGCGGCCTGCAGCGCATAGCTTTCCTCCTCGTAGGCCCGCATCGTCGCGCCATCCTGCAGCCAGCCCACCCCGGCGGCATCGCACCACGCCTGCCAGCCATCGTCGTACAGCGTGGAATCGGTCCAACGCACGGTAATCAGTTCAGGGGCTCCTGCGCCGACCGCTGCGATCCGTGCCGGCGAGCCATACACGCCGAAGGTTTCGCCGAGGCGGCACGCGTTCAGCAGCGAGGGCCACGCGCTGGTGCCATAGCGGATGGCCACGTCGATACGCGCGTCCTGATGCAGATCGACCGGCGCGCCGTCGCTGTCGATCCGTACATGCACATCGGGATGAGCCTGATAGAAGCGTCCGAGCCGCGGCACCAGCCACAGCGCCGCGAACGACATGGTGGTGGTCACCGTCAGCGACCCGGCCGCAGGCTGCGGCAGCAGCTCGTCGATCGCTTGTGCCACATCGAGCAGCGCGCCATGCATTCGATGGAACAGCCGCTCGCCTTCGACCGTCAGCGCGACGCCGCGCGGCAAGCGCGTAAACAGCGCCACACCCAGGCAGGACTCCAGTCCGCGCACTTGATGCGATACCGCGGCCGGCGTCACCGACAGCTCGGCTGCCGCAGCCTTGAAGCTCAGATGCCGCGCCGCGGACTCGAATACCCGCAGGGCGGCGATCGGCAAGGAAGCGAACATGCAATGCGCTCCGAAAAATGCGCACAAAACGCTGGGATGAATCCAATTGATCCGGCGCGAGAATTGCTCGTTTGTCGCGCCGCAGCCGCCATCCTACAGTCCCCGTGTCGCTACCCCACATTGCAAGGAACATGATGACCGACACGACTGTCTCGCAAACCCATTCTTCCCGTCCGGTCTTGATCCTGGTCGGCAGCCCCCGGCGCGACGGCAATTCCGCGCTGATGGCGCGGGCCGTGCAGCGCGGCGCCGAGCGCGCCGGCCATTCGGTCAAGCTGCGCTTTCTCGACGACCATATCGGCGGGCTGCTGCGCGACTGCCGCCAATGCCGCCGTCCCGATGGCAGCTGCGGCATCGACGACGGCTATCGCGAACTGTTGCTGCAGGACTTCCTGCCCGCGGCCGGCGTGGTGTTCTGCTCGCCGATCTATTGGTATGGCCTGTCAGCGCAGACCAAGGCCTTCTTCGACCGGATGTTCTGCTACTACGCCGCCTCGCATCCGGATTCCGCCAACGTGATGCCCAAGCTCGCCCGCAAGCGATTGGGGCTCGTGTTGGCCTCCGAGGAGAGCTATGCCGGCGCGGCGCTCGGCATCGTCCATCAATTGCAGGAGTATGCCCGCTATACCGATTCGCAACTGGCGGGCGTGGTGCGCGGCACCGGCAATCGCCGCGGCGAGGTGGTGCGCGATCCGACCGATGCGATGGCGCAGGCCGAGCGCCTCGGCGCCGAGCTGTTTGCGCGGCCCTACAGCGACTATCGCTTCGATACGCCGCGCGATACGCGGGTATGGCCGCTGGACCAGGCGGCATGATGTCTGCTGCATGGCCGCGCGGTCATGGCGATCATGGCGGTCAATGATTGCCATGCACGGCGGCCATATCGATCGATCAGGCCAAGTCAAAAAAATACCCGCAGCCGGGAGGTGCGGGTATTCCAAAGTGGTATGAGCGAGTCGCGGTTTCGCTCACGGCGCATCCTCGCACCATGCGCCCATCCCGCCAATAATCCTTCCGGACTAGGCGGCGCCCGATCGGCGGGCATGGACAAGCGAGCGGGAATCGATTCCAATCCAGCACTGACGAGGGCCGGCAGCCGCGATCGGCGTGCATCAGCCCTGTCGCGCGATGCCGATGACCGGCCCATCTCCGACCGCCATGCCCGATGCCCGCCTGCTGCTGATCGACGACCATACGCTGTTCCGAACCGGGCTGCGGCTGCTGCTGGCCGACAGCCAGAGCGTATCCGCGATCGCCGAGGCCGGCACGGTGATGGAGGCGGTGCAGCACCATGCCGGTGCCGCGATCGACATCATCCTGCTCGATATCCAGCTGCCCGGCCTGAACGGCATCGAGGGGGTGCGCGTGCTGCGCCGGCATTTCCCCGCGGCGCGCATCCTGATCGTCTCTGGCACGTCCGGCCGCGATGCGATTCCCGCCGAGGTGCTCAAGGACGTGGCCGGATTCCTGCCGAAATCGGCGGAGGCCAGGCAGATCGAGCAGGCGATCGCCCGCTGCCTGCAGGGCGGCAGCTACTTCTTCTGCGCGGCCGATGACACCGTCGTGCCGGGCCAGTTCGCGACCGGCGCGGCACGCTACCTGCCGAGCCAACTGACACCGCGCCAGCTCGAGGTGCTGGAGCAGCTGGCGCTGGGCCGGTCCAACAAGATCATTGCGCACCATCTCGGCCTGTCCGAGAACACGGTGCGCGTGCACGTCGCCGCCATTCTCGATCACCTTGGCGTGGTCAGCCGTGTCGAGGCCATCATCGAGGCGCAGCGGCGCGGCCTGATACAGGCCGTGCGGTGAAGCCCGCCCGCGCCCGCCGTCGCCTTCCCCTGCTGCCGCGCTTCGACGAGGGCCGGCTGCTGGCGGCGCAGATGGACCTGCTGGACCAGAGCTTCAGCGTCGCCATGGTCGGCTGCGCGCTGGCATCCTGGTTCCTGACGGCGGAGCTGGTGCTGTCCGGCGATCGTCCGCTCGCGTGGCCATGGATGGCCGCGATGACGCTGGCCTGCGCCTACGGCGTGCTCGGCCGCCATCGGATGCCGGCCCGCACCACCGAGGCCGGCGCGCCGTACTACGCGCGCTGGATGACGGTGCTGCTGACCTGCATCGGCTCGCTGTGGGGCTTGATCGCCCTGCTCTATCTGGATGTGCGCCAGCCGCCCATCGTCATTTCGGTGCTGTGTCTGATCGCCGGCATGAGCGCCGCGGCACTCGCGGTGTTCTCGGCCTGCCTGCCGGTCGCCGTCGGCTTCTTCGTGCCGGCGATCCTGCCGGTATGGATCAGCTTTCTGGCCACCGGCGACCCCGACTATCTGCCGATGTTCCTGGCGACGCCGCTCTATCTGATCGTGCTGATCATCTTTGCGCGCAACTACGCCCGCGTGGCGCGGCATTCGATTGCGCTGCGCTTCGAGAATATCGAACTGATCGGGCAACTGCGGGAACAAACCGCGCGCGCCGAATCGGCCCAGCGCGAGGCCGAACAGGCCAGCCGCGCGAAATCGGTGTTTCTTGCCTCGGCCAGCCACGATCTGCGCCAGCCGCTGCATGCGCTGGGTCTGTTCCTGGTCTCGCTGAGCCGAACCGCGCTCGACGACAAGCAGCGCCAGCTGCTGACGCATATCGAATCGGCCTCGGATGCCGCGCGCGCAATGCTGAACACCTTGCTGGACTTCTCCAAGCTCGAAGCGGGCGTCGTGCAGGCCCGCCCGATGGCGTTCCGGCTGCAACCGCTGCTCTACCGGCTCGAGAATGAATTCGCGCCGCTGGCGGAGGCGCGCGGCCTGGTCTACCGCACGCGCGAGACGACCTGCGCGGTCTTTGCCGATCCGGCGCTGGTCGAACTGGTCCTGCGCAATCTGATCGCCAATGCGATCCGCTATACCGAACGCGGCGGCGTGCTGGTGGGCTGCCGCCGGCGTGGCGAACACGCGGTGCTGGAAGTGTGGGACACGGGGATCGGCATCCCGCCGTCGCAGCACGCGGCGATCTTTCAGGAGTTCCATCAGCTCGGCAATCCCGAGCGCGATCAGCGCAAGGGCCTGGGGCTGGGCCTGTCGATCGCCAGCGGGCTCGCAAGGACGATGTCGACCGAAGTCACGCTGGCCTCGACGCCGCGGCGCGGCTCGGTGTTCCGCATGGCGCTGCCCTGGGTCTGGCTGCCGCCGGCCGGCCTGGACACGCTGGTACATCGGCGGCCGAGCGATACCCCGGCCCGGTTGAAGCCGCTGCCCGCCGTGCGCGCGCTGGTCATCGACGACGATCCGCATATCCGGCTGGCGATGACCGAATTGCTGTCGGGCTGGCAATGCGAATGCCGGGCAGCGGAGTCCGAACGCGATGCATTGGCCTGTCTACCGGCGTTCCGGCCCAATCTGATCGTCGCGGACTATCGGCTGCGCGGAAACCGGGACGGCCTGCAGGCCATGGCCGCGCTGCGCAGGCAACTGGGAGAAGCGGTACCGGCGATCATCATTACCGGCGATACCGCGGCTGACCGGCTGCGCAGCGTGCATGCGAGCGGCACGGTGCTGCTGCACAAGCCCGTGGTGGCCGCGGAATTGCATGCGGCGATCCTCGCGCTGGCCGCACCGGAAAACGCAGCGCCGGGTTAGGCGCGACCGGGCAACAACGCGGCCGTTGCAGCTTGATAAGTTTTTTTGATAAACCAATCCGGTCTATTAATTGGACTTTGGCTCCGCGCTTGCGGACACTGAATCGACACTGCATCGGGTCGATCCCGTGAGGAGCCATCATGCCGTCGCCTTTGCCGCCAACGAGTCCGCTGCCCTCCCCGAATTCCCCGATCTGGCCCAATTCGTCTTCGATACCGCGCCACGACCTGCTGATCGGCGCCGAGCGCGTCGCGCCCGTTTCCGGCGCCTATTCGACCGATATCGATCCCGCCACCGAGACACCGATCGCCACGGTTGCCCAAGGCGGCCCGGCCGAAGTCGAGCTGGCGGTGCAGACCGCGCGCCGCGCGCTGAAAGGCTGGAGCCGCATGCGCGCCGCCGAGCGCGGCCGCATGCTGCACCGCTTCGCCGATCTGCTCGAGGCCCATCAGGACGAGCTGGTTGCGCTGGAAAGCCTCGACGCGGGCAAGCCGCTGGCGGCGGTGCGGCGGCAGGATATGCCGGCGGTGATCGACACCGTGCGTTACTACGCCGGCTGGGCGGACAAGATCCACGGCGACGTGATACCGGCCCGCCCCGATGCGCTGACCTATACGGTGCGCGAGCCGGTCGGCGTGGTGGCCGCGATCGTGCCGTGGAATTTCCCGCTGATGATCGGCATGTGGAAGATCGCGCCGGCGCTGGCTTGCGGCTGCACCGTGATCGTCAAACCCGCGGAAATCACGCCGCTGTCGGCACTGCGCATCGGTGAACTGGCGCTCGAAGCGGGCCTGCCGCCCGGCGTGCTCAATATCGTCACCGGCAAGGGCAGCGTGGTAGGCGATGCGCTGGTCGGACATCCCGGCGTCGACAAGGTGACGTTCACCGGCTCGCCCGGCGTGGGCCGCGGCATCATGCAGGGGGCGGCCGGCAACTTCAAGCGCGTCACGCTCGAACTGGGCGGCAAATCGGCCAACCTCATCTTTGCCGACGCGGATCTCGACGCGGCGGTACGCGCCGCGGCGTCAGGCATTTTCTTCAACGCCGGCCAGGTCTGCTCGGCGGGCTCGCGCATTCTCGCGCAACGCGCCGTCTACGACGAGGTGGTCGAGCGGCTCGCCGAACGAGCCCGCGCGATCCGCGTCGGCGACCCGGCCTTGCCCGATACGACGATGGGTCCGTTGGTGTCGGCCGCGCAATTGAAGACGGTGCTCGACTATATCGAGATCGGCAAGCAGGAAGGCGCGTCGGCGGTGGCCGGCGGCATGCGTGTCGGAGAGCGCGGCTATTTCGTCGCGCCCACGGTGTTCGCCAACGTCGCGCACGAGATGCGCATTTCGCAGGAGGAGATCTTCGGCCCGGTGGCCAGCGTGATTCCCTTCGACGACGAGGCCGATGCGATCCGCATCGCCAACGGTACCGCGTTCAGCCTGGCGGCCGGCGTCTGGAGCGCCGACATCGGCCGCGTGCACCGCGTCGCCGGCGAGTTGAAAGCGGGCACCGTATGGATCAATACCTATGGCTATACCGATGTCCGGCTGCCCTGGGGCGGGGCCGGCGACTCGGGACTGGGCCGCGAGCATGGCGACGCGGCGCTGCAGAACTTCACGGAGCCGAAGACCGTGTGGCTGTCGCTGCGATAGGGCCTGCGATAGACGATCGCCGCCTTAGAACTTAGGAATCCGCAGCGTCTTGCTGATCATCAGCGAGCCCGACAGCACGAACAGCAGCGCGAGCGGATGCAGCACCGCGGGACCGAGCGTCCAGGCACCGCCGAACAGCGCGTCGCCGATGCGCCCCTGCCATGCGCACAGTGCGAGCACGCCGGTCAGCACCACGCTGGTCGGGATCGGCGTGCCCTCGAAATAGGCGACCTTGCCGCTGGCCCCGGACAGCGATTCGGCCGTGACGTTGAAGCGCGCGAGCCGGCTGACGCCGCAGCAGACGAAATAGATCAGCGCAATCAGGTCCCAGCCGCCGCGCATGCCGGCGGCAAAGGCCAGCGCCGCGGGACCGACGCCGAACGAGATGATGTCGGCCAGCGAATCGAGCTCGCGGCCCAGCGCCGAATGCGCATGGCGCCAGCGCGCGACACGGCCGTCGATCACGTCGAAGAAGAAGGCCGCGGGCGCGAAGGCCGCCGCGATCAGGAAATGCCGCAGCGACTGGCTGTCGATGTAGAACATCGCGAAGAACACCGACGCCATGCCGCAGCCCGCATTGGCCAGCGTGAAGACGTCGGCCAGCGCCAGCTCGCGGATCATCGAGAAATGCCGCGGCCGTGCCGATGGATCGGCCGATGGCCGGGTCGGATCGTTCGATTCAGGCATATCGGGCTCCTCGCGTGGTCGGCCTTCGGCGGTCCCTGTCGACGACCCTGGCCGTCTCCGTTGCAGCCGTTGCAGGGATCATGCCGGGATCAGCCGCCCGTCATCGCGGTGTGCCGCGACGGCGAGCCAGGCTCGCGGCCAGATAGGCAACGATCGCCATGTTGGCGACGGCCACGCCGATGTGTATCCAGGTCGGATGCCGCGCCGCTTCGTAAAGTTCCACCGGAATATAGATCGCGCCGGACCAGACCCCCAGCCATTGCGCCCAGGCGCGCTCGTGCCAAAGCCCGTAGGCCTCGGCGAAGCGCATCGCCGCATAGACCGCGGCCGACGCGCCGATGGCCCACAGGCGCGGATCGTCCGGATGCGCGGCCAGCGACAGGAAGATCGTCGGATAGCGGCTGCCCGGATTCAGGTGCAGCCGCGCGACGATCGCCTCGGCCAGTGCCTGCGCGTCGCGATGCAGCAGCGCCGCCAGGCCGATGCCGGCCAGCACCACCAGCGCGCCCTTGGCCGCCTCCAGCAGCGCGATGCCTTTCAGGCCGAGCGTGCCTTGCCTGCCTGCCATCGGTCAGCGCTCCGTGCGCAATCGAAACGGTCCACCGCTCAGGAGAACACGCGATTCTTGTCGGACACCTGATCGTTGAGCGTCCAGAAGTCGTACAGCACCCCAATCAGGAAAAAGCCGCCGGTCACCAGATACAGCAGGCCGGTCAGCCATTTGCCCATATACATCCGATGCACGCCGAAGATGCCGAGGAAGGTCAGCAGAATCCAGGCGATATTGAAATCGACGCGGCCCGAGGTGAAACGGCGGTCGGCATCCCTGTCCATGCCGGGAATCAGGAACAGGTCGATCAGCCAGCCGATGCCGAGCAGACCCAGCGTCAGGAACCAGATCGTGCCTGTCACCGGTTTGCCATAGTAGAAGCGATGCGAGCCCGTGAACCCGAAGATCCAGAGCAGGTATCCGATCAGCTTGCTGTGCGTGTCCTGAATCATGTCCATCCTCATGTTGTCGTGCCGGAATGATGCCATAGGCATCTGCCGTGTCCGCCGATTCGCCAATTGCATCGAAGACGCTTCACATCCGAAAAAAACAGCGTTATACTTGCGCCCCTCGCGACGCAAAACACAGCGCCAGCGAAACGGTTCCAGTCCCCTTCGTCTAGAGGCCTAGGACATCACCCTTTCACGGTGAGTACAGGGGTTCGAATCCCCTAGGGGACGCCAGCTTGACCGGATGCCAATGGCCTCCGGATGCCGACAAGGAGTGGTAGTTCAGTCGGTTAGAATACCGGCCTGTCACGCCGGGGGTCGCGGGTTCGAGTCCCGTCCACTCCGCCAGCAACAAGCAGAAAGCCCGCCGATCGCAAGATCGGCGGGCTTTTTGTTTTGCGCGGTGGCTTCCCTGCAGCCCGTCAAGCGGATTGGCATTGGTTTGGTATTGCGCCGATCCGCTTCCACAATAAGAACCTCGATCCACCACTCTTGAAGATGAGGTCGCCATGCATCTGGAAGGCTCCTGTCATTGCGGCGCGGTGCATTTCAGCGTCGAGTCGTCTTCGTATTACCCGTTCATGCATTGCCATTGCTCGATCTGCCGCAAGACGGCGGGGTCGGGCGGTTATGCGATCAATCTGGGCGCCGACGCCGACACGCTGCGCGTACGGGGCCGCAAGCATCTGGGCATCTATCACGCCGTGATGCGTGAGCCAGGCAAGCGCGCGACTCGCTCGCCGGCATCGCGCCATTTCTGCCTGAAGTGCGGCAGCCCGCTGTGGCTGTGGGATCCGCGCTGGCCGGAGCTGGTCCATCCGCATGCGTCGGCGATCGATACCCCGCTGCCGCGGCCGCCCGAGGTCGTCGAGGCGGCGCTGGACTATGCGGCGCCCTGGGTCGACGTGCCGCGCGGCAAGGGCCATGTCCATTGCGGCCAATGGCCCGAGGAATCGCTGGCGCAATGGCATGCCCGCCATGGTCTCGGCGACGGCCAGCGTTGAACCCTGAACACCCTCCCGCAAGGGCCGTCATGCGGCCCGCTCTTCACACCGTTTCGGCATCGCATATAACTGATTCAGAAGGGCGGCGCCGCTGCGCGCCGCCAAAAAATTTGGGGGGACGGGCTCTTGAAGGTCACACAGCCGCCCCTATTTTGGCGTCGGCCCGTCTTCTCTGGAACGGCACCCGCGCCGCGTCGGCCATCGCGGCCACGCGGCTTCCGGACAGTCAACTTCGCTTGAAGAGGAGGTTTGCTGATGAAGATTGCCCAGATCGCCCCGCTTGCCGAGCGTTGCCCGCCCAAGCTCTACGGCGGCACCGAGCGCATCGTGTCCTATCTGACCGAAGAGCTGGTCCGCCAGGGTCACGACGTGACCCTGTTCGCCAGCGGCGACTCCAGGACCGCCGCGAAGCTGGTACGCGGCTCCGACATCGCGCTACGGCTCGATCCCCGGGTGAAAGACCCGATTCCCTATCACATCATGATGCTGGACGAGGTCCGTCGGCGTGCCGATGACTTCGACGTGCTGCACTTCCACATCGATCTGCTGCATTTCCCGCTGATCCGCGATATTGCCGAGCGCACCGTCACGACGCTGCATGGCCGGCTCGACCTGCCCGATCTGGTTCCCTTCTATCGTGCATTTCCCGAATTCCCGCTGGTGTCGATCTCCGACGACCAGCGCCGGCCGATGCCGCCCGTCAACTGGGTCGGCACGGTGCACCATGGCCTGCCGCGCGACCTGTTGCCGTTCAGTGCCGAGCCCAAGGGCGGCTATCTGGCCTTCCTCGGCCGCATCTCGCCGGAAAAGCGGCCCGACCGGGCGATCGAAATCGCCGCGCGCACCGGCATGCCGCTGAAGATCGCCGCCAAGATCGACAAGGCCGACCAGGCCTATTGGGACGAGGTCATCGCGCCGATGATCGCCGCGCATCCGAAGGTCAAGTTCATCGGCGAAATCAACGAGCACCAGAAGGCCGAATTCCTGGGCAATGCGCGCGCGCTGCTGTTCCCGATCGATTGGCCGGAGCCGTTCGGCCTGGTGATGATCGAGGCGATGGCCTGCGGCACACCGGTGATCGCCTATCGCTGCGGCTCGGTGCCCGAAGTCATCGACGAAGGCGTGACCGGCTTTATCGTCGACGACATCGAGCAGGCGGCGGAAGCGGTCGGACGCATCGACGAACTGGACCGAGGCCGGATCCGCGCCACCTTCGAGCGCCGCTTCACCGTGGAACAAATGGCGCAGCGGTATGTCGAGATCTATCGCAGCCTGGCCGACCTGAACGCCGGTGCGCTGCTGCGCCGTGCCATGGGTGCAACGGTGGGCGGCGCGATCGGCAGCGATCGCGTCGGTCTGCGCGCCCTCGCCTGAACCGCAAAGGATCGCGACGATGCCAACCGCCAGCACTGTTGCCGCTACCCACGCGCCGGCGCCCAGCGGGCCCGGCGGTACCCAGCTCGCCCAGTTCTTCATCCCGGCCGCCGCGTCTCTGCAAGAGCGAAGGCCGCGCACGCTCAAGCATGGCGACACCTTCGCGGTGTTCGACCACAATGGCGATGCGCTGTCCGGTCCCGGCAGTCCCGAGGGCGTGTTCCATCGGGATTGCCGCCACCTGTCGCACCTGTTCCTGTCGATCGATGGCGCGCGGCCGATGCTGCTGTCGTCGACGCTGCGCGACGACAACGCGACGCTGACCTGCGACCTGACCAATCCCGATCTGTTCGATGGCGATGGCCAATTGACAGTCGAACACGACGTGCTGCATCTGCGCCGCTCGCGCTTCCTGTGGAATGCGACGTGCTACGAGCGGCTGCTGATCCGCAACTTCGACGATAAGCCGCGCCGCATCCAGCTCGAACTGGCGTTTGCCGCGGACTTCGCCGACCTGTTCGAAGTCCGCGGCTCGAAGCGCGAACGCCGCGGTGAACACCACCCGCCCCGCATCACGAACAATCGGGTCATTCTCGGCTATACCGGATTGGACCAGCAGAGCCGGCACACCGCGCTGCTGTTCGATCCGGCGCCGACCCGGCTGAGCGGCAATTGCGCCAGGTTCACGATGGAGCTGCAGCCGAAGGAGGCACGGCTGCTGTTCGTCGAGATCCGCTGCGGCATCGGCGAGATTCCGCAGCAGACGCGCTGCACGTTCTTCAGCGCGCTGCGCGATGCCCGGCGGGCCCTGCGCAACTCGGCCTCGCGCGCGGCGTCGATCGTCACGTCGAACGAGATCTTCAACGAGGCGGTCCGGCGCAGCGTGTCCGATCTGTACATGCTGATCACCGATACGCCGCAAGGTCCCTATCCCTACGCGGGCATTCCGTGGTTCAGCACCGTGTTCGGCCGCGACGCGCTGATCACCGCGCTCGAGACGCTCTGGCTGGACCCCAATATCGCGCGCGGCGTGCTCGGCTATCTGGCGGCCAACCAGGCCACCGACAACGATGCCGCCGCCGATGCCGAGCCCGGCAAGATCCTGCACGAGGTGCGGCACGGCGAAATGGCCGAACTGGGCGAGGTGCCGTTCCGCCGCTACTACGGCAGCATCGACTCGACGCCGCTGTTCGTGATGCTGGCCGGCGCCTATCTGCATCGCACCGGAGACCTCGGCACGCTGCAGCGGCTGTGGCCGAACCTGGAGGCAGCCCTGCAGTGGATCGAGCGCTATGGCGACCGCGATGGCGACGGCTTCGTCGAGTACGGCAGGCGCACGACCGAAGGGCTGGTCAACCAGGGCTGGAAGGACAGTCAGGACTCGGTCTTCCATGCGGACGGCACGCTGGCCAAGGGTCCCATCGCGCTGGCCGAGGTCCAGGCTTACGTCTACGGCGCCTGGCAGGCCGGCGCCGACATCGCCGCGCAACTGGGCATGACCGAGCGTGCGACCCAATGCGCGGCGCGCGCCGAGGCGCTGCGCGCGGCGTTCGATGCGGAGTTCTTCGACGAGGCGCTTGGCACCTATGTGCTCGCGCTCGACGGCGACAAGCGCCCCTGCCGAGTGCGCACGTCGAATGCGGGTCATGCGCTGCTGACCGGCATCGCGTTTCCCGAACGCGCGCCCGCGGTGGTCCGCACGCTGATGTCGGGAACGTCGTTCTGCGGATGGGGCGTGCGTACCGTCGCGTCGAACGAGGCGCGCTACAACCCGATGAGCTATCACAACGGCTCGGTCTGGCCGCACGACAATGCGCTGATCGCCGGAGGCATGGCGCGCTACGGCTTCCATCGCGAGGCGGCACGGATTTTCGAGGGCCTGTTCGCGGCGTCCACCTATATCGACCTGCGGCGCCTGCCCGAGCTGTTCTGCGGCTTTCCGCGCCAGGGCACGCAGGGCCCGACCTTCTATCCGGTCGCCTGCATCCCGCAGGCCTGGGCCGCGGCCGCACCGCTGTACATGCTGCAGGCCAGCCTGGGGCTGGGCTTCGACACCGAACGCGTGCATATCACCTTCGACGAGCCGGCTCTGCCGGCTTTCCTCGACGAGGTGGTCTTCCGCAACCTCGCGGTCGGCGGGGGCTCGGCCGACGTCGCGCTGCGGCGCTCGGGCCGGCATGTCGTCGTGGACATGCTGGAGCGGCGCGGCCCGGTGCGGGTGTTGACGACGAATTGAGGCATAAAATGCCCGGTGGATTCGCGCGGCCAGGACAGTGTTCGCCCCGCGATGTCAGCCAATTTCGTGAACCGACCCGACAGGAGCCACCCGCCATGACCCCGGTTTCCCACGCCAGCGTCCGCGCCGCCGGACCGAATTACCGGCACGAGATCATCACCGGCAAGCATCAGCTGGTGTCCGACGAACCGGCGAAGGCCGGCGGGCAGGATGCCGGGCCGGCTCCGTACGACTATGTGCTGACCGGGCTGGGCGCGTGCACCGCGATCACGCTGCGGATGTATGCGGACCGCAAGGGCTGGGACCTCGGCGATCTTCGCGTGGAGCTGACGCTGCTGAAGAACCGTGACGGCGATACGCGCATCGAGCGCACGCTGCACACGTCGGCGGCCTTGAGCGACGCGCAATGGGAACGGTTGCTGGAAATCGCCGGCAAGACGCCAGTCACGCTTACACTGCAAGCCGGCGTGTCGATCGCGACCACCAGGGCAACAGCCTGAGTCCGCGCGGATCGGCAAACCCCGCGGCAGGCTGATCCCCGTGTCGATCCTGCGCAGGCGTTCGGGGTGGTTGTGGGTCGCTGTCTTCGCGGCAGCCGCCTGGTGGGCCTGGCCGCGCGTCCAGCCCGTGCTGGACCGCCTGTTCTACGGCATGCGCCTTGCCGCGATGCCAGCGCCCAAAGCGCTGCCGATACCGGTCGCCGGCGTATCGGCCAACGCCTTGCGCGATACCTGGAATGCCGCGCGCTCGGGCGGCCGCCAGCATCAGGGCATCGACATCTTCGCGCCGCGCGGACGCGAAGTCGTATCGGCGACCGAAGGCATCGTGTCCCGCGTCGGCACCAACAATCTCGGCGGCCAGGTCGTCTGGGTCATGGGACCGGGCCGGCAGATGCACTACTACGCCCACCTCGACCGCTATGGCGAGATCGCGCCTGGCGATCGCGTCATGCCGGGCACCGTGCTCGGCTATGTCGGCAATACCGGCAACGCGCGCGGTACGCCGCCGCATCTGCACTACGGCATCTATACGCCGGCCGGCGCCATCAATCCCTACCCGCTGTTGACGGCGCGCATCGCCACGTCGAAGTAGTCGCGGCGCGAGTGCGCCGAACCGAAGCACCCCATACTCCCAACTTGAGGAAGGAGCAATGTCAGCACAAGACATGGTCCTGACGGGCCGCCATGCCGCCGCCCGCGGCGCCGACAATACCGCCCGGTTGATCGTCTTCACCGGCGGCCCGGGCTCGGGCAAGAGCACGCTGATCGATGCGCTCGAGCAGCAAGGCTACGCCCGCTCGGAAGAAGCGGGCCGCGGCATCATCCAGGATCAGGTCGCGATCGACGGCCCCGCGTTGCCGTGGCGCGACCGGCAGGCCTTCGCCGAGGCGATGCTCGGCTGGGAACTGAGGTCCTATCGCATGGGGCAGCGGCAAGCGGGCCCGGTATTGTTCGATCGCGGCGTGCCGGACGTCATCGGCTATCTGCGGCTGTGCGAACTGCCGGTGCCGGAGCATCTGCTGCGGGCCGCCGCCGCGTTTCGCTATCGGCAACAGGTCTTCATCGCACCGCCCTGGCCGGAAATCTATCGGCAGGACGCCGAGCGCAAGCAATCGCTGGACGAAGCCGAGCGCACCTTTGATGCCGTCGCGCAGGCGTATCGCGATTGCGGTTATGCGCTGGTCGAGCTGCCGCGGGCCGACGTGGCTGCACGGGTGCGATTTGTTATCGAGCAGATCGGCGCCGCGCACGCGATCATTTGAGTCCGCCGCCACGTTCCCACGGCGGAACATCGCCGAAGCGCTCGGCCAGGAAATCAACCAGTGCCCGCACACGGGGCGGCACCAGCCGTCTCTGCGGCATCACCGCATAGATGCCGGTGTCCGCGATCTGGTAGTCCGGCAACACCTGCACCAGCTGGCCGGCCCGCAACATCGCGCAGACATGCCAGTACGAATGCAGCGCGATGCCGAGCCCGCCCAGCGCCGCGTCCGACAGCAATTCGCCGGTATTGGCCTCGATCCGGCCTCGTACCCGTACCGCGATCTCGCGGCCGTCGGGGTCCTCCAGCCGCCACAGGTCCTGCCGCCCCTGGCTTCCCACCAGCACCAGGCATTCGTGCCGGGACAGGTCGTCGGGCGTGCGCGGCGTGCCATGACGGCGCAGATATTCCGGGGACGCGCACAGCAGCCGCCGATTGTTGGCGAGCTTGCGGGCCACCAGCGTCGAATCGTCGAGCGCACCGATGCGCACCGCCAGATCGAAGCCGGCGCTGACCAGATCCACCACGCGGTCGTCCAGATGGATGTTCAGCCGCAGTTGCGGATGCCGCGCCATGAATTCGGGCAACAACGGCGACAGGTACTGGCGGCCAAACGACGACGCCGTGGTCACCCGCAGCGTACCGGTGACCTCGCCACCGGCCCGGCGCAACGAACTGCCAAGCGCCTCCAGTTCCTCGACGAGCCCCCGGCCCTGCTCGGCAAGCGCCGCGCCTTCGGGCGTCGCGTGCAGCCTGCGGGTGGTCCGATGCAGCAGCCGCACGCCCAGATCCTGTTCCAGCCGCTTCAGGCGCTGGCTGGCCACGGCCACCGACAGATCGAGACTGCGCGCCGCTGCGCTGATCGAGCCCAGGTCCAGCACGCGCAGGAACAGCGCGATATCGCCGATACGGTCCATGATTATCAATCAAATATTGAAACTGATTCATGATACCGCCGGTTTTTCAAAAAGATGGGGACGGGCAAACTGCGGGCCTTCCAATAGGAGAGTTGTCATGGCCGCCCCGCCTACCGCCACCATCCCGCCCACTAACAACCCCACTGCGAAGCCTGCGCGCGCCGGCATGCCGCTGGCGCTCTACGCGCTGACCGCCGGCTCCTTCGGCATCGGCTGCGCCGAATTCGTGATCATGGGCCTGCTGCTGCAGGTCAGCGCCGATCTGCACGTGTCCATTGCCTCGGCCGGCATGCTGGTGTCCGGCTACGCGTTCGGCGTCGCCGCCGGCGCGCCGATCCTGACGCTGCTGACGCGGCGCATGCCGCGCAAGGCGGTGCTGCTGGCGCTGATGGTGATCTACACCGTCGGCAATGCGGCCTGCGCACTGGCGCCGGACTACACCACGCTGATGATCGCCCGCGTGATCACGTCGCTGACGCATGGCACCTTCTTTGGCGTCGGCGCCGTGGTGGCGACCGGGCTGGTGCCGGAAGACCGCCGCGCCTCGGCAATCTCGGTGATGTTCTCCGGCCTGACGCTGGCGACGCTGCTCGGCATGCCCGCCGGCGCCTGGCTCGGGCTGCATCTGGGCTGGCGTTCGACGTTCTGGGCGATGACGCTGATCGGGCTGGTATCGCTGGTGGTGATCGGCATGCTGGTCAAGGCCAGCCGCGACCACAGCGCGCCCGCCTCGCTGAAGGACGAACTGGCGACCATGGTGCGCCCGCAGGTGATGCTGGGCCTTGCCATGACGATCCTGCAGGCCATCGGCATCTTCGCGGTGATCACCTACGTGCAGCCGCTGCTGACGAAGGTGGCCGGCTATGGCGAGGCGGCGGTGTCGCCGATCCTGCTGCTGTTCGGCGCCGGCATGATCGTCGGCAACCTGCTCGGCGGCCGGCTGGCCGACCGCCGTCCGGTCGCCGCGGTGCTCGCCACGCTCACGTCGCTGGCCTCGGTGCTGGCGCTGATGACCTTCGCCATCCACAACCAGTTCGCGGTGGTCGCCTTCGTCGGCATCCTGGGCATCGCCGCCTTCGCCACGGTGTCGCCGCTGCAACTGCGCGTGCTGCGGCACGCGCGCGGCCCGGGCCAGAATCTGGCATCGAGCTTCAACATCGCCGCCTTCAATCTCGGCAATGCACTTGGCGCCTGGCTCGGCGGCATGGTGATCGACCACGGACCGGGCCTGACCGCCCTGCCCTGGGTCGCCGCGCTGGCCCCGCTATCGGCACTGGCGGTCGCGGCCTGGAGCGTGCGGCTGGAGCGGACTCGTCCGTCGCTGCCTACGGCTGCGGCGGGGGTCGAAGCTGGTTGATGGCACTGCAGAGTCGCCTCGGATCCTTGATGGCCTAGGAGAGCAATTCCGACTTCTCGGCATGCAGCCAGTGCAAGACGTCGCCAAGCAATGCCTTGCCTGCCTCGATGCATTCGACTACCAGTGCGGGAGGCAAGGTATCTCCGGAGTAGTCCGTGGCATTGCGCTGCTTGCGCAAGGTGTCCAGCACGATCAGTCGTTCAACCGGTAGTCCCATGGCCACTTGCAAGGCCTGGATCGCCGTACGATGATGCCCAGCGCGGCTAGTCAGCGTACGGTATCCGCAGGCATGCAACACAAGCATGGAGAGTTGCATGATCGCCTTGTAGGCGACATCGAAGCGGTTCTCGTTGCTCAGACCCTCGATATGGGCATCAGCGAGATTTCGCCTGACCGCAGCCAGAAGTCGCCTGATGTGCCTCCGATCCGGGACCACCACGTCGAGACTGATCCCCACCAAGTTCTGCAAGGACATGCTCGCTTCCGATCAGGAACAACTTCGGCCTGGTCAGCACGTCGGAGAGAAAGGGATCACGCTCGCTTACCCGGGTCCGCCATGCCCGCGCTGTCAATACCACCGGATTGACATCACGACCGAGCGTACCTTCGACCGGATAGAAAAGTCGTACGACTTCTCTGAAATCGATGTCGCCGACGATGAAGACGTCGACATCGCTGCCAGGAGCCGCAGCACCGCGTGCCAACGAGCCGAATACAAAGGCGGCATCGATGGCGTCGTGGCAGCGGCCGAGAGCGCCTAGCAGGGCGACACGCATCGCCTGCTGGGCTGCGATCGAGCTGGTGGACGGTTCCATGGATGGCATGTCGGATACGATTGTAGTTCTCGCCGACTCACCCGAACAGTTCGACAAGCGTTCCCATCCCGGCCGAACTGCTCGCAGCCGCCATGCAACCCGAAGACCTCCAACTCCTCGTCACCCGCACCATGCCGTTCGGCAAATACAAGGGCCGGCTGATCGCCGACCTGCCGGGCAACTACCTGAACTGGTTTGCGCGCGAAGGATTTCCGCCCGGCGAAATCGGGCGGCTGCTGGCGTTGATGCAGGAGCTCGACCACAACGGCCTGTCGCATCTGCTTGCGCCGCTGCGCAAGCGCTAGCCGGCCGCGCGGTCCATCGTGGCGCCGCCGCGGCGGACCGGGTCCATGTGGGTCATCACGTCGAGCACGTCGCGATTCTCCATCGCGCGCCGGCGGGCCTCCATCGCGATGGCGTGGCCCTGCTCGACGGTCAGCATCGCCTCCATCTCCAAGTGCACGTCGACCAGGATCAGGTCGCCCATCTTGCGGGTGCGCAGGTTGTGCACGCCCAGTACGCCGGGGGTCGACAACAGGCTGTGCCGGATCGCCTCGACCGTCTGCGCGTCGGCGCCGCGGTCCATCAGGTCCTGCATCGCGTTCCAGCCGAAACGCCAGCCCATGCGGATGATCATCAGGCCGACCACCATCGCGGCGACGGGGTCGAGCCAGCGGTAGCCGAGCAGGCTACCGCCGATGCCGAGCGCGACCACCAGGGACGACGCGGCGTCCGAGCGCGAATGCCACGCGTTCGCCGCCAGCATGCTCGAGCGAACGCGGTGCGCGACCGCCAGCAGATAGCGGAACAGCGATTCCTTCAACACCAGCGTGCCGAGCGCCACCCACAGCGCCACCATGCCGACCGGCGGCGTGTCGGCGGCGGGTTCCACCTTGCCGGCAGCCGACCACAGCATGCCCACGCCGACCGCCAGCAGCAGCACGCCGAGCGCCAGCGAAGCCGCGTTCTCGAAGCGTTGGTGGCCGTACTGGTGGTCTTCGTCGGGCCCCTTGCCGCTATGCACGCCGGCGAACAGCACGATGAAATCGGACAGCATGTCCGACAGCGAATGCACCGCATCGGCCAGCAGCGCCTGCGAGCCAGCCAGGACGCCGGCAATGGCCTGGGCCGCGGTCAGGACCAGATTGACGGCCACGCTGACCAGCGTGCTGCGGCGCGCGGCGCGCTGCCGCAGCGCGGCATCACCATGGTCGTGGGCGGGCTCGGTGGGACGGGGCTTGCTCATGGCCTCGACTGTACCGCAGCAGCGTGTGCAATTCACCAAGCAGGCCGCCGTCGCCGGACATCAACGGTTCATGCCGGCAAGGCGCTGCGCGGGCTTGACGGCACCGGTTCGAGATGCGGTTCGAGGACCTGCGCGATCCAGTCCATGAAGACGCGCACGCGCCGCGGCAGATTGCGCCGCTGCGCATAGAGCAGTGTCACGGGCATCGGCGGCGGTGGACAGTCCGGCAGGACTTCGACCAGCTCCCCCGCGGCCAGCCTTGACTGCATCGCCATGGCGGGTACCTGGATGATGCCAAGCCCTGCCATGGCCGCGGCTTCGTAGGCGGCGCCGTTGTTGACGGTGACGCTGCCCGCCATCGGCAATGCCGCATGGCCGCCGCCGTCCGGATATTCGAATCCGAGCGGGCGCTGCCCCAACGTGCCGGCGTAGTGCACCAGCCGATGATCGCGAAGGTCCTCGATGCTGCGCGGCGTGCCATAGCGACGCAGATAGTCCGGACTGGCACAGTTGATCAGCCGTATCGCCCCCAGGGGCCGCGCCACCAGGCTGCTGTCGTCGAGCGTGCCGACGCGGACCACGCAGTCGAAGCCTTCGCGCACGACATCGACGCGACGGTCGGTGCCGCTGATCTCGATCGACAGCTCGGGATACCGGTCGAGGAATTCCGGCAGTCGCGGAATCACGAAGCGCGATGCCATGCCCGCCGGCATGTCGACACGCAAGCGGCCCTTCAGCGCGCCACCGTCGCGCTGGAACATGCCGTGCAACTCGTCCATGTCGTCGAGCAGATCCCGCGCACGCTCGTAGAACGCCTGCCCGTCCGCGGTCAGCTGGACCCGGCGCGTGGTCCGATGGAAGAGTTGCGTGCCAAGGCTGGCCTCCAGCCGCTGCACGGCGATCGATACCGCGGCCTTCGACAGCGCGAGGCTGTCGGCGGCCCGGGCGAAACCGCCGAGTTCGGCGACGCGCAGAACGATGCGCAGCGTGTCGAGGGAATCCATGGGGCGGATCGTTGGTCAATTGTTTACGTATTGCAAACATAGCTGCCACATGTCGGCAGTTTATGCGGTCCCGTCGAATCAATAAAGTGGGCACATGCGGCGCGACCGCATCCGAAACGCAAACCCGAACTTCCACCGGAGTCCACTTGATGACCACTACCTCCACCATCGCCGTGATCACCGGCGGCAGCCGCGGCCTCGGCCGCAATGCCGCGATCCACCTCGCCCGCCAGGGCACCGACGTGATCCTGACCTACCGGGGCCAACGTGCCGAGGCCGAGCGTGCCGTCGCGGAAATCGAGGGGCTGGGCCGGCGCGCCGCCGCGCTGCAACTGGACGTCGGCGACAGCCGGACCTTCGCCGGCTTCGCCGCGCAGGTCGAGTCCGTACTGGCCGGCTGGGGCCGCAACCGTTTCGACTTCCTGTTGAACAACGCCGGCATCGGCCTGCATGCGAGCTTTGCCGAAACCACCGAAGACCAGTTCGACGAACTGATGCGCATCCATCTGAAGGCACCGTTCTTCCTGACGCAGGCCTTGCTGCCGCTGATTGCGGACGGCGGGCGCATCCTCAATGTGTCGACCGGCCTGGCCCGCTTTGCGCTGCCGGGTTACTCGGCCTACGCGACGATGAAGGGCGGCGTCGAAGTGCTGACGCGCTATCTGGCCAGGGAGCTGGGCGAGCGCGGCATCAGTGTCAACACGCTGGCGCCCGGTGCCATCGAGACCGACTTCAGCGGCGGCGCCGTGCGCGACAACGCGGAGGTCAATGCCTTCGTATCCTCCGTGACCGCATTGGGCCGGCCCGGCAAGCCGGACGACATCGGCGCCGTCGTGGCGGCATTGTTCGCACCCGGTACTGGCTGGATCAACGCGCAACGCGTCGAGGCCTCGGGCGGCATGATGCTTTGATGAAAAAAAGGCCGGTGAAAGACCGGCCTCTTGTTGCGGCACGGCCGCTGCCTGCTTCACGCAGGCAGCGGCCGTTCTGCGTTATTGCCTCGCCGCGATCAACGTGCCGCCGCGTCGCTCGGCGCCTGCACCGGACCCCATCCGCCGCCCAGGCTCCGCACCAGCGCCACCGTCGCGGCGGCGCGCAGGCCCGCCACCTGATTGGCCGCGCGCTGCGATTGCAGCACCGTACGGTCCGCATCGATCACGGTCAGATAGTCGACCGCGCCGGCGTCGTAGCGGCTGCGCGAGATCCGCTGCGCGCGGCGCGCGCCGGCCAGCGCGCTGTCGAGCGCGCTCGCCTGCTGCGACAGCCAGCGGACGTCGGCCAGCCCGTCCTCCACCTCGCGGAACGCCACCAGCACGGTCTGCCGGTAGGCTGCCACCGCTTCCTCATGCTGGGCGCGTGCCGCCGCCAGATTGGCGCGGTTGCGGCCGCCGTCGAAGATCGGCGCGGCAATGGTCGAGCCGATCAGCGGACCGAGCAGCCAGGCGCGCGAGGACCAGCGGAACAGGTTGGACAGCTCGCTGGATTCGAAGCCGAACACGCCGGTCAACGAGATGCGCGGGAAGAAGGCCGACTTGGCGACGCCGATGCGTGCGTTCGCCGCGGCCATCAGACGCTCGGCCTGTGCGATGTCGGGCCGGCGCTCGAGCAATTCGGACGGCAGGCCCGCCGGAATCGCGACCGGCGCGGCATCGAACGGCCGCTCGGCCAGCGCGAACTGGGCCGGCGGCACGCCGGTCAGCACGGCCAGCGCATGCTCCTGATTGGCGCGACGGCGTTCGACGTCGGCCAGATCGGCACGCGCGGTGCCGAGTTCGGCCTCGGCGCGTGCCGGGTCCAGGTCGGTGGTTTCGCCGGCATCGAAACGGCGCTTGAGCAGGCGCACCGCGTCCTCGCGCAGCGCGATGGTGGCGCGCAGCAGCTGACGCTCGGCGTCGAGCGTGCGCAGCGTGAAGTAGGCCTGCGCGACATCGGCCTGCAGCGTCAGCTGCACCGAGCGGAACAGGTCCTCGGCGGCCTCGCCCTCGGCACGCGCGGCGCGCACGCTGTCGGCCACGCGGCCGAACAGGTCGACCTCGTAGCTGGCGATGGCACGTGCACGCAGCACGGTGCGCGGCGATACCGGCGTGCCGTCGGGCAAGCCGAGCGACGCTGCCGACGGCTGCGACCGGGTCGGATCGAGACCCACGCTCAGTTGCGGATAGAGGTCGGCCTCGGCCACGCCGGTAAAGGCGCGTGCCTGCTTGACGCGCGCGGCGGCGGCGGCCAGGTCCTGGTTATTGCTGTTGGCCGCTTCGATCAGGCGGTCCAGCTCCGCATCGCCGAACAGCTTCCACCATTGGCCGCGTTCGGCACCCTCGGCCGGTGTGGCCACTTTCCATTGCGCGCCTTCGGCCTGCGCGGCCTCGGCCTCCTTGAAGGCCGGCATGGTCGCGGTTTCCGGCACCTTGTAGGTCGGCGCCAGCGAGCAGCCTGCCAGCACCAGCGCGGCGGCCAGCGTCGCCAGCCGCGGCATCCACGATTGCAGGTTTGCTGTCATGTCGTTGTTCCTTGATTCGATATCGTTGGCATGTGCCTGCGGTGTTCTCCCTCTCCCGCGTGCGGGAGAGGGTCGGGGAGAGGGACAGCGGCGCTCATCGTTGCGTTGTCGTTCATCGACTGCTGCTTCCCTCGCCCCAGCCCCTCCCCCGCAAGCGGGAGAGGGGGGAGCACACCACCCTCGTACTCAGTGTTGCGGTTCAGCCAATGCCACCGCGCGTTCCGGTTGCGCCTCGGGCGCCGGCTCCGGCTCGGCCTTGCCGCGCGTGGCGAGCTTGCGCAGCGCCACATAGAACACCGGCGTCAGGAACAGGCCAAAGAACGTCACGCCCAGCATGCCGGCGAATACGGCCACGCCCATCGCATGGCGCATCTCCGCGCCGGCACCGGTCGACACCACCAGCGGCACCACACCCATGATGAAAGCGAACGAGGTCATCAGGATCGGGCGCAGGCGCAGGCGGCTCGCCTCGATCGCGGCCTGCACGATGGTGCGGCCCTGATGCTCCAGTTCGCGGGCAAACTCCACGATCAGGATCGAGTTCTTCGCCGACAACCCGACCAGCACGATGAAGCCGATCTGCGTGAAGATGTTGTTGTCCCCCCGCGTCAGCCAGACCCCGGTCAGCGCGGCCAGCAACGACAGCGGCACGATCAGGATCACCGCCAGCGGCAGCGTCAGGCTTTCGTACTGCGCGGCCAGCACCAGGAACACCAGCAGCACGCACAGCGGGAAGATCCACACGCCCGCATTGCCGGCCAGGATGTCCTGATAGGTCAGCTCGGTCCATTCGAACTTGATGCCCTTCGGCAGCGTCTCCGCGGCGATGCGCTCGGCCGCGGCCTGCGCCTGGCCCGACGAGAAGCCGGGCGCCGGTCCGCCGTTCATGTCCGCGGCGGTAAAGCCGTTGTAGCGCACCACGCTGTCCGGGCCGAAGCTCTGCTTGACCTGCACCAGCGACGACAGCGGCACCATCTCGCCGGCGGCGTTGCGCGTCTTCAGCTGCAGGATGTCCTCGGCATGCTGGCGGTAGCTGGCATCCGCCTGCACCTTGACCTGGTAAGTACGGCCGAACTTGTTGAAGTCGTTGACGTAGGCCGAACCGAGATAGGTCTGCAGCGTGTCGAACACGTCCGTCACCGGCACGCCGAGCTGCTTGGCCTTGACGCGGTCGAGCTGGACGTCCAGCTGCGGCACGTTGACCTGGTAGTTGCTGAAGATGCCGGCCAGTTCGGGCGTCGCGCGCGCCTTGGTGGCAAACGCGTTGGTCGCCGCGAACAGCGCGTCGTAGCCGAGCGCGGCACGGTCCTCGATCATCAGCTTGAAGCCGCCGATGGTGCCAAGGCCCTGCACCGGGGGCGGCGGGAACACCGCGATGAACGCGTCCTGGATCGCTCCGTACTGCTGGTTCAGCTGCGCCGCGATGGCGTTGCCGCTCAGGTCTTCGGACTTGCGCTCCTCGAACGGCTTGAGCGTGGCGAACACGATGCCGGCGCTCGGGCTGTTGGTGAAGCCATTGATCGACAGGCCCGGGAACGCCACCGCCGATTCCACGCCCGGATGCTTCAGCGCGATCTCGGACATGCGGCGAATCACGTCCTCGGTGCGGTCCAGCGTCGCGCCGTCGGGCAGCTTGGCGAAGCTGACCAGGTACTGCTTGTCCTGCGCCGGCACGAAGCCCTTCGGCACCAGCTGGAAGATGCCCCAGGTCAGCACCAGCATCACCGCGTAGACGCCGAACACCGCACCCTTGCGGCGGACCACGCCCTTGACGCCCTTCCCGTAGCGCTCGGAACTGGCGCCGAAGAAGCGGTTGAAGCGCTTGAAGAAGCCGCCCAGCACGCGGTCCATCGCGCGCGACAGCCAGTCCTTCGGTGCATCATGGCTGCGCAGCAGCAGCGCGGACAGCGCCGGCGACAGCGTCAGCGAGTTGAACGCCGAGATGATCGTCGAGATCGAGATCGTCAGCGCGAACTGCTTGTAGAACTGGCCGGTCAGGCCCGTCATGAAGGCCAGCGGCACGAACACGGCGCACAGCACCAGCGCGATCGCGATGATCGGACCGCTGACTTCGCGCATCGCCTGGTAGGTGGCTTCCTTCGGCGACAGACCCTGCTCGATATTGCGCTCGACGTTCTCGACCACCACGATCGCGTCGTCGACCACGATACCGATCGCCAGCACGAGACCGAACAGCGACAGCGCATTGATCGAGAAGCCGAACGCGTACATCAGGCCGAACGTGCCGACGATCGATACCGGCACCGCCAGCAGCGGGATGATCGATGCGCGCCAGGTCTGCAGGAACAGGATCACGACCAGCACCACCAGGGCGATCGCCTCGAACAGCGTGTGCGTGACCGCCTCGATACTGTGCCGCACGAACTGCGTCGGGTCGTAGACGATGCTGTAGTCGACGCCGTCCGGGAAGTTCTCCTTGAGCTCTTCCATGGTCTTGCGCACGTCGTCCGAAATCTGGATCGCGTTCGAGCCCGGCGCCTGGAAGATCGGAATCGCGACCGCCGGCTTGTTGTCGAGCAGCGAGCGCAGCGCGTACTCGGACGCGCCCAGCTCGATGCGGGCGACATCGCGCAGATAGGTCACGCCGCCGTCCGGCGAGGTGCGCACGATGATGCCGCCGAACTCCTCCTCGGAGTTCAGGCGGCCCTGGGCGTTGACCGACAGTTGCAGGTCGGTGCCCGGCAGCGACGGCGAGGCGCCGATCACGCCGGCCGCCACCTGCACGTTCTGCTCGCGGATCGCGCGCACCACGTCGCTGGCGGCGAGCTGACGCTCGGCCATCTTCTCGGGATCGAGCCAGACGCGCATCGCGTAGTCGCCCGATCCGAACAGCTGCACCTGGCCCACGCCCTGGATACGGGCCAGACGATCCTTGACGTTGATCACCGCGTAGTTGCGCAGGTAGGTCATGTCATAACGATCGTTCGGCGAGACCAGGTGGACCACCATGGTCAGGTCGGGCGAGCTCTTGACGGTCGTGATGCCGAGCCGGCGCACGTCCTCGGGCAGGCGCGGCTCGGCCTGCGACACGCGGTTCTGCACCAGCTGCTGTGCCTTGTCGGGGTCGGTGCCCAGCTTGAAGGTCACGGTCAGCGTCAGCAGGCCGTCGCTGTTGGACTGCGACGACATGTACAGCATGTCCTCGACGCCGTTGATCTGCTCTTCCAGCGGCGAGGCGACGGTTTCAGCGATCACCTTCGGGTTGGCGCCCGGATACTGCGCGCGCACCACGACCGACGGCGGCACGACTTCCGGGTACTCGGAAATCGGCAGCTTGAACATGGCGATCGCGCCGATCAGGAAGATCAGCACCGATAGCACGCCGGCGAAAATCGGCCGGTCGATAAAGAATTTCGAGAGGTTCATGACGGGTCTCGATAAAAAAGGGAGCCCCCTGGCGGTCCGTGTGGACGCCATGGAAACGCATTTGGGCGATGCAGCTGGCTAGATCAGCTCAGGATGTCGCGGCAGGCGGGGGAGGTTCTCCCTCCCCCGCAAGCGGGCGAGGCGAGAAAATCAGGCTGGCAAACGTCATCCGACCGACTCCTTCTTCGCCTGCTCGGGCTGGTTGTCCGCGCTCTTCTCGGTGGCATTGCCACGCTCGAGCTCGCGCTTGAGCGCCATGCGCACCGGCGTCGGCGCGACGGTGTCGCCCGGCCGCACGCGCTGCAGGCCATTGACCACGATGACCTCGCCCGCCTTCAGGCCGGACCGGATCACGCGCAGACCGTCATAGTTGGGCCCCATCTGGACTTCGCGATAGTTCAGCTTGTTGTCCTTGTCGACCACCAGCACGAACTTCTTGCCCTGGTCGGTGCCGATCGCACGGTCGTTGATCAGCACCGCGTCATGCGGCGCATTGCCGCCGAGCTTGACCTTGGCGTACAACCCCGGCAGCAGGCGTCCGTCCGGGTTGTCGAACACCGCCCGTACGCGGATCGTGCCGCTGCGCGGATCGAGCCGGTTGTCGACCGACTGGATGCGGCCCTCGTGCGGATGGCCTTCCTCGTTGGCCAGGCCCAGATAGACCGCCATGCCCTTGCCGTTGGCGCCGCCCGCGGCGCCCGGCGCCGTGTAGCGCAGATAGCTCTGCTCGTCGATCTCGAAGCTGGCGTACACCGGCGACACCGACACCACCGTGGTCAGCGCCGGGGAATTGGCGCCCGGCGCGACCAGATTGCCCACCGTGATCTCCGCGCGCGAGACGCGGCCGGTCACCGGCGAGGTGATGCGGGTGTAGGCCAGGTTCAGCCTGGCGGAATCGAGCGCCGCCTGCGCGGCGCGCACGTTGGCGTTCGCCTCGCGCGCCGCGTGGATCCGTTCGTCGAATTCGCGGCGCGAGATCGCGTTGTCGTCCAGCAGCCGCTGCGCCCGCACCTGCTCGCTCTGCGCATGGCTGGCGCGCACCTGCGCAGCGGCCAGCGCGGCTTCGGCGCGTGCCACCTCGGCCGCGTACGGACGCGGGTCGATGGTGAACAGCAGATCGCCCTTCTTGACCATCGCGCCTTCGCGGAAGTGCACCGCATCGATGGTGCCGCCGACGCGCGGCCGCACCTCGACGCGATCGATCGCCTCCAGGCGGCCCGAGAATTCGTCCCACTCGGTGATGGTCTTGCCGATGGCGGCGGCGACATCGACCGCCGCCGCGCTGGGGGCGGGGCTCGGCACGGCTTGTGCCTCGCCGGCATGCCAGGGGCGCAGCACCGTGGTCGCCAGGCCGGTGCCCAGCACGATCACGATGGCGACGGCGATCAGGCTACGTCGGGATTGCAGCTTCATTTCTTCACTCCGTTTCGGGTTTTCTTCAACCGGAAAAGCAAAAGGACGAACGCCGCCCGCCGGGCCCGTTCGACGCCTTGCGGGTATGCAAACCCTGGGGCGCCGACGCGGGGTCCGGAGACATTCACACGCGGCTGACTTCTCGAATGGCGGTCCGCGCTAGCGTGTCAGCACCGGCGCGGCCGCGGGCACGTCACGGCGCCCAACCGGAAGGCTTGGCTGCCGGCCGGCGTTCGGCCTGTGGCGAGGCTTCGTCGCTGTCCGCGAAACGTTCTCGCAGAAAGCGCGCGCCTTCATCGACCCATACCTGACATCGGTCGTGGGATGCTTCGACACCGGCGCCGCAAGCGCCGGGCATGATTCGGGTTTCCGCCGCCACGCCGCGGTCGAGCAGCTTGCGTCCGAAGGCCTCGCCTTCGGGCCGCAGGGCATCGAGCTCGGCCACCTGGATCAGCGTCGGCGGCAGGCCGGCCAGACGCATCGCATGCGCCGGCGCGGCGTAGGGATGGACCGACGCCGCGGGCGTCGGCAGGTAATCGCGATAGCAGACCGCCATGCGCTGCAGCGTTTCCAGCGGCACGTGCGCCTGGCCGGCGCAGGAGGCGTGCTGCAGGCAGGGGTCGGTGACCGGGCGGATCAGCCATTGCGCGCGCGGCGCCGGCAGACCGCGATCGCGCAGCATCTGCGCCACCGCAATCGCCAGATTGCCGCCGGCTTCCTCGCCGACCAGCGAGAAACGCATCTTGTCGACCTTGAGCCGGCGCGCCTGGCGCAATACCCATTCGGCGGTATTGAAGGCGTCTTCCGGTGCAGCCGGGAACGGATGGTCCGGAGCCAGCGAGTATTCCGGCGCCACGACCACCGCCGGCACCGCGCCGGCAAGCTGGCGGGTCAGATGGGCCGCCTTCTCGATGCCGCCGTCGACGAAGCTGCCGGCATGCAGATAGAGCAACCATGGCAGCGGAGACGGCGCCCAGGCGGTCGGATATCCGGCGGGATAACACACGTGCACAGCAATGGTGCGCTCGCCGCTGGCGATCTCATGCCGCACCACGCGCGCCGCGGCGCCGGCCTGGGCGGGCTGGGAAGCGGTATCTTGCGTCGGCTTGGTCATGGTCTGGGTTCCGTTGCGCGGCCGCCGGAAACGGCTCGACGCATGGTTTGCATGTTGCGTTGCACCGAATTATGGTGATTGACGTAGGCGGGATAAAGGCGCAGTTTGCCAACGCACTATTCTGCGGATGGAATAATCGCGCCGGCCCCGAGTTCGTTCCGGTAGATCGTCCCCATTCGGCCAATAACCGCTCCACTGTTGCGGTTATGCCAATGAAAGACCCTACCGTGCATACGCCTCGCAGAGTGAGTAACATTCGCCCTCGCCAGCCGCGCGGCACTGTCCGCTCGCTATGGCTTTCTTATTGGACAGCCGCCATGGACCGCTTCGTCTCAATGCAAGCCTTTACCCGCGTCGTCGATGTCGGTAGTTTCGCGCGCGCGGCAGAATCGCTCGATTTGCCCAAGGCTACGCTGACCCGGCTGATCCAGAATCTGGAAACGCATCTCGGCGTCAAGCTGCTGCACCGGACCACGCGCCGGATCAGCGTGACGTCGGAAGGCGCCGCCTATTACGAACGGTGCGTCCGCATTCTGGCCGATGTCGACGAAGCCGAGCAATCGCTGACGCATCAGAACCAGACCCCGCGCGGCACGCTGCGGGTCGACACGGTCGGCGGGCTGGCGCGCCTGGCCTTGGTGCCCAATCTGCATGAGTTCTTCGCGCGCTATCCGGACCTGAAGGTCGAACTGACGATCAATGGCAAACCGATCGATCTGCTGAAGGAAGGCGTCGACGTGGTCATTCGGGTCGGCGATACCGTCGACGATACGATGGTGGCGCGCCGCATCGGGCAATTGCGCCTGGCGTTCTACGCCTCGCCTATTTATTTGAAGCAGCACGGCACGCCCACCACGCCGGAAGAATTGATGCAGCATCGCGCAATCAATTATCTGTCGACGCGCACCGGCCGCGAGATGCCATGGATTCTGACGCGCGGCGACGAACGCCATGAATTGCTGCTGCCGTCGGCCATCTCGACCAACGATCCCGAGGTCTATATCGGCTGCGCGCTGGAAGGCCACGGTATCGCCGTCATTTCCCGTGTGATGGCGCAACCGTATCTGGAAAGCGGCCGGCTGGTCGAAATCATGGGCGATTGGCAGGAAGAGGTCATGCCGATCTCGGCCATGTATCCGCAGAACCGGAACCTGTCGGCCAAGGTGCGCGTCTTCGTCGATTGGGCCGCCGAGATATTCGCGCGCGATCCGGAAATGGGTTATCGCGATTCGTTTCCCGGACCGCGGCCGGTAGTGGCGCCGGTGTTGGAGGCGGTGTCGTAAGGCTAGACGAAAAGCAGCTTCATATCCGGCCAGTGAAGAGTACTTCGATTTCATCACTGCACAGCCGGTCGAAATCCTCGGGAACGTGGAACCGATCCTGCAGAATGCCGATCCGCTTTTCACCGGAGCGATGGATGGCCTGGACCGGAACGACCCTGACCATTGGCTTGCCGCCTTTCGCGATGACAAACGACTCCCCTTGCGCCGCCATCTCGACGAGATGCGGCAAGTCGGCGGAAGCTTCATCCAGGTTGATCGTGCGCATGCTGGCCCCTCCACGGTAGACGGGCCAATCTAGACAATCGATGAGCGCGCCGCAAGACCGCAGCGCGCTTTTGCGAAAAGTCGCAGCAGAAGGTGTACCTGAGCTTCACCTTCGCGCTCCACCGCCCATGCCGCGCGTCGAGCGCATCAGCTTCAATGCAGCTTGCCCAACTCCCGCGAGATCTCTGCAGGGGAATCGTAGTCGCGCTCGGGCAGTTGCTCCAGTTCGGCCATGACCTCTTCGCTGGCGCCGCCGTCGCGGGCGCGCGAGAGGATGTCGTCCTTGGTGGCGGGAAAGTCGATGCCCTTCAGGGACTTCTGCACGTCGATCGGGCTCGGCTCCTCGCGTCCGCCTTCTCCGCCCTTGCCACCCTGCGCGGCGCCCTTGCCGCTCGATCCGCTCTTGCCTTGGTCGGTCTGCTTCTGGGTCATTGCATGCTCCTCTGGTTACTGTTGCCCGAGCCAGGCGCCCGGGCCGGGTCGGACGATGCCGCCGGCGTGTCGGCGCCGTCGAGCCGGATATCGATCAGCCGCCGGCCCTCGAGCAGGCAGGCCTCGATCGCGGTGGCCGCGTTGTCGAACGCCGTCTCGACATCGGAGGCGAAGGACGCCGGCAAGTCCTCCTGCGTCGTGGCCGCGCGCGCGCCGGCCGGCAGGATCTCGCCCTGGTAGCCGTAGCGCACGCCCGAACTGGCGCCGACCGGCACCGCGTGCGCGGCGATCAGATGGTCGCGATGGAACATTTCCTTCATGCGCCCTCCTTGAGGCGGCGGTGCCGCGGGTTCGCCGCGGCAACCGGCGCCGGTGCTGGTGCTGGTGCTGGTGCTGGTGCGCCTCGTCTTACGTCGCTTCCGTGATGACTGCACGCTCCAGCCACTGCCGGATCGTGGCCATATGCTGCTCCTCCTCCGTCAGCGCCTGCTGGAACTTCTGTGCCATCTCGGTATGGCCGGTCTCGGTCGCGAGCTTGATCAGCAGTTCCCAACCGGCGTTGTCGGTCATTTCCGCGGTCAGCAGCGCATTGAGGCACTGCGCGAAGTTCGTGCGAGGATCGGCGATGGTCTGCAGCACTCCCATCGCGGTGACGCCCGCCACGTCGGCGCAAGGCGTGACCGCCGTCGGGTCTGCGCCGATCGCCCGCATGGTCTCGTCGACCATCGCGAAGTGCTCGGCCTCTTCATCATGGAAATGCATCAGCGTGCCGAGCACGTCGGGATCGACCGCGCTGGTATCCATCTCTTTGCACTTGGCGATCATCAGCTCGTAGAGGCGCGTGCCGGTGCGTTCGAACGCCAGGCGCTCGCCTAGCTTGTCGATCAGCACCTCGGGACGATTGCCGGTCAGCTTGTCCATCGTCGTGCTCATCGCGCCCTTGAGCGTACCGGGCAGCGGCACCGAACCGACCGGGTCTGCCTCGTCGATATATTGGGCGCGCATCTCCGCGGCCGGCTGCGATTCGGCCGGTACGTTCATATCGTCGATACCGCTGTCCGGTCCCATGTTGTCGGCATAACGCTCCATGGTCTCGGTGTCGATCGGCGACATCTGCGCGCCGGTACGGTTGACGCCCATCTGGGTAGTCTGTTGCATGCGTTCTCTCCGATTTCAGTTGTCCAGTCCGCTTGTCCAGCGTGATGGCCTGTTGGCGGCTTCAGCGATCGCCTCAGGCGGCGGTGTGCATCCGGGCCAGTTCGGTGCCGGGCGTCCACACATAGCCGGCGGATACCAGCTGCGACGGCGAGCCGTCGGCGTTCATCACGCGGCGGTATTCGATCGACGCGGGGCTGTCCTTGTCGAGCGGCACGAAGTCCATGCCGTTGGCACGCAGGTCCACCTCGTCCGCGAGCACCTTGCGCACGAAATCGCGCTGGCTGGCGAAGTCGATCGGCTTGGGCAGCGGTCCCGCGAGAATCTCGGCCGGGTCGCGATTCTCATGGCGCTTGAGCATTTCGCACGCGACATGCAGATGGCCCAGCTCGTAGTCGAGGAAGCGTTCCCAGATCGCCTTGATGCGCGGGTTGCTCTCCTGCTGCACGCAGCTGTAGTAGTTGTAAGCCTCCATCGCTTCGTGGATCACCCATTTCTCGATCAGGCTTTCGTCGGGGTCCATCAGCGAGCCGTACTGGGTCACGTGCTGTTCCTCGATCGAAGCGATCTCGGCGTACAACTGTCGCGCCAGCGGGTCGGTGAACAGCGGCCCGATGTTCATGTAGTAGTCGTGGGTCTGGTACTCGGCCGCGGTAATCATCGCGGCGTGGATCTTGGTGATCAACGCGGCGTTGGCGCGGTCGTAGCTCTCGCGCACATCGTCCTGCGGCGCGCGGTGTTCGACCCAGGTCGAGCGTCCCGGCACGATGTCGGTATGGCCCTGCGTGATCGCATTCGCGTCCTTGCCTTCGAGCCGGTCGAGCAGCGCGCTATAGCGGTACAGGTGATCGAAGTCCTCGAGCAGGCCGAAGCGATAGGCCTGCGCCTGGTACGGATCGGGCTCGGTCTGCGCGACCGCCGCGGTGACCTCGATGGCCACCTGCTCGTAGGCGATCGTGGTTTCCAGCGGGGAATGATCGGCGCCGATCAGCCAGTTGATCATCGTGGCCTGGTGATGCTCGACGCGGCGGATTTGCGCGAGCGGAATCCGCAATTCCCGATTGCAGCGGGACATGATGTGCTTGAGCCGCAGCGCATCGGATTCGATGCCATTCATCAAAATGATGCGGACGCGGGTAAATGCGTCGTCGTCCAGCTTGCTGATCGGCGCCTGGACCAGGTCCTTCCAAGTGAAATGTTGCTGGCCCAGCGGGCAGCCCTTGGCATCGAGCAGATCGGTCAAGGTGTCCATGGAAACTCCATTGTGGGGTGAGCGGAAAACGCCGTACGGCGAGCCGCCGGCGACGCGTCTGTAGCTCTAGCAACGGCCGTGCCGATCCGATTCCGCGCCAGCGTGTGCCCTACGTTGTGAATCCGACAGACAATCCCTGCACGCCTTGCAAAACTTGCGTTGGCGGCTTGCGCAGCGTTGCGCAAAAAAATGCGCCCGCCGGTTTGGCCGGCGGGCGCATTTGAAAAAAGTTATGGCGCGCGTTTTGAACGGAACGACTGCGAAACGGCAATGCCGTGGAAGACTGCCGCGCTATTGCTTGCCGATTTCCTGCAGCATGCGCGTCATCAGATACAGCCGCGGCACGATCGAGTCGATTTCAATGTACTCGTCGCGCGCGTGGTAGCCGAAACCGGCCAGACCAAAACTCTCGACCACCGCGGGCTTGCCCGACAGTGCGGCATAGCCCGCGTCGGTGCCGCCGCCCGTTCCTTCCGCCAGCGCCAGCGGGCGGCCATCGAGCTCGGCGTAGATCTGCTGGGCGCGCTTCGCGAGCGCGCGGCCCTTGTCGTTGACGACGAAGGGCGGGCGGCCCACCTCCATCGACACCGTGGTGTGCGTATCGGGAATCAGCCGGCTCTCGGCGACCTTGCGCTCAAGCGCGGCCTTCAGCTGTTGCGGGCCGTCCTTGACGGTGGTGCGCACGTCGGCGGTCGCCACCGCGACCTCGGGGATCTGGTTGCGCACGACGCCGGCCTGCGCGCCGGTCCAGTTCAGCTGCGTGCCGGGAACCGACTTGGCGATATCGCGCGTCTGCTGCAGCTGGTACGCAAGCTCGAGCAGCGCGTTGCGGCCGTGCTCGGGCGCGGCGCCGGCATGCGCCGCGCGTCCCTTGACCTCCATCGTCGCACTGGCGGTGCCGCTGGCGCCAAGCAGCAGCGCCTCGGCCTTGACCACGGCCTTGGCCGCGGTCGGCTCACACGACAGCACGACGTCGTGCTGCTCGCCCAGCGCGGCGATCAGCTCGCCCGAGCCATCGGACCCGATCTCCTCGTCCGCGTTCAGCAGCACCGTGATCCGCGCGTAGTCGCGCCAGCCGCGCGCCTGCAGGATTTCCAGCGCGTGCAGGATCACCGCGATGCCGCCCTTGTCATCGGCGATGCCCGGCCCATACAGCTTGTTGCCATCCTGACGGATCGGCTGCGTGGCCAGCGTATTGGGCGGATAGATCGTGTCCATATGCGCGATCAGCATGATGCGCGCCTTGCCGTTGCCCGTCAGCGTACCTTTGACGATCGGACTGTCCCCGCTTTTCGGCTTGACGCGCTCGGTGGTTGCGCCCAGCGCCGCCAGCCGCTTTTCGGCATACGCCGCCATCTGCGCCAATCCGGCCGCGTTGCGGCTGCCCGATTCGATCGACACCATCTCCTTGAGCGATTCGATCAACTTCGGCTGCGCGGCGCGCGCTGCTTCGAGCAGCGTCGCATCGGGCGCGGCGTGGGCGAGGCCGGCGAAGGTGGCGGTGCCAGCGGCGGCGCATACGAGCAGGACGGCCGTGGCGAGGCGGCGTACGGCGGGTTGCAGGCGTGGCTGCATGAAGTCTCCTGAGGTAAAGGCCCGGAAGGGAATGTTGTTGGCGGCAAGGGCCGCCTTGTGCCGGGAGTCAATCCGGGATGCTAGGGCTTGTCCGCCGCATCGGGGAGGACCAATATCGCCATTTCCGATGTCGATCCCGCCATGTCCGCGCCGCCTCTCCCCTGCCCCGACGACGACGTGTCCGCACCGAATTACCCCGGACTGGACCCGGTGCCGGCGCCGGACCGCCTCGGGCCGGCGCTGCATGTGCGGCTGCTGTGGCTGCCCCATGCCATGCCGGGGTCGCTGTTCGCCGCGCTCGACGTCCTGCGCACGGCCAGCGGCATCGCGCAATTGCAGCGCCCCGGCCGCGACTGCGGGCTCAGCTGGCAGGTGATCGGCGAAACGGGTCGGGCGTTGGCGATGCCGGTGCCGGGGCTCGCACGGCCACGCCGGCGCCCGCGCGCGCACCGCAGCGCCGACAAGCATGGCGAAGCCCATTCACTGCTGGTGATTCCGGGCGTCATGGCGCGCAACGCGCCGCATCTGGGCGAGCTGTTCGAACAGCAACGCCCTGTGCTCAAGCTGGTGGAGCGGCATGCGCAGGCGGGCGGCTGGATCGCGGCATCCTTCAACGGCATCGCCTATGCAGCCGAACTGGGACTGCTTGACGGCGCCCGCATCGGCGCGCCGTGGCTTTACCAGAGCTGGATGGCGCGCCGCTATCCGCTGTGCGACTTCACCCACGACGAACCGATGGGCGTGCACGGTCGCGTCTTCCACAGCGTGGCGCCGGCCCTGCAGACCGAATTCATGCTGCGCGTGCTCGGCCATCTGCACGATCCCGATCTGGCTCAGGCCAGTGCCCGCGTACTGCTGTTGCAGGCCGAACGCCAGCTGCTGACGCCGGCGCTGACGACGCAACGCTGGCTCACCCCGACCGCCGACAGCCCGGTATTCCGCGCCAGGCGCTGGCTGCGGGACCATATCGGCGCGCCATACCGGCTGGCCGACGTGGCGCGCGCAGCCGCGGTCAGCGAGCGGACCTTGCTGCGGCATTTCCGCCAGGTTACCGGCATGACGCCGCTGGCCTACCTGCATGCGCTGCGGATCGAGCGTGCGAAGACGCTGCTGGAGGTCTCGCTGCACGGCACGCAGGCGGTCGCCGAAGCGTGCGGCTACAGCGATGCGGCGACCTTCCGGCGGCTGTTCCAGCGCGCGACGGGAATGTCGATGTCGGACTATCGCGCCCGCTATGCGTTGCGGGCGCGGCGCCGTTACTGGCGCGTGGAGGACGGGCTGCGCGAAGGATCCGCTGCCTGACGACGGACCGGGGCCGGAAACGGCAACAAGGCGAGCCCTTGCGCCGCGTCTTGCGTGCGTTCAGACGGCGTCGGGCCGGCGCTCGATCCGGTTGATGACCTCCTCGACGCCGTGCAGATACCAGGCATCGCGCTCGGCCTGGCGGCGTGCGCCTTCGCCCGCATAACCCTCCAGCGTGACCACGCGGTTCTCGGTGCGAATGGAGATCTGATCCGCATTGACCAGCGGATCCGACTCGAGCACCAGACGCAGCGCCTCGGTGATCTCCTCGTCGTTGTCGCGCTCGGCGGGCGCGATCTCGAGTTCATTGACCACGCACTGGCAGCCGGGGGACCACCAGGCCAGCACGCCGGCGAGCCGCATATGGGACAGGCTGATCACCTGTCCGCGCAGCGTCACGATGCCATCGACCGTATTGACCTCGATCCAGCCGCTGCGCTCGCCGACCGCCTCGCGCAGCGTTTCCAGCCGGCCCTTGGCATGCACGCAGATCTTGCAACTGCGGAAATCCACGGCCTGCAGCAGCCGCTCGCAGACCGCGTTGCGCAGTTCGCCATCGCCGGCGGGCGCGGCACCGTTGGCCACGCGCAGATGGTCGATCACGCACGATACGCCGTCGATCTTGCGCATCCGGGCCGCGGCCCGTGTCTTGGCGACGATATCCGGGACGTCGCCCTCGAGAATCAGTGCGCCGTCGGACAGGCGCAAATTGATGGTGGGATGGAGATGCTGGCCGTGGAACGGCAGATTGGCCAGTGCCGCGCGGGCCTGCGTGAGCACCGCTTCGCTGCTCTGCATGATGTTGCCTCCTGAGGTGGCGGGCAGCAGCGCCGGATGGCGGGGCGCTGCGCCCTGTCCATTATAGAAAGCGCATTGCGCGCCCGGTTCCCGGGAAATCTCGCCGCCGGGCCGCCTGGGCGCGGCACGGCGGCGATCCGGTACTCAGGCATTCAGGGTGGCATTCATCGTGATCGGTGCCTTCATCAGCTTGGACACCGGGCAGTTCTCCTTGGCGGTCTGCGCGCACTTGTCGAAGGCGGCCTGGTCCGCGCCGGGGATGCGCACCGCCACGTCGAGATGGATGGCCGTGATACTGAAGCCGCCGCCGTCCTTCTCCAGCGTCACCGTGGCCTTCGTGTCGATGCTGTCCGGCACCATGCCCGCCTCGCCGAGGATCAGCGACAGGGCCATCGAAAAGCAGCCGGCATGCGCGGCGCCGATCAGTTCTTCCGGATTGGTGCCGGGACCGCCCTCGAAGCGTGCCTTGAAGCCGTATGGCGCATCCTTGAGCACGCCGCTCTGCGTCGAAATCGTGCCGCCGCCGTCCTTGATGCCGCCTTGCCACCTTGCCGATCCAATCTTCTGCATAGCCATGCGCTCCGTCGGTGTTGTTACAGGACACGGGCCGCCCCGGATACGTCCGGACCGACCCAACCACGTCCCACAATAGGACGCGAAGAGGCGTTCGGCCAGCGCAGGGCCCCCACCTCCGTGTTGTCCGCAGGAGCACAAGCTGCGCACGATCCTTGCTAGGCAGTGATCGTTCCGATTCCTGCTGCCGCTGCCCAAGCCAATGCTCCATCCTCCCCGCGTCTATCTGTATCTCGACACCGTCGCTCGCTGCGGCTCGATCCGCAAGGCAGCCGAGCAGCTGCATGTCGCGTCGACCGCGCTGAACCGCAAGATTCTCGAGGTCGAACAGCAGATCGGCACGCCGCTGTTCGAACGGCTGCCGCGTGGCGTGCGGCTGACGTCGGCCGGCGAAGTGCTGGTGGCCACCATCCGGCGCAGTCTGGCTGATCTGGACGCCGCGGCGGCACAGATGGCGCAGTTGCGCGGACTGGTGCGCGGTTCCGTGCGGATCGCCTCGGCGGAGTCGGTGGCGACCGATTTCCTGCCCGGCGCGATCGGCCGCTATCAGACGCGCCATCGCGGCGTGCAATTCCATGTGGAGATCGGCGGCACCGAGGCGTTGATGGAGGCGCTGAAGCGGGACGAGGCCGATCTGCTGCTCGCGCACGATCCGCCTGCCAGTCCGCTGCTGCAGGAACTCGCGGCGGCGCCACAGCCGTTCTGCGCGATGATGCGGCCCGACCATCCGCTCGCCGCACGGCGCACGCTGCGGCTGGTCGACTGCGCGGCGTTTCCGGTCGCCCTCGGGCCGGCCAACTTTGCCAGCCGCCGGCTGATCGAGGCCATTGCCGCCCGCAATCGGCTGCATCTGTCGGTGATGCTCGAGGCGACCACGGTCGAGACGCTGAAGGGTTTCGTCCGGCAGACCGATGCGATCTGCTTCCAGTTCCATGCCGGCACGCTGCGCGAAACGCGGCAGGGCACGCTGACCGCGGTGCCGCTGGCCGATCCCGAACTGGCGCTCGGCCGGCTTGTGCTGGCCACGCGCAAGGGCCGCGCGCTGCCGCCCGCCGCCGCCGCATTCGCCGAACATCTGAAGACCGCGATCGGCGCGCTGCACCCGCCGCTGACGTTGGCCGCGTAGCGGCTCGAGGCCGTTCGCGCCACCGTCCGGCCCCGCATTCGTCGCGCCGCCACCGCACACATTTTGTGCTCGCGTCGCACGAAAAATGATGGTGGTCGGTCCCGGCCGAATTCCGCACACTGATCCGAACGCCCCGTCAATCCGGCCGAGCCAGCCGATCGGGACATCACGACAACAACGCCTCAATAGAAGGCAGCACGAGAGAAATCAGGGTCAACGATGGAGGTTCGCATGACAACAACGAAATTCAGGCCGGCACGCGTGCAGGTGGCCGCGATGGCAGCCGCAATGGCGGCATTGGCAAGCGGGGGCGCGCTGGCGCAGTCCAGCGTGACGCTGTACGGCCAGGTCGACACCTACGTCGGCAGCAACAAGGCGGTCGGCGGCGATCGCGCCTATGTGCTGGGCGCCGGCGGCATGCAGACGTCGTATTGGGGCATCAAGGGCACCGAGGACCTTGGCAACGGCCTGAAGGCAATCTTCGATCTGAATGGCTTCTACCGGGCCGACGGTGGCCGCGCGGGCCGGTTCGACGCCGATGGCATGTTCACGCGCAGCGCCTATGTCGGGCTGCAGAGCGAATCGGCCGGTACCATCCGCCTTGGCCGCAATACCACCCCCTATTTCCTGTCGACGATCCTGTTCAATCCGCTGGTCGATTCGTACCATTTCTCGCCCACGATCTTCCACACCTATGTCGCCAGCAATGGCGGCACGGTCTACGATCCGGGCATCGTCGGCGATTCGGGGTGGAGCAATTCGCTGGTCTATTCGTCGCCGAAGTTCGGCGGGCTCAGCTTCAATGCGATCTACGCCTTCGGGGAGCAGGCCGGCGACAACGGCAAGAACAAGTGGGGCGGCAACGTGCTGTATTTCAACGGGCCGTTTGCCGCTACCGTCGCGTTCCAGCAGGTCAAGTTCAACAACACGCCTGGAGACGTGACCTCGCCCGCCGCGATGGTCGGCTTTCGCAAGCAGAACGCCGTGCAGGCCGGCCTCAGTTACGACTTCAAGGTGGTCAAGCTGTTTGTGCAGGGCCAGCACATCCGATCGGATATCGACAGCGCCACCGGCGACATCAAGCACAGCAACGGACAGATCGGCGCGTCGGTGCCGATCGGCGCAGGCAGCCTGCTGCTGTCGTATGCGTACGGCAAGATCAAGAACGAGGTCGCCGATATCGAACGCAATACCGCGGCGGTGGCCTACGACTACAACTTGTCCAAGCGCACCGATGTCTATGTCGCCTATTACTACGACAAGGTCGGCGGCCTGTCTCACGGCAACAACTACGGGGTGGGTGTGCGCCACCGCTTCTGATGGCCAGGCGTTGCCGGTTTCGGCTCGGGCCCGCAAGGCCTCTGGTCAACCGGTGACGTCGCGCGTCAGTTCGCGCGTCAACCACGCCTCGAAGCGGTGCACCGCGGGCCGTGTCTTTGCATGGTCCGCGATCACCATCCGATATTCCATGCCGTCCAGGCCGGACTCCGGCAGTACCACCTGCAATTCGCCGCCAGCCAGCAGCGGCAGGATCAGCGGAGTGCGGCCGATTGCAATGCCCGCCCCTTCCGCGGCCGCGGCGACGACGTGCTCGTAGCGCGAGAAATACAGGCAGGGCTGACTGGCGGCGGCCGTCAGCCCGAGCCGCCGATACCACTCGCCCCAGGACATCCAGCCAAAGCGCGCATTGGGATCGTGATAGACCAGCAGCGTCGCGCCGCGAATATCGCCGGCGCGACGGATGCGCGCGGCGACCTGCGGCGCGGCGACCAGCATCAGCCTCTCCCGCAGCAGCGCCGTGGCGGCCTGTCCGGGCGGGCTCAGCCGGATGGCCAGATCGAAGCCGTCCCGGTCCAGATTGGCGACCGCCTCCGAGGCGTCGATGCGGACGTCGATATCGGGCGCCTCCGCCTGGAACCGTCCCAGTCGCGGCACCAGCCAAAGCGAGGCGAACGACGGCGTGGTGGTCACCGAGATCGCGCTGCGCTCCGGTGCGATCAGGCGTTCGACCATGCCGGCCAGCTGTTCGATCGCCTCCCGGGCGGCCTGCTGCAGCAGACGCCCCTCGGGCGTCAGCGACAGCCCCTTGGCGCCGCGCAGGAAGAGCGGCACACCGAGCGCGTCCTCCAGACTCTTGATCTGCTTGCTGATGGCCGACTGCGTCAGGCACAGCTCGTCGGCCGCCGCGGTAAAGCTCAGATGGCGGGCCGCGCTGTCGAATCCGCGCAGCGCGTCGAGGGACATCGCGCGCAGCGCTTGCGAAGCGGCCGGACTGATCTTCGTCATGGCTGGTTGATGCGGATATGCGCGGTCATGGTAGCGCTGGGGCCGTCATTGGCGCCGGTCATGATGCGCCGGAATGCCGGGGATGACGAAACATCCGGCCACGCTATCGGACGTGCGACCACAATGACATGGCGCCCCACCGCTACTGGGCACGCACGGAGACCGCCATGCATGCATTCGCCGGACCCGACGGCATTGTCCGAATTGACCGGATCGATCGTATTGCTCGCGTTGACAGAATCGGCTCCGAGCCGCTTCGGCTGGTGATCGGCCAAGGATACACCGTGCTATGCCTGCAAGGATCGGTATGGCTGACCTGCGAAACGGACGATCGCACCGAAGCGGCACGGGACATTGTATTGGCGCGAGGCGAGCGTTTCGATGCGCCGCGCGCCGTTACCGTTATCGTTTCGGCAATTCGGCGGCGGCCGGCCCGTATTGCGTTGACCCGTCGCAATACGGAGGATCGGCTCGATTGTAAGAAAATACTTAATTGAGCGCCGTCAATGGCTTGCGCATTGTCTTGTCAATGTCTTGTTGCAAGCGGGCTCGGCTCAACTGTGCAAAAAACGGGAATTCCCGCAAAAACGGAAGGGTATGCAGCGCCCGCGGGACCGGCTATCGCACGGAATCCTGCGCAGCACGGCGGCAAATCGGGTCAATCGCGTCCCCTGGCAGGACATCGGTCGGGCCGGATATTGCCATTCGGCGCATTACCGTTCGCGAATTGCAATCACGCACGGCCTTGCACGCACCACCTTACTCGGTAATCAGGAAACGATCCCGATTCTTGCCCAGCCATGCCGGTGCGCGGCCGCGGCCGGACCAGGTCTTGCCGGTCTTCGGATCGCGATATTTGGCCGGGGCCGGCGTACCGGAACGGGCCGCCGATTTGCGAGGACGGCCACGGCGGCGCGGCGCGAGGTCCTCGGCCGTCAAACCGTAATCCTCCATCAGTTGCTGGATCTGGGCGATCACCGTCGCCACTTCGGTTTGCCTGGCTTCCTCGAGTTGCGCTTCGAGTTTTTCCTTTTCTGCCAGCAATTGTTTGTAAGTCGCCATCGTCATTCCTTGCCAGTTGTAGGGTGCCGTTATGCTAGCTCACGGTTATGTTCGCGTCACCATAAAAAATGTAATCCAATAAGACAGAATCACAATATTCGGCAATTACATAATAATCCGCACACCTGCGATGTCGAGGCGGGGATGCGCGGCAACACGCATAACGGCAATGACAAGGAATGCCGCCACGGCGGCATTTACCCGGCTCAGGCCCGCAGTTTGGCTTGTGCATCGCGCAACGCGGTGCGCAAGCCCTCTTCGATCACGGGGTGATAGAACGGCATCGCCAGCATCTGATCGATCGTCAATTGCTGTTGATATGCCCACGCCAGCAGATGCGCGATATGTTCGGCGCGGGGGCCGATCCATTCCGCACCGAGGAAACGGCCGCTCGCCTTGTCGGCATAGACATGCATCAGTCCGCGATTCTTCAGCATCACGCGGCTGCGCCCCTGGTCCTCGAAGCTGACTTCCCCGATGACGAAGCCGTCCGCCGGCAGGTCGGCATGGCGCTGGCCGACCATCGCCAATTGCGGGTCGGAGAACACCACCGCGATCGGCGCGCGGCGCGGCACCGGGGAAACCCGCGGCCAGCTGGCGGCGTTTTCGCCCGCGCTCTTGCCTTCGTCGGCGGCCTCGTGCAGCAGCGGCAGTACGTCGTTGGCGTCGCCGGCGATGAAGATCGGCGCCGAGCCGCACTGCAGCGTGGCCGGGTCGAATACCGGCACGCCGCGGGCGTCGAGCTCCAGGCCGGTGTTTTCGAGGCCCAGATGACGGACATTCGGCTGGCGGCCGGTGGCGGCCAGCACATAATCGAAGCGCTCGGTCACCGCGTTGCCATCGCGGTCGATGAACGAGATCACGGCCTCGTCGCCTTCGCGCGCCATGTCGGTGACGTTGGCATCCGGGTCCAGATAAAACTCCTGCTGGAAGGCCTGGGCGGCGTAGGCGCGAATCGCCGGGTCGGTCAGCGGGCCGACGCCGCCACGCACGCCGAACACGCGCACGTGCACGCCCAATCGCGACAGCGCCTGGCCCAGCTCGAGGCCGATCACGCCGGGACCGAACACCGCCACGCGGCGCGGCAGGTCCTGCCAGTCGAAGACGTCGTCGTTGACGACCAGCCGGTCGCCGAACACACGGAACGGCGCAGGCACGGCGGGGCTCGAGCCGGTGGCGATCACCACGCGGCTGGCGCGGACCACGGTGCCGCTGGCGCCGTCGCCGACTTGCAGCACCGTGTTGTCGATGAAACGGGCGTAGCCGCGCAGGCGGTCCTGCTCCGGAATATTGTCGACGCCGCGAACGACGAAGCCGACAAAGCGATCGCGCTCGCGCCGCACCCGGTCCATCACCTCGCGGCCATCGATGCGGATCTGTCCATCGACATGGACGCCAAACGGCGCGGTATGGCGCAGTTCGTGCGCGGCCTCGGCCGCCGCGATCAGCAGCTTCGACGGCATGCAACCCACGCGGGCGCAGGTGGTGCCGTATTCCCCGCCCTCGATGATCACGGCGCGCTTGCCGGCGGCCCTGGCGGCGCGATAGGCGGCGAGGCCGGCGGTGCCTGCGCCGATCACGGCGATGTCGGTGTCGATGGTTTGCATGGCGAAATTCCTGTTGGAGAGACGATCGTTGTATTCGGGGCGGTTCAATCCACGGACCCGAGGGCGGCACGCCGCCATCGGGTCCGGCGACTGCCGGACCGCGCCACGGACAAATCAGTGGAATCGGGAAAAAAGGCGCTGCGGAAAATCAGGCGGCCAGATACTGCTCGACCTGCTCGGCGCCGCCGATCAGCTTGCCGTTGATGAACACCTGCGGAGCGGTCATCGTGCCGGACACCGCGCCGAGCACCTTGCCGCGGATCTTGTGTTCCAGCGGCACGTCGACGTACTGGTAGCCGTTGTCCGCCAGCAGCTGCTTGGCCTTCGCGCAGAACGGGCAGCCTTCCTTCGAGAACACCACGACCTGGTCGGGCTTTTTGGCGTTCGGAGCGACATAGGCCAGCATCGTGTCGGCGTCGGAAACCTTGAACGGGTCGCCCGGCTCTTCCGGCTCGATGAACATCTTGTCGACCACGCCGTTCTTGACCAGCATCGAATAGCGCCAGCTGCGCTTGCCGAAGCCGAGGTCGGTCTTGTCCACCAGCATGCCCATGCCGTCGGTGAATTCGCCGTTGCCGTCGGGGATCATCACGATGTTCTCGGATTCCTGGTCCTTGGCCCACTCGTTCATCACGAAGGTGTCATTGACCGAGACGCACAGGATCGCATCGACGCCATGCCTGGCGAAAACCGGTGCGAGCTCGTTGTAGCGCGGCAGGTGGGTCGACGAACAGGTCGGGGTGAACGCGCCGGGCAGCGAGAAGACCACGACGGTCTTGTTGTCGAACAGCTCCGCGGTGTTCAGGTTCTTCCATTCATTGTTCTCGCGGACGCGGAACGTGACATTGGGGACGCGTTGGCCTTCACGGGATTGCAGCATTGGGATCGCTCCTTGGTTGGATGGTCGGTGTCTGGGTAGATGCTTTGTGCCGCGTGCGTTGTGTGTCGCAGCGAAGGCCCCATTCTGGCGATGCCCCCTCGATTTGTACAATTTATCGTTTAAACCACCATCATTAGGTAAAGCTATAGCCCACTCTCCGGCGACGCTGCCACCTTGCCCGGATCGGCCGCGCCGCCGGCGTCGGGCCAAGCGCCGGCATAGACCTCGACGAAGCGATCGGGGCCCAGATAGCGCCGGATCGCGGCATTGACCTGCTCGACGGTGGCCTGCTCGATACGGCGCTCCAGTTCCGCCGTAAACGCCATGGTCTGGCCGACGAACAGCTGATAGGCCAGTATCGAGGCCAGCGCCTCGTCGCGGCTGCGGGTGACCAGCCCTTGCTGCCGCAGCCCGCTCTTGGCCTCGGCCAGTTCGTCCTCGGTCACGCCTTCGCGCAGGAATCGCCGCAACTCGCGCTGCACGCCGGCCTTGAGCCGCGGCAGGTTCTGCGGGGCGAAAGACGCCTGGACGCCGAAGCGCCCGGCGGTATCGAGCGCGCCGATCCGCAGATAGCTGGTAGCGCCATAGCTGATGCCTTCCTGCTGGCGCAGGCGATCGGCGAGCCGGCTCTTCATCGAGCTGCCGCCGAAGATCCGATTGGCGATCGCCAGCGCCGCATAGTCGGGATGGTCCATCGTCATGCCGATCGGCAGCGCCGCGATGAAGCTGGCATTGGCCTTGTGCGGCGTCGGCACGGCCAGGCTTGCCGGATGCAGCGGCACGAAATCGCGCTCGACGCGGACGAACGGCATCGGCGCGTTCCAGTCGCCGAACAGCGTCTCCACCTGCCGACGCACGGCCGCGGCATCGAAATCGCCGACCAGCGCGAACTGCGCATGGCTGGCGCCGTAGAAGCGCCGATGGAAATCCCGTACCTGCTCGAGCTGGACCGCACGCAGGTCGGCGATCGACTCCTCCAGCGTGGACACATAGCGCGGATCGCCCCGCGGATAGGGATTGCCGTGCCGGCCCAGTACGACAGGCGCCAGCGCTTCGGGCTGCCGTACCTGGCTCTGGATGCCGGCGATTGCGGTGGTGCGCAGCACCTCGAATTCGGCCGGGGGCAGGCTCGGTTCGCGCAATACATCGCGCAGCAGCGTCAACACCTGCGGCAGATGCTCGCGCGGCGCCTGAAAGCTGACGGTCACCCGTTCGGCATCGCCGGAGACGCCGACCGTGGCGCTCAACGCCTCGAATGCATCGATCAGTTGCTGCCGATCTCGCCCGCCCGCGCCGCGCATCAGCATGCCGGCAGTCAGCGTGCCGACCGCGTCCAGCCCGCGCAGGCTGTTGACATCGCCCATGCGCAGCACCAGTTGGCCCTGCACACGCTGACCCCGGGCGGGCTTGGGCAACATCGCCATGGCCAGGCCGTTCGGCAGCGTGGCACGCACCGTATGCGCCTCGATATTGGCCGGCGTGGGGGCAAACGGCGCCACCGGGGCCGCGCCCGGCTTGCCGCGATAGTCGCGCGTCAGCTCGGCGAGATCGGGCGCCGGTGGAATCGCGACGTAGCCGGGGACATCGACGGGAATGAACTGGCCCAGCGTACGGTTGGCCCGCTGCAGATAGTGGCGCGCCACGCGGTTGACGTCGTCGACCGTCACCCGCTCGATCTGATCGCGGGCAATCAGCATCAGCCGCCAATCGCCCTTGGCAATGGCCTCCGACAGCGCCACGCCGTAACTGGCCGGATCGTTGAGCATCCTTTCGTAGCCGTTGCGCGCACGCCGCTGTGCGCGGTCGAGCTCCTCCTGCGTGATGGGCCGCGCGGCGATGCCTTCGACCAGTTCGAGCAGTCCGGTACGCGCCGGCTCCAGCGGCTGCGCCTTGCCGACCTGTGCCAGGAACACCACGCTGCCCGGCTGCTTCAACGCCCGCACAAAGCCCGCCTGCGACGCCGCCTTCCTCTGCTCGACAAGCCCGTGGTACAGGCGTCCTCCTGGAATGGCAGTCAGGATATCGACCAGCAGCGTCATCGCGGCAGTATCCGGATGCGCGCCCGGGCCGATGTGATACTGCGCGGCCACGACCTGGATATCGCCGGGCCGCTGCAGCAGGATCTCGCGCGGCCCTTCCTGCGGCGGCTCGACGGTGTACTGCTCCGTCAGCACGCGTGCGGGCCGGGGAATCGCGCCGAAATAGCGGCTCACGCTGGCCAGCGTGCGCTGCGGATCGAATTGCCCCGTGATCACCAGCACCGCATTGTCGGGCTGGTAGTAGCGGCGATAGAAGGCCTGCAGCGCGTCGATGCCGACGTGCTCGATATCGCTGCGCGCGCCGATCGGCGCCTTGCCGTAGTTGTGCCAGTGATAGGCGCTGGCGGCGAGCTGCCGCAGCAGCACGCCGGTCGGACTGTTCTCGCCGCGTTCCAGCTCGTTGCGCACCACCGTCATCTCGCTGTCGAGCGCGCTGCGCGAGATCGTGCTGTTGACCATCCGATCCGCTTCCATCCGCAGCAGCCAGTCCAAATTTTCCTCGCTGGCCGCGAAGGTGGCGAAGTAGTTGGTGCGATCGTACGCGGTGGTGCCGTTGAACTGCATTCCCCGACTGGCCATCTGCCTGCCGGTCGCGCCATCGGGAAGGCTGGGGGTACCCTTGAACAGCAGGTGCTCGAGCAGATGCGCCATGCCGCTTTCGCCGTAGTTCTCGTGCCGGCTGCCGACCAGGTAGGTGATATTGACGGTGGTGGTCGGCTGCGCCGCATCGGGAGCCAGCAGCACGCGCAGCCCGTTCGGCAGTCGGTATTCGGTGATGCCTTCAGCGGTGGCGACCGGTACGGGCGAGGTCGGCGCGGCGGCTGGCACGTGGACCGGCTCGGCCGACAAGCGCGCGGCAGGCGCCAGGCTGGGGCCGCACAAGGCGGCCACTATGACGGCGGGCAGAACCCAGCCTGCAACGCTGCGACGCATGGGGACTCCGTGTTGGCTCGGGCAACGAGGTCATCGTACCAAAGGGGGCGGCGCGGGACATGCGCAGCCGTATTGTCCAGCGGTATTGCCGCCCTCTCCCCGGCCCCCTCTCCCGCGAGCGGGAGAGGGGGCCGATGCGCCGTCGCGCGGCGAGCTACACCACGTTGACCACGGCCGAGCCAGCCGGCACCTCCACCGTCGTGACGCTTGCCGTCGCCGGCTGCGGCGGCGCATTGCCGTCGACCAGCCCCTTCAGGATATGGAAAGCGCAATTGAGCCGGTCCGGCGTCAGCGTGACGATCGCATAGCCGGTGACGTTGGTCTCCACGTAGCGCATCCAAGGATTGAAATGCTGCAGCGTGCGATTCAGCGTGTTGACCACCGCGCCGCTGACCTCCTCGTAGATCAACGCCTTGATCTCGGCGAGGCGCGGATCGTTGTCGACCACGCTCTTGTACGTGCTCATCAGCGTATTGCTGGACAGCCCCGCGCCGACCAGGTCGACCATGACCGGCGTCGGTGTCGCCGCGTCGTAGTCGTCCATCACCACGCCGGCAAAGAACGCGTGGATGTCCCCGGTCAACGCCACCACATTGCGCACGTTGTTCGTCTTCAGGAACGCCATCAGGTTGCGGCGCTCGGCGTCGTAGCCATCCCACTGGTCGGCGTTCAGCACATAGGTCGCCAGCAGAGAGGCCGGCGGCAGGCGGCTGTCGAGCGTCGGCTTGATATTGGCGTCGAAATTGGCGGCGTCGATGCCGGCCTGCGTCGACAGCAGTTGCCGCAGGTTGGCGTAGGCGACGTTGTTCGGATAGGTCCCCGACGATACCGCCGCGCGCAAGTCCGCCGTCAGCGCCGTTTCCATCTGGTCGCGCAGCGGTGTCAGCGCCGTATTGCTCGCGATCAGCCGCAGCACCATCAGCTCCGCGATGGCTTCGGTCAGATCGGCCTGCATGCGCAGCAGGGAAACCTGATTGCCCCACAGCTTCCACGTCGTCGCCGCGCCGCCGATACGGTCCTGCCACCACGCGCGCTGTGCATCGCCCAGCATCGATACCGGCGTCAGCGCACCGCCCGCCGCGGCGATCTTCGCGTCCTCGGCCGCCTTCAGCGTGTCGCGCCGGATGAAGAAGCGGCTGCCGACATCGCCGCCGGCATTGGCCTCCGAGATCAGATGATCGGCGCGATACAAGCGCTCGTCGGTCATCAGCAGTGTCGCCAGATTGCCGAAGGTGAAGGAGCGATAGATCTGGATGTTCTGGAACGAGGGGTTGTTCAGATCCAGCGTGACATCGGCCGGCAGGAACTCGAACCAGGCCTGATTGGCGGCGCGCCGCCGCGCCGTCTGCGGCGTCTGGTCGTCGTCGGCGTCATAGCTCTGGCGGTCCTGCCAGCAGTCGTCGGAGAACTCGTGGTCGTCCCAGATCGCGATCATCGGGAAGCGCGCATGCAGCGCCTGCAGCCGCGCGTCGCTGCGATAGGCCTTGTACAGATAGCGGTAGTCCTCCAGCGTGGTCGCGTAGCGGAAGCCGCTTGGCAGCGTCGTGCCATCGGGCAGCGACAGCGGCGTATGGCGGCCTTCGACCAGGTTGACCGGTGCGCCGTCGGCCACCGCCTCGTAGATGTAGTCGCCGGTATGCACGATGAAATCGAGGTCCTGCTGGGCGAGCTCCTCCATGCCGGCCCAGTGGTTGATGCTCCAGTCCTGACAGCTGACGAAGGCGAACTTCAGCTGCGACAGCGGCGTGCCGGCCGCGGGCGCCGTGCGGGTCCGGCCCACCGGGCTGAAGCGGCTGCCCACGCGGAAGCGGTAGTAGTAGGTCGTAGCGGCATTCAGGCCGGTGACCTTGGTGCGCAGCGTGTAGTCCCACTCGGGCAGCGCGCGCAGATGGTCGTTGACGACCAGCGTGGAGAAGTCCTCCTGTGTCGACACCTGCAGGCGCACATTGACGTGACGCCTGCCGTTGTTGCCTTCGACGCGCGTCCACAGGACGACGCTGTCGGGTCGGGGATCCCCCGAGGCGACCCCGTGGCGGAAGTCGAACAGGTCCGGTTCGGGCGGATCGGGATTGTCATCGCCACCGCCGCAGCCGGCCAACCCCGTGGTGGCCACCGAGACGGTGATGAAGCTTCCCCATTTCAAGAACTGGCGACGATCCATGTTGTTCTCCATGTCAGGACAGGGACAGGTCAGGGGACACAGGCAGCATAGGAAATCGATCCGCCTATCGCGAGGACATGGGCGCCGATGCCGATGCGATGCTGCAACGCGCGGGCCCGCTCTATTCAGGTACTGCCGGCAATTGCCGCTATCCGCCCGGCATTTGGCGCCGATTTGCCGCGCAGGGTCGAATTCGTATAAGGTGCGCCTCATGGAAGAACAGAAACGCCACCCAATCCGCAATGCGAATCGCAACTTGTTTCGGCAGGCCCTGGCGCACCTGCCCTACAAGACCATCGGTGCCGCCGCCGTGCTGACGGCGGCCGGCTTTCTGAGCTACTGGACCTACCTCGGCATCAATCAGGGCCGCCTGCTGTTCGACGCGCGCCGCCGCCCGCCGCGCGAGCTGCCGGAAGGCATCACCGCCTATTCGCACACCATTCCGGGCGGAATGCTGCGCGGCTACGTGTATCGCGGCGATGCACACTGTGCCGTCACCGACCTGTTGTTCTATTTGCCAGGTCGCGGCGAAGACGTGCTCGAGACCATGCAATTTCTACATTGGCTGCCGGCCGAAGTCGGCTTCGCCACGTTCGACTATCGCGGCCTGGGTCATTCCGACGGCAGTCCGTCGGAGGCGGCCGCGGTGGCCGATGCCAGCCAGTTCCTGCTGCACCTTCGGCGCGTGTTGCCGGGCACGCGCGTGCACGTGGTGGGGCGCAGCCTGGGCACGGGCGTCGCCATTCAATTGGCGGATCTTCAGGACTTCGAGAGCCTGCAATTGATCACGCCCTACGATTCGCTGCTCGAGCTCGTGCGCAAGCGTTTTCCGCTGGTGCCGCTGCGCCAGCTGATGCGTCATCACTTCGATTCGATTTCGCACTGCAAGAAGGTGGTGCAGCGGACCAAGGTGCTGCTCGCCGAAGTCGACGATGTGGTTCCGCATGAATGCTCCGAGCGGCTGATGGCGGCGTGGCCGGGACCGGTGGCGGTGGAGACCATCCCCGGCAGCAATCATTCGGACATCATTGCGCACCAGAGCACCTGGCAAGCGCTGAGCGAGTTCGCGCTGCTCTTTGCGCGCCGGCCCGATCTCGACGCACATGGCAATCGGCTCGACGAAACGCCTGCACCTGCGCCCACGCCTGAACCCGCACCTGCGTCCGAGCACACCGCCGCCAACGACAGCGGCGGCGGCCTGGAGCCCCCGGGCCTGCCTGTCGCGGCCGCGCCGCTGCGTACCGACGGCGCCAGCTGAACGAGGGCGCGGGCGCGCCGGGCCCTGGCCCGCGCGCAGACGAATGACGCCGGTCGCCCACCCGCCAGTCATCTGGACAGGTAGATCACGATCGCGATCAGGCCGATCGCGGCGAGGGTCAGCAACACGTAGGTGAGCACGGCGCCACGCTGTCAGTCGTTTTCCCCGGAGTATTCCGTAGTGGACCTGGCGGCGCCGTCCGCGCTTGGCTGATTACGGCAAGGATTCGTCCTACAAGCAAGGCGCAGCTTGCTTTCGGGGGCGGCCAAGGGCGAGGCCACGGCTTCGACGTTATGCGCATTCGGCATGACCCCGTTCGAGCCGCTGTGGAACAATGCCTGATCGCTGTTCCTCTCACATTGATTCCATACAAGCCATGAATTCCAGCTCCGACGCCATCGTCTATCTGAACGGCGAATTGACGCCACTGTCCGAAGCGCGCATTCCCGTGCTCGACCGCGGCTTTATCTTTGGCGATGGCGTCTACGAGGTGATCCCGGTCTATGCCGGCAAGCCGTTCCGCGCGGCGCAGCATCTGGCGCGACTGTCGCGCAGCCTTGACGCGATCGGTATTCCAAATCCGCATGACGAGACCCAATGGTCGGCACTGATCGCGCGCGTGATGCAGGCCAATCCGATGCCGGACCAGATGATCTATATCCAGGTCACGCGCGGCGTCGCCAAGCGCATGCATGCGTTCCCGAAGGAGGTCACGCCGACCGTCTTCATCATGGCCAACCCGATGTCGCTGCCGCCGGCCGCCGCGACCGAGCGGGGGGTTGCCTGCGTCACGATGGAAGACAAGCGCTGGCTGCACTGCCAGATCAAGTCGACGTCGCTGCTGGGCAATGTGCTCGCCGCCCAGAATGCCGCCGAGCATGGCGTCACCGAAGCCATCCAGTTCCGCGACGGCATGCTGACCGAGGCCTCGGCGTCCAACGTCTGGGTCGTCAAGGATGGCACCGTCTCGGCACCGCCAAAGGACAATCTGATCCTCGAAGGGATCCGCTATGGCCTGATCGAAGAACTGTGCGCGCGCTTCGAGATTCCGCTGGTGTCCCGCCCGGTCACACGCGACGAGGTATTTGCCGCAGACGAGGTCCTGCTGTCGTCGGCCAGCAAGGAGATCCTTCCGGTCGTGACGATCGACGGCAAGACAATCGGCAGCGGTACGCCTGGACCGGTATTCAAGCGCCTGTACGCGGCCTATCAGCAGGCCAAGACGGCCTGAAGCCGGTTCGGCGGAACCCGGCGCCAGCCGTCTCCGTCTGCATCGTGACAAAGCCGCCGGGTGCGATGCACTCCGGCGGCTTTGTCATTGGCGGCCCCAGTCTTATTTCGCCGTGGTGACCAGCACCTCGGCCTGCGCGCGTCCCACCGTGCGGATGCGGTGCGGCAGATCGGCATCGAAGTACAGCGAATCGCCGACCGACAGCGCGATGGTCTGCTCCCCCAGCATCACCTCGACCTGACCTTTCAGCACGAACAGGAATTCCTCGCCGCTGTGCGCCGAGCGCGCTTCGTCGGGAAACTCGCGCGGCGGATACATGATGAAGGGCTCCATCGCCTTGACCTTGCGCTGCGCGGCGATGGCCTCGTAGCGATAGGTGCCCTCGCGCGCCGATGGCGACAGCGGCTCCCGCTCGCCGGCACGCGACACGCAGACCACCTCGTGCGCGCTGTCGCGTGCGTCGCCGAGCAATTGACCGGTACCCATGCCATAGGCATCGGCGATCTTCAGGATCGTGGCGATCGATGGCGAACTGAGGCCCCGCTCCAGCTTGGACAGATAACTGCGCGTCAGGCCGGTCTGCTCGGCCAGCGTTTCCAGCGAAAAGCCGCGTTGGCGGCGGAGCGTGCGGAGGCGATGCGCCAGATTGACCATTGAGAGGGACGGTAGCGAAGCGACCGCGGCATTATATCGGCGCTGCGGGTACAGCATGTCCTACTTGACACAGCACACTCAATAGGACACATTGTGTCATGCCGGCAATCACATGACACACAACGGAGAGTTACCGATGAAAGCGCCCCGATGGATGGTGGCGGTCGCCAGCTGCTGCCTGATGACCGTGAATGCCGCAGCCGCAGAACCCTTCCCCGCCAAGCCGATCCGGCTGGTGGTGCCGTTCGGCGCCGGCGGAATCACCGACAATATCGCCCGTCTGGTCGGGCAGGAATGGTCCGGTGCACTGGGCCAGACCGTTCTGATCGAGAATCGGCCGGGAGCCGGCGGCCTGCTGGCCGCGCAGGCCGCCGCCAAGGCGGCGCCCGACGGCTATACCGTGTTCATGGGCACGGTGGGCACGCAGATCGTCAATCCGCTGATCTATCCGGCCGGCAAGCTTCCCTACTCTCCGGACAGCCAATTCACGCCGCTCGGCATGGTGTCGAAGTCGCCGTTCATGCTGGCGGTGGCGACCGGCGTACCGGCGCGCGACCTCAAGGAATTCCTGGCCTATGCGCGCAACCATCCCGACCGGCTTGACTATGGCTCGGCGGGCAGCGCCAGTGCGCCGCACATGAGCATGGAGCTGCTCAAGCTGTTGAGCGGCACGAAGATCAACCACGTGCCGTACAAAAGCGGCGCCGAAGCGGTCAATGCGGCCATTGGCGGCCACGTGGCCGCGGTGATCGATGCCGTGCCCGTCGTCATGCCGCAGGTCAAGGCGGGCAAGCTGCGCGCGCTGGCCATCGCCAACGGTACGCGCTCCACCGCGGCGCCCACCGTGCCCACGAGTCAGGAAGCCGGCTTGCCGTCTTTCGAGACGAGCTCGTGGAATGCGCTGTACGTCCCGGCCGGCACGCCCGCGGACGTGGTCGAGAAACTGTCCTCGACGCTGCGTACCACGCTGGCCCGTCCAGGCCTGCGCGGCCGCCTCGCAGCGCAAGGCAGCGAAGCGCTGGCCGGCACGCAACAGGAATACGCTGCAATGATGGCCGCCGAAAAGAAGAAGTGGGCGGCGGTGGTCGATGCGGCAAAGATCAAGGCCGAGTAGAACGGACCCACGGCCGTCCTTCAACATCCTACGGAACCTGCAATATGGCTGACACCTTCGACCTGAAGAAAGACGAGCTGATCGCCCGCGCACAGGGCGAGATGCAAACCCGGCTGACCGTGCCGGAACGATCGCTGCGCGAAAAGGTGGCGCTGACCTGCCGCATCCTGTTCGACGGCGGCCACGACTCCGGCCTCGCCGGCCAGATCACGGCGCGCGCCGACGAACCCGGCCGCTACTACACGCAACGGCTGGGGCTCGGCTTCGACGAAATCACCGCGGAGAATCTGTTGCTGGTCGACGAAGACCTGCGGGTGCTGGAAGGCGGCGGCATGCCGAATCCGGCCAACCGCTTCCACTCATGGATCTATCGCGCACGGCCCGACGTCAACTGCATCATCCACACGCATCCGTTCCACGCGGCGACGCTGTCGATGCTGGAAGTGCCGCTGATGGTCTCGCACATGGACACCTGCGTGCTGTACGGCGACTGCGCTTTCCTCGAGAAATGGCCCGGGGTGCCGGTCGGCAACGAGGAGGGCGAGATCATTTCGGCGGCCCTGGGCGACAAGCGCGCCATCCTGCTGGCCCACCATGGCCTGCTGGTCGCCGCGACCTCGGTCGAGGAGGCCTGCGTGATGGCGCTGCTGTTCGAGCGCGCGGCCCGCATGCAGCTGGCCGCGATGGCGGCCGGCACGATCAAGCCGCTGCCCGAGGCGCTGGCCGCGGAGGCGCACGACTGGATCCTGACGCCGCGCCGCTCGCAGCTGACGTTCGAGTACTACGCGCGCCGCACGCTGGCCGCACGCGGCTGAAGGCGGCGCGTCTCGGCGCGAGGACGCTGCGCTACCGCCCTTCGCCGACGCGGGCGCACAGCACGCGCAAGCCGCCGCCCGCGGTCTGCAGACCGTCCTTTCGGCGAGGGAAGTAGCGCGCGTTCAGCGCCGGTGCGTCCAGATCCGTCACACTGCCAAAGCCCATCGCAGTCAGCCGCTGCACCAGTTGCTCCGGCACGAATGCCGACAGCCAGGGCTCGCCCAGCGCGGCCACCTGCTCGGCCATGTGCGCGGCCATCACGCGTTCGAACGACGGCAGCACGCCGGCGTCGACGCGATAGTCGAACACGATGCGCGTGCCCGGCGGCAGGCTGGCGACATGGCGCAGCGTGGCTTCGATGGCGGAGTCGGTCAGATACGGCGTCACGCCCAGCCACACGAAGCAGGCGGGTCGGTCACCGCGAAAGCCGGCCTCTTCCAGCACGCCTTGCAGCGAGGCATGCTGAAGGTCGGCGGACACGGACTTCGCCCAGTCCGGCAGGCTGAGTGCAGCTTGCCGCATCAAGTCCTGCTTCCACGCCTGCGTCGCGGGATGGTCTACCTCGAAGACCCGCATGCCGTCGTCCGTGGCGGGCACGCGCCACGCCAGCGTGTCGAGGCCCGCGCCGAGCACCACGCATTGGCGCACACCGGCACGCGATGCCTCGGCCAGTTCGGCATCGGCCACCATCGCGCGCGCCACCACGGCCGCCCGCATCGGGCGCGCCATTGGATCGTTATAGCGATAGGGATCGTCGCGGACGGCGCGTTCGAGTTCGGGGCCGAGGATCGGCAAGGCGACCGGATCGGGCAGCACGATCGGCTCGTCGAGCAACTGGTGAACGGCGCGCGCGATGGCCATCATCAGGGCGGTCGTGCTGGGCCGGCCCTGAGCCAGCGCGGTCGTTTCGGTTTGGGACATGATCGGCTCCTGCTGCGAAAGCCGGGCAGCATAGACCCTGACGTGCACGTCAGGGTCAACCCCCGCACACGTGGCGGGTGCCGTCATGTCATGGCTTGAACTGCTTCTCAGCGCCGATTGTCAGCGCCAATTTTCAGCGCCGCCCGTCAGCGCCGCCGCCCCGCCTCGCCGGCGTGCGCGCGCACCGCCTCGACAAACTCCCGCACCTCGGCATCGACCATATGCCCGATCTGCAGCAGCGGCTCGTCGCGATAGGCCTTCAGCAGCTTTTCGCGTAGCCCCGCCTCGTGTCCAACCATGCGATCGACCAGCGCGTCCCAATCGTGCAGCAACGTGCGGCTCGCGGCCGCCGAAGGATCGGTGCCGGCCGCGATCAGCGCGCGGGCCCGCTGCGCCAGGGCCTGCCATTCGGGTTCCAGGCGCTTGTCGAGCCGCGCCAGTTCGTCCGGCGACAGATGCCGTAGCCACGCCGCCATCCGCAGTGCGACGGCCGACTCCATATAAGCGACCATCGCGGCGTCGATGCCGCCAAAGCCCTGTTGCGCGGCCTGCTTGATCATTTCGCCCCAACGGACGGCCCGCTCCATATCGCCCTGCATCCATCGCATGGCCAGGTGCATCCACCGTGCGGCCAGCGCCTGCGTGCCGATCGCGTCCGCGGGCCACTGCCTTGCCATCGCCCCGCGGATCTCGGCGAGCAACGGCTGCCATTCCGCCTCGGTGGCGACCCACTCGCGAAAGATCGTTGCGAGTTCGGCGTCGCTGAAATACTCCCGATAGGCACGCATCTCGCGCAGGGCCGCCAGCCAGTGTTCGAGCTCGGGCTCGCCGCCCGCGGCCAGCACGGTCTGCAGCAGGACCAGACGTCCGCGCAGTTCTGTCGCCCGCGCGATCTCGCGATCGAGCGCTTCGATCTGCTGCGTGACGATGCGATGACGCGGCGGGCCGTCGCCGGCCAGCAACGCGCCGATCGCGGCCAGCGACAGGCCTGACTGCCGCAACACCTGGATTGCGTGCAAGCGGGCCACGTCGTCGCGGTTGTAGAGACGATAGCCCGCCGCGGAGCGGCCCGACGGCTTGAGCAGCCCGATGCGGTCGTAGTGATGCAGGGCGCGGACGGTCAGGCCGGTTTGCTTGGCGAGCGTGCCGACTTTCAGAAGCATGGGGAAAGCAAGCGGAAGGTGAATCGACAAACGACATGGACACGGCCCCGTGGCCGCGACGGGCGTCATTGTCGCTTAGTCGCGCTTTGCCTCGCGCCGGTGGCCTTCTTGGCGACAGGCCTCTTTGCAGCAGTGGTTTTCTTCGCCGCGATGGTCTTCTGCACGGCGGCCGTCCTCTTCGCAGTGGTCACCTTCTTCGCAGCGCTCACCTTCTTTGCAGCGCTCACCTTCTTTGCAGCGGTCACCTTCTTCGCAGCCGGTGCGCCGCCCGGCGATTTCGTCGCCGTCTTCGCTGATACCCTGCGCCCGCCCGCGGCGCCGCCAACGTCCAGCGTGATCCAGGCCGGCGCATGATCGCTCGCCTGGGGCGCGCCACGGACCCAGCGATCGACGCCTGCCGCGCGCAGCGCCGGCGCCAGCGTCGCATTCAACAGCAGATGGTCGATGCGCAGACCCGAATTGGTCTGCCAGTGCTGCCGAAAATAGTCCCAGAACGTGTAGATCCGTTCGTCCGGATATTTTGCGCGCAAGGCATCGACCCATCCCTGCTCGAGCAGGCGCCGATAGCAGGCGCGGCTTTCGGGCTGCAGCAACGCGTCCTTGAGCCAGGAGCGCGGGTTATAGATGTCCTCGTCGGTCGGCACCACGTTGTAGTCGCCGGCCAGCACGACCGGATGGCCGCTGTCGTAGAGCGTGGCCGCATACCTCAGCAGCCGTTCGAACCAGGCCAGCTTGTACTCGAATTTCGGTCCCGGCTGCGGGTTGCCGTTGGGCAGATACAGACAGCCGACCAGCACGCCATGCACCGCCGCCTCGATGTAGCGGCTCTGCTTGTCGCTGTCGTCGCCGGGCAGCCCACGCCGGCTTTCGATCGGATCGGTCCCGCGCGACAGGATCGCGACGCCGTTCCACGATTTCTCGCCGTGCCAGATTGCGCCATATCCGGCGGCATGAATGGCATCGACCGGAAAACCGGCATCGGCGGTCTTCAATTCCTGCAGGCAGACGACGTCCGGCGCCTCGCGCTGCAGCCATTCCAGCAATGCCGGCAGGCGGGCGCGAATGCCATTGATATTGAACGTGGCGATTTTCAGCATGGCGATGGGCGAATTGGCTTGCCGATGCTCCCTTTTTAGGAGAGCCGCGCTGCCCGGGCAATCGGGCGGCGTCCCACAGCGGAAAACGCCGCGCCGCCATTTTTTTCCAGACGGGCTTGTGCGTACGCAAAAGCTTCTCTATAATCCGCGCCTTCCACAGGCTCGTAGCTCAGCTGGTTAGAGCACCACCTTGACATGGTGGGGGTCGTTGGTTCGAGTCCAATCGAGCCTACCAACGCAAATCGACGACGGCGCCGGAGGCATAGCCATCCGGCGCCGGCGGCGACCTTGCCCACCGCGATCGCGTTCCGCATCCCGGTTTTCCAATCAGCCGTTTCCGTTCCCTTCACCCGTTGCCGTAACGCTTGGCATCACGCCGGCTGCATGACGCCATTGCGCCACGTGCATTGGCGACGTCGTTTACCGTTTCGCTGGCCTTTCCGAATTACACGCCGCTGTAAGTTCGCATTTGCGCGGACCTGTCGATCCCGCTCGCCATGCGATGGACGCGGCCTGCCCGGCCCTCCTCGCGCGCGCTGGGACTGGCACAGCTGATGCTCCGCGCTTTAAGCGCGTCCCCGCCGCCGGGCGGGGCGTGAAGCCATTGTTCCCAAGGAGGCGCAAATGAACGACGGAATGCACGAGGAGCGGCGGGAAGGCACGCAGCGCGACATGCACGGCAACAGGCCGGGTCTGCTGCCGTTTGCCGTCGCGGCGGCGGTTGGCGCGGCGATCATGTACCTGTTCGATCCGCAGTCGGGTCGCCGGCGCCGCGCAGAGCTGCGCGACAAGGCCGAAGCAAGCCGCCACGACATGCAGGATCTGGCGGAGAAGCAGGCCAAACGGATCACCGACCGGATGCAGGGCATCGCGGCGAAGGTACGCAGCGCGACCGGCCTGGGGAAACACGCGGCCGATGACGACACCATTGCCGAGCGGGTTCGCGCGGAAATGGGCCGCCTGGTCGGCCATCCCGGCGCCATCGACGTCGCGGTAGTCGGCGGACGCGTATGGTTGAGCGGGCACATCCTGTCGTCCGAGCACGAGGCACTGCTGGCCGCGGTACGCGGGGTGGCCGGGGTGCAGGACATCGACGATCGGCTGACCGTGCACGACGAAGCCGGCAACGTGCCGGAGCTGCAGAGTTAGCGGTATCGCAGAAGCTCCTGTCGTCCCCGCGCTCGCGAGGGCGACAGGCTGCGTCGAGCCTGCTGGCTCAACGCCACAGGCTTTCGATCACGAGTTCTGAATACCTCGCCGCTTGATGAACTCGCCCCAGACCTTGGCATCCGTGACGGCGCGCTGCTTGATCGCATCGGCCGAACCGGCCAGCGGCTCCAGATAGAGCGAGGCGAGCTTGCTCTTGACCTGCGGATCGGACAGGAAGGCCTGCACCGAAGCGTTCAGGCGAGCCACGACCTTGGCGTCCATATTGGCCGGCCCGAGCAACGCATACCATCCCGGCATCACCGGCACGTCCAGGCCCGCTTCCTTGACGGTCGGCACATTGGGCAACTCCTTCGCACGCTTCTGCCCGACGATCGCCACCGGCACCACGTTGCCACCGGTGATCTGCGGCAGCGCCGAACCGACCACGCTGACCATCGCGTCGACTTCGCCGGCGATCACGCCGGTCAGCGCCGGACCCGAGCCCTTGTAGGCGGCATGCGTCAGCTTGATGCCCGCCTTGTCGGCCAGCATCTCCATCGCCAGATGCGTGGAATTGCCGACCCCGGCGCTGCCGAACGTCAGTCCACCGGGCTTGCTCTTCGCCTTCTCGATGAACTGTGCGATCGACGTGATTCCGCTGGCCTTGCTGGTCACCAGCACGAACGGCGTATCGACCACCGGCGCAATGAAGGTGAAGTCCTTCTGCGGATCGTAGGGCAGCGACTTGTACAGATGCTGATTGAAGCTGACCTGCGACACACCGGTCAGCAGCAGCGTATAGCCGTCCGCCGGCTGCTTGGCCACGAACGACGTACCGATGATGCCGTTGGCGCCGGCGCGATTGTCGACCACCACGGACTGGCCCAGCTCCTGGCCAAGCTTGTCGCCCAGCATCCGCGCCACCACATCGCCGCCCGAGCCTGCCGACTGCGGCACGATCAGACGGACCGGACGGTTGGGATAGGCGTCCTGCGCCACGGCGGCACCAGACAGCGTCATCAGGGCCGCCATCGTGGCGCCCATCAAGGAACGGTACATCTGCAGTTCTCCCCAGTCATGCGAATTGAAATGGCTTCGATGGCGGCGTTCACGACGGCGCGCCTCGATCCGGCTCGTAGAGCGATGGTAAGAATTCGCGTGGGTGCGAACCAATACGGAATCTCGATGCCGGCATAGGGCCAGCCTATGGCGGATTGCCAGCTGCCCTGCCCGGGGGCACGGCGAATCGCCACGGTGCACGTCGTGTGTTTTTTGGCAGGCGTTCGCCCTGTCATGGGGCATCCCGACCCGGCGGCCGGACGAGCAGGCGTGCCGCGGCGCAGCATGCCATAGCCCAGCCCTATGTCCCCATCGACATTTCGTCTTTCCGAGGCCCGGGGGCCGCTGCTTACCATTGCCGCAAACCACTGACTTCAACGCAAGATTCATGTCCGATATCGATCTCCGCGGCAATGCCTGGAAAACGCCGGCCAGCGCTTATCTCGAAACGCGCCCTTCGCGCTATGCCATCCCGGATAGCCCGCTGTCCTGCCATGTGACGATGCGCGACGGATGCCGGCTTGCCGTCGATGTCTTCGTGCCGCAGCCGCTGGAGGCCGAAGATTCGCCGGCCAGCTATCCCACCATCGTTGTCTTCACGCCGTATTTCCGCCGTTTCCGGCTGCGCGAGCCCGGCGCCGAGCCGAGCCCCAACACCGCCAAGTACCGCGATGCCTTCGTGCCCAAAGGCTACGCGGTGGTGGTGGTCGACGTCCGCGGCACCGGTGCAAGCTTCGGCACGCGCGATGCGCTGCGCTCGCCGACAGAGCGCGACGACTATTTCGAGATCGCGGACTGGATCGTGGCGCAGCCCTGGTCCAACGGCCGCATCGGTTCGACCGGCATCTCGTACCTCGGTGCGGCCGCCTGCTTCCTGGCCAGCACGGGCCATCCCGCGGTCAAGGCGATCGCGCCGCTGTTCGCGGTCTCCGATATCTACAGCGAGCAGCTGTACCCGGGCGGCTTGCTGTCCAAGGTCTGGGTACAGGCCTATGACGAACTGATGGTCGCGCTCGACCAGGACGACCGCGCGCTGCTGGCCCGCTATCCCTACTTCAACGATCCACGCTTCGATGGCCCCGAACGCGTCGACGCGGACACCGACGGCAGCCTGGTGCAGGCGGCCATCGAGCAGCATCGCAACAACTTCGCGCTGGCCGATCTGGCGCCGGAGTTCGCCTTCCGCGATGGCGCCACGCAGCACGATCCGGCGCTCGATTCGGGCAGCTGCAGTCCTTACCGCTATCTCGAGGGCATTGCGCAGGATGTCGCGGTGTATTCGGTCTCGGGCTGGTACGACGGCGGCGGCTATGCGAATGGCGCGATCACGCGCTTCCTGTCGCTGCCCAATCACGACAGCCGGCTGCTGTTGGGCCCGTGGGACCACGGTGCGCGCACCAACATCTCGCCGTGGCGCAGCCACGCCGCGTCGGACTTCCCGATGCTGGCCGAGGTATTGCGCTTCTTCGATCATCATCTGATGCAATTGCCCACCGGGCTCGAGCAGGAAGCACGCGTCCACTACTACAGCGTGCACGACGAGCAATGGCATGCAGCGCCGACGTGGCCGCCGGCCGAGCGCGCGCAGCGGCTTTACTTGACCGCCGATGCCGAAAGCCTGTCGCCCGCGTGTCCCGCCACGGAATCGGACCGGGACACGATGGCCAGCTTCAATTGGTCAACCGGCCGTCAAACCCGCTATGAGCGGCTTGGCGCGGCCAATATCGAGGACTACTACCCCGACTGGAGCGAACGGCAGCGGGATCTGCTGTCCTTCGACGGCGCGGTACTGACGGCGCCGCTGTCGATCGCCGGCCATGTCGTACTGAACATCGGCCTCGCGGGCTCGCAGCCCGATGCCGCGCTGCATGTGTTCCTGTCCGAGGTCGAGGCGTCCGGCGAAGTGCGCTACATCACCGAAGGCATGCTGCGCGCGCTGCATCGCAAGACCGCGCCGTGCCCGCCGGAATACCGCACGACCTGGCCCTACCGCACGTTCGCAAAGGCCGACGCGGCGCGTCTGGTACCGGGGCAGACCGAGCGCCTGCACTTCGCGATGCTGCCCGTCGCCTGGACCCTTGCTGCCGGCAGCCGGCTGCGCCTGTCGATCGCCGGCGCGGACCGCGGGCATTTTCCGCAGGTGCCGTACGGCCGTCCCCCGCGGTTGTCGATCCGGCTCGGCGGCGAACTGGCGTCGTATCTCGACCTGCCGATTCGCGGCTAGTCCTGCGGTAGGTCCCCACTGTCGGAACAGGCAGCGGGACGCCGGCGGATGCTACATTGCCGGCGTGCCCCGCCATCGACTCGGCCGCATTCGCGACCGATTGGCGTGGGCCACCACGCTACCGCCTCGCCGAATATGGACTTGAAGCAGCTGCGCTATTTCGCGCGCATCGTCGAACTGGAGAGCATCACCGCCGCGGCCGATGCCCTCCATATCGCCCAGCCCTCGCTGAGCCAGCACGTCGCCAACCTCGAAGCCGAACTTGACGCCAGACTGCTGGTGCGCGGCCCCTCGGGCACAAGGCCCACCGACACCGGCCATATCCTGTACCGCCACGCCAAGATGGTGCTGCGGCAGATGGAAGAGGCGAAAGCCGCGGTGCAGCACGGCCGCGACGTGCCATGCGGACACGTCACTGTCGGCTTGCCGACCAGCACCTCGCGCGTGCTCGCGTTGCCGCTGCTGCGGCATGTGACCGAGCACTTCCCCGATATCACGCTGGAAATCGTCGAAGGCTCCAGCGCCGATCTGGCGGAATCGTTGGCGCTGCAGAAGCTGGATCTCGCCGTCGCGATGGACGTGCAGCAGCGCCCCAACATGCAATCGACTCCGCTGCTCGACGAGCAGTTGATGCTGGTCGGCCGGCCGATTGCCGGGCATCCGCACGCCATCACGCTGGCGCAGGCCGCGGCGCTTCCGCTGCTGCTGCCGAGCTTTCCCAATTCGGTCCGCGTGCTGTGCGATCGCGCGCTGGTCAGTGCCGGCCTGCAATGCCGCCTGGTCGCGGAAACCAGCGCCGTATCGGTGCTGCTGTCCGCGGTGCGCGAAGGGCTGGGGTGGACCATCCTGCCGTGGTCGGCGCTGGCCGGCGACGAAGAGAGCCAGCTTGCCGCGATGTCTATCTCCGACGCAACGCTGGAGCGGCGCGTCAGCCTGTGCCTGTCGTCGTCGGCCAGCCTGAGCCTGGCGTGCCGCAGCGTCGAGGCCGCGCTGCAGGCCATCGTGTCGCAGATGGTGGAGAGCGGGCAGTGGAAGGGAGTCAGGCTGATCGGCGGCGCCTTGCCGGGCTAGCCTTTTTCCCGACAGTGGATTCACGCCTCGGCCGATGAGGCCGGACGTTCGAGATAGCTGGCGACCTGGCGCCTGAGTACGGGCAGCTTGCCGGAGAAGAAGTGGTCCGCGCCAGGCACCACGACGACCGGCAACTGCTGCGGGCGGGCCCAATCGAAGATGGCCGACAGCGCGACGCGCTCGTCGTTCTCCCCATGCATCACCAGCGCATTGGCCTGCACCGCCGGCGTATCGTAGCTGCGGTGATTCGCAACGGGGCCGGAGGGCATGCCGGTCAATATCAGATGATCGATCGTGATGCCGCGCTCGGCGAGTTGCACCGATGCCAGCGCGGCAACGAAGGCCCCGAACGAGAATCCAGCCAGCGCCAGAGGCAGATCCGGATATTGCTCGCGCAAGTGGTCGACCACCGCCAGCATGTCGTTGGTCTCTCCAACACCGGCATCGTGCTCGCCCTGCGTCCCGCCAACGCCGCGAAAATTGGGCCTCACCGCCAGAAAGCCGTGCGCCGTCAGCTCGCGGGCCAACTGGTGCGGCACCTTGTGGTCGGCCGTACCGCCCTGCATCGGATGAGGATGACCAACGACGGCGATGCCCTGCACCGCTTCCTTCGGCGCGTCGATCAGCAACTCGATATCGCCTGCCTCGCCGCGAATCAGCGTGCGGGTCGTCGTTCCGGGAGTGATTGTCATTGCCATGGTGTGTCTGCGATCGTTTGGAAGCGGAAAGAGTCCGCTTTGCAATGACCGAATGGTAAGGCAACCAGGAAATGCGGAGATTTCCGCGCCGCTATGGCGAGATTCGATGACCCCGCAGGACGACCGCCTGCTCGAAGGTGGAAGAGTCTTCATCGACCTTGGCCTGCACCACGCCGAACAGTGTGAACCATCGGCCCGAGGACGACTCCGTGTAAACCCTGATAAATCCGACCCTTGTTCTCAGTGAAATATCACACTAGTATCACTCCAACTTCAGACGAGAACGAGAGCGGACCGTGGCGACATCCATCCGACTGGTAGGAACCGACGACGAAAACGGCAAGCAGACCGCTTCCCAGACGGGGGCGGCCATGCGTGAAATGGCCTATACGGAAATCAAGCGGCGCATCATTTCGTGCGAATTCCGGCCCGGCGAGCCTTTGAACGAAGCGCAGGTCGCGACCATGCTCGGCCTGGGGCGCACCCCGGTCCATCAGGCGCTGCATCGGCTGGAAGTCGAAGGGCTGGTGTCGATCATGCCGCGCAAGGGCGTGCTGGTGACGCCGCTGTCGCTGAACGAAGTGCTGGACATGATCGAGGTGCGCGCCACCAACGAGGTGCTGTGCGCCACGCTGGCCTGCGAGCGGGGGCACGACAGCGATTTCAAGGCGATGCGCGATATCGTCGACCGCTCGCCGCCGCTGATCGCCGGACGCGACATCCCCGCGCTGGCCTCGTTGGACCTCAAGTTCCACACCGCGATGTCGGCCGCCTCGCGCAACCGGGTACTGGCCGAATTGCTGCGCGGACTGCATGAAAAGCAGGCGCGCTTCTGGTTCCTGTCGTTGTCCGACCCGCAGCATCTCGAGAACGTCTACCAGGAACACCTGGAGATCGTCGACGCGCTGGAGCGCCGGGATGTGCCCGCGGTGCGCGAAGCGGTCCGCACGCATATCGACGAATTCCGGAAGAACATCATCCGGACGCTCTAAGCACCCTCTTTTCCCCAATCAAGGTAGTACGCAATGCCGACACTGCATTTCCAAGTCGCCGGCGGGGGCGAACTCGCCCTCGACATTCAACGTTTGATCATTGCCGGATGGACGGGCCGCGATCTGGCCGCCGTCCAGCACCATATCGAAGAGCTGCAGGCCATCGGCGTCAAGCCGCCCGCCAGCGTGCCGACCTTCTATCCGCTGGCTGCGTCGCTGCTGACCACGGCGGAGGTCATCGAAGTGCCGCGCGACGACTCGTCCGGCGAAATCGAAGTCGTGCTGCTGCAGTCGAACGACGGACTGTACGTCGGCGTCGGCTCGGACCACACCGACCGCAAGGTTGAAGCCTACGACGTGACGGTGTCCAAGCAGATGTGCGACAAACCGGTCGGCACGCAGGTCTGGCGTTTCGAGGACGTGGCCGACCACTGGGACAGTCTCGAGATGCGCTGCTGGCGTGTGCGCGACGGCGAGCGCGCGCTGTACCAGGAGGGCAAGGTCACGCGCCTGCTCGATCCGCGCGAACTGATCCAGCGGCTGACCGGCGAGTCGTCGTTGCCGCCCGGCACGGCGATGTTCTGCGGCACCCAGGCCGTGATCGGCGAGCTGGGCCACGGCGAGGCCTTCGAGGTCGAGCTGCATGACCCGGTGCGCAACCGCACGCTGCGCCACGCTTATCGCGTCCAAACGCTGGCGGTGGCGGAATGAGCGAGCCGACCATTGCCGCGCTGGCCGCCCAATTGGCCGCTGGACAGACCACCAGTGTCGCGTTGACCGAGCAGGCGCTGGCGCGCATCGGCAGCCATCGTAGCGCCGGCGGCGCGGCGTTTGTCGAGGTGGACGAAGCCGGTGCGCTGGCCGCTGCCCGCGCCGCCGACCAGGCCCGCGCCGCCGGTCTGGTGGCCTCCCCGCTCGCCGGGCTGCCGGTGTCGATCAAGGACCTGTTCGACGTGCGCGGGCAGGTGACCCGCGCCGGCTCGCGCGTGCTCGACGGCAATGCGCCGGCGGCCGCCGATTCGCCGGCGGTGGCGCGCCTGCGGGCGGCCGGTGCGGTGCTGATCGGGCGCACGAACATGAGCGAGTTCGCGTTCTCGGGACTTGGCCTGAACCCGCACTACGGCACGCCGCGCTCCCCGTTCGATGCCGAGCGGATCGCCGGGGGCTCGACCTCCGGTGGCGCAGTCAGCGTGGCCGAAGGCATGGCGGTGGCCGCGCTCGGCACCGATACCGGCGGGTCGATCCGCATTCCGTCGGCCTTCTGCGGCCTGACCGGCTTCAAGCCGACCGCGCGCCGCGTGCCCCTCGACGGCGCCGTCCCGCTGTCGACGTCGCTGGATTCCGCGGGCCCGCTGGGGCGATCGGTTGCCTGTTGCGCCGCGATGGATGCCGTGCTGAGCGGCGAGACGCTGGACGCGCGTCCGGCGTCGCTGGCCGGGCTGCGCCTCTACGTGACGCGCGATTTCGTCTGCGATGGCGTCGATGCCGACGTCGCGCAGGCATTCGAAGACATGCTGTCGCGGCTGTCGGCGCAAGGCGCGCGCATCGTGCCGTTCGATTTCCCCGAACTGCGCCGCTTGCCGGAGATCAACGCCGGAGGCGGCCTGACCGCGGCCGAGGCCTGGGCCCTGCATCGCGACTGGCTGACGCGCGATGGCGAACGCTACGACCAGCGGGTGGCACAGCGCATCCGGCGCGGCGCGCAACAGAGCGCCGCGGACTACATCACGCTGCTGGCCGAGCGCCGCGCGATGCAGCAATGCGTCGCCGAGCGGCTGCGCGATGCCGATGCCTGGCTGATGCCAACGGTCGCAGTGGCGGCGCCGAGGCTCGATGCACTCGAGCGGGACGAGGACTTCTTCGCGACCAATGCGCTGGTGCTGCGCAATCCCAGCGTGATCAATTTCCTGGACGGCTGCGCGGTGTCATTGCCGGCCGCGCCGGGTATTGGCCTGAGCGTTTGCGGGCTGCATGGCAGCGACGCGCGCGTGCTGCAGGTTGCCGGTTCCATCGAGCCGCTGCTGCGCTAACGCTACCCGTCATCGGGCCGAGCCGTACGGCACAGAGAAGATCGCGCCGCCACAGCTGGCGTTCCCCCAGCACAGCGACCCTCCGAGGGCTGCGCCAATGCAGCGCGGCCCCGCCCACCACACCCTAGGAGCAACACCCATGTCTTCCGCGATGAGCGGCGCCGCTGGCGCCCTGGAAAACGCGCCGCCAACCGAGGTCGCGCGCCAATGCGAAGTGGCGTATCGCAAGATCGCCATCCGCCTGATTCCCTTCCTGGTCTTCCTGTTCATCCTCGCGTGGATCGACCGCGTCAACGTCGGCTTCGCCAAGCTGCAGATGCTGCAGGACCTGCAGTTCAGCGAAGCGGTGTACGGCTTCGGCGCCGGCATCTTCTTCCTCGGGTATTTCCTGTTCGAGGTGCCGAGCAACCTGTTGCTCGAGAAGATCGGCGCGCGCAAGACGCTGGCGCGCATCACGATCCTGTGGGGGCTGGCGTCGATGGCGATGATCTTCGTCACGACGCCGATGCAGTTCTACGCGCTGCGCTTCCTGCTGGGCGTGTTCGAGGCTGGCTTCTTCCCTGGCGTCGTGCTGTACCTGACGTACTGGTTCCCCGCCGCACGGCGCGCGCGCATCAATGGCCTGTTCATGACGTCGTTCGCCATCGCGGGCGTGATCGGCGGCCCGCTGGCCGGCTTCATCATGACGACGATGGATGGGGTCGATGGACTCGCCAACTGGCAATGGCTGTTCGTGCTCGAAGGCATTCCTTCGGTGCTCGCCGGCATCGCGGTGATGATGTACCTGCCGGAAAAGCCGGCGAACGCCCGTTGGCTGTCCGACACCGAAAAGCAGCTGGTGACCCGGACGATCGAGGCGGAGAATCGCGATCCCGCCAAGCATTCGACGCTGCGGGCCGCGTTCGCCAATTCCCGCGTCTGGATCTGCGCCGCGATCTACTTCTGCGTGGTCAGCGGCAACGCCACCATTGCGTTCTGGTCGCCGTCGATCATCAAGGAACTGGGCGTACAGGGCAATCTGCAGATCGGTCTGGTATCGGCGATTCCATTTATCGCGGGCACCATCGCCATGGTTCTCAACGGCATTCACTCGGACCGCAGCGGCGAACGCCGGATGCACTGCGCGATGGCGACGTTGCTCGCGGCGGTCGGCCTGACGTTGACGGGGCTGTGGCTGCACAGCGCGATGCTGGCCCTGGTCGCCTTGACGCTCGCATCGATTGGCATCCTGGCCGCGTTCCCGGTGTTCTGGTCCCTGCCTTCCGCCTTCCTCGCCGGCACCGCTGCCGCAGGCGGCATCGCGCTGATCAATTCGATCGGCAACCTGGCGGGCTTCGTGGCGCCGTACATGATCGGGTGGTTCAAGACCAATACCGGCCAGCTGTCGTCGGGCCTGTACTTCGTCGCGTTCCTCGAGGCGTGTGCGACCGTGCTGGTGCTGGCGGCCATTCGCGGCCGCGCCGCCGTGGCGCGCTGAATCAGGACTGCGCCAGCCACTTGCGCGGCGACACGCCCATCCGCTGCCGGAACGCCTTCGAGAAAGACGAGGCGCTGGCAAACCCGAGCTCCGTGGCAATCAGGTTCACCGGTCGCCCGGAGCGCATCATCGATGCGCCGAGACTGAGCCGCCAGTCGGTCAGATAAGCGGCCGGGGTCGTACCGGTCGCCTCCTTGAACGCCGCGGCAAACGCGCTGCGAGACATGCCGGCGGTCGAGGCCATCCGCGCCAGCGACCAGTCCTCATACGGCGAACGATGCAGCGCGACGAGCGCCTTCGCCAGGCGCGGATCGGACAGCCCCATGATCAGCCCGCTGGTCACGCCAACTTCCGCGGGATGATCGATGATCCAGCGCAACAGCTGGATCAGCACAACCTCGAACAAGCGATCGGCCAGCACGCGCGAGCCGCAGCGGACCTGATCCGCCTCCGCAAACAGCAGGTCCAGTGCAGGCCCGAGCCCTTCCACCGCATCGAGCGGCACCCGCACCAGCGAGGGCAGCGATTGCACGATCGGATTGCGTTCCCCACCGTCGAAGTCCAGCGTCGCGCAGGTGAAATCCGAGCCGTCCTCGGGAGGATTGATGAACTGGTGATGCACGGGGCGGGGATAGAGCAGCAGCGTCGGCTCGGCAAGGTGGAAGCGCGGCACGTCGGTTTCGCCGGGGCGGTGACGCACTTCCATCTCGCCTCGGCGCAGCACATGCAGGAAGGCGCGTCCCGGCAGCGGCTCGAAGGTGGATCGCCCGCACAGCTTGCCGGTATGGAACAGCCTGGTGCGGACACGGAACCGGTCCAGCAGCGCGGTCAGACGATCCACCGGGTCGGCGGACGGCTGGGCGGCGATTTCGGATGAATGGACAAGTTTCATGGACGTTTCCACACCTTGCGTCCAGGCATTCTACCTACCATTCCACTCGACCGCTCCGTTCGGACGGCAGCCATCCACTTCAAGGAGTCACCGCATGTCCCGCGTCCCGTTGATCGATCCCAATCACACCACCGCGGACCGCCAGGCGCTGCTGGCGCAGATCCATGGCGCGTTCGGTGCCACGCCGAACATGTTCAAGGCCATGGCCAATTCTCCTGCCGCGCTGCAAAGCATGTGGGGCAGCTTCGGCGCGCTCGGCGGCGGCGTCATCCCTGCCCGGCTCGGCGAGCAGATCGCCGTGGCGATAGCCAACCGCAATGCCTGCGAATACTGCCTCGCTGCCCACACCGCGCTGGGCCGCAAGGCGGGGGCCAGCGCCGAGGAAATGTCGGCCGCGCAGGGTGGCGAGTCTTCCGATCCCAAAACCGCGGCAGCCTTGCGCTTCGCGTTGAAGCTCGTCGAGGCGCGCGGGCAGGTCAACGACGCCGATGTGCGGGCCGTTCGAGAGGCCGGCTTCAACGACGAGGAAATCGTCGAGATCGTTGCGCACGTGGCGCTGAATCTGTTCACCAATTACGTCAATGTGGCATTTGCCGTGCCGGTGGATTTTCCGGGGGTGAAGTTGCGGGCCGCGGCGTAAGCCCGTTTTTGGTCATGGCGGGAGGACGGGCGGAGCCTCCATCCGCCGGTCCTGCCGACCGAAATGCGGGCCAGTACCGCGACCCAATACCGGGACCCAATACCGCGACCGATTGTTTGATCGATGGAATGGAGCAGAACCGCATGAATCGCACCGCATTGGCGATCCGCCATGTCGCCTTCGAAGATCTGGGCATCATTGAACCGCTATTGATCGAACGCGGCTATACGGTCCGCTATCTGGAGGCCGGCGTCGACGCAATCGACCGTGCGACGGTGACGGCGGCGGATCTGTTGGTGGTGCTGGGCGGCCCGATCGGTGTGTACCAGACGGATCGCTATCCCTTTCTTGCGGAGGAAAAGGACGCCATCGCGGCGCGGCTCAAGCAGGACAAGCCGACCCTCGGCATCTGTCTCGGCGCACAACTGATGGCCGAAGCGCTGGGCGCGACGGTGGCGCCGACGGGCAAGGTGGAAATCGGCTACGGCGAATTGACGCTGACCGAGGACGGCCGAGCCTCGCCGCTGCGGCATATTGATGCCATTCCGGTACTGCATTGGCACGGCGACCAATTCGCCATTCCGGAAGGCGCATCGCGCCTGGCCGAAACACAGGGATTTCCCAATCAGGCGTTCTCGCGCGGGCCGCGCATTCTCGGCCTGCAATTTCATCTCGAGGCCGACCACCGGCACATCGAGCGTTGGTTGATCGGCCATGCGCATGAGCTGGCGGCACATCGGCTGGATATCGCGGCGATCCGCGCGGATGCCGCTCGGCATGGCGCGATGCTGGAGCTCGCCGCGCGTGCCGTCATCGGCGAATGGCTGGACCAACTGTCGTGCGGTTGAAGATGGATTGGGACAGGCAGCCGCGCCCTACCGCGTGACACTGACGCCGGCGTCGACCGTGCCGTACATCGTGATGCCGGATTGCCGGTCGCCCGGGGCGCCGGTGTTGCTGCATCCCGCCATCATTCCAAGCAGCAAGACGAGACTCATTGCACTCAGGAAAGCTTTTCGCATGATGATTTCCATATCGATCCGAATCCGGCTTGGACGATATCGGGGTGCGGGAGGTTCCAGGTATGGAGCGACATCGGCTGTCATTGGTTATCTGCACCGATTCGGCTTCAATTGCGACTGGGTTCCCCGTCTTCCCGTATTCGCGTAAAGCACTGCGACAGGTGCGCGGCAAATTGCGTGCGACGAGCCTCCGCGGCGGCACAGGCGTCCGACGTCGGATTGTTCTGGCAACCAGCCTTGATCGACTGGATCTCGGCTCGCAGCAGTGCGTGATCCTCGTACGTGCATGCCTTACCGCCAGCGACACCTCGCTCGTCCTCGTCGAATCGTTCGAACTTTCCATTGAACCAGGGCCAGAACATCCGATGCCGCGGGATCTGTACCGCGGCGATGCGACCCTGCAGGCCGGGCATCGCATTCAACGCTGCAGCGGACACCAGCCGCGAATCGATGAAGGACATGAAATCGAGCGCGCAGGATTGCGACCGTGCGTCGAACGACTCGGGAACGAGCGCCAGAACGACCGAACGCGCGTGTGGTCGTCGGATCCATGTCGGCGTGGTGATCATGCGGATAACCGAGAACGTCGCGCCGGGCTCTTCGCCGATCTTCAAGCTGACGAGATCGGGAGACCCGTCGTGGACCCTCGTGGAAAAGAACGCCTCCGAAGCCTGTGGCGGCATCTCGGCGTGGATGCGCAGATGACACGCGTTTTCGTCCATTGCCCATTCCGGATCGAAGTACGCCAGACCACTGAGCCGGGCCGTGCGCGGCAGTACGGTCAGTGAGTAAATCTGCCCGCCGATCCGCAGCGTTGCGGCAGACCGCTCTTCGAGGGCATCGAGCGACCGGTGGGCCGCAACCGCAGTCAGCGCGGCGTGCATCGGAGCCAGGCGATCGTTGGGCAAGATTCCTCCCATGACGATCTCCAACGTCGCGGCATCGAACCGATATCTTGCGGGCATCACGGCGCGATTCGAATAGCTGCCGGTCCGGCGCTTGCCGGAGCGGTAGACGAACTTTCGCCCACCATCGCGCAGCACCGGCTCCAGCGCCGTCATCACCGCCGCACGATCCGCCGGCGTGTCATGCGTCAGCCGCACGGAGACGCGGGTAGCGGAGTAGCCGACCAGTGCCGTCAGGTTGCGCTGCAGCTGCGATTCCTTCGGGAATAGCACAATCACCGCCACCACCAAGGCGACGATCACCGCGATCGTCACCCATCGCCAGACGGCAGTGAATCGGTTGCCTTGCAGTTGTTCCGCAGCCAGCGCATGGCGGTATTGACCGGATCTTGCGCGCGGGGCTCGTGCACGTCGCCAGCATGCAACCATCAACCTGCCGATCTGATGGACAACTCCGCCGCCCAGGGGTGGCAAGATGAGAATGGCAAGGATGAAGAAAATCGCGTGCAGCAACGACATGGCGGATCACTCGAACCGGAAGCCCTCCTCGTTGTACTGCTCCATGTGCGCGGGGCCAGCAGGCGTGCAATTCTCGTCGAGACTCCTTGGCACCGGACTCCACTCTTCTCGCCATTCTCTCCGGTACCCTGCACCGGCGAACCACCACACTTTCGCAACCTCGCAATCGAAGTACTGGCATCCGTATTCGCTTCGCCAGCACCTGGCGCCATCGCTGCGCATTGACATCAGCCTATACGCCGTCCGGCTGCCCCACAGGCCCGGAGCCCCTTCCTTATCGGAATGGATCGCCCTTATGGGCTCCGAGGGATAGCTGAGGTCAAATCGATAATCTGTTTCGATCCGTTCACCCTCCTGGGTATTCGAATGCAAAACCGAGAAGGAGACCGGGTAACGGAACGCAAACAGCGCACACAGCAGCCACAGGCAGATCGCAATCAGAACCGTCTTTGCAGAACCACGCGGCCCCAGCTTCCACCTGGTGATGACGAACGCGACAGCGGTACACGCCAGGGCCAGGGTGCCGGGTACTAGCCAGCCGTTGAGAATCGTCGTCTCCTTCATGTGCCAGTCGTTCCCGCCGGCGACAATCACCACTGCTGCAATGAGGGAAAAAATCGCCCCCAATATCGTGGCGATTTTCGCAGTCGCGCTTCGGCGGCTTTGGTCTCTTTGCTGGGCGCTGTCTATTTGCTCCTGAAGCATAGGTTCCCTTTTGCATCCATGCGCTGCCAAAGATCGGTCCGTTTGGCAGCGAACTATTCGAACGAGTCTCGAAGTTGGCGGATGCCTGATAGACGCCAGAATCAATGGGGCAATCGAGAATGGCGGTTCATACTCACGACTCCAGACGAATTGACCAATATCGAAACGATCGAAAGGATATCACCGCAATCAGGTAAAACGAATTGGTGATCGCGACCGGCCTGATCGGGAATAAGGGGACTACGCTGGCAGCGATGCGATCGACCGGATCGGTACGAAAACGAGATGGCATTTCGGCCCCGAAATGACCGAGTCAACCAATCGTGCGTGCGACATCCTGTCGCAGAACTGCCGTCATGCCAGATATTGGGTTACGGTCGGTGTTCCTCTGCGCTTGCCGCCACAACGCTCTGCGCCCACCGAAGAATCGGCCCAAAGCGCGGTGGCAGCAGTTCGAGTGCCGCGGCAAACGACACCCAGCGGAATGCATGATGCTCCGGCCGGCCCAGCTCGGCGCTGACCGGAAGGCTGACCGTCCCTTCGTCGGACAAGGCGATATAAAAGCGTGCGACCTTGCCTTTGGCGTATGGCTCGGTTTCGCGATAGTCATCGCCCCAAGGCATCGTCAGCGCGGACAAACCCGTTTCTTCGGCAGTCTCGCGCAGTGCGGTCTGCAACGGCTCTTCGCCGGGCTCCGGCGTTCCCTTCGGAAGATCCCAATTGCCGTACGCACGCAGGACGAGGCAGCGCCATTGCGCTCGCGTCCGACGCACCACCACCAAGCCCGAAGAACGCCGGGTGACTGTCATTTCCGCCTCCGCTGGACTATTCGAGCACTGTAACCCGATTGGCCGATTGGTATCACTGTTCCGGCCTGTCGCATTGCTGCACGCAGTGAGCGGAAATGACACAAGGCACATCGCGAACGGCCGATCCCGCATGCCGGCGCATCGCTGAGCGATTCCGCAACAACTGTCCTCGTACGGCGCATCGGCCGATCATTGAATGCGGCGCCTCGGGACGCCCATGCCGAGCGTCCTGTTTCGTTTTGCCGCATCGATCGACACCGCTGCGTCAAGCGTGCGCATCGGTGCCTCACCGCGCCACAGCCCTTCGATCCGCTCCTCTTCTTCAACTGCTCCGGCACGCCGCTTGCGCAATGCGCCCGGCCGGCAAACCGGCTGCATCAGATCAACAACACAAGAGGAGACATCCATGCAGAAGCAGCACGCAACCCCGAAACCGCCCCAACAATCTATCCGCCGCGCCTGCGTCCTCGCCGCGCTGGCCTGCACGAGCCATGCAGGCGCCGCGGAGTTCCAGGCCGGCGACTGGACGCTGACGGTGGGCGGCAACATCAATGCCTTCTATACGACGAACTCGTGCTCGGGCGACAACATCGGCGGCCTCGCGCTTGGCAGCCGCGCGCTCGCTTGCGGCGGCAAGGACAACAGCACGGTCATCGGCAATGGCCTGCTACCCAGCTATCTGTCGGTCGGCGCGAAGTCGCGTCAGGACGAATACGATGTGGCCGCGCTGATCGGTATCGGGGCGGCAGCCGCGACCGGCGACGCCATCTCGCAGAACAACGTGGTGGACGTGCGCCAGGCCTACCTGACGTTCGGCAACAGCAGCATGGGCACGGTCAAGCTCGGCCGCGACTATGGGCTGTATGGCTACAACGCGATCATCAACGACATGACGCTGCTCGGCGTCGGTGCCGCAACCCGCGCCACGCAGCGTGGTCGCGTGTCGCTCGGTCATATTGGCGCGGGCTACGCCTATGTCGGCACCTATGGCCAGTTCGTCTACACCACCCCGTCGTTCAGTGGCTTGTCCGTCGATGTGGCAGTGATGAGCCCCGTCGATCAGCAACCGGTAATCGGCGTACCCGACTACACGGCGAAGAACACACCGCAGTTCCAGGGCCGCGTCAATTTCGGCACCGACCAGTACAAGCTGTGGCTGGGCGGCAAGTCGCAGCGCATGGAGGACGCCGCTGGACATTCGCTGAACATGGCGGCAGTGGAAGTCGGCGGCTCGGTCAACGTCGGGCGCTTTGGCCTGCTGGCGAACTACCAGACCGGCAAGGGCCTGGGCATTCTGTCGGATGCGGACCAGGGCGATGTGCGGACCTCCGCTTATCTTGTGCAGGGCACGTACAAGGCAACGGATCGAATCAAGCTCGGTCTGGGCTATGGCCAGAGCCGCAATCGCGACAACCCAGGGACCGGACTCAAATCCAACGCCAATCTCACCGCGGGCCTGTATTACAGCCTGACCAAGAGCATCACGTTGGTCGCCGAGATCGGCGAGACGCGCTCGAAGTCGTTCGACGGGCTGTCGGCGAGGCAGCGCGGCGGCGCGTTGGGGGGCATCCTGCTGTTCTGACCTGGACCACCGCCTTGACGCACCGTTCATGGCGGGCGTCGGCTCCGCAGTCCGAACGCTCGGCCCGTAAGGCTCGCGCCGGCCGCCCGCACGCGTGGCCGAACCGGCCACGCGGCGCTGCGTTCGGATTCACGTCACTGGCGGCCTTCCCGCCGGCCGGGCGTCAGGCGACCATCCGGCCGGCATCAAGGATGCACCGGCCCCAATTGCACCAGCGTCGGGTCCGGCAGCGGATTGCTGGCGCGCGGCGTCACCACCGAGGGCAGGATATTGAACAGCTGGCCGCGCAGCCGGATGTCTTGCGAGGAAGCGCCAACCAGAATATCGACCGGGCCGGCTTCCGACACCCAGGCATTGCGTGCCGGGTCGAAGTACGACAGCGAGCGCTGGTCGAGGTACACCGTGACGCGCTGTGTTTGCCCCGGTTGCAGGAAGACCTTGGTGAAACCCTTGAGCTCCTTGACCGGTCTGGGCACCGCGGATCCGCGCTGGCTCACGTAGACCTGTGCCGCTTCGGCACCCGCCATCTGGCCCGAATTGGTGATATCGAAGGACACGGCGATCCGGCCCTGCCCCGCGGCAAACCCTGGCGACACGCTCAGCGACGAGTAGGTAAAGGTCGTATAGGAGAGCCCGAACCCGAACGGGAACAGCGGTGCCACGTTGCTGCGTTCGAATCCCCGATAGCCGACGAAGATGTCCTCGGTGTAGGTCATCGCGCGGATGTTGGGATCGTTCGAAAACTGCGGGTAGTTCGGATAGGTCGGGTTGTCCGCGATGTTCCGCTCGATCGTGATGGGCAGCTTGCCGGAAGGATTGACGTCGCCGAACAGGATCTCGGCCAGCGCCTGCCCGCCGTTCGAGCCGGGATACCACGCGTGCAGGACCGCGCCTACTTGATCGATCCAGTTGCGCATGTCGAGTCCGGTGCCACCGTGCAGCACGGCAATCGTGCGCGGATTCGCGCGCGACAGGTTGGCGATCAGCTCGTCCTGGAATTCCGGCAGCGTGAAGGGATGATCGAATCCTTCTCCCTCGTACTCCGCGCTGTTGCCGGCCGCGACCACCACCGCATCGTAGTTGCGCAGGTCCGCCGGCGCCTGCAGCGAGGCCCAGCTCAATTGTGCGCCGAGGAAGCCGCCGAACACCGGGATATAGCCGGGGCGGCGCGAGTAGTCGAACTGTACGGTATAGGTCTGCCCCGCCTGCAGATGCATGCGCGCGCTCAGTGGCACCGTAGGCGGAATCACGTTGTTGGGAAGCGGCGTCCCCTCGCCGTTGTCCATGATCAGCTGGCCGTTGACGTAGAGACGGACCGCGCCGTCGGCCCTGGCCTTGAACACATGGGGCCCGGTGATCGTGGGCCGGATCGTGGTCGTCCAGCGTACCGACGACGGTGGCGCCGAGCCGTCGCTGCCGTAGCGCGTGGTATAGGCACTTCCCGGCGGCGCATTGCCCGACGTATCGAGGTTGATCACCGGCTCCACGCGCGACAACACCGGCGCACCGCTCCAGGTGGCATTGGCGAAGTACTGCGCCTGCGCCCCCGGCTGGCCATTCGGCGTCGTCCAGGCGGAGCGGGCCGGGTCCAGCGTCAGCGCGTCGAGCAGCACGATATTCGTGCCCGGGCCCGCGATCTGCCGCAAGCCGTCGATCTCGCTGATGAAGCGTGATGCCCTGACATAGGCGCTGCCGAAGCCGGTCGGCGGCACGTCGGTGGCCAGCCGCCCAATTACAGCGATATTGCGCACCGAGCCGCGCTGCAATGGAAGCAGTTGCCCGCTGTTCTTCAGCAGTACGATGCCCTCTCGCGCCACGTCCAGCGCGGCGCGCTCGGAAAACGGCGGATGCGATTCGCCGGTCGCTGGCGGCACGCTGCCGATAAACCCGTAGGCCACGACGCGTCCGAGAATCCGGCGCACCTTGTCGTCGAGCTGGGCTTGGGTCAGCGAGCCGTTCGCCAGCATCGCACTGAGCGCCGCTGGCGTGAAATGCAGCGCTGACGGCCGTTCGATATCCACGCCCGCCACCGCCGCGGCCTGGCCATGTTTCAGCGTCGCATAGTCGGTCTCGACGATGCCCTTGAATCCCCATTCGTTCTTCAGCACCCGCTGAATCGCATGCTCGCTCTCGCAAACGGGATCGGCGCCATTGAGCCCATTGAATCCGCACATGATCACCGCGACATTGGCGTTCTTTACAGCCGATTCGAACGGCACCATGTAAATTTCGCGCAGCGCGCGCTCGCTGATGGTCTCCATCAGGTTGAAGCGGTTGACCTCCTGCTCGTTGGCGAGATAGTGCTTCGCGTCGGCCCACACGCCTTGCGACTGGATCGCATTGACCTGCGCGGCGCCCAGCACCGCGCCGAGAAAGGGATCCTCGCCGGACAGGTACTCGAACGCACGGCCGGCGAAAGGCGTGCGATACATGTTCAGGCCAGGGCCGGTCACCTGCTGGAACCCGTGGTTGCGCGTGTCCAGGCCGAGACCGACGCCCATCTGCTTGGCGCGATCGACGCTGAATGTCGATGCGAGCGCAGGGCCGGCCGGATAGGCGACACCTTGCGGATCGCTCAACCGCACGCCAAGGCCGCCGTCCGTCGCGCGGATCTGCGGCACGCCCAGCCGAGGCAGCGGCTTGACGTCCCATGCGCCGGTGCCGCTGACGTAGTCGAGCTTCTCGGCTTGCGTCATCTGGTTGAGGATCGATTGCACGATCGCGTTGATCTGTGCATCGGTGGAAGGCGCTTGCGCCGGAGCGGGATGTGCGGCCAGCAAAGTCGCACCGACGAGCGATATCACTGCAATTCGAGCACCCATCTGTTGCCTCCTTGGCATGATCACCAAAGGCAGAACATCGACATGCGGGCCGCATATTGCAGACGGTAGTTCGGGCGCTCCAAATGAGAAGACGCGTAACGATCTGTTACAGCTTTCGTCTTCTCCGTCGCGTCGATTTGCGACAAGACTGCCCCTACGAAGGCAGGGCCGGGCCGCACTGCCGAGCGTGCCGCACCATGCAGCGATTGCCGAGAATCAGGAGGTGCAAGGTGAAACAGGATTCGATGAACCGCTGCGCCGGCGTAGCGTTCGCCGCAGCGCTGGCAGCCCTTGCGGTGTCGGCGTGCGGCGGCGACGATGACCGCAGGGTTGGCGTATCGGAAGCCCCGGCGACGCAGGCGCAGGGAAGTACGGCGCCGACGGGCTCTGGCGCAATAGATCCGTCCTCGCTGGTCTCGCCGGTCAGCAATGCGCCGGTAGGCGAGCAGAAGGTCCAGGAGACGCGAAACCCGGCAGGAAACGATCCGAATCCGCCGCGTCATTGATCGCTTCGGATCGAGTGGCAGGTCAACGGCAAAGCTTGCTTGCCTTCCAGCCAAAAGGGCGCGGGACCGTTCACCGCTGCATGGGGCAAGGACTATGCGACTCCACGCCCCATCTTCTCGAGGTTCACGAGCCGGTCGTACTCCTCGCCGCCGAGCACCCCCAGGTCGACCGCCGCCTGACGTGGCGACATTCCCATTGCCATGGCGTGGCGCACGATCCGTGCTGCCTGGTCGTAGCCGATCACTGGATTGAGCGCGGTGGCCGCCAGAAGCGGACTCTCGAGCTGTCGCGCCATGGTCGCGTGATTCGGCTCCAGTCCCGGAATCACCCGCTGTGCCAGCGTACGCGCGCTGTCTGCGAGCAGTCGAATGGACTGGAGCACGTTATGGATCAACACCGGCTTGGCGACGTTCAGCTCGAAATTGCCGCTGGCGGCTGCCATGGTGACGGTCACGTGATTGCCGGCCACCTGCATGCCAGCCTGCACCATGACCTCGGCGATCGTCGGGTTGCGTTTGCCCGGCATGATCGACGATGTCAACCCGTCCTCCGGCATGACGATTTCTCCGATGCCGCAGTTCGGCCCCGAGCTCATCCAGCGCAGATCGTTGGCGATCTTGATGAACGATGCCGCGATCACGTTCAGCGCGCCAGACAGTTCCAGCAAGGCGTCGTGGGCTGCCATGCCTTCGACCTTGCAGGGATTGGGACGAAATGGCTGACCCGTCAGGCGGCTTGCCTCGTCGCAGAATGCCTGCGCAAATCCGCCCGGCGCGTTTAGTCCGGTCCCTGCGGCGGTGCCGCCCTGCGGCAACATCAGCAGCCGCGGCATCGTCGATTCGATGCGCGCCACCGCGTGATCCATCTGCGCGGCGAAGCCTTCGAAGCTGCGGCCCAGCGTCGTCGGCACGGCATCCATCAGATGCGTGCGGGCCAGCTTCAGGATATCGGCGAAGTCCCTGGCGCGGGCCTGCAGGCTGTCTCGTAGTGCCGTCAGTGCCGGTAGCAGCGTGCCTTGCAATTCCAGCACCGCAACAAGGTGCATCACCGTCGGAAAGCTGTCGTTCGATGATTGCGAGCGATTGACGTGATCGTTCGGATGAACGGGCCGCTTGGTCCCCAACGGTTGGCCTAGCCGCTCGTTCGCGCGATTGGCGATGACCTCGTTCGCATTCATATTGGTCTGCGTACCGGACCCCGTCTGCCAGACCGTCAATGGAAAGTGGTCGTCGAAGGCGCCGTGCCGCACCTCGGCGCTCGCCTCGATGATGGCGGCCGCAATGCCGGCATCCAGTGCGCCGCACTGCAGATTGGCCGTGGCCGCCGCCATCTTGTGCAGGCCGAACGCGCGGATCAGACAGGGCGGGAAGCGCTCGCTGCCAATGTCGAAGACGGCCAGGGCACGCTGGGTCTGCGCGCCCCAATAGCGGTCGGCCGGGATGTCGACCGGGCCGAAGGCGTCGTATTCGGTGCGGGTCGCCGTCATCGCGCTCAGTCCAGCGAGATATTGGCCTTGGCCGCCAGCACCTTCCAGCGGGCGACTTCCGCTTCGGTGTGCTTTCCCAGCGCGCTGGCCGTGTACTGGTCCTCGCGCAGCATCTGGATCGCCTGCGCCGACAGCCGGTCGGTGAACGCCTTGTCCTTCATCACTCTCAGATAGGCCTGCTGCATCTTTTCCACTGCCGCCGGTGCCGTGCCCTTGGGCGCATAGATGCCATACCAGGTTGCCGCTTCGAAGCCGGGAGCGACCGTCTCGGCAAGCGTCGGCACGTCCTTGAGCTGTGCCACCCGCCTGACCGACGTGACGGCCAGCGGCCTGACCTTGGCCTCGGTAATTTGCGGCAACGCGGTGTTGGTCTGGTCGAACATGCCATCGACCTGCCCGCCGATGACATCGATCAGCGCCGGACCCGCACCCTTGTACGGCACCAGCGAGACCTTGATGCCGGCGGACGAGGCGAACATCGCGGCGATCAAGTGCGAGGTCGAGCCCATGCCGGCATTGCTGATGAACAGCTTGCCCGGATTCTGTTTGCCATAGTCGACCAGCGCCCTTACATCCTTGGCGGGATGGTCCTTGCGCACCATCAACACCATCGGCGTATCCGGGAAGCGGAAGACCGGGGCAAAGTCCTTGACGGGGTCGTAGGGCAGCTTCTTGTAGAGAGCCGGCGCGGCGCCCATATAGCCCATATGCCCCACCAGCATCGTGTAGCCGTCCGCGGGCGCGCGAGCTGCCTTCCCTGCCCCGATCGTGCCGCCTGCGCCAGGCGTGTTTTCGATGATGATCGACTGGCCGACTTCGCGCGACACGCGGTCGGCAATGGTGCGTGCCAGCGCGTCGGTGGGGCCGCCGGCGGCGAAGGGCACGATCCAGGTAATCGGCCGGGTCGGCCAGTTCTGCGCGTGTACCGACGCCGCGGCAAGCAGCGCGGCGATCGTCATCGAGGCGCGCACGACGGTTGGGATGGCTTTCATGATTTGTCTCCTTGGTAGGCTGCAGCGATCGGACTGCTTCGGCCCGCCGCCGCAATGGATGCGCTTGAATCGTTCGATGCGATCGGTGCGCGTTGACCGGCCTCGGTCCCGTACTGGCGGCGCTGGCTCAGGGGATTTCCGCCGATAGAGCGACGGCGCGGTCCACCATCTGCGGCGCGAGTCCGAGGTAGTTGGCGGGATCGACCATCTGCTCGATCGCCGCACGGTCGAAGTGCTGCGTGACAGCGGGCAAGGCGAGCAGGGCTTCGGCCAGCGTGCCGCCGGCTTCGTTGACGGTGCGGCAGGCGTCGTAGACGAGGTCATGCGCCTGCTGACGACCGATATGCGGGGCCATCCGCATCATCACGGCTTCGGCCACGATCAGGCCCTTGGAAATGCCGAGGTTGTGAGCCATGCGTGGCGCATCGACGATCAGTCCGCCGAGCGCGAACTTTGCCTGGTGCAGCGCGCCGGACGTCAGGATGAAGCTCTCGGGAATCGCGATCCACTCCGCGTGCCATGGCCCCGTGGCGCGCTCGAAGTCCTGCACCAGCGCATCGACCATCAAACCGGCGTGCTGACGCACCGCCTTCGATGCCGCCAGCATCAGTTCGCTCGAAATTGGATTGCGCTTCTGCGGCATCGTGCTGCTCGCCCCGCGCCCCTTGACGAAGGGCTCGTAGACTTCCGCAAACTCGGTGGACGCCATGATCATGATGTCCAACGCGATCTTGCCGAGCGAGCCAGTGACCAGCGCGAGCAGATTGACGGCTTCGGCAAGGCCGTCGCGCGCGACGTGCCATGTCATGGTTGGCACGCCCAGGCCCAACTCCTCCGCCAGCGCGCGCTGCACCTCGAAGCCCTTGTCCCCTATCGATGCCAGCGTGCCCGCGGCACCGGCAAATTGCACCACCGCCACCCTGGGCCGCAGTTGGGCCAGGCGCTGCTGGTGCCGGTCGAACATCGCCAGCCAGACAGCGGCCTTGTAGCCGAAGGTCACCGGCAGCGCTTGCTGCAGGTGCGTGCGGCCAGCCATCGGGGTATCGCGATACGCCTTGGCGAGATCGGCCAGGATGCCCCGCAGTTCGCGAATGTCGGCATCGATACTGTCCAGCGCGTCGCGCACCTGCAGAGCCACCGCCGTGTCCATGATGTCCTGCGTGGTGGCTCCCCAGTGAACGTACCGTCCCGCATCCCCGCAGATCTGCACGAGCTGGTGCACCAGCGGCAGGATGGGATAGCCGACAATATCGGTTTCCTCGCGCATGTGATCGAAGTCGATGCGCTCGATACGCGCTTCGCGTGCGATCGTCTCGGCCGCTTCGGCCGGAATCACGCCAACGCGGGCTTCAGCCCTGGCAAGGGCAACCTCGACGTCGATGTAGCGCTGTACCAGTGCACCGTCGGAGAAGATCTGTCGCATCTTCCTGGTTCCAAAAGCATCGCGGAACAGCGCGGAATCGACGACGGTACTGGCGGCGGGAATGCTGGAGTTGGGCATGGAGCGACCTTCTGACAATTGGCTGGTCGTTCGATATGTTCGAACATATGAGCATTAAATATGTTCGAACATATGCCGGGAAATTGGTGTTAACCCTTGAATCGCGCTCCGTTGAGTCGGGGACAATGGCGAAATGAGCAGACGAACCGCATCAGAGATCACTCGCGAACTGTTGGATGGCATCAAAGGCGGCCGCTATCCAGTGGGAGCGCTGCTGCCGACCGAGTTCGAGTTGTGCGAGCAATTCCACGCCAGCCGTTACACGATCCGCGCTGTATTGCAGGAACTGCAGGACCTCGGGCTGGTATCGCGCCGAAAGAACGTCGGCACGCGTGTGGAGGCCGCCGAGCCCAAGGCGGTGTTCAAGCCGACGCTGGCGTCGGTCGAAGATCTGATGCAGTTCGGGGAGCAGCATCGGCGCGTAGTGCAAGCCGTGGAGACGACTGTCGCGCCTGCCGAAGTGGCTGCTGCGTTGGGGGGCACGCCGGCAACGAAATGGCTGCGCATTTCAAGCGTGCGATGGAACGACGATGCGGCCGCCACGCCGATCGCGTGGACCGACATCTATATCGATACCGCCTACGAGGACATCGGCGCCATCGTGCGAGATACGCCGGACGTGCTCGTCAGCTCGCTGATCGAGTCGCGCCATGGCCGGCAGATCGCCGAAATCGAACAAAGCGTACGTGCCTCGACACTGACCGACAAACGCGTGGCCCGCGCGCTCGGCATCGAAATCGGGTCGTCGGTGCTGAAAGTCGTGCGCCGCTACCTTGACGAGGCGGGCGACACGTTCGAAGTCTCTGTCACGATCCATCCCGCCGAGACGTTTTCCGTGACGACGCGAATGAGGCGTTCGACGCGATGATCGCGCGTGGCGGCGGAAGGCTGAGGCAGTCGAGATGTTCGGGTGGAGACCGGTGGTACGCCGCCGGCTCCCACCCTGGTCCGGGGTGCAGGCCGGCAGCCTTGTCCGCCTTATCCAGGCTTACCGCAGATAGTTGAACAGATTCATCCCCTGAATCTGCATGAACGACTGCTGTGCCGCCTGCAGCGCGGTCTGGCGCTGGTAGTACTCGGCGATCGCCGACGCGTAGTCCAGATCCTGCAGGCCCGACAGCGTCTGCTCGTAGTTCAGGTCGCGGTTGGCGCCGATGGTGTCGAGCGCATCGAGTTCCTGCATCCGCGAGCCGACCGACGCGCGCACCGTCAGCACGTTGTCGAGCGAGTTCGACATCTTGCGGTTGGCGGTTGCCAGCGCATTGTCCAGCCGCGCGCGATCGGCTTCGGTGGTCACCGGCTGCTTCAGCGCGTCGATCGCCGCCTTAATGTTCGCGAAGATGTCGGTGCCCGCCTGCTTGGCCGGGGCCAGCGTCATCGAGTCGCCGTTGGCTGGCGCGCCCTTGACGGTAAACGACACGCCGCCGAACTGAATCGCGTCGCCGGCGACATACGGCGTGGACGGCACGATGGCCGTGGGCGGTACGGCGCTGTTGTCGGTGACGGTGTAGCTGGTATTGCCGGCGCCGTCGACGGTGAAATCGATCGAGAATTCGTGGCCGTACAGCGGGTTGGTCGGGTCGGTGACCGACAGCGCGCCGTAGAGGGCCGTGCCGGTGTTGCCGCCGCCTTCGGTCATCACGTAGTCGGCCGAGCCGGTGACGCTGAGGAATACATCGCGGCCGTTGTCGCCGGCGGCCATCTGGCGGGCGACGTCCACCTGCAGCAGTTGCGAGCCGGTGTCGCCGACGTATTGCACGGTGCCGCCATTGGCCGCGAACGGCGGGGTGCCCGACTTGAAGCCGGCAAACAGGTACTGGCCGTTGCCATCGTCGGCGTTGGCCAGGCCCAGCAGCTGCTCGTAGTTGCTCTGCAGTTCGGACGCGATCGAGGCGCGGTCGGCGTTGCTGATGGTGCCGTTGCCGCCGTTGACGATCAGCGTCTGGACGTTCTGGATCGTGGTGATCACGCTCTGCAGCGTCTTTTCCTCGAGCGCCAGGCTGATGTTGGCCTGGGTACGCGAGGTGGCGTATTGCTCGTTGACGCCGATGGACTGCGATACACCGAGTGCGCGCGTGGCGGCGATCGGATCGTCGGACGGGTTCAGCACGCGGCGGCCGGTGCCGAGCTGCTGCTGCACGTGCAGCAGCGAGGACTGCTGGCCGTTCATCGCGGACAGGCCAAGCTGGTAGAACGTGGAAGTGGCGACACGCATGATGGTTTCCTGGTCTCGGTAGGCGGGCGGCCCGTCAGCGGATATTGATGATGGCGTCGAACAGCGACGAGGCGGTCTGGATCACCTGCGCGCTGGCCTGATAGAGCTGCTGGAAGCGCAGCAGGTTGACGGTTTCCTCGTCCATGTTGACGCCGGAGACCGACTGCTGGGCGGTACGCACCTGGGTCGTGATGCTGTTCTGCGAGGTCGACGCGATATCGATCGACTTGGTACGGCTGCCGATGTCGTTGACCAGCTGGGCATAGGCGTCGTTGAAGCTGGACACGCCGTTGATGGTCTTGGTGGTCTGCAGCTTGGCCAGCACCAGCGCATTGCCGTTGTCGGACGAGCCGCCGACGTTGGAGCCGATCGTGAAGGTATCGCCGGCACGGGGCGCGCCGTCGAAGCTGACTGTCACGCCATTGATGGTGTATTCCTGAGCAGTACCATTGAAGACCGGGCTGGGCGGAGGCAACAGCGGGCCATTCGCATCGGCGAAGGTGTACTCCGTGCCATTGAAGGTCGCGACGATCTTAGAGGCCGGCACGCTGAAGCCCTGGGCCACGTTGCTGACCTTGGCGGTACCGCTGCCGATATTCGAGGCACCGCTTTCCGCCAGCACCGGCGAGGCGGCCGCGACCTTGGCCGGGTCGGTGATGGCCAAGTCGAACGAACCGGCGACATTGCGGGTCGGCTGGATCTGGAAGCTGTCGCCGGCGGCCATCGTGCCGCCGACCGTGATGCTCAGGCCGTCGGCCGTGAAGGTCGGGCCGGCGCCGGTGGCGACCACTTCGTTGTCGGACATCCGCACCAGGCTGTAGCTGGTGCCGTCGTAGGTCACCGTGTAGTCGCTGGTGGTCAGCGCGGTGGCGTCGGCCACCGTGGCCGCCACCGTGCCGGTGCCGTTGTTGCGGCTGTTGCCGATCACCGTCGGCGAGCCCATCGCGAACATGTCGCCGCCAATCTGGCCCTTCAGGTCCATGCCCAGGCGGTGCTGCGCGTTGAAGGTCTGGCCGATCGCCAGCGACAGGCGGCCGATCGCGTTCTGCGCGGCATCGAGCGTCTCGCTGCGGAACTGCATCAGGCCGCCGATGCTGCCGCCGCTGAACAGCGCGTCATCCATCTCGATCGCGGTGCCGTCCGGCAGCGTATAGGCGATGCCCATCCGCGACGGGTCGGCCGCCGACTGCACGGCCTTCAGGTCGTAGGAGCTGGCGCCGACGACCAGCGGCTGGCCGTTGCCGACGAACACGTTGTAGCTGCCGCCGTCCTGCGCGACCACCTTGACGCCGACGATCTTGTTCAGCTGCGCGACCATTTCGTCGCGCTGGTCCAGCAGATCGTTGGGCGGCTGGCCGCCGCTGGCGGCGGTGGCCTTGGCGATCTCGCTGTTCAGCGAGGCGATCTCCTTGGTGAAGGCGTTCACTTGGGCGACCGAGCTCTGGATCTCGCTGTTGATGCCTTCCTGCTGGTTCTGGAAGTACGAGGCCGCGGAACGCAGCTGGCCTGCCAGCGACTGGGCGGCGTTCAGCATGTTCTGGCGGACGGCGGTGTCGCCCGGCTTGTCCGCCACGCCTTGCACCGCGGCGAAGAATTTCTGCATCAGCGGCGCGATGCCGCCCTTCTGGTCGGCCAGCAGGCTGTCGATCTGCTTGATCTGTTCCGAGTACGTCGACAGGTGCGCGCTCGACGTTTCCGCGGCGCGCAGCTGGCCGGTCAGGAATTCGTCGTAGACCCGCATCACCGTGGTGGTGGTCGAGCCCTGGCCGAAGAAGCCCTGGCTGGTGTACTGGCCGCCCGACGACGCGATGATGGTGTTCTGGCGCGTATAGCCGGCGGTCGCCGCGTTGCTGACGTTATGGCCGATGGTCGTCAGCGCGTTCTGTGCCGTGTTCAGGCCGGACAGGCCGATATTGAAGAGAGACATGCACTAGCCCCGGATTCTGTTGGTCGCCATGGCCGCGCGATGCAGTCGCGACCGTGGCGGTGGATGAGGGTGGTAACGGCAGATTCGGCGGCGGACTTTAGGGTTGGGGATCGTTTCGCGCAGCGGTGGCATGCAAACCCCGGATGCCCTCTCCCGCGCCCCTCACCCGCAAGCGGGAGAGGGGAGAAAACCGGCGGCGTACAAGTCTTCCTGGCGCGGCCTCGCCTAATGGCCGCTTCCTCTCCCCCTCAGGGGGAGAGGAAGAAAACCGATCGCGTACCAGTCGTCAGACCGGCACCTTCCGCATGATCCGGACCAGCTTGGCTCCGTATTCGGGGTCGGTCGCATAGCCGGCGCGCTGCAAACCGTGGGCGGCTTCCTCGGCCGAGCCAGCCGATACCACGCCGGCATAGCGCGGGTTGTTGGTCAGCAGCCGTGCATAGTCGGAGAAGGCTTCCTCGTACGAGCCGTAGGCGCGGAACTTCGCCTTGATCTTCTGCGGCTGGCCGTCGACGTATTCGGTGGTGGTGATCTCCGCGACCGGGCCCTTCCAGTTGGCGCCGGCCTTGATGCCGAACACGTTGTGGGTGGTGCTGCCGTCCGCATGGGTGATTTCGCGGCGGCCCCAGCCGGACTCGAGGGCGGCCTGGCCGAGGATCAGCCGTGCCGGCACGCCGCTGGCGCGCGAGGCGGCCACGGCAGGGCCAGCCATGCGGCTGACGAAGGCGCTGATATGGGCCGGCGTGTCCTCGGACATGGCGGCGCTGCCTTGCCACTGGCCGCTCTGTTGCGCCTGGTACTGGCGCAGGCCCGCGCTCGGGTTCCAGTTGGCGCCGGGCACCACGGTGCCGGCACGCGGCACCTGTTCCTCGTCGCCGCCTGCCGCGGCAGTGGTGCGTCCATCCAGCAGCGGCCCGAGCGTGCTGGCCACATCATCCATGCGGCTGGCGGCCGCGGCCTCCGGCGGCAACGGCTGGCCGCTGGCGCGTGCCAGCTGGCGCGCCATCACCTCGGCGAGACCGATACCCTTCGACGACAGGTGCTGGGCCAGCTGCTGGTCCAGCATCGACATATAGAGTTTGGTCTGCTCGTTGTCGAACAGCCCGTCCTGCGGCGTCGCCTCGCGCATGCTCTTGAGCACCATCTGCGTGAAGACGGCCTCGAACTGCCTGGCGGCGGCCTTCAGCGTGTCGGCGCTGCCGTCGCGCGCGCTTTGCTTCAGCGCCTCGAACCCCTGCGTGTCGAGCGCGAAGCGCTGCGACAAATCAGCTTGAGCGTGGATCGGTTGGCTCATGCGATGACCCGTGGCGATCAGATGATTTCGAGCTCGGCGCGCAGCGCGCCCGCGGCCCGCATCGCTTCCAGGATCGTTTGCAGATCGGCCGGCGTCGCGCCCAGCGAGTTCAGGCCGCGCACCACCGCCGACAGCGAGGCGCCGGCGCGCACCAGCTGCAGCGAGCCGCCGTCGCGCTTCAGGTTGATCTCGGAGACCGGCGCCACCACGGTTTCGCCGCCGCTGAACGGCGCCGGCTGGCTGATCACCGGCTGCGTATTGATGACCACCGACAGGTTGCCGTGCGCGATCGCGCAGTCCTGCACGGTGACGTCCTGGTTCATCACGATGGAACCGGTGCGGGCGTTCAGGATGACCTTGGCCGCGGCACGGGCCGGCGTCACGTCGATGTTCTCGATGCGCGCCAGCATCGCCACGCGTTGCGACGAGGCCTGCGGCACGCGCACCTGCACCACGCGCGCGTCGAGTGCGCTGGCCACGCCGCCGCCCAGATTGCGGTTGATCGCGTCGACCACGCGCTCGGCGGTGCCATAGTCGGAGCTCTTGAGCTCCAGCGTCAGCACGCCGTTGTCCGCCTGGAACGCCGGCACCGCGCGTTCGACGATGGCGCCGTTGGCGATGCGGCCGACCGCCAGCTGGTTGATCTGCACCTTGCTGCCGTTGGCGGACGCACCGGCGCCGCCGACCAGCAGGTTGCCCTGCGCGATCGCGTAGACCTGGCCGTCGGCGCCCTTGAGCGGCGTCATCAAGAGCGTGCCGCCGCGCAGGCTCTTGGCATTGCCCATCGACGACACCACCACGTCGAGCTGGCTGCCCGGCTGCGCGAACGGCGGCAGCGTCGCGGTGACCATCACCGCGGCCACGTTCTTCAGCTGCATGTTGCGGCCGGCCGGCAGCGTGATGCCCAGCTGCGACAGCATGTTGGTCAGACTCTGCGTCGTGAACGGCGTCTGCATGGTCTGGTCGCCGGTGTTGTCCAGGCCGACCACCAGGCCGTAGCCGACCAGCGGGTTGTCGCGCACGCCCTGGATGGTCGCCAGGTTCTTCAGGCGTTCGGCGCGGGCGGGGCCCGCGGGCAGCAGCAGGCCAAGCGCCAGCACCAGGGCGAGCGCGAACAGCGGCAGGAGGCCCGGCGTGCAGACGCCGGAACGGCTAGGGCGGCGGCAACCGCGGAGGCAATCAGCCAGGCGCAAAGACATGACGCGAATCAGAACGGTGAAACGTTGAGGAAGAAGCGCTGCAGCCAACCCATGTTCTGCGCTTCGTCGATATAGCCCTTGGCGGTGTATTCGATGCGCGCGTCGGCCACCTGGGTCGACGGCACCGCGTTGTCGCCGGTGATCGTGCGCGGATTGACCACGCCCGAGAAGCGGATGAATTCCGCGCCCTGGTTGATGGCCATCTGCTTCTCGCCGGACACCACCAGGTTGCCGTTGGCGAGCACTTCGATCACGGTGACCGTGATGGTGCCGTTGAACGTATTGGCGGCGCTGGAACCGCCGCTGGAGCGAATCCCGTTCTCCCCGCTCATGTTGGCGTTCTGGCTGGCGCCGAACAGGCCGCCGAGCGCGCGCGGCACCGCGTCAAAGGCCAGCGCCGCATTGCTGGTGCGCGAGGCGTTGGTGCCTGAGTTCTTCGACGCGTTGACGTTCTCGCTGATCACGATGGTCAGGATGTCGCCGACGTTGCGCGGGCGGCGATCCTCGAACAGCGGGTTGCCGGCGTAGGAGTTCTGATAGATCGAGCCGGTCGGCGCGATCATCGGCCGCTGCTCGGCCCGGGCCGTGGTCGGCATCTGCACCAGCGGCTCGCGCGGCATCAGCGCGCAGCCGGTGGCCAGCAGCGGCCCCAGAATGCAGGCCAGACGGCAGGCCGACCGGCCCAGACGGAACAGCATGGCGTTCATGTTCAACCCAGCTGAGTCAGGCGTTGCAGCATCTGGTCGGACGTCTGTACGGCCTTGCTGTTGATTTCGTAGGCGCGCTGGGTCTGGATCATGCTGACCAGCTCCTCCACCACGTTGACGTTGGACGCTTCGACGTAGTTCTGCTGCAGGATGCCGGCGCCGTTCAGGCCAGGGACGGTCGGGTTCGGTGCGCCCGACGCGTCGGTCTGCACGTACAGGTTCTCGCCCAGGCTTTCCAGACCGGTCGGGTTCATGAAGGTGGCCAGTTGCAGCTGGCCGACCTGCACGTTGTTGGCATTGCCCGGCTGCGTCACCGACACGGTGCCGTCGCGCGCGATCGTCAGCGAGGTCGAGTTGGCCGGGATGGCGATGGCCGGCTCGATCACGAAGCCGCTGGCGGTCACCAGCTGGCCGTTCTGGTCGACCTGGAACGAGCCGTCGCGGGTGTACGCGGTGGTGCCGTCCGGCAGCGTGACCTGGAAGAAGCCCTGGCCGATGATGGCCACGTCCTTGGCATTGCCGGTCTGCTGGGGATTGCCTTGCGTGTGGATGCGCTCGGTGGCGACCGGACGCACACCGGTACCGAGCTGCAGGCCCGACGGCAGCGTGGTCTGGTCCGACGACAGCGCGCCGGGCTGGCGGATCGTCTGGTACATCAACTCCTCGAACACCGCGCGGCTGCGCTTGAAGCCCGTGGTGGACACGTTGGCCAGGTTGTTCGAGATCACGTCCATCTGCGTCTGCTGCGCATCGAGGCCGGTCTTCGCAATCCAGAGAGAGCGGTTCATGGTGTTCCTTCGGTGGCGGGCACGCGCGCCGGCGTGCCCTGTCGATTCATTGGTGGGTGCTTAGCGGTTCGACAGCAACGCGTTGGCGCGCTGCTCGTTGGCGTCGGCGCCCTGGATCATCTTGATCTGCATCTCGAAGCGGCGCGCGTTGGCGATCATGTCGACCATCGCCTCGACCGGATTGACGTTGCTGCCTTCGAGCGCGCCGGCGATCACGCGGACGGTCTGGTCGGTCTCCAGCGGCGCAGCGCCCGGCCGCAGCCGGAACAGGCCGTCGTCGCCGCGTGCGATCGCATCGGGCGGCGGATTGACCAGCCGCAGCCGGCCCACCTGCGCGAGGCCATTGGCGGTCTCGCCAGGGCCGCGCGCGGTGATGGTGCCGTCGTTGCCGATCGTCACCGTGGAGCCGGGCGGCACCGCGATCGGGCCGCCGTCGCCGAGCACCTGCAGGCCGTTCGAGGTCAGCAGCTGGCCGTCCGGGCCCACCTGCAGCGAGCCGGCGCGGGTATAGCCTTCCGCACCGTCGCGCCCCTGCACCGCCAGCCAGCCGTTGCCCTTGATCGCGATATCGAGCGGACGCTCGGTATAGGTCAGGGGTCCGGCCTTCATGTCGGCGCCCGGCGTGCTGGCCAGCGTGAAGGCGCGGGTGGGCGTCTCCTGCCCGACCACCGGCACCGCGCGGAACATGTTGACCTGCGCCCGAAAGCCCGTGGTCGACACGTTGGCCAGGTTGTTGGCCACCGCGGCCTGCTGGTCCAGCGTCTGTTTGGCGCCCGACAGGGCGGTGTAGATCAGGCGATCCATCTGCGATTCCTATCCAATGCTTGCGGTTACCGCTGACGTGCCGGTCAGATGTTGACCAGCGTCTGCAGCACCTGGTCCTGCGCCTGGATGGTCTGCGCATTGGCCTGGTAGTTGCGCTGGGCAATGATCAGGTTGACCAGCTGGCCCGACAGATCGACGTTCGACGCTTCCACGGCGTTCGACTGCAGCTGGCCCATGCTGCCGCCCGGCGAGCCCAGCAGCGGCTGGCCCGAGGCGCCGGTGGCGCTCCAGACGTTGTCGCCCTCGGGCTTGAGCCCTTCGACGTTGCCGAACGAGGCCATCACGACCTGACCCAGCGACTGGGTCTGCTCGTTCGAATAGCTGCCCAGGATGGTGCCGTCCGCTTCGATCGAGAAGCCCAGCAGCGAGCCCGAGGTATAGCCGTTCTGCACGATCGACTTCGGATCGTTGTCGTCGCCGAACTGCGTCGTGCCGGCCAGGTCCAGCTGGATGTTCATCGCGGCGGCGCCGCCGACTCCGGGGACGGTCACAGGGATCGTTGCGCCGGCCGCGGGAGTTACCAGGGCGCCGTTCAGGTTAAACACCATCTCATTGGGACCGGACAGTTGGGCGCCGGTGCTGTCCGTCACGTAGACATCCCAGCGCGTACCGTTCGCGCCGGTCGGACCCTTGACGAAATAGGCCGTGACCTGCTTGGCATTGCCGAGCGAGTCGAACACCTCGATCGTGCTGCTGTAGTCGAACGTTCCTGCCGCAGGGGGATTGCCGGCCGAGCTAGTGAAGTTAGAGGTGAGCGGATCGACGGTAAAGGTGTCACCGTTGTTCATACCCGGGCCCGCTGTCAGCGTCAGGCCGTCTATCGTGAAGGTCGTGCCCGGCTGAGTCACCGTTTGCCCATCAGAACGGGTCAGGGTGTAATCGGTGCCATCGAAAGACAGCTGGTAGGTGAAGTCCTCCAGCGCCGTTGCGTCGGAAACTGCGACCTGTACCGAACCTGATCCCGTATTAGCGGCGTTTGCCGTCACGCTGGGATTGCGAGAAGCGGCGCGCGAGTCCAGGTTGTATTGCGCGGTGATGCGGTCGGTGGCCTTCGGCGCCATCTGGGCGCTGGACACCACCAGCGGTTGCGGCTGCACGCCGCCGCCCGGCTGCACGCCGGCCGGATAGCCGGTCAGCTGCAGGCCCTGCGCGTTGGTGATGCGGCCGTCGTCGGTGCGCAGGAACTGGCCGTTGCGCGAGAAGAACACCGAACCGTCGGTGCCGACCATGCGGAAGAAGCCGTTGCCGCCGGTGATCGCGACGTCCAGCGAGCGGCCGCTCGCCTCGATATTGCCCTGCGTGAACGACTGCACCACCGAGTTCACGCGCGTGCCCAGGCCGACCTTCGAGCCGGCGTAGACGTCGGCGAACTGCGCGGTCGATTGCTTGAAGCCGACGGTGTTCGCGTTGGCGATGTTGTTGCCGATCACGTCCAGATTCTGTGCCGCGGCGTTGATGCCGCTGACTCCTTGACCGAAACCCATGATTTCCCCTTGTTACGCGTCGTACGAATTTGCCCGCGCCGGCGCCCGTGGCACCGCCGCGCTGGCGTTCTGTTGAATGCCGATGATTCGGATTAAAGGATCTTGCGCACGTCGTCGACCAGCGCGGTGTGGCCGCCGCCGATATCGACCAGCACGCCATTGGCATCGCCGCTGATGGCCTGCACCTTGCCGTAGACCAGCGCCACCGGCTGCACGCTCTTGCCGTCCGCGGTTGCGCTGACCTTGAACGTGTAGTCGCCATCCGGCACGACGCCGCCGGCGTTGTTCTTGCCGTCCCAGCTCACGTCGTGCACGCCGGCGGTCTGGCCCTTCAGGTCGATGGTGCGCACCACGTTGCCGTCCTTGTCGAGCACGTCGACGGTGACCGCGTCGGCGGTGGCCGGCAGGTCGATGCCGAACTGGCCCGGCTTGCCGCCGGAGACGGCGACTTCCTTGCCCGGCACCATCACCGTGCGGCCGATCAGCGCGGCCGAGTCCATCGCGCGGCTGGCGCTGACCTGGTTCAGCAGCTGGGCCAGCGTCGCGTTCATCGTCTGCATGCCGCTGACCGTGCTGATCTGCGCGAGCTGCGAAGTCAGCTGGGCATTGTCCATCGGCTTGAGCGGATCCTGGTTGTTCATCTGCGTGACGAGCATCTTCAGGAAGTTGTTCTGCAGGTCCGCGGCGCTGGACGCGCTGTTGGCCAGCTGGTTGGCGGCGCTGTTGCTGCTGTTGTTGACGGGTGGCGTGGTGGTCATCGTTGGTCCCGTTGATCCGGTTGGTCCGGTCGATATGGCGGAATCACTGACCGATGGTCAGCGTCTTGAGCATCATGTTCTTGGCGGAGTTCAACACCTCGACATTGGCCTGGTAGGACCGCGACGCCGAAATCATGTTGACCATCTCTTCCACCGGATTGACGTTGGGCATCACCACGTAGCCGTCGGCATTGGCCAGCGGATGCGTGGGGTTGTGCACCATGCGGGGCGGCGACGGATCTTCCATCACGCCGCGCACCTGCACGCCGCCGATATCGGCCTGGCCGGGCGTCGGCGCCAGGCCGAACACCACCTGCTTGGCGCGATACGGCTGACCGTTGGGCGCCACCGCGCTGTCCGCGTTGGCCAGGTTCGAGGCCGTGACGTTCATGCGTTGCGACTGGGCGGCCATCGCCGAGCCCGTCACGTCGAAGATATTCATTGCCGGCATGGTTTCCTCACGACTGGATGGCGGCCAACATGCCCTTGATCTTCGAGTTCATCACCGTCAGGCCGAACTCGTACTTGACCGAGTTGTCGGCGAATGCCACCCGCTCGGTGTCCATCTCGACGGTGTTGCCGTCGATGCTCGATTGCATCGGAATCCGGTACGCCAGCTCGAACTCGCTGGCGACCGAGGCCTGGCCCGGCAGATGGCGCGTCGACGTGGTGGACAGCGACACGCCGTTGGCCTGCCGCCCCCGCTCGACCGATTCGGACAGCTGGCTGGCAAAGTCGAAGTCGCGGGCCTTGAAGCCCGGCGTATCGGCATTGGCGATATTGGCGGCGATCACCGATTGCCGCTGATTGCGCAAGTTCAACGCTTCCTGCTGGAAACGGAACGACGCATCGAGTCTGTCGATCATGTCCGTATCTCGCTATCTCTCGCTATCGAGGAACGTGTGACGAAACCACGCGCCCCTGCGTCGGCAAAGGCGTGAGGGCGGCCGGGAATGGACCCGGCCTTCTTTACGGGTGCCATCTTAGGTGGCGGCTGGCCAGTGCAATCGGATGAATAGGACGGGGAAACCTGCGCATTTCAGGCGGAGGGCGCGCGTGCCGCTGCCTACAATGAGGTCTCGTTGCCGGACGCCCACTGCCTGCACGCGCGCCTGCCCCCACGCGCGCGCCTGCGTCCGGCCCGCCGCCTTGTTTCCTGACTTTCCATTTCGCCTGCCGGGATCACGCCATGTTTCGCACGCACCGATCGGCACCACGCCGCCTCGCCTTGCTGGCGCTCTGCGCGGCGCTGCCATGCACCGCCGCGCTGGCGGCGACCGCCACGACATCGGTCACGACATCTGCCTCGCCACCCCAGGCTGCACAGCCGTCGCCGTTCACCGACGATCCGGTGCGCGTCGCGGTCGAGCAGTTCCTGCTGCGCGAGACCGCCGGGCTGCCGGGCAAGGCCAGTATCCAGGTGGTGCCGCCCTCGGGCGGACGCGCGCGCGAATGCGTGGCGCCGCAGCCGTTCCTGCCGGGCGGCGCGGCGGCGTGGGGCCGGGTTTCGGTTGGCGTGCGCTGCGGTGGCGAGCGGCCGTGGACCCGTTACGTGCAGGCACGCGTCTCGGTGGTGGCTGATTACTATGTCGCCGCGCATGCGCTGGCGCCGGGCCAGCCGATCGGACCGGCCGATCTGGAACGGCGCGAGGGCGATCTTGCCGGCCTGCCGCGCGCGGTCGTGACCGACCCGGCGCAGCTCCAAGGCGCGGTCACGGCCAACCGGATCGCGGCCGGCTCGCCGCTGCGGATGGACATGGTCCGGAAGGCGATCGCGGTCAAGCAGGGTCAGATGGTCGCGGTGACCATCGAAGGCGAGGCCTTCCAGATTCGCAGCGAGGGCAAGATTCTCGCGGACGCCGCTCCGGGCAACACCGTGCAGGTCCGGCTCAAGAGCGGGCAGGTCGTCAACGGGCTGGTGCGGGACGCCGACACGGTGGTGCTGCAGCAATAGCCGCCGACATGGCCCCGGCCTCAGCCCCAGCCATCGCCACAGCGTCGTTACAGCGTGTCACAATTCGCGTCCTAAAGTTTGGCGACGCCCCGCCGTTAAGCTGAGCAAACCCAGCAAGGACATCCCGTGAAGATCCACCAATCGACCCTGCCGCGCACCGGTGAAGGTGCCGCTGAAAGCACTGGACGCACCGCGTCGAGCCCCGTGCCGGGCGCCGCATCGTCCGCGAGCGGCCTGACCATGAGCCCCCTCGGCAGCCAGGTGCGCGATATCGGCTCGCGCCTGGCCCATGAGGCCGACGGCGACATCGATCAAGCCAAGGTGGACGAGATCCGCCAGGCCATCGCCGAAGGGCGCCTGAAGATGGACCCGAGCAAGATCGCCGACGGTCTGCTGGCCACGCTGCGCGAATTGACGCAGGACGGCGGCCGCTGATCAGGCTGAACCGGCTGATCTCACTGAACCCGTAGACCCTACCCCCACCGATTTCCTTCGACTTCGCGCCCATGAGCCAAGCCCTGATCGCCAGCATGCAGCGGGAAACGCAAGCCATCGCGGCCTTCGTCGATGCCCTGCAGCAGGAACGCACCGCGATTCGCGCCGGCGACTTCCTGTCGCTGGGCGAGCTGGTGCAGAACAAGCAGGAACTGGCGCAACAGATCGCGCAGCTCGGCACCGCACGCCAGGCGCAGATGGCCGCGCTCGGCATCCGCGTCGGCAGCGGCCGGCAACTGGTGGGATTGCATATCGACGAAGGCGTCGCCGCCGCGTGGCGCACGCTGGTACTGACCGCGCGCGGCGCGGCGGAGGCCAATACGCTGAACGGCGCCGTAGTGTCGGCGCATCTGGAATACACGCAGGACGCGTTGCAGACGCTGCGCCAGCGCGGCGACACGGCCACCGTCTACGGCCGCAATGGCCGGGCACAGGCCGGTCCGCGCGGCGTCAGCCTGGCCAGCGGCTGATTTCTCTCTCTGCGGCGAAGCGACACACCTTACGCCGTCGGCTCGACCGTGCTGGCGCGCCTTCCGCGCGCCTCCAGCAGGAAATACCCCACGACCGCCGGCAGCATCGGCAACAGGTAGTACATCGCCCGATAGGCCAGCAGCGCGGCCAGCAGCGCGTGGTGCGGCACGCGATCGCCCAGCAGCACCACGAACACCGTCTCGAGCACGCCCAGACCGGCAGGGATATGCGCGACCGCGCCGGCGATGCTGCCGATCAGCACCACGCCCAGCACGACCAGCAGCGGCACCGACGACGGCAGCAGCGTCTGGATGATGGCCGAGATGGTCAGCCAGTTCGTAATCGACAGCGCGCACTGCATCACGGCGAAACGCAGCGGCGGCAGATGAAAGGCATGGCCGCGCACCGTCCATCGGCGCCGTCTGGCCCTCGCACACGCGACCAGGTACGCGGCGACCACCGCCAGCAGCGCAAATCCCGCGATCTGCAGCAAGGTGGCATTGAGCCCCCATTCGGGCGGCAGCACCACGGTGCGAGCGGCCAGCACCGCCCCGAGCAGTGCCAGGTAGCCGATCCAGTTGCTGACCACGCCGATGGTATAGACCGACGCAATCTGTGCGCCCGACAGTCCCGCTCCCGAATAGAGCCGGTAGCGAATCCCCAGGCCGCCCACCAGCGCGCCGAGGTTCAGGTTGAAGGCATAGCTGACGAAGGCGATCACCAGCACCCGCGGCGACGACAGCCGATGCCGCGCATACCAGCGGCCCAGCAGGTCGAACGCCGAATGCCAGAAATAGCTGAGCACCACCAGCAGCGCGGCCGGCGTCAGCGTCCGGTAGTCGTATTCCTGCAGCGTGACCCAGACCTCGGCCCAGTCGACCTCGGCCAGCTTCCTGACCACCAGCACCACCACGAGCGCGACAAAGGCGATGCCCAGTATGCGGCGCACCTGCGCCCAGCGGCTGCGCCGCCGTGTTCTCGTGTGGTGGTCAGTCGCCTGTCGTGCTGTCATCTGGTCGCCGTGATCGATTTGCCGTCGTCGTATTGCCGCGTCGTATTGCCGTCATCCTTCCGCGTGATCCCTGTGCCGTCATCTATTCCGCTCCGCCGGCGCCCCGCTTCAGCACCGGAAATCGCCAGGGCCGGCGCGGCGGCTCGGCGGTAGCGACCACGAGCTTCGGCGTGTGGGCGGGCAGCCAGCCGGCCCATGCGGGGAAGCGGCGCAGGAAGTGGAACATCAGCGTGGTCGCCGCCAGCTGCAGCGGCGCGCGGCGCGTCTGGCGATTCGGCGGAATCTCGCGGCAGGCATTGGCCATCAGCGCGTCGAGGTTCTCGCGCAGGCCACGCGCGAAGCCGGCGTCCCGGATCACCAGGTTGGCTTCCATATTCAGCGACAGGCTCAGCGGATCCAGGTTGCTGGAGCCGACGGTGGACCAGTCGCGGTCGATCACCGCGACCTTGCCGTGCAGCGGCCGCTCGCAATATTCGAAGATGCGCACGCCGGCGTCCTGCAGATGGGCATACAGCATGTCGGCCATCCGCTTGACCCACAGCATGTCGGGATTGCCCTGCAGGATCAGGCGCACGTCGACGCCGCGCTGGGCCGCCTCGCAGATCGCGTGCAGCACGCGATAGCCCGGCAGAAAATAGGCGTTGGCGATCACCACCTGATGCCGCGCGGCGCGGATCGCCTGCAGGTACTCCCATTCGATATCGGTCGGATGCGCGTCGTTGTCGCGTGTGACCAGCCACGCGGCCATATTGCCGGCCGGCGCCGGCGGCGGGACCGCCGGCACCTCGACGTCGCCCGGCGGCAGCGTCTGCACGAGGAAGCGATGCACCTCGTGGGCGACCGGTCCCTCGACCTCGACCGCATAATCCTGCTTGGCCTGCGGGCCATGGTCGGTCAGGTGCTGCGCGGAGAAGTTGATGCCGCCGATGAAGGCGATGCGTCCGTCGATCGCCACCAGCTTGCGATGCAGCCGGCGGAACAGATTGGTCCGCACACCGAGCAGCCGCCGGCGCGGCGCGAAGATATGGAAACGCACGCCGGCCGCGACCATGCCGGCAACGAACGCGGGCGGCAGATCGGGCGAGCCGTAGCCGTCGACGGTGATCGCCACATGGACGCCGCGTTTGGCCGCGGCAATCAACGCTTCGCGCAGCGCCACGCCGACGCGGTCGTCGAACAGGATGAAGGTTTCCAGCAGAACGCTGGTCTGCGCGGCGGCGATCGCGGCAAAGACGCGCGGGAAATATTCGTCGCCGTTTTCCAGCAGGCGGATGCGATTACCGCTGGTTCGGTTGGGGCTCATTTCGATGTCTCGCTGCCAGATTCTCCATGGCAACAAGCACATTCAATGCCACCCGCCGCGGGCCGGCAAGTCCACCGCCAATCACCTCGTCACGACGGCGGCTTCGCCGTCACCTTGCCGCCTTCGCGGCGCCCGCCATTCAGCGATAGCTGACCGTGATCTGGCTGGCCTGCCCTTGCAGCACGGGCGTCAACGGCCCCTGTCCCGGAATGCGGAACGCAAACACGAAACCCTTGTCGGCATCGTCGCCGCGGAAGGCATCGGTCTTGCCCTCGGGCCCGGGCAGCAGCACGCAACGGTTGGCATTACAGAGATAGGCTTGCAGATTTGGCGGTGGCACGCGAGCAAAACGGTAACGCCAGCGCACTGCGGTGATCACCCCTTCGGCCTGCGCCAGATAGCCGCTGGGCAGGATAGGCGCCGACAAGGCCCGCACGCCGCGGCCGTACAGCGCCGGCGCGGACACCGATGCGGTCCATGCATGGCGCGAGTCGCCGCCGAAATTGGTGTGCATCAGCGACGAAGCCGCGACGGCAGGCGAGATCACCGCCACGGCCGCCGAGGCGATCGCCACGATCGACCCGAACGCGCGACCTGCCATGCGGGCCATCACAGCAGCCCGCGCAACTGGCTGCGCAGCCGGTTGATGGCCTGGCTGCGGATCTGGCAGACGCGCGATTCGGTGACCTCGAGCACCGCGCCGATCTCGCGCAGGTTCAGCTCCTGGTCGTAGCACAGCGACAGCACCAGCTTTTCGCGCTCGGGCAACCGTTCGATCGCCCGGATCAGCGCGCCCCGCATGCCGCTTTCCATCAGCAGCGTCAGCGGATTGCCGTCCTCGCTGACCGTCAGGTGGCGATCGAGGAAATCCTCTTCGCCGGAGCGCTCGAAGTCCTCGTAATGCAGCAGCTGGCAGCCATAGACCTCGTTGAGCATGCTCTGGTATTCGTCCAGCGGCATCTCCAGTTCTTCGGCAACCTCGGAATCCAGCGGCGTGCGGCCGAGCTTCTGCTCCAGCGCGCGCACGGTCCGCTCGATCCGGCGCGTCGACTGGCGCAGGCTGCGGGACTGCCAGTCGTTGGCGCGTACCTCGTCGAGCATCGCGCCGCGGATACGCTGGCTGGCATAGGTCTCGAAGCGCGCGCCGTGGGTGTCTTCATAGCGGCGGGCGGCGTCGAGCAGGCCGATCATGCCAGCCTGGATCAGGTCGTCCAGTTGCACGCTGGCCGGCAGCTTCGCCGCCAGTTGCAGGGCAATGCGCCGTACCAGCGGCGCATGGGTCTGGACGGTGTCGGTCTGTTCGAGCTTTCCCTGGATCGTGTACATGGTGGAATTCTCGCGAGTGCTAGCAGGCCATCGCCGATGCGGGCAGCGCGGCGGTGGCGACGGCGGTCGCGGCGCCAGCGGCGGGCATCGGTTCGGGATCGGGTGAAAGAGGCCAGCCAGCGATGCTGACGGCAAGTCGGCGCAGCATGGCGGTGGCCGGCGCGCCAGGGAAAGCATCGACGACGCCCCGCGACAGCGCCGTGCCGCGCGCGACCAGCGGGTCGGCCGGCAGCACGCCGGCGCAGCGCGCCTGCACGCCGAGATACTGGCCCGCGGTGCGCGCCAGGTTGCCGGCGATCGCCATCGCCGACGCTTCGCTGGCGGCGCAGTTGACCACCAGTTCGAAATGCCGGCAGGCGTAGCGATGATGCAGCCGCTTGATGCAGGCATAGGCGGCGGTCAACGATTCGCGTTCGGGCCGCATCACCACCACCAGGTTGTGCGCGGCGGCGGAAAAGCGCGACAACGCGCCATCGGCGCCGAGGCGCGCATCGCTGACGACGGTGCGGAAGTCATGCAGCGCCTGCAGCGGGCCCCACGCCGACGCATCGCCGGGCAGCAGCGCCGGCATGCCGGCTTCGCGGCGACCGACCGCGGCATCGACCGCGACGGCGCCGGCGAGCACCTGGGCCAGCGTGCCCGGCGGCGAGGCACCGGCAAGGCGCGTCGCGCGCGCGTGCGACAGGTCTTCATCGACCAGCAGCACGCGCTCGCCCTGCAATGCCAGCGCATGAGCGAGGCCCAGCGCGACCGTGGTCGCACCGGCGCCCGGCTCGCAGCCGAACACGGCGATACGGCGGGTGGCGCGGGGCGCCAGCATGCGGCGCAGGCTTTCGGCCTGATCGACGGCAAGCATGTTCAATCAGTCTCCAAGCGCGGCCAGGTCGAACTTCGCCGACGCGTTCTCTCGTGTGCCCGCGGCGTTCTGCGTCATCCGCTGGGCCAGATGCTGCGCGGATTCGGGCAGCGCCGGCGCCGGCAATTCGGCGTCCGTGAGGGCATGATTCGCGGCCGGGGTCGCGGCGCGGATGGCTTCGACGGCCTCGCCTGCGCCGCGCTTGTCGTTCGACGCGCGAGCCGACCCGACCGCGGCGGCGTTGCGGCCCGGGAAGTTCTCGAGCACGTCGAGCAGGGCCAGCAGGCGGCCCAGTCCCTCGAGCAGCGCGGCGGCGCCCGGTACCGCATCCCTGGCGGCCGACCGGCCTGCCTGGCCGGCCAGCCCCGCCAGACAGTCGATCGCCGCCTGTGCCGGCGCATGGGCCAGCCGCAACGCGGTCATGCCGGCCTGCAGCGCGACCAGCGCGTCGACGTCGAACGCTTGCTGCGACGTGTCGGCCGGGCGGCCGAGATGGTCCAGCGCATGGCGCAGCGTGCGGCATTGCTGCGCCGCGGCCTCGCCCCAGCGTGCCCACTGGGCGAGCTGCGCACCGGCGCCGGCGAGCGCCGGATCGGCCAGCAGATAGTCGACGGCGAGTGTCTGGCCGCTGTCGCGCTCGATGGTGCGCGCCACCAGCAGCACGGCCTCGATGCCGCCTTCGGTGGCGGTGCCGCGCGCGGCACGGGTCTGCCCTTCGATCACGCGCACCCTGGTCTGCGCGACCCATTGAACGGCCTCGCGGTCGCGCCAGCGCAGTTCAGCCTGCGCATGGAAGGTCAGCGTGTCGGCCAGCGCATCGAGCTTCCATGCGGTGCCGTCGCACAGCACGCGCGTGCTCTTGCGTGCTGCCGCCAGCCAGCGTTCGCCGCTCGACTGCCAGCGTTGCAGTGTGGCGCCGGCCGGCATCGTGTCGAGCAGATGGACGACGGTACGGCGCGCGGCCAGCGCGGCGCGCCAGTCGGCCATTTCGGTATCCCAGCCGCCGGCCTGCGGCGTGCGCGCCAGCGGCGTCACGGTGGCCATCAGCGGCATGCCGTCGCGGTCGCCGAGCCACAGCGTGTGCTGCCACGGCTGTGGCGCGCGGCGGCCCGGCACCGTGCAGGGCAGCGTCACCGACGCGGACAGCACGAAGTGTTCGCAATGCCTGCTGGCATCCTGGCAGACCGCGTCGCGGACCTGGCGCACCAGAGGACGCAGTTCGGCCGGCTCCGCCTGGCCCTGGCCACGGCCAGCCCACAGCTCGCGCAGCAGCGCAAAGCCATAGGGGCCATCGCGCAGCGCGTTGACGCAGGCGCCGACGGCATGACCGCTGTCGGCGATCGAGCGCAGCACGTCGTGCGCTTCGTTGCGCGCGCCGTGGCCCGCGTCGACCACGTCGTCGCCTGCTGGCGCCGCCAGCGCGCGGCGCGCGGCCTGCGCATCGGCGAAGACGGAGCCGCGCCGCGGCATCAGGAAGGCGCGCTCGACCAGCGCGTCGCCGCGCGCCAGTTCCAGATGCTCCGGCACGCGCTGGCCGGTCGACGCGTAGAACACCGGCAGCCGGTGCCGGATCACGACATCGAGCACCGAGCCCAGATGGGTGGCCTCGTCGAGCTTGCTGATGATGCAGCCGTCGATGCCGGCGCCTGGCGCGGCGTCGTGGCGGTAGGCATGCACGACCTCGTTGAGCGTATCGCCGTGGCTGGCGCCGTTGAGCAGCAGCACCCGCTGCACCGGCGCCGGCGCACCCGCCAGCATCGCGATCTGCTCGGACAGATTGCGATCGCGCTGGCTCATGCCGACGGTATCGATGATCACCAGGTGCTTCTGCGACAGCGCGCCCAGCGCGAGACGCAGATCCGACGCATCCTTGACCGCGTGCACCGGCACGCCGAGGATGTCGCCGTAGATGCGCAGCTGCTCGTGCGCGCCGATCCGGAAGGTGTCGGTGGTCAGCAGCGCAAGCTTGTCGGCGCCGTGCTTCAGCACGAAGCGCGCGGCCAGCTTGGCGGTGGTGGTGGTCTTGCCGACCCCGGTCGGGCCGACCAGCGCCAGCACGCCGCCCTGGCCGAACAGCGCGTCCTCGTCGGCCAGTACCGGCACCTTGCTGGCGATCTCCTGGCGGATCCAGCCCATCGCGGCGGGGCGGTCATGGCCAGCCGGCAGCCGCGCCAGCAGCGTGCGTGCCAGTTGCGCGGAAAAGCCCGCGCCCACCAGCCATTCGAACAGCGACTCGCGCAGCGGATCCGAGGCGGCGGCCGGCACGGCGGGGACCGCGATGCCTGACAGCTGCCGCTCGATCAGCGCGCGCATCGTTTGCAGTTCGCCACGAATGCCGTCGATATGCTCCACGGCCGCGACCTGGATCGGCTCGCGCACCGGTGGCTGGAACCGGGGCGCGCTCTCGGAGATCGCGCCCAGATCGGTATCGCGCATCGCCACGATCTCGACGCCGCCGTCGACGGTGCGGTTGGACAGCACCACGGCGTCCGGCCCCATGGCTTCGCGCACCTGGCGCAAGGCTTCGCGGCCGTTGGCCGCCACAAATTTGGCTACGCTCATGTTTCGCGACCCTGGTTTCAGCGGGATCCAGCGGCACCGCCGCTCGTGGCAATCATTCGATGTTCGGTTGTCCGGCACCGCGGCATCGCTGGCCGCGATGGTGTCGGCATGCGGCCGACGGGCACAGGCCGGTCTGTCGTCAGGTGGTGGCGACGGGCGTCTCGCGCAGGGAGGAGAGAGCGGGACGTTGCGCGGATCGCCGCACTCGGCCATCGGCACCACGTGCGAAGCGGCAGCCGGCCTCTTCGACGTGTCGATTATGCGAGCGGGGGTGTCGTGCTATTGGGCTGAATAGGCGGGGGATTGCGGCGCTATTTGGGCGATGACGGCGCCGCACGTCCTCGTCTTCGGGTTAACGGCAGCGGCCGGCAATTATTTCGGCCCATGAAGAGAAACAGGCGACAGGGAGTGCTCCTGTCGCCTGCGATCGCACCGCGGCTGCGGCGCCGCCCCCCCGACGACCGGACTCAGCCCGCGCCGCCGATCATCGCGGTAATACGGATATTGCGGTTGTCCGGCACCTCGGCGTGCGACAGCACCCTGAGCTGCGGCATGGTCCGCCGCAGGAAGCGGGACAGCAACGGCCGCAGCGCATGCGGGACCAGCAGCACCGGATCGAGACCCATCTGCTCCTGGCGCGCCACCGCGGCCTGCGCCTGCTGCACCAGCGCATCGGCCAGGCCGGGCTCGATGCTGCCGCCCGAGTTCAACGCCTGCGACAGCACGCGCTCGAGGCCGGCGTCGAGCCCGATCACCTGCAGGTCGGCGCCATTGGGGAACCACTGCTGCGTGATCGCGCGGCCCAGCGCCATCCGCACCAGCGCGGTCAGCTCGTTGGGGTCGCTGATCTTCGGCGCATGTTCGGCGATCACATCGAGGATCGTGCGCATGTCGCGGATCGGCACGCTTTCGTCGAGCAGGTTCTGCAGCACCTTCTGCAGCGACGTCAGCGTGATCGTCTTCGGCACCAGATCCTCGGTCAGCTTCGGCGAATCCTTGGCGATACGGTCCAGCAGCGCCTGCACTTCCTGCCGGCCCAGCAGCTCGGCCGCGTGCTGATGGATCAGATGGTTCAGGTGCGTGGCGACCACGGTGCTGGCGTCGACCACGGTGTAGCCCAGCGCCTGCGCCTGTTCCTTGATGCCGCTGTCGATCCAGACCGCCGGCAGGCCGAAGGCCGGATCGCGCGTCGGCGTGCCGGGCAGCGTGCCGCTGACCTGGCCCGGATCGATCGCCATCCATTGGCCGGGCACGGCCTCGCCGTAGCCGATCTCGACGCCCTTCAGCGTGATCCGGTAGGCGTTGGGCTTCAGCTCCAGGTTGTCGCGGATATGGACGACCGGCACCAGGAAGCCGACCTCCTGCGCGACCTTCTTGCGGATGCTCTTGATCCGGCCCAGCAGCTCCCCGTTCTGCGCGCGGTCGACCAGCGGAATCAGCCGGTAGCCGACTTCCATGCCGAGCGGATCGACCAGCGTGACGTCATCCCAGGTCGCCTCGGTATTTTCGTTGGCCAGCGCCGGCGCACGCTCTTCCCGCTTGGCGGTCTGCCTGGCGGCCAACTTGCGCTTGCTGACATAGCTGCCGAACCAGACCAGACCGCCGGCCAGCAGCAGGAAGGCGACGTGCGGCATGCCCGGGATGATGCCCAGCAGGCCGATGATGCCGCCGGTCAGATACAGCACGCGGGGATCGGAGAACAGCTGACCGGTCAGCTGCTCGCCGACGTCCTGATCGTTCGAGACGCGCGAGACGATGACACCGGCGGCGGTCGAGATCACCAGCGCCGGAATCTGCGCGACCAGGCCGTCGCCGATGGTCAGCAGCGTGTAGTTGCGCACCGCCGTCGAGAAGTCGAGGTCGTGCTGGACCATGCCGACCACCAGGCCGGCAAACACGTTGATGAACATGATCAGCAGGCCGGCGATCGCGTCGCCGCGCACGAACTTGCTGGCCCCGTCCATCGCCCCGTAGAAATCCGACTCCTGCGCGACCTCGGCGCGGCGCTTGCGCGCGCCCTCCTCGTTGATCAGGCCGGCGTTCAGGTCCGCGTCGATCGCCATCTGCTTGCCGGGCATCGCGTCCAGCATGAAGCGCGCGCCGACCTCGGCGATCCGGCCCGCGCCCTTGGTGATCACCATGAAGTTGATCACCACCAGGATCGCGAACACCACGATGCCGACCGCGAAGTTGCCGCCGACCAGGAAGTGGCCGAAGGCCTCGATCACCTTGCCGGCCGCGTCGGGGCCGGTATGGCCCTCGAGCAGCACCACGCGGGTGGAGGCGACGTTCAGCGACAGCCGCAGCAGCGTCGAGAACAGCAGCACTGCCGGAAACGCGGCGAAGTCCAGCGGACGCTGCGTGTACATGCCGACCAGCAGCACCATGATCGACAGCGCGATGTTGAAGGTGAACAGCAGGTCGAGCAGGAATGGCGGCAGCGGCAGCACCATCATGCCGAGGATCATCACGATCAGCAGCGGCCCGGCCAGTGCCTTCAGCTGGCCGGCGGACTGCCCGCCGGGCAGTCGGAACAGCGAGTTCAATGCATTCATGCGCGGCTTTCCGGTACGGCAAGTTCATCGGGCACCGGCAGGCCGGTCGGGGCCTCGGGCAGCGGCCCGTTGGCGTGGTGCCAGTGTTTCAGTTGGTAGACCCAGGCCAGCACCTCCGCCACCGCGGTGTACAGCCCGGCAGGGATCTCGTGGCCCAGTTCGACATGGCGGTGCAGCGCACGCGCCAGCGGCGGTGCCGACAGGATCGGCACGCGGTGCTCGGCGGCCAGCTCGCGAATGCGCGCGGCGACCTCCTCGGTGCCCTTGGCAACCACGCGAGGCGCGCCCATGCGGCCTTCCTCGTAGCGCAGCGCCACGGCGAAATGGGTGGGGTTGGTGACCACCACGTCGGCCTTCGGCACCTCGGCCATCATCCGGCGCCGCGCCATCTGGCGTTGCAGCTGACGGATCCGGCCCTTGACGTGCGGGTTGCCCTCGCTTTCCTTGTGCTCCTGCTTGACCTCTTCCTTGGTCATGCGCAGCTTCTTGAAGTAGTCCCAGAATTGCCAGGGCACGTCGATCGCGGCCACCAGCAGCAGCGACCCGGCGGCCAGCGCGCAGCACAGCAGCACCAGCTCGAGCAGGCGCAGCAGCGCCTCGTGCACCGGCGCATTCATCAGCGCCACGGCGTCCGGCAGATGGCGCCACAGCATCCAGAAGCCGATGCCGCCGACCAGCAGCGACTTGGCGACGGCCTTGGTCAGTTCGACCAGCGACTGCGCCGAGAACAGCCGCCCCAACCCCTTGAGCGGGGACAGCCTGGAGAAATCGGGCAGCAGCGACTTGGTCGAGAACAGCCAGCCGCCGAGCACCATCGGCGCCAGCAGCGCGGCCACGGCGAACAGCAGCAACAGGGGCAGCACGCCGAGCAGCGATTCCCACACCAGTTGCCCAAAGCCGGACAGCATGCGGGCCGGATCGTGCGCTACGGCGGGCTCGAACGACAGCGCGGCCCGCATCACGGTATCGAGCTTGCGGCCGAGCATGCCCCCCAGGCCCCACAGGCCGGCCACGCCGGCCATCAGCATCACGAAGGTGCCGAGCTCGCGCGAACGCACCACCTGCCCCTCCTCGCGCGCCTTTTCCAGGCGCCGGGGTGAGGCGGGTTCGGTTTTCTCGAGATCGCTTTCTTCGGACATGGCCGCTCCGTGGCGAAGCGGCATGCCGCCCTTCGACGGGGTCGATTATCGGAGCGGGGGAGCACCGCCATTAGGGGAAATAGGCGGGGGATTGCCACGCTATTTGGCCGATGGCAAGGGGGGCGCGGGCGCGCAGCGCCGCGAGAACGGTTCGATCACAGAGGTTAACGGCGGTCCTGCGCGATTCTTTCGGGATGGCGGCGCACCGGCGAGCGATTGCGGTAAATCCAGGGCAATTCGGAAAGAGCCGGTGATGGCATGCCGCTATGGTGCCCCGCTCCATCCCTCGCCCGGCCTGGGCAGGCCCCACCGCGGCGAGACAGCACGGCGACACGACGGAGGCAACCATGCCCTTTCAATTCCTGATTTGCTCGTCCGGCGGCTCGATCGCCGCAGCACAGGCCCATGGCCAACCAGCGCGACAACCCGGCGGCAACGACACCCTGGCCGAGGGCGCCGGGCGCATCGCGCTCGATACCCTGCCCGAATGCGTGCTGCGCCAGATCGTCGAGCGGCTGCGCGGCGCGGCCATCGTGGCGCTGTCGCGTACATCAAGGCGAATGCATGGCCAGCTCGATCGCGACTTCGTCGCACCCGTCCGCCTGCGCGAGCGGTTGAAATGGATCGTCTCGAACTCGGCGTTCCAGCGCGCGCTCGGCGACATCGCCCAGCTGGCCCCGGCCGCTCGCCATTCGCTGTTGAACCGGATGCCGGTCGAACAGCTTCATCCGGCCATCCAGATGCGCGCCGATATGGCACGGTTCGCACTGCTCCACACCGGCGCGCCGGCGCGAACTGCACGCCCGGCGAACGGCAGTGCCCATCGCGCGCCGCTTGTTGACATCGCGCAGCGGCCGGTCCCGGCCCTGCTCGATGTCGCGCTGGCCCTGGACGCGGACGCACGCGTCCCGGCGCTGACCGGCCTGGCCGCCAGGGCATCGAGGAACGAGGGACGATGGCGGGAACTGCTCGAGGGCATGCTCGCGACGGCACAGGGCCTCAAGGGACGCGCCAGCGTGACCAGCCAGGCCGAACGTGTGCAGCTGCTGACGGCGGCCGCCGAGGCACTGGCCGACCCGTCGCATTATGTCGTGTGGGCAGTGTGCCGTCCCTCGCTTTGGCATCGGGTCTTCGACGAAGCCCGGGTGCTGCCGCCGGCAGCGCGGCCGACGATATGGATGGCGTTGGCGCAAAGCGCGGCGTGCGACTTCGCCGCTGCGTTGGAGCAAGAGGTGCCTACCGAGCCGCGCGACACCTGTTGGTACCGCATCATCGGCGCGATCGGCAACCAGATGCCGGCGGACCAGGCCAATGAGGCCCTGGTCGCCATGCTCGACCGGATCGACGGGCTCGACGAGATCACCTCCAGGCCTGCGCCCTATATTGCCCTGATGGAAGCGGCAAGCCGGCTGCCCGACCCGCTCGCCGTCCTCGTGATGAACCGGGTGGTCGAGCAGGCGTTCCGCATGAATTCCGTAGCGGTTTACGAGCGGATCTGGGAGGCGGTATTCGGGGCGTCGCGCGGGCTCGAGCCCGCGCTGCAACAGCAGGTCCTGGTCGCGCTCGGCCAGCGCTTGCCGGACGCCGCCGGTCGCCTGCAACGCTGGTTCGCGCTGAGCGACCGCGTTGCCGCCCTGCCACGCGCGCTGCGGCGCGAGCCGTTGCTGGCCATGGTCGATGCCGAGCTGAGCACGGACGTGCCGGCCGGCTTCGCGGTACCGCGCCTGATGGGCTTTCTTGAGGAACTCGATCTGGACGATCGGCCCACGTTGCTGTCGGGCCTGCTCCAGGTGTATGACGACGACCCCCGCCATTGGTCCGATATGGTCAACGCGGCGGTCGATCTGCCGCGGCGCATGCGCCGCGACCCCTTCGCCGCGATCGCGCACAAGCTGCTGGTCACGCGCGAGCCATTGCCCGACACACCCCCGCCGCAGCGAGCCGATGACACTGCCGCGGCCGCACCAGGCGATGTCTCGCTCGCGGCCTGGCCCGTCAGCGAGGGTCAGGCGCGGCGACAATTCACCGAGCTGCTGGGCATGCTGACGTGGGCGGATCGCGGCTTCGTATTGATGGCCATGGCGCCTTACGCCTCCGTCCACCGATTTACCTGGCTGATCGACGAAGGGCTGTGCTTGCCCCGCAGCGGACGCCACGAAGTCAGGCTGTTCACGACGCTGGCGGAACGCGCCACCCGGCTCACCGAACCGCGCGACGCCGCGCAGATCCTGCCGGCGCTCGCCACGGCGATTCGCACGTTGCAACCGGACCAGTGCGCCTCCGCGCTGTACTGGCTGCACGATGCTTGCCAGAGGGCCGACATGATCCACCTCTTCGCGCCGGTATGGGCGCATTTCCACGCGTCGCTGCCGGTCGAGGATGAGCCGCCGGCCGCCAACGGCAACCGCCTCAAACGCAAGGCACGGGACCGGCCAGCCGATGCGTGAACGGCGCGAAATCCCATCCCAGGCGCCATGCCTTCCCTTCTGATCGCCCTGTCTGCCGCCATGCCACTGACCGCTACGCCCCCCTCCCCTGCCACCGCACACCCTGAAGGCCTCGTCACCAACGACCATGTGCTCGAACATGTCGCCACATGGCTGCACAAGGCCGACAAGGTCCGGCTGGCCCGGGTCAATCGCCATATCCATGCCGTGATGGAGCGGCTGTTCACCGGTCCCGCCCGGGTCAAGGACCGCATCCGATGGACCCGCTCGCTGACACAGCTGCATGCGCGCTGTGCGGAAATCGCGGCACTGCCCAAGCCATGGCATGCGGCTCTCCACGAGCGCCTGTTCCAGTGCGTCACGACGCGATGGAGGATCCTGGACGACGAAGCCAGCCGCATACTGGCACCGTTTCGCCCCGCCGTGGCCGCTGGCACCCGCATCCAGCATGCCGGTCGTCCCGCTTTCGTGACCGACATGCTGGCCCTCCCGCCGAGCGATTGCAGCCGGGCACTGGCCACTTGCGTGTCCGACAGCAAGGGCAGCGTTCTGGCGGAAATGCCGCTGCGGCAATGGCTGGCCATCGCGGACGATGCACCGGACGAGCAGGACGCCATCGCGCTGCTGGCTGCCATCGGCACCTACGCCAGCGCTCCCGATCGCGCATCGGGGACGCGCTGGCTCGAGACGCAGGCCTGCCTGTTCGAGCGACAACAAGCCCTGGCGTCGCGAGGCGAGCCCGCGTGCGCGCTTCGTACGAAGCTGCTGTGCGCATCGGCGCTTGGCCTGGAGGAGGCGAATCCTGGCGATCTTCTTGGGGTGACGGTGTCCGATCGCCGGGCGCGCTGGGATGCGCTGCTCCATTGCGCCGCCGGGCTGCCGGCGCAGGCATGCGCCGAGGTATTGATGGCACTAGGTCGCAGCGTGCGAATGGATGCCACGCATCCGCTGCCGGAGACATCGCTGCCGCGCTGGCGATCGCTGGCCGACATCGCGGTACAACGGCTGCGGCCCGCCGACACCGCACGCGTGCTTCTCGGCATGGTCGCCCACGTGGTCGAGCCTGAGGAGCGATGCGCCATCGCGGACAGCGGCATGGCTGCCTACCTCGCGGATTGCGCCATGCGTCTCGATGCATCGCTGTGCGTCGAGCTGTGCGAACACCTGCTGTCGATCGCGGACCAGGCTGAGCGGCTGGAGAGCGTCTGGTCCACCGTATTTCGTCTGGCCGATGCGGCGCGCGACATGTCGGTCAAGGCCAGATTGGCAAAGCTGCTGGCTTTCCGGGTCGATGCGATGGACACACGGCCGGCCGATTCGACACGCCGGTGGAACCTGGTGCATGGGCTCATCAAGGACTGGCCGCCGGGTGTCCGCGAAGCGCTGCTGCCGTCGATGGTGTGCAACCTGGGCCGATGGCATGCCGATCCGGAGGGCGCGGTATCGGCTTATCTGCAACTAGCCACGGATGTCTCCGACCGCGGCAAGGCGTCCGCGCTGGCGGGCGCGATCAAGACGCTTGGCGCCCATCCCCGTTATTGGAACTTGCATCTCGCGCGCGTGTCGGCCTTGCCGTCGCCGGTCCGACACAAGGCAATGGAGCCCCTGGCCAGGAGCTTGTTCGGCGTCATGTCGGGCAGCGGCGAAATGTGGCGCGATGCCGTCCGAAACGGGGAGCCCGTCACCATCGACGCGGTTCGCGAGCAACTGGAGCGGCTGCTGGACATGCTGACGCCGGGACAGCGTGGTGCCATCCTGCTCAACCTCACTTCAGCGGCCACGTACACCCGTTGGACCTGGAACGCCGAGGTCGCATTGTGGCTGCTGGCACAGGTTCGCAAACTGCTCGCGCACCACCAGCTGCCCGGCCAGCAGCGGCACGAGATCGTCATCGTCACCGCTCTGGCCCGCTGGGCCGCGGACGCTCGTGACGAAACAGGCGTCGACGCGGTGTATCCGCCCCTGCTGAACGCCATCGAAGCGCTGCACCGCGAAGCGCGCGGCGGCGCCGTGCACGGACTGCTTCGCGGCATCGGTGCAACGGCGTGGCGCGAACGGGTCTGGGCGCTGTACGACACGCTGCCGGCAGCCGACAAGACGATCGGCTGAACGCACCGCCGTTCACGTACAGGCGTACAGGCGCTCAGGCGTTCAGGCAGTCACAGGTTCGAAAGCTCAGAAACCCAGGCTCGCCAGCAGATCGTCGACCTGCGACTGGTCCGATACCACGTCGTGCTTGCCCTCCGGATTGACCTGCGGTCCGTTCATCAGCGTGGCCGGGCCGGTCTCGACGCGGCGCTCGGCCGGGACATTGTCGATCAGCATCTGCAGCAGCTCCTGCTCCAGCGTGTGGATCATGTCCATCATCTTCTTGATGACCTGGCCGGTCAGATCCTGGAAGTCCTGCGCCATCATGATCTCGAGCAGATGGCTGCCGGTGGCGCGGGCCTGGGCCGGCACCTCGGTCAGGAACGCCCGCGTGTCGAGCACCAGCTCGCGCGCATCCGCCAGTTCCACCGGCCGCGCGAACCAGTCTTCCCAGCGCTTGTCCAGCGCCTCGGCCTGCTTCTCCAGACCGGACTGGATCGGCTGCGCCAACTCGACCGCGTTCAGCGTGCGCTCGGCCGCCTTCTCGGTCATGTTGGCGATGTAGCTCAGACGGTCGCGCGCGTCGGGGATCGCCTGCGCCGCGCGCTCGATCTCCTTGTCCAGGCCCAGCTCGCGCATGCTGTCGCGCAGCATGCGGGTCAGGCTGCCGATGCGCTGGATGATCTGCTCGGCGGACTCGATATTGATATTCGACGTGGTGGACATAGCGGCTGCCTCAAGCCCCTTCCTTGGCGATCTTCTCGAAGATCTTGGTGATCTTCTCGTCCAACGTCGCCGCGGTGAACGGCTTGACCACATAGCCATTGGCGCCGGCCTACGCCGCCGCGATGATGTTTTCCTTCTTGGCCTCGGCGGTCACCATCAGCACCGGGGTCTTGGCAATCGCCGGATCGGCGCGAATGCCCTGCAGCATCGTCAGGCCGTCCATGTTGGGCATGTTCCAGTCCGAAACCACGAACTGGAAGCTGCCGTCCTTGACCTTCTCGAGGCCGGCGGCGCCGTCTTCGGCTTCCTCGACGTTGGCGAACCCCAGCTCCTTGAGCAGGTTGCGGATGATACGGCGCATGGTCGGGAAGTCGTCGACCACCAGGATCTTCATGTTCTTGTCCACTCTACGGCTCCATTACGGTTGTGGATGATTGCGTCTATCGGGACGCGCCGCGCAGCCGCGGCGCGTCCGCGTGGTTTTCAAACGCGCTGCGCGCGGGTGCCGAAGGTGGCCAGCCGTGCCATCACGCGCTGGCTCATCGCCGACAGCGGCACCACCTCATGCGCGCCGCCGGCGGCGATCGCCTCCTTCGGCATGCCGAACACGATGCAGCTGTGCTCGTCCTGCGCCAGGTTGTAGGCGCCGGCCTCGCGCATCCGCAGCATGCCGCGCGCGCCGTCGCGGCCCATGCCGGTCAGGATCACGCCGATGGCATTCTTGCCTGCATGCACGGCGGCCGAGTCGAACAGCACGTCGACCGACGGCCGATGCCGGTTGACCGGCGGATCCTGCGACAGGTGCGCGACATAGTTGGCGCCGCTGCGCGCCAGCAGCAGGTGCTGGTCGCCTGGTGCGATATAGGCATAGCCCGGCAGCACGCGCTCGCCATGTTCGGCCTCCTTGACCTTGATGCGGCACAGGCCATCGAGCCGCTGTGCGAACGAGCGGGTAAAGCCGGCCGGCATATGCTGGACGATCAGCACCGCCGGCGCATCGGGCGGCAGCGGCATCAGAAATTCCTTGATGGCCTCGGTGCCGCCGGTGGAAGCGCCGACGATGATCAGCTTCTCGGTCGACAGCAGCGGCGTGCGCAGCATCGGCGCCGGCGCCGCGGGCTCGGCGCCGGGCGCCGCCGTCCGCAGGCGCGCGCGCGAGGCGGCGCGCAGCTTGTCGGCGATGGTGTCGGTGTATTCGAGCAGGCCGTCGCGGATGCCGAGCTTGGGCTTGGTGATGAAGTCGACGGCGCCTAGTTCGAGCGCGCGCATCGTGATTTCGGACCCGCGCTCGGTCAGCGACGACACCATCAGCACCGGCATCGGCCGCAGCCGCATCAGCCGTTCCAGGAAATCGAGCCCGTCCATGCGCGGCATTTCGACATCCAGCGTCAGCACATCGGGGTTCAGGCGCTTGATCATCTCGCGCGCGACCAGCGGGTCCGGCGCGGTGCCGACCACCTCCATGTCGGGCTGGCTGTTGATGATCTCCGTCATCAGGCTGCGGATCAGCGCGGAGTCGTCCACGCAGAGCACCTTGATCTTGGCGGCGGCGGTCATGTCGAAAACGGGTCCTTCGAATTCAGGAAACGGTGGAAGCGGCGCCGCGCCGCCCGAACAGCTCGACGCCGCCGCGTACCGGCGTCGCGGAAATGGCGCGCGCCAGCGCGCGTTCGCTGCGTTCGACGACCGCCTGGTCGTCCTGGCGCGTCAGCCGGCGCACCAGCGCCAGGCCCGTCTGCGGGAAATAGCTGACCCGGCGCGCGTGCGGTCCGCGCAGATCCTGCGCGGCGACCCGGATCTCTTCGGTCTTCAGATAGCGCAGCACGAACTCGGCGTTGCGGTCGCCGATGTTCAGCGTGGTCATGTTGGCCAGCACCGCGCCGCCGCCGAACACCTTGGCCTCGAGCCGTTCGCGGCGCGCGCCCATCTTCAGCAGCTCGTTGATCAGCACCTCGAGCGCATAGCAGCCGTAGCGCATGGACGCCGACAGCACGCGGTCGGGCCCGGCGTTCTCGTCGTCCGGCAGCATGAAGTGGTTCATGCCGCCGACACCGGCCTTCTCGTCGCGGATGCAGGCGGCCACGCAGGAGCCGAGCACCGTGGTCAGCACCACGTCGTCGCGCGTCACGTAGTACTCGTTGGGCAGCAGCTTGATCGCCTGCTTGCCGAACTCGCGGTCGAAGTAGGTGCGGGTGGCGATCGCCTCCGGCAGGTGCGGCGTCTGCATCAGGCGGCTCCGGCCCTGGCCGCGCCCGGCGCCAGTTCGTAGACGGTCTGCCCGCGCAGCTGGAAGGCGCGCGTCACGTAGGAGAAGTTCTCCGAGTGGCCGGCGAACAGCAGGCCATGCGGCTTGAGCAGCGGGACGAAGCGCTCCAGGATGCGGCCCTGGGTCGGCTTGTCGAAATAGATCATCACGTTGCGGCAGAAGATCGCATCGAAGCGCTCGCGGATGCCCCAGTCGGGCGCCAGCAGGTTCAGCGGCTCGAACGTGATCGTCGAGGCGAGCTCGGGCTTGACCTTGACCTGGCCGGCACGCTGCCCGGTGCCTTTCAGGAAGAAGCGCTTGAGCCGTTCCTGCGACAGCCGCGAGACCTGGTCGGCCGAATAGACGCCGGTCCGCGCCTTGGCCAGGACCTGCGTGTCGATATCGGTGGCCAGCACGGTCGCGGCGCGCTCGCCGAGCGCCTCGGCCAGCGTGATCGCGATCGAATACGGCTCCTCGCCGGTCGATGCCGCCGCGCACCAGACCGAATACGGCCGGCCGATCCGCTTGGCATGTTCGGCCAGCAGCGGGAAGTGGTGCGCCTCGCGGAAGAACGAGGTCAGGTTGGTGGTCAGCGCGTTGGTGAAGAACTCCCACTCGCCGGAGTACTCGTCGGCTTCGAGCAGCGCCAGGTAGCTGGCGAAGTCGCTCAGATGCAGCGCGCGCAGGCGGCGCGCCAGCCGGCTGTAGACCATCTCGCGCTTCTGCGCGCCCAGCGAAATGCCGGCGCGGCGGTGAATCAGCGCGCGCACCTTGTCGAAGTCGCGGTCGGTCAGCAGGAAGTCGCGCGCGTCGTCCCGCAGCGTGGCGAGCGGCATGGCGGAGGCCGCGGCGCGGGGAGCGGGGGTTCGTTGCGGCGTCATGTCTGCGGGTGGATCGGCGAGGGTGGCGACGGGGTGAGGATGATGCGCGGGGCTGGCGATCGCGAGCGGCGGGCCGCTGGGGGCTCGCGCCCGCTCAGGCGGTCTCGCCTTCGATCAGCTCCATCTCTGGGCTGGTCATCATCCGTTCGATATCGAGCAGGATCAGCATGCGGCCTTCGACGGTCGCCAGGCCCGTCAGATGCTCGGTCGACACCGACACGCCGAACTCCGGCGCCGGCTTGATGGCCTCGCCAGTCAGCGTCAGCACGTCCGACACGCCATCGACCACGATGCCGACCACACGGCCGGCGATGTTCAGGATGATGACGACGGTCTGGTGGTCGTACTTGACGTTGCCCAGGCGGAACTTCATGCGCAGATCGACGATCGGCACGATCACGCCGCGCAGATTGGTCACGCCCTTGATGAAGTCCGGCGCGTTGGCGATCCGCGTCACGCCGTCGTAGCTGCGGATCTCCTGCACCTTCAGGATATCGATGCCGTATTCCTCGGAGCCCAGCGTGAACACCAGGAATTCCTGGCCCGCCGCCTCGCTTCCGGGGGTGTCGCTATGTCCGATGCCGGCCATGATGTGTTGCTCCTTGTTGATTCTTGCCTTCGCCTCAAGCCAGCGCCGGCTCCTGGCGCCGCACGCCGGTGCGCTGCAGCGCGGCGACGTCGACGATCAGCGCCACGCTGCCGTCGCCCAGGATGGTCGCGGCCGAGATGCCCGGCACCTTGCGGTAGTTGGTCTCGAGGTTCTTCAGCACGACCTGGTGCTGGCCGATCAGCTGGTCGACCAGCAGCGCGAAGCGCTTGCCCTCGGCCTGCAGGATGATGGCGATGCCCTGGGTCGGCTCCTGCACCGCGTTCTCGACGTTGAAGACGCGGTGCAGCTCCAGCAGCGGCAGGTATTCGCCGCGCACGTGCATCACGCGCTCGGTATTGGCGGCGGTGCGCACGTCGTCGGCCTTCGGCTGCAGCGATTCCATCACGCAGTTCAGCGGCAGGATGAAGGTCTCCTCGCCAACCTTGACCGACATGCCGTCGAGGATCGCCAGCGTCAGCGGCAGCACGATGCGGGTGGTGGTGCCGTTGCCGGGGCGCGAGCTGATCTCGACGTGGCCCCCCATCTCCTGGATGTTGCGCTTGACCACGTCCATGCCGACGCCGCGGCCGGACAGGTCGGTGACCGCCTCGGCGGTCGAGAAGCCCGGCGCGAAGATCAGCTGCCACACTTCCTCGTCGCTCATGCTCTCGGACACCGGCAGGCCGTTCTGCATCGCCTTGGCCAGGATCTTGTCGCGGCGCAGGCCGCCGCCATCGTCGCTGACCTCGATCACGATGTTGCCGCCATGGTGCTGCGCCGACAGGATCAGCTGGCCGGTCGGGTCCTTGCCCGCGGCGACGCGTTTGTCCGGCGTCTCGATGCCGTGGTCCAGGCTGTTGCGCACCAGGTGGGTCAGCGGGTCGATGATCCGCTCGATCAGGCTCTTGTCCAGTTCGGTCGCCTTTCCGAAAGTCACCAGGTCGATCTGCTTGCCGAGCTTGGCGGCCAGGTCGCGCACCAGGCGCGGGAAGCGCGAGAACACATAGTCCATCGGCATCATGCGGATCGACATCACGGCTTCCTGCAGATCGCGCGCGTTGCGCTCGAGCTGCCCCATGCCCGAGAACAGACGGTCGAACAGCACCGGGTCCAGCGACGACGCGGTCTGCGCCAGCATCGACTGCGTGATCACCAGTTCGCCGACCAGGTTGATGATCTGGTCGACCTTCTCGGTCGGCACGCGGATCGAGCCCGATTCCTGATGATGGGCGGCCGCGGCGCTGGCCTTGGCGCGCTCCTTGTCCTTCGCTGCGGGTGCCGCCGCCGGTGCGGGGGTAACGGGGGCCGGAGCCGGCGCGGCCACGGTTTCGGCAACGGCCGTCGCGGCGGTGGCGGCCGGCGCCGCGGCAGCTGCGCCGGTGGCGGGTTCGATCACGATCTGCTCGGCGTCGATCACGAAGCAGCAGACCGCGACGATATCGTCGGGACTGCACTGCGTTGCCAGCTCGATCGCCAGCTCGCTGTCGTTCTGCGTCTCGCCGAGGATCTCGCCGAGGTTGCCGAGCTCCTCGCGCAGCAGCGCCTGGTCGTCCTTCGACACGTTCAGCAGGCGCACCTTCAGCGCGCCGCCGGGCGCGGCCGTGGCGGCAGCCGGGGCCGCCGCCGGAGCGGCCGCTACCGGCGCGGGGGCCGGTGCTTCGCCACCGGTCTCGTACGCCAGCTGCTGCAGCACCGCACAGATGCGCGCAAGGGTCTGCGGATCGGGTTCGGTACCGTTGCGGTAGGCGTTGAGCTGGTCTTGCAACACGTCCTTGGTTTCCAGAAAGGTATCGATGATGGCCCTGGACAACGCCAGTTCGTGGCGGCGCGTGCGGTCCAGCAGATTCTCGAGCAGGTGGGTGGTTTCGGTCAGCGCGCTGAAGCCGAAGGTCGCCGCCCCGCCCTTGATCGAATGCGCCGCGCGGAAGATCGCATTGAGGTCTTCCGCGTCGGGCGCCTCGATGTCGAGGCCGAGCAGCAACTGCTCCATTTCAACGAGCAGCTCTTCCGCTTCCTCGAAGAAGGTCTGGTAGAACTGCGTGATATCGATATCGACAGACATGACCGTCCTGAATCACTGATTGCTAAGCATTGAGCCGTTACCAGCTGGTTATCGACCTCGCCGACGGTCTTATTAAATTTTGTTACTGATTTAAGTGCCGGCTACTGCCGCGCCCTGGCCGCCGACGCACCGGTCGCCTCGTCCATTCCCTGCTGCAGCGCCTGCGCCGACTCGCCGGCCTTGGCGCGCACCGCGACGTCGGCCGCGCTGGCGTTCTCCGCCTCGAAACGGGCCTGGGCGCGCTGGTTCAGCACGACAATGCTGATGCGGCGGTTGACCGGGGCGAGCGAATCGTTCTTGTCCAGCGGCATGGTCGCGGCCAGGCCCAGCACGCGCAGCACCTTGCCCTCCTGCATGCCGCCGGCGACCAGTTCCTGGCGCGAGGCGTTGGCGCGGTCGGCCGACAGCTCCCAGTTCGAATAGGTCCGCTCGCCGTTCATGTAGGTCGACGAATCGGTATGGCCCGACAGGCTGACCTTGTTCGGCATCTCGTTGAGCACCGGGCCGATCTCGCGCAGGATGTCGCGCATGTACGGCTCGACCACCGCCTTGCCGGTGCGGAACATCGGCCGGTTCTGCGTGTCGAGGATCTGGATGCGCAGCCCTTCGCTGGTGATGTCCAGCAGCAGCTGCGGACGGAACTGGCGCAGCACCGGGTTGTTCTCGATCAGCTGTTCGAGCCGCTGCTTCAGCGCGCGCAGCCGCTCGGTCTCGAGCTGGTCGCGGCGCTTCTGCAGCGATTGGGGGTCGTCCTCGCGCATGCGCCGCGTTTCGCCGTCCTTGCTGGCCGGATCGATGCCGCCGCCGGGAATCACGCTCGGCGATTCGCTGGTCTTCTGGCCGCCGGCGATCGCGACCTTCAGCGGCGTGCGGAAGTACTCGGCCACCTGCACCAGGTCCTTCGGCGTCGACGTGCTCAGCAGCCACAGCACCAGGAAGAAGGCCATCATCGCCGTCATGAAGTCGGCGTAGGCGATCTTCCAGCTGTGGTTGCCGTGCGGCTTGTCGTGGGCGGCGACGCGTCGGACGACGATGGGGCGCGCGTGATCGGTCATGCTTGGCCTGCGTTGGACGGACGAATGGACTGGCTCGCGGACTGCCTGGACGACGCGCTTACGTCAGGCTCTTGACTTCGCGCACGTGGTCGTCCAGTTCCAGGAACGACGGACGCTCGCTCGAGTACAGCACCTTGCGGCCGAACTCGACCGCGACCAGCGGCGCATAGCCGTTCAGCGAGGCCAGCAGCGTGACCTTGATGCACTGGTACATCTTGACCGTCTCGGCAACCTGGTGCTCGACGCGCGAGGCCAGCGGCGAGACGAAGCCGTACGCCAGCAGGATGCCCAGGAAGGTACCGACCATCGCATGCGCGATCAGCGCGCCCAGCACCGACGGCGGCAGGTCGGCAGAGGCCAGCGCATGGACCACGCCCATCACCGCGGCGACGATGCCGAACGCCGGCAGCGCATCGCCGACCCGCGCCAGCGCGTGGGCGGGCACTTCGGCCTCGTGCTTGAAGGTCTCGATCTCGTGGTCCATCAGGGCCTCGATCTCGAAGGCATTCATGTTGCCGTTGACCATCATGCGCAGATAGTCGGTCAGGAATTCCATCATCGCCGGATCGGCGAGGATGCGCGGATACTGGCTGAAGACGCTGCTGGCGGCCGGATCGGCGATTTCCTTCTCGAGGAACAGGATGCCCTCGCGGCGCGCCTTCGACAGCAGCACGTACAGCAGCGCCATCACTTCCATGTACAGCGCCTTGTTGTATTTGCTGCTGCGAAGCAGCTGCGGCAGCGCGCGCAAGGTGGCCTTGATGGCCTTGCCGCTGTTGGCGCTGATGAAGGCGCCGACCGCGGCGCCGCCAATGATCACCAGTTCTGCCGGTTGATATAGCGCGCCCATGTGGCCGCCAGTCATGGCGTAACCACCAAGCACCGCCGCCACTACGACGACATAGCCAAGAACAACTAGCACGATCGATTCCCCGTCAGAAAAACACGCGTCGGACACGCGCGAGCCGGACCTCGGAAGGACACGGCAAGCTGCGCGCCGTGCCGCCTCGGTCTGGCTCGCCGCGCAAGCCCGGCGTGAATCAGGCGGGTTGCGCTGGCGTGGCGTCCTTCGAGGGCTTCTTTGCCTTGCCCGCGCGCGATGGCGGCCGGCACAGGCTGCAGACGAAGTTCGCGTTCGGCTCGTAGGCGTGCGTGACGAACTGTCCTCCGCAGCATGTGCAACTGGAAAGCTGCAGCATATTGCTCTCGAAGAACCGTACTAACGTCCAGGCACGCGTAAAACTTAAGACAATTTCGCCGCCGAGCAGGGAGACGTGCTCGAGGTAGAGACGGTATGCGGCGACCACGGCACGAATGCCGCTCGCCTCGCCCTGCTCGACCATGAACTGGTAGGCCGAGAAGAACAGCGACGAGTGGATGTTCGGCAGCCAGGTCGTGAACCAGTCCGTCGAGAACGGCAGCATGCCCTTGGGCGGGGATACGCCGCGCAGTTCCTTGTACAGACGGATCAGCCGGTCGCGCGACAGCGTGGTCTCGGCTTCGAGCACCTGCAGACGCGCGCCCAGGCCGATCAGCTCGATGGCGAGCTGGGTCTGGTTGGCATCCTGCAGTACGCTCTTGCGCGGGGCAGCCGGAGCGGCGGTGTAGCTCCGGGCCGGTTGGACCTGCAGCAGCGCGCTCAATTGAGCGACTCCACCGGTTGCCGCGCGAGCAGGATGGCAGCGTGGATCTGCTGCATGTCGTGGCTCTTGGCGGTATGCGTCAGCGTGGACAGCAACGCGTGATCGTCGAACCGGAACCGGCACAGGACCATGTTGGAGGCCGCCAGCTTGACCAGCTGAGCAGGCGTCAGCTTGGCCAGGATGTCAGCGATTTCCTTGCTGACGCCCAGGCGGAACATGGCTTCGAGTTGGTTTTCGCGCACCAGGCGTTGCGCGAGCAGCAGATAGGCGAGATTGACCTCCCTGATCTCCTGCAGAAGTTCACTGCTTTCCAATTTATCCCCGCTACCAAGAAACCCTCGCCCGCTTGTCCAGCGCTTACCGGTGGCAGACCTCCGGCGTCCAGATCGTTTCAGTGCGTGTGCGACGGGTACTACATCTGATCGGAACTACTCCGGTCCAGTTACAAAACCCACATCTGGTAACAAATGTTACGGAATGTAAATGGACTGACCGCTTTATATCGGCAATCGGCTGCCGCTGCCAATCCCTACTTACGTTGGGGATGCACATTGTCGTACGGATGATACATGGCCCAAACGACGCCGACAGATGTAACAACGTTGTAACGTGATCTGGATCAAATCTGTAACAGCAGACATGCTGCGAGAATCACTTCGGAGGCGATTCAGCGCAGTTTTCGGGCGGGTTTTCCGTGTGACTGAAAACGCTTCGCGTTCACGGCGAACGCTTGTCGCTTTCCACCATTGACGGCGCGGCCGGCATCGGCTTGAAGACGCGGCGCAGCCACGCGGCGAGCCGCGCGAAGACATCGTCGGGTTCGTCGCGGAACAGATGCGGACGGGCGTGCTCGATCTGCTCCATCACGCGGCCCGCTTCCTGCGCGTCGATCGCGCCGTAGTCGAGCGCCAGGCCCACCATCGCGCGCAGTTCGCCCAGGCGGGTCAGCGCGGCGGCGGTGCCGCGCTCGGTCTGCACCAGGTACAGCAGGTCGTAGACGCGCCGGCGCAGGCTGTCGGCAAGGCGCCAGGCCGGCGTCTGCATCTGTTCTTCGATCGTGCGCACGTCGATCGCCGCATTGGCGATGTGTTCGGCGAGCGTGTCGGCCAGCGCCGGATCGGCGCCCGCGTGGTCGAGAATCTCGACCGCCCACTTGCGCGCCTGCGCCAGCCGTTCGGATTGCGACCATTCCGAGCGCACCGCAAGGCCGAAGCCGAAGCGTTCGGCATCGCGCATCAGATTGGCCAGCGCATGCGGCAGCTGCTTGTCGAACACGCGCTTGGCCCAGGCGTACTCGCCGCCGGTCAGCAGGCGCGTGACCGCGCGCTCGGTCAGCGGCCCGTCCTGGTGCATCACGCGCGCACGCAGGAAGTCCTCGAACGACGGCGGCACGAACTGCCGGTCCAGCCCCGTGGAGAGCCGGACGAAATGATCGAACTCGCCGCGCAGCTTGTCCGCGGCCTCACGCGGCAGGGACAGGGTGATTTCTCTGTTCATCGTCTGTCATGGTCGGGGGCGCGCCATGCCGGCCGCGCCCGCCCCGCCGCGGCGGGTGTTCAGAAGGCGCTCCAGTCGCTGTCGGCACCGGCGGTGGCCGCAGCGGCAGCGGCGCGCGGAGCCGGGCGGCCCGACAGGCGCGGCGCGGACCTGGCCGGCGCCGGCTCGGCGCGATCGT
>NZ_VZOV01000015.1 GCF_008801915.1 Cupriavidus gilardii
GACAAGCCGTACTTCAGGCTCAGATAGGTGAACGAGAAATAGCCCGCCTGCAGCAGCAGGCCAACCATCGCCAGATGGCCCCATGCCGCCCACGTGGCCGGCAGGGCGGGCCGCACCCACAGCCACGCCCGGCACCTTGCCGCCGGCGCGGCTGCGCGCGCTGAAGGCGCTGATCTGGGTACTGGCGCTGCTGCCGTTCGCGCGCCTGGCCTATCTTGGCGCGATCGGCCAGTACGGCGCCAATCCGCTGGAATTCGTCACGCGCTCGACCGGCACCTGGACGCTGGTGATGCTGTGCGCGACGTTGGCCGTGACGCCGCTGCGCCGTCTGAGCGGCTGGAACTGGCTGCTGCGGATACGGCGATTGCTGGGCCTGTTCGCCTTCTTCTACGGCACGCTGCACTTCCTGCTGTGGCTCGGCGTGGACCGCGGCTTCGACCTGGCCTACATGGCCAAGGACGTGTTCAAGCGTCCGTTCATCACGATGGGGTTTGCCGCGTTCGTGCTGATGGTGCCGCTGGCCGCGACCTCGACGCATGCGATGGTGCGGCGGCTGGGAGGGCGGCGCTGGCAGGCCCTGCACCGCAGCATCTATGCGATCGCGGTGCTGGCGATCCTGCACTACTGGTGGCACAAGGCCGGCAAGAACGACTTCGGCGAGGTGTCGATCTACGCCGCGGTGGTGGCGGCGTTGCTCGGCGCGCGGCTGTGGTGGTGGTGGCGCGGCACGGGCCGCGCCGCGCCCGCGCCGGGCGAGTCGTCGCGGACTTAGCGCGGCAGCAGCTTCTCGTCGCGGAACAGGTCCTCGACGCGCTCGCGGGCCCGCACCAGATGCACCGCCTCGCCGTCGACCATCACCTCGGCCGCGCGCGGACGCGTGTTGTAGTTCGAGCTCATCACGAAGCCATAGGCGCCGGCCGACATCACCGCCAGCAGATCGCCCGGCGCCACCGCCAGCGCGCGATCGCGTCCCAGCCAGTCGCCCGATTCGCAGACCGGGCCGACCACGTCATAGGTCACCGGTTGTCCCGGGTTTGCCAATCCCGCCGGCGCCACCGGTTCGATCCGATGAAAGGCCTCGTACATCGCCGGGCGCGCCAGATCGTTCATTGCCGCGTCGACGATGCAGAAGTTCTTGGCCTCGCCCGGCTTCAGGAATTCGACGCGCGTCAGCAGCACGCCGGCATTGCCGACCAGCGAGCGGCCGGGCTCGAACAGGACTTCCCGATGGCCGTGCCCGCGCTGCGCCACGCGCTCGAGCAGCGTGCGCGCAAAGCCGGTGATATCGGGCGGCGTCTCGTCGTCATAGGTGATGCCCAGCCCGCCGCCGACATCGATATGCGACAGCACGATGCCGTCGCGCTCGAGCGCCTCGACCACGTCGAGCACCTTGTCCAGCGCCTCCAGATAGGGCGACACCTCGGTGATCTGCGAGCCGATATGGCAATCGATGCCGGTGATCTCCAGGTGCGGCAGCGCGGCGGCGGCACGGTAGGTCGGCAGCACGTCGTCGAAGGCGATGCCGAACTTGTTGCCCTTCAATCCGGTGGAGATATACGGATGGGTGCGCGCATCGACGTCCGGATTGATCCGCAGCGATACGCGCGCGCGCTTGCCGACGCGGCCCGCGACCGCATTCAGGCGATCGAGCTCGGGGATCGATTCGACGTTGAAGCACAGCACGTCGTGCGCCAGCGCCAGCTCCATCTCGGCTTCCGACTTGCCGACGCCCGAGAACACGACCTTGCGAGGATCGGCGCCCACCGCCAGCACGCGCTGCAGTTCGCCGCCGGAGACGATGTCGAAGCCCGCGCCGAGTTGCGCGAACACCTGCAGCACGGCGAGATTCGAATTGGCCTTCATCGCGTATTGCACGCGCGCGCGATGGCCGGCGCAGGCGCGGGCATACGCCTGATAAGCGGCGGTCAGCGCCGCGCGCGAATAGACATAGGTCGGCGTGCCGAACTGCTCGGCGATACGGGCGAGCGGCACCTGTTCGACGGCGAGGGCGCCGTCGCGGCGATGGAAAAATGCGGTCATGTTATTGGGCGGCAGGAGCAGCGGGGGCGGCAGGAGCGGACGCGGGCAGCGGGGACGAAGACGTGCGGGGCGCCGTGCGCGCCGGCATCGGCGCGGCGTCCGGCTGCGACAGGCCGGGATCGGGGACGCTCGGTTGCACCGGCGCGGGTGGGCGCTGCGGCATCACCAGCGGGCCGCGAATGCCGCATCCGCCGAGCAGGGGCATCGCTAGGCCGGCGGCAAACGCCGCTACAATCGCAACACGACGCAACATCGGGTCGTCCTTGGAAACAGGGGTCGAACGGGAGGCGGACCGGGACAGCGCGGCCGGGCAACGGTGCCCGCGGGCACTCGGGCCGGCATCTGATTGGCCCGCAGAACAATGCATCAGCCCGGAACGAGTCCCGCAGGGACCGGCCGTGGCTGGCGGTCTTGGAGTGTAGCATGTCCCTTTTGAGCGAAAGCGAGTTCCTGGCGCTGGCGACCGGCGAGCTCGATCGGCTGGAAAGCGCGATCGAGCAGGCCGCCGATGCGGCCGACGCCGATATCGAGATCAACCGCAGCGGCAATGTGATGGAACTCGAGTTCGAGGACGGCTCGAAGATCATCATCAACAGCCAGGCGCCGATGCAGGAGTTGTGGGTCGCGGCGCGCGCCGGTGGCTTTCACTTCCGCCGCGACGGCGAACGCTGGGTCGACACGCGCGAAGGCACCGAGCTGTACCAGGCGCTGTCGCGCTATCTGAGCCAGCAGGCCGGCACCGCCTTGACGCTGGGCTGACCCCCGCACGCACGCCGACGAACGCTTGACCACCACGTCCTGGGTTCGCGAGGACGACGGTCCCGGTCAGTAAAAAGGCCAGCCCAAATCGGGCTGGCCTTTTTGTCGTGCGATCGGCCTGGGCCGTCGGCGCGGCCGCATCAGCCGCCGCCGAACATCTCCAGGATCCGGCGCTTTTCCTGCTCGAGGTCTGCCGCCGACGGCGCGGCGGGATCGGGCGCCTTGCCCGGCCACGGATCGCCCAGGCCCACCGAGGCCACGCCGGCGCCGCCGGCATTCTCTTCCAGCGTCCAGTCGCCGGCCACCATCACCACGCCTTCCGGCGGCTGGCGATCCGGGCTCTCGGGCACGCCCTTGAGCATCTTCGACATGTAGCTGATCCAGATCGGCAGCGACAGGCCGCCGCCGGTCTCGCGCACGCCCAGGCTCTTGGGCTGGTCGTAGCCCATCCAGGCCACCGCCACCAGCTTCGGCGTATAGCCGGCGAACCAGGCATCGACCGCATCGTTGGTGGTACCGGTCTTGCCGGCGAGGTCGTTGCGGCCCAGCCGCTGCTTGGCCGTGTACGCGGTGCCGGTGCGCACCACGTCGCGCAGCATGCTGTCGGCGATGAAGGCCGTGCGCGCGTCCAGCACCCGTACCGCGTCCTCGCCGGCGCGCTGCGGCTTGGTCTCCGACAGCACGTTACCGCGCGCGTCGACCACGCGCTGGATCAGGTAGGGGTTGATGCGATAGCCGCCGTTGGCGAACACCGAATAGGCGCCCGCCATCTGCAGCGGCGTCACGCTGCCCGAGCCCAGCGCCATCGGCAGATAGGCCGCGTGCTTGTCGGCATCGAAGCCGAAGCGCGTGATGAACTCCTGTGCGTACTGCGTGCCGATCGCGCGCAGGATCCGCACCGACACCAGGTTCTTCGACTTGGCCAGCGCGCGGCGCATCGTCATCGGACCTTCGAAGCGGCCGTCGTAGTTCTTCGGCTCCCACACCTGGCCGCCGGTATCGGGGCCGATCGACAGCGGCGCGTCGTTGATCACGGTCGCCGGCGAGAAGCCCTTTTCCAGCGCGGCGGTATAGATGAACGGCTTGAAGCTCGAACCCGGCTGGCGCCACGCCTGCGTGACGTGGTTGAACTTGTTGCGGTTGAAGTCGAAGCCGCCGACCATCGCGCGGATCTCCCCGTCCTCGGGGTTCAGCGAGATGAACGCCGCGGCCACTTCGGGCAGCTGCGCCACCGACCACGCGCCTTTCTCGTTCTGCACCACGCGGATGATCGCGCCGGGACGGATCTTGACCTTGGGCTGGGCGTTGGCCGCCAGCGACGGCGCGATATAGCGCAGCGCCTGGCCCTCGATCACCACTTCCTCGCCGGACAGCAGCACCGCGCGCACCTGCTTGCTCGATGCCGCGGTGACCACCGCCGAACGCATGTCGTCGCTGGCCGGATGCTCGACCAGCGCGTCGTCGATCGCCTGCTCGCGCTCGGCCGGATCCGACGGCAGGTCGATGAAGGCCTCGGGTCCGCGGTAGCCGTGCTTGCGCTCGTAGTTCATGATGCCGGCGCGCACCGCCTCGTAGGCCGCGTCCTGATCGGCCTTGGTCAGCGTGGTGTAGACCGTCAGCCCGCGCGTGTAGGTTTCCTCGCGGTATTGCGCGTACATCAGCTGGCGCACGATCTCGGCCACGTATTCGGCGTGGGTCGAGAACTCGTTGCCCTCGTTGCGGACCTTCAGTTCCTCGTGCACCGCCTCGTCGTACTGCTGCGGCGTGATATAGCCCAGGTCGCGCATCCGCTGCAGGATGTATTCCTGCCGCACCTTGGCGCGCTTGCGGTTGACCACCGGGTTGTAGGCCGACGGGGCCTTGGGCAGGCCGGCCAGCATCGCCGCCTCGGCCACCGTGACGTCCTTGATCGACTTGCCGAAGTAGACGCGCGCGGCGCTGGAGAAGCCGTAGGCGCGCTGTCCCAGGTAGATCTGGTTCATGTACAGCTCGAGGATCTGATCCTTGCTCAGGTTCGCCTCGATCTTGTACGCCAGCATCATCTCGTAGATCTTGCGCGTGTAGGTCTTCTCGCTGGACAGGAAGAAGTTGCGCGCGACCTGCATCGTGATGGTCGACGCGCCCTGCGACAGGCCACCGCGCAGATTCGCCAGGCCCGCGCGCAGCACGCCGATGAAGTCGACGCCGCCATGCTCGTAGAAGCGGTCGTCCTCGATCGCCAGCACGGCTTTCTTCATCACGTCGGGGATTTCGGCGATCGGCACGAAGTTGCGCCGCTCCTCGCCGAATTCGCCGATCAGCACGTTGTCGGCGGTGTAGATGCGCAGCGGGATCTTCGGACGGTAGTCGGTCAGCGTGTCGAGCGACGGCAGGTTCGGTGCCGCGACCAGAAGCGCGTAGCCGAGCAGCAGGGCCACCGTGACGACACCCGCGGCCATCAGGCCCAGCGCCCAGTAGCTGGCGCGTATCCACAGCGGGCGGCGAGCCGGTTTGGCCGGCTTCTGTTGTGCAGTAGCCATTGGGTAATACCTAGTTGGAGGTGCCCGGATTATATCGCTCGCGTTCGCGGCTCCCGGGCGGGTAGTGCCGTGGCGGGCGCATCCATGCTGTTACAAGTTGTAAGGCCGGAAATCGCCGCCGCCAATACCAGTATGGGCGCCCGCGGCCCAAGCGCAATCGCGTCGTGACTTGCGAAAACCGGCTCGATGGGCATGGCGTCGCATTGCCGGTGCCATGGCTGGCTGCCGAGAATCGGTCCATCGGCGCGCCCTCGATCGTGGCACGGATCGCGGTGTCGGCAACGAACGGGCAGGCAAGCGGCAGGTCGGCGGGTTGGTGGCGGATTGGCGGCAGGTTGCGGCGGATTGGCGGCGGATTGGCAATGCTGGATCGGCGCACAGCAGTGGAAGCGCCGGTTAGAGCCGCTGTCGCGCCGCCGAGTTCAACGCCGCGCCCGGAACGAAGGTTCGACGGAGGGACCGGGATCGTGCGAAGGCAAGGCATCTGGCGTTGGGGATGGCATCGCGCAGCGGGTGTCGCACGGCGTCTGACACGGCGTCTGGCACGTCATCTGGCGCGGCGGGCCGGTTCGTTGCGGCCGGGATGGCGCGCCGCCGCCGGCTTCGCCGGAGCCGCCGTGCTGGTGGGCGGCTATGGCGTCGATCGGAGTATCGCGGCTGTCGAGCGCGAGAACCGCACGCTGGCCGAGCAGGCCCGCCAATGGGAAGCGCCGGCGCGCGAGGCGGCCCGCTTGCGGCAGGAGATCACCGTGGCGAGCCGGCGCGGCAGCGCGCTCGATGCGCTGCTGAGCGACCGCCTCCGGCCGGCTCGACTGCTCGATGCGCTGGCCCGCCATGTGCCGCCCGGGATCCAGCTGCGCAACATCGGTCAGCAGGGCGACACGGTGACGATCGAAGGCGTGGCGCGCCGTCACGAGCGGGTCGCGGCATTGCTGCGCGGGTTCGAACCGTTGCCGTGGCTGGCACGGGCCGAGCTGATCGAGTCCCGGGCGGAATCTTTCGAAGCCGGTACCGCGGGCACGGCGGACCAGGCGGCGGGATTCGCATTCTCGGTGCGGCTGGTCTATCGCCCGTTCGACACCACAGGCACGGACAGCACGGTCGGCGCTTCCACGCCAACGCCGGCGCAGCCGCACAGGGGCGCGGATGGGCCCGCATGACGACGACGAACTGCCGTACGCCTCGACCTGCTGGCCCGGGGACGCGGCGCAAGGCGATGCCGGCGCGCGGCACGGGTTTGCCCCGGGGCTTGCGTTGTGGCCGATGCTCGTCGCGGGCGTGGTGCTGGCGGCCGGCTGGCAGTGGCATTGGCGCGACAAGCTTGCCTTGCTCGACAGCCGGCGGGCCGAGCAGGCCGCACTGCGCCAGTCCGTCGCGCGGCAGGCGACCGAGGCAGCGAGCGCCGAGCCGACGCGACGGCGCCTGGCCGGGTTGACGCAGGCGCTGACGATACGCGAGCGCCATCTGCCCGAGCATGGCGGCGTCGACGATCTGCTGGTCACGTTGAGCGCGCTCGCCGCGGCCCGTGGGCTTCGGATCGCGCTGTTCCAGCCGCAGCCCGCGGCGGCGGGCGAGGACTTCGCCCGGATTCCGCTGAAGCTGCGCGTCGACGGCGGCTATCGCGAGATCACCGCCTGGCTGGCCGATATCGCGGCCTTGCCGAGGCTGGTGACGCTGCAGTCGATGCAGCTGGCGGTCGGCAAGGGCGGCAGCCAGGGCGGCGGGCTGACGATGGAGGCGGTCGCGCTGGCCTACCGCGCGCTCGATGCCGTGGAGCGCGAGGCGAAACAGCGGGCGGCGCGCACATCGCGCGGCAAAGCCGCGGCCCAGGCTCCGCCGCCGACGTCATGGACACCGACACCGCCAGGTTCGCCGCCTCGGCTGGCCTTGCCGGATGCCAACCGTGCCAGCCATGCCGGCCATGCCGGCGACGCCGGCCCGGCGGCGGCCGATCCCTTCGCCTACGCGCGGCTGGTGGCGCCGCTGATCGGACCGCCGGACGATCCGCTGGCCGCCGCGCGCCACGCACGGGCGCGGGAGCCGCTCGAGGCGTATGCGCTGGAGCAGATGCGGATGGTCGGCAGCCTGCACGGCGGGGGCCGCGCCTACGGTCTGGTGCGGGTCGATGGCGTCGATGGCGACGATGGCCTGGTCGCGGCGGTACAGGCGGGACAGCGTCTGGGCCGCCGCGATGGCGTCGTGGTGCGCATCGGCCGGGACGAGATCGTGCTGCGCGAACGCGTCTGGAACGGGGAGGATCGATGGATCGAAACGACGTCCCGCCTTGCGCTCGGTGCGCCGGCATGATCGTGCCCCTGCCGCGGCGGCTGATGCGACGGATGCTGGCGTTCGCGCTTGCGCTGGCCATGCCGTGGGCGGTTCCGCTGCGCGCGCTCGCCGTGCCCACGGTCGAAGCGTCGGCGACCGAGGCCGTTGCCTGGCCGTCGTCCTCGCCCCCGCGCGAGCGCCTGTCCCTGAATTTCCAGCGCGTCGATGTCCGCGCGCTGCTGCAGGTCTTCGCGGATTTCACCGACCTGAACGTGGTCGCCAGCGACAGCGTGCAGGGCAATCTGACGCTGCGGCTCAAGGACGTGCCCTGGCAGCAGGCGCTGCGCATCGTGCTCGATGCGAAGGGCCTGGCGTCGCGGCGCGACGGCAATGTGCTGTGGGTCGCGCCGCGCGCCGAGCTCGCGGCACGGGACCGGCAGGAACTGGAGGCGCGGCAGCAACTGGCCGATCTGGAGCCGGTCGCAAGCCAGGTGTTCCAGCTGAACTATCAGCGTGCGGACGACGTCCGCCGGCTGCTGCTCGGCGGCGGATCCGGGGCGCCGGCGGGCGCGGCGTCATACGGCGGTTCGCAAGGGCACGGCGCATCGGCTGGCGCTTCTGCGCTGCGGCTGCTGTCCCGGCGCGGCAGCCTGACCGCGGATGCCCGCACCAACCAGCTGTTCGTCTCGGACCTGCCCGAACGGCTGCAGCAGATCGCCGCCTTCCTGGCCCGCATCGATGTGCCGGTGCGCCAGGTCATCATCGAGGCGCGCATCGTCGAGGCCGACGACAAGTTCAGCCGCAACCTGGGCGTCAAGCTGAGCTTTGCCGCGCAATACGGGCGCGGCCGCATCGCCGATACGCTGTCCGACGTGATGCCCGGCGCGGCCGGGCAGCCCGGCCCGCTGCTCAGTCTGCCGGCCGGCGCGCTGCATGGCGCCGATCCTGGGCATCTGGCGGTCAGCCTGTTCAACAGCGCGGCCAGCCGTTTCGTCGCGCTGGAGCTGTCGGCGCTCGAGGCCGACGGCAAGGGCAAGATCGTGTCGAGTCCGCGCGTGGTCACCACCAACAACATCAAGGCGCTGATCGAGCAGGGCACCGAGCTGCCCTACCAGGCGGCCACCTCCAGCGGCGCGACCTCGGTGCAGTTCCGCAAGGCCAATCTGAAGCTGGAGGTGACGCCGCAGATCACGCCCGAGGGCCAGGTGCTGCTCGACGTCGACGTCAGCAAGGACAGCGTCGGCGTGCAGACCACGCAGGGCTTCGCGATCGATACCAGGCACGTGCAGACCCAGGTACTGCTCGAGAACGGCGGCACCGCGGTGATCGGCGGCATCTATACGCGCGCCGAGCGCGGCGATGCCGCCAAGGTGCCGCTGCTCGGGGATATCCCGCTGCTCGGCCGCCTGTTCGGCAGCCGCGCGGTCTGGCGCGACCGCACCGAGCTGCTCGTCTTCCTGACCCCACGCATCCTGCACGATGCCGCCGCGCCGGCCCGCGCCGATTCGCGCGCTCCGCCAGGCGGGATGCAGTAGACTGAGGCCCGCAAATGCAGCGGCGGCGCCGGCATGCGGCAGGATCGGGCGAATTCCGCCGAAGATCGGCCGCCGGTGCCGGCCGCGCGGCTGCACGGGTCTTGCCCCGCCGGGCCCGACATAAGAAGATGATGCCGTTTCCAACCCGCGAGCCGCCTGCAGAGCGCCGATCGGCTCGCCGCGAATCCGTGACCGCTTCCCGTCCGAACCTTTTTTTCGTCGGCCTGATGGGCGCCGGCAAGACCACTGTCGGCCGCACCGTAGCTCGCCGCATCGGCTATTCCTTTTTCGATTCCGACCATGAGATCGAGGCGCGCTGCGGCGTTCGCATCCCGGTGATCTTCGATCACGAAGGGGAGAGCGGCTTTCGCGACCGCGAGGCGCAGATGATCGACGAGCTGACGCAGCGCCAGGGCATCGTGCTGGCGACCGGCGGCGGCGCGGTGCTGCGGCCGGAGAACCGCAGCCGGCTGAAGGCGCGCGGCACCGTGGTCTATCTGCGCGCCAGCCCGCACGACCTGTGGCTGCGCACGCGGCACGACCGCAACCGGCCGCTGCTGCAGACGCAGGACCCGAAGGCGCGCCTGGAGGCGTTGTATGCCGAGCGCGACCCGCTCTATCGCGAGGTGGCCGATTTCGTCATCGAGACCGGCAAGCCCTCGGTAGCCCAGCTTGCTAATATGGTGCTGATGCAACTCGAGATGTCCGGCTGGATCGCCGCGGCGGCCGGCGGCAACGATCCCCGCAACGATGTTCCAGACGATGCCCGCGGCGATGCCGGCATCGAGCCGGCCAAAGATACCAACACCGATGATCACGCTTGAAGTTGACCTGGGAGAGCGCAGCTATCCCATCCATATCGGCGCGGACCTGCTGGACCGCGCCGAACTGCTGGCCCCGCACATCCGTGGCCGCCACGCCGTCATTGTCACCAACGAGACCGTCGGCCCGCTGTACGCGGCGCGCGTCGAAGCCACGCTGGCCGGTCTGGGCAAGATCGTGCGCACGGTGACGCTGCCCGACGGCGAGTCCTTCAAGCACTGGCAGACGCTGAACCTGATCTTCGATGCGCTGCTCGGCGCCGGCGCCGACCGCAAGACCACGCTGATCGCGCTCGGCGGCGGCGTGGTCGGCGACATGACCGGGTTTGCCGCCGCCTGCTACATGCGCGGCGTACCGTTCGTGCAGATGCCGACCACGCTGCTGGCCCAGGTCGATTCGTCGGTGGGCGGCAAGACCGGCATCAACCATCCGCTCGGCAAGAACATGATCGGCGCCTTCCACCAGCCGCAGGCGGTGATCGCCGATATCGGCACGCTGAAGACGCTGCCGCCGCGCGAACTGGCCGCGGGCCTGGCCGAGGTCATCAAGCATGGCGCGATCGCCGACGCCGACTACTTCGGCTGGATCGAGCAGCATATCGGCGCGCTCAACGCCTGCGACGGCGACATGCTGGCGCTGGCCGTGCGGCGTTCGTGCGAGATCAAGGCGGCGGTGGTGGCGGCCGACGAGCGCGAAGGCGGCATCCGTGCCACGCTCAATTTCGGCCATACCTTCGGCCATGCGATCGAGGCCGGCATGGGCTACGGCGAATGGCTGCACGGCGAGGCGGTGGGCTGCGGCATGGTGATGGCCGCGGACCTGTCGCTGCGGCTGGGTTTCATCGACATCGAGACGCGCTCGCGCATCGAGCGGCTGGTGGCCGCCGCGATGCTGCCGGTCGTCGCGCCAGACCTCGGCGTGGACCGCTACATCGAACTGATGAAGGTCGACAAGAAGGCCGAGGCTGGCCAGATCAAGTTCATTCTGCTGAAGAAGCTGGGCGAGGCCCTGATCACCAGCGTGCCCGATGCCGACCTGCGTGCCACGCTGCAGCATGCCGTATTGAAACGTCCCGCCGAGGCACCGGTCGCGTAAGCGGTCGGCCATGCCTCGCAACCTTCAGACGATGCCCGCATCGCCCAACCGGATTGCCGCATGACCGACCTCGAAAGCCATCTCGCACCCTATGCCGCGCACTCGGCGCAGTCGCGCGGGCGTGTCCATGTCGAACCGGCGTCGTCCTCGCGCAGCGAATTCCAGCGCGACCGCGACCGCGTGATCCACAGCACCGCGTTCCGCCGGCTCGAATACAAGACGCAGGTCTTCGTCAATCACGAGGGCGACCTGTTTCGCACGCGGCTGACGCATAGCCTCGAGGTGGCGCAGATTGCCCGCTCGATCGCCCGCAACCTGCGGCTGAACGAGGACCTGGTCGAGGCGATCTCGCTGGCGCACGACCTCGGCCACACGCCGTTCGGCCACGCCGGGCAGGATGCGCTGAACGCCTGCATGAAGAACCACGGCGGCTTCGAGCACAACCTGCAGAGCCTGCTGGTGGTGGACGAGCTGGAGGAGCGTTACGGCGGCTTCAACGGCCTGAACCTGACGTTCGAGACGCGCGAGGGCATCCTGAAACATTGCTCGCGCGTCAACGCGGCCGCGCTGGGCGAGCTGGGGCGGCGCTTCCTCGAGGGCACGCAGCCGTCGCTGGAGGCGCAACTGGCCAATCTGGCCGACGAGATCGCCTACAACAACCACGACATCGACGACGGGCTGCGCTCGGGGCTGCTGACGCTCGAGCAGATGGAAGAGGTGCCGATGTGGGGCCGTCACCGCGCCGAGGTCATCGCGGCCTATCCGGGCATCAACGGCCGCCGGCTGATCAACGAGACGGTCCGCCGGATGATCAACACGCTGATCGTCGACCTGATCGAGACGACCCGCCGCAATATCGCCGCGGCGCGGCCGGCCGACATCGACGCGGTGCGGGCCGCCGGGCCGCTGGTCGCGTTCAGCCCGGCGGTCAGGGAGGAGGCGCAGGCGCTCAAGCGCTTCCTGTTCCGCCATCTGTACCGCCACTACCTGGTGATGCGGATGTCGGCCAAGGCCCAGCGCATCATCGGCGACCTGTTCGAGGCGTTCATGGGCGACCCGCGCCTGCTGCCGCCGCAATATCAGGCGGCCCACGGCGGCGACCAGCCGCGGCTGATCGCCCACTACATCGCCGGCATGACCGACCGCTACGCGATCCGGGAGCATCGGCGCATGTTCGCCGTCGGCGAACAGAACTGATGACCGGCCGGGGGGGGGCGCCCTTAAAAAATAGGGACAGATCAGCTATCATGGCGCCATCGCATTGACACGATGGCGCCATGGCTCGACTTCCCCGCTTCTCTCCGACCGGCCTGCCGGCACTGGTGTTGCAACGTGGCAACAACCGCCAGCCGGTCTTCCTGACCGCGGACGACTACCGCTTCTACCTCGATTGCCTGCGCATGGCGGCGCGCAAGCACGATCTGGCGGTGCACGCCTATGGGCTTCGGCCCAACCATATCCACCTGGTGGCGACGCCGCGGCGCGACGACGCGTTGAGCCTGACCATGCAGGCGGTCGGACGCCGCTACGCCCGCTACTTCAATCGGGTCGCCAACCGCACCGGCACGCTGTGGGAAGGGCGCTTCCGCTCCGCGGTGCTGGAGCCGGACGCCTGGCTGCTGCCGGCGATGCTCTATGTCGAAGGCAATGCGGTCCGCGCCGGCGAAGCCAACACGCCGGAGGAAGACCGCTGGAGCAGCCACCGCCATCACGTCGGCCTCGAGGCGAGCCCCTTTGTGAGCGATCACTCCGCCTATTGGGCGCTTGGCAATACACCGTTCGAGCGCCAATCGCGCTACCAGTCGCTGGCGGCCGAAGGGTTGTCGTCCAGCACGCTGGCCACGCTGCGCAAACACGCGCACAGCGGCTGGCCGCTCGGCAGCGAAGCCTTCCTGCACGGACTGGAGCGCCACGCGGAACGGCGTGTGCAGCCGTTGCCCAAGGGCCGGCCGAAGCGCGCGACGACCGAAGCCGAGGCTCCGGCAATGTCCTGAAACGGTGTCCGCGGCGGGTCGAACCGGCGCCCCGAATTGGTGCAATAATAATGTGTCCCCAATTAATGACCATCACCAAAACAGGGCATGGAATAATATGATCTGACCCTATTTTATTTTTTTGCGGGACTCGGACGATTCTTTTATATTTGCTCCACCCACATTCATTGTGCGGCGCGTCACGTCCTGTGTACGCCGCTGCGGTCCCCTTCGCTGCCAATCATGTCCGACCGGACTGCACGCGAACGCCGTTCCGGCCGATGCCACACGAGGCGCGCTGCCCTCACCGGAATCGAAGCCCGTGGACCAATCGCAATTCCCGCCGGCCGAGCAGGCCCAGCAGGCCCAACAGGCCCAACAGGCGCTGCAGACCCACGCCAGCGCCGAGCGCCCGCAGGCGCAAGGCATGTACGACCCCGCCAACGAGCATGACGCCTGCGGCGTCGGCATGGTCGCCCATATCAAGGGCAAGAAGAGCCACGAGATCATCCTGCAGGGCCTGAAGATCCTGGAGAACCTGGATCACCGGGGCGCGGTGGGCGCGGACCACCTGATGGGCGACGGCGCGGGCATCCTGATCCAGATTCCCGACCAGTTCTATCGCGAGGAAATGGCCGCGCAGGGCGTCACGCTGCCGCCGGCCGGCGAGTACGGCGTCGGCATGATCTTCCTGCCGAAGGAGCACGCGTCGCGCCTGGCCTGCGAACAGGAGCTAGAGCGCACCGTCCGCCTGGAAGGCCAGGTCGTGCTGGGCTGGCGCGACGTGCCGGTCGACGCGGCGATGCCGATGTCGCCGACCGTGCGCAAGACCGAGCCGGTGATCCGCCAGATCTTCATCGGCCGCGGCCGCGACATCATGACGACCGACGCGCTCGAGCGGAAGCTGTACGTGATCCGCAAGACCGCCAGCCACGCGATCCAGGCGCTCAAGCTCAAGCACGGCAAGGAGTACTTCGTGCCGTCGATGTCGGCGCGCACCGTGGTCTACAAGGGCCTGCTGCTGGCCAACCAGGTCGGCCAGTACTACCGCGACCTGCAGGATGCGCGCGCCGTGTCGGCGCTGGCGCTGGTCCACCAACGGTTCTCGACCAACACCTTCCCGGCCTGGGAGCTGGCGCACCCGTACCGGATGGTCGCCCACAACGGCGAAATCAACACCGTCAAGGGCAACGTCAACTGGATCAACGCGCGTACCGGCGCGATCTCGTCGCCGGTGCTGGGCGAGGACCTGCCCAAGCTGTGGCCGCTGATCTATCCGGGCCAGTCCGATACCGCGTCGTTCGACAACTGCCTCGAGCTGCTGACGATGGCGGGCTACCCGCTGGTCCACGCGATGATGATGATGATTCCGGAAGCGTGGGAGCAGCACACGCTGATGGACGACAACCGTCGCGCCTTCTACGAGTACCACGCGGCGATGATGGAGCCGTGGGACGGCCCCGCGGCGATCTGCTTCACCGACGGCCGCCAGATCGGCGCGACGCTGGACCGCAACGGCCTGCGTCCGGCGCGCTTCTACGTGACCGAGGACGACGTCGTGGTGCTGGCCTCCGAGGCCGGCGTGCTGCCGTTCCCCGAGTCGCGCGTGGTGCAGAAGTGGCGCCTGCAGCCGGGCAAGATGTTCCTGATCGATATGGAGCAGGGCCGCATCATCGACGACAAGGAACTGAAGGACAACCTGGCCAACGCCAAGCCCTACAAGAGCTGGATCGACGCCGTACGCATCAAGCTCGACGAGATCGACGCGAAGCCCGAGGACGTCGCCTCCGAGGCCAAGCCCGCGGCCAAGCTGCTGGACCGCCAGCAGGCGTTCGGCTTCACGCAGGAGGACGTCAAGTTCCTGATGGCGCCGATGGCGCTGTCCGGCGAAGAGGCGACCGGCTCGATGGGCAACGACTCGCCGCTGGCGGTGCTGTCGTCGAAGAACAAGACGCTGTACCACTACTTCAAGCAGCTGTTCGCCCAGGTCACCAACCCGCCGATCGACCCGATCCGCGAGAACATGGTGATGTCGCTGGTGTCCTTCATCGGACCGAAGCCGAACCTGCTCGAACTGAACAACATCAACCCGCCGATGCGCCTCGAAGTGTCCCAGCCGGTGCTGGACTTCAAGGACATCGCCAAGATCCGCAACATCGAGCACTACACCGGCGGCAAGTTCCGTTCGTACGAGCTCGACATCTGCTATCCGGCCCAGTGGGGCAAGGAAGGCATCGAGGCGCGCCTGGCGTCGCTGTGCGCCGAGGCCGTCGATGCGGTGAAGTCGGGCTACAACATCCTGATCGTGTCGGACCGCCGCGTCGATCCGTCGCACGTCGCGATCCCGGCGCTGCTGGCCACCTCGGCGATCCACCATCACCTGGTCGAGAAGGGCCTGCGCACGTCCACCGGCCTGGTGGTCGAGACCGGCTCGGCGCGCGAGGTCCATCACTTCGCGCTGCTGGCCGGCTACGGCGCCGAGGCGGTGCACCCGTACCTGGCGATGGAGACGCTGGCCGAGATGGCCGGCGGCCTGTCGGGCGACCTGTCGGCCGACAAGGCGATCAAGAACTTCATCAAGGCGATCGGCAAGGGCCTGCAGAAGGTGATGTCCAAGATGGGCATCTCGACCTACATGTCGTACACCGGCGCGCAGATCTTCGAGGCCATCGGCCTGTCGCGCGAGCTGGTGCAGAAGTACTTCCACGGCACCGCGTCGAACGTCGAAGGCATCGGCATCTTCGAGGTCGCCGAGGAAGCGCTGCGCCTGCACCGCGACGCCTTCGGCGACAGCCCGGTGCTGGAGAACATGCTCGACGCCGGCGGCGAATATGCGTTCCGCATCCGCGGCGAAGAGCATATGTGGACCCCGGACTCGATCGCCAAGCTGCAGCACTCGGTGCGCGCCAACGAGGGGCAGGGCGCCTACCAGACCTACAAGGAATACGCGAACCTGATCAACGACCAGAGCCGCCGCCACATGACGCTGCGCGGCCTGTTCGAGTTCAAGGTCGATCCGTCGAAGGCGATTCCGCTGGAGGAAGTCGAGCCGGCCAAGGAAATCGTCAAGCGCTTTGCCACCGGCGCGATGTCGCTCGGCTCGATCTCGACCGAGGCGCACACCACGCTGGCGATCGCGATGAACCGCATCGGCGGCAAGTCGAACACCGGCGAGGGCGGCGAGGACGAGAAGCGCTATCGCAACGAGCTGCGCGGCATTCCGATCAAGAACGGCGACACGCTCAAGAGCCTGCTGGGCGACGACGTGGTCGAGCGCGACATCGAACTGAAGGACGGCGATTCGCTGCGCTCGAAGATCAAGCAGGTCGCCTCGGGCCGGTTCGGCGTGACCGCCGAATACCTGGCCTCGGCCGACCAGATCCAGATCAAGATGGCGCAGGGCGCCAAGCCCGGCGAGGGCGGCCAGCTGCCCGGCCACAAGGTGTCGGACTACATCGGCAAGCTGCGTTATTCGGTGCCGGGCGTCGGCCTGATCTCGCCGCCGCCGCACCACGACATCTATTCGATCGAGGACCTGGCGCAGCTGATCCACGACCTGAAGAACGTCAATCCGCAGGCCGACATCTCGGTCAAGCTGGTGTCCGAAGTGGGCGTCGGCACGGTCGCGGCGGGCGTGGCCAAGGCCAAGGCCGACCACGTGGTGATCGCCGGCCATGACGGCGGCACCGGCGCCTCGCCGTGGTCGTCGATCAAGCATGCCGGCACGCCGTGGGAACTCGGCCTGGCCGAGACGCAGCAGACGCTGATGCTCAACGGTCTGCGCAACCGCATCCGCGTGCAGGCCGACGGCCAGATGAAGACCGGGCGCGACGTGGTGATCGGCGCGCTGCTGGGCGCCGACGAGTTCGGCTTCGCCACCGCGCCGCTGGTCGCCGAGGGCTGCATCATGATGCGCAAGTGCCATCTGAACACCTGCCCGGTCGGCGTCGCCACGCAGGACCCGGTGCTGCGCAAGAAATTCCAGGGTAAGCCCGAGCACGTCGTCAATTTCTTCTTCTTCGTCGCCGAGGAAGCACGCGAGATCATGGCGCAGCTGGGCATCCGGACCTTCGACGAGCTGATCGGCCGCGCCGACCTGCTCGACACCCGTGCCGGCATCGAACACTGGAAGGCGCGCGGCCTGGACTTCTCGCGCATCTTCTATCAGCCGCCGTTCCCGGGCGACCAGCCGCGTTTCCATACCGATACGCAGGACCACGGCCTGGCGCCGGAATCGGGCAAGGCGCTCGATCACGTGCTGATCGCCAAGTCGCGCGCGGCCATCGACAAGGGTGAACGGGTGTCGTTCATCCAGCCGATCAAGAACGTCAACCGGACCGTCGGCGCGATGCTGTCGGGCACGGTGGCGCGCCAGTACGGCCATGAGGGCCTGCCGGACGACACCATCCACATCCAGCTGCAGGGCACCGCCGGCCAGTCGTTCGGCGCGTTCCTGGCGCACGGCATCACGCTGGACCTGGTGGGCGACGCCAACGACTACGTCGGCAAGGGCCTGTCGGGCGGCCGCGTGATCGTGCGCACGCCGCACGAGTTCCGCGGCGATCCGACCCGCAACATCATCGTCGGCAACACCGTGCTGTACGGCGCGATCGCGGGCGAGGCCTTCTTCAACGGCGTGGCCGGCGAGCGCTTCGCGGTGCGCAACTCGGGCGCCGTCGCGGTGGTCGAGGGCACCGGCGACCATGGCTGCGAGTACATGACCGGCGGTACCGTAGTGGTGCTCGGCGCCACCGGCCGCAACTTCGCGGCCGGCATGTCGGGCGGCGTGGCCTACGTCTATGACGAGGACGGCCTGTTCGACAAGCGCTGCAACACCTCGATGGTCGCGCTCGAAGCGGTGCTGGGCGCCGCCGATCAGGAGAAGGGCCAGAGCGCGGCGAGCTGGCACAAGTTCGGCGGCAAGCGCCAGCTGGACGAGGTGATCCTGCGCGGCCTCATCGAGCAGCACTTCCGCTTCACCGGCTCGGAGCGCGCCAAGGCGCTGCTGTCGGACTGGACCACGGCGCGCCGCAAGTTCGTCAAGGTCTTCCCGACCGAGTACAAGCGGGCGCTGGGCGAGATGTACGCCAAGGAACAGGCCGCGCGCGACAGCGACCGCGAGGCGATCGCCGCCTGAGGGCGGGCACCGCAGCCGGGACGGCGCGGGCGGCAACGGTGGCGAATCGCTGCCGCCGCGCGGTCCACCACACCACTATGACCTCACAACGGGGCGCGCGCGTCGCGCTGCGCCCCGAGCACAACCCAAGGAAGCGACATGGGCAAGGCGACTGGCTTTCTCGAATTTCCGCGCCAGAGCGAGAGTTACGAACCGGCACCGAAGCGGGTCCGGCATTACAAGGAATTCGTGTTCCGGCTCAGCGACAACGAAGCCAAGGTGCAGGGCGCGCGCTGCATGGACTGCGGCATCCCGTTCTGCAACAACGGCTGCCCGGTCAACAACATCATCCCGGACTTCAACGACCTGGTGTATCGCCAGGACTGGAAGTCGGCGATCGACGTGCTGCACCAGACCAACAACTTCCCCGAGTTCACCGGCCGCATCTGCCCGGCGCCGTGCGAGGCCGCCTGCACGCTCGGAATCAATGAAGACCCGGTCGGCATCAAGTCGATCGAGCGCGCGATCGGCGACAAGGCCTGGGAAGAGGACTGGGTCAAGCCGCAGCCGCCGGCGCACAAGACCGGCAAGACCGTGGCCGTGGTCGGCTCGGGTCCCGCGGGCCTGGCGGCCGCGCAGCAGCTGGCGCGCGCCGGCCACGACGTCACGGTGTTCGAGAAGAACGACCGCATCGGCGGCCTGCTGCGCTACGGCATCCCCGACTTCAAGCTCGAGAAGGCGCTGATCGATCGGCGCATGGCGCAGATGCAGGCCGAGGGCGTGACCTTCCGCGCCGGCGTGATGGTGACCGACGGCAAGCTGCCGGCCGGCATCAAGAACTACGCGCGCGAAACGATCTCGGCGCAGGAACTGATGGACCAGTTCGACGCCGTCGTGCTGGCCGGCGGCGCCGAAGTGCCGCGCGATCTGCCGGTGCCGGGACGCGAGCTGCAGGGCGTGCATTTCGCGCTGGAATTCCTGATTCCGCAGAACAAGGAAGTGGCCGGCGACGGTCCCAACGAGATTCGCGCCGACGGCAAGCACGTGGTGGTGATCGGCGGCGGCGATACCGGTTCGGACTGCGTCGGCACGTCGAACCGCCATGGCGCCGTCTCGGTGACCCAGTTCGAACTGCTGCCGCAGCCGCCGGAAGAAGAGAACAAGCCGCTGGTGTGGCCGTACTGGCCGATCAAGCTGCGCACCTCGTCGTCGCACGAGGAAGGCTGCGAGCGCGACTGGTCGGTGGCGACCAAGGAGTTCATCGGCGAGAACGGCAAGGTCACCGCGCTGAAGGCCTGCCGGGTCGAATGGAAGGACGGCCGCATGCAGGAAGTGCCCGACAGCGAGTTCGTGCTGAAAGCCGACCTGGTGCTGCTGGCGATGGGCTTCACCAACCCGGTGGGCTCGATGCTGGAAGCGTTCGGGGTCGACACCGATGCGCGCAAGAACGCCAAGGCCTCGACCGAAGGCGAACGCGCCTACTACACCAATGTGCCGAAGGTGTTCGCCGCCGGCGACGTGCGCCGCGGCCAGTCGCTGGTGGTCTGGGCCATCCGCGAAGGCCGCCAGGCCGCGCGCTCGGTCGATGCCTTCCTGATGGGGCATTCGGAACTGCCGCGCTGAGGCGGTTGCCGGGGGCGCTTGCCCTCTCCCCCAACCCCTCTTCCGCCAGCGGGAGTGGGGGGCCAGACCGGCAGAACTGTCCACGCGATCGGGTTCTCCCTCTCCGCTGGCGGGACAGGGCCGGGGAGAGGGCAGCGGACAGCGGGCAGCGGGGCATGCGCCATGCCACCGTCCTGCGACACTACGCCCCGATTTCCTTCCCCATCACCACCGCCCCCTTCCCGTAGCGCGACAGCTTGGTCGCCGCTTCCCCGGCAAGCGCCACCGGTGCATAGCCGAGCCCCTGCCACCAACGCGCCGCGCTCTGTACGGCGATCAGCCGCGAGCAGCGCAGGCCGGCCTGCTTCGCCCCCTGCCGGGCCTTCTCGTAGAGCCGTTTCGCCAGGCCTTGCCCCTGTCCGGCAGGCGCCACCGCCATGTCGTGGATAAACCAGGCCAGGCGTGGGTCGGCGGGCGCGTCGTGCCGCAACACGCCGTCCAGCGGCGGCAGCGACTCGCGCGGCCACGGGTGGGTCAGCAGATAGGCGGCAAGCCGTTGCGGCGCATCGGCGTGCGTGGCGACCCAGCATAGCGTCGGTGCCAGCGCCAGCCGGCTGGCCAGCGCGTCGGCCGATTCGATCAGTTCGGGGCGGTAGCACTGCGCCTGCACCGCCAGCACTTTGGGCAGATCGGCCGCCGCCATCGGCCGCAACAGGAATTCGGACATGGCGCGGATTATAGGGCGTGCCGGCATGCGGCCTGGCGAAGCGCGCCCGGCGCAGTGCTTCCAGCGATGGACCTGCGCGCGATGGACTTCCGCGCGAAGTGCTTCCGGGTTGACCCGGCTATGGTTAACGCGGTTTGTGCTGGCCGGAACCGGCTTCGTACAATCGTCCCAAGCAAAAACAACGCTGCCTCGCTCACCCCTGTCAGCCAATCCAGGCGCCCCACCAGCGCGGCGCCCCGGAGGATCTTGATGCCCGAAGTACGCATGCTTGCGCGGCTTTGGCGAGGTAAGGCGACGTTGCACTTCCCCGCCGTGACGGCGACCGGCGCACCTGGCGCGCGGCCGCGCGCCGCGGCCGGCCCCGGGCGCGCGGTGGTCGTGATGTGTCTTCTGTCGGCTCTCCTCGGCCCGGTCAGCGACGCGCTGGCTGCCCCGCCGGCCGCCCAGTCCAACGCGCAGCCCGCCACGCCGTCCGCCGCGCCATCGGGCGCCGCCGCGCGCTCCGCCTCGATGTCCTTTCCCGCCCGCCCGCTGCGGCTGGTCGTGCCGTTTCCCGCCGGCGGCGTGCCGGACGCCATCGCGCGCACGCTGGCCGAGAAGCTGGCCGCCAGGCTGGGCGTGCCGGTCGAGGTCGACAATCGCCCCAGCGCCAACGGCACCACCGCCGGCGACGTCGTGGCCAAGGCCAGTTCCGACGGCCATACGCTGCTGCTGCACCAGTCGACGATGCTGATCCAGTCCGGCGTCGAGCCGCTGCCCTACGACGTGGTGCGCGATTTCACGCCGGTGGCGCGCGTCGCCGCGATGCCGCTGTTCCTGGTGATCGACGCCCGCCTGCCGATCCGCACACCGCAGCAATGGATCGCGGCGGTGCGCGCCAATCCCGGTGCCTACAGCGTCGGCACGGCACAGGCCGGCACGCCGGCGCATCTGTATGCGGAATACGCGGTGCGCGGCATTCCCAACGGCGTGCCGCTGGTGACCGCCAAGGGCGAGGCGGCGCTGGTGCAGGAGATGCTGGCGGGCCGGATCAGCGCCTGTTTCTGCAATTTCGCGCCGGTCCAGCAGCATGTGCGGGAGGGTACGCTGCGGCTGCTCGGCGTGGCGGGATCGGCCCGTTCGCCGCTGGCTCCTGGCGTGCCGACCCTTCACGAGAGTGGACTCGACGGCTACGGCGCGGGTCCGTGGCTGGGCGTGCTGGCCCCGGCCAAGACGCCGCGGGCCATCGTCGCCAGGCTGGCCACGGTGCTGGACGAGGTCATGCGCGAGGGCGACGTCGGGCGTCGGCTGGAATCGGTCGGGCTGACGCCGCTGCGCGACTCGCCCGAGGCCTTCGCGACCTCGATCCGCGCGGAATCGATCCAGTGGCAGGTGATCCTGCGCCAGGCCGGCCGGCCGGTCGAACCTTGATAGCGCCGCGGCGTGCGCCGCTTTTGTCGTCCCCTCGTCGCTCCCTCGTCGCCCCCCTCGTTGCTCCCTCGTCGGCCCTTCGTCGGCCCTTCGTCGCCCGATAGTGCACGTCGCGCTGCCCTGCAGCATTTCATCGCGGGCGCATTGCCCGGCACGCGAACGGACGAGTATAGGTATTAGCACTTATAATGCCGACCGTCTCTAGCGCGATGCCAACGTGACCGAAACCACACCCAACCTCGTCGAGCTGCAAGCGGTCGACTTCGCCTATGCGGCGGGCGGCAAGCCCATCCTGTCGGGCCTGTCCATGCGGATTCCGCGCGGCAAGGTCGTCGCGGTCATGGGCGGCTCGGGCTGCGGCAAGACCACCGTGCTGCGGCTGATCGGCGGCCAGGTCCGGCCTCAACGCGGCCACGTGCGCTTCGACGGCGCCGATATCCCGGCGCTGGATCGCGCGGGCCTCTATGCGGCGCGGCGGCAGATGGGGATGCTGTTCCAGTTCGGCGCGCTGTTTACCGACCTGTCGGTGTTCGACAACGTCGCCTTCCCGCTGCGCGAGCATACCGACCTGCCCGAATCGATGATCCGCGACCTGGTGCTGATGAAGCTCAACGCGGTCGGCCTGCGCGGCGCGCGCGACCTGATGCCGGCGCAGATCTCCGGAGGCATGGCGCGGCGCGTGGCGCTGGCGCGCGCGATCGCGCTCGATCCTTCGCTGCTGATGTACGACGAGCCCTTTGCCGGGCTCGATCCCATTTCGCTGGGCCTGACCGCGCGCCTGATCCGCACGCTGAACGACGCGCTCGGCGCCACCACGATCATCGTGTCGCACGACGTGCACGAGACCTTCCAGATCGCCGACTACGTGTATTTCATCGCCGAAGGCCGCATCGCGGCGGAAGGGGAGCCCGAGGCGCTGCGCGCGTCGACCGACCCCTTCGTCCACCAGTTCGTGCATGCCGAGGCCGACGGCCCGGTGCCGTTCCACTACGGCGGGCCCTCGCTCGCCGAGGACTTCGTCGGCGGGGCGGGACGGTGATGGGCGCGCTCTACAACGCCATCGCGATGATCGGCTCGGCGGTGCGCCAGACCGTCGAGGGCCTGGGCATGGCCACGCGGATGTTCTTCGCGATGCTGGCGATGTCGCCGTCGATGCTGCGGCGCTTCCGGCTGGTATCGGACCAGATTTTCTTTGTCGGCAACCTGTCGCTGGTGATCATCGCGGTGTCCGGGCTGTTCGTCGGCTTCGTGCTGGGCCTGCAGGGCTACTACACGCTGAACCGCTACGGCTCCGAACAGGCGCTGGGGCTGCTGGTCGCGCTGTCGTTGGTGCGCGAGCTCGGGCCGGTGGTGACCGCGCTGCTGTTCGCGGGCCGCGCTGGCACCTCGCTGACCGCCGAGATCGGCCTGATGAAGGCGGGCGAGCAGCTGACCGCGATGGAAATGATGGCGGTGAACCCGCTGCAGCGCGTGGTCGCGCCGCGCTTCTGGGCCGGCGTGATCGCGATGCCGGTGCTGGCGGCGATCTTCAGCGCGGTCGGCATCCTGGGCGGCTATATCGTCGGCGTGCAGCTGATCGGCGTCGACGCCGGCGCGTTCTGGTCGCAGATGCAGGGCGGCGTCGACGTGCGCGACGACGTGCTGAACGGCGTCATCAAGAGCTTTATCTTCGGCATTGCCGTGACGTTTATCGCCTTGTACCAGGGCTACGAGGCCAAGCCGACGCCCGAGGGCGTGTCGCGCGCCACCACCCGCACCGTGGTGATCGCGTCGCTCGCCGTGCTGGGGCTCGATTTCCTGCTGACGGCGCTGATGTTCAGTACCTGAGCCCCGCATGGGCGCCGTCGCATCCCGCTGGTTGAACTAGAGAATTCCGATGAGAAAGAACGCACTCGATTTCTGGGTGGGGCTGTTCGTGGTGGCCGGCTTCGTGGCCCTGCTGTTCCTTGCGCTGAAGGCCGGCAACATGAGCGCCTTCACCTTCGAGGACACCTACACCGTGCAGGCCCGCTTCGACAATATCGGCGGGCTGAAGGCGCGCGCGCCGGTCAAGAGCGCCGGCGTGGTGGTGGGCCGGGTCGCGCAGATCAGCTTCGACGACAAGAACTACCAGGCCACGGTGACGATGCACCTGGAGCAGCGCTACCAGTTTCCCAAGGACACGTCGGCCAAGATCCTGACCTCGGGGCTGCTGGGCGAGCAATACATCGGCCTCGAAGCGGGCGGCGACACCGCAATGCTGGCCGACGGCGCACGGATCACGATGACCCAGTCGGCCGTGGTGCTGGAGAACTTGATCGGGCAATTCCTGTACAACAAGGCGGCCGACGCGGGCGGCACGGGAGCGGAGAAATGAGGGGTTCGGGAGTACACGTGCGCTGGCTGCTGGCCGGCGCGATGGCGGTCGCCCTGGCGGGCTGCGCGACGGGGCCGGACGCCAATCCGCGCGACCCGCTCGAGCCGTTCAACCGCGAAGTCAACAAGATCAACGAGGACTTCGACAAGGGCGTGATGCGCCCGATCGCGGAGGTCTATGCCGACTATGTGCCGTCGCCGGTCCGCACCGCGGTCAGCAACGTGTTCTCCAACGTCAGCGATGTCTACTCGGCGCTGAACAACCTGCTGCAGGGCAAGCCGACGCGCTTCGCCGAGGACACGATGCGGGTGGCGATCAACACCGTGCTCGGCATCGGCGGCCTGATCGACATCGCCACGCCGGCCGGCCTGCCGAAGTACAAGGAAGACTTCGGCCAGACGCTGGGCGTCTGGGGCGTGCCGCCTGGTCCGTACCTGGTGCTGCCGCTGTTCGGGCCGAGCACCGTGCGCGACACCGGCGGCATGCTGGTGGACCGGCAGGCCGACCCGACCGCCTACCTGCATCCGGTCTGGATGCGCAATACGCTGATCGGCGTGCGCGTGGTCAGCGCCCGCGCCGAACTGCTGGGCGCCAGCAGCCTGGTCGAGATGGCCGCGCTGGACCGCTACTCGTTCATGCGCGACGCCTATCTGCAGCGCCGTGAGTACCTCGTCTACGACGGCAATCCGCCGGACCGCGAGGACGATGGCGTCGACAGCGACGCCGAGCCCAAGCCGCCGGGCTCGGGTTCGGGCGAAAGCCTGCCGGGCCAGACCATGCCGGTGCCGCCGGTGGCGCCGTCGCTGACGCCCGGCCGGCTCGGCCTGTGAGCGCCGGCGCCGCGAGGCTTGTGCGCCACTGTGGTCGACCGGCTTTGTCAGTGGCCGGTCACCGCTGCAACAAACTGTGATAACGGGTGCCAGCGCCGTGCGCGCCGGGCACCATGAACTTGCCCGGGGTGCGCGCTCTCCAACGTACGCACCCCCCGCCGCCCCCGGCGGAACAAGATAGACAAGGAAAAACCATGTTCAAGCGACTGTTGCTTCCCTTCATCGCCGCCTTCGCCATGGCGGGCGCGGCCATGGCCCAGAGCGCGGATACGTCCACGCCCGACGGGCTGATCAAGGCCCTGGTGGACGACGTGATGGCCACCGTCAAGGCCGACAAGGAAATGCAGGCCGGCAGCATTCCGAAGATCACCGCGCTGGTCGAGCAGAAGATCCTGCCGAACGCCAATTTCCAGAAGACCACGCAGATCGCGATGGGCCGCAACTGGGCCAAGGCGACGCCGGAGCAGCAGAAGCAGATCGTCGAGGAATTCAAGATGCTGCTGATCCGCACCTATGCGGGCGCCGTTTCGCAGATCCGCGACCAGACCGTGCAGTTCCGCCCGTTCCGCGCCGCGCCCGAGGACACCGAGGTGACCGTGCGCACCCAGGTGATCAACAAGGGCGAGCCGATCCAGATGGACTACCGCCTGGAGAAGACCGCGCAGGGCTGGAAGGTCTATGACATCAACGTGCTGGGCGCCTGGCTGACCGAGGCCTACAAGGGCAGCTTCAATACGATCGCCAGCCAGCAGGGCATCGAAGGCGTGATCAAGACGCTGCAGGACCGCAACCGCCAGCTGGCCAGCGCGAAGGGTTAAGACCCGTTGCGGCGCAGCACATGGATGCTGCGCCGCGTTACAATGCCGGCTCGGTGTGCACGCTTTGCGCGCTCCGGCCGCCAAATCCGATCCGCCCCGATTCCTGACCGACCGCCTCGATGCTTTCACTCGGAACCTCGCTGACCAACCGCAACGCCGCCGCCGTGCTGCGCGAAGCGGCCGCGCGCGTGGCGCAAGGGGAAGCGCAGGTCGATTGCAGCACGCTGGGGCAGGTCGATTCTTCGGCGGTGGCCGTCATGCTGGCGCTGCATCGCGACGCCAGCGCCCGTGGCCGCACGCTGTCCTTCGTCGGCGTGCCGCAGCAGCTGGCCGCACTGGCCAGCCTGTACGGCGTCGATACGCTGCTGGCGCTGTCGCCCCGGAACCCGGCGTCCGGACCGGCGCGAGCGGTTGCCGGAACGGAGGCAGAACCCGCCGCCGAATCCGCTTCGGCATCCGTCGCCGCACCGCTCGAGCAAGTCGCCTTGCATCGACATTGAACCGGCATCCGCGGTGAGCGCAGGGCCAGGGCCCGCGCCGGCACCGTCGCGATGCCTCGGCGCCGGCCGCCCGCCCGCGCCGCGTCCCAAGCGGGGACTTCCCCGCATCCCCTATAATTCCGGGTTATTCGTTCGTCAGCACCGCCGCGCGCCAACGCGCGATGCGCCTGCCACGCCGGCAGCCGGCAGACCAGGCGGGCGACCAGTCCGGCTGCTGCAACACCCTCAGGCGGTCCCCGCCATTTCCAGGAGCCCGGCGCGGCAGCGCGACGCTCGCACGCCCGCCAGACGATATCGGCCATGAAAGCCATCGAAATCCAGGATGTCCGCAAGCGCTACCGCAATCTGCAGGCGCTCAAGGGCGTCAGCTTCAGCGTCGAGCGCGGCGAATTCTTCGGCCTGCTCGGCCCCAACGGCGCGGGCAAGACCACGCTGATCTCGATCCTCGCCGGACTGAACCGCGCCGACTCGGGCCAGGTGCGCGTGCACGGCCACGACGTGGTCGGCGATTACCGGCTGGCGCGCCGCATGCTGGGCGTGGTGCCGCAGGAGCTGGTGTTCGATCCGTTCTTCACGGTGCGCGAGACGCTGCGCCTGCAGTCGGGCTATTTCGGCCTGACCCGCAACGACGACTGGATCGACGAGATCATGGCCAACCTGGACCTGACCGACAAGGCCGACGCCAACATGCGCCAGCTGTCGGGCGGCATGAAGCGCCGCGTGCTGGTCGCGCAGGCGCTGGTGCATCGTCCCCCGGTGATCGTGCTCGACGAGCCGACCGCGGGCGTGGACGTGGAGCTGCGCCAGACGCTGTGGAAATTCATCTCCCGGCTGAATCGCGAAGGTCATACCATCATCCTGACCACCCACTATCTGGAAGAGGCCGAGGCCCTGTGCGATCGCATCGCGATGCTCAAGTTCGGCGAGGTGGTGGCGCTGGACCGCACCAGCAGCCTGCTGAGCCAGTTCGCCGGCCTGCAGCTGGTGCTGACGCTGTCGGCCGGACGCCTGCCGGCTTCGCTGGAGCCGCTGCGGATGCCGTCCAATCCCGGCGAGCGCGCGATCCGGCTGCGGCTGTCGGGCTACCAGGTGGTCGAACCGATTCTCGCGGCGTGCCGCGAGGCGGGCTGCGAAATCGAAGACATGGAAATCAACAAGGCGGACCTCGAGGACGTATTCGTGCAGATCATGGGAAGGGAAGGGCGCAAGCCGGCTTCCCGTGACCCGAGCGCAGAGGAAGGAGCGGACGGACAAGGCAAGGGCGACGGCGACAAGCGCGCCACGGACCCGGCCGAACCGGTCAATACCACCCCTTCTTCGCTGGAGAGCCCGGTATGAAACATCCCGCCGGACTCGATCACGCGCAGCAGGACGGCCGCCACGGCGGCGGCGACGACAGCCGGCACCTGGCGCCGATGGCGGTGGGCGGCCTGGTTGGCTTTCGCACGCTGCTGTACAAGGAAGTGCTGCGCTTCTGGAAGGTCAGCTTCCAGACCGTGGCCGCGCCGGTGCTCACGGCGATCCTCTATCTGCTGATCTTCGGCCATGTGCTGGAGGACCGCGTCCAGGTCTACGACCAGATCAGCTACACCGCCTTCCTGGTGCCCGGGCTGGTGATGATGAGCATTCTGCAGAACGCGTTTGCCAACAGTTCGTCGTCGCTGATCCAGTCCAAGATCACCGGCAACCTGGTGTTCGTGCTGCTGCCGCCGCTGTCGCACTGGGAAATGTTCGGTGCCTACGTCACCGCGGCCATCGTGCGCGGGCTCGCGGTCGGACTCGGCGTGCTGCTGGTCACGGTGTGGTTCGCCGATCTGCATGTGGCCAATGTCGCGTGGATCGTCGTGTTCGCGCTGCTCGGCGCCGGCATGCTGGGCACGCTCGGGCTGATCGCCGGCATCTGGGCCGAGAAGTTCGACCAGCTGGCCGCCTTCCAGAACTTCCTGATCATGCCGGCGACCTTCCTGTCCGGCGTGTTCTATTCGATCCACTCGCTGCCCGCGTTCTGGCAGAAGGTATCGCACGCCAACCCGTTCTTCTACATGATCGACGGGTTCCGCCATGGCTTCTTCGGCGTCTCCGACGTGTCGCCGTGGTTCAGCCTGGCCGTGGTCGCGAGCGCCTTCGCGGTGGTCGCGACGATCGCGCTGCGGCTGCTGCAGAGCGGCTACAAGCTGCGGCACTGATCTTGCGAGACCAGGCCGGATCAACACGCGACAGCGGGACGCACACAGACGAAACGAGATTCACCATGCTGCCTACACCGGAACAAGTCAGGGACTACATCGCCCAGGGGCTGCCCTGCGAACACCTCGAAGTGGAGGGCGACGGCCAGCACTTCTTCGCCACCATCGTCAGCGCCGAGTTCGAGGGCAAGCGGTTGATCCAGCGCCATCAGCGCGTCTATGCCGCGCTGGGCGACCGCATGCGGGCCGAGATCCACGCGCTGTCGATGAAGACGCTGACGCCGGCGGAATGGCAAGGCGGTCAGGGCGACCAGGCCGGCCAGCCGGGCCGCGGCTGAGCGGCCGCGTACCTGCGTATCCCTCATGGATCAACTGCAAATACACGGCAACGGCCCGCTGCGCGGCGAGATCCGCGTTTCGGGGGCGAAGAACGCCGCGCTGCCGATCCTGTGCGCCAGCCTGCTGACGGGCGACACGCTGACGCTGCGCAACGTTCCCGGTCTGCACGACGTGCGCACCATGCTGGCGCTGCTGCGCCAGATGGGCGTGCGCATCGGGCAGGATGGTGCGCAATTGTCGCTGGACGCGGCCCAGATCGTCTCGCCCGAGGCGCCGTACGACATGGTCAAGACCATGCGCGCGTCCATCCTGGTGCTCGGACCGCTGGTCGCGCGCCTGGGCGAGGCGCGGGTGTCGCTGCCCGGCGGCTGCGCCATCGGCGCGCGGCCGGTGGACCAGCACATCAAGGGCCTGCAGGCGATGGGCGCCGAGATCGCGATCGAACATGGCTACATCCACGCCCGCGCGCGCCGGCTCAAGGGCGCCCGCATCGTCACCGACATGATCACGGTGACGGGCACCGAGAACCTGCTGATGGCGGCCACGCTGGCCGAGGGCGAGACCGTGCTGGAGAATGCGGCGCGCGAGCCCGAGGTGACCGACCTGGCCAATCTGCTGGTCGGCATGGGGGCACGGATCGACGGCATCGGCACCGACCGGCTGGTGATCCAGGGCGTCGAGCGGCTGCACGGCGCCGAGCATGCGGTGATTGCCGATCGCATCGAGGCCGGGACCTTCCTGTGCGCGGCCGCCGCGACGCTGGGTGAGGTCGTGGTGCGCGATGTCTCGCCCGGAATCCTCGACGCGGTGCTCGACAAGCTGGTCGAGGCCGGCGCGTCGATCGAGCGCGGCACGGACTGGGTGCGGCTGTCGATGCGCCAGCGCCCGCGCGCGGTCAGTTTCCGCACCTCGGAGTACCCGGCCTTTCCGACCGACATGCAGGCGCAGTTCATGGCGCTCGATTGCGTGGCCGACGGCGCCGCGCGGATCACCGAGACGATCTTCGAGAACCGCTTCATGCACGTGCAGGAGCTGAACCGGCTCGGCGCCAATATTGCGGTCGAAGGCAATACGGCGGTGGTGACCGGCGTGCCGCGCCTGTCCGGCGCCCGCGTGATGGCCACCGACCTGCGCGCCTCGGCCAGCCTGGTGATCGCCGGCCTGATCGCCGATGGCGAGACGGTGATCGACCGCATCTATCATCTGGACCGCGGCTACGACCGCATGGAAGACAAGCTGTCGGCAGTCGGTGCGCACATTCGCCGCATCGCCGGCTGACCCAGCGACGAACAAGACGATGAGCCCATCTCCGAACCAGCTGACCCTGGCCCTCTCCAAGGGCCGGATCTTTACCGAAACCATGCCGCTGCTGGCGGCCGCGGGCATCGAGGTCACCGAAGACCCGGAAACCTCCCGCAAGCTGATCCTGCCGACCACCGACCCGGACGTGCGGGTGATCATCGTGCGCGCCTCCGACGTGCCGACCTATGTGCAATACGGCGCCGCCGACTTCGGCGTGGCCGGCAAGGACGTGCTGATGGAGCACGGCATGGCCGGCCTGTATGCGCCGATCGATCTGAATATCGCGCGCTGCCGCATGTCGGTGGCGGTGCCGGCGGGCTTCGACTATGCCCGCGCGGTGCGCCAGGGCGCGCGGCTGGCGGTGGCGACCAAGTATGTGCAGACCGCGCGCGAGCATTTCGCCAAGAAGGGCGTGCACGTCGATCTGATCAAGCTGTACGGCTCGATGGAGCTCGGTCCGCTGGTCGGGCTGGCCGATGCGATCGTCGACCTGGTCAGCACCGGCGGCACGCTGCGTGCCAACAATCTGGTGGAAGTCGAGGAGATCGTGCAGATCTCGTCGCGCCTGGTGATCAACCAGGCCGCGCTCAAGCTCAAGCGCGAGCGGCTGGCGCCGATCCTCGAAGCGTTTGAACGGGCCTCCGCGGCCGTGGCGTGATGCCATGGCCGACGGCCCGGGGAATGGAATCATGAACGAACAAAGTCTGAACATTCGCCGACTGGATTCGGCCAGCACGGACTTCCCCGTGCGGCTGCGCCAGCTGCTGGCCTTCGAGGCCGGCGAGGACGAGGCCATCGAGCGCGCCGTCGCGCAGATCCTGGCCGACGTCAAGGTGCGCGGCGATGCCGCGGTGCTGGAATACACGCTGCGCTTCGATCGCGTCGAGGCGGAATCGCTGGCCGCGCTGGAACTGTCGCCGGCCGAGATGGACGCCGCGCTCGAGGAGCTCGAGCCCAAGCGCCGCGCCGCGCTCGAGGCGGCCGCGGCGCGCGTGCGGGCCTACCACGAGAAGCAGAAGATCGAATGCGGCAGCCACAGCTGGGAATACGCGGAGGCCGACGGCACCGTGCTGGGCCAGAAGGTGACGCCGCTCGATCGCGTCGGTCTCTATGTGCCGGGCGGCAAGGCGGCCTATCCGTCGTCGGTGCTGATGAACGCGATTCCGGCCCGCGTCGCCGGCGTCAAGGAAGTGATCATGGTGGTGCCGACCCCGGGCGGCGTGCGCAACCCGCTGGTGCTGGCGGCCGCGGCGATCGCCGGCGTCGACCGCGTGTTCACGATCGGCGGCGCGCAGGCGGTCGGCGCGCTGGCCTACGGCACCGAGACGCTGCCGCAGGTGGACAAGATCGTCGGCCCGGGTAACGCCTATGTCGCCGCGGCCAAGCGCCGCGTGTTCGGCACGGTCGGCATCGACATGATCGCCGGCCCGTCGGAGATCCTGGTGATCTGCGATGGCAGCACCGACCCGGACTGGGTCGCGATGGACCTGTTCTCGCAGGCCGAGCACGACGAGATGGCACAGTCGATCCTGCTGTGCCCGGATGCCGGCTATCTGCTGAAGGTCGAGGACAGCATCCGCCGTCTGCTCGACGACATGCCGCGCCGCGACGTGATCGCGGCCTCGATCGGCGGCCGCGGCGCGCTGATCAAGGTACGCGACATGGACGAGGCCTGCGACATCGCCAACGCGATCGCGCCCGAGCACCTGGAGATCTCCGCGCTCAATCCGCGCCAGTGGGCCGAGAAGATCCGCCACGCCGGCGCGATCTTTCTGGGCCAGTTCACCAGCGAATCGCTGGGCGACTACTGCGCGGGGCCGAACCACGTGTTGCCGACCTCGCGCACCGCGCGCTTCTCGTCGCCGCTGGGCGTCTACGACTTCCAGAAGCGCTCGAGCCTGATCGAGGTCAGCGAAACGGGCGCGCAGATGCTGGGCCAGATCGCCGCGGAACTGGCCTATGGCGAGGGTCTGCAGGCGCATGCCCGCAGCGCCGAATATCGTCTGAAGCGCAGTTGATTTGCCGGGGCATGCGTGCCGCGCCGGCGTGCCGCCCCATCACTCCCCACCGAAGAGGAAACCATGTCAGCAGTGGAGCCTTCCCTGATCGAGCGAATCATCCGTGACGACGTCCGCGCCATGGGCGCCTATCACGTGGCCGATTCGCACGGTCTGATCAAGCTCGACGCGATGGAGAACCCGTACCGGCTGCCCGCGCCGCTGCGCGAGGCGCTTGGCAAGCGGCTCGCCGAGGTCGCGCTGAACCGCTATCCGGTGCCGACCAGCGAGGCGCTGCGCGCGCGGCTGAAGACCGTGATGAAGGTGCCCGCCGGCATGGAGATCCTGCTCGGCAACGGCTCGGACGAGATCATCAGCATGCTGGCGCTGGCGGTCGCAAGGCCGGGCGCGAAGGTCATGGCGCCCGTGCCCGGCTTCGTGATGTACGCGATGTCGGCCCAGTTCACCGGCCTCGAGTTCGTCGGCGTGCCGCTGCGCGGCGACTTCACGCTGGACCGCGAAGCGATGCTGGCCGCGATGGCCGAGCACAAGCCGGCGGTGATCTACCTGGCCTATCCGAACAATCCGACCGGCACGCTGTTCGATGAGAACGACATGGAGGCGATCGTGCGCGCCGCGCAGGGCGAGGTCTGCCACAGCCTGGTCGTCGTCGACGAGGCCTACCAGCCGTTCGCCCAGCACAGCTGGATGCCGCGGCTGCCCGAGTTCGGCAATCTGCTGGTGATGCGCACCGTGTCGAAGCTGGGCCTGGCCGGCATCCGGCTCGGCTACCTGGCCGGCGACCCGGCCTGGCTGGCGCAGATCGACAAGGTTCGTCCGCCGTACAACGTCAACGTGCTGACCGAGGCGACCGCGCTGTTCGTGCTCGAGCATGTCGATGTGCTCGACGAACAGGCCGCGCAGCTGCGCGCCGAGCGCGCCAGCGTGGCCGCGGCGATGGCCGCGCACCCCGGTGTGACGGTGTTCCCGAGCGCCGGCAATTTCCTGCTGGTGCGCGTGCCCGATGCCGCGCGAATCTTCGATCGGCTGCTCGCGCGCAAGGTGCTGATCAAGAACGTGAGTAAAATGCACCCATTGCTGGCCAACTGTCTGCGCGTGACGGTCAGCACCCCCGAAGAAAATGCGCAGTTTCTCGAGGCGTTTGCCGCCTCGCTGCAGGATTAGCACCATGCGTGTTGCCGAGGTCACCCGCAATACCTCCGAGACCCAGATCCGCGTCGCGCTGAATCTGGACGGCACCGGACGCCAGCTGCTGGCTTCCGGCGTTCCCTTCCTGGACCACATGCTGGACCAGATCGCCCGCCATGGCATGTTCGACCTCGAGGTCGAGGCCAAGGGCGACACCCATATCGACGACCACCATACGGTCGAGGACGTCGGCATCACGCTGGGGCAGGCGGTGGCCAAGGCCATCGGCGACAAGAAGGGCATCACGCGCTACGGGCACAGCTACGTGCCGCTGGACGAATGCCTGTCGCGCGTGGTCATCGATTTCTCGGGCCGGCCGGGGCTGGAATTCCACGTGCCGTTCACCCGGGCGCGCGTGGGCAGCTTCGATGTCGACCTGACCATCGAGTTCTTCCGCGGCTTCGTCAATCATGCCGGCGTGACGCTGCATATCGACAATCTGCGCGGCATCAATGCCCACCATCAATGCGAAACGGTGTTCAAGGCGTTCGGCCGGGCGCTGCGCATGGCGGTGGAGCTGGACCCGCGCGCGGCCAACACGATTCCGTCGACCAAGGGCACGCTCTGATATCGCTGCATGCGTGATCCGGGGCGGCACCCGTGTTGCCGCCGCCGAACACGCCGAACACGGCCGACACGCCGACCGATCTCTACCGGACTTCACCACCCTACACCGTTTCCGAGGGGACGGCCGCGCGATGCCACGGCCGTTTCCAACATCATGACTACGATTGCAATTGTGGATTACGGCATGGGCAACCTGCGCTCGGTGGCGCAGGCGCTGCGCCGTGCGGCGCCGGACGCCGATGTGCGCATCGTCGATGCGCCCGAGGGCATTCGTGCCGCCGAGCGCGTGGTGCTGCCCGGCCAGGGCGCGATGCCCGACTGCATGGCGGCGCTGAACGCCTCCGGGCTGCGCGAGGCCGTGCTCGAGGCCGCGGCCAGCAAGCCGCTGCTGGGCGTGTGCGTTGGCGAACAGATGCTGTTTGAAGCCAGCAGGGAAAGTAGGGCCGGTGCGGACAGCACGCCATGCCTGGGCCTGATGCCCGGCGAGGTCGTGCGCTTCGAACTCGACGGCATGACGCAGCCCGACGGCTCGCGCTACAAGGTGCCGCAGATGGGCTGGAACCGCGTTCGGCAGACTCGCCCGCATCCGCTGTGGCAGGGTATTCCCGATCAGAGCTGGTTCTATTTCGTACACAGCTACTATGTGCAGCCGCGCGATTCCGCCCATACTGCCGGGGAAACCGAATATGGCGTCGTGTTTACCAGCGCGGTGGCCCGAGATAATATTTTTGCCACGCAGTTCCACCCCGAGAAGAGTGCGGCGCTCGGCTTGCAGCTCTACCGGAACTTCGTGGACTGGAAGCCCTGATTCACCAAGCCGTTCGACGCAGGCAAGGCCGGGCCGGCAGCGCCGGGTCACGCCAGGACAACCTTTTTACTTCAACACGCTCGTCACGCTTATGTTGCTCATTCCGGCCATCGACCTGAAGGACGGTCAGTGTGTACGCCTAAAACAAGGCGATATGGACCAGGCCACCGTCTTCTCCGAAGAGCCCGCCGCCATGGCACGACATTGGGTGGAACAGGGCGCGCGCCGTCTGCACCTGGTCGACCTGAACGGCGCCTTCGTCGGCAAGCCCCGCAATGAGGCGGCCATCAAGGCCATCATTGCCGAGGTCGGCGAAGAGATCCCGGTCCAGCTCGGCGGAGGCATCCGCGACCTGAACACCATCGAGCGCTGGCTGGACGACGGCCTGTCGTACATCATCATCGGCACCGCCGCGGTCAAGAATCCGGGCTTCCTGAAGGACGCGTGCTCGGCGTTCGGCGGCCACATCATCGTCGGCCTCGATGCGCGCGACGGCAAGGTCGCCACCGACGGCTGGAGCAAGCTGACCGGACACGAGGTAATCGACCTGGCGCGCAAGTACGAGGACTACGGCGTCGAGGCGATCATCTATACCGACATCGGCCGCGACGGCATGCTGCAGGGCATCAACATCGATGCGACCGTCAAGCTGGCCCAGTCGGTGTCGATCCCGGTGATCGCCAGCGGCGGCCTGTCGAACATGAGCGATATCGATCGGCTGTGCTCGGTCGAGAGCGAAGGCGTCGAAGGGGTGATCTGCGGCCGCGCGATCTACTCCGGCGACCTCAATTTCGCGGACGCGCAGGCGCTCGCGGACAAACTCGGCGCGGACAAGTAAGCCGTCGCCATTGCGCCCCGGGGGCGCTGCTGCCCGCGTCGCGTCGCACTGGCGCGCGCCGCGTGGCAAGGATTCCGATGCTAGCCAAACGTATCATCCCCTGCCTGGACGTGACCAATGGGCGGGTGGTCAAAGGGGTCAACTTCGTCGAATTGCGCGACGCCGGCGACCCGGTCGAGATCGCGCGCCGCTATGACGAGCAGGGCGCGGACGAAATCACATTCCTCGACATCACCGCGACCAGCGACGGCCGCGATCTGATGCTGAACATCATCGAGGCGGTCGCCTCGCAGGTCTTCATTCCGCTGACGGTGGGCGGAGGCGTGCGCACCGTCGAGGATGTGCGCCGGCTGCTCAATGCCGGCGCGGACAAGATCAGCGTCAATTCGTCGGCGATCAGCAATCCGCAGCTGGTGTCCGATGCCACCGCGCGCTACGGCTCGCAATGCATCGTGGTGGCGATCGACGCCAAGCGCAGTTCGGCACCGGGCGAGCCGCCGCGCTGGGAGGTGTTCACCCACGGCGGGCGCAAGGCGACCGGGCTCGACGCGGTCGAGTGGGCGCGCGAAATGGCGCGCCGCGGCGCCGGCGAGCTGCTGCTGACCAGCATGGACCGCGACGGCACCAGGAGTGGTTTCGATCTGGAGCTGACCCGCGCGGTCAGCGACGCGGTCGGCGTGCCGGTGATCGCCTCGGGCGGCGTCGGCGGGCTGCAGGATCTGGCCGATGGCATCCGCATCGGCCACGCCGACGCGGTGCTGGCGGCGAGCATCTTCCACTACGGCCAGCACACGGTGGCCGAGGCGAAGGCATTCATGGCCCGCGAGGGCATTCCGATGCGGGTTTGACGATGCAAAAGAAGTGGCTCAACAAGGTCAAATGGGACGATCACGGCCTGGTGCCGGTGATCGTGCAGGAAGTCGGCTCCAACGACGTGCTGATGTTCGCGTTCATGAATCGCGAGGCGCTGCAGCGCACCGTCGAGCTTGGCGAGGCGGTGTTCTGGTCGCGCTCGCGCAAGCGGTTGTGGCACAAGGGCGAGGAATCGGGCCATGTGCAGAAGGTGCATGAAATCCGCCTCGACTGCGACGAGGACGTGGTGCTGCTGAAGGTCACGCAAGCCGGCGACATCGCCTGCCATACCGGCCGCCATTCCTGCTTCTTCCAGAAATTCGAGGGCGACGTCGAGGACGGCGACTGGCAGACCGTCGAACCGGTGCTCAAGGACCCCTCGTCCATCTACGGCGGCAATCACTGATGAGCGACTCTGCTGCAAACCAGGCGGACGCGCTGGCCGACGTGCTGGCACGCGTGGCCGCGGTGCTCGAATCGCGCAAGCCGGAACACGGCGGCGATCCCGACCAATCCTATGTGGCGCGGCTGTTTCACAAGGGCGACGATGCGATCCTGAAGAAGATCGGCGAGGAAGCGACCGAAACGGTGATGGCGGCCAAGGACGCGCGCGCCGCCGGCCTGGCCGGGCCCGCGCTCGACAAGGTCGTCTACGAGGTCGCGGACCTGTGGTTTCACAGCATGGTGCTGCTGGCCCGCTTCGGGCTCGGCCCGGCCGACGTGGTGGCCGAACTGGCGCGCCGCGAAGGGCTGTCAGGGCTGGCCGAAAAGGCGGCGCGCACGCCCGGGTCGAAGTGATCGCCGGCGCTCCTCGGCGGGCCGCGGTGTATCGTGTGGCACAGTATCGTCTGGACCGAACCGTGCGCACATGCAAGGAGGCGCAATGAGCAATGACTATCCCGGCCGCGATTATCCGGGCCAGGTGGTGCCGAGCAGCGGCGGCGCGCAGCTCGACAGCCTGCGCAAGCTGACCCATATCCTGTACGGGCTGTATGCGATCTTCTGGCTGACCGGCGGCATCACCGCGCTGATCGCGATCGTCATCAACTACGTCAAGCGCGACGATGCGCGAGGCACGCTCTATGCATCGCACTTTGCGTGGCAGATCCGATCGTTCTGGTGGTCGGTCGCGTGGACCGTGCTCGGCGGCGTGCTGTTCGCCACCGTGGTCGGCATCGCGCTGGCCTTCATTGTCTGGGGCCTGTTGTCGCTGTGGATTCTTTACCGTATCGTCAAAGGCTGGTTGTATTTGAACGACAGCAAGCCGATGTACCCGGAGCAGCGTTTCTAAAGGGCGCGAACCGGGTCAGGCTCGAATCCGGCTTGCCGGTGTCCTTCACTTCGCAATGAAACTTTCATGAACGCACACGAGAATTGCATCTTCTGCAAGATCGTCGCCGGCCAGATACCGTCGCGCAAGGTGTACGAGGACGCCGACATGCTGGCGTTCCACGATATCCATCCGAAGGCGCCGGTGCACTTCCTGATCATTCCGAAGGTGCATGTGAACTCGCTCGCCGACTGCGGCCCGGGCGAGGGCGACGTGCTTGCTAAAATGCTGCTCAAGGCGCCGCAGCTGGCCCAGGAACTGGGTTGCGGCAATGGCTTCCGCACCGTGATCAACACCGGTCCGGATGGCGGCCAGGAGGTCTATCACCTGCATCTGCACGTGATGGGCGGGCCGCGGACCGAATGGAAGGTCGCGCTGCCGTAGCCGCGGCAAGCCTTCAGCAGAGAATGACGTCTGGCCGCTTGCGGCGGACGAAACAGCGCCGGCTACCGTCGCCCGGCGTGCGAGCTCGGACGGAACAACGGGTCCGCGTGGCAAGGTGCCCCGCGGGGCTTCATCAGGAGCAGGAAAATGGGTTCGTTTAGCATTTGGCATTGGCTGATCGTGCTGGTGATCGTCATGCTGGTCTTTGGTACGAAGAAGCTGCGCAACATCGGCCAGGATCTGGGCGGCGCGGTCAAGGGCTTCAAGGACGGCATGAAGGATCCCAACGCCCCGGCGGGCGAGGACACCGCTACCGGTACGCCGAAGGAACTGCGCGATTCGACCACGATCGACGTCGACGCCAAGGAAAAGTCGCGCCAGCAGCAGTAATCCGACCATGCAGTCAGTCGGCGTCCGGCCGGCACGGCCCCGCAGCGGCCCGGCCGTGCCCCGGTACACTGATTCCCTCCTTCCTCCGGGTGGCGGCATTGGGCATTGCGCCCGGCCGCGCTCGGCACTGGCATTGAATCCCGCATGATCGATCTGGGCATTTCCAAGCTGGCGCTGATCGGCGCGGTCGCGCTGATCGTGATCGGGCCCGAGCGGCTGCCCAAGGTTGCCCGCACCGTCGGCGCGCTGGTCGGCCGCGCGCAACGCTATATCAGCGATGTGAAGGCCGAGGTCAGCCGCGAAGTCGAGCTCGACGAGTTGCGTCGGATGCGAACCGAGTTCGAGGAGGCCGCGCGCGACGTCGAGCGGACCATCCATAAAGAGGTCAACGAGCAGACGCAGTCGCTGAACGAGGCGCTGTCGGATGCGATCGCCGAGCCCGGCGCGCCCGGCGCCGGCCCGGGCGATGCGCCGGCGCCGTATGTGCCGAGCTGGGATACCGCGCACAAGATGCACAACGGCCGCAAGAGCTGGCGCGTCAAGCAGGCCGCCGTGCCGAAGTGGTACAAGCGCCAGAACAATGTCCGCGGCTGGGCGCAGTCCGGCGCCGCCCGCGTCAAGCGGCACCGCCCGGCAACGCGCCCCGCGCGTTCTTTCTTCGAGTGACCATGCGGCAGTCCGCCCCGATGCCGGCGGCCGACCGGTCCGCACGTATGTCGCGCGCCTTGCCGCGCGCGACGTCGCTTTTCTCTTCTCTGTTGTCCGCCCACCGCTGCTGAGCGGCTGCCGCCATGAGCGAATCGCGTTCTCCCGAACCCCAAGACGAATCCCAGCAGGAAACCTTCATCTCGCACCTGGTGGAGTTGCGCGAGCGCATCGTCAAGGCTGTCGCCGGCGTGCTGGTGGTATTCGTCAGCCTGGTGTACTGGGCACCGGATATCTTCAACCTGTTCGCGCGGCCGCTGATGGAGTCGCTGCCCAAGGGCGGCAAGATGATCGTCACCGACGTGACAGGCTCGTTCTTCGTGCCGATGAAGGTCACGTTGCTGGTCGCCTTCCTGATCGCATTGCCATGGGTGCTGTACCAGATCTGGCAATTCGTCGCGCCCGGTCTCTATCAGCACGAGAAGCGGCTGATCATGCCGCTGGTCACCAGCAGCTATCTGCTGTTCCTGTTCGGCGTGGCGTTTGCCTACTTCCTGGTATTTCCCACGGTGTTCCATTTCATGGCGCACTACAACGCGCCGCTGGGCGCCGAGATGTCGACCGACATCGACAAGTATCTCGGCTTCGCGATGACCACCTTCCTGGCCTTCGGCATCACCTTCGAGGTGCCGGTGGTCGTCATCGTGCTGGTGCGCTTCGGCGTGGTGGAACTGGAGAAGCTCAAGCAGATCCGCCCGTATGTGATCGTCGGCGCCTTCATCATTGCAGCGATCGTCACTCCGCCCGACGTGCTGTCCCAGCTGCTGCTGGCAATTCCGCTGATCCTTCTCTACGAGCTTGGCTTGCTGATGGCCAAGGTCATCGGCCGTCCGTTGCCCAATGACGGCGCTGCAAAGGAGTCGCAAGCCGACTGATTGGTGCCGGAAGGCGCAAACATTGCGTCCTTTTTGCACCAAATTGGGGAAAATCACCGTTTCTCCTGTTGCTGTTCAGCAACAAAAGCCGCCCTCAGGAACGGTTTACGACGAAAAAGCCTTCTGAGCGCGCGGGAGCCTGACACATAATACGCAGCAGACGTGATGGTGAATGCGTCGCCCAAGCACTTGGGCAACCCAAGATTTCCCAATCAGTTGACAAGGAAAGTGTCGATATGAAGATGAAACTGTTTGCAGCTGCAGTCGCCGCCCTGGCCGCTGGTGGTGCCTACGCCCAGTCGAGCGTGACCCTGTACGGCGTGGTCGACGCTGGTATCGAGTACAACAACAACGCTGGTCAGACGGGCGAAAACCTGTTCAAGATGACGTCCGGCGGCCAGTCGGGCTCGCGTTGGGGCCTGCGTGGCGTGGAAGACCTGGGCGGTGGCCTGAAGGGTCTGTTCGTGCTGGAAAGCGGTTTCGATCTCGACACCGGCCGTTCGGGCCAAGGTGGCCGTCTGTTCGGTCGTAGCGCCTACGTCGGTCTGCAGAACCAGTTCGGCACCCTGACCCTGGGCCGTCAACAGACCCCGTTCTACGACTTCGGTCTGCAGTTCGACCCGATGGCGATCGCTCCGCGTTACTCGATCACCTCGCAAGCTGTCGAGTTCCAATCGCGTGCTGACAACGCCGTCAAGTACGTCGGCAAGTTCGGCGGCCTGACCGCGTCGGCGATGTACTCGTTCCGCGCTGACGGCCAAGAAGTTGCTGGCCGCAACGTGTTCGGCCGCGAAATGGGCGCCATGCTGTCGTACGCAGCTGGCCCGTTCGCGATCGGTGCTGCCTACGACGACCTGCACGTCGGTACCGAAGCTAACCAGGCTCCGGTGATCCGCCGCGCTACGGTTGCTGGTACCTACGCTTTCGGTCCGGCCAAGGCTTTCGTTGGCTACCGTTGGGCGAAGGCTTCGGACGGCGCTGTTCTGCCGGGCGCTGTTGGTGCTGACACCACGACGTCGAACCTGTACTGGGCTGGCCTGGCGTACCAAATGACCCCGGCCTTCTCGGTCACGGGTGCTGCGTACTACCAGGACTTCCGCCGCAGCGGTGCTGATCCGTGGCAATTCGTGCTGACCGGCGACTACGCCCTGTCGAAGCGCACCGACATCTACACCTCGCTGTCGTACACCCTGAACAAGGATGGTTCGGGTCTGGGCGTGTCGGGCTTCAACACCATCGGCGCTACCGCCGCTGCCAGCACGTTCAACGTGGAGCCGGGCAAGGACCAGTTCGGCGCCATCATCGGCGTGCGCCACAAGTTCTAATTTGACGCGAGCGATCGCATCAAGTTAGCTTGATCGAAACGCCGGCATCCTTCGGGATGCCGGCGTTTTGTTTTGTGGTGCCCCGATCGATGTCGTTGCGCGGCGCTCGGTGGAGCCCGGCGAAGAGGCCCGGGCGAAGAGGCCTCGGCGAAGAAAGGTCCGGCAAGAGCCATGCTCCCCCGGGCAACACACGGAAGGGAAATAAGCAACCCCAATAGGCAACAGGCGCGGTGCCATGCCCTGTCCTCGCCATGAATGGGCAAGTTCGGGCCCTGATGCCTTGGCGATGCGTATCCGCCAACCGGATGCTCTCGATCACCGCCGAAGCGCAGGCCCGTCGGGCTGTGAATGCAAAGAGAGAGACCCCGTAGCAGGCGCATCTGAAAATGCCTTGGCGAACCTCGGTATCGGCGGTCGCCATCACATCCCCCAGTGCGTCGGGACCGGCGTCCACACTGCCCCGCCTCCCTGCATCGATCAGCAGGCGCCAACAAAAAAAGCCCCTTGGCATCACCAAGGGGCTTTTCAGTTCATCGAACGTTCAGAACGTCCTCAATCTTCCTCGTCATAAGGCAGGACGCGCCGCGGCGGAGGAGGGCGCTTGCCGATCATTACCGTCACCTCGGTCGGCTTGCCGCGACGTACCACCTTCATCTTCACTTCCGTACCGGGCTTGAGCTGCGCGATGGCATTGAGCAGGGCCGTGGTATCGGTGATCGGTTGATCCTGCACGGCGACCAGCACGTCTCCCGGACGCACGCCGGCCTTGTCTGCCGGGCCGCCCTGGACGATCGCGGCAATCAGCGCGCCTTCCTTCGCTTCGAGCCCGAACGATTCGGCGATCTCCGGCGTCATGTCCTGCGGTTCGACGCCGATCCAGCCGCGCGTCACCGAACCGGTCGAAATGATCGACTCCATCACCTGCTTGGCGGTCGACACCGGAATCGCGAAGCCGATCCCCAGCGAACCGCCCGAGCGCGAGTAGATCGCCGTATTGATGCCGAGCAGATTGCCTTGCGCATCGACCAGCGCGCCGCCCGAGTTGCCCGGGTTGATCGCGGCGTCGGTCTGGATGAAGTTCTCGAAGGTATTGATGCCGAGATGGCTGCGGCCCAGCGCCGACACGATACCCATCGTCACCGTCTGGCCGACGCCGAACGGATTGCCGATCGCCAGCACCACATCGCCAACCTTGACGTTCTCGAGGCGTCCCAGCGTGATCGCCGGCAGATCCTTCAGCGTGATCTTGAGCACCGCCAGGTCGGTCTCCGGGTCCGAGCCCACGACCTTGGCGTTGGCCTTGCGGCCGTCGGTCAGCGCGACCTCGATCTCGTCGGCGCCGTCCACCACATGGTGGTTGGTTAGAATGTAGCCCTCGGCGCTGACGATCACACCCGAGCCCAGGCTCGATACCGGCTCCTGCCGCTCGGGCAGCCGGTCACCGAAGAAGAAGCGGAACCACGGATCGTCGGCCTGTGGATTGCCGCGCCGCGCACCGTTCTTGCTGGTGAAGATATTGACCACCGCCGGCATCGCCAACTGCGCCGCCTCGCTATACGAGCGTTCCGCCGACGGTCCGGTGACATTTGGCACCACTTCCTTGAGCGCGACGATTGGCGAGCCGGATTGGACCGCGACGCGCCCGCGTTGCAGCCATTCCGGTTTCAATGTCGCCACGACAAACCAGATGGCCAGCACAACTGTGACGGCCTGGGCAAAGAACAGCCAGAAGCGGCGCAACATATTGGAGTTTGGGCTGAAAATGAAAACAAAAGAGCTTGAATTGTACTTGAACGACCTGTTGGAAGTGCCCCGCTACAAGGACTATTGTCCGAATGGTCTGCAAGTACAAGGTCGGCCGGAAGTCACCCACATCGTGACCGGAGTGACGGCCAGTGTCGCCTTGCTCGATGCCGCAATCGAAGCCGGCGCCGATGCGATCCTGGTCCATCATGGCTATTTCTGGCGCGGCGAGGACGCGCGTGTCATCGGGCAGAAGCATGGCCGGCTGCGCCGCCTGCTGGTGTCCGACACCAATCTGCTGGCCTATCACCTGCCGCTGGACGGCCATCCCGAGCTGGGCAACAACGCCCAACTGGGACGAGAGCTCGGATTGAATCCCACCGGCCGCTTCGGCGACGATCAGCTCGGCTGGACCGGCACGTTGCCGCAGTCGATGACGCTGCGCATGCTGGCAGACCACATCGCGGGCGTGCTCGGTCGCGAGCCGCTGGCGATCGGCGATCCCGATCAGCCGGTACGCACGGTGGGATGGTGTACCGGGGGCGCGCAAGGCTACTTCGACGGAGCGATTGCCGCGGGAGTCGATGTCTATCTGAGCGGCGAGGTGTCCGAGCAGACCACCCATCTGGCGCGCGAGAGCGGCGTCGGCTATATCGCCGCCGGCCATCACGCCACCGAGCGCTACGGCATTCGCGCCCTCGGCACGCATCTGGCGCAGCAGTTCGGCCTGCGCCATACCTTCATCGACATTCCGAACCCGGTATAAAAGGCGTCTCGCCGGGCGCCGGCCGTCAGGCCGGTACCAACGGCACTCAGGCCCGGCTGCTCTTCAGGCTGTCGCGGATCTCGCGCAGCAGCTTGATGTCTTCCGGATCTTCCGGCGCCGGTGCCGGCGGTTCGGCGGCGCGCAGGCGATTGATCGCTCGCACCATCATGAAAATGATGAAGGCCAGAATCAGGAAGTTGACCAGGATGGTCAGGAAATTGCCGTAGGCGAATACGGGGACGCCGGCCTTTTTCAACGCATCGAGCGTCATTGGCGTTCCGGCTGGAGGGTCGGACAGCACCAGGAACAGATTCGAAAAGTCCAGCTTGCCGATGATGCGGCCCACCAGCGGCATGATCAGGTCATTGACCACGGAATCCACGATTTTTCCGAAAGCTGCGCCGATAATCACGCCGACCGCGAGGTCGACCACGTTGCCGCGCATCGCGAAGGTCTTGAATTCCGAGATCATGCTCATGGTTTAACTCCTTGCTGTTGTTCATTTTTCACCACGGACCGCAGCGCAAGACTGCCGCAACGATGCCGCAAACGCAAGCCTGACGCGGCTTTGCGGCAGACTGATGTCGCTTGCTTACACCCTCGCGCGATGAGCGAACACCCCCGGGTAACCGCGCTTTCACTGGCCAATGTGCCTAAGGTACAATTTACGGTTGACGCAAAATCTAAATTGACTTCCCCTGGGGTTTGGAATGAATGACCAGCAAAGCGTGAAGAGCGTGGATAAGGGGCGTCGCAACTGGTTGATCGCGACGTCTGTGGCTGGCGGCATCGGAGGAGTGGCAGTTGCGGTGCCGTTTGTCAGTACGTTTGCACCGTCGGAAAAGGCCAAGGCGGCAGGCGCGCCGGTCGAGGCCGACATCAGCGGGCTCAAGCCCGGCGAAATGATGACGGTCGAATGGCGCGGCAAGCCCGTCTGGATTCTGCGTCGCACCGACGAAATGCTCGCGTCGCTGAAAAAGACCGACGCCGAAGTGGCCGACCCGAACTCGGAAATCCCGTTCACGATGGAGACCCCCGAGTACTGCAGGAACGAAACCCGTTCCCGGCCCGAGCACAAGGACATCCTCGTCGTCGTCGGTATCTGCTCGCATCTCGGTTGCTCCCCGTCCGGCCCGTTCGCGGCTGGCGCCAATCCCACCCTCGGTTCCGACCCCGGTTTCCTCTGCCCATGCCACGGCTCGACCTTCGACCTGGCAGGCCGCGTCTTCAAGAACAAGCCGGCACCCCAGAACCTTGACGTTCCCCCATACCAGTTCCTCACCGACACCACGATCGTGATCGGCAAAGACGAAAAAGGAGAGGCTTGATCATGGCGGCGGAAAAGCAAGTCAAGACGACCGGCCTGCTGGGCTGGATCGACGCGCGCTTCCCGGCGACGCAGCTGTGGGAAGACCATCTGTCGAAGTATTACGCACCGAAGAACTTCAATTTCTGGTACTTCTTCGGCTCGCTGGCGCTGCTGGTGCTGGTGATCCAGATCGTCACCGGCATTTTCCTGGTGATGAACTACAAGCCCGACGGCACGCTGAACGCCGCCGGCATCCCGGTGGCCTACGCCAGCGTCGAATTCATCATGCGCGAGGTCCCCTGGGGCTGGTTGATCCGCTACATGCATTCGACCGGCGCCTCGGCGTTCTTCGTGGTCGTCTACCTGCACATGTTCCGTGGGCTGCTGTACGGTTCGTACCGCAAGCCGCGTGAACTGGTCTGGATCTTCGGCTGCCTGATCTTCCTGACGCTGATGGCCGAGGCCTTCATGGGCTATCTGCTGCCGTGGGGCCAGATGTCGTACTGGGGCGCGCAGGTGATCGTCAACCTGTTCTCGGCGATCCCGGTGATCGGCCAGGACCTGTCGCTGTTCATCCGCGGTGACTACGTGGTCAGCGACGCGACCCTGAACCGCTTCTTCTCGTTCCACGTGATCGCGGTGCCGCTGGTGCTGCTGGGCCTGGTGGTCGCGCACATCATCGCGCTGCACGAAGTCGGCTCGAACAACCCCGATGGCGTCGAGATCAAGGCCAACAAGGACGAAAACGGCGTGCCGGTCGACGGCATCCCGTTCCACCCGTACTACTCGGTCCATGACCTGATGGGTGTGGGTGTGTTCCTGATCATCTTCTCGGCCGTGATCTTCTTCTTCCCCGAGATGGGCGGCTACTTCCTGGAACACAACAACTTCTTCCCGGCCGATCCGCTGAAGACGCCGCCGCATATCGCGCCGGTCTGGTACTTCACGCCGTTCTATTCGATGCTGCGTGCCACCACGGCCAACTTCCTGCCGATCCTGTGGATCTTCTTCGCGGTGCTGCTGGGCATCCTGTTCCTGCGCAGCAAGAGCCTGAAGGTCAAGGGCATCGCGGTCGCGATCGCGGTGCTGCTGGCGCTGGGCTTCTACTTCATCGACGCCAAGTTCTGGGGCGTGGTGATCATGGGCGGTTCGGTGATCATCCTGTTCTTCCTGCCCTGGCTCGACCATTCGCCGGTCAAGTCGATCCGCTACCGTCCGGCCTTCCACAAGACGATCCTGATGGTCTTCGTCGTGTTCTTCCTGATCCTGGGCTACCTCGGCGTGCAGCCGCCGTCGCCGATCGGCGAGAAGGTGTCGCAGCTCGGTACGCTGCTGTACTTCGCCTTCTTCCTGACCATGCCGCTGTGGAGCCGCGTCGGCACCTTCCAGCCGGTGCCCGACCGCGTGACGTTCAAGCACCACTAAGCCAGGCCCAAGGACAAGGAACAACGATGAAAAAGCTGCTTTCCATTCTCGCGCTGGCCGGCGCGTGCTTTGCCGGTGCGCCCGCCATCGCCGCCGAAGGGGGCTATCCGCTCGAGCCGGCGCCGGTCAATACCAGCGACCTGTTCTCGCTGCAGCGTGGCGCCAAGCTGTTCGTCAACTACTGCCTGAACTGCCACGGCGCGTCGATGATGCGCTACAACCGGCTGCGCGATATCGGCCTGACCGAGGAGCAGATCCGCGAAAACCTGATGTTTACCGCGGACAAGGTCGGCGAAACGATGACCATCGCGATGCAGCCGAAGGACGCCAAGGCGTGGTTCGGCGCCGCGCCGCCGGATCTGTCGGTGATCGCGCGCGCCCGCGGCGACGCCTGGCTGTATACGTATCTGCGTACCTTCTACCGCGACGACACCCGTGCGACCGGCTGGAACAACCTGGTCTTCCCGAGCGTCGGCATGCCGCACGTGCTGTGGGAACTGCAGGGCCAGCGCGCCGCCAAGTTCGCCGAGGCGGAAGAGCATGGTCAGAAAGTGCATAAGTTCGTCGGTTTCGAACAGCTGACACCCGGCAGCATGACGCCGCTGCAGTACGATACCGCCGTCGCAGACTTGGTCGCGTATCTGGACTGGATGGCCGAGCCGGCGCAGAACCATCGCCGCCGTCTGGGCGTCTGGGTGCTGCTGTTCCTGGGCGTCTTCACCGTGTTCGCCTGGCGCCTGAACGCCGCCTACTGGAAAGACATCAAGTAATTCCGGTAGACCGCCAGAGGGCTAGTGCGGAGTTGCGTATGCGGCACCGCCTGGCCCTTTTTCCTTTGTGACGGGATGAAATGGATCTGGCCCCACGCGCGCCCCAAGCGCCGCCCGGCAAGCCACCGATCCGGCATTCCGTTACGCTATTTGTAACGAATTTGCTTTCCGATGGTGGGTTCTGACAGAATGTTTGACCCAACTTCGGCCTAGCGCCGCCTCCAAGGAATCCCAACCATGATGGTGTTGTATTCGGGCACCACCTGCCCGTTCTCTCAGCGTTGCCGCCTGGTCCTGTTCGAAAAGGGCATGGACTTCGAAATCCGCGACGTCGACCTGTTCAACAAGCCGGAAGACATCTCGGTGATGAATCCCTACGGCCAGGTGCCCATCCTGGTCGAGCGCGACCTGATCCTGTACGAATCCAACATCATTAACGAGTACATCGACGAGCGCTTCCCGCACCCGCAGCTGATGCCGGCCGACCCGGTCCAGCGCGCCCGCGCGCGCCTGTTCCTGTTCAACTTCGAGAAGGAACTGTTCACCCACGTCTACGTGCTGGAGAACGAAAAGGGCAAGACCGCCGAGAAGAGCCACGAGCGTGCCCGCGGCGCGATCCGCGACCGCCTGACGCAACTGGCGCCGATCTTCGTCAAGAACAAGTACATGCTCGGCGAAGAGTTCTCGATGCTGGACGTTGCCATCGCCCCGCTGCTGTGGCGCCTGGATCATTACGGCATCGAACTGTCGAAGAACGCCGCCCCGCTGCTGAAGTACGCGGAACGGATCTTCAGCCGCCCCGCCTATATCGAAGCGCTGACCCCGTCGGAAAAGGTGATGCGCCGCTAAGCCGGCCCTGGCCCGAGTCCGCTCGGGCCACCGGCGCGACGCCACTGGAAGTCTTATGCCTGAAACCTCGACCAAGCCCTACTTGATCCGCGCCATTTACGAATGGTGCACGGACAACGGCTTCACTCCGTATATCGCCGTGTTCGTCGACGCGAACACCAACGTGCCGCGCGAATTCGTCAAGAACAACGAGATCGTGCTGAACGTCAGCTTCGACGCGACCAGCGGTCTGGAAATGGGCAACGAGTGGATCAGCTTCAGCGCCCGCTTCGGCGGCGTCTCGCGCAAGCTCGACGTGCCGGTCGACAACGTGCTGGCGATCTATGCGCGCGAAAACGGGCAGGGCATGGCCTTCCCGGTCGAACGCAGCGTGCCGGAAACCCAGGCCGCGACCGAACGCGAACTGAATCCGCCGCCGAAACTGGCTCCGGTCGAAAGCGACGGCGCGGCGCAAGCCGACGGCGCCGACGCGTCGGACGACGACGATCCGAATCCGCCGCCGGTCCCGCGGATCGGCACGCGCAAGCCTTCGTTGAAGGTCGTCAAGTAAGCCCCTTCGGCCAGTCTGTTCTGACTGGCCGACCATCGCCAACGCAGCCCGCATGCAGTAGAATCGCGGTCTGCATCAAAGCCGGCTTAGCTCATCAGGTAGAGCAGTTGATTTGTAATCATCAGGTGGCGGGTTCGAGTCCTGCAGCCGGCACCAAAATTCAAAGGGTCACGCGAATATCGGCGTGACCCTTTTTCGTTTCTCAGCCTGCAAAACGGCAATCCCGGTACGGCGCTCGCATTTATCTGCCATCCAAACTCGTCGGAAAATGCACCCCCGCCCGCTGCGCCGCCTGAACGATATGCTCGGCCATCGCCCGCTGCGCCAGTGAAGGATCCCCCGCAGCCAGCGCATCGATGATCGCCGTGTGCTCGTTGAACGTAGCCCGTCGCGCACCGCGCTTGTAGAACGGCAGGCGCTGGCTTTCCTGAATGATCTCCGCACTGTTGCGCAGAATCTCCGCAATCGCTCGATTGCCGGAGATCGCGATGATCTGCATGTGGAAATCGAAATCGAGCTGCGCCGCTTGCGTGAAGTCCGACACTTCGATGCAGGCCTGCATGGCTTCCGCATTGGCTCGCAGCGCATCGATATCGGCTGGCTCCACCACCAATGCAGCGAGCCGCGCGGTGAAATTTTCCAGCGCGAAGCGCAGCTGGTAGATGTCGGTCAGCGAGTGTGAATCGGAGAAGCGCCAGGGCTGGGCGGAGGGCGAAGGGTTTTCCGCGACGTACACGCCCTTGCCGGGACGCGCCACGATGAGCCCCAATCCCTGCAAGGTCGAGAACGCTTCCCGCAGCGAAGTCCGGCTGATGCCAAGGCGTTCGGAGAGCTCGCGCTGGGAGGGCAGCAGCGAGCCGGCGGGGTAGGTGCCGTCGTTGATCCACTGCTGGATCAGCCGGGCGGCATTGGCGGCGACTGCGGTCGAATTGAACATGCCTGATGTCTGAACGAGGAAGAGCGCCGAGGCAGCAGCGGACGAACTCGTCGCGCAACGAAGCGGAAGGGGCGCCGCTCAGGCCAACGATTGTACCCGAGCGTCGCCCCGTCCCCCGTGCCGTGGCGCCTACTTGTTGACCAGCTTCGCGGGCACCGTGTACGTCAGCAGGGCGCCCATCAGCAGCACGCCGGCGAGGACGAACATCGCCAGGTTGGTGCTTTGCGTCGCGTCCTTGATCAGCCCGATCATGTAGGGGCTCAGGAAGCCGGCGAGATTGGCGAAGGAGTTGATCATCGCGATGCCCGCGGCCGCGCCGGCGCCCGAGAGGATCGCGGTCGGCAGGCTCCAGAAGAGCGGCGAGGTGGCGAGGCTGCCGCCGGCTGCCAGTGCCAGCGCGGCGAGGGACCACGCCACGTTGTCGCTGAACACGGCGCTGAGCATCAGTCCCGCAGCGCCGCAGCAGAACGGCACGATCAGATGCCAGCGCCGTTCGCGCATGCGGTCGGAGCTGCGGCTGACGAGAATCATCGAGCAGACCGCGACCGAGAACGGCACCGCGGTCAGCAGACCGATATGGAGCGCACCCGATACGCCGGACTGCTTGATCAGCGTCGGCAGCCAGAAGGTCAGGCCGTACTGGCCCATCACCGTGCAGAAGCAGATGAAGGCCATCTTGACGATGCGCGTATCGGCGAACAGCGCGCGCAGCGTCGGATGGGCGTCCTTGGTTTGGCGTTCGTTCGCGATATTGCGTTCGAGCACGGCTTTTTCCGATTCGGTCAGCCACTTTGCGGAACGGATGTTGTTGTCGAGGTAGAACATCACCGCGACACCGACCAGCAGCGAGGGGATCGCCTCTATCAGGAACATCCACTGCCAGCCGCGCAGCCCCGATACGCCCTGCATCGATTCCATGATCCAGCCCGACAGCGGCCCGCCGAAGATGCCGGACACCGGGATCGCACACATGAACAGCGCGACCATCCTGGCGCGCCGATGCGACGGGAACCAGTAGGTCAGGTACAGGATCATGCCGGGATAGAAGCCGGCCTCCGCGGCGCCGAGTAGAAGGCGCAGTACGTAGAACTGCGTCGGCGTGGTGACGAACATCATCGCGGCGGAGATCAGCGCCCAGGTGATCATGATGCGGGAAATGGTCGCCTTGGCGCCGATCCTGTGCATCAGCATGTTGCTGGGCACCTCGAAGAAGAAGTAGCCGATGAAGAAGAGGCCCGCCCCCAGCCCGTACATGGCTTCGCTGAATTGCAGGTCGGCGAGCATGTGCAGCTTGGCGAAGCCGACGTTGACGCGGTCGAGGTAGGCGACGACGTAGCACAGCATCAGGAACGGCAGCAGTCGCCAGGCCACCTTGCGGTAGAGGGCGTTCTCTTGCGCGACGGCCGGAGTGTCCGCCTCGGCTGCCGGCGCAATCGCCTGGCCGGCTTGGTAGGGTGTCATGGCAGGTCTCCTCTTGTTTGTTGTGTCGCCGGGTTGGCTTCAGCTGGTCGTACCAGTATGATCGAAATGTCCGGGCGCAACGATAACTGCTTGTCATGCTGCAAATGTATCGGCGTTTACCCGTCATACACGCGCGTTGACAGTGGCGGCCCATATCGTAATACTGGTAAGACCAGTATGCGAACCTGATTCCGAATTGCCATGCCTCTTCTCGCCGATTCAATACCCCTGATCGCGCAACCGCTGACCGCCGACGCCTTCGCGCCGTTTGGCGACGTCATCGAAAGCGATGGCCACGCACCCATCGCCATCAACCGGGGCATGTGCCATCGCTTTCATGACCTTGCCGAAGTGGACGTATCCACGAACGACGGACGCCCGCTGATCAATCTGTTCGAGTCGCAGCCCTATGCGCTGCCGCTGGCGCTGACCTCGTTCGAGCGGCACCCGCTCGGCAGTCAGGCGTTCATTCCGCTGGGGAATGTGCCGTTCCTGGTCGTGGTTGCGCCGCCTGGCGACACGGTGGAACCGCATGCGGTGCGGGCCTTCGTCACCAACGGCCGGCAAGGCGTCAACTATCGAAAGGGCGTGTGGCACCACTCGCTGATCGTCACGGAAGGCGTGGCGCGGTTCATCGTCGTGGACCGTGGCGGGCCGGGGAACAATTGCGATGAGCTCGAACTGGCGGGGGGCGCCACGCTGTGGCTGACCTTGCAGACAGAGTTGGAACGGGCATCGGCAACCGAAGCCACGCTGTTCTGAGTTGCCGGTTGTATCGTTGGTCGTAATCGAGGGAAGCGAAAGGCGAGGGGGACCTTGCCTTCGCTTTGAAGTGTTGCGCTACTGATACTGCAGCAAGATATCCAGCTGCTCGGAAACATCCGTCAGCTTGCGCTCCATCACGCGTTTCGCGTCGAGCACGCCTTCGTTGTAGGCCTGTGATCGCACCAGCTTGTACAGCTTCTCGGCAAAGGGGACGACTTCCATATTGCCCACCGATACCTGAAGCTCGCTGTCGAGCAGATCCCGGACTGCGGAAGAAAACTTGATCAGGTCGAAATTGTCGTTTTGCATCGGACTCATCGGTGTCTCCTCGGTCGAGTTCAGGAATGTAATCCATCGAGCCGACCTGACGGAGCGGGGCGGTAACCAATCCAAGCGCGTCGAACGCCGATGCCCGATTTCCGGGCCCGTCACGGGGGGTATGCGATCATTGGCCCCAACCGCAGAATCCGCTTTCCCCTTTAATGCTGTTGAAGTCTCTTTCCAGAATCCGCCGTCCGCACACCGATTCGCCGCCCGAAGTCTCCATCATCGTCCCCTGCTACAACCAGGCGGCCGTGATCGCCGACACGCTGAAATCGGTGCAGCGCCAGACCTACCGGCACTGGCGCTGCATCGTGGTCGACGACGGCTCCACCGACGATACCGCGCAGCGCGTCCAGGCCTTCGTGCAGAAGGACCGCCGCTTCACCTATATCCGCAAGCAGAACGGCGGCGTGGCGTCGGCGCGCAATCTCGGCATCCGGCTGACCGGCGGCGAATACATCGTGCCGCTCGATGGAGACGACAAGATCCATCCGGACTACCTGCGCCGCGCGATCCGGCATTTCCGCAAGCAGCCGGATACCGCCCTGGTCTACTGCCAGGTCAAGCGATTTGGCGCGAAGAAGGGCAAATGGCGCTTGCCCGAATACAGCTATCAACGGCTGCGATTCGAGAACATGATCCACAACTGCGCGGTCTACCCGCGCGCGTTGTACGACCGGACCAGCGGCTATTCCGAAGCGATGAAGCACGGCTTCGAGGACTGGGAGTTCTATATCCGGCTGCTGGACTCCGAAGCGAAGGTGCATCGGATCGATGCGCCGCTGTTCTACTACCGCATCAGCAAACGCTCGCGAACGACGCAGCAGTTATCGGGCGGCCATGAGCGCGAGTCGTTGGCGACGATCTATCGAAACAATACGGACGTCTATTCGGACGTAGTCGACGATCCGATTACGAGCTTCAAGATGGCGCGCCAGCTGTTCCTGCCGGACGTGGTGCGGCGCTACAAGCGGCAGCGCACGCGCATGCATCTTGGCTATCTCGCGGTGATCCTGCTGTTGGCGGTGCAGGCGTTCGATTGAACGGCGGAACTCTCGTGCAGCGGCGGTACTGAGGCGCTGCACCGAATTACATGAATGCCGGCATGCCGCGTCCCGACGGCGCTGCAATCTATCGCGGACCAGGTTTTTTCCCGCAAGCTACCGCTGTGCCAGCGGATTTGTTCAGTGCAATTTTTGCGCGGTGCTCGCGTGCCATGCATGCGGATAAATATGGCGCCCCCTGGTCCACCTTGCCTTGACACCAACCCGCCGCTGTACTATTTCTGCGTACGCGTGCAATCGCCGCTGTCTTAAGCGGTATTTCAATCTGATCTAGGCAATGGCTTGCGATGGCGTCATCCCTCGATGACGTCAGGCTTCTGCTGATCGAGTTCCCGTTGCCGCCGGGAATCGGTATCTCGATTGTTCTATTCCAATGACCGATCTTGTCCTTCTGCTTCTCGGCGTCGAATACCTTCGGGGGCGGTGTACGGCCATCGCGATTGCCGGTGCCATCCTTCTTTTCGCGGGAATTTTTCTTTTTGTCGATGCCATCGACGGCTGGCTGCAATTGCCGCTGCATCTGTTCGCGGCACTTTTTCTGATCGAGGGCCTCGCCACATTGGCGATTGCCACGGTCGGCGTCGGCGGACAGCGCGTCCTGCGTTCGGTAAAGGGAGCGTTCATGTTGCTGGTCGGCGTTCTGGTTTTTGCCGGACATCACCATGGCAATTTCTTGTTGTCCATGATCTTCGCCATGCTGTTCCTGATCGATGGATCAATGCAGTGTGTGGCCAGCTATGTGGTGCGCTATCCGCGATGGCGCTATGTGTTCGCCGCAGGGGCCGTTGAAATATTGCTGGCCGTCTTCTTTTTCCAGCCCTATCCGACCCACTACGCCGGCACGCTGCCTTATGCGATGGGGCTGTTCATCGGATTTACCGGATTGAAGCTGCTGTCCCTGTCGATACGCGCAGGGACGCTGTCGGAGAATCCGGCGGCGATGCGCAATCGCGCTTCCGCATTCGCTCCGGCCTCTCAGCACGCCGGTGTCGGACAAGTGCCAGACGATTGCACGCCGGTGGATGCCGAGCATGCGCTGACGGTCCATGTCTGGACGCCGACGGGTTCGGCGAAAGCGCAGACACGCAACTATCCGGTGATTGACCGCTATATCGCCGCGGTGGATATCAATGGCGTGGTATCGACGGGGCATGCCGCGCTGGAAGCGCCCGGCGGCATCTATATCAGCCTGTATCCCGCCGAGGAAATCGATCACTCCCCGGCGCAGTTCGGCAGCATTCTGCGGGCGACCGCGGAAAACAACGTCCCGGGAAAGTTCCAGCCGGACTATGTCACGGAGTCGCGAGCCTGGTGTCCATCCAATGCCAAGGTCACGATCCGCAATTACAACCACGCGAGCCTGGCCGCGTTCTGGGCGGCATACCGGCAGGACACCACCTATAACCTGACGCATCGCAACTGCTCGACTTCGGTGGCGCTTGCTCTTGAGGCGGCATTGGATGGTGTGGTCGGGCGGCTCGCGGGTTCGCAGGCGGGATGGTATGCATTGATCCGCTTGCTGCTGACGCCGGAGTTATGGGTAGCTGCGCAGATCCGCAAGCGCGCATTGACGATGGCCTGGACGCCTGGGATGACGCTCGACTATGCCCGGGCGCTCAGCATGCTGGCCGATCCGCGGCCATTCGGCTGGTTCAGGCTGGCCGGACTTGCGGTCGGGGAGATTCGCCGGATGCGCCGAGGATGGCGCGAGGAAGACCGGTCTGCCGCGCTTCGGCGCCCGTAGCGCCGAAGCATCGCCATCGCTTATTTCTTCTTCTTCAGTTCTTCCATCTTCATGCGATCGAGGAAGCGCTGAGAATTCTCGTTATCCATCTTTTCCTGCTCGAGCAGGCAATTCGAATAGGCGTCCGTGCCGCGCTGGAATCCCAGTTCATCGCATTTCTGCCGATAGGTGGGCATCGGGTCCAGCGCGGAACAGCCAGCTGCCAGACAGCATGCCACGAGCGTCAGAGCGATTGATTTCCTTGCCATCTCGGCATATCCCCCTTTTCTGAATATCGGCCAATTGCCGGCACGCAATCATAGGACGCAAAAAGGGGGAGCCGCAAGCGCGATGCCTTCAGTATTCTGAAATGCAGATATTAGGCCGGCGCCATTTACGGCGATCGCGGCATGCCGATTTATCGGCCGCCGATGCCATCATGTCGGCGCGCCGGATTGCTCAATGATGATGATGGTGATGCGCCCAATGAATATCGTTCGACTCCACGAACGACGCGACCGCATCCTTGTCACCGGTCGCGTGGCGCATCATTTCGCCGCACTTGCAGAAGCCCTGGTACGGCGTGATGTGCGAGCAGGCGGAGACCTTCTGCAGATATAGCGTCACGGGCTTGTTGCACTTCTTGCACTTGAAGGTCAGCGTGCGGGCGGGTTTGGGGCTCATGGTGGTATTCGGCAAGCGGAAATTGGCCCGGAGGCGAGGGGCATGATGATACCGCGCCCGCACCAATCGGGTGCGGCGGCCGCGCCCGGTTTGCTACACTGCGCCATCCCCCTCCAACACCGTCATTTCACCGGATAAGCCGCATGGCACAGTACGTCTATACGATGAATCGCGTGGGCAAGATCGTTCCGCCCAAGCGTCAGATCCTGAAGGATATTTCGCTGTCCTTTTTCCCCGGCGCCAAGATCGGCGTGCTCGGCCTGAACGGTTCGGGCAAGTCGACGCTGCTCAAGATCATGGCCGGCGTCGACAAGGACATCGAGGGCGAAGCGATCCCGATGCCGAATCTGAACATCGGCTATCTGCCGCAGGAGCCGCAGCTCGATCCCGAGCAGACCGTGCGGGAAGCGGTCGAGGGCGGCCTGGGCGAGGTGTTCGAGGCGCGCAAGAAGCTCGAGGAAATCTACGCGGCCTACGCCGAGCCCGACGCCGACTTCGATCAGCTCGCCGCCGACCAGGCCAGGTACGAGGCGATCCTGGCCGCCAGCGACGGCAACAATGCGGAGCAGCAGCTGGAAGTCGCTGCCGACGCGCTGCGGCTGCCGCCGTGGGACGCGAAGGTCGGCCATCTGTCGGGCGGCGAGAAGCGCCGCGTCGCGCTGTGCCGGCTGCTGCTGTCGCGCCCCGACATGCTGCTGCTCGACGAGCCGACCAACCACCTGGACGCCGAGTCGGTCGAATGGCTCGAGCAGTTCCTGACGCGCTTCCCGGGCACCGTGGTCGCGGTGACCCACGATCGCTACTTCCTTGACAATGCGGCCGAGTGGATCCTGGAACTGGACCGCGGCCACGGCATTCCGTGGAAGGGCAACTACAGCTCGTGGCTGGACCAGAAGGAAAACCGCCTGAAGCAGGAAGAGTCCAGCGAGTCGGCGCGGCAGAAGGCGCTGAAGAAGGAGCTGGAATGGGTGCGCCAGAATCCGAAGGGCAGGCAGGCCAAGTCGAAGGCGCGTCTGGCGCGCTTCGACGAACTGAACAGCCAGGAATACCAGAAGCGCAACGAAACCCAGGAGATCTTCATTCCGGTCGGCGAGCGGCTCGGCAATGAGGTGATCGAGTTCGAGAACGTGTCGAAGGCCTATGGCGATCGGCTGCTGATCGACAACCTGAGCTTCAAGGTGCCGCCGGGCGCGATCGTCGGCGTGATCGGTCCGAACGGCGCCGGTAAATCGACGTTGTTCCGCATGCTGACCGGCAAGGAGCAGCCCGACAGCGGCTCGATCAAGATCGGCCCGACCGTCAAGCTGGCCTATGTCGACCAGAGCCGCGATGCGCTCGACGGCAGCAAGACGGTCTTCGAGGAAATCTCCGGCGGCGCCGACGTGCTGACCGTGGGCCGCTACGAGACGCCGTCGCGCGCCTATATCGGCCGCTTCAACTTCAAGGGCTCGGACCAGCAGAAGCAAGTGGGCACGCTGTCCGGCGGCGAACGGGGCCGCCTGCATCTGGCCAAGACGCTGATCGCCGGCGGCAACGTGCTGCTGCTCGACGAACCGTCCAACGACCTCGACGTCGAAACGCTGCGCGCGCTGGAAGACGCGCTGCTGGAGTTCGCCGGCTGCGTGATGGTGATCTCGCACGACCGCTGGTTCCTGGACCGGATCGCGACGCATATCCTGGCCTTCGAAGGCGACTCGCACGTCGAGTTCTTCGCCGGCAACTATCAGGAATACGAGGCCGACAAGAAGCGCCGCCTGGGCGAGGAAGCGGCCAAGCCGAAGCGCATCCGCTACAAGCCGATCGCTCGTTGAAGCGATCGCGCTTTCCCTCTCCCCCGGCCCCTCTCCCGGCTGGCGGGAGAGCAGAGAACACCGTCAGAGCCCCGTTCGCGGACGGCTCGTCCGTTTCTGGCCCAGGCCGCTAGGCGCCCGCGGCGCGCAGCCGTATCCGCGTGATCTCCGACGGCGCGCCGAAGCGCTTGGGCGGACCCCAGTAGCCGGTGCCGCGGCTGACATAGACCCACATGTTGCGGTGGCGGTGCAGACCGGCGACATAGGGCTGCTGCATCGGCACGAACAGGTTCCATGGCAGAAACTGTCCGCCGTGCGTATGGCCGGACAGCTGCAGGTCGAAGCCGGCCTCGGCCGCCGCCGCGGCGCTGCGCGGCTGGTGGGCGAGCAGCACGCGTACCGCCGCCTCGGCCGGCGCGCCGGCCAGCGCCGCGATGGGATCGCTGCGATGTGCCGGATCGAAATGCCCGGCGCTGAAATCGGTGACGCCGGCCAGCACCAGCGTGGCGCCGTCGCGCTCGATCGCCACGTGCTCGTTCAGCAGGACCCGCAGCCCCAGCCGCCGCAGCTCGTCGATCCACGCATGCGCGCCGGCGTAGTACTCATGATTGCCGGTGACGACGTAGACGCCATGCGGCGCGCGCAGCGAGCCGAGCGGTGCGGTGTGTTCGCTCAGTTCGGGCACCTTGCCATCGACGAGGTCGCCGGTAAGCGCGATCGCATCGGCGCCCAGCGTATTGGTGCGTTCGACGATGCGCTGCAGATATGGCCGCTTGATCGTGGGGCCGACGTGGATGTCGCTGAGCTGGGCGATCGTGAAGCCGTCAAGCGCGGCGGGCAGCCCGGCGATCGGCACCTCGACATCGACGACGCGCGCGACCCGCCGCGCGTTCCAGTAGCCGAGCAGCGAGACCAGCAGCGCCAGCGCGACGGTGGCGACCGCGCTCCAGACCGGCAGCCCGGGCGGATACCAGCCGGCCAGCGCGCAGGCGATCAGCACCAGTTCGCGCAGCACGGTCAGGATCAGCAGCGTCGAGAACAGACCCATCGCCAGCATGCCGAGCCAGGACAGTCGGTCGCCCCAGGGTGGCTCGAAGCGGCGCGCCAGCAGCGCGGTCGGCATCGATATGGTCGAGATGGCGAGCCACAGCGCGGCCAGCGCTTTTGCCGCCAGCGGCCACGGCAGCGCGGGCAGCAGGCGCGCGCCGATATAGAGATGCAGCAGGGCGACGATCAGCGCGGCCGTCACGATCGAGCGGCGAGGGGTCATGGTGCTCCGGGCAGGCGTGCCGCGTCGGCACGATAAGCCGCACGATACCGGGGTTACGGCGCGCGCGCATGTGCGGGCCTCGGGCGGCGCCGTGCCCCCCGGGGCGCCGCAGCTGACCTGCAGCCGTACCGCTGCTGCCCTACCGCGTCGCTACCTTCCCGACCACACCTCGCGCCGCACGCCCATCGCTGTCACCGCGCCATAGGCGGTGATGCCGAGTGCCACGCCGAGGAAATGGCCATCCAGCCCCATGCCGCCGACATGCGCCAGCAGCCAGCCGCCGCCCGCGGCAAGCCCGATTCGCGCGATGCCGGCCGCGATCGGCCAGCGCATCCGGCCCGCGCCCATCGACGCGAAATACAGCGCCATGCCGAGCCCGAAGCCGCCAAAGGCCGGCGCGATCCACGACAGCGCCCGCGCGGCGATCGCGGCGACTTCCGCATCGCTGGTGAACCAGCTGGCAAAGCGCGCCGGCGCGAGCCCCACGGCGATGCCGATGGCGCCGGCCAGCGCCAGCGCCAGCAGCGCGCCGACCCAGGCGGTGCGTCGCGCCCCGGCCCAATCGCCGGCGCCGACCGCGCGGCCGACCAGCGCGGTCAGCGCCGAGCCCACGCCAAAGGCCAGCGGGATCATCAGGAATTCGAGCCGCGCCGAGATGCCGTATGCCGCGACCGCCGCGGTGCCATAGGGGCGCAGCTGCGCCGTCACCAGGATCGTCGCCAGATTGGCCAAGGCGGCCAGCCCGCAGGCAACCAGCCCGACTGACAGGATGCGCTGGAACAGCGCCGCGTTCGGCCGCACGCGCAGCACCGGCACGAAGCCCGCGCCGCCGCGCAGCACGACCACCGCCATGCCGAGCGCCGCGGCCCACGACACCAGCGCAAAGGCGGCGCCGATGCCGGCCAGGCCCATGCCGGCCGCTTCGGCCAGCGTCCAGGCCAGCAGCGGAAACGCGATCCACATCAGGCACAGCACGCGCGCCGCCAGTGCATGGCGGCCGCCGCCGCGCAGCACCGAGGCCATCGTGTTGGCCAGCCAGGCCGGCACCGCGCCGGCGCCGAACAGCCAGATCGCATAGCTCGCGGCGGCTTCGGCGGCCGTCGCGCCGGCCACCGCGCCGAGCACGGCATGCGGAAAGCCGGCCAGCGCGATCGCGAAGCCCAGGCCGGCCAGCACGGCGATGATCAGCGCGTGCAGCACCAGCGCCGACGCGTCCTCGCGCTTGCCGGCACCGAGCGCACGGGCGATGGCCGACACCACGCCGCCGCCCATCGCGCCGGTCGACATTTGCTGCAGAAGCAGCGCGAATGGCAGCACGACGGCCCAGCCGGCGAGCGCGGCGGTGCCCTGGCGCGCCGCCAGCCAGGTCTCGATCAATTGCGCGACGGCCTGCAGCAGCGCGATCAGGCTGGTCGGCGCGGCCAGCTTGACGATGGCCTGCAGCACCGCGCGGGGTGCCGCCGCACCGGTCGCGGCCGCCTTCGCGGCGCCGGCCGCAGCCGGTTCGGGAGTGAGAGCGGAAGCGGCAGCCGCAGCGGATTCGGAAGCGGGTTCGGAAGCGTGTTCGGAAGCGGGACCGGGAGTCGGAGTCCGAGCCGGAGCGCGGGTCGGAAAGGCTGCGGCGGGCGCGCCCACCCGCACGGCCTCATGCAGTTCGGTCATCGCCCACCTCCGTGGCTTCGACGGTGTCGGCTTCGGACGCGAAGCGGCGGCGCAGGTGGTGGCCGGCGGCGGGGCCGGCGGTGACGCGCAGATCGTCCAGCGTGACCGGGCTGCCGTCGGCGCGGGTCAGCGCCGGGGCGGCGATCTCGTCGCCGGTGCGCCGGTCCAGCAGCACCGTCATCGGGCCGCGGTCGGTCATCCAGCGGTCGGCCCAGGCCTTCAGCGCGACGAAGGCCGGGAAGAAATCGCGGCCCTTGTCGGTCAGCCGGTAGTGGTGGCGCGCGCCGCCGTCGGCCGGCACGCGCTCGAACATGCCGTGCTCGACCAGCGTCTTCAGCCGCGCGCTCAGGATATTGGGCGCGATGCCGAGGTTGCGCTGGAATTCGTCGAAGCGCGTGCTGCCGTAGAAGGCCTCGCGCATCAGCAGGATCGCCCAGCGCTCGCCCAGTACCGCCATCGAGCGGGCGATCGGGCACGGCATGCTGGCAAAGTCGGTGTGGCCCACGTCTCCTCCGTTTGGGACAGCCAATGACGCAATCGGTCGATCGCGAAATGGCTTTTACTTTCAATTTGCAAGCATTCTAGCTTGCAAATTGAAAGTGCGTGAGGAGCGGTTGGCTGCGAGCGGTTCGGTCGGGTACGTTGGCCGTTCAGGCGGAACCGTCGGGCGCGTCGCGGAACACCGGCAAGGCAGGGATCTGCTCTCGCAGGAAGTCGATCAGCGCCCGCGTCGCCATCGGCGGATGCGGGTTCGGCGTGGTGATCAGGTACAGCCGGTCGCCCAGCCCCTCGGGCCGCCAGTCCGGCAGCACCTTGACCAGCCGGCCGGCGTGCGCGTCCTGCCAGCCGGCGTAGACCGGCAGCAGGCAGACGCCGTGGCCGGCCTGCACCGCGCGGATCAGGAAGGGGAAGTGCTCGGACTGCAGCCGCGGCAGCAACTGCACCGCGTCGCGTTGGTCGCCGCGCGTCAGATGCAGTTCAAAGGGGCGGGCGAAGTAGGGCGGGCACAGGAAATCGGCCGCGGCGAGGTCCGCCGGCACCCGGATCGGACCAGTCCGTTCCAGATAGGACGGCGCCGCATAGAGGCCCCACTCGATCGCGCAGACGTCGCGCGCCACGTGGTCCAGCGGCGGTTGCGAGGTGACTTTCAGCGCCACGTCGATCTCGGCCGCGATCAGGTCGTTGACGCGATTGTTGAAGAACACGCGCAGCGTGATGCCCGGATGCCGTTCGGCGAATGCCAGCAGCAGCGGCGCGACAAAGGTGTCGCCCAGGCCGGTCGGCACGCTCAGGCGCACGTGGCCGCGCAGCGTCTTGCCCAGGCTGTCGATCTCGGCCTGCGCCGACGCGACCTCGCGCAGGATCGCCAGCCCGTGGCGGTACAGCGCGTGACCGGGTTCGGTCAGCTCCAGCCGGCGCGTGGTCCGGCGCATCAATTGCGCGCCCGACTGGATCTCCAGCTCGCGCAACTGCCGGCTGACCTGCGAGCGGGTGACGCCGCGCCGGCGGCCGGCTTCGGCCAGATTGCCGGCGTCGACGATATCGACGAAGGCCTGGATCAGGTTCAGGTCCATGGTGCGTCCATCGGGGATTGCCAGGGGGATTGTCGCGCTGGGCTCAACATTGTGCTGCGCAGGGCGGCAATTGTCGATGACGATGCCCGCCGTTACAGTGACCGGTCAATATGGCGCCCGTGTCCCGATGCCGATGTCCCGGGCACGCATGGGGCGCCCAGCGTAAAGGAGCACTCGAATGGCGGCGGACCTCTGGTTCCAGGATCTTCATCGCAGCGGCGACGAACTGCTGTCGCGCGGCAGCCGGCTGGCCGGCGGCCTGCGCGCGCTTGGCGTGGCGGAGGGCGATGTGATCGCCGTGCTGCTGCGCAACGACGCGCCGTTCGCCGACATCGTGCACGCCTGCCGCACCGCCGGCTGCTACTACTGCCCGATCAACTGGCATTTCACCGCGGACGAGGTCCGCTATCTGCTGGAGGACAGCGGCGCCAAGGTGCTGATCGCCCATGCCGACCTGCTGCCCGCGGTGCAGGCGGCGGTGCCGGCCGGCATGCCGGTGCTGGCGGTCGGCGAAGAGGCGGCCCCGGCGGGGCTCGATGCCCTGGCATACGAACCGTGGCTCGCCGTCCAGCCGTGCTACGACGGCCCGCGCGTCGCGCCGCGCGGCCATATGGCCTACACCTCCGGCACCACCGGCCGCCCCAAGGGCGTGCTGCGCCAGGCGGTGCCGCTCGACCGGCTCGACGCCCAGCAGGCCGCAATGCGTTCGGTGGTGGCGCAGGCGATCGGCATCGTGCCGGGCTGCCGCGCGCTGATGTCGGCGCCGCTGTATCACAGCGCGCCCGGCGTCTTTATCCAGAACGCGCTGCAGATGGCCGAGCGGCTGGTGCTGACGCCGCGCTTCGATGCCGAGCAGGTGCTGGCACTGATCGAGCGGCATCGCATCGATGTCGTCTATCTGGTGCCGATCATGTATGTGCGGCTGCTGAAGCTGCCCGACGCGGTACGCCGGCGCTACGACCTGTCGTCGCTGCGCTTCGTCGCGTCGACCGGCTCGCCGTGCGCACCCGAGGTCAAGCGCGCGATGCTCGATTGGCTGGGCCCGGTCATCCATGAAACCTATGCGTCCAGCGAGGCCGGCATGGTGACCGTCGCCACGCCCGCCGATGCGCTGGCGCGGCCGGGCACCGCGGGCCGGCCGGTCGACGAGGCCAGCGTGCGCATCCTGCGCGAGGACGGCGCGCCTTGCGAGACCGGCGAGGTCGGCCTGATCTATGTGCGCCAGCCCGCCTATCCGGATTTCACCTACCGCCACAACGACGCCGCGCGCCGCGCAATCGATGTCGACGGGCTGGTGACGCTGGGCGACATGGGCTATCTGGACGCCGATGGCTATCTGTTCCTGTGCGACCGCGCGTCGGACATGGTGATCTCGGGCGGCGTCAACATCTATCCGGCGGAGATCGAGCACCAGTTGGTGCGCTATCCGGGCGTGGCCGACTGCGTGGTGTTTGGCGTGCCCGACGACGAGTACGGCGAGCGGCTGCTGGCGATGGTGCAGCCGATGCCGGGCGAGCGCCTGGACGAGACCGAGATGATCGCCTGGCTGCGCGAACGGCTGTCGGGCTTCAAGGTGCCGCGCACGATCGTGATCGCCGAGCAGTTGCCGCGCGACGAGACCGGCAAGCTCGCCAAACGCCGTTTGCGCGACCAATACTGGCAGGGGCGGACACGGCGCGTCTGAACGCGGCCGGCACCCCGACCGGAACGCAGCACACTAGGAAGCAGGACATAACGGAGGAGACACCATGCAAGGCTCGAAAACGGCAGGGCAGGTCCGGCGCGGCATCGCCGCGGTGGGGGCGAGATTGGCGCCGAAATTGGCGAGGTTGGCGCTATGGTCGACGCTGACGTTGGCGGTGATGTTCGGTGCCGTGACGGCGGCTGGCGCGGCGTACCCGGACCGGCCCATCAAGCTGATCGTGCCGTACACGCCGGGCGGATCGACCGACCAGTTCGGCCGCGCGCTGGCCGAGGGCATGAGCAAGGTCCTGAAGCAACCGGTGGTGGTCGACAACAAGCCCGGCGCCGCCACGATGATCGGCACCAATCTGGTCGCTCGCGCGCCGGCCGACGGCTACACGGTCGGCTTCGCGACCAACGGCAGCATGGTGCTGAACCCGATGCTGTACAAGAAGATCACCTACGACCCGCCGAAGGACTTCAAGATCTTCAGCATCGGCGCCGAGGTGCCGCTAGTGGTGGTCACCAATACCCAGGTGCCGGCCAACAACATTCGCGAGTTTGCTTCTTACGCGAAGAGCCAGGGCGGCAAGCTGAACTACAGCTCGGTGGGCCTGGGCAACGCGCTGCAGCTGGCCACCGAGATGCTGAAGACCGAGCTCGGCATCGAGCTGACCCATGTGCCCTACAACGGCAGCGCGCCGGCGCTGGCGGCGCTGCTCGCCAACGACGTGCAGCTGATGGTCGATGTGGTCAGCACCTCGCTGCCGCACATCAAGGCCGGCAAGCTGAAGGCGCTGGCCGTGACCAGCCGCAACCGGCTCGACGTGCTGCCCAATGTGCCGACGGTGGCCGAGAGTTATCCGAACTTCCAGGCGGCGACGTGGTTCGGGCTGGCAGTGCCGGCGCAGACGCCGCCCGAGGCGGTCGAGAAGCTGCGCGCGGCGGCCGATCAGACCCTGCGTGACCCGCAATTCCGCGCGACCTTCAACGGGCTCGGCCTGCAGGTGCTGCAGCCGATGAGCCAGGCGGAGATCGACCGCTACGTCGCCGCCGATCGGCAGCACTGGGGCAAGGTGATTCGGGCGAAGAATATTTCGCTGGATTGAGCGAGGGCGGGCGCCTGGGTTTGTTCCAGCACCGGCAAGCGTCCGTCATGCTGAGCGCGGCCCCGTTTCCCCGGGCCCGATTTCCGAAGCGGGTATAGTTGTGCGCGCTGTCGTCTTGTGCCCATGACCGAGCCCGAATCCTCATCGTCCCGCCGCCCGGCCCCGCCGCCGCCTGAACCGGCCGAACCGGCCGAACCGGCATCTGCAGCCGACTCCCAGACCGCGCGCCTGCGCCGCCGTGCCCGCATGGCCGCGTGGCGCAAGACGCGCCAGGTCGGCCGCATCTCCCGCACCACCCTCCGTTACGCCATCTTCATGTGCGGTGCCGGCGGGGTGGCGCTGTTCTCGCTGGCGTTCGCCTGGATCGCCGAGATCGCGCTGCACTGGAACCGCCAACTGACCAGCGCGACGCCGTGGCTGGCCTTCGTGATGCTGCCGTTTGGCCTGGCGACGCTGCGCTGGCTGACGATCCGGCTGGCGCCGCAGGCCCGCGGCAGTGGCATTCCGCAAGTGATCGCCGCGGTCACGCTGCCGCCGGCGGGGCCGGCGCAGTCGGTGCTGGTGTCGCTGCGGCAGGCGCTGTGGAAAGTGCTGCTGACCGCCGGCGGGCTGTTGGCGGGCGCCTCGATCGGCAGGGAAGGGCCGTCGGTGCAGGTCGGCGCCGCCGCGATGCTGGCCTGGGGCCAGTGGTGCCATCGGCGGCTGCGCTTCCGCATCGGCTTTCATCCCAACGCGCTGATCGCCGCGGGCGCGGCCGGTGGCCTGGCGGCGGCCTTCAATACGCCGCTCGCCGGCGTGGTGTTCGCGATCGAGGAACTGGGCCGCGGCACGGCGGTGCGCTGGGACCGGCTGGTGCTGTCCGGCGTGCTGACAGCGGGCTTCGTGTCGCTGGCGCTGTTCGGCAACAATCCGTATTTCAACGTCAGGACGCCGATCCTGGCGCTGGACGACGCCTGGGGGCCGGTGCTGCTGTGCGCGCTGATCAATGGCCTGCTCGGTGGCCTGTTCGCCAAGGCGCTGATTCGCGGCGTGCCGGGCATGCTGCCCGCGCGCTGGCGCGGCTGGCCCGCGGCGCATCCGATCCGGGTGGCGTTCGTTTGCGGCCTGATTGCCGCGGCGATCGGCTGGGCCACCGATGGCGCGACGTTCGGCACCGGCTACGAGCAGGCGGCGGGTCTGATCAATGGCGAACCGGTGACCGGCGTGGCGTTTGGCCTGGCCAAGCTGGGCGCCACCGTGGTGTCGTACTTCGCCGGCGTGCCGGGCGGCATCTTCACGCCGGCGCTGGCGATCGGCGCGGGGCTGGGCGAAAACGTTGCCCATCTGGTCGGCGGCATCGGCGAGCCGCGCGTGCTGGCGCTGGTCTCGATGGCGGCCTTCCTCGCGGCGGCGACCCAGGCGCCGATCACCGCCAGCGTCATCGTGATGGAAATGACGCGCTCGCAGGACCTGACGCTGTTCCTGCTGGCCGCGTCGCTGCTTGCCTCGTTCTTGTCGCGCCAGTTCAGCCCGCGGCCGTTCTATCACCAAGTCGGTCACGCGTTCCGCCGCGAGGCCGTGCAGATCGAGCGCAAGGCGGCGCCAACGGCGCCTTAGACCGATCGTTTGCACCTCGGGGCCCGCGTCGGCGTCACATCCGGAACAACGGGCGGTGGGGTTGCTCCAACGCCCGACCCTAATATCAGGAGCTTGAATGCGATTCCATCTTGCCGGCCTGGCTGTGGCCGGTCTTGCCGCGGCCGGTGTGCTGGCTGCGGCGCCTGCAGTCCATGCGGCCAGTGCGGCCTCCGCTTCCACGGCTTCACCCGCGAATGCCGCCCCCGCGGCTTCCGCCGCTCCCGCAGCGAATGCCGCCAGGCCTGTCCAGAACCCCTCCTCGCCATCCACGGCCGACCTGCTGGCGCCAATGCTCGGCACGCTGAAGATCGGCAATCCGATGCCCGACCTGCCCGACTGCGCGGACAAGCGCACGCCGGACGGCACCGATGTGACCGCCTTCTGCGTGGAAGTGCGCGGCGATGGCGCGATGCGCCAGGTCGGCGTGCCGCGCAAGCAGCGCCCGGCCTTCATGGACGGCCCGCATGCGCTGGCGGTGGTCGATCGCAATGCGCTGGTCGGCCTGATCGTGCCGACCGACGGCGTGCGCTCGGAACAGTCGACGCTGCGCACGCTGACCGCGCGCTACGGCAAGCCGTTCCGCGAGGAGCAGGTCGCGCTGCTGGACAAGGACGGCAAGACGGTCAACAGCGTCCACGCCGGTTGGATGCAGGCGCCGCTGACGGTCGAGGTCTATTCGATTCCCGACGATCCCGACACCGGCAGCATCGAGCTGTTGCTGCCGCGCGCCCGCACGGTGATGGCGCAGAAGGATGCGGCGATCACGCAGCAACTGAACCCCGGCGCCGCCTCGGCACCGAGCGCGCCGAAGGCCGTGGCGCAGAAGCCGAAGAAAGGCGAGGGCGACGGCAAGCCGGGCAGCTGGTAAGCGCGGCCGGTGTCGTCTGCATGTCCGGTTGTTCCCGCGCAGGCGGGAACTCGGCGGCCCGATGGAGCGAGGTACCGGTCGCCGAGCACGGCAACAGTCGCTGCGCCCCCGCGTTCGCGGGGGCGACGATGCCCGGCGTACCTGGAGTACCTGCCGCCCTACAGGCCCTCCATCACCTTGTCCAATCCCCGCACGACGCCGCGCAGGGTATGCACCTTGCGGATCGCCAGCAGCGCGCCGGACACATAGGGCTTGGAGCCGTCGCCGGCCTCGTGCTTCAGATGCAGCCGCTGGCCGTCGGCGCCGAAGATCACCTCGACACCGAGCTGATAGCCGGGCAGCCGCACCGCGTGGACCTGCGTGCCGGACATCGTCGCGCCGCGCGTCTCGACCGGTCCCTTGACCTGGTCCAGCGGCACCGTCTGCGTAGCCGCTTTGACCTGTCCTAGCCGGTAGGCCAGCTCGCGCACGGTGCCCGACGGCACATCGACCTTGCCCGCCTTGGCGTAGTCGATGATTTCCCACTGATCCAGATGGCGCGCAGCCATCTCGGCGAACTTCTGCAGCAGCACCACCGTGATGGCGAAATTGCCGCAGGCCAGCACACCGCGGTCGGCCGCGCGCGCGGCGGCGTCGATCTCCGCATAGTCCTCGTCCGACAGCCCCGAGGTACCCACCACCACATGGGCGCCCTGCGCCAGCGCCTGCAGGATGTTGTGCTTGGCGATGTCCGGCTTCGTGTATTCCACGTAGACGTCGTACGGCGTGCCCGCCAGTTCGGCGATGCTCGCCACCGCCTTGCCCGGCGTGCCGGCGTGGCCGGTCAGCTGCGCCAGCGTCTGGCCGGCCGCGCCGCGCGAGAGCCCTGCGACCAGCGTCATGTCCTGCGCGTGCGCGACGCCGCGCGCCAGTTCGCCGCCGGCCCAGCCGGTCACGCCGCCCACGGCGACACGGATTGGTGTGTTCATCGGCAGATTCCTCCTGGTGCCATGTTGCGATGTTGCGATGTCCGCGTTGCCGCGGACGGCCCGCCAGTTTGCCGCGTTTGCGCGATGTGCGCAGGCAAGCGCGCGGCATCGGGCGGGGGAGGGCGACCCGGCGCCGAAGACGAGGCTGCCCGTCACCCCACGGGGCGCCGCCGATCGATCTTGCGCGCCAGCACGATCGACGTGCTGGTGTGATTGACGCCGTCGAGCGCGCCGATCTCGTCGAGCAGCCTGTCCAGCCGCGCGTGCGTATCGCAACGGATCACCGCCATGTAGTCGACCGGCCCGCTGACCGAATCGAGCTCCACCACCTCGGGGAAGCGCTGCAGCGCGCGCAATACCGTCGGCGCGGTCTTGGGCTGCACCGACAGCCCGCAGAAGGCCAGGATCGCGTTGTCCTCCATCTGCTGGCCCAGCCGCACGCCATAGCCGGCGATCACGCCGAGCCGCTCCAGCCGCGCGATGCGCGCGACCACGGTGGTGCGGGCGATGCCGAGCTTGCGCGCCAGGTTGGCGGCGCTGTCGCGCGCATTGGCCTGCAGCAGCGACAACAGGTGGCGGTCGGTCTGGTCGAGGTCGGTCATGCGGTCTCCGGTCTCCGGTCTCCGGTCTCCGGTCTCCAGTGGGTCTTCGGTATGCGAGCGGCGCCGGCATCTCGTCGTTTCGTCGAGACAGGCCGCCGAATCGACCGATTATGGCGGGTTTTCGTCAATGTTGTCTGTTCAATCCGACGCCACCGCGGCCCATACTTCGATCACGGCATGGCGGTGCAACTGCTGCGCAGCCATGGCCGGCGCGACCAGCGCGCTTCCTTTCCCCGCGTCGGAGGACCGTCATGAACAACAACCTTTCCTTCCCTTCGGCTCGCTCCGGTGCGGCGCTGCCCGTCACCGTGCTCGGTGCCGGCAAGATCGGCCGCACCATCGCCGGCATGCTGCAGGACAGCGGCGACTATGCGGTGACCGTGGTCGACCGCTACCGCGACGCCCTCGACACGCTGCCCGCGGGCGTCTCCACCCGCGTGGCCGATCCGTCCGAGCGGCAGGCCTGCATCGACGCGCTGGCAGGCGCCGCGGCGGTGATCAACGCCTTGCCGTTCCACGCCGCGGTGCCGGTCGCCACCGTCGCCGCCGAACTGGGCGTGCACTATTTCGACCTGACCGAAGACGTGGCGGCCACCCGGGCGATCCGCGCGCTGGCGGCCGATGCGCGCGCGGTGCTGATGCCGCAGTGCGGACTGGCGCCCGGCTTCATCGGCGTGGTCGGCCACGATCTCGCGCAGCGCTTCCTGCGCGGCGGCGGGCAGCTGCTGGACCTGCGCATGCGCGTCGGCGCGCTGCCGCGCTATCCCAACAATGCGCTGAAGTACAACCTGACCTGGAGCACCGAGGGTCTGATCAACGAGTACTGCAACCCGTGCGAGGCCATCGTCGACGGCCGCCGCGTCGAGGTGCCGGCGCTGGAGGGGCTGGAGAGCTTCGCGCTGGACGGCATCGAGTACGAGGCCTTCCATACCTCGGGCGGGCTCGGCACGCTGCCGGAAACGCTGGCCGGGCGCGCCCGCCACGTCGATTACAAGTCGATCCGCTATCCTGGCCATTGCGCGGTGATCAAGCTGCTGCTCGACGATCTGCGGCTGCGCGAACGGCGCGACTGGCTGCGCGAGATCTTCGACAGCGCGATTCCGCTGACCGAGCAGGACGTGGTGGTCGTGTTCGCCAGCGCCACGGGACGCACGGCCGGCGAGGACGGACGGCTGGGCCCGCTGACGCAGGCGTCGTTCTCCGCGCGCATCGGCGGCGCCGAGGGCGAGCACGGCCATCTGAACGCGATCCAGCTGACCACCGCCGCGGGCGTCTGCGCCGCGCTCGACATGGTGATCGCCGGCCAGCTGCCGCAACGGGGCTTCGTCCGCCAGGAGGACATGCGGCTCGAGGCCTTCCTCGCCAATCGTTTCGGCAGGCACTACACCTGCCATCCGCTACAGGAGGCCCTCGCATGAAAGCCGACGCATTCGAGCGCTGCTGGCGCGCCATCGGCCAGCCCATTCCCTGGCGCGACGGTGCCGGCGGCCCCGGCGCGCTGCCGGCGCGTTCGCCGATCGACGGCGAGGTATTCGGCCATATCGCGGCCTGCAGTGCCGACGAGGCGAACGCCCGCATCGCCCAGGCCCATGCCGCGCAGAGCGGCTGGGCGCTGGTGCCGGCACCGGTGCGCGGCGAGGTGGTGCGGCGCTTCGGCGAGGTGCTGCGCGAACACCGCGGCGCGCTCGGCGAACTGGTCTCGCTCGAGACCGGCAAGATCCTGCAGGAAGGGCTGGGCGAGGTGCAGGAGATGATCGACATCTGCGACTTCGCGGTCGGCCTGTCGCGACAGCTGCATGGGCTGACGATCGCCAGCGAGCGGCCCCAGCATGCGATGCGCGAGACCTGGCATCCGTTCGGCGTCTGCGGCGTGATCTCGGCGTTCAACTTTCCGGTGGCGGTGTGGGCGTGGAACGCCGCGCTGGCGCTGGTGTGCGGCAACGCGGTGGTATGGAAGCCGTCGGAGAAGACGTCGCAATGCGCGCTGGCGGTGCAGGCGCTGCTCGATCGCGTGATCGAGGCCGCGGCGCCCGAGCACGCCGGCATCGCCACGGTGCTGTGCGGCGGCCGGCAACTGGGCGAGCGGCTGGTCGCGCATCCCGATGTGCGGCTGGTCAGCGCGACCGGTTCGACGCGGATGGGGCGCGAGGTCGGCATCGCCTGCGCCGGGCAGTTCAAGCGCAGCATCCTCGAACTCGGCGGCAACAATGCGGCCATCGTCGCGCCGTCGGCCGATCTCTCGCTGACGTTGCGCGCGATGACGTTCGCCGCGGCGGGCACGGCCGGACAACGCTGCACCACGCTGCGCCGCGCCTTCGTTCATGCCGATCTGTTCGGCACGGTGCGCGAGCAGCTGACGCAGATCTTCGCCCGCCTGCCGGTCGGCGATCCGCTCGAGGCCGGCACGCTGGTCGGCCCGCTGATCGACCGCGCCGCCGGCGACAACATGGCCAATGCGCTGGCCAGCTGCCGCGCCCAGGGCAACGCCGTGCATGGCGGCGAACGGCTGCTGGCCGACCGCTATCCGCATGCCTGCTACATGCGGCCGGCGCTGGTGGTCACCGACACGCAGCACGACACCATGCTGACCGAGACCTTCGCGCCGATCCTGTACCTGATGCCGTACACCTCGCTGGAGGAGGCCATCGCGCTGAACAATGCGGCGGCGCACGGCCTGTCGTCGTGCATCTTCACCGAGTCGCTGCGCGAGGCCGAGCGCTTCCTGTCGTCGGCCGGCAGCGACTGCGGCATCGCCAACGTCAATATCGGCACCAGCGGCGCGGAAATCGGCGGGGCCTTCGGCGGAGAGAAGGCGACCGGCGGCGGGCGCGAATCGGGCTCGGATGCGTGGAAGGGCTATATGCGGCGGGCCACCAATACGATCAACTACGGCGACGCGCTGCCGCTGGCGCAGGGCATCCGCTTCGATCTGTGAGGCCGGGAAAGCGTGAACGTGGAAAGGCGGAAAGGCGGCCGGCCGCCAGCTCTTTGTAGGGAACGGTAACGCAGGTTACAGGGCCCTGACCCCGTATTACCAACCCGCCCCGTATAACGGCGTCATCAATTCCGTATAACAGGGGCAAAAAATGAAAGCGTGGTTGGCAGGTCTGGGGGCAGTGGCGGCGGCGGGCTTGTCCGGCTGCGCGGTCTACCCGGCGCCGGTCGATGCTGGCGTCACGGTTGGTGTGGGGGCGCCCGTCTATGTTGCACCGCCGCCGGTGGTGGTGGCGCCGCGGCCTTATTACTACGGCTATCCGTATCGGGGCTATTACCGCGGCGGGCACGGCCACTGGCATGGCCATGGACGCGGGCACTGGCGCTGATACCGGAAGGGGGGGAATCGCAAGGGGGGGCCGTGGCCGGCAGGACGCCGCGATGCCGGCGGCTCAGATCTGTCCGTTCAGGCCGGCCCAGCTCGGCGCGAGTGTCTGCGGCACATCGATCAGGTCGAGCACACGGCCGATCGTATGGTCGACCAACTGCGCGATGGTATCGGGCTTCTGATAGAAGCCGGGCACCGGCGGAAAGACGATGCCGCCCATTTCGGTGACGGCCGTCATATTGCGCAGATGCGCCAGGTTCAGCGGCGTCTCGCGCACCATCAGCACCAGCTTGCGGCGTTCCTTCAGCGTGACGTCGGCCGCGCGGGTGATCAGGTTGTCGGACAGGCCATGCGCGATCGCGGCAAGCGTACGCATCGAGCACGGCGCGATCACCATCGCCTGCGCGCGGAACGAACCGCTGGCGATGGTTGCGCCGATATCGCGCACGTTGTGCACCACGTCGGCCAGCGCCTCGGCCTCGGCCTTGCCGATGTCGAGCTCATGCTGCAGGTTCATCACGCCCGCGGGCGAGATCAGCAGATGCGTTTCGACGTCGGCGACCGCGCGCAGAACCTGCAGCAGCCGCACGCCATAGACGGCGCCGGTGGCGCCGGTGATCGCGACGATCACGCGCCGCGGCACAGCGGCAGGCCCGGCGCTCATCGGGGTTTCCAGGGCGTCAGCCCTTCAGCAGGGTTTGCAGCTCGCCGCTCTGGTACATCTCCATCATGATGTCCGAGCCGCCGACGAATTCGCCGTTGACGTAGAGCTGCGGGATGGTCGGCCAGTTGGCGTATTCCTTGATGCCCTGGCGGATGCTGTCGTCTTCCAGCACGTTGACCGTCATCGGCGCATCGACGCCGCAGGCCTTCAGGATCTGGATCGCGCGGCCGGAGAAACCGCACATCGGAAACTGGGCCGTGCCCTTCATGAACAGCACGACGGGATGGCCCTTGACGATCTGGTCGATCTTTTGTTGCACGTCACTCATGATTTTCGCTTCGGAGGAGGGGCGCTGAGGCGAACCGCGCGCCATGGAGTCGGAGACGCGCGCCGGCCGATGGCATGAAAAGCCGAAGGGTGGCGCGCGGGATCGGGTCGATTCTACCGGATTCGGACCACCGCTTCAGCGCTCGGACCCGGCCCCGGCGGTGTCAACGCCGGCATCGCCGCCGGGCCAGCGACCGCCGCTGCAGCGTTCGTTGCCGCCCAGGTCGCGCTCGGTGAAGACGCTGCCAAAGCCCGCGTCGCGCAGCAGTTGCCGGGCGGCCTCGCCCTGGTCGAAGCCATGTTCCATCAGCAGCCATCCGCACGCTTGCAGGTGCGGGCCGGCGCCCGCGACGATGGTGGCGAGGTCGGACAGCCCGTCGCCATGGTCGGTCAGCGCATCGACCGGTTCGAAGCGCAGATCGCCGCTGGACAGATGCGGATCGCCGGCCGCGATATAGGGCGGATTGCTGACGATCATCGTGAAGCGGGCGTCGGCAGGCAGCGCCGCATACCAATCCGATTCGAGGAAGACGACGTTGCCTGCCCCCAGCGCGGCCGCATTGGCGCGCGCGATGTCGAGCGCCGCGGGCGAGATGTCGGTCGCCCAGACCCGCGCATCGGGCCGTTCGCAGGCCAGCGTGACGGCGAGGATGCCCGAGCCGGTGCCGAGGTCCAGCACCCGCGGCGCCTGCGTGCCCGTCAGGCGCGCCAGCGCCGCCTGCACCGCGATCTCGGTGTCCGGACGCGGGATCAGCACCGCGGGACTGACACGGAACGGGCGGCCGTAGAACTCGCGCTCGCCGACCAGATAGGCCATCGGCTCGCCCGCCAGCCGCCGCGCCAGCAGCGCGGCGAGCGCGTCATGCTGGGCGGCGTCGAGCGGCTGGGTATCGCGCGTGATCAGCTGCGTGCGGGAGAGACCCGTTACATGAGTCAGCAGCATCCGCGCTTCCAGCGCCGGCAGCCCGGCCTGCGTCATCGCGGTCAGCGTCTCGCGCAGCGTCGCCTGCGCCGGCAGGGTGCCGGGCGGCAGCGGTGCGGAGGACGGGGAATCGTTCATTGGAATCGAGGCCATCAAAAAGACGAGAGCCCCGCCGGCACTGTGCCGTGGCGGGGCTCGGTACCGCGCGGGCGACGGTTTAGTTCTTGGTCGCTTCCTTGGCCTTGTCGGCGGTCTCGTTGACCGCATTGCTGGCGGCGTCCTTGGCATTTGCCATGGCGGCGGCCGCTTCGTCCTTGGCGCGCTCGGCGGCGGCGGACACGTCCGAAGCTGCGTTGCTGGCCGCGGCCTTTGCAGCGTCGGCGGCGGATTCCGCAGCCGCGGCAGCGTCGCTGGCCGCCGACTTGGCCGATTCGGCCGCGCTGGCCATCGCGCTATCGACGTTCGACGAGGCGGGGGCTTCATCCTTCTTGCCGCAAGCAGCCACTGCAGCGGTGACCATCAACAACGCAAGCAGTTTCTTCATGATTTCGTCCTTTTGTCCGTTTTTCGAGAAAAGACCCGCCCGGTATTTGTGCCGGGTTAGCCGTTTCCGATTATAGCGACCAACCATGTCGTTACCATGGCTGTTTCAGGCATTTGCAAGAAATACAAGTATTTTGCCGGCGGAAAACAACCGTAGCGAATATCCCGCCGCGGCATTTACGCGTCCTCGCCCAGCGCCGCCAGTTGATCGGCCTGGTGCTCCGCCGCCAGCGCCCCGATCAGTTCGTCGAGGTCGCCGTCCATGATCATGTCGATCTTGTACAGCGTCAGATTGATGCGATGGTCGGTCACGCGGCCCTGCGGGAAGTTGTACGTGCGGATGCGGTCGCTGCGGTCGCCCGAGCCGATCAGGTTGCGCCGCGTGGTCGCTTCCTTCGCCTGCGCCGCGCGCAACTGCATGTCCTTCAGACGCGCCGCCAGCACCTTCATCGCCTTGTCCTTGTTGCGGTGCTGGCTGCGGTCGTCCTGGCATTCGACGACGATGCCGGTCGGCAGGTGGGTCAATCGCACCGCCGAATCGGTCTTGTTGATGTGCTGGCCGCCGGCGCCCGAGGCGCGGAAGGTGTCGACGCGCAGATCGCCGGGATTGATCTCGATCTCGCCGAGTTCGTCGGCCTCGGGCATCACCGCGACCGTGCAGGCCGAGGTATGGATGCGCCCCTGCGCCTCGGTGGCCGGCACGCGCTGCACGCGATGGCCGCCCGATTCGAACTTCAGCTTCGAGAACGCCGCATCGCCGGCGATGCGCACGATCACTTCCTTGTAGCCGCCCAGATCCGATGGCGACTCGCTCATGATCTCGACCTGCCAGCGCTGCCGCTCGGCATAGCGCGTGTACATGCGCAGCAGATCGCCGGCGAACAGCGCACTTTCCTCGCCGCCGGTGCCGGCGCGGATTTCCAGGATCAGGTTGCGGTCGTCGTTGGGGTCCTTGGGCAGCAGCAGCGTCTGCAGGCTGGCTTCCAGTTCATCGAGCTTCGCGCGCGCGGCATCGATCTCGTCGCTGGCGAAGGCCTTCATCTCGGGGTCGTCGAGCAGCGCCTGCGCGGTGGCCAGATCGTCCTGGGCCTGCCGGTAATGCGCATATTGCTCGGCCACGGGCGACAGCTCGGCATGCTCGCGCGTCAGCTTGCGGTACTGCTCCATGTTCGCGGTCGCGTCTTCGCGCGCGAGCAGGGCGTTGACTTCGTCGAGGCGCTCGGCCAGTTGGTCGAGCTTGGCTTGCATGCTGGCTTTCATCGGAATCCGGCGTGTTGGGGCGGTGTCTTTGGGCGGCGTCCTGGAACGGCGTGCTGGTGCTGAGCGCCTGGCGCAGGCGGATGCCGCGCTGGCGTGGCGCGGTGATGCGGACGACGACCTTGGCGCGAAGGCGCGGACGCTGCCCGCGAGCGGCTAGCGCTCGGAGTGGCTGCTGTGGCGGAACAGGCCGGGCACCAGGCGCAGCAGCGCCTCGCGGTCCTCGCCCTGGGTGTGATTGAGCGCGTGGGTGGGACCGTGCAGGAACTTGCGGGTCAACGCGCCGGACAGCGCCTCGAGCACGGCCTCGGGATCGTCGCCGCGCGCCAGCATCCTGCGCGCGCGTTCGAGTTCGGCCTGGCGCATCGCCTCGCCGTTGGCCTGCAGTTCGCGGATCACCGGCACCACGCTGCGCGTCTCCAGCCAGTGCATGAAATGCTGCACGCGCGTTTCGATGATCGCTTCGGCCTGCGCCACCGCGGCCTGGCGCATCGCATTGCCTTCCCGCACGATCGCGCCGAGGTCGTCGACGGTGTACAGGAAGACGTCGTCGAGCCGCGCCACTTCGGGCTCGACATCGCGCGGCACGGCAAGGTCGACCATCATGATCGGGCGGTGCTTGCGCTGCTTGACCGCACGTTCGACCGCGCCCAGCCCGATGATCGGCAGCGAACTGGCGGTGCTGGAGACGACGATGTCGAACTCGTGCAGCCGCGAGCCGAGGTCGGACAGGCGGATCGCTTCGGTATTGAGCCCCTGCGCGGCCAGCTGCTCGGCCAGCTTCTCGCCGCGCTCGACGGTGCGGTTGGCGACGACGATCTGGCGCGGGCTCTGCGCGGCGAAATGGGTGGCGCACAGCTCGATCATTTCGCCGGCGCCGATGAACAGCACACGCTGGCCCGAAATGCTCTCGAAAATCCGCTGCCCCAGCCGTACCGCGGCCGCCGCCATCGACACCGAATGCGCGCCGATCTCGGTCTGGCCGCGCACTTCTTTCGCCACGGCGAAGGTGCGCTGGAACAGCTGGTTCAGATAGGTGCCGAGGGTGCCGGCCTCGCCGGCGGTGCGGACCGCATCCTTCATCTGGCCAAGGATCTGCGTCTCGCCGAGCACCATCGAATCGAGGCCGCTGGCGACGCGGAAGGCATGGCGCACCGCCTCGGACTGCGGCAGCGAGTACAGATGCGGGGCCAGCTCCCCGGCGGGGATATTGTGGTGCTGCGACAGCCAGCGCAGCGTGTGATCGAAGCCCTCCGAGCCGGACAGCACCAGGTCGGTGGCGCAATAGATCTCGGTCCGGTTGCAGGTCGACAGGATCGCCGCCTCGGTCCCGCGCTTGCCGGCCAGCTGGGTGCGCAGCGCGCCCAGCGCCGGCTTGATCTGCTCGAGCGGAAACGCCACCCGCTCGCGAAGCGAGACGGGCGCCGTGTTGTGATTGATTCCGATTGCGAGCAGTTGCATGGTTGGGGACGTTTCGCTGTCCGGCTGGCGGGCCGTTCCGGCCTCGCGCCAGCTTTGCCTGCGCTGGGCATGGCGGCGCGCACACTGGCCATTCAGGGCCGGGCCGAGCGCCGCCGGGACGGCTTGCATTATACCGTCCGGGCGCGATCCTTGCGTTCGCGGCCCGGCCGAGGCTATCGGGAGTCGGCCGGCGCTGTGACTTGAGTTATCGTTACGCCGCTGCCGCCACGGGCGGCGGGCGGGTCAGGTCGATGGTCGAACAACGGAAGCGGGCGATGCTGGGGACGTTCTTGGTGGGCATGGTGGTCGGACTGGTGGCGCGGGCGATGCATCCGCGCGGCCCGGTACTGACCGTCGCGATGGCGCTGCTGCTGGGCGGCGTCGGCGCGCTCGCCAGCTTCTACCTGGGCCGGGCGCTGCGCTGGTTCATCGATGGCCAGCTGAGCGGCTGGACCGCCGCCATCCTCGGCGCCGCGCTGCTGGTCGGGCTGGGCGGGCTGTTCGCGCGGCGCGGACGCTGAGCGCCCAACCTCACCGCAGCGCCGCCAGCAGCCGCCGGATCACGCCCTCCGAGTAGTGGCTGGCCACCTCGGCCAGGAACGCCGGGAAATCGACATGGGCGCTGTCGTCCGCCCGATCCGACACGGTCCGCATGACCGCGTGCGGTACGCCGTATTCGTGGCAGACCTGACCGACCGCCGCCCCTTCCATTTCGACCGCCAGCAGGCCGGGCAGCCGCGCCCGCAGCTCCGCCACCGTGGTCGGCGCCCCGATGAACTGATCGCCGCTGGCGATCATGCCCAGATGCAGGTTCGGCGCGGTGACGCCCGCAGTGACCCCCGCAGTGACGCCCGCAGTGACACTAAAACGGGCACGCACCGCGGCCGGCACGGCGCTGGGCAGATCCTCCGTCAGGAAGGCCTGCGCCGCCTCGCACAGCGCGGCCGTCAGCGCCGGATCGGTCGGGAATGCCTCCAGGCCTAGCAGCGGCACCTGATGGCGCGGAAACAGCGGACGCGCGTCCATGTCGTGCTGCAGCGTCCGATCGGCGATCACCAGATCGCCGACCTGCACGCCGGCGCCGATCCCGCCCGCCAGCCCGGTGAAGACGATGCCGTCGACACCGAATTCGCGGATCAACGTCACCGTGGTTGCCGCGGCCGCCACCTTGCCGACCCGGGCCAGCACCACCACGCAGCGCTGCCCGTACAGCTCGCCCACGTAGTAGTCGCGCATGCCGATCCGATGGACGGTCGCGCGGGCATCGTCGTGGCGCATGGCGGCGATCAGGCCGTCGATTTCATCGTGGAGGGCGGCGAGGATGCCGAGGGTCATGGCGTGCAGGTATCGAAACGAGATGGAGGACGGTGCGGCCGAGCCGGCAGCCCGAGCCGCAAGCCGGGCCCTAAGCCGTAAGCCGTAAGCCCCAAGCCCCAAGCCCCAAGCCCCAAGCCCCAAGCCCCAAGCCCCCGAGCCGGAAAAGCCGACAGCATACCGGCACCGCCCGGTGCTTTGCTGGTTCGTGTCGCACCGCCTTTGATCGTGCGGTCGCCACGGCGCTTTGCTAGAGTGCAGCCAACGCCTTTCCGGAGCGCTCCCCAATCCATGCCCACCGATCGCCAAGCCCACCGTCTGAACATCCGGCATGCACAGCGGCGCGCGCTGGCGGACTGGTGCGCACAGGGGCGGCTGGCGGTGCCCCGAGCGCGCCAGGCTTGGACCGATACCGAGCCCTGGACTGCCGACTGGCACCGCTGGCTGCAACGGGCGCTGCTCGCGCTCGGCGTGGCGCTGCTGTGCGCCGGCGTGATCGTCTTCTTCGCCTTCAACTGGCAGGCCCTGCACGAGTTCACCCGCTTCGCCGTGCTTGCGGTGGTGATCAGCGCGCTGGCGGCGTTCGCCTGGCGCCGGCCCGACGGCGACGCGGCCGGTCGCGCGGCGCTGTTCGCCGCGCAATTGATCACCGGGGCATTGCTGGCGGTGATCGGACAGGTCTACCAGACCGGCGCCGATGCCTGGCAACTGTTCGCGTGGTGGACGTTGCTGGCCGTGCCGTGGGCGCTGGCCGCGCACGCGCCGTCCCATTGGTGGCTGGTGGTGGTGCTGGCCAATGTCGCGCTGCTGCGCTTCTTCAGCGTCGAACTGGGCGCCGGCCTGCCGTTCACGCTGCTGTTCGGCGTCGAGGGCGGCAAGCTGGTCGGCCTGTGGCTGCTTGCCGCTGCCTTGCTGCAGCTCGCGCTATGGCTGGTCCTGTCGGCGCACGCGCCGCGTGTTGGCGTGCGAGGCCAGGGCGGCGTGCGGCTGCTGGCGGCGCTGGCTTGCGCGCATGCGGTCTGGCTCGGGCTCGGTGCGCTGTTCGGCGACCGCTTTGACGGTGCGATGCTGATCGTCGCGCTGGCCGCCGTGCTGGGACTGGGCGCCTGGTTCCGGCGGCGCAACGTCGATCTGCTCGTGCTGAGCGGGATTGCGCTGTCGCTGATCGCGCTGATCGTCGGGGGACTCGGCCGCCTGCTGTTCGAGGCCGGCGCGGAATTCGGCGGCTTCCTGCTGCTCGGCCTGCTGACACTCGGCCTGTCGGCCGTGTCGGCGACGTGGTTGATGCGTTTGCATCGCGATCATGCGCAGGGGCCCATCGATACGTTCGCCGACGCGTCCACCGACAGCTCCACCGACAGCTCCACCGATAGCACCACCGCCACGTTCGCCGAGCGGCCGCCGTCGCGTCAGTGGAGCGGGACGGTGCAACCGTCAGCGGCGGTGCAGGCGCTGTGGCGCGCGCTGGCCGCGGAAGGCGCGGTCGCAGGGCACCCGCCCGCCGAGACCGATGCACCATGGTCCGTGCGGCTGTTGACCGGCATGGCCGGATGGCTCGGCGCGGTGTTCTTCCAGCTGTTCCTGCTCGGCACCGTGTTCGTCGCCGCGCGCGAGAACAGCGGGGCCATTCTCGTCTGCGGACTGGCGCTGATCGCACTGGCCGCGCTGCTGTACCGGCGCCGCGGGGGCCATACCGGCTTCGAGCAATTCGCGTTGGCCAGCAGCCTGACCGGGCAAGGGCTGGCGTTTTATGCCGCCGCCGATCTGCTCGGCCGCGCCCGCGCCGTGGAGACCGCTGCGTTCTGGTTCGGGGTCGCGGCCTGCGAGATGCTGCTCTATGCGGCGATCGGCAATCGGCTGCATCGCTTGTTGTGCGCGCTTGCGGCGATGGTGTCGGTGGCGATGGCGTTGACCATCGCCATCGCGATGGGTCCGTCCACGCCCTGGCAGGCGATGGGGTGGGCGCTGGTCTGGCTGGCGCCGGTCGCCGCGCTGAAGGCGACGCTGTACGCGACCACCGAGGGACGGCTTGCCGCGCTCCGGCGCCATCACTGGCTCGCCCCGGCCGCGGACGCCTTGCTGCTTTGCAGCCTGCTCGCCGCGCTGATCGTGACCGGCATCGGCCATCCATTGGCCCTCTTCACCGAACCGGCGGCACGCGGCGTGCCGCATTGGCTGGCGGGCGCGCTGTTTGCGGTGCTGCTGGTCGGCTTTGGCATCGCCGAAACGGCCCGGCTGCAACGATCGCTCCGCCGGCGCGCCGGGGTCGGCGGTGTGCTGGCGCTCTGTGCCGCGCTGATGATCGGCGCTCCCGCCGTGGTGGCGGGCGTGCTGGCGACCGGGCTGGCCTTGCGGCGGGCGTCCCTGACCTGGCTCGGACTGGGCCTTGCGACGATCGGCCTCGGTTTCATCTGGTACTACAGCGCGCTGCACTGGACGCTGGCGATCAAGTCGGCAACGCTGGTAGCGGCCGGTATCGTCGTGCTGGCGGCACGCGCGTGGTTGACCCGGCCCCGGTCCGCGCTCGGTGCGGCCGACATCGCAGAGGAGGGCAGCCGATGAAACGCTGGATCCTGATTGCGTGGGCGCTGACGCTCGCGGTCGCGGGCGCCGGCGTGATCGGCAAGGAACGACTGCTCGCGCGCGGCGATGTGGTGCTGCTGCGGCTGGCGCCGGTCGATCCGCGCTCGCTGATGCAGGGCGACTATATGGCGCTGAACTTCGCCATCGGCGCGCCGATCCTGCGCGCGCTGGAGACGACCGACGACCGTATCCGCACCGCGGTGGTTCGGCTCGATGCGCACGGCGAGGGCAGCTTCGTGCGGCTGCATCGCGGCGAACCACTGGTCGCTGGCGAACACCTGCTGCGCTTCCAATTGAAACCGTCGCGCTGGGGTACCGATCAGATCCAGATCTCGACCGACGCCTTCTTCTTCCAGGAGGGCCATGCGCGTCGATACGAGGGCGCGCAATTCGGCGCCTTTCGCGTCGATGCCGACGGCCAGGCGCTGCTGGTCGAGCTGCGCGACGCGGCAGGGCATCCGCTGTGAGCACGCGGCCGTCCGCCGCGCTGGTGGTCGGCTGCACCGCGCTGTCGATGCTCGCCTTCGCCGGCAACTCGCTGCTGTGCCGGCTGGCGCTGCGGGACACCACCATCGACGCGGCGAGCTTCACCACCGTGCGGCTGCTGTCGGGCGCCATCACGCTATGGGTGCTGGTGCAACTGCGTGGTGGCGCTTCGCGCGCGCCCGAGGCAACGCCAACGACTGAGGCATCGAGCGGCAACTGGCGCTCGGCGCTGGCGCTGTTCGCCTACGCGATCCTCTTCTCCTACGCCTACGCGCAACTATCGGCCGCGACCGGCGCGCTGCTGCTGTTCGGCGCGGTGCAGGTGACCATGATCGGCCGCGGACTCTGGCTCGGCGAACGGCCTCATCTCGTGCAGACGGCCGGCTATCTGATCGCGGTCGCGGGACTGATCGGCATGCTGCTGCCGGGCCTGTCCGCGCCACCGCTGCTTGGTGCGCTGCTGATGATCGCGTCCGGCGCGGCGTGGGGCATCTATTCGATCCGCGCCAAGGGCGCGCGCGATCCGGTGCGCGCCAACGCCGGCAACTTCCTGCGCGCCTCGGTCTGCTGCCTGCCGATCTATCTCGCCGCGCTGCCCTGGGCCAGCCACGATGCCGCTGGCATGCTGTACGCGGTACTGTCCGGCGCGATCGCCTCGGCGCTCGGCTACGCCATCTGGTATGTCGCACTGCGGGGGTTGACGGTGACTACCGCTGGACTGGTGCAACTCAGCGTGCCGGTGATTGCGGCGGCGGGTGGGGTGTTGCTGTTGGGTGAGGCGGTGACGTGGCGGTTGGTGGTGGCTTCCATCGCCGTGCTCGGGGGCGTGGGCCTGGCGATCGCCTATCGTCGTTCCGAACCGCCTCGATGAACCAACGCGTCTGCGGCTCAGACAGGACGCAACGCTTCCAACATGATGTCCGCCAGCCGCTGCGAAACCTCGGAGGCCGGGCCCGGCGCACGCAGCAGCATCAGCGGCATCTTGCCCAGCGGCGGCAGCCCATCGGCAGGCCCGAGTTGACGCAGCGAGGCGGGCAAGCCGTAAGGCGTGCGCACGACCAGACCGAGACCGGCTGCCGCGGCAGCCCATAGGCCGCCGAGGTTCGGACTGGTGAACGAGACGCGCCACGGAATGCCGGCGCGATCGAGCGCGGCGGTGGCGGCGTCGTGGAAATGGCAGGGCCGGTCGAACACGGCCAATGGGACGGGTTCCTCGGGATCGAGACGCCAGGGCAGCGAGGCCGGTCCGACCCAGCACATCTGCGGTTCGCCGACCAGCGTGATATCGGCGCCTGGCGCTCTTGCCGCGGCGGCACCATTCGTACCGCCCCACACCAGCGCCAGATCGAGCGTGCGCGCCTGGATGCGGGCGAACAGATCGTGATTGCGCGCCACCATCGCCTCGACCCGCACCTTCGGATGCGCGCGCGCAAACCGGCCCAAGACCTCGGGCAGCGTCGCCTCGCCGAATTCTTCCTGCAGTCCCAATCGCACGCCGCCGGACAGATCGACACCGCGGACCGCCGCGGCGGCCTCGTCGTTCAACGCGACCATCCTGCGTGCATAGCCGAGCAGCAGATTGCCGGCCTCGGTCAGTTCCAGCGTCCTGCCCGCCTTGCGAAACAGCGGCGTGCCCGCCATGTCTTCGAGCTTGTGGATCTGCGCGCTGACGGCCGAGGTGGAACGGCCCACCTGATCGGCCGCGCGGGCAAAGCTGCCGAGGTCGACGCCGGCGACAAGGCTGCGCAGCGCGGCGATGTCCAGATTCAGTGCCATGAGAATCGTCCGGAAATTCAAAACGATCGGTTCAAAACTTTCCGATTTTCATGATGAATGGTCGTTGGAATACTGGCGATCCGTCAACTGCCCGATCGGAGAGCCGTCGTGGCCGAATCCACTTGCTTGTCCCGTCCTTCCCGTCTTTCCGGCCCTGGTGCCGAACCGATTGCCATCTTCGCCGCTTCACATCGCTGGAAAGTGCTGGGCGTCGGCGTGGCCGCCAACGCCAGCTTCATCGCCGCCGCCAACGGGTTGCCGGCCACCGCGGTATGGCTGCGCAGCGCTTACCACCTCGATAACGCGGGGCTCGGCTTGCTGCTCGGCGCGTTGGGCGTCGGCGCCGCGCTGTCGGAGTTGCCGTGGGGCGCGGCGGCCGACCGCTGGGGCGACCGTCGCGTGCTGCTGTACGGGCTCGGCGCCACGGCGCTGACGCTGGCGATCATGGCGCTGTTTCTGGCGCCGACGGCGGACCGCGTGCCGCCGCTATGGATGGCGATGGCCTGCATGGCACTGCTGGGGCTGGCGGGCGGCAGCGTCAATGGCGCCAGCGGACGCGCGGTGATGCGATGGTTCGCCGAGGGCGAGCGCGGCCTGGCGATGAGCATCCGCCAGACCGCGGTGCCGCTCGGTGGCGGGTTGGGGGCCCTGGTGCTGCCATGGCTCGCGGTGGCTGCGGGCTTTCGCTGGGTGTACGCGGTGCTCGCCGCCTTCTGCGTGGCATCGGTTTGGCTGACCTGGCGATGGCTGCACGAGCCGCCGCATGCCGATGCGCGCGCGGCCGTACGGCGCCATGCACACGGTGATGCGGGGCCGCTGCGCAGCGTACGCGTCTGGCGCATCGCGGCAGCGATCGGCATCCTCTGCGCGCCGCAATTTGCGATCCTCAGCTTCGCCTCGGTGTTCCTGCACGATGCCGCCCACGTCGGCGTGTCCGGCATCGCCGCGACGCTGTGCGCGGTGCAGGTCGGCGCGATGGCGATGCGGATCTGGAGCGGCCGCCATACCGACCGGCGCGGCAACCGCCGTGCGTGGCTGCGTCATTGCACGATGGTCGCGGCGCTGATGTTCGTACCGCTCGCGCTGTGCGCCGCGATGGGAAGCAGCGTGCCTGCCTTGGCGACGATGGTCGCGGTCGTGCTCGCCGGCATCGCGGTGTCGGCGTGGCATGGGGTCGCCTACACCGAGCTCGCCACGCAGGCCGGCGCAGAACGCGCCGGTACGGCGCTGGGACTGGCCAATACGCTGGTGTTTGCCGCGTACTTCGTGGCACCGTCGGCGATCCCGCAACTGCTCGATCGCAGCGGCTGGACCGGTGTGTGGCTGGTGGCGGGCGCCTGTGCGGCGATGGCGTGGCCGCTGTTTCCGCGGGCGGGGAAGGACGCGAAAGGCTGAACGCGAAAGGCTGAACGCTATTGCATGCGGTGGGGCAGTTCCGCCGCCAACGCATCGACCGCAAGCCGTACCTTGCGCGCAAGATGCGGGGTGCGCAGCCAAAGCGCATAGGCGTCGTACAGGAAAGCCGGCTCGTCCGGGAACAGCCGCACCAGTGCACCGGCGTGGATCCGTTCACTGACGAGCCAGGAGGGAAGCCATGCGACCCCCATGCCGGCGGCCGCCGCGTCGGCAATCGCATCGAGGTCGTCGAGCTGCAGCCGGCCTGCCGGATGCCATTCCACCGGTGGCCCATCGTCGCGCGGGAACAACCATGGCGCCACCGGTCCGGTGCGGCGATAGACGATCGCATGGTGCTGGCGCAGCTCTTCGATTTGTTGCGGCTCGCCATGGCGATCGAGATAGGCCGGCGAGGCGCAGACGATCATGCGCTGGCGAGCGATCCGGCGCGCGATGGTGTCGGCCCGGTCCTGCAGGCTTCCGGTGCGGATCGCGAGGTCGTAGCCGTCTTCCGCCAGGTCGATCAACCGGTCGCTGAACGACAGCTCCAGTTCCAGCGCCGGATATTGCCGCGCCAGCTCCAGCAGGATCGGCATCGCGCAATGCCGGCCAAAGTGAACCGGCATCGTGACGCGCAGCTTGCCGCAGGGCTCGGCCAATTGATCGGCCGCGAGGGCATCGGCGGCCTCGGCCTCGGCCAGGATCAGGCGGCAGCGTTCGTAGTAGGCGCGGCCGAAGTCGGTCAGGCTCTGTCGGCGCGTGGTGCGGTTCAGCAGCCGCGTGCCGAGGCGCTCTTCGAGGAAGCGGACGTGCTTGCCGACCATCGGCCCCGTGATGCCCAGCGCGTCCGCGGCGGCGGCAAACGAGCCAAGATCGACGGCCTTGACGAACACGGCCATGCTGGTCAGGCGGTCCATGATTCAAAAGTATTGGTTTCGATCGTCGTGCCGGAGAGGCGATTTATCGATTTATTGACGGAGATCATACTGGATTCATTGCAATTGATTTGGAGTGAATTCAGCCATGCAAACCGCTCGCGTCGTCCGTTTCCATCAAATCGGCGGGCCTGAAGTCCTGCGCATCGAACATGCCGAAGTGCCGGAGCCCGGCGTCGGCGAGGTGCGGATTCGCGTCAAGGCGCTCGGTCTGAATCGCGCTGAGGCATTGCTGCGGACCGGCCGCTATATCGAGACGCCGACCTTTCCTTCCGGGCTCGGGCTCGAAGCGGCGGGCGTGATCGAAGCCGTCGGCCCCGGTGTCGAAGGCTTGGCGCCGGGCGATGCCGTCAGCATCGTGCCGCCGAAGTCGATGGTGCAGTGGCCGGCCTATGGGGAGTTGGTCCGCTTTCCCGCCGAGCTTGTCGTCAAGCATCCGCCGTCGCTGAGCTGGGAAGGCGCCGCGGCGCTGTGGATGCCATACCTGACCGCTTATGGCGCGTTGATCGATGTCGCCGGACTCGGCAAGGGCGACATCGTGGCGATTACCGCGGCCTCCAGCAGCGTCGGCCTCGCAGCGATCCAGATTGCCAATATGGTTGGCGCCATTCCCATCGCGATCACGCGATCGTCGGCGAAGCGGGCGGCCTTGCTCGACGCCGGTGCGCGGCATGTCGTGGCCTCGGGCGAGGAAGACCTCGAGGCACGGCTGAAGGAGATTGCCGGCGAGCAGGGCGTGCGCGTCGTGCTCGACGCGATCGGCGGCCCGATCTTCGAACCATTGACGGCAGCGATGTCGCGCGGCGGCATGCTGATCGAATACGGCGGCCTCAGCCCGTCGCCCACGCCGTTTCCGCTGTTCACGGTCCTGAGCAAATCGCTGACGCTGCGGGGGTATCTGGTGCACGAGACCATCGGCGACCCGGCGCGGCTGGCGGCGGCGAAGGCGTTCAGCGTGCGCGGACTCGACGAAGGGCAACTGCGGCCGACCATCGCCCGGACTTTTGCGTTCGACCAGATCGTCGAGGCCCATCGGTTTCTGGAGTCGAACGAGCAGTTTGGGAAGGTGGTGGTCAGGGTTTGAAGGGCGTTTTTTGGAAGAGATACGTTGAGAGTTGCAGCAATCTCCTCCGCTTCAAAACGCTCGTATCCCCAAGGAAGACGACCATGCGCATGCACAATCTCCCGCATCCCGGCGAGATCCTGCGTCAGCTCTGGCTGAAACCGCTGCAGCTGACCATCACCGAGGCGGCCACTGCTTTGGACGTGTCGCGGGAAACGCTGTCCGAGATCGTCAGCGGCCGTGCTTCCATCACGCCTGAAATGGCGGTACGGCTTGAAATGGCCTTCGGCAAGAGCGCGGAATCGTGGTTGGCGCATCAGGCCGCGTATGACCTGTGGCAGGTCGATCAGCGGCGCGATGGACTGCACGTGCGGCGGTTGAAGTCGGCTGCATGATGGCCGCCCACCCGTCAATTTCGTCTGCCCGCTATACTTCGACCTTCGTTAATCCCCACCGAGGTATTCGTCCCATGCGCCATTGATGCCGCCGTCGACATGACGGCCAGTCTCCACCAGCCCCTGCAGCAGGGGGAGTGCTTGGCATCCCTGGAATTGAAGCATGACGAATCCCTATCTCGCGCTCGAAAGCGTGTCCTACGCCCTGCCGGATGGCAGGACGCTTTTTTCCCAACTGAGCGAAACCTTCGACGATCGGCCCACCGGCCTCGTCGGGCGCAATGGCGTGGGCAAGAGCGTGCTCGCGCGCCTGCTAGCCGGGCAGTTGGAGCCGACCGGCGGACGTTGCGTGCGCTCCGGCAGCGTGTACTACCTCGCCCAGCAGGTGTCCCCTTCGGCCGATGCCACGGTAGCCAGTCTGGCCGGCGTACAACACACGCTCGAGGCGCTGCTGCGCATCGAGGCGGGCAGCAGTGCGCCGGAAGACTTCGATGCGGTTGGCGAGCGTTGGGATATCCGCCAGCGTTTGCGGCATGAACTGGAACGCCATGGCCTGGGTCATCTCGATGCCACTACGCCAGCGGGCAGTCTCAGCGGGGGCGAAGGGATGCGCGTGGCCTTGCTGGGCGCCATGCTGTCGGACGCTGACTTTCTGATTCTCGACGAGCCCAGCAATCATCTGGATCGTCCGAATCGGCAAGCGCTGATCGAACAATTGCGGCTCTGGCCGCGCGGGCTATTGATCGTCAGCCATGATCGCCAACTGCTCGAAGCGATGGAGCGGATCGTCGAGCTGTCGTCGCTCGGGCTGCACAGCTACGGCGGCAATTATTCGTTCTATGCCGAGACGAAGGCGCAGGAGCGGCTGAACGCCGCGCAACAGCTGGAACGGCGCAAGCTCGACCGCCAGCGGGAAGAACTTGCGCTACGCGAGCAACGCGAGCGGCAACAGCGAAGGCAGGCACGCGGGGACCGGCGCGGCAAGGAAGCGAATCAAGCGAAGATCCTGCTCGGTCGCCAGAAGGAGCGCAGCGAGAGTTCCGCTGGCAAATGGCGCCAACAGCAGGCCGACACGCTGCAGCAGCTCACCGAGCGCATTCGGGAAGCCGCGCAGGAACTCGAAAGCGAAGCGGCAATCAGCCTGCATTCGCTGCCCGTCCTGCAGGCAGCGCAGCGGCGCGTGGCGGAACTTGATGCGGTGGAACTGCCGTTCGTATCGGAAGCCGCGCGCCGGATCAGCCTGGTCCTGACGGGGCAGCAGCGCGTCGGCGTGGTCGGCCCCAACCGTTGTGGCAAATCGACGTTGCTCAAGGTCATCGCCGGCCATCTCGCCCCGTTGGCCGGGACCTTCAGGGTGACCCCGGAGAGCGCGTATCTCGATCAGCGGTTGGCCAACCTGCATCCCGAGCAGTCGGTGCTGCAGCAGCTGATGGCGGTCAATCGCCGCGCCAGCGAAGGAGATCTGCGCATGCGGCTCGCGCATCTCGGTCTTGACGCACAGAGGATTGCCGCACCGACGGAATCCCTGAGCGGCGGGGAGCGGCTGAAGGCGGCACTGGTCTGCCTGCTCTATGCCGACGCGCCTCCGCAACTGCTATTGCTCGATGAACCGAGCAATCACCTCGACCTTCCATGGATCCAGGCGCTGGAGGCCATGCTGCGCAGCTATCGCGGCGTGCTGCTGGTGGTGTCGCATGACGATGCGTTCATGGACAACCTGGCGCTGACGGACCGGCTAGCCGTCAACGAAAAGGGCTGGCTGATGGAACCGTGGTGATTCCATTAGGCGCAGTCCCGGGAGCAAACGCAGAACGAGTTCGAAAGATCAGCCGTTGATCACACGTTTAAACGTTGATCGGTCGGCAGTGCTTCGTCTGACGGGGATCAACCGGGCAGGCCAGCACCGCGATGCGCTGATGGGGCACATACTCAGCGAGCTGCATCAGGTTCACGAAACCGCCCTCGGCTTGCAACAGGCCTGTGCGCTCGGTCGAGTCCGTTTTGTCACCAATCGGTTGCTATCGTCGTCGACATCGTCCTCGTCGCCGCCGTTCTCTTCCACTTCAGTCACGACAGCTAGCTGGTCGGGATGGTCCGAGTTGAACAGCAGATCGGCAGGCCGGCGACGGCCGCGTACCGACACCGGCCCGCCACGGATGACAGCCGAGAGCGATGTCAGACGCTGCTGACCATCAAGCATGAGCCGAGTGCTCTGGTCCGGATTTGTGCTCTGGCTGACCGCGAAATCCTGCAGCGGCACAGCTCATCTGTTTCCCAAAGTAGGATTGCGCTCGATGGGTAGCCGCGATACAGCGAATTCAGCAGATCGCGCACTCCCGTGGGGCCAAACATACTGGCGCCGCATCTCCGGCAAGCGCAGCTCGCCGCGCTCGATTATGAATACCAGTTCTTCAACGCTTGCTCCGGCCTTGGCCAAGTTTTTTCCTTCGATCAGGCACCGAGCAGGAAGCGAGCTCGGTGCCACTGCAAATAGGGCTGGTGCTCGCTCGCCAGCCAGCGCAACATCATCCTCGGATGAATGCCAAGCTCATGCAGATCGCTTTGGGACAGACGGGCGCTGCTCAACAGATGCCCGGTATCGTCGAAGCTGATCAGAAAGCGGTCGAATAGCGCATCGAGGTTGGCCACCAGCAGAAAGCCGTTGAAGGCATCCAGCCGCTCGGCGTCGTCGGCGCATTCGGCCCACGGTCTGGCGTGACTGGCGCGCAGCGCCGCGGTCACGGTGACACCAGTCACTGCGCAGGCCCCACCCCAGTAGGTCATCAAGGCATCGCGGTAACGCTCCTGCCCCAGGCGCTGGCGCACCAGGCGTTCGACTTCAGTGCCTCGAGCCTCGATAGACATCGTTTCGACAGCTTCCGTCACGGCCGCGTGGTAATCGCGCACTGCCTGATTCGGCAAGGCCCGCGACAGGCTGGCCGCACGGCGCAGCAGGGCGGCCACATCGGCCAGTGTGGGCGCGCGAAATACGTCATCAGCTCCAGCCCACGGCTGGAAACTGCGCAACAGTTCAGGCTGCAGCGTAGGCGTGGCCGGTTGAAAGCGCACGTCAAAGCCGCCGGCCGATGCCGTCACCACCGCCCGGCTACGGTGGCGGGCCGAGGCCAGTACCACCGCAGTGCCAGCAGATGGCAGCACGTGCTCGAAGCCGTTGTCGTGGCCGGTTTTTTCGATGAGGGCGCGTTGCAGAAGATTCATGTCAACGCCGCTTGTTCGACACCCAAACGCTTACGAAGAAGAAGCCCGTCTACGCTATCTGTTGAGAGCCTATGTCGCTCAAAAGGCTTGAATGTTTCAGGTGGCTCCGTTGAGGTGGTGACAATGTATTGCAACGAGTCGTCACCGTTTTCAGCGACATGCCGGAGCAATGCCCAGAGTATGTCTTCGCTCATTTCCGCTTCGCGTGGAGAATCGTGCAACAGGAACCCGGGATGGAAACTTTGCTCCTGCGTACTATCGATCAAACAGGCGACATCGCCGGCTAGAATTTCCAACACTTTATATGTAGTCGAATGCATCGGCCCCATCTGGAAGGGGTGGCTGCGGTGTCTTTCATCATCGTTGAAAACACCCCACTGGAAAGAGGGTAACGACTTTGCAACGGCCATCATGGCTTTGCTAATCGCTTCGCGGCGGCCTGCCACTACTTGGTGCTCTTTCTCAAGTTGCAGCTGCAACTTCTCGTGGCGGCGCCGAACTGCATCCAGCTTGCGCTGTACCGCATTCATGTCAGTTGAACGTGATTTTCCTGATGCGAGGCTTTCGTAATATTCGTAATTCTCGATAGCTTCGCTGAGTAGCTGATCAGCCGATAGTGTTTCAGCGTACCTCTTGTCCAGTTCCACACTTTTCCTGTCAATATCGGCAAGTGCTTTATGCAATGGCGCCATCTCCTTCCCCAGTTCGCCCAGGCGGCGCCGCAGCGGGGGCAGACGACTCTCAAGGGATTCTTTGGTTTGCTGATGAAGTACGATGCGCTGCTTTCGATCAATTTGAACCTGTTCGATGCGCTGAATGACATAATCACACTCTTTGAGCAGGCGATTTCCTGCATCGCAATGCTTCGTGAGATTCTGTTGCAATGATGTGGCTTCGTTTTGCAGTGCCTCCAACTGCTCGATATCGCCAGCAATCAACGCTTCCATCTGCCTGATCTCATTGGATAAAAAACTAACGACACTATTCAGCGGCATCCGTTTCTCCAGCCACTTGTTGCGCTCATCTCCAAGCGATTTTCTTCCTTCTTCAATGGATTTCAATTCTTGTTGATAGGCCTCGTGGCGTTGCCTGGCAATATCAATCAGGTTGGGATGTTCGATCAGGCCTTCTTGGCGGAACGGTGTATTGTTAGGCGCTTCAAGGCGATTGGCCAATTGGCGGCGCACATGGTTCAGCAAACGTACGGGTTCCTCCCGCAACTCATCCAGCCTGGACTTGTGGGCTTCTAAAGCTTTGGTCGTGCTATCCACGTCGCGCAGCGTCGTGGCGTCGTGCAGCAGACCCAACACGATCCGTATGAGAGCAAGGGGCGATTTCGCCGGCAAACTGAATCGGACACCTTCTGCTCGCCATTGGAAGTAATGCTGGTATCGCGCGTTTTGGTCGCGGGAGCACCAGGCCAGAATGTGGTGCCATTCAATAGGCTGCCCGGAATTAGGAAGTTCGTGAACTGGCAAAATTTTGACGAAATGCCGCCGCAGTGAATTCTGGTAAGCGTGGTATTCGTTTTCTGCACTTCCGGCGGCCAATTGCCTCCAGTCAGCTATTCGGGAAGCGCGGTACAACTTCTGATGTCGCCACGGCTTCAGGACGGTCCATGCATGCCCACCGACATGCACACGGGCCGCAATAGCACCTTCCTTCAGATCCTGGTCTTGTAGCAGTTCGTCACGCAACGTCGACCCCTCTGACCAGAAAGGATCGTCCAGCGCGAATCGCAGCAATTGGCAAAAAGCGGTTTTCCCGACGCCATGCCCAGAGCTACCTTTTCCCGGCGGGGAAACAATCAGATTGAGCCCCGGACGTAGTGATATTTCCCGCAAGGGCTCATTCGCCGTGAGTGACTCCAGCAGCCACAGGGTCTCCACCCATAGGCGTGGCTTTGTGGGAAGCGGTGCCGGAATACCGATTGCGTTCATTCCTTACCCCCTTTTTTGGAGACTTCCCGTTTGCATAGCCGAATCTGCTGTGATGAGCGCCTGCGCCAGGGCCGATTCTTGTTGTTGCCTTGCCTCAATTAGTGCCCTGGCAAGCAATGCCGTACGATCGTCACCAAGCACCTGTGCCAAGCCTTCCGGATCACGGATGGACAGCGGCGCTGTCGCCGGCACACCCAACAGGCTGCGAAGCCAGGCACAGATATGCAACCACCGTTCGCTATTGACGGGCTGCAACCAGTCGGTCAAAAGCTCTCTGTGCGGACTATGCTGCGGGACGGTTGTCAGAAGGATTTGACCCAGGCGAATGTCGTCGCACGAGCCCCCCTGAAGGAGAATGTCGCAGACCAGCCCTGCCAGCCAATCCTCGGCTTCGGTTGCCGGCGTGTGGCCCGCTGCATAGGTTCGGAATGGTGTGCTGGAACGAGCAGGCTGAGCTTGCGGGATGAGGACGGAAGGCTCTTGTTGCAACCGCTTCCACGCTCCCAGCACCAGCCGTTGCGTGCGGTATTCGCCGAACTCCTTGCGCTCTTTATCCTTAAGCACGCGGAAGGTTTCACTGGGGTGATCTTCACCCATGACGTCGGCGGGGTCGAGGATGTAGCGCAGTTCTTTCTCGGTAAGGCCGTAGAGTTTGGCGTAGTAGGCGTCGAGTTCGGCGCGCAGGGTGGCGCGGCGTTCGGAGTCGAAGGCGAAGGGTGGACCTTCGTAGCCCAACTCCTTGGCCCAAGCGGCGAGATCGTGGGCAGTGTAGGTTAGTTCCAGCACGCGCGGGACGATGAAGGCGAGGTCGGCTTCGGTGTAGCGTTCGGGAGGTAGAACGGGGAACTGCTTGATATAGAAGTAGTTCAATGTTGTACCGCCAATCTTCTGCCGTGCAGCGAAATCTAGCGCGAGACTGGACAGATTGGCGAGGAATGCCGCAGCTTGTGGCGCTTCGACTTGGTGGCCAAATAGAAACAGCGGGAGTTTGTTTCCCACTCCAGCCAACGGCGTCACCGACGCAATCACCGTCCGCTCATCGGTTGAACGACAAATATCCCGCCAACCCATCAACCACTGCGGGCAAGCGGCTTGCAGCCAGCGTTCAGCCAGGGCCAACACATCATGTTCCTCCGCCAAGGGCGCATCCGGTACTGGCAGATGGCCGTACGCGGTGGCAAGCGCCAGTACGGCACGTTCGGCTTCGGGGTCGGTGGCGTACCAGGCGGTGGCACTGCGGGCGCCGGACCTGTAGGGCTGCACCTTGGCTTCGCCTTCGGCGGGCAAGTAGCCATCGTTCAGGGGGTGCAGGCTTTCCGGGCTGTTGCCCACGAGACCCAGCGATGTGGGAGCGATGGCCTGCGCATAAGGATGGCGGGTGACAAAGGCTTTCCAGACGGGATATGTGCCCATGCCCGGATTGGCGCGGCGCTGTTCGGCCAGGTGCCAGCCGAACAGCAACTGGGTCACGCCGAGCACGGTGGCCTGTGCGTTGCCGTTCTTGAGGGCCTTCAGCAAGCCTTCGGGCAGACGGGCGACGCGCAGGCAGACTTCCCGGGCCTCAACCCAGTAGCGCGGAGTGACGGTGAAATCCGGGTTGGATTTTTCGACCAGCGTGACATCGCGACTGTGGCCGTCCGCCGTGTAGGCGGCCCAGCGGTGGTCGAACTGGTGGATAAGCTTGGCTTCGTACAGCGGCAAGTGTTCGGCGGCTGGCTCGTCCTTGAACAGGTGGCTGTCGTTAGACATGTGAAACATCGTCATGAAAGAGATGCCCCACGGGTTTTGCGCGACTTCCACTACCTTGGCCTGCTTGCCCTCGCCTTCGACCACGGCATCGCGCATCAGCACCGGGGCGGCGCGGTAGAGCTTCTTGGTCAGTTCCGCGTCGCGCTCGCAGCGGAATATCGGGCAGGTGAGCGTGTTGGGGTTGATGAGGCGGAATTCGTCGGGCGTGAGGGTGAAGCGACGGCGCGGGTCAGCCAGTTGGCTGACCTGGGTGGCGAAGCAGACGAATTCGGCCTGTCCCGCTGCGCCCAAGGTGAGGAGGCAGAATTTGTAGCTGCGGTGTACCGAGGGGAATACCGCCTCGCGGTTCTCGATGTCGTACAGACTAACCAATCGCCGATTCTGCGTGATGTAGCCGAAATACGCCTTGGTACTGTCGTCGGTGGCGATGCCGGTGGGCACGATGAAACCTGCGCGGCCGCTGTCGGCATGGATTTGCAGGATGGTTTCGGCAAACAGCGCGTAGGTGTTCACGTCCCCCACGCCGGTCAGCGGGTAGCGGCCGCCCTCCATGCCTTTCACATGGGCGAACACGCTGGCTGCCTCCGCCGTGCGGCGGGCGGTAACGAATTCGCGGTAGAGGCGTTTTTCCGCCTCATCCTCATGCACCTCATGGGCCAGATCGGGGTACAGGTGGCGCGCCAGCATGCCTTCGCTGAGCCATTGGATGCGCTGGGCGCGTTCGGCCTTATTGCGGGCCTCCGCCACATCACGATGGCGGGTGGCGAAGAATTCTTCCTCTTGCAGCTTGATGCGCTCCCACGGAGGATTGCCCAGCACGCAATCGAAGCCGCCTTGCGCGAACACCTGCGGGAAGGCCAGCGGCCAGTGGAACACGCGGGCTTGTTCACAGGCGTCGCGCGCCGCAACGATAGGAGCGCCATGCTCGGCCTGGGCGCGTTCCGGCGCGGTCAGCAGCGCATGCAGGGTGATGCTGGTGGGTACGGTTTCTGCCGTGCCCTCTGTCTTGGGCAGCAGGTAGGCGCCGACCAGTACATCGGCGGCGTGGGCCAGCGGGCTCTGGGCTGAGTCCTCCAGAAAGTGGCGCCAGGCTTGCTCCTTGGCGGCCACCTGTTCGGGCGTGTCGGCGGGCAGAGTTTCGATGGCGCGCAGAGCTTCCAGGCCGCTGCGGTTGTCCACGCCCAGCAGCATCTGCTTGCCTTGCAAGTCTTTGGCGATCTGCTTGAGGCCGGCGGCGTTGGCCTTGGCCAGCTCCTTGCAGACGTCCTTGTCGTCGCCGCTCAAGGGCTTGAAGGCATCCTTGGCGATGCCTTGTTCCAGCCCGTTCAGGTCGGTCAGGCCCAGCAGGGCGTCACCTACTTGCAGGTGGTGGTCGAGAAAGCCTAGCGGGCGGCCTTCTTCGTAGCCCTCCAGCCACAAGGCCATGCGCGCCAGTTCGATGGCCATGGGGTTGCGGTCCACGCCGTAGATGCAGCGGGCCACCACTTCGCGCAGGGCATGGCGGTAGTCCTGCGGCTGGATGGCGCCTTCCTGCCCGCCTTCGAGGCTGCGCAACTGGGCCAGCTTTTCCGCCAGGCGGCGCGCGGCGGCCAGCAGAAAGTGACCGCTGCCGCAGGCTGGGTCAATCACGCGGATGGCCAGCAGCGCCTCGGTGGGCTTGTCAGGGTGGGCGGCAAGGCGCTGTTCGATGACGGGATCGAGCGCGCTCTTGATCAGTTCCTGCACCAGGCTGTCGGGGGTGTAGTAGCTGCCGGTGAGCTTGCGGGCGTTGCCGGCGGTGCTGCCCTCTTCGGTGCGGCCAACGAAGCCGAACGTGCGCGCTGGCAGATCGATGGCGGGAACCAGTTCCAACAGGCTTTCATAGACGCTGCCGAGTTCTTCTGGCCCCATGTTGCGGTAGTCCACCGGAGTGAGGCTGCTACCCTTGCCTTGCGCGACGACTGCCCAGCGCAGGTGTTGCAGGGCGGCGAGCAGGTGGGCGTTGTCCAGGCTGGCGGCATCCAGATCGGGGCATTGCTCGGGTGCGAACAGACCGCCCAGCGCGGGCAGCGCCAGGCGCGGCTCGCCTTGCGCCAGGCCGCGAAACACGATGCAGATGGCTTGCCACTGGTCGTCATGACGAGTGCGGGCGCGGCGCTTGAGGCAGAGTTCGCGCAGGCGGGCCAGGGCGTAGCCTTCGGCATAGGCGCGGCGGGCAACCTGTGCTTCGGCGCTGTCTTCCTGCGGGTGCAGCACGCCGCGCTCCTCGACTGTGAAGACGAAGATGAGGCGGTAGACCAGGCGCAGCAGTTGCTGAAAGTAGTTGTCCTTGCTGAGCGTGCCGTCGTTCAGAGCGGTGCGTAAGGCTTGGTTGGCGGGGTGTTGCAGGAAGCCTTGACCGAGTGTCAGCAGAGCTTGTTCGACACCATTGCGCAGGCCGTCGCGCACGCGGGTGCCTTCCTGTTGGCCTTCGTTGCGCCATTGTTCCCAGATGCACACCGTAGCGCCCTGGCCAAGGCGGGATGCGCGACTCGCGTGCAGCAGGCGCCAGACGTTGGCGAATTCGGCGTAGCGCTGGCCGCCGAGCAGGTCATCCAGATCGACTTCGAGAAAACTGGGGCGGGTGAGGCTGGCCGCGTCGCGCAGCAGGCGTAGTTGCTTGCCGTTGCTAACGATGCCCCATTGCAGCGCTTCGCTGGCGTTGAGCAGTTCCTGCATCGCCTGGAACGGGGATTTCTTGCGGTTGCCGCCGCCCTGCACGGCAAATCGCGCGTCGGTCTCGTCCAGGCCCAGAGTGTGTGGTCCCACCAGGACGGGCAAGGTATCAGCCTTGAGGCTGATCGGGTAACGCAGCTCACCCACTTGCTGTGCTGCCGTGGCTTGCAAGGTGGTGTAGCCAAAGACGTCGCGCAGCAGTTCGTGGACGAAGGCTGTAGTGAGCTGCGCGGCATCGATGTCGGCGCGCCCAACCTGCGCGGCGAAGTGCTGCCATTGGGCGCAGGCGATCTGGAAAGCGCGGCTGTATTCGTCCTTGAGCTTGACGCCCTTGGGGGTACCGTAGTCGGCCTCGCTCTGGGCGCTGGCGCGGCCCTGGGCGGCTTTTTCCAGTTGATCGGGCAGGAATAACCCGCCTTCGAGCTTGAGGGTGGGGAGGTTCAGCGTGGCCTGGGCCTTGCGGATGCGTTTCATGGTTGTTCTTCTGCAGGCCGAGGCTTATAGCGAGTCAGGCAGCAGCACGTACACGCCCATCACATCGACCGGCAGGCAGGGGCTGACGCTGTACTGGCCGACGTCACGGGTGGCTTTGCGCACGCGCTGGTGGTCGGCCAGCAGGGCATCGGCCCGCTGTTGGGCTACCGCTTGCAGTTGCTGCGGGTGCGCGGCGAGGAAGTCGAGCGCGATGCGGATTTCGCGCTGTGCCGCCTCCGGCGGCAGGTTGCCGCTGGGCGTGCATTCGAGCAGGCGACTCACGCCATCGTCGGCCAGCCATTGCGGGGCGTTGCGGCCCTGCACAGCTAGAGCAACGGTTTCCTCCGCCATCATCTGGAAGGGTTCGCGACGGCGTACGTAGCTGAGCTGGTGGCGCAGGCGCAGAAGATAGAGGGTGGTGACGACCTCCACGTCATTGGTAAGAGTGGCAGCACAACGGGCGGCCAGCGGACGTTCGCCGCCAAGTGCGTCTTCCAGCAGGTGCTGTGCCAGCAGGCCAACCAGCGGGTGACTGCGGTGCAGTTCGATGAAGTCGATGAGCTGGGGTTTGTCGATGCCCTCGTCGGCCAAGCGTTGGCGCAGGGCTTCGGGGAGGTGCTGCGGCAAGAAGCGTGCAGTCTGCTTGCGGTCGATTTCCAGCGGTGACCCTAATCGCACACAAGCGCTTTGCAGAAAGCACGACACGTCAGCCTGGGTGCCCAAGGCCTGCTGCTGTTTGTGCCATTCGGGAAGCACCTCGTCTGGCTTGATGCGACGCTGGGCGAACACGGTGCGATTGGCCTTGGCTTTTTCCAGCGCGTCGCGCCATTGGCCTTGCAGTGGAGCGAGCAATTGCTCCGACTCACCGAAGTCGAATACCGCCTGCGGCGATGAGATGCGACTGTCGCTGCGTTTCATCAATGCCGCCTTGACCAGGGCCTGATTGATGCGGGCTTCGTCCTCGGGCATTGGAACCAGCACGCCGAGTTCCTTCTGGATGGCCTCGCCCTTCTTAAGAATAACGTTGAGCACGAAGCCATCCACCGGATTGTCTTGCCCGTAGAGCATGGTGCAGCGCACTTCATCGGCCTGCTGACCGAAACGATCGACGCGGCCTTCGCGCTGTTCGTGGCGAGTGGGGTTCCAGGCCAAGTCGTAGTGGACGACAGCGGTGAACAGATGTTGCAGGTTGATGCCTTCGGAGAGGCAGTCAGTGGCGACCAGGATGCGTCGCTCTGCATCCTCCAGCTCATCCACGCGCTCTCGCCGCTCTTCGGGGGTGAGTTCGCCGGTGACGGCATCGACGGTGGCCTTCGGAAAAGCAGCCTTGAGGTGTTCGGCCACGTAATGAGCGGTGGCGATGTAGCGACAGAACACCACCGGGTGGTAGCCATCCTTCACAAGAAGGTCAATATGCCGGATGAGCGCAGCCAGCTTTGGATCACCGGCCTTACCGGAAAGACGTTGCGCGTCGGCGATCAGGGCTTGCAGGCGCGGCGCAGCGTCCTGCACCTGGGCTGGCGGCTCCAGATCACTGCCGGAGAGGTCATCGGCCTCGCCATCGTGCAGGCGCTCGTCGCCGAGAAGCGCCTCATCCGGCACAGTGCCTTCCAGCCGTGTGGTCAACGCCTTGACGGCGGCTGCGGGCGACGATGCCACGCAGCGCAACAATGCCAGGGTGGCGTACCAGATGAGGCGCGCGCCGCCTTGCTGTTCTTGCTGCTCAACGGTTTCAGCCAGTTCGCGGCAGTAATCCTGCACGGCGTCGAAGAACGCGCCCCATTCGCCGCTTAGTTGATAGGTAAGCTCGGTTTTCATGCGTCGAGGAAAACCTCGTCCGTCATGGATCTCGGCCTGCCATTCAACGATGTCCTTGCGACGGCGCTGGACGAAGTGGCGGGCCAGTTCTTGACGCAGCGGGTCGGAGGCTGTCATGCGGCCTTGTAATGCGGAAAACCGTGGATCGAGCAACGACAGCAAGTTGTAGAAGGCGGTTTCGTCACCAGAGTGTGGGGTGGCGGTCAGCAGGACCAGGTGTCGCTGTGCGTCGCGGGCAAGGCGTTGCAGCAACTCGAAGCGCAATTGCTTGCCCGCGCCGCTGCTGGCGCAGGTGTGGGCCTCGTCAACGATGATGCACTCGGGGGCGGTGGCGAGAAACTGTTCGCGGTGGCGTTCGCTCTTGATGTAGTCCAGGCTGACGACCACCACGGGATGATGGTCGAACAGACGCGCACCATGCGGAAGATCACGTTCGATGCGGGAGGCCGAAGCCGAAGTCAACGCCACGGCCTGAAGGTTGAAGCGGGTTTCCAACTCACTTTGCCACTGCTCGACAAGGTGTGGCGGGCAGAGGATGGCCAGGCGGGCGATTTCGCCACGGTCCATCAGCTCGCGTGCGATCAGGCCGGCTTCGATGGTCTTGCCGATGCCCACGTCATCAGCGATCAGCAGGCGCACAGTGGACAGGCGCAGTGCCATCAGCAACGGCACAAGCTGGTAGCCGCGAGGTTCCACGGCGATATTGCCAAAGGAGCGGAACGGGCCGGCGCCGGCGCGCAGGGTCAGGCGCAAGGCATCGCGTAGCAACAGCGCGGCGGCGTGGTTGCCAGCGCGCGCGGGATCGGGCCAGTCGAAGGTGGCAGGTTCGACGGGATGCAGTTCCAACTCGGGGATCAGGGCAATGCTTTCGTCATCGGCACCGCTCAATGGGCGCAGGCGCAACCAGTCGCGGCGGGAGTCGCTTTGCACCACCCATTCGCGGCCTCGGGCGCGCACCAGGTTGCCGGGCAGAAAGTCGTGTTCGAGGATCGTCATACGTCCTTATTCGTTGGAACCGAACACATCGGCGTGCGCGGCGAATTGTTGTGACCAACGTGAAGCGTCCGAAAAATCGAGCACCTGCCAGCCTTTGTCCTGCAATACGCTGGTGGTCTGCTCATCCACCGCGGATAGAAACACCAGAGCACGAGATGCCTTGTACTGGGCCGCCGCAGTGGCTGCGCCATTGTTGACCGACACGTTGACCGCATCAGGTTGCACGGCCCCTGCCTGGCGGAGCGTGGACAGCCAGGCGTCGAGTGGCGCGTCTGCCAAGGTCGTTGCTGCAACGGTGGCCGGGCTGCATTCCACAGGCTGTACCTGGGCATTGGCCAGCGCGACCAGCAGCTTGAGCGCATCCGCATTGCGGCGGTTGATGTGTTCGTGATCCGGCTGGTTGAAGTAGGACAGCAGGCACTGATAGCAGCCGGCTTCGCACTGATGATTGCCAAGCGCATCGGTCTGTTCCAGCGACGGCAGATCGTCCAGCGTCCAAATGCCGCTCTGCGGTTTGCGATAGTGAATCAGTTGCAGGGCATTGCTGGCTACGAGCGCAAGGTCGTCGCGATTGTTTGCCAGGCGAGTGAGCACACCCGCACCGCCTTCCGCCGCTTCGTAGAACAGCAAGGCGCGGCGCTCGTCGGACTTCGGCAGTGGCTCGACCACCAGTTCGGATTCCTCGATCTGGAAGGTCATTTCGATGCCGCGCTTGAGCGCGGCATGCAATGTCGCCATGGCCTCCAGAGGCAAGGCATGTACGGGAGAGAAGATCAGCAGATTGCGATGATCTTCCACAAAAGGAACGATGCGCTGGTTGGGCACCTTCTCCAGCAAAGCATCGTCGCCGCCCTGGTCGTCTTCGGCATCCGGTGCATCCTGCTTGCTCCAGGTGCCCGTGATGGGGTTGATGTAGAAGCCCAGTTGCTCCTTGTCCTTGCGCCTGCGCCAGCCGCGATTGATGCGCCAGATTTGCGCAGCGGGCGCGTAGGTGAGCTCGCCCAGCACGTCTTCGCCTTGTTGGATCGTGGCCTTCTGCTGCTGGATACGGCCATCGGGGCCGGGCAGGAAGCGGTAGGTGGTTTGCAGCTCGAAGCCCTGACGCTGGCGCTCCTCGTCGTTGATGGAGATGCGCTCGGTGGCCACAGTCTCCACGGTTTCGATTCGGTAGAGCTCGCGCACCCAATCGTGCTCGGTGAGCAAAGCGTCGCAGTTCTCGCAGCGATTGACCAGCGGCTGTTCGCCGCCCGGCTCGCCGAGATGGCCGTAGCCACACTGGCTGCACACCAGAGAGGCAATAGTCGCCAATTGGCTGTTGCCGGAAATGTGGTCTGTATTGCCCACGTTGAGTTTGGCACGCACCACGCGGTACATGCGGCCCTGGTGATAAATGAGGCTGCGGGGGCCGAATTCGGAAAGGGCCAGGAAGCGCGGTCGGCTGACCATGCTGCCTTCGTCATCCTTGCCATTGACAGCCTGGCCGCCACGGGCGGGAATCCAGGCCATCAGCGGCAGGCGCGGGAAGTTGTAGCCTGGCAGGAAGCCTTGGCTGGCCAAATAGCGATAGGTGTAGAAGTCATTGTTCTGGCCGTTGCCGGACTTGAGCAACACGGCGTACTGGCGCGCGGCGTCACCGTAGCGGCGCTGGGCATTTTGGCGTTCTGTGTGCGAGGCTGTATGGCTCTTGACGATGCGATCAGCTATCTCCATCTGTTGGCGGGTGGCATCGAACAGCACGCGCCAGCGCTCCAGCGCCCCAGAGAACGCTTGCGCCGCGTTGTCGATGACCTGGCGCACATAGTCAGGCGTGAACCAGGCGCTGCCTTCAAGCTCGCCAGCGAGCTGGTCGATGACCCGGTCCGCACTGGCCAAGGCCCGCTGCTGGACAGCCTGCGCCCGGAGCGCCTCGTACAAGGGCTGTTTCAGTGGTTTACCGGGCTGGTCGAGATCTAGCATCGGCGCAATGCTGTCGTCCAGCGGCACCTGGGTACTGGCAAGCCAGACCGCTTGCAGGTGGCTGTCGATGAGATCACGGTTGCTCAGATCGAGGGTTGGCGCGCGCACTACGCCATGCACCATTTGTTCGGCATTGTGGAAGAACCACTGGTCATGCGGACTGAGTGCCGCGCAGTAGGTGATGACCAACGCCTGCTGACCCGAGCGACCCGCACGGCCGCTGCGCTGGGCGTAGTTGGCGGGGGTCGGCGGCACATTGCGCAGGTACACGGTGTTGAGCGCGGAGATATCCACGCCAAGCTCCATCGTGGGGGAGCAGAACATCACCGGCAGACGTTCCAACGGCGCTTCGTGGGCCGGGTTCTGCGCCCAATCCTGCCTGTCTTTTTCGGTGTAGCGAAAACGCTGCTCCAGCAGTTGCCGGCGTGGCGCATCCACCTGGGCTGTGTGTTCCTGGGCCTCGAAGTCGAACAGCGGATGCGAGGGCTGACGCAGCAGGTCGGCAATGCCGAGATACAGCGTGCGGAAATACTGGTTGATTCGATTGCCATCAGTTTGCGGCTGATCGGCAATCAGGCACCAGTCCAGAGCAGCTGCGTTCAGGCGCCAACCTGCGAGCTGGGCGTCGATTGGTTGGCGCTGCACATAACCATAGTCCTTGGCGGACTCCAGCAGCACTTCGATCAGCTTAGCCCACTCGACATCTTTCCACTGCGCGACCTCGCTGGCGCAGGCGCTGTTGCGCCAGAAGGCGGCCGTTTTTATTTGCCGTAGCAGACGGGAGCGTGGACCACCTGTCACCAAGTCGGCGCGCGGTTTACCCTTGTATTCCGGGCGCTTGCCGAGGATGAGATAGCGGCCGGTATCGAGTTTCTCGTCTGGAGCGAAGGCCCAACGTTCATTCAGGTAGGTGTGGGCGCTGGTGCGTGCCTTGTCCTGCTCAACCGGGTCGAGGTAACGACTTTCCAGGCACAGATGGCGGCGCAAGGCGTCGAACAGTAGTTCGAACAGAACTTTCCGCTGCACTGCAGTCAATTTGGTCAAGGTGCTGTCTGCAGCAAAGATGCTGGCGTCAGCGCAAAAGGCATCTAGGTCTCGATACCGAATCTGCAACAGGCCGAGTTGATCCAGGTTCGGATTATTGAAGCGCCAGCCACGCCGCAGATCACGCAGTAGCCGGTAGGCGATGATGAAGCGCAATGTGCGTTGCGCTTCTTGTCGGGCCAGTCCCATGAGCTTGGGGGTGCGCAGATACTCCACCAAGGTCGCTTCATCGACCCCTTGAAAGCCGAGGGCCTTGAATACGCTTTCGGCCAAGTGTTCTTCATCGAGTTGGCCGCCGCTGCCCTGTAGCGCGCCGATCAAGCCGGCACGCAGAGTCAGCAGGAAAATGAAGTCGTTGAAATGTCCCGCCTGCAGAGCGGCATCCTGGCGGTTGTCGGTAAACCCAAGCAACTTGCGTGGGTCAGGCTGCCCTGGCGCAGGTTCGGAAAGTGCGAACAATTGCTGCAAGGCCGCCAGGGCAATCATGGTAGTGGCCGAAGAGCGGCCTTCGCCGGACAAGCTGGAGAGGCGGTTCGCATCCTTGCCGTGGGCTTCGTGTGTCGTGCCGCAGTTCAGGCAGAAACGGAACTTTCCCGGAATGAACCAGAACTCCGTCCCCGAGCCCGTTTGCCCTTTGGCATCGACCGTGACCATATAGGGAACGGCATTCTTGTAAGCTGGCTTGATTTTGGGTTCGCTACGGCTGAGGTCGATCCAGGTTTCCGGCAGGTCTTCGAGCAGGCCGCCGTATTGCTGCCCGGGCACCAGAGGACACAGGAAGCCATAGCTGGCGTCGTCTTCTGCCGCGATATCGTCGATTTCACGTGAGCTGAAGCTGACCGGTTGCTGTGCGTGCCAGACAGGTAGGTACTCCTGGCCGCAATCACGGCAGAAGTGCGTCGGGTAAAGCAGCACATTCTCTTGCTGTCGCCCCGGCGCGAAACGCTGAGCATCGAGCGTGACATGGCGCTTACCTCGCGCCTCCAGCGTGGTGAGTACCTTGCCGGGACCGCTGATGAACTGGTGCAGCTTGAATGCGAAAGGCGGCCTGCCCTGGGGCGTGCGCACATCATGGGCAGCCACTAGAAAGCGCTGCAGGGCGGTGCGAGCGGCTTCAGGCTGGCAACCCGCGTCTTCGGCGAGACGGCGGCTGGCCTCTTCCAACATCATGGGTCTCGCACGCCTAGGAGGCTCGTCGGCAGGTAGTTCGATACCCAGGTTCAATTCCACCCAGATGGATAACGGGTCATTGCGAAAGGCGTCGAAGTCAGCCCAGATATCCTGCTTTCGCGTAATGGCCGCCGGTAGTTCTGTGCGGATGGCGTTGACGTCCTTGAGCGGGTTGGTGACACGCTCCAAGGTCTCGCCGATGACGTCATGCTCTGTGATCGGGGTGCCAAAAAGTTTGCTAGCCACGTCGGCCACCACGCGGTTGCGGTCGGCTTGGCTACCTGTGCTGGACATGGTGGCCGACGTGCCGATGCAGACCAGTTGCTCGGCTTTCAAGCGCTCTCGCAGGCGCCGCACTAGCAAGGCAACGTCCGCCCCTTGACGGCCACGATAGGTATGCAACTCATCCAGCACCAGGAACTCAAGTCCCTCGCAGTGTTCCACCACACGCCGATCCACTTCGTCGAAGCGCGTGAGGATGTACTCGAGCATCATGAAGTTAGTGAGCAGGATATCGGGCGGGTCATCCGCGATGGCGCTGCGTTCCGCCTTGCTTTCCTGGCCGGTGTAGCGCTTGACGGTGAAGGGACGAAGCTCTGGCGCATAGCCATGCAGAAACTTGTCGAGTTCTTCCAGCTGGCTGTTGGCCAGAGCATTCATCGGATAGATGACAATGGCCCTGGTACGTGCTTTGCCATCGGATTGCTTGGCCTTGAGTATGCGGTCGATGATCGGGATGAAAAAGGACAGGGACTTCCCCGACCCCGTTCCGGTCGTGACCACATAGCTTTGGCGTTCCTGGCCTTTGGCCAAGGCTTCCATCTGGTGCTTGTAAAGATGCAGGGGTTCTGGCGAACCTTCAGACTTCCCGACCTGGAAGATCTCTGCGCAGGCAGCATGCAAGACCCCCTGTGCCGCCAGGTTCTGCACGGTGCCCTGGCGTTGGTAATTCGGGTTGATCTGCACCAGCGGCTCAGGCCAATAGCGACCTTGCGCATATTGATGTTCGACCTCGGCTTGGATATCAGGCGCAGCGATACGAACGAAACTGCGGGAAAAGCTGCCGTATCGTTCGATGAGCTGGTCGCGGAATTGGAAAACGTTATCCATGGAGAACCCTCATTGATCCATCTTGTGGCAAACCGCCCTAACCGCCGTACGATCGATGGTGCCCTGGGCCAACAGATAGGTCATGCGCTGCTACGGTCGGGAAACGACAGGCGGACGAATGGCCGTGTATTGCCAGCGGAGCAACCATAAGTCGCGTAGCAGGTTGCCAATCCTGTATAGTGTCTTAAGATCGGGCGAGATTCGCCATGCGCTGCAATTGCAGCGCTACGCCATTCTTGAAAGGCGTACGCAAGCCAGCTTTTGCGATTAACGCCCCGGCGTGGCCCTAGCGCGGGCCGTCGATGGTCCTGCGATGGGTTGAGGAGGACTACCGATTTCAATCTCGAGGCTGCGGCGACAATGCCTTCGGCGCGATTGGATGCCCCGATGGATTCGGTTGCCACCAGCTGGCGTTGGTCTTTGAGCTTTTCCTGAGACTGGACAGTGCAAAGCTGCAGCTTGTCTTGGTACTTACCCAAAGGGCACGAAAGGCCGGCGTGGCCGCCTTCGGGGCGACGCGTGATTGGAAGAAAACGCATTGAGATATAGCCCAAGCTCCCTCAATGGGAAAGTAAATTGTTCCAATAAGGCATTCTCTCAAAAAATACGCCAATCCGTTCGCCTGATTTCCCTATTTCTACAACAGCAGTACTGATGAGGTCGGAAGACCTTGGTGGAGAGGGTTGACTTGTCCGTGTGAGTACGCGGCGTGAGCCAATGTATAAAGCCGTATTCCGGCGCACAGTGCTTGCCGTAATGTTTTGACTCCGCTTTTCAAGTCGGCTTTTCCTGTAAGGGACGTCCGCGGGAAATGGCTCCCGAGGGACAATGGCCCTACACAGAAGATGGAGGAGCCTAGGCGGGCCAGGTCGGTGCCCGGCCTGGGCCATCCCTTACCGATCGTCAAACGTAACAAAAGGTAGCGGCCGCATTGTTAACCGCCCGTGCACGAACTATATGATCTGCCACAACAAGTCGTGCGCCGCGGCAAACTAAGGTTTGTCGAAATATCGTCTTCGACCTCGGTGCGCTTGTTTTGCCAACGGCTCGAAATTGGGCAGTTTCACCTAGGGGTTATGGTCCGAAATGCTTACGTTCGTAGGGTCAAGGACCGTCAGACGTTGAACAGGAAGTTCATCACATCCCCATCCTTGACCACATACTCCTTCCCTTCCGCCCGCATCTTGCCCGCTTCCTTGGCGCCCTGTTCGCCCTTGAAGGCGATGAAGTCCTCGAAGGCGATGGTTTGCGCGCGGATGAAGCCACGTTCAAAGTCGGTGTGGATCACGCCGGCCGCCTTGGGGGCGGTGTCGCCGACGTGGATGGTCCAGGCGCGCACTTCCTTGACGCCTGCGGTGAAGTAGGTCTGCAGGCCCAGCAGCTTGAAGCCGGCGCGGATCACGCGGTCCAAGCCCGGCTCTTCCATGCCGAGGTCGGCGAGGAACACGGCCTTGTCCTCGTCCTCGAGGTCGGCGATCTCGGCCTCGATCGCGGCGCAGACGGCGACGACCGGCGACTTGGTCGTCTCGGCGTACTTGCGCACGGCGTCCAGGTGCGGATTGTTCTCGAAGCCGTCCTCGCGCACGTTGGCGACGTACATGGTCGGCTTGGCGGTGATCAGGCAGAACGGGCGCAGCGCGTCCCATTCTTCGGGCGCCAGATCCAGCGTGCGCACGGCCTTGGCCTCGTCGAGCACGGCCTGGGCCTTCTCCAGCACGGCGACCAGCCGCTGCGCTTCCTTGTCGCCGGCGCGGGCCGGCTTGACGTAGCGTGCCAGCGCCTTTTCGACGGTGGCGAGGTCGGCCAGCGCCAGTTCGGTATTGATGACTTCGATATCGGACAGCGGATCGACCTTGCCGGCCACGTGGATCACGTTGGGATCCTCGAAGCAGCGCACCACGTGCGTGATGGCGTCGGTCTCGCGGATATTGGCCAGGAACTGGTTCCCCAGGCCTTCGCCCTTGGACGCGCCCGCCACCAGGCCGGCGATGTCGACGAACTCGACCGTCGCCGGCACGACGCGCTCGGGTTTGACGATCTCGGCGAGGGCCTTAAGCCTCGGATCCGGCACTTCCACCACGCCGACATTGGGCTCGATGGTACAGAACGGATAGTTTTCGGCGGCGATGCCGGCCTTGGTCAGGGCGTTGAACAGCGTGGACTTGCCGACGTTGGGCAGGCCGACGATGCCGCATTTGAGGCTCATGGTGTTCCGGGCGGTAAGCGATGGCAAAGCCGGTATTCTAGCGGATGGCCGTCCGGAAGCCTGCCCGTCCGCGCGGTCCATACCAAGGGGCGCGCCGGCTGCCGGGCGAGCGCTGGGTGACCCATCAAGGCCGCTGGCTATAATCGCCCCATGACCAGAGCCAGCGCGTCCACGCGGACCTCGTTTTCCCATTTCCAGATTGCCGTGGTCGGCGGCGGCATCGTCGGCAAGACTTGTGCGTTGCTGCTGGCGCAGCAGGGCATGCAGGTCGCCCTGATCGCGCCGCGGCCCGGCAATGCCTCGGCCGGCTCGGCCGCGCCCGGTGAGGGAGACTGGGACAGCCGCGTCTACGCGTTCTCGGCCAGCTCTCAGGCGTTGCTGAGCCGGCTGCGGATCTGGGAGGCGCTGGACCCGGCGCGGATGCAGCCGGTGCGCGACATGCGGGTGTTCGGCGACGATACCGCGGCGCGGGACGACGCCGGCCTGACCGGCGATCTGCATTTCTCGGCCTACGCGGCCGCGGTGCCGGAGCTGGCGTGGATCATCGAATCGAGCCATGTCGAGCGCGTGCTCGACACCGCGCTGCGCTTCCAGCATCAGGTCCATTGGTATCAGCAGGCCGCCACCGGCTTCGAGCGCGACGAGCTGGGTGTCACGCTGACGCTGGCCGATGGCGCGCGGGTCCGCGCCAACTGCGTGGTCGGCGCCGATGGCGCGCGCTCGTGGGTCCGCACGCAGTGCCACATCGGCGTCAGCACGCGGCGTTACCGGCAGTCTGGGGTGGTCGCGAACTTCGCCTGCGAGCTGCCGCATCACGCGACCGCGTGGCAGTGGTTCCTCGGCGCGCCGCCGAAGCTGCTGGCCGACGAGGAGTCGTGCAACTGCGAAATCCTGGCGATGCTGCCGCTGCCGGGCAATTACCTGTCGATGGTGTGGTCGGCCGACGAGGCCCATGCGCGCGAATTGACCGCGCTGACGCCGGAGCAGCTGGCGCAGGCGGCGATGGACGCGGCCTGCGGCGCGGTCGGCCGCCAGTTCGGCGCGCTGCGTTGCGTGACGCCGGCGCAGGCGTTCCCTCTGGTGCTGCAGCATGCCGAGTGCGTGGTGCAGCCCCATGTGGTGCTGGTCGGTGACGCCGCCCACGTCGTGCACCCGCTGGCCGGGCAGGGCATGAATCTCGGCTTGCGCGATGTCGCGGAACTTGGCCGCGTGATGGCCGCCAAAGAGTCGTTCCGCGACGAAGGCGATCTGCGTCTGCTGCGCCGCTACGAGCGCGCGCGCGCCACCGATCTGCTGTCGCTGACGGCCGCCACCGACGGCCTGCATCGGCTGTTTTCGCTGCAGGGCGGGCTGGCGCGGATGGTGCGCAATACCGGCATGCGGGCGGTGGGCGGCCAGGCGCTGCTCAAGCGCTTCCTGATCGGACGGGCGCTCGGCTGAGCGCCGGCGCCATCGAGGCGGTCCAGCCGCGCAACAAACGCAACCGAAGTAGCCAACGCAGCCAACGCAACCGACGCCGCCAGCGCGCTGCACGCAGCCAACGCCGCCAATGCACCGAACCCATCCGCGGCCGATCCGCCCGGTCCACCCACATCCGAGCCAACCAGAACCCGGAGTCAATATGCCGTATTCCCTCGGGCGCTCCGCCCGCCCGAACCCGCAGCACGCTAACCCGCTGCGCAACGTGCTGACCCAGCGCGCCGCGCGCGCGGTGGCAATGCTGACGCTCGCCGTTGCCACCGCCGCCTTCGCGCACCCGGCACTGGCCGCAAGCGACCCGACCGCGGACCGCATCAAGGCCAACGTGCAGAAGATGCTTGGCGGCCGCGCGGAGATCAAGAGCGTCGAGAAGACGCCGATCGCCGGCCTCTACGAGGTCAATATCGGCGGCCAGCTGGTCTATGCCGATGCCAGCGGGCGCTACATCCTCAATGGCGAACTGCTCGACACGCGCAGCGGCACCAACCTGACCGAACAGCGGCTGGCCGAGATCAATCGCATCAAGTGGTCCGACCTGCCGCTGTCGCGCGCGATCAAATGGAGCAAGGGCGACGGCAGCCGCCAGGTCGCGGTGTTCTCGGATCCGAACTGCGGTTATTGCAAGCAGATCGAGCAGACCTTCCAGCAGATGGACAACATCACGGTCTACACCTTCCTCTATCCGGTGTTGTCGCCGGACTCGACCGTCAAGGCCAGGCAGGTCTGGTGCGCGTCCGACCGGACCAAGGCGTGGCGCGACTGGATGCTGTCGAAGGTCACGCCGAGCGGTGCCGGCAATTGCAAGACACCGCTGGAAGAAAACCTGGCGCTGGGCCACAGCCTCAATGTCACCGGCACGCCGGCGGTGTTCTTCACCGATGGCACGCGCATTCCGGGCGCGGCCGATGTCGCCACGCTGGAGCGCAAGCTGTCGAGCCTGAAGAAGTAAGGAACCAAGCAGGTCCGGCGCGGCAGGCCGGCGTGGGCCGGCATGGCCTCCAGGGCCTGCACGATCGCATAACGGAACTCACAACCGATCGCACAACGGAACACATAACGGATCGCATCCCCAGGAGACACCACCATGACCTTCCGCGCACTGTTGCTGACCCAGACCGACGGCGACAAGCCGTCGACCCGCGCCGAGATCGCGACGCTGCAGGACGACCATTTGCCCGCCGACGGCGACGTGCTGGTCGAGATCGACTATTCGACGATCAACTTCAAGGACGGCCTGGCGATCACGGGCCGCAGTCCGGTCGTGCGCAAATGGCCGATGGTGGCCGGCATCGATGGCGCCGGCACCGTGCTGGAGTCGTCGAATCCGCGTTGGCGTGCCGGCGACAAGGTGGTGCTGAACGGCTACGGCGTCGGCGAGACGCACTGGGGCTGCCTGGCGCAGCGCGCGCGCCTGAAGGGCGAATGGCTGGTGCGCCTGCCCGAGTCGCTGACGACGCGGCAGGCGATGGCGATCGGCACGGCCGGCTATACCGCGATGCTGTCGGTGCTGGCGCTGGAGGCCTCGGGCGTACGGCCGGAGCAGGGCGAGGTGTTGGTCACCGGTGCGTCGGGCGGCGTCGGCACCGTCGCGATCGCGCTGCTGGGCAAGCTCGGCTATCGCGTCGTGGCCTCGACCGGCAAGACCGGCGAGGCCGACTTCCTGAAGGCGCTTGGCGCGGCCGACGTCATCGATCGCGCCGAGCTGTCGGCGCCGGGCAAGCCGCTGCAGAAGGAGCGCTGGGCCGCGGTGGTCGATGCGGTCGGCTCGCACACGCTGGTCAACGCCATCGCGCAGGTGCGCTACGGCGGCGTGGTGACCGCCTGCGGACTGGCCCAAGGCATGGACTTCCCCGGCTCGGTGGCGCCGTTCATCCTGCGTGGCGTGACGCTGCACGGCATCGACAGCGTGATGGCGCCGATGGCGCGGCGCGAGCAGGCGTGGGCGCGGCTCGCGCAGGACCTGGAACCGGACCGGCTGGCGGCGATCACGCAGGAGATCGGCCTGGCGGAGGCGATCGAAGCGGGCCAGCGCATCATTGCGGGCGGCATGCGCGGACGCGTGGTGGTCGACGTCAATCGCTGACATTGGAGGCGGCGCCGCGCGCGGCGGGCGTACCGCGACGGCACCAACGCGACACCAACGCATCAGCGCACCGACGCATCAACGCATCAACGCCCGAGCGGGTCAACGGCAGCGCCCGGGCCCACGTGCCCGTGACGCTACAATCGTGGCCATGAAGCCGATCCACTACGCCATTGCCCCGCTTCAGCCCGAAGCGCATCTGTTCGCGGTCACCGTCACGGTGGACGATCCCGATCCCGCCGGCCAACGTTTCTCGCTGCCGGCGTGGATTCCCGGCAGCTACATGATTCGCGAGTTCGCGCGGAACATCGTCAGGATTCGCGCCGATGCCGGCAATGGAGCAGACCGCCGGCCGGTCGCGCTGACCAAGCTCGACAAGCACAGCTGGCAGGCCGAGCCGATCGACCCGGCGCAAGGTCCGCTGACGCTGTCGTACGAGGTCTACGCGTGGGACCTGTCGGTGCGCGCCGCGCATCTGGACCGGACCCACGGCTTCTTCAACGGGACCTCGGTGTTTCTGTGCGTCGACGGCAAGGCCGACCGGCCCTGCACCGTCGACATCCATCCGCCGCAGGGCGACCAATATCGCAACTGGCGCGTCGCCACGGCGATGCCCGAAGCGCCGGGCCGCGGCGGTGCGAAGCGCTATGGCTTCGGCCGCTATCGCGCCGCCGACTACGACGAGCTGATCGATCATCCGGTCGAGATGGGCGAATTCGCGATGGGCTCGTTCAAGGCTTGCGGCGCGCAGCACGACGTGGTGTTCACCGGCCGCGTGCCGCAGCTGGACATCGACCGCGTCTGCCGCGACCTGAAGCGGATCTGCGAGGCGCAGATCCGGCTGTTCGAGCCGCGCAGCGAGCGCGCGCCGTTCCTCGACAGCAATCGCCGCTATGTCTTCATGACGATGGTCACCGGCGACGGCTATGGCGGCCTCGAACATCGCGCCAGCACCGCGCTGATGTGCGCGCGCGGCGATCTGCCGGTGCGCGGCAGCTCGGATACCAGCGCCGAAAGCAGCGAGGGCTACCGCGGCTTCCTGGGCCTGTGCAGCCACGAGTATTTCCATACCTGGAACGTCAAGCGGATCAAGCCGGCGGCCTTCGTGCCGTACCGGCTGCAGGCCGAAACGCATACGCCGCTGCTGTGGCTGTTCGAGGGCTTCACCAGCTATTACGACGACCTGATGCTGGTGCGCAGCGGCTGCATCACCGAGCAGCAATACGTCGAGCTGCTGGCCAAGACCTGGAACGGCGTGCTGCGCGGCAGCGGCCGCACCAAGCAGAGCGTGGCCGACAGCTCGTTCGATGCCTGGACCAAGTACTACCGCCAGGACGAAAACGCGCCCAATGCGATCGTCAGCTACTACACCAAGGGCTCGCTGATCGGACTGGCGCTGGACCTGGCCATCCGCAGCCGCACCGACGGGCGCCGCTCGCTGGACGACGTGATGCGGATGCTGTGGCGGCGCTATGGCCGCGATTTCTACGCGCCGGGCGCGGTGCAGCGCGGCGTCACCGAGGACGAGGTGCACGCGCTGATCGACGAGGTGGCCGGCGTACGCGTGTCCCCGCAGCTGCGGGCCTGGACCGAGGGCACCGGCGAGCTGCCGTTGCCCGCGCTGTTCAAGGCCTTCGGCATCCGGGCCGAACCGCGCAAGCCCACGCGCGCGGCGGCGCTCGGCATCAAGACCACCAGCGAGAACGGCTGGGTGCGCGTGACGCAGGTGCTCGACGGCGGCGCGGCGCAGGCGGCCGGCTGGTCGGCCGGCGATCTGCTGGCCGCGGTGGACGGGCTGCGCGTCACGCCGAACGGGGCCGGGCAACTCGACAAGCTGCTGGCGCGCTATCGCGCCGGCGACAGCGTGCCTTGCCACCTGTTCCGCCGCGACGAGCTGCACGTGCTGCCGGTGACCTTCGCGCCGGAGCCGGCCACCGAATATCGGCTGCAGCTCGAAGAAGGCGGAGATCGGCGCCAGCGCGGCCGCCATCCATTGCGCGCACGCTGGCTGGGCCGGTAAGCTGGCGGCCCCGCCGTTTGCCGTAGCTCGTCCGCCGTAGCTCGCCCACCGCGCCCGCATGCAATACGCCCACGATCCCCGCACCTTCGTTTTCTCGCATTACGTCTATCGCGGCCTGCGCTCGGCCACCGGCGTCATCGGCGCGACGCTGATCGCGCTGCAGCTGGCCGACCTGCCGACCGCGATGGTGGTGTCGATGGGCGCGCTGTGCACGAGCCTGATGGACCTGCCCAGCCCGGTGAACCACAAGTTCAACGAGATGCTGGCCAGCGTGCTGTTGTGTACCGCGGTGACGCTGATCGTCGCGCTGGTCACGCCGTTCCCGCGCGTGCTGCCGGTCGTGCTGGTGCTGGTCACCTTCCTGGCCGGCATGATGACCGTCTACGGCAACAAGACGATGCCGTTGCAGTTCTCGACGCTGTTCGTGATGACGCTGACGTTGAGCGAGGACTTCGTCGTGCGGCGCGCGATCGAGCATGCGCTGCTGTTCGGCGCCGGCGCGGCCGCGTACATGGCCTATGCGATGGCAGTCAGCTGGCTGATGGAGCGGCGCACCAAGCAGCAGATCCTGGCCGAATCGCTGTACGAGCTGGCCGCCTATCTCGAGATCAAGGCCGGCTTCTACGATGCCGGCAACGACTACGACGAGCAGTTCAACGCGCTGGTGCGCCAGCAGATCGTGGTCGCGGAGCGGCAGCAGGCGGCGCGCGACCTGGTGCTGCGCGGCAACCGCACGCTGCACGACGGACTGCTGGTGCAGGTCCATCTGCGGATGCTGGACCTGTACGAATACATCCTGTCGACCAACACCGACTACCCGCTGCTGCGCCAGACCTTCGCCGGCACGCCGGTGCTCGACGCGCTGCGGCGGCTGATCCGGCTGATGTGCCAGGACGTCGAGGGCATCGCCTATGACGTGACGCGCGGCCGGCCCTCGTATGCCGAGGTCGATTACCGCGAGGCGCTGCGCGCGGTCGCCGACGAGATCGCGATGCTGCGGCACCACCATATCGATCCGGCCGCGATGACGGCGCTCGGCGAGACGCTCGACATGATCAAGGGCGCGATCGCGCTGGTCGAGCAGCTGCACGTGGCCTCGCGCACGCCGGTCGAGCCTCGCCAGGTGCTGCCCGGCCCCGACATGACGCCATTCCTGACGCGCCAGCGCTACGAATGGCGCGTGCTGCGCGACAACCTGCACTGGCGCGCGCCGGTGTTCCGCTTCTCGCTGCGGGTCACGATGGCGGTGGCGGCCGGGCTGGTATTGGCAAGCTATCTGCCCTACGCCTCGCACAGCTACTGGATCCTGCTGACCATCATCGTCATCCTGAAGCCGAACTTCAGCATGACCAAGCAGCGCTACAACGACCGCCTGATCGGCACGCTGATCGGCTGCATCATCGCGCTGGCGATCCTGCGCGTGGTGCACGAGCCGCTGGTGCTGCTGGCGGTGCTGTTCGTCTCGCTGGTGGCCAGCGCGACCTTCGTCACGATCAAGTACCGCTACACGGCGATCGCGGCGTGCGTGCAGGTGCTGGTGCAGATCAACCTGCTGATGCCGGGCTCGACGGTCGTCGGCGAGCGGCTGGTCGATACGGTGATCGGCGGCGTGATCGCATCGATCTTCAGTTTCGTGCTGCCGAGCTGGGAATATCGCGCGATTCCGGCGCTGGTCGAGAACGTGCTGAACGCCAACCGCCGCTATATCGCGGCCACGCGCGACCTGCTGCTGGGAAAAACGGGGGATGACTTCGCCTATCGGGTCGAGCGCAAGCAGTTCATGGACAGCCTGTCGGCGCTGATCGGCTCGTTCCAGCGGATGCTCGACGAGCCCAAGAGCCGGCACCGCGCCGTGGACAACCTGAACCGCTTCATCGTGCAGAACTACCTGGTCGCGGCCCATGTCGCCGCGGCGCGCATCCAGGTGCGCCAGCACGCCGACGAGCTGGACCTGCCGGCCGCGCGCGCCGCCATCGAGGAGGCGACCGAGGCGGCCAGCCGCAGCCTGCGGCTGGCCAGCGAGCGGCTGCTCGAGGGCGACCGCGGCGAGGGCCGGGGCGCGGGCTTCATCCGCCGGCGGGCGGCGCCGGTGGAGCAGCCGGCCGCGGCCGTGACAGAACCGGGCGCGGCGGGGGACAGCGACACCGACACCGCCGCAGCACCGAAACCATCGGAACCATCGGAACCACCGGGAGCCGCCGAGGCAGCGGACTCGCGTGCCGAGGCGACCGGGCAGAAGCAAGCGACGGAGGCGCCGGGCGAAAACGGCGCCGGGCAAGCGAAGGAAACCGCGGATGCCACCGTGGCCGCCGACGCGGCTGCCGATGCCGCGCTCGCCGAAGCCACCGAACGGCGCGCCCGCCTCGCCGATTCGGCCGACCGCTGGCATACCGAAACGCTGGTGCAGACCGCCGGCGCCCCGGAACCCGGCGGCACCGCTAGCTCGACCGGCCGCGCCGCCAACGCGGTGCTCGAGCGCCGGCTGCGCGCGCTGCGCGCCGACGCCGCCAAGATCGCGCTGCGCACCGGCGCGATCGGCCGTGCAATCCGGCAGCGTGCCTGAACGCCAGCCGCGCGCCCGCGGCCAGGCCGGCTTCCGCGCACGGGGGTGGTCATGGCCGCGTCATCGCACTAGTCTACGGTTGTACGGATGTATGGGCGTACGGACTCGCAAGGAGGAACGGCGATGGAAACCTGGCACATCGTGGCGCACGGCAAGGTGCAGGGCGTCGGCTATCGTGCGGCCTGCGAGGATCTGGCGATCCAGCTCGGCCTGGGCGGCTGGGTACGCAACCGCGACGATGGCACCGTCGAGGTGATGGCGTACGGGCCGCCGGAGCGGTTGGCGAAACTGCGCGAATGGATGGAGCAGGGCCCGCCGGCGGCACAGGTGGAAAGGCTCGAGGTCGAGCCCGGCGAGGGGGAGTTCGAGCTGTTCGAGTGGCGCACCACGTAGTCGCTTGCTCGTCGTTCCCGCGCGGGCGGGAACCCGGCGGCTTTCACGATCACGCAAGCCTGGCTGGGCCCCGCGTTCGCAGGGGCGACGATACATTCGCGCCTGGTGTCATCGCGCCTGGTGCGCGCTCCAGTCGATCGGCTCGCGCTGGTGCTCGACCAGCCAGTCGTTGGCGAGGCGGAAATGCCCGCAGCCAAGAAAGCCGCGATGGGCAGACAGCGGCGACGGGTGCGGCGCCTCCAGGATGCAGTGCTCGCCGGTCAGCAGGTCCTTCTTGGCCTGCGCGTGGCTGCCCCACAGCAGGAACACCAGATGCTCTCGGCTGGCCGCCAGCGCCGCGATCAGGCAGTCGGTGACCGCTTCCCAGCCGCGCCGGGCGTGGCTGGCGGCTTGTCCCTGCTCGACGGTCAGCACGGTGTTCAGCAGCAGCACGCCCTGCCGCGCCCAGCCTTCCAGATTGCCGGAGGCCGTGGGCCGCGCCACCGCCGGGTCGCCGTACTCGGCGGCGATTTCCTTGAAGATATTGCGCAGGCTCGGCGGCACCCGCACGCCGTCCGGCACCGAAAAGGCCAGGCCATGCGCCTGCGGCACCTCGATGCCATCGACCACGCCGACGCCGTGATAGGGGTCCTGGCCGAGGATCACGACCTTGACGGCCTCGGGCGGCGTCAGATGCAGCGCGTGGAAGACGTCGCGCGGAAACACCGGCTTGCCGGCGGCGCGTTCGCCGTCGACGAAGTCGGCGAGCCGCTGCCATGCGGGCGTGGCCAGGCATGGCGCCAGCAGCGCGCGCCAGGCGGGCGGCAGGGCGTCGGCCTGCGCCGCCAGCGGCGTCCACCGGGGCGGCGGCGCGCTGGCGGGCGCGGCATTGGCGGGTGCAATGGCGCCTGCGTCGGTCTGTGCGTCGGCCTGCGTATCGGCCCTTGCGTCGGCGCCGGCATCGCTCGCCACGCCGGCGAACAGTTCACCCTGGCCGGTTTCGGCGGGGGATCGGTTCGGACGGCGGCCCATCAGGCGGCTCCCGCCGGCGAGCCGGCTTGCTTGGCCAACGCGTAGCCGCGCGCGGCCTTGCTGCGGTCCGATGGCGTCAGCGCGGCGACCGCGCCGAGCCGCTCGCCGAGCGCGCGCAGCGTCGCGGCAGCCTGTGACGGATCGCCCGACAGCCATTCCAGTTCGAGTTCATGGATGGTCTCGCGCGCCGACCCCGACGCCGGCGTGGTGCCATCCTCCGACACCGCGGTGATCACGCCGGCGTCCAGCGCCGCTTCGATTTCGGCTTCGCCCTGCGCTTGCCCGTGTGTCTCGCCGGCGCCGGCGCCGGTCAGCGGGCAGCGCAGCCGCCAGGTCCGCCGCACGAAATCGGTGCGGAACACCGGCCGCAGCCGGCCCAGCAGCGGCTCGAGCAGCGCGCGCGCCTCGTCGTCGAGCTTCGCCGGCTCCAGCGCTTCGCCGGCGACCTCGGTCTCCCATTCGTTGCGCGTGGCCAGCCCGGCCTCGCTGCGCCCGGCGGTCTTCAACGTCTGCAGCCAGCGCTTGCCGTCGCGGCGCAGCCGCAGCGCGGCGCGCGCCTGCGCCAGCTCATGGGCCGGCGTGTCGAAATAGACGTTGAGCAGATGCGATTCGCCGAGGGCCTGGGCGTTGGCGTCGAGCCAGGCCACCAGCGCAGCCGCGGCGGCGGCATCGGGCACTGCCAGTTTCAGTTCGATTTCCTGGGCCATCGGATCGGTCGGTGCGCCGCCGTAAGAGCGGTGAATGGTGGAAATCAGGCGAACAGCCGGGCCAGCTCGGCGCCCGGGTCCTTGGCGCGCATGAACGCTTCGCCGACCAGGAAGGCGTGCACATTGGCCTCGCGCATCCGGGACACGTCGTCCGGTCCGAGAATGCCGGACTCGGTGACCACCAGCCGTTCCGCCGGCATCGCCGGCAGCAGGTCCAGCGTGTTCTGCAGCGAGACCTCGAAGGTGCGCAGATTGCGGTTGTTGACGCCGACCAGCGGCGTCTTCAGCCGCAGCGCCGCTTCGAGCTCGGCGCCATCGTGGACCTCGACCAGCACGTCCATGCCCAGTTCGTGCGCGCAGGCCTCGAGGTCGGCCATCAGGCCCGGATCGAGCGCGGCGACGATCAGCAGGATCGCATCGGCGCCCCAGGTGCGGGCCTCGTAGACCTGGTACAGGTCCACCATGAAGTCCTTGCGCAGCGCCGGCAGCGGGCAGGCGCCACGTGCGCGGCGCAGGTAGTCGGCATGGCCCTGGAAGAAGTGTTCGTCGGTCAGCACCGACAGGCAGGCCGCGCCATGGCCGGCGTAGCTCTCGGCGATCGCCTCGGGCACGAAATGCTCGCGCAGCACGCCCTTGGACGGCGACGCCTTCTTGATCTCGGCGATCACGCCGGCGTGGCCGGCCCCGATCTTCGCGCGCAATGCCGCGCCGAATCCGCGCGGCGCCAGGCCGGGTTCTGCGCGCAGGCTCTCCGCTTCGGCGCGCAGACTGGGCAGGTCGCGGCGCTTGCGCGCGGCGCGGACTTCGTCGGCCTTGACGGCCAGGATCTTCTGCAGGATGTCGGACATGCTTGCTTGCCTCTGATTACTGGAACTGCCGCGTCGCCTGCACGAACTCGTCGAGCTTGGCGCGGGCAGCGCCGCTGGCGATCGCCTCGCGCGCGCGGGCGATGCCGTCCTCGATCGACGACGCGACATTGGCCGCATACAGCGCGGTGCCGGCGTTCAGCGACACGATTTCGCGCGGGGTGCCCGGCACGTTGGACAGCGCCTCGAGCAGCATCTCTTTCGATTCGGCCGCGTCGGCGACCTTCAGGCCGCGGTTGGAGATCATCGACAGCCCGAAGTCCTCCGGATGGATCTCGTACTCGCGCACCTCGCCGTCCTTGAGCTCGCCGACCAGCGTGGCGGCGCCCAGCGACACCTCGTCCATGCCGTCCTTGCCGTAGACCACCAGCGCGTGACGGGCGCCCAGGCGCTGCATCACGCGGACCTGGATGCCGACCAGATCGGGGTGGAACACGCCCATCAGGATATTGGGCGCGTCGGCCGGGTTGGTCAGCGGGCCCAGGATGTTGAAGATCGTGCGAACGCCCATCTCCTTGCGGATCGGCGCGACGTTCTTCATCGCGGGATGGTGCGTCGGCGCGAACATGAAGCCGATGCCGGTCTGTTCGATGCACCGGCCGACCTGCTCGGGCGTCAGCATGATGTTGACGCCGAGCGCCTCCAGCACGTCGGCGCTGCCGGACTTCGAGCTGACGCCGCGGTTGCCGTGCTTGGCGATGCGCGCGCCGGCCGCGGCCGCGACGAACATCGACGCGGTCGAGATATTGAACGTATGCGAGCCGTCGCCGCCGGTGCCGACGATGTCGACGAAATGCTCGCGCTCGGACACCGTGACCTTGTTGGCGAATTCGCGCATCACCTGCGCGGCGGCGGTGATCTCGCCGATGGTCTCCTTCTTGACGCGCAGCCCGGTCAGGATCGCGGCGGCCATCACCGGCGAGATCTGCGCCTGCATGATCTGCCGCATCAGGTGCAGCATTTCGTCGTGAAAGATTTCGCGGTGTTCGATGCAGCGCGTCAGCGCTTCCTGGGGCGTGATGGGCATGGCGGTCTCGCAGGCGTGGGGTTCGTTCGATCGGTCGCGTGAGGGGGCGGGAGCAAGGGCAGGGGCGAGCGGGGCGTCGAGCCGTTTCATCGCGCCGCCTTCAGGAAGTTGTCCAGCAGCGTGTGGCCGTGTTCGGACAGGATCGACTCGGGATGAAACTGCACGCCCTCGATCGCGAACTGCTTGTGCCGCACGCCCATGATCTCGCCGTCGGGGGTCCATGCGGTGACCTCGAGGCAGTCGGGCAGCGTCTCGCGCTCGATCGCCAGCGAATGATAGCGCGTCACGTCGAACGCCCTGGGCAGGCCGGCGAACACGCCCTGCTGCGTGGTCTCGATGCGGCTGACCTTGCCGTGCATCACCTGCTTGGCGCGGATCACCTTGCCGCCGAACGCCTCGCCGATCGCCTGATGGCCCAGGCACACGCCCAGGATCGGCAGCTTGCCGGCGAAGTGCTTGAGCACGGCCACCGAGATGCCGGCCTCGGCGGGGCTGCACGGGCCGGGCGAGATGCAGATGCGCTCGGGCGCCAGCGCCTCGATTTCATCGATCGTGATCTCGTCGTTGCGGTGGGTCCGCACGTCGGCGCCGAGTTCGCCGAAGTACTGCACCAGGTTGTAGGTGAACGAGTCGTAGTTGTCGATCATCAGCAGCATGATTCACCCGGCTTGGAAATTGGTGGACATGGAACGCACGTGCGCCTTGCCAAGCGGCCCGGCGGCGCGCGGACGCACGAAGCGACGGCCACGGGCTGGCGCGCGGCGGCAAATCGGAACGGTTGAAGCGGGGGAGGGGTTCGACGGCATCGGCAGATCTCCTGGGTATCTAGGAGCCGCCGCACCGGTGAGCTGTCGGACCGCACGTTTGCCAACCGGAACGGCGGCAAGGTGCGAACAAGAACGCAACGACGTGCCGCTTCCTAGTGGAAGCGCCACCAACGGGACGAATGCGACGAAACGGTCGGAGCCCGGAAGGTCATCGTGGTTCTAGGTCGGACGATTGGGTGATCAGGTCGATCGGGGGTGATCGGTCTGTGTTCGGAGGTTACACGGAAAGCGACGCTTTGTGGGGCACCGCGCATCCGCAACGAAGTCGCTACTTTAACTTGCCTCGCACGCCGGTGTCGAGCGTAGGCGCTCCCCGGCGGCGGGCCCGTGCCGCAATCCCCAACCAGGGTTGGGGGCGGCGGAAGCGGAATTTGGCGCGTTTTCTATCGTTCACAATCGATTTTCAGCTTCTTCACTACACTTTGCGAAGTTTTGCGGCTCCGCACCTTGCGCCATTGCAGCGGTTGCGGTTGCACGACGCCATCCCCTCTGCGATGGCCATCCGGCGCGGTTCTTCGGTGCCCGCCGGATCCCGTAGGTCCTCCCCCGTCGATCTCCGCAGGCGGGACAGACCCGATCGGGTTCCGTGCCCTCGTGCCGCCCTTCCCTAGCCGATAACGGACTCGCGTGCGCGCCATCGATGCACGCCGCGGGCGCTTGACCATCACAGCGAGACAGGCTGCGGAGTCCCAATGGAGTCTTTGATGACGCGTCATTCGCGCTCTCCTGCCCGCGTTCCGGCCGATAGCCGCCGTCTGCCGGCGTTGCGGCGGCGTACCCCGGTGCAGCTGGCCGTCGGGCTGGCGGCGGCGATGTCGTGCCTGGCGGTGCCGGCACATGCCGCACCGGCGCAGGCCGACCAGCAATACGATGCGCTGATCCAGCGCGCCCGCGCCGGCGACTACGAACCGGCGCTGACCGCGCTGCGCGAGCGGCTGGCGCAGGCGCCGGCCGACCGCCGCGCCGCCTACGACCGCATGATCATCGCCGGCTGGGCCGGCCGCCCCGCCGAGGTCCTCGAGACGTATCGCGGCCTTGGCGGCGACGCCAGCCAGCTGCCTGCCGAGGTGCTGGCCGCCATCGCACGCGCCGAGCGCGACGAGCGCCAGTGGGACGCGTCGCTGGCGCACTATCGTGAAGGCCGGCAACGTTTCCCGGCGCGCCAGGACTTTGCCCTGGGCGAGATCCTGGTGCTGGCCGACAGCGGCCGCACCGCCGACGCCGTCGCGGCGGGCAGGGCGCTGGTCGAGCGGCAGCCGTCCAGCCCCGATGCCCGCATTGCGCTGGCCTACGCGCATACCCGCGCCAACGATCCGTACGAGGCGCTGTTCGAGGCCGACCGCGCGCATGGCCTGGCCCCGCAGCGCAAGGACGTGGTGCGCGAATACGTACGCGCGCTCGAGCATGCCGGACTGCCGGAAGCCGCGCTGCGCGTGGCGGACGAACATCCCGGCCTGCTGGACCGGGCCGACCGGCTCGAACTGGAACTGGACGCGACCGCCGAACAGGTGCGGCTTGCCGACATGCCGACCCGGACCGAAGCCGAGCGCTTCGCCATCGCCGACCGCGCGCTGGCCCGCTACGAGCAACTGCTGCCGCAACTGCGGGGCACCGGCCCGCGCGGCGAGGCCCAGCTGCGCCGCGCCCGCATCGACCGGCTCGCCGCGCTGCATGCGCGCGTGCGGATGCAGGACCTGGTCGACGAATACGAGGCGCTGCGGGCCGAGGGCGTCGAGGTCCCGGCCTTTGCGTTGTCCGACGTGGCCGCGGCCTATCTCTATCTGCGTCATCCCGAACAGGCCGAGACGCTGTACGCGCAGGCAATCCGCGAGGCCTATCCGCCCGGCGGCGACGCCGAGGCGCGGCTGGCAGCGCAGACGGGTCTGTACTACGCGCATGCCGAGGCCGAGAAGTTTCCGCCGGCCGGCGAGGTGGTGGAGCAGGCCAGCGCCGAGCAACCGCGCTGGCGGTGGCTGCGCGGCCAGCCGACGCGGCAGCCGAACGATCTGTGGCTCGATGCCGCCGAGGTCAGCGCGCGTTCGCGCCGGCAGGCCGACGACACCGTCGACGCGCAGCAGCGGCTCGAGGAGCTGGTCAGCCATGCACCGGGCAATTCGCGGCTGCGCGTGCTGCTGGCCGAGCTGTACCGGGCCCGCGGCTGGCCGCGCCAGGCCGAGGGCGAGCTGAAGCTGGCCGAAACGCTGGAGCCGCGCGCCGTGCCGCTCGAGGTGCAGCAGGGCCATGCCGCGCTGGACCTGCAGGAGTGGCGGCAGGCCGAGATGCTGCGCAACGACACGATGGCGCGCTATCCCGAAGACCTGGCGGTCCGGCGCCTGGATCGCGACTGGCAGGTCCACAACAAGTCGGAGCTGCGCATCGAGGGCTATCGGGGCCTCGCCAACGACAGCGCCGTGGTCGGCAACGGCAACTTCGGCATCGAGGCGGTGCTGTACAGCCCGCCGATCCACTACGACTGGCGCGCCTTCGGCGGCATCGGCTATGCGACCGGCCGCTTCCAGGAAGGCAGCGTCGACTACCGCTGGGCGCGCACCGGCGTGCAATACCGCGTGCGCGACCTGACGCTGGAGGGCGAGGTCTCGGCGCACGACTATGGCGGCGGCAACGGCGGCCGTGCCGGCGGCCGGCTGTCGGCGCAATACGACATCGACGACCGCTGGCAGGTCGGCGCCTCGGGCGCGCTGCGCTCGACCGGCACGCCGCTGCGCGCGCTGAAGCAGGGCATCTACGCCGATACGTTGGCGGCGTTCGCGCGCTACCGCGCCAGCGAGCGCAGCGAGTGGATGTTCACGGTGGCGCCGTCGCGCTTCAGCGACGGCAACGATCGCCTCGAGGGCGGCGTCGCCGGCGAGCAGCGCTTCTATACCGCGCCGCACCTGAAGGGCGACCTGCTGGTCGACATCTGGGCCTCGCGCAATACGCGCCGGGACACGCCGTACTACAACCCGCGCTCGGACCTGACCATGCTGCCGTCGGTGCGGCTGACGCACACGCTGCATCGCCGCTACGAGACCGTGTGGGAACAGCAGTTCCTCGCCGGCGCGGGCGCCTATGCGCAGCGCGGCTACGGCACCGGCGCCATCATGATGATCGGCTATGGCCAGCGCTTCCGCACCAACGACGTGTTCGACGTCGGCGCCACGATCACCGGCACCAGCCGACCGTACGACGGCCAGCGCGAGCGCGAACTGCGCATCGTGTTCGACCTGACCTACCGATTCTGAACGGGATGCATGCCATGGACGCAACCTTGATGCGCCCCTATCGCGCTTTTCTGATGCTGTTGCTGGCGGTGGCCACGTTGCTGCTGGCCGCCTGCGCCAAGGACATTCCGGTGTTCACGCCGCCGGCCGACCGGCCTGTCGCGAAGGCCGAGCAACCGTGGCCGCGCAACCATGTCGCGGTGCTGGCGTACCACGACGTGGAGGACCGCGATCCGGACCAGGCCTATCTGAGCGTACGCACCGACCATCTGATCCGCCAGCTGGCGTGGCTGCGCGAGAACGGCTATCGGCCGGTCACGGTCGACCAGATCCTGGCCGCCCGCAACGGCGGCCCGGCGCTGCCGGACCGCGCGGTGCTGCTGACCTTCGACGACGGCTATCGCAGCTTCCATACGCGCGTGCTGCCGATCCTGAAGGCCTATCGCTGGCCCGCCGTGCTGGCGCCGGTCGGCGTGTGGCTCGATACGCCCGAGAACAAGCCCGTCGATTTCGGCGGCACGCCGACCGAGCGGGACCGCATGCTGACCTGGCAGCAGGTGCGCGAGATCGCCGCCTCGGGTCTGGTCGAGATCGGCGCCCATACCGACGCGCACCACTACGGCGTGCTGGCCAATCCGCAGGGCAACACGCAGCCGGTGGCCGCGGTGCATGCCTACGACAGCAAGACGGGCACCTACGAGAGCGACGCCGCCTATGAGAAGCGCGTGCGCGACGACGTGCAGCGGATCACCGAGAAGGTTCGCCGCATCACCGGCAAGCCGGTGCGTGTCTGGATCTGGCCGTACGGCGCCGAGAGCGGCTCGGCGCTGCGCATCATCGGCGAGAACGGCTACCAGATGGCGCTGACGCTGGAAGACGGGCTCGCGACGGTGGACAAGATGATGTCCGGCGCCCGCCTGCTGATCGGCGACGACCCTGGCCTGCGCGGCTTCGCGCAATCGGTGGTCGAGATGGAGCAGCAGCAGAACATGCGCGTCGCCCACGTCGATCTGGACTATGTCTACGATGCCGATCCGGCCCAGGTCGACCGCAATCTGGACAAGCTGGTGCAGCGCATCTACGACCTGAAGATCGACACGGTGTTCCTGCAGGCCTTTGCGGATCCCGATGCCAGCGGCCTGGTCAAGTCGGTGTACTTCCCCAACCGCGTGCTGCCGGTGCGCGCCGATCTGTTCAACCGCGTCGCCTGGCAGTTGCGGAACCGGACCAACGTCAAGCTCTATGCGTGGATGCCGGTGCTGGCGCTGGACCTGGACAAGTCGATCGCGCGCGTGTCGCGCTGGGATCCGAAGACCGGCCGCATCGACGTCGATCCGAAGCAGTACCGCCGGCTGTCACCGTTCGATCCGGTCGCCCGCCAGCGCATCGGCGAGCTGTACGAGGACCTGGCGCGCCATGCGGTGTTCGACGGCATCCTGTTCCACGACGACGCCGTGATGAGCGATTTCGAGGATGCCAGCGCGCCGGCGCTGGCGGCCTATCGCAAGGCCGGGCTGCCCGACTCGATCGAGGCGCTGCGTGCCAATCCGGAGACGATGCAGCGCTGGACGCGGTTCAAGAGCCGTGCGCTGGTCGACTTCACGCACGAGCTGACCGCCAAGGTCCGCGCCATTCGCGGCCCGGCGATCAAGACCGCGCGCAACATCTTCGCCGCGCCGATCCTGCAGCCGGAGAGCGAGGCGTGGTTCGCGCAGAACCTCGACGACTTCCTCGTCGCCTACGACTGGACCGCGCCGATGGCCATGCCGTACATGGAGCAGGTGCCGGCCGGCAAGGAAAACGCGTGGCTGGACTCGCTAGTCGACACCGTGGCCAAGCGCCCGGGCGCGCTGCGCCGCACGGTGTTCGAGCTGCAGAGCCGCGACTGGCGCAAGGCCGATGCGCCGCCGGTCGACAGCGCCGTGCTGGCGGGCTGGATGCAACGCCTGCAGCGTCGCGGCGCGCGCAACTTCGGCTACTACCCGGACGACTTCCATAACAACCAGCCTCGGCTCGACCTGATCCGGCCGGCGCTGTCCAACGCCTGGTATCCCGCGCCATGATCGAACGTCTATTTGCCCTGATCGTCCTGTGCATCGCGCTCGGCCTGCCGATCGGCATGGCCGTGCTGGCGACCGGCGACCTGCTGCTTGCCTTCGTGTTCTTCTATCCGCTGTTCATGTCCGGACTGTGGATGGCCGGTGGCATCTATTACTGGTGGCACTGGGAACGCAAGTGGTCTTGGGACGAAGACCGCCAGCCGCCCAAGGTGGCCGGCGAGCCCTTCATCTCGATCCTGGTGCCGTGCTTCAACGAGGAGAAAAACGGCGAGGAAACGCTGCGCGCCGCGCTGGCGCAGCGCTATTCGAACTTCGAGGTGATCGCGATCAACGACGGCTCGCGCGACGGCACCGGCGCGCTGCTCGATGCGATGGCGGCCAGGCACGAGCGGCTGCGCGTCGTCCATCTGGCCCAGAACCAGGGCAAGGCGATGGCGCTGCGCATGGGCGCGCTGGCCGCGCGCGGCGAGTACCTGGTCTGCATCGACGGCGACGCGGTGCTCGATCCGGATGCGGCCGCCTATCTGGTCGCGCCGATGGTCGACAACCCACGCGTCGGCGCGGTGACCGGCAACCCGCGCATCCGCACCCGCTCGACGCTGATCGGCCGCATCCAGGTCGGCGAGTTCTCGTCGATCATCGGGCTGATCAAGCGGACCCAGCGTGTCTACGGCCAGGTGTTCACGGTGTCCGGCGTGGTCGCGGCCTTTCGCCGCCGTGCGCTCGATCGCGCCGGCTACTGGAGCCTGGACATGATCACCGAGGACATCGACATCAGCTGGAAGCTGCAGCGCGACCACTGGTCGATCTTCTACGAACCGCGCGCGCTGTGCTGGATCCTGATGCCCGAGACGCTGCGCGGCCTGTGGAAGCAGCGCCTGCGCTGGGCGCAGGGCGGCGCCGAGGTGTTCCTGAAGAACGTGCGCTCGATCTGGATCTGGCGCCATCGCCGGCTGTGGCCGCTGATGGCCGAGTACTGCCTGTCGGCCGGCTGGGCCTTCATCTTCGCGATGTCGATCATCCTGTGGGCGCTCGGCCATTTCGTCGACCTGCCCGACAACGTCCGCATCGAGAAGCTGGTGCCGCCGGGCTTTACCGGCATGGTGCTGGCGGTCGTGTGCGTGCTGCAGTTCGCGATCAGCGTGGCGATCGACCGCCGCTACGAGCCCAAGCTGGGCCGCTCGATGTACTGGACGATCTGGTATCCGCTGGCCTTCTGGATGATCGGCATGCTGACCACGCTGATGGCCTTCCCCAAAGTCATGCTCAAGACCCGGCGCCGCGCCCGTTGGACCAGCCCGGATCGCGGCATCAAATCGATGAGGTCATGATGAATCCCGATGACATGATCGTTCGCACCAGGCGTACGCGGCTGGGCTGGCTGATCGACGCGCTGCTGACCGCGCTGGCCTGGATCGGCTTCGGCTACCTGTGCGTGACCGGTTTGCAGGCGGTGCTGCGGCACGCCAATGCGGGTCCGGACGTGCCGTTCTGGTCGGCGCTGCTGCCGACCGCCGGCACGCTGTCGATCTACGTGGTGGTGGGGCTGTTCAACGGCGTGGTGCTGCTGAGCTGGGCGCTGTACAACCAGTACCGCTTCTCCGGGCTCGATCGGCGCAAGCCGATCCCGGCGCTGCGCGACGATGAACTGGCGCGCAGCTTCCATGTGTCGGGCCAGCAGTTGCACGCGCTGCAGCGGGCCAAGGTGGCGGTGGTCGACCATGAGGGCGACGGCACGATCGCGGACGTGCATCTGCCGCATGCGGTGCAAGCGCCGGCCCGGGAAACTGCCGCGGTGAAGTAACGCTGGTCGTTCCCGCGCAGGCGGGAACCCAGTGGCTTTTTTCAGCCCGGAGGGAAGACGCTGGGCCCCCGCGTGCGCGGGGGCGACAAACTCCCTGGGCTGCAGCCGGCGCTTACGCGAAGTCCGAGTCCAGCCCGTCCTGGACCTGCTCGGCGGCGCGGATCACCGCGCGCGCCTTCGCCTCGGTCTCGCGCCATTCGGCCTCGGGATCCGAATCGGCCACGATGCCGGCGGCCGCCTGCACATACAGATTGCCATCCTTGACGATGCCGGTGCGGATCGCGATCGCCAGGTCCATCTCGCCGCCGAAAGACAGATAGCCGACCGCGCCGCCGTAGATGCCGCGCTTGCGCGGTTCGAGCTCGTCGATGATTTCCATGGCCCGCACCTTCGGCGCGCCGCTCAGCGTGCCGGCGGGGAAGGTCGCGCGCAGCACGTCCAGATTGCTGATGCCGTCCTTCAGCGTGCCCTCGACCGAGCTGACGATGTGCTGCACGTGCGAGTATTTCTCGATCACCATCTGGTCGGTGACCTTGACCGAGCCGGTTTCCGCGATGCGGCCGATGTCGTTGCGGGCCAGGTCGATCAGCATCACATGCTCGGCGATCTCCTTCGGGTCGTTGAGCAGCTCGGTGGCCAGCTGCGCGTCGCGCTCGGGCGTATTGCCGCGCGGCCGCGTGCCGGCCAGCGGGCGGATCGTCACCACACGGCGCGAGCGTGTCTCGCCCTGTTCGCTGGTGCGGCGCGTTTCCTGCCGCACCAGGATTTCCGGCGACGCGCCGACGATCTGGAAATCGCCGAAGTTGTAGAAGTACATGTACGGCGACGGGTTCAGCGAACGCAGCGCGCGGTACAGCGACAGCGGCGCGTCGCGGTAGGGCTTGGTCAGCCGCTGGCCGATCTGCACCTGCATCATGTCGCCGGCCACGATGTATTCCTTGGCCTTGGCCACCGCGGCCAGATAGTCCGCCTTGTCGAATTCGCGGTAGACCTCGGTCTGCACCGACGGGCTGGTGACCGGCACGTCGACCGGCTGGCGCAGCTTCATGCGCAGGTCGCGCAGGCGCTGGCGCGCGCGCGAATAGGCCTCGGGCATGCCGGGGTCGGCGTAGACGATCAGATAGAGCTTGCCCGACAGGTTGTCGATGACGGCCAGTTCCTCGCACAGCAGCAGCTGGATGTCGGGCAGGCCGAGGTCGTCGGGCTTCTGCGTGTTGGCCAGCTTCTTCTCGATGTAGCGCACCGTGTCGTAGCCGAAATAACCGGCGAGGCCGCCGCAGAAGCGGGGCAGGCCGGGGCGCAGCGCGACCTTGAAGCGCCGCTCGAAGGCGGCGATGAAGTCCAGCGGATTGCCCTCGTGGGTCTCGACCACCTTGCCGTCGGTGACGACTTCGGTGCGTTGCCCGTAGGCGCGCAGCAGCGTGCGCGCATGCAGGCCGATGAAGGAATAGCGGCCGAAGCGTTCGCCGCCGACCACCGATTCGAGCAGAAAGGTGTTGACGCCGCGGGTTTGCGACTGTGCCAGCTTCAGATACAGCGACAGCGGCGTTTCGAGGTCGGCGAAGGCCTCGGCGATCAGCGGAATGCGGTTGTAGCCCTGGTCGGCCAGCGATTTGAATTCGAGTTCGGTCATGACGGTCCTCTGGGACGGCGCACCGGGGCGCGGCGACAAGGTGATCCCCGGCGGGCGATTCTGGGAGGGGCAGGATGGCCGAAGCACCGGCCCCGTCGGGCGGCTCGCCGGAACGCCACTGTCGCTCCATGTCGAGCCAGCGGGCGTATTGCGCGTTCGGGTAACGCTAGCAGGGATTGCCGGGAAGGAAAACCGGGCCGGCAGGACCGCCGGTCTGATCGCAATGCCTTGCCGATGGCCAGGCCGGACGCGATCAGCGCAGTCGCGAACGCACTTTACGCCTGTTGGGAGGCGCGCCAGCGACGCCAGGGCCAGGCCTGCCGATCACTGTCAGTAAAGATGCGTTTGCGGTTCAGGAACATGAAGTCGTGTTCTGGGGTCTGCGCGGGATGCGGAGAGGGCGGTCTCGCGGATCGGGCAGGGCGCGTGCCGTGCGGCTGCCGCGCCGTGGCCGGAGACTACCGGTGTGCCGTCAAGACCTCAGCGGCCTTGACAAGCGAGCCGACTATACCATCGGCGTCGACGCCTTGTACAGGGTTGCCATGGTTGTAGCCGTAGGGCACCAGCAGCACGCCGATGCCGGCCGCGCGGGCCGCCATCGCGTCGTTTTCGGAGTCGCCGATCGCCACCATCTGCGCCGGTTCGAGCCGGAACGCCTCGCAGACCTTCAGCAGCGGCAGCGGGTCCGGCTTGCGGAACGGAAAGGCATCGCCGCCGTAGACCAGCTCGAAACAGGGCGCCAGGCCCAGCTTGTCGAGCAGCGGCGCGGTGAAGTCGTGCGGCTTGTTGGTGACGCAGGCCAGCCGCAGGCCGGCCGCCTTCAGCGCCGCGAGACCGGCCTCGACGCCGGGATAGAGCGCCGAGAACTGGCCGTTGATGCGCAGGTATTCGCGGTTGTACAGGGCCAGCGCGTCGGCGAACAGGCCGTTGGCCGCGGCGGGCGGCAGGCGCGTGTCGAGCACGCGCCGGATCAGGTTCTCCGAGCCCTTGCCGACGAAGCTGACGATCTCGGGCAGCGGCAGCGGGGCGATCTCGCCGAGCGCCGGATGCAGATGCGACAGCGCCTGCAGCATCGCGTTGACCGCCGCGTGGAAGTCGCCCGCGGTATCGACCATGGTGCCGTCCAGGTCGACGATGGCGCCGCGGATGCCGCGCCAGTCGGTGCGCTTGAGCGTCGCCCCTTCCATTTACTGGCCCACCTTGGCCAGTTCGGCGCGCAAGGCCGACAGCACGCCGCGATAGCCGCCGTCGGCGTCGGGCTTGCCGAACACCGCCGAGCCCGCGACGAAGGTGTCGGCCCCGGCCGCGGCGATCTGCGCGATGTTCTCGACCTTCACGCCGCCATCGACTTCCAGCAGGATCGTGCGGCCGGTGCGGGCGGCATAGGCGTCGATGCGTTCGCGCACCGCGCGCAGCTTGTTCAGCGTCTCGGGGATGAAGGCCTGGCCGCCGAAGCCCGGGTTGACCGACATCAGCAGGATCACGTCGAGCCGGTCCATCACGTGGTCCAGATGGTGCAGCGGCGTGGCCGGGTTGAAGACCAGGCCGGCCTGGCAGCCGTGATCGCGGATCAGCGCGAGCGAGCGGTCGACATGGTCGCTCGCCTCGGGATGGAAGGTGATGATGTTGGCGCCGGCCTTGGCGAAATCCGGGATGATCCGGTCGACCGGGCGGACCATCAGGTGCACGTCGATCGGCGCGGTCACGTGCGGGCGGATCGCCTCGCAGACCAGCGGGCCGACCGTCAGGTTCGGCACGTAGTGGTTGTCCATCACGTCGAAGTGGATCCAGTCGGCGCCGGCTTCGGTGACGCGGCGCACTTCCTCGCCCAGGCGGGCGAAGTCGGCGGACAGGATGGACGGGGCGATGCGATAGTTCGGGGTGCTCATGATGGCGTGGGTGACGGCTTGGGTTGCGGCGCTGGTGGCGACGTGGCAAGGAGGCAAGGGCGCGTCCCGCCGCTGCGGCCGGCGCGCAAGGGCGCCATTTTACGCCGCCTTCGCGGCGGGCGAGGGCGGCGGGGCGGGCGCCGCTCCGCGCGGGCTGCGGCGCCGACCCGACTTGCCGCACCCCTGCCCTTGCCGCACAATGCCGCTACCTTGTCTTGCCACCGGCCCCCCGACAATGAGCGAGTACGCTTTTTCCGTTTCCGTGCGCACGCAGTATCTGCCCGATCAGTCCGACCCGGAACACGGACGCCATGCCTTTGCCTACACCATCACGATCCAGAACACCGGCGAGGTCGCGGCCCAACTGATCTCGCGGCACTGGCAGATCACCGACAGCGACAACGCCACGCAGGAAGTGGCAGGGCTAGGCGTGGTCGGACACCAGCCGCTGCTCAAGCCGGGCGAGCACTTCGAATACACCAGCTGGGCCACGATCTCCACGCCGGTCGGCTCGATGAAGGGCAAGTATTTCTGCGTGGCCGAGGACGGCCATCGCTTCGAGGTACCGATTCCCGAGTTCGCGCTGGTGCTGCCGCGCATGCTGCATTGAGGCGCGCCGGGCAACGGGTTCGGGCCACGGTGGGAACCGGCGCCGGAACCTAGACGCCCGGCCGGTTGTCCTTGCTGTGCGCCTGCCCCGCGGCCTGGTCCGCCTGGCTTGCCTGACCGGCCTGGCCCGGCGCTGCCGAAGCGGCGCGCGACGGGTGATCGGCCGGAGCGGGGCTGGGGCGCGGATGCTTCTTGGCCGTGCCCATCGTCCATACCACGATGAAGATCAGCAGAAACAGCGCCACGCCGGCCTCGAGGGCGAACAGCAGCATGGGATGGTCTTGAAAGAATTCGCTCATGGATGATTCCCGCGTTCGAGGCAAAGCCGGTCGGGCACAGCAGAATCGGCCCGGATCGGCCCCGAGCATTGTATGGCATCGCCCTCCGGCCGGTGCCCTTGCCATTGCCGCCGCCAGCCACTGAGAGCCACTGTCCTTGCCGCCGCGGCCCACGCCCGGCGACAACCACACCGCAAACGATGACTGACCACGACTCCGTTTTCGCCCTCCGCCGTTATTTCCCGCTTTCTCCCCGCTGTGCCGCCGTCGCGCGCCGTATGCCCGGTGCCCGCGCGCTGTGGGCCATCGTCGGCGCGGCCGCCGTGCTGGCCGGTTGCGTCAGCGGCCCGCCGCCGCGCATCGAGACCGGGCAGCCGACGCCCCCGGTGACCGGTGCCGCCGGCAAGGGCCGGCTGCAGCCGGCGAGCTGGAGCGAGATCGGCGGCTGGACGCGCGACGACGTGCGGGCCGCATGGCCGGCGCTGCAGGCGAGCTGCCAGGCGCTGAAGAAGCGCGCCGAATGGCGCGGCCCCTGCACGGCCGGGCTGATGGTCGATGCCAGCGACCCGCAGGCGCTGCGCAACTACTTCGAGCAGCATTTCCAGCCGTACCGCGTCGTCAACGGCGACGGCACCGACAGCGGTCTGGTGACCGGCTACTACGAACCGATCCTGCACGGCTCGCGTACGCGCCAGGGCGCCTATCAGATTCCGCTGCACCGCAAGCCGCCGCAATGGGGCAACCGGCCGCTGCCGCCGCGGGCCCAGCTGCTGCGCGATCCGGCGTTGCGCGGCAACGAGGTGGTCTGGGTCGATGACGCGGTCGAGGCGGCCTTCCTGCAGATCCAGGGCTCGGGCCGCATCCGGCTGGCCGACGGCACGATGATGCGGGTCGGCTTCGGCGGCACCAACGACCAGCCGTTCCGCTCGTTCGGCAAGTGGCTGCTGGACCGGGGCGAGATCACGCCGGCGCAGGCCACGATGCAGGGCATCAAGGCCTGGGCGCGCGCCAACCCGGCGCGGGTCGAGGAGATGCTGAACGTCAATCCGCGCTATGTGTTCTTCCGCGAGCTGCCGCCGAACAACGACGGCCCGATCGGCGCGCTGGGCGTGCCGCTGACGGCGGAGCGCTCGATCGCGGTCGATCCGGCCACCATTCCGCTCGGCGTGCCGGTGTTCCTGTCGACCACGCGGCCGCTGTCCAGCGAGCCGATCGAGCGGCTCGTGTTTGCGCAGGACACCGGCAGCGCGATCAAGGGCGGCGTGCGCGCCGACTTCTTCTGGGGCGCCGGCGATGCCGCGGGCGAGACCGCCGGCCGCATGAAGCAGGCCGGCCGGATGTGGGTGCTGATGCCGCGCAGCTGAGCGCGGGCGGGTCCGCGAGCGGACGGCGGCTGGGCGGCCTAGCGCGGCCGCTGGTCGACGATCCGCCGGGCCTTGCCGACCGAGCGCTCGACGCCGCCAGACGGCAGGATCTCGAGCGCGACCGTCACGCCGATATAGGCCTTGATCTCGTGCGTCAGCGTGTCGCGCGCCTGGCGTGCGGTGTCCGGCTCGACGCCATGCGCGCATTCGACCCGTACCGTCAGCGTATCGAGATGGCCTTCCTTGCCCAGCACGCACTGGTAGTGCGGCGCCAGCTCGGCGTGCTTCAGGATCAGTTCCTCGATCTGCGACGGAAACACGTTGACGCCGCGGATGATCATCATGTCGTCGGAGCGGCCGGTGATCTTCTCCATCCGGCGGAACGCCGGCCGCGCCGTGCCGGGCAGCAGCCGGGTCAGGTCGCGCGTGCGATAGCGGACGATCGGCAGCGCCTCCTTGGTCAGCGACGTGAACACCAGTTCGCCGAAGCTGCCGTCGGGCAGCACCTCGCCGGTGTTCGGGTCGATGATCTCGGGATAGAAGTGGTCCTCCCAGATGGTCGGACCGTCCTTGGTCTCCGCGCACTCGTTGGCCACGCCGGGGCCCATCACCTCGGATAAACCGTAGATGTCGACCGCCGAAATACCCATCCGCCGCTCGATCGCCACGCGCATCTCGGGCGTCCACGGCTCCGCGCCGAAGATGCCGACCTGCAGCGAGCTGGCGGCCGGATCGAGCCCCTGGCGCTCGAACTCGTCGGCGATCGCCAGCATATAGCTGGGCGTCACCATGATGATCTCGGGGCGGAAGTCCTGGATCAGCTGCACCTGGCGCTCGGTCTGGCCGCCGCCGAACGGGATCGCGGTCAGCCCCGCCTTCTCGACGCCGTAGTGCGCGCCCAGGCCGCCGGTGAACAGCCCATAGCCGTAGCTGATATGGACCTTGTCGCCGCGCCGCGCACCGGAGGCTCGGATCGAGCGCGCCATCACCGTGGCCCAGGTGTCGATGTCGCGCAGCGTATAGCCGACCACCGTGGGTTTGCCGGTGGTGCCCGAGGAGGCGTGGATCCGCGCGACCTGGTCCTGCGGCACCGCGAACATGCCGAACGGGTAGTTGTCGCGCAGATCCTGCTTGGTCGTGAACGGGAAGCGCGCCAGGTCGGCCAGCGATTTCAGATCTTCCGGGTGCACTCCCGCCTCGTCGAACTTGCGCCGATAGACCGGCGAATGCTGATAGGCATGGTCGAGCGACCACTTCAGGCGCTGCAGCTGCAAGGCCTGCAATTCGTCGCGGCTGGCGGTCTCGATCGGCTCCAGCGGCAGATCGGTCAGGCGCGTGCTCATCGTTCTCTCCTGCTATGGGTGGCGCTTCGGGTGTGGCTGCGGGGTGGGAATGCGACGGGTGGGCGATCGCAGCGCTGCGGTCTCCGGTCAGCCGGCCTCGGGCGGCGGCACGACATGGCCCTTGATCTGCGCGGACTTGCCGCGGAACATCGCGACCACCTCGCCGTCGCGGTTGGTCACGCGGATGTCGTAGATGCCGTGCCGTCCAGACAGGACCTGCTCGGTCGCCTCGGCGGTCAGCACGTCGCCGCCGCGGACCGGCTTGAGGAACTCGATGCTGCAGCCGGCCGCGACCGTGTTGATGTTGTGACTGTTGCAGGCGAAGGCGAAACAGGAATCGGCCAGCGTGAACATCAGGCCGCCGTGGCAGATGCCGTGGCCGTTCAGGAATTCGTCGCGTACCGGCATCGACAGCCTCGCATAGCCGGGCGCGATCGCGTCGATGGTCATGCCGAGCCAGCGGCTGCAGCTGTCGGCCTCGTACATGCTGGCCGCGGCCGCTTCGGCCAAGGCTTGCGGATCGGGAGTCAAGCGGATCTCCTGAAAGGAAGAAGGGGGGCGTTACTGCCCGGTGAAACGCGGGGCGCGCTTCTCGAGGAAGGCGTTGACGCCCTCCGCATAGTCGTGCGATCCGCCCAGCGCGCGCTGCAGGTCGCGCTCCATGTCGAGCTGGGCGTCCAGCGTCTGCGTCGCGCTGGCGTACATCGCGCGCTTGATCGCCGCCAGTGCGCGGGTCGGCTGCGCCGCCAGATGCGTGGCCAGTGCCAGCGCCTGCTCCATCAGCAGTGGATCGTCCATCGCTTCCCAGATCAGGCCCCACTTCTCCGCCTCGTCGGCGGACAGCTTGTCGCCGGTCATCGCCAGTCCCAGCGCGCGTGCCATGCCGAGGCGCTTTGGCAGGAACCAGGTGCCGCCCGAATCGGGCACCAGGCCGATCTTGATGAAGGCCTGGATGAAACTGGCCGAGCGGGCGGCCAGCACGATGTCGCAGGCCAGCGCCAGGTTGGCGCCGGCGCCCGCGGCGGTGCCGTTGACCGCGGCGATTACCGGCAGCGGCATCGCTTGCAGCCGGCGCACCAGCGGGTTGAAGGCGCTGTCGATCAGGTCGCCGAGATCCGTCATCCGGCCCGGCGTGAAGTCCAGATCCGCCAGGTCCTGGCCGGCGCAGAAGCCGCGCCCCGCGCCGGTCAGCAGCAGGGCGCGCGCATGGCCGGCTTCGGCGTGGTCCAGTGCCTGCACCAGCGCGGCATGCATCTCGCGGGTGAAGCTGTTGAGCTTGTCGGGCCGGTTCAGCGTGACGACGGCGACGTCGCCATGCCAGGCGAGCAGTACCGGGCCGGCGTCGACGGCGGTACGGGGCGACGGCGTGGGCGTGGCGTGCATGGGCTTGTCTCCTGCCATGTCCCGGTTGCGGCGGCGCTGCGCCGGCCGCCCCGGAAGGTTGTTGTTGGCGAAGCCAGGTGGCGGCTCCGTCTGGCATTGTAGGGAAGAGCGACGGTGGCTTTAATTAACCGACCAGTCGGTCGGCAAATGTTAGCATTAATCGTTTGCGGTTTGCCATTACCGCGGCGTCGATCCGAGCCGCGCGATGCTCGGTAGGCCGGTAGGTTCGGTGAGCTCGGTGAGCTCGGTGAGCTCGGTGGGCTCGGTGGGCTCGGTGGGCTCGGTGGGCTCGGTGGGCTCGGTGGGCTCGGTGGGCTCGGTGGGCTCGGTGGGCTCAGTGGGCTTAGTGGGCTTAGTGGGCTCAGTGGGCTCAGTGGGCTCAGTGGGCTCAGTGGGCTCGGTGGGCTCGGTGGGCTCGGTGGGCTCGGTGGGCTCGGTGGGCTCGGTGGGCTCGGTGAACTCGGTAGTGCTTGCAGTAGCCGGCTGACGGCGAAGCCGGGTATCGTTGCTGGCGCAGCGATGCTTCCCGGCTCGCATGTGGGCCGGCATTCCTTTTCATTGGAGACAGAGGAAACCCATGGCGTACGACAACATCCTGGTGGAAACCCGTGGCCGCGTCGGACTGGTGACGCTGAATCGTCCGAAGGCGTTGAACGCGCTCAACGATGCGCTGATGGACGAACTGGGCGCCGCGCTGACGGCGTTCGACCAGGACGAGGCGATCGGCTGCATCGTGATCACCGGCAGCGAACGCGCTTTCGCCGCGGGCGCCGACATCGGCATGATGGCGAAGTACAGCTATATGGACGTCTACAAGGGCGAGTACATCACGCGCAACTGGGAGACGATCCGCCGTATCCGCAAGCCCGTGATCGCCGCGGTGGCCGGCTACGCGCTGGGCGGCGGCTGCGAGCTCGCGATGATGTGCGACATCGTGATCGCGGCGGACACCGCCAAGTTCGGCCAGCCGGAAATCAAGCTGGGCACGATGCCGGGGGCCGGCGGCACCCAGCGGCTGCCCCGCGCGGTCTCCAAGGCCAAGGCGATGGACATGTGCCTGACGGCGCGCATGATGGATGCGGCCGAAGCCGAGCGCGCCGGCCTGGTCTCGCGCGTGGTGGCGGCGGAGAAGCTGATCGACGAGGCGGTCGGCGCTGCCGAAACCATTGCCGGCTTCTCGCTGCCGGTCGTGATGATGATCAAGGAGTCGGTCAACGCGGCCTACGAGACCTCGCTGAGCGAGGGCGTGCGCCTGGAGCGCCGGCTGTTCCACTCGACCTTCGCGACCGAGGATCAGAAGGAGGGCATGGCCGCCTTCGTCGAGAAGCGCGCGCCGAACTTCCAGCACCGCTGAAGCGGCTGCCGTGTCGCCTGGCATAAAAAGATGACAAAGGTATTGCCAGGCGGCGCGCACTCCCTTAATATTCGCCCCCTCGCAGCCGAACGGCGGCGAGGTTGACGGGGAAGGCGAAGGCGCTGCGGTGCTGGAGCCGCAGCAAAAAAGTGCTGACAACCTGTTGACGGGAAGCGAAATGTTCTGCATAATCTCGTTTCTCTGCTGCTGACAACGCAGCGACGCGAACGGCAAAGCCGGCCGCGCAGTTCTTTAACAAACGAACAACCGATAAGTGTGGGCGCTCGATAGCGGCAGTCACAGCGGGTCTTCGGATCCGTGGCTCAAAAGTTATCAAGTGCT
>NZ_VZOV01000016.1 GCF_008801915.1 Cupriavidus gilardii
GAGGCATCGGTCGGGGCCGTATCCATACCCGTGCTGGCGGATGATGTGGAGTTAGGTAGGGTCAGGCGTGATTTCATGGGGGCCAGTTTAGCGCAGCGAACTGGCTATTACGATAAGGATACTTATCTCAATAGCGTCGCTATTGGCAGCGGGATCCGGCACATGGCCTAACAGTATGCCGATCTTGCTGGCATCAGCACGTGCCTCGCAGCTCGCCATGGGGGACCGGCCTCCCTAAGCTCGTGGCTGGCGCCGCGGGAAGGTCAGAATAAAGCGGGTGAGACCGCCTGACGACTCAGCCGAGATTCCACCGCGGTGCGCCACCATGATGGCTTGCGTGATCGACAAGCCAAGCCCCACGCTGTCCGAATCAGCGCGCGCCCTGGACTTGTCGGCCCGAAAGAACCGGTCGAACAACGACGGCAACAGCTCGGGATCGATCCCCTCGCCCTGGTTCTCGACCACGATGGTGGCGCCGCCGTCTTGCTCGCATGCCTTGATCACAATCGCTTTGCCGCTGGGCGTATACCGCAGTGCGTTCGACAGCAGATTGCTCAGTGCGCGGCGCAACATCAGGCGATCGCCCACGATGCTGGCGTCGCCCTGCAGGCGCAGCTGCACACCCTTGTCCTCGGCCAAGGCGTCGTAGAAATCAAACAGCGCGCGGGCCTCGTCGCCGACATGGATCGACTCCTCGTTGGGCAGCGTGATGCCGTGCTCCATCTTGGCCAAGTAAAGCATATCGGACACCATGCGGCCAAGGCGCAGCAGCTCCTCGGCGTTGGAGGCCAACACGTCGCGGTACTTGGCGGCCTCGCGCGGCTGCGACAACACGACATGGGTCTGGGTCATCAGGTTGGTGATCGGCGTGCGCAATTCGTGAGCCAGGTCGGACGAGAATTCGGACAATCGCCGGAAATCGTCCTGCAAGCGCTCGAGCATGGCATTCAGCGTCGCCGCCAGATCGGCCATCTCCACCGGCACGGTCTCCACGGGCATGCGGGCGTCAAGGTGATTCGACGTGACACCCTTGGCGCGAGAGGCCATCGTTCGCAACGGCGCCAGACCGCGCCTGGCTGCCCACCAGCCGAACAAGCCGCTGGCGAGCACCGCCAACGTGGTATAGAAGGCCAGCGAGCGACGAAACGCGTGCATAAAGTGGGCATGGATTTCGGTGTCCATGCCGACCATCACCGCCAAGGGCACCGACTCGCCGGGCACTGTCGCGTGCGCGCGCATACCTCGGTATTCCTTGTCTCCCTGCTGCCAGCTCAAGGTCGTCTCATCCGGTCCAAGCCGGCCAATAACGTTGAGCATGGCGCCAAAATCGAACCCATTGGTGCGGTAAATGACGTCACCTTTCGCGGTGCTCACATGGGCGACAAAACCGGGGTGATGTTCCACCATTTCCGCAAGACGGCTCGGCAGGTGCGTGCTGGATTGCTCCTGAGCGATCTTTTGAATCAGACGAACGTTGTCCCCAAGCACCACATAATCTTCGTCGGCAAAATGCCGGTCCATGGAAAGCCAGATCAGTATTCCGAGGCCAAGTAGCACCAATGCCGACGTCAGAGAAAACAACAACGTCAGCCGCATGGTCAGCGACATACGGCGCTTCATTCTTGCCCCTCGGGCGCTTCCAGCACGTACCCCATGCCTCGCACCGTCTGAATCAGCTTGGCGTCGAAGTCGTCGTCGATCTTGGCTCGCAAGCGGCGAATCGCAACGTCGATCACATTGCTGTCGCTGTCGAAGTTCATATCCCACACCTGGGACGCAATCAACGAGCGGGGCAGAACTTCTCCCCGCCTGCGGGCGAGCAGTTCGAGCAGCGCAAACTCCTTGCTGGTCAGCGCTATCCGGCGACCTCCGCGCGAAGCGCGACGTCGACTAAGATCAAGAACCAGGTCGCCCACCTGAATGCGGTCCAGCCCCATCTGCACAGTGCCGCGGCGCAGCAGCGTCCGGACGCGAGCCAACAGTTCGGAGAATGCAAATGGCTTTACCAGGTAATCGTCCGCGCCGAGCTCCAGTCCCTTGACCCGATCAGCGACGCTGTCGCGGGCAGTAAGGAACAAGACCGGAACCGCGCTCTCGGCCGCGCGCAGGCTCAGCAGAATTCTCCAGCCATCGAGGTCCGGCAGCATGACGTCGAGAATAATCAGATCGTAAGACTCGTTGAGCGCCAGGTGTTGTCCATCAAGCCCGTTGCCAACCAGGTCGACAACGAATCCGGCCTCGGTCAATCCCTGGCGCAGGTACTGGCCTGTCTTGGATTCGTCCTCTACGACGAGCAGTTTCATGTTCGAGCTTCCTTTTTCCGATTGTATGGCTGCGCTTGGGTCAGCCCATGGCGAGTCTACGCAGCCCTGCTCCGAGTGGCCCGGACATTACCGGAATGTAATGTTCAGGTAAGTTGTCGGTAGCCTCGTCCTCGTTACTCTCTCTTTGCCGCTGTCCGATGCGGCCATTCAAGCAAAAAGGACTATTTCATGGGACGTGATCGACAGTCTGGCATTGTGCTGGCCAACCTACCGCGCCGCCGCTTCGTGCAGGGTCTGGCTGCGGGGGGTGTGATGGCAGGATTGTCCGGTCTTGGGGGCATCGCGTGGGCCCAAGCATCAGACAAGCCGCAAGGTGCCGCGTCGGGGACGGCGCCGGTGCTGCGGGGGACCGAATTCGACCTCGTGATTGGCGAGTCGGTGGTTAACTTTACGGGCAGCCCGCGGGTGGCAACCACCATTAACGGGATGTTGCCCGGGCCGACGCTACGCTGGCGGCAGGGCGACACGGTAACGATCCGGGTCACCAATCGGCTGCGCGAGCCGACCTCGATTCACTGGCACGGGATCATTTTGCCGTTCGAGATGGATGGCGTACCAGGCATCAGCTTTCCCGGTATCGCGCCGGGCGAGAGCTTCACCTACCGGTTCAAGGTAGAGCAGACTGGCAGCTATTGGTATCACTCCCATTCGGGCTTTCAGGAGATGACCGGCGTGTATGGCGGCATTGTCATCGACCCGGCCAGCGGCGTGGACGGCGTCCGGGCTGATCGCGATTACACGGTGCTGCTGTCGGATTGGACCGATGAGGATCCGATGCGCGTCCTCTCCAAACTGAAAGTCCAGAGCGACTACTACAACTATAACCAGCCCACGGCGATCGACTTCTTCCGCGACGTCTCGAACGACGGGATCAAGAGTGCGCTCGCCAAGCGCAAGATGTGGCAGCAGATGCGGATGAATCCGACCGATCTGGCAGATCTCTCCGGTGCCACCCTGACCTATCTGACCAATGGCGTTACGCCGGCCGGCAACTGGACCGGTCTGTTCCAGCCCGGCGAGAAGGTGCGGTTGCGCTTCATCAACGGCTCAGGCAATACCTTCTACGATGTACGCATTCCTGGCCTGAAGCTTAAGGTGTTCCAGGTTGACGGGCAGAACATCGAGCCGGTGACGGTCGACGAGTTCCGTTTCGGCGCTGGCGAGACTTGCGACGTCATCGTGGAGCCGCGGGACGAGGCCTATACCATCTTTTCGCAGGCGATGGACCGCACCGGCTACGCCCGTGGCACGCTGGCCACGCGAGAGGGCCTGGTGGCCGCGGTGCCTGCGCTGGACAAGCCCAAGTGGCTCACCATGGCCGACATGATGGGTAGCATGGGTGGAATGGGCGGCATGAATCATGGTGGTATGGCCATGCAGGGCATGGACCACGCCGGCATGGACCATGGCTCCATGGGCATGCAAGCAATGGGACACGGCGCAATGGCCATGGACCACAGCCAGCACGGCATGGGCGGCATGAACAGCATGGGCGCTGACGCATCGCTCAAGGTCCCGAGCACCAAGGCGCGGCACGCGAGGACCGAATACGGCGCCAGCACGGATATGCGGGTCGACATGGCGCGCACCAACCTGGACGACCCCGGCATCGGCCTGCGCAACAACGGCCGTCGCGTGCTGACGCTGGCCGACCAACATACCATCGGCGGTCCGCTGGACCAGCGCGGCCCAGGGCGCGAAGTCGAATTGCACCTGACCGGCAATATGGAGCGTTATTCGTGGTCCTTCGACGGTGTCGAGTTTGGTAAATCCACCCCGGTCTACTTCAAGTATGGCGAACGGCTGCGCGTCATCTTGCATAACGACACGATGATGACGCACCCGATGCATCTGCATGGCATGTGGAGCGAATTGGAGGCGCCGGATGGTGCGTTCCAAGCGCGCCGGCACACCATTGCCGTGCAACCTGCGCAACGAATCAGCTTCCTGGTCACCGCCGACGCCTTGGGACGATGGGCTTGGCACTGCCACTTGATGTTGCATATGGACGCGGGGATGTTCCGCGAAGTGGTGGTGGCCTGACCTTAACCGACTAAGAACATGCACAACAGAATAAGCACGATACTGGCCGCTCTACTCGCCACGGCAGGCATGAGCACCGCTTGGGCTCAGCACGCCCACACACCGAACAGTCAAGCAGAGCCGACTGCGCGCGGTGTCGCTGAGAGCGCTGGCCCGGCGCCGAAAGCAGGCCCGCAAAGGGAGCCTACCGGCACGCAAGGCGTGGATGACAGCCAGATGCAGGGCATGGACCATAGCAAGATGCAGGGCATGGATCACGGCCAGATGCAAGGCATGGACCATAGCAAGATGCAAGGCATGGACCACGGCCAGATGCAGGGCATGGACCACAGCAAGATGCAAGGCATGGACCACGGCCAGGCGGCAGACATGGATCATGGCGACATGCAGATGCAAGGCGGCAGCCCCCCGGCTGACGCACGCGATCCGCATGCATATTCCGGTGGCTACCAGCTCGGGGTAGGGAAATACGCCATCGGACCCGCGCGATCGCTCCATATGGCAGACGAGCACGTGTTCGCTTCGGTGTTGGTCGACCGGCTCGAATGGGTCAAAGGCAACGAGAGCAATGCCGCTGCTTACGAGGCACAGGCGTGGATCGGCGGCACGTATAACAAGCTCGTCATCAAGGCCGAGGGCGAGGCGGAAAAGCGCAAGATCCACGAGGCCCGCACCGAACTGCTCTGGGGTCATTCGATCGCAACGTATTGGGACACCCAGCTCGGTGTCCGTAACGATGCCGGCTACGGACGACCAAGCCGGAATTGGTTGGCATTCGGCGTGCAGGGCCTGGCACCGTATTGGTTCGAATTGGACGCTACCGGCTATGTCGGCACGGAGGGTCGCACCGCGCTGCGCCTATCCGCGGAGTATGAGTTGCTCATTACCCAGCGTCTGATTCTGCAACCGAGAATCGAGGCAAACTTGTATGGCAAGAACGACCGGGAGATCGGCGTCGGCAGCGGGCTTTCCAGCGGCGCGGTCGGCGTGCGCCTGCGTTACGAGTTCAGTCGCCAGTTCGCGCCGTACATCGGTATCGAGCGGTATCAGACCTTCAGCAATACCGCCGACATGGTTCGCGCCTCAGGCGGCCGTAGTGGCGAAACTCGCTTTGTGGCGGGTGTCCGGATGTGGTTCTAAGCAACTATCTATAAATCTGTAATCGGAGTTCATCATGCAAGCGCCCCGCTTTACCCTTCGTGCCACGCTGGCTGCCGCTGCCGTACTGGCTAGTTCTGCTGCTTTCGCGCACCCCAAGCTCGTTTCATCCACACCGGCGGACAAGGCAGAGGTGTCGGCTCCGCAGAAGATCGAGCTGAAGTTTTCGGAGAACCTGGCGACCCAATTTTCCGGCGCCAATCTCGTCATGCCCGGCATGCCGGGCATGGCCAACCATGCGCCGATGAAAGTTGCGGCCAAGGTGTCTGGCAGCGACGATCCCAAGACGATGGTCATCACCCCAGCGCAGTCTCTGGCGCCGGGCAGCTACCGGGTGGAATGGCGCGCCGTGTCGTCCGACACGCATCCGATCACCGGTAATATCGCTTTCACCGTTAAGTGATCCACTGATGGACTGGACAACGGTTGCGGTGCGCTTCGCGCTCTATGTCGATCTAGCGGCGCTGTTCGGACTGCCGCTGTTCGGGCTGTACGCCTTGCGCCGTGACGAGATGGCGTCACGACTTGGCACGAGCTTTGTCGCTATTTGCACGGCGCTCGCTGCCATTGGCGTCGTCTTCTCATTGGCTAATATTGCCATCATGGCCAAAGGCATGACCGGCGCATCGGCGTACTCGGAGCTGCAAAGCCATGTCTTCGAAATGATCGTGACCGGCACCGATTTTGGTGCGGCCTGGGCGATGCGGCTCATTGCGCTGCTCCTGTGCGTGGCGATAGCCTTGTTTGGCCGCCGGTGGCCGACGCTTCAGTTTGCGGTGTTAACTGCGGCGGGCGGCGTGGCGTTGTCCACCCTGGCCTGGGGCGGTCATGGTGCCATGGACGATGGCGTTCGCCGCTACGTCCATCTTGCGTCCGATATTGCCCATTTGATCGCCGCCGGAGCCTGGGTCGGCGCCCTTCTCGCCTTCGTTCTGTTGTCGCACACCTCTAGCGCGCCTCAGAATGTGGTCCTTCTGAGCCGCACCTCCAACGGATTCGCCCGCATTGGGACTCTCGTCGTCGTCACCCTGGCCATCACCGGCGCGGTCAACTACGGGCTCATCGTGGGGCCAGTGTTGCCCGAACTGTCGCTGACGTCGTACGGTGGGCTGCTCGTGATGAAGCTGGCGCTATTCGGTGCAATGCTCGCGCTGGCCGCGGCCAATCGCATTCATTTGAGCCCGCGGCTCGAGCGCGCCATGCAAGGGGGCGACCAGGCCGGCGCCGTTCGGGCCCTTCGGCGCAGCCTGATGTTCGAAACCAGTGCCGCCACCCTGATTCTGGCCTTGGTTGCCTCGCTCGGCATCCTGTCGCCCGCTGGCGCGTAGCATGCCAAGGTTGCCCGATGCACTGCACGACCTGCGTCCCCTTCCTCCGTCCACCGCCAAGGAGAGGTCATGAAGACGATCAAATCATTACTGTTGGCGTTGAGCATGTCTCCGATGCTGGCGACTGCCGCCGGTATGGAGGGCAATCATGCCCATCATGACGCCGCAATCAAATCCGCTGCAGGCCAGCCTGGCGATTCCGACAAGGTAACGCGTACAGTGAACGTGGCAATGCGCGACACGATGCGCTTTACGCCCGAGGCGATTGTCGTAAAGGCCGGCGAGACGGTACGCTTTGTCGTGCGTAACCTCGGCAAAGTCGACCATGAAATGATCATCGGCACTGCCAGCGAGTTGCAGGCACACGCGCAGATGATGCGCAACATGCCGGCAGACAAGCATGCTGGCCCGAATCAGGTCACGCTGGCACCCGGACAGCAAGGCACGCTCGTCTGGCAGTTCGCTCGGCCTGAGACGGTGGACTTCGCCTGCTTGGTGCCCGGTCACTTCGAGGCCGGCATGGTGGGCAAGATCGTCGTCAGATAACAATCGAGCATCCTCGACACGAGCGCGTGGCCGGCCCCGCTCCCCCGCTGCCAGCGGCCAACTGCCAGCTGCCAGCTGCCAGCTGGGCCCAAGGTTTGCTCGGCTCTCTAACTGGTATAGCGGACTCCGGGCGCGGCGCTATGGCTGGCTCGCATGCTGATCGGTGACTTCGCGCTGCGCCGCTTCCACCTTGTCCGGCCACGTGCTCTTGATGTAGGCCAGCACCGCCACAATGTCGTCATCAGACCGATCGAATGCCGGCATGTCGCTCACATAGCCTGCGGGCGCGGTGACGCCTGGAACCAGTCCATGCTTGGTGATCGCAAAGAGCACCGCGTCGGCATGGTGCCAGGTATGCCCGGAAGCATCGTGCGGGGGCGCTGGCATGCGGCCATTGGAAAGTCGCTCGCGCCAGTTGGCCCGGCCTTGGAGCTTTGCGCCATGGCAGGACGCGCATGCCTGCGCATACAGCTGCTTGCCGCGCGCACGCGTACGGCGTCCGACGCATCGATGCGTAGCTGCCGGGCCGAGGCGGGCCGCTTATCGGCGATTGCGGCCTCCAGGTAACGTTTGGTCTGCAGTGCAACGGCGACGGCGGCGGCAGCGCCTAACGCCAACCATGCGGCGATGCGCCAGCGCGAATTTTCTGACTGTGCCATATCGGTTGACCGGCAGCGCCTGGCGCGCCGCCAGTTCGGCCATCAGTCTTTGGAAAACGGCCTGCCAGCAAAATCGACGGTCACCAGCTTACCGTCCATCTGCCCCATTCCAGGGGAGTTGGCTGGCATGCCGGGTACCGCGACGCCTTTCATCGATGGCTTGGCAGCGAGTTTTTGGATCGTCGTTGCCGGAACGTGGCCCTCCACCACTTGGCCGCTAGCGTCGATTACGGCGGTATGGCAAGAGGCGAAGTGTGCCGGGACACCGAGCTTGTTCTTCGTTGCCGCAACGTCGGGCGAATTGACCACCTTGGTTCGGATCCCTGCCTGGTTGACATGCTTGATCCACTCTTCACAGCAACCGCAGTCGGGGTCTTTATAGACCGTCAGCGTCGGCGATGCAGCATAGCAAGCTTGCACCGACGGCGAGCAACGCGACAGCCAGGATACGTTTCATCGATACTCCCAAGAAAACGATGGCGATGCGTGGCTGGTAGCGCGACGCGGCACCCACTGCGCTATCAAATATTGGTCTGCCTTAGCCGCAACGCGTTTGAATCACAGACGCGGAACTCAAACTCATCGCCAGCGCGGCAATCATAGGCGAGAGCAGCCACCCGGTAAACGGGTACAGTACCCCGGCCGCCAACGGCACGCCGAGCGCTTTGTAGAGGAACGCGAAGCCCAAGTTTTGCTTCATGTTTCGGATGGTGGCTTTCGATAGCGGCCGGGCCCGCGCAATTCCGCGCAGGTCGCCTTTGATCAGCGTCACTTGCGCATTGTGCATGGCGACATCGGTACCGGTTCCCATGGCGATGCCGACATCAAACTTGGCGAGCGCCGGCCCATCATTGATGCCATCACCGGCCATGGCAACGACGGCGCCGCCCTGCTGCAGCCCGGTGACTAGTTCCAATTTGTCTGCCGGCTTAACGTCGCCGTGAACCTTGGCAATATCCGGCTTTGCCGCGACCGCTTTCGCGGTGGCCACACCGACGCCGGTTGCCATGACTACTCGGATGCCTTCGGCCTTGAGGGTGGCTAGCGCTTCGGGCGTGGAGCTCTGGATGGGATCCGAGACGGCCAGCAGGCCGGCAAGGCGACCATCGACGGCGAGATACATGACACTCGTGTCTTGCGCCGGCAATGCATCGGCCCCTGCAGCGCTTCAGTTGCGCTGCCGTCGGTTTGCATCCGCGCGGTATTGCCGATCGCCATCGTCGTGCCCGCTACCCCGCCGCGCATGCCGATGCCGGTGTTCGGCTCAACGTCTTCCGCGTTCACCAGCGCCAGGCCACGGGCGCGGCCAGCCTCCACCAAGGCCGCAACCAGCGGATGTTCGCTGCCATGGTCAAGACTCGCCGCCAGACGCAGAACCTGCTCGTCCGCAAAGTCATTCGCCCCAATGCGCGCTCGGAAGCATCGTTGCGCCTGAGCCACCATTTGCACGATCTGCGACAGCACCGTTTGCGAGCCCACCTTGTCGGACCGAATGACTAGCCTGCCGAACCGCATTCATCGTCGCGCCGATGACACGCTCGCTTGACTGACTCCTTGTTGTCGTGGCGCTGCCAGGCCAGCCGCTCCGTGGAGAACGCCAGGCAGGCCATCGGTTATACGGTGAAACTGATGCACGATCAACCGCTGCGGCCGCCCAGCAGCGGCCGCGAAGCACCGTGGCGGCCAGACCGATGTCATCTGCAGTGGCAACCGTCGGCGCACGCGCATAGCCCGAAACTCGCGTATTCGATCGGAGTAACTGCCTTAGCAGGGCAGCATACGCGTCCCCGTCGTGGGAAAGTCAAGTGGGACGATGGCTCAAAATACGCCCCCTACCGCATACGGGGTGATGGTCTAGCCTTAGGAAAGCATTTTGGGAGGCCGAAATCAACACTGACGGGCAGTGCGCAGTGTCGCACCCAGAAAAATTCCAGGAGGCAGCGCAGAGGGTAGTATCCGGCAGGGCCGCGGTGCCATCATTAGAAACGAACGACGCCCGGTGTCGCGAAAGGGATTCCGCGATACTGGGCCTCGCTTCGGGGCCAGTCCGGTATGAGCAGCCCCGCTGCAGCAAGATTAGGCGCCGTCCGTGAAGGTGTCACGATCGCCGGCCGCATGGTTGCCATCGGTGAACGGATCGCGCGTCCCCGTGGTATGGCCCCCGTGCGTGTACGGATCGCGCGTACCCATCGCGTGCGCCCCTTCGGTAAAGGGATCGCGCGGCGAATTGACACCAGCATGGGCGAAGCCAGCAATGCTGCCAAGCGTGGTAACGGTCAGTGCCACAAGAGCGGTTCTCTTCAACTTCAGCATAATGTTTCTCCTATTGGAAAGGGCTCGATGAGCCTATGAGTTCAGTCTAGCGCGTAGCACCGAACCAAGAGCTGACAGCGACGTTACAAGCGCGTCATCTCGCTCGTTGGCTGCAGCGCTGCCTTAGTTCATCAGCCACCGGTGAAGATTTGGCTGCGTTCGATGTAGACCCGCACGCCCTTTGCATTGGACAACGCCGGAAAGAGAACGCTGAGATCGACAGTGCTGCCGTGAACGAACTCGGCAAACGTCCAGGCCATCTCCTGAGCACCGCTCCGGAACGTGACCGTGTCGCCGGAGGCCACGCGCACGGATTTCAGTCCTGGCGTAAGCGTGACCGCCCGTGATGCCGTGTTGGCCTGAGCGGGACTGCCGAAAAGCGCCGCCTGAGGTCCCAACGAAGTGGCGGCGTCCGATCTAGCCGTTGCCGCTGCCACGCCCGGAGCGGGCGACGTGCCGACCGGCTCGGCGGCTTGCCGCTGGACGTGCTCGGCCCAGTTATCGCCGGCGTTCGTTCTGGCCTTGTCCGCACTCCATGCCGTGGAAGTGGCCATCAGGGTAACGATGGACAGCGCGGTGAGCGCAGTTGTTTTGGTTTTCATGAAGCTCTCCATTGACGTCTCGAGGTAGAACCTCTTGAGCACAATGGTAGGCAGGGGCGCCTCTCCGAAGCGTTACTCGACTATTACATCCTCGTAAGTGGCGCGGCTTGTCGCGGGCGCCGATATAAATGGTTGGTGCCATGGTGAAGTAGCGAGGGTTCTCCGACAACGCCCGTCTGGCATGGGCCACAGGGACTGAGAGTTCCCTTACTTGTCGGCGATCGAGCCCCAGGCCGATACGCGTGGCTTGCACAGACAAGCGCTACTAGCATCTCGAACACTCGGGCGGTCGTGGTCTAGACGACGCCAAGCCTAAGGACATGCTGGCCTGGGTCGGTCGGGATCTGAACCGGTTATGGGTCAAATCGGAAGGCACGCATATGTACGGCAACACGGTGGAGGCAAAAGCTGAGGCATTGTGGGGGCACGCCTTTGCGACATTCTGGGATTGATAACTCGGGGTGCGCCAAGACTTTGGCAATGAGCCGCCGCGCACTTGGGGCGCCTTTGGCGTGCAAGGTCGGGCACCGTACTGGTTGATATCGAAGCCACGGCTTATCTAGGGTCGGCCGGACGCGCTGTCGCCCGGCTGCGTGTTACCTACGATATCCGCCTCACGCAACGCCTGCGGTTGACGCCGGAACTCCAGGCGAGCCGGTTGCGGCGCGAGGCATAGGCAGCGGCGTGTCCGAGTTCAAGCTTGGCTTGCGACTGCGATACGAAATCCGACGGCAGTTCGCCCCCGACCTCGGCGTGGTTTGGGGCAAAAAGCTGGGCAATACCGCCGATTTTGCGCTCGCGCCGGGGAGCGGACCACCGACAAGCAAATCGTTGCCAGCGGGCGCATCTGGTTCTGAACGCATTTCAGGCGCTGGTCAGGTGCTGGCCCGCGGGTGGTTAACCGCCAGCTTGCCGTGTGATTACATTTCGTATCCAGCTTACCAAGGCCAATCGCGTGCAAATAGAATGGCGACTATGGTCACGCGGCGGCCCTAATATGGGCGCGGCGGCTTGTGGCGTTAGTCTGAGTCCCGTTTGCATTGCCATGCCTGCGCAGCTTGGCATGAGTCGCCAACCCAGGAATGATCCATGAACGTCGGAAGGTTGCTAGTCGTGCTCGGTGGTACAGCAATGAGGATCGCGCCCGGCTCGATCCGCGCCATTTAGCTCGGTCGGAAGTCCACGCGAAATCTCAGTAGCCGCTAGTGGCAACAGTGCGACGGCGGGCCGGCCGCTACCCCGCCCGCGATGTGGCCTACCGTGGACCAGAAATGGGCAATTGGGTTGCTGTACTGTGCGGCGCAGCGGGACAGGGAAACCCGGCGATACGCGCTTGCCGCGGCACCGGTTATTCAATCATGGCAACGGCGCCGCGACTGCGCCGACTCGGACCCAGCGAAGCCATTGCGAGATGCGAGGCGGCAAAAACGTGACCGCGGCGAGCCCCGACCGCCGACACCGCAGTGATCTTGACGCGCCCTTTCGACACGCGCTTCAGCACGTGCAAACGCAGTCTTAACCTGGGCCATCGAGCGAAAGGAGACCTTGAAGATGAAAAGCGTACTCGTTGTTGCAAGTCTGATTGCCGCGGTATCGCTTACCGCGACCGCGACCGATCTGAGCACTGTCGTGAAAACCTATGAACTCAAGGACGGTTCAAAAGTCCACGTTTTCAAGGACGGCAAGATGGGGATGGAGAACAAGTACGGGAAGGCCGTCAACATGCCACAAGGCAAGGTCATGGAAACTAAGGACGGCAGCAAGATCCTGATGAAGGGCAACGAGGTGTTCCGCCTCGAGGACGCACTGATTCAGGGTCACCGCGAAGGCGGCTAACCGGGCGACTTGACATTGGCCAGCGCAAGCGGGCGCCCATGAGGCGTCCGCTTTTTAGAGCTAGTCCGTGCCTTACCAATGTCAGCGTTACTCAGCCCTCTCCCAAGATGAGCGCGGATGCACTATTTAGCCTCAGGGTAGACGGACACGCTGAGGGGCCGGGACACCTGCAGTGTTGGGCATGACGACCATACCCATAAACCCGCGGCGATACCGGCCGCGTACAACGCATTGCGTGCCCGGCGTTATCTTGGGACCCGGGCCGGCTCATTCCCGGAACTGTCTAGTACCAGCACACAATCTCTTCCTGCGACAAGCGTTCGGCACCATGTTGCGTTGGACCGGCCCCGACGTCGATCAACCACTCAGCAGGGGGGCGACTCGGCCGGGCCACCCGGCGTGAAAGCGGCAGGCGCCGATCAAGATCCAGGATGGCTGCTTGCGCCTACGCCGAAGCCCTCGCACCGACCCGCAACGCCCATAAGCCGGCTTGGATACCATTCAATCGAAGTCTCCCTCAAAGATGTGGGATGTGACCCGTCGCGCGATGTAATGGTAAGCCGCGCGCTGTGACATGCTCAAGGGTTGCTCGGTCGCGTTTGCCTACTGCAGCGCCCACGATTCTAGGCGGCGGGCCTATCAGGAAAACTATGAGACATGGCAGTAGTGTCATTTTTGACAACGCTCGACATCAAGGGGCGCGTCGTCACGCACCCTTCCCCTTCTTAACCAGGTTCTTTCCGGCTGCGCTGCTCGTTGCAGCGACCGCTGCGGTCGACAGAAGTTGCATCGTCCCGGATCAATGTAACCGGCTTGCAATGTCGCAGTAACCTTGGTCTGACTAGACTTCAGTGGCCTACCAAATTCCAAAAAACATGGCGGGCTGGAGACACTATGAAAAGAAAAGGAATTACTGCCGCGGGCATGCTGCTTGGGTCGCTGTCGCTGGGCGCCTATGCCCAGACGAGTGTCACGCTATATGGCGTCGCAGATGTCGGGATCGAGTATGTGTCGAATGTACCGTCATCGAGCGGGGGCAGCAACCAAGTGCGCATGTCGGCTGGCAACATGTCGACCTCGCGCTGGGGCCTGCGGGGCACGGAAGATCTCGGCGGTGGCCTCAAAGCGGTGTTCGAACTCGAGAGCGGATTCTCGCTCGATACTGCCCAATCGAGCAGCGCTGGCCGTTTGTTCGACCGGGGCGCGCTGGTCGGTCTGTCCAGTCAATATGGTCAACTCACCCTTGGTCGCCAGACGACGGTGCTATACGACACCGCCATTCAGTTTGACCCGATGGGTTTCGCGCCGCGATATTCGCTCTTCAAGAGCGACGATACCATTGCTGGTCGCGCGGACAATTCCGTCAAGTACAAAGGCACATTCGGCGGGCTGACCGCCATGGCACTGTACAGCTTCGGCCGCACTGGCGGCGGCGAGGTCCCCGGCGAGCCGAAAGCAGACCGGGAGATGAGTGCCGGTCTGATGTATGCGACCGGACCGCTTTCCGTTGGCGCACTGTACGACGAGTACCGAGGGCTGACCGTTGCGTCACAGGGGCGGAAGGACCGGCGGGCGCTGGTGGGGATCAGCTATGGGATCGGCCCGGCGAAGCTGTATGCCGGCTACCGTTGGCTCAACGGTGATATCTCAAGCGCCGCGACGGCGATGCGCTCCAATCTGTATTGGGCAGGCGTGCGCTATCAGTTGAGCTCGGCGCTGTCGCTCACCGGCGCTGCGTATTATACGGATGTGCGGGGTTCCGACGCTGATCCGCTGATGTTCGTCGCCTCGACCGACTACGCGTTTTCCAAGCGCACCGACGTGTACTTCAATGTCGGCTATGTCCGAAACAAGGGTGGCTCGCAGCTGGGATTGAATGGCTTCAACGCCAGCAGTGGCGCCCCGGTCAACGTCGTGCCGGGCGATAACCAAACCGGCGTCGTGCTGGGAGTGCGGCATAAGTTTTGAGCCTAACCGTTCAAAGAACTCAAAGTCGAACGGTCCTTTTAGCGAAGGGCAAGCAGCCACCGACCGCAACGCCGTGGCTACTTCATGAAAAAATTTCCGGACCGTAGCGACGGGGTTAAAGCCAAACGCCCCTAGCTGCGCGCCGTGTTTCGCTCAGGAGGAAACGTCAGAAGCGCGTTGTGCCGTCCGACGATTCCGCCGAACCCTGGCCACCATATGCGACCAATATGGCTTGCGTGATGGAAAGCCCCAGCCCCACGCTTTCGGACTCGGTGCGCGTGCCACGGAATGGCGAAACGCCTGCATAAATGCGCATATCGTCCGCCGAACGCGCCGACCATCGATATCTGGTAGCCTGACGTCCTGGATAGTTGCCTGGACTCTATGGGGACAGGTGGTGGACGATCGTCTGTTGAGTTGAGCGGCCATTTCCGGGAACTACCGGAAGCGAAAGGCATCACGGCTGTTATCGCGCCAAGCCTGCTGTATCGGGCTGCTGAGGACGTGCCGTCTGGCGGCGCGTGCCTGACCATACGGCGACTTCGGCGGCTATGCCCAACGCCGCCAACAGGCCCACGCGGGCCGCCGAGCGACTCGCTGTGGGCGGTGGCCCTGACGCTTACACGCGTGCCGCTGATATTGGGGGGAACTAGGGTCTAGCCATATCGCGGCGTTTGCTGCGCAACGCGGGCGCGTGGCCTAGCTGCGTATGCGCGGTTGCAGGCCAGCATAGCGTGGCTAATGCAGTCGCGCGAGGACATGCAAAATGTCGTTGCCCCGCGTCGTGATGTGGAGACGATCGCCGTAACCCAAATTTTCCAGATGCACCAACTGCCGCTCAACCAATGCCTCGATCGTCGCGCGATCGAGGTCGGCGACATTTGGTGCTGCGTCTTCGATCAGCATGAGTGTGGCAACTTCATGTGGTGTCAGCATCGTTGTCTCCAGAACCCCCAGGACTGAATCGGCGGATGATTCCGCTCTCGCAGCGACGGGCTTCAGTATTCATTCAATGCCGGCAGCGCAGAGTCGTCAAGGTAAGACACTGGTCGCGGGTTTGCCATAAGGCGATGCCTAGTTTCCTTGACGGCTATGAGGCCCCCTTTACCAGCTGGGCCATCCAGACCAGTCCCTGCATGGAATGCCCTACGACTTTGGGGGCGGCGCTAGTCGTGCGCGGCATTTCTTACCTCTTCTGGGCGACATAACGATTGCTGCCGCGCACCGTTTGCCGATCTCGGCTACGACAAGGCTTCGGCATGCCCAACCCATCTCGGAGCGCAGTTTGGGCGGCGTGCGCAGCTGAAGGCGCACAGCCGTGTCCCAGTCTGGACCCTGCTGGAGCGGCACGGAAATCCCTATCCGCGATGCAAAAGCCTGAATGCCAGCAAGCCGGCCGCTTGAAAACCGCGCTGCTGCTGGCGCAGGCGTGCACACCGCGACGGGGCCGCGCAGGTTCGCCGCGGAGCCCATCCTAGGCCCCGTAACTGAAGTCGGTCCGCGTGCCTGGAGCGCCGGCTTGCGGTGGTTGCTTGGTCCCTACTTCGCGATGCCGTCGACCGGCACCTTCTCTCCAGGCCTCACACGCGAGAAATCGCCGACATGCTGCGTCTGCGCCGTGGCGCAACTTGAAGCCGATGACCAATGCAGTGCCGATCAGGATTGGACTGATGGTCCCGGAATCAGCGCCGGCGCCGCGCCGTCATTCTATGAAAAGGAAATCTTGGCGTGAGCGCAGCAAAAACCTAGATTCACGGTAGCGCATTGCCGTTTGCAAACCGCTTCGCTGGTTTGTCAGTCGAGCCACAGACCCGCCCATGGTTCGCCCGCTGGTATCTCCCTGTACGACCAAGGAGGACATTATGCGTATCCTATTGCTGATCACGGTCATGTTGGGTGGATGCGCGACCGTCGGCTAACGTACCGCGCAAGCCCAGCGCGACATGGACATCTCACTACGGGTTCGGGGACCGGCTTGCAAAAGCTTGGACATCCGAAGGCTCGGATCCGTGGCGTGACTGCGTGTTACGGCTCAGTGCAGGAAGCGGACCATCTATGCATCGACGGTTTTGAATCCGATCGCCCCGTACCACGGGGCGTCTCACTGTCAGTTGGCTTCCCACGCAGCCCCGACGCGTAGCAATTGCGCGTTGCATTACCGCTTCCGGTTCTTTTCAATTGCTGCGCGAATGCGACCCACGCACTGCTTAACCTTACCCCCGTGAAAAGGTCCATAGTACAAATGAGGACGGCATGTCGGCGATCACGCCATGGCTGCACCACGCGCCGTGGCGGGACACCTGCTCGCCGCGACGACGCTATCGCGCGTCGGCTCGGAGGGCCCAATGCGTAAGCCTATGAATCAGCTTTTGCGTGTCATCGTGCTGCTGACCTTGGCACTGGCTTTGCCCCTGCGCGCGCACGCCTGGCCATTGGACAGTTGCTGTATCGCCGGCATCGCCCAAATGCTGACACACATGCTTGTTCAAGAGGGGCAAGCCAGTGTCGATACCAGCAGTCAACATGACTGCGTCAGTCAATCCAGTTGTGCCGGTCGTCTTCCCTGCCCGGCCTCCGCGTGTGCAGCCTTCGCAGGCACGCCGTGGGCCAGCGGATGGGCCACGGATGCATGGGCCAGCGTGTTGGTCGCGCATCCGGAATTCGCGTATCGCTCCATCGTTCCGCCCCGTCTCGAGCGCCCGCCCAAACGGAACCGTGTGTAGCGCGATCCGCCACACAGGGATGCCGCACTTGGTGGCGTCTCACCAGCACGCTCCTGTCTGACTTGGACATCAGCGGCGTTGCCGGCCGCTCTCTTGGGTTGGCCGGCGAGCTGCATACACCGAATGAGGAAAATCATGAAGTCCCTACTCCACGCTCTCGTGGGCGCCGTCTCCCTTGGAGTCTCCCTGTCGGCCGTCGCCGGGCCGAACTGGGATGTGATTGAAAGCGCTCGTACCGCCAAACGGGCTGAAGCGCAGCAACACAAGCCACAGAAGCCGGACGACTCCAAGGCGATGTTGCGCCACCATGACGCCATGATGCAAAAGTGTCGCGAAATGATGGATCAGACCAAGTAACCCAGCCGCTCTCCGGTGCGCTGCGTGCGCGCGGTCGCCGGAGCGATCTCCGGGCGGGCATCAACTAGGCGGCCACCGCCCTTATCCGGCGCACTACGCGGCCGCCGGTCCAGCAACAACTTAGCCCGCCCATCATGCGCTTATGCATCAACAGCATGCCTACCACAGCCAGGATGGCAATCACGCAGATGATTGTGCACACAACTCGCACGGAGGCGGCTCTTCCGATGGACCCGCGATGGGTGGCACGCCGCAGCCGCCGGCACGAATGAGCGACTTCGTCAACGGTGACGGCGCAACGAATCGACGCTAGGGATGTCTTCGCCATGCTCGACCGGACGCTGAGACGGCATCCCGTCGCCGCTGGTGGCGGCCGGAAGAACCGACGCGTTTAATGACAGCGACGTTGCAGTCCTGTAGTCCGCGCGGGCTTTCGCGTGACCGTAGAGAGCCAAAAAGTTAGCGTCATGGCCGTTCTGCCGTTGGCAGCCGATCGTGCTACGCCATGGCGCGGCATGCCTGCGCACAACGCCGGCACGCTTGAGCGCATTCCTGGCAATGCTGAGCCGCATGTCGCTCGCACTCGGCACCGCATGCTTCGCAAGCGGTCGCGCAAAGGTTGCACAGATCCTTGGCGAAGCGACTTCCCCGCGCCATATAGGCGCTGGCCATCCGGCACATTGCGGCGCAATCGAGATCCAGGCGAATGCACTCGGCCATCTCGTGTACGTTCGGCTCACTTAGACACGAGGCGGCGCAGTGCTCGCATGCCACTGCGCAAGCATTGCACTCGTCGATACAGTGTTGAAAATTCTGATGCGGCATGGTCGGCTCCTTGAAGTGATGACGCCACGTCGGCGCCGCTATCGTCACAGCAATATTTGGACCGGCCGCACCGCGAGGCCGCAGCGCTCGCACGTTTTGCCCTCCCTTTGCTCGCGACGGTGCTATGACCGCGCTCATTTCCGCTTAAAGATTGAGGCCAAATTACAAGGCGAGGAATATCTTTCAGGAATAAGCTTGCGCGTTGATTACAGCCCGGTAATGTCGTGGCCTGCCGGCACTTCGAGTTTATGGCGACTTAGTATTTCGCTGGTCATGCGCGGATGACTCCGTTTGATTCGCTTCCTTGGGAGGGGCGATGCCAACATTGCTCGGGCTGACCAGTTCGTCCCGCACACGCGCCTCTTCTCGCGTTGCCTTCGCCGACGAGCGTTCTCCCGCGCGATGCCCGGCGCTCAATTTGAGACCAGCATTCACGCGCGGGCTATCCAATCACGGCACGCGCTTTGCTATCTGCTTTGCTATCTGTTGGGCTGCCAGTGCCGCCGCGCCACCAAGGGACGGCGCCCGGCGCACGCAAGCACCATGGCGTTGACCCGCGATGTCGGGAAGTCCTGGACGCCTGCGCCGATAACCTGTGCCGCCATGAAACTCGGTACAAGGAGGCATGATGGGCTCGATCTCCATCTGGGCGGCCACGCGCCCGCGTCGGCCTCGACCGGCCCTTGAGGGCGACCTGCGCGTCGACGTGGTGATCGTCGGTGCCGGCATCACGGGCCTGACCGCCGCCCTGCTGCTCGCAAAGACCGCCCGGTCGGTGGCGGCGATCGAAGCCCGTGCCGTAGGCGCGGGTGATAGCGGCGGCTCCACCGGTAACCTGTATCAGACCGTCACCGGTGGCCTCGAAACGCTGGCGGCTAAGTGCGAAGCGGACACCGCCCGCGCCGTCGTAGCGTCTCGCGGGGAAGCGATCGCCTGGATCGAGCAGCAAGCGCAGGCGATGGGGCCGAGCAGCGGCTTCCGCCGCTGCCCGATGTACCAGTATCCGCTAAGCCCGGATGCCGAGCCGACCATACTGGGGGAGCTGAAGGCATTGCGCGCAGCAGGTCTGGACGCGCAGTTGGCCTCTGAGATGCCCCCCGGCTTGCCCGCCGCAAAGGGCGCGGTGCTTCTGCTTTCGGCACAAGCGCAGTTCCATCCGATCGGCTATCTGCACGCCTTGGCCCTGCAAGCCGAACACGCCGGCGCCCGCCTCTTCGAAAACTCCCCTGCCCTCGAGCTGGACCTGGAAGTCGGCGTCGTTCGCACACGGACCGGTACCGCCTTCGGCCACCATATTGTGCTGGCCACCCATTCCCCGCTGGGTTTTCACTTGGTGCAAGCCGGCATGGCTGTGCGCCGCGAATATGGTTTGGCCTTCCACGAACAAGCCGTTCCGGCTGGCATCTTCTGGGCGCAGGCCCATCCCAGGCTATCGGTCCGCGGATTGGAGGCAAACGGCAAGCATTACTTGCTTTGCATCGGTGAACACCACGAAACGGGAAGGCATGATGCAGCCGCGGCACTCGCTCAACTTGAACGGGCCGCGCAGGAATACCTGGCTGTCGGTTCACCCGTTCAGCGCTGGTCGGCACAACACTTTCATTCTCCGGACGGCCTTCCCTACATCGGCCGGGACGAGTCAGGGGCTTTCATCGCCACTGGTTTCTCCACCGACGGGCTGGTGTACGGCACAGTCGCGGCCCACATCATTACTGATCAGATCATCGGCGCGCAGAGCCGTTGGAGTTCGCTGTACCTGGGGTCGCTTCAGAGAACGGAAAATATTGCACGCTAAGCCAGTCGGCACGGACGTCGGCTACCGAGCGGCAAAGGCCTGACCTATTTGGTGTGCCCGCTTGACTTCGTCGCTTTGCAAGTAAATCGAGGTGGTGGCCACCGACGCGTGGCGTAGGTTATCGCGCACGGTGGTCAGTTCCGCGCCGCGAGCGAGGGCGTGTGTAGCGTGGGTATGCCGCGTCCAGTGGGGACTGGCTCGGCGCAGCTTTTCGGCGAGTGTCGGGTGGTCGCCGGCGATGATGTCCGCGGCCTGGCCAAAGAAGCGCCGCATTACCATCCACAGCCGGGTGCCGGTGATGTTAGTGACGCTGTCCTGCTCCAGGCTGGCGATCAAGGGTGTCCTGGGGTCCCAACGGGCTGGTGTCACCGGCAGTCCGCGCTGTACAAGATGCTGATCGAGTGCGGTTCGCGCAAGTGGCGGTAGCGCCACCTTTCCCGGGCGCCCACCTTTGCCGACCAGGTGCAGCCAGCGGTCGTTGCGCTCGTCAGTGCGGATATCGCCCAGCGTCGCGCCAACCAGTTCGCTGGCCCGCAGGCCGGTCGCGTAGGCAAAATCGAGAATGAAGCGCAAGCGCTGCGCTGCGGGCACGTCCCACCCGTACGACCATTCCAGGCCATCGGCAATGGTGCGCACCAGCAGCCATTCGCCCTCAGTAAAGCCACGTGTGGTATCGAGTGGCGCGACCCGCGTGCGGCCGCGGACTTTGATGCCGGCAAACGGGTTGGCCAATACATAGCGCTGCTCGATCAGCCATCGGAACATGGCGCCCAGCACCGTGAGGGCGTAGGCCGTCGAACGTGCCGATAGCCCCCGTGCGAAGGGGCGCCAGTCGGGCGCGCTGCGTGCCCGCGGTGGCCCGATCCAGCGCTCACGCGGAGTTGGTCGCCGCAGGAACCCGCGGTAGGCGATGGCGTCCTCGGTCGTAAGCGACGACAGCGCCCGACCGCGCTCGATAATCGCCCACAGGATCAGGCGTTCCGCCTCCTTGCGATAGGCGCGCTGCGTGGTCTGGGTTTCGTGCAGGGCGAGCCAGGCCTGCACGGCTTCGTAGTCGTTCGATGCGTCGAGCGTGCAGGCCTGTCGCGGTGCCCGGAAGCTGCCTCGCGAGCCGTCCACCTCGTCGGGCAGTTTCAGCCGCTCCCACGGGACCACCTCGCCTGGCGGCGCGCCGACGATCAGGGCACGCGCACGCTCCGTCAACCGCGGATGGGCGTGGAAGAAGGCCTCGATGTGCCGCGCGCTCGCTTGCCCCAGCCCCGGGATCGCGCCCCACCAGCGGCGCCGGCGCGGCACGCGCACGGTCAGGTCCGCCAGTGTGGAAATGCCGTGGGCTCGCAATGCGCGCACGGCCCGCGGTGCCAGCCACAGTTCAATGTCGTCGGTGACCTGTGGCTGCGGCGCAGGCAGAGCACGCAGAACCCTGATGGCCTGGCCATCGGCGAGGCCATCGGGATTGCGGGGACGCTATGCGTCGATTCACCTACAAACTTGGGCGCCAGCGGCCGTCAGCATTTTCGTTAAGTTGCTGAGGTGCGTTGGCCGTAGCGAGCGCAGACAGTTGTGACACAGCCGCAACAGCCCTACCGCGGCGGGGAGGGCTGGCAATCGCAGTGATGATAGTGTGGAACTTGCGGCAGACTGAGACCGCTAACCAACACTCCAGGGAGACCTTTCTTGAAACGGATCACCATCATTCTCACGGCCGTTCTGGCCTGTGCGTCGGGCGGCGTGTGGGCGCATAGTGGTGGGACTGACAGCCAAGGCTGCCATATGGACCACAAGACCGGCATTCGTCACTGCCACTGAAGTCAAGCAGTATTGCGGCGTCCGCCGACATCGCGGACGCCAGCGGCTTAAGGTCTTGAGTAGTTTGCTCGGCCTCAAAAAAGCGAAGCGGGGCTTCCCTTCTTGCGCCGGTCTCCGTCCTTGCCTGACCGCGCCACCCTTGCGGTTACTTCCACCTTCGTAGCACACGTTGAAACACCAGACTGTTCGGCAGCTGCAGCACCACCTCTTGTCCTTCGACTGTTGTTTCCAGTAAGGTGGTATAGACGAGATTTACGTCGAGCACACGGCCCTTAATTCCCGGCTTTTCCCCGTTCTCAAGAAGCTCCACAACATCCCCAATGCGGAACGCACCGGTGACGTATATCAGGAGCGCGCAGAACAGGTTCGAGAGTACACTCCACGCGGCGAAAAACGCGACCGCCCCGACAGTGGCAAATCCCGTGAATGCGGTCCACAGGACGGTTCCAGACACGCCCATTCGCTCCAGAGCCCAGAGCGTGGCAGCTACGTACACGATGGTCGCGACCACACGCAAAGACAGCGCCGCAACTTTTCCTGGCAGAGAATATGTATTGGTCAGCTTTCTAAGCAACCGCCGCGCGATGCGCACTGCTAACCATGCGCCAGCCGCAATCAGCACGACCTCGATAGCGGGAACAAGAATGTCGAACCAATCTGCCAGCCACTGCGGCAAGCTTTCGTGTATAGCTTGAAGAAGTTTGTTCATCGAAATAGAGATACAGCCACAGCACCGTACTGTGGCACAGATACCAATAATCGGATTTTTACCGTTCCGGTCTTTGCTTGAAGGTCAAGCGCGACAACTTACATGCCGGCGTCGTGCCTACACTCACCGGTTTTTGATCGAGGTGCAGGCTCGATCGGCTCAACCAACAGATCACCGAAAAAGTAGGCGGCAAATTGATGGCGATTGCTGAGGTTCGCCTTGGCGAATACGCCCGCGGCAATTGTCCGCACCGTCACATCATGCCACGCTAGCGAGTGAGCGCACTCTTCAAGGGTCAACCCTTTTATGAGAAGCATCGCCACTTCCGTTTCCGATGGCGTATATTTCCAGCGCTCGAACTGCAGCAGCATCGACTGCAACAACTGCCGCGTCGCCTGAATTGCCACCTCGTTTCGTTCCGCCATCACCTGCCCTCGTACCTTGGCTGCGCCAGGTAGCGCCTCAGAAACAGGTCGGTTTGGGCTGACACGACGACACCGTTTTCGAATCACGAACCAAAGGATCGCGAGGCCGCCCACTACCTACGCGACTGCGTCGGCGACGACATGAGCGTCCGGTGTTCGCGTTGCAAGGTGGTAGAAATCCCACGCCTGATAGGTCGAGATTGCCATCAGAAGTGCCGTCAGTCTCGACCGCATAGCAGCGAAGTCCTTGCGACTTTTTGGGGTTGACAACGAACACCCCGGATCTAAGCGCAGCGCGAAAGACAAGCACCTTCGAAAGAGGCTGCGCCTAAGAACATCTGATGGAAAGCGACTTCCTAGGCTTGAGCACTAAGGGTGATGAGGCCCGCTGACAACTGCGGGGCGTCAAGTTTACTATGCAGAACATTGCGGCGACATTGCCGAATGGTTACGCACCAACGCATCGAACCCGACGCCCGTTCTCCGAAGCACTTGGGTTACCATGAGCTAACGCTGACGCTTCGTCAGGCAACTTCTTCTGCCGCAAAGCACTCGACGGCGGACTGCGCCGTCATCATCTCGTAATCCCCCCGACAGGTGAGCGCCCTAGAATCCCGCTGTTCGCTCTCTGCTGGCCAAGTCGCCATCCTTCGGACTCCCGCGTGAATCGCATCCTCGGCTCGTGGGGCGTCAAGCGGCGCCGCGTGAACTGCTCCATGATCCAACATCACGACGGCGACGAACCACATCCGGCATCTATGTCGTTGCGCCCTGAGAGCATTTGACCAAGCGCGGTAGCAGTGGCCACCGCACACCTGGACGGGCAGTCTCTTGAAGCGACAGATTTTCATGGCTTTGACCATCGCACTCACGGTGGTCCTCTGGATGTCCACGCTATCCGTGCGTCCCCTCTATGAACCCGACGAGGGTCGTTACGCCGAGGTTCCGCGCGAGATGTTCGTCTCCGGCGATTGGGTCACGCCGCGGTTGAACGGCATCAAGTTCTTCGACAAGCCGCCCCTGCAGTATTGGGCGACCGCCAGCGCCTATACGCTCTTCGGGCCGTCCGAGTGGACAGCAAGGATCTGGAGTGCGCTTGTGGGACTGCTGGGCGCACTCGCCGCATGGTGGGCGGCGCGATCGCTCTATGACACGCGCATAGGCCTCGCCTCAGCGCTGGTGCTCATCGGCGCTCCCCTCTGGATTCTCGGCTCGAATCTGACAACAACAGACATTGGTGTCGGCGCACTGCTCGGCAGTGCCGCTCTCGTTTTCGCCGTGGCCTACCAGAATCGGGAACCTCGCTTATACCCCCTGATCTGGTTGTTGGTCGGTCTGGCATTTCTTGCCAAAGGCCTGATTGCCCTGGTACTGCCAGGAATCACGCTGCTGCTATACGGGGCGGTCACTCGACAATTTTCCGCATTTTTTAGCGCGAGATTCTGGCGCTGGAGCCTGCTTGCGGTGGCCATCACCATGCCTTGGTTTGTCGTGGTGTCCCAGCGCAACCCCGAATTTCTGAATTACTTCTTCATCCACGAACACTTCGCGAGATTCTCGTCCTCGGTTCACGAGCGGGACAAGCCATTCTGGTTCTTCCTGGCCGTTGGTGCGGCAGGCGTCCTGCCGTTCATGGGCTTGATTCCCCGTGCTATCGCACTCCGCTCTCGCAGCGCACAGGCAACGCCTGGCTTCGACGCACGACTGTTTCTGTCGCTGTGGGTAGTCGTTGTCATTGCCTTCTTTTCGATTTCGCGCTCGAAGCTGCCGCTCTATATCCTGCCCGCCTTACCACCGGTGGCCGTCTTGCTCGCGTACAGATCCATGACTGCAGCCCGCCCCACACTGGCGGCAAGCTTTCTTGCCATGCCTGTGCTCGGCGTTGCCATCGCCGTGCTGCTATGGCATCCGACAATGTCGAATGCGGTACTGAAGCTCAATATCAGCAATCCGGCCTCATTGCATACCTGGGGCGCCATCACGATGGGCATTCTGGTCATCGGTGGCTTCCTGGCCTTTGGGATCGCCCTGCGCGGCCACAGGCTCTGCGCGGTTGCCGTCGCTTCGCTGGCGACGCTGGCCAGCCTTCAGGCTGGCTTGATGGCGTCTCGGGCGTTTGGGTCCCTCTCCATCAAACCACTTGGCTTGGAAGCCAAGGCGGCGTCCCGCGACAACACACAACTGTTCAACGTGGGCCAGATTGACCGAGGTCTGGCGTTTTACGCCGAACGAGAACCGATCATTGTCGGGGCCAGATCCGAGCTGGATCTCGGCTTCTCGGTCGAGCCCGACAAGTGGATTGCTAATGAAGAAGCTTTTGCGCAGCGATGGCTGACCCCTGGTCACAAGCTCGCGGTCATGCGGCACGAGACGTTTCATCGACTGAGACCGCTGCTCGGCGGCAACACAACTGTGATCGGACGACATGGCGTCAACGTTCTGGTGCAAAAACCATGAACATCCCATCACGATTTGTACGGTTTCTGGGCGCGGGGGCGACGGCAACCGCTACACACTACGCAACACTGATCACGCTGGTCGGTTTCGGGGTTGCAGCGCTACCGGCGTCTGCCGCCGGCAGTGTTGCAGGCCTTCTGACGCACTACTGCATCAGCAGCCGATGGGTGTTCACACCAGTCCGACCACAACGCGCCACTTTCGGACGGTTCATTCTCGTTTCCGCGCTGGCGTTCTTTCTTAACTCACTTCTGATGTGGGCTGGACTAGCATTGGGGCTTCACTACCTGGTTGCTCAAATCCTCTCGACAATTTTCGTCATGTTGGTCAACTACGTACTCCATGCAAATTGGACGTTCATGAATGGAGCGATGCGATGAATGCCGCCAGCCTGCTGCCAGAGAAGATCTCGGTCGTCGTACCGCTCTTCAATGAAGAAGCTGTCCTGCCACAGTTTCACTTTCGGCTTCTCCGCGTGATGGATGGATTGGCATCGGACTACGAGATTATCTACGTGGACGATGGCAGCCGCGATCGATCACTGGCGGTTGCACACAATCTCAAGGCGGCCGAAGCGCGCGTCGGCATTGTCGAGCTGAGTCGCAACTTCGGCAAGGAAGCCGCGCTAACGGCGGGCCTCGACGTGGCAAGCGGCGACGCCGTTGTGATCATCGACGCCGATCTGCAGGATCCGCCCGAACTGATTCCGTCGTTGATCGAGAAATGGCGCGAGGGGTTCGACGTGGTGTACGCCACGCGCACTTCCCGGGATGGCGAATCGTTCCTCAAGAAGTTCACCGCGCACTGGTTTTACCGCCTGATGGGCAAGCTCAGCGATACGGAGATTCCGGCCGACACCGGCGACTTCCGCGTCATGAGCCGTCGTGCCGTTGCCGCACTCGGACAACTCCGGGAGCAGCACCGCTTCATGAAGGGGCTGTATGCCTGGATAGGATTCCGGCAGACGGCCGTCTTGTATCGGCGTGACGCGCGGGCATCCGGGACGACCAAGTTCAACTACCGCAAGCTGTTGCGTTTTGCCGTGGATGGCATCACTGCCTTTTCCACCGTGCCGCTCAAGTTTGCAACCTCGATCGGCCTGCTTGTTGCCGTTCCCGCCTTTGGCATGGCCGCCTTCATCGTTGGCAAGACGCTGCTCTACGGCGACCCCGTACACGGCTACCCATCCATGATGACCGCCCTGCTTCTGCTGGGCGGCCTGCAACTGGTTTTCCTAGGCGTGCTCGGGGAATATGTTGGGCGTCTGTTCAATGAAGTCAAGCGGCGGCCGGTGTATCTGGTGGCAAGCTATACGGCGCCGATCGGCCCCGGCACCCCCACCGCTGAGCCGGGGCAGGTGGCCGCAGCGACACGGGGTGGCACCCCGCCTGCAGCAATCTTTCACGCACCCGGATGCCCGGAAGGCAAAGCTCCTGGCCTCCCCGAGGCTCCTCAGCGGGATGCCATCCTCACGGAAACCCTTGCGCCAAGCCGATAGACAGCCCGCCTTCCATGCGCTCTCACGACATGGCCAGCAACTATCGGGATCATGACGTTTTCGAAAGAAAGAGCCTCGTATTCAACTTATTCCGTTCTTCGCATCCACCGACCATTGACCCTGTAGTCACTACAGACTATTTACTACAGGCATTGGCTGACGCGTAGCAGCGCAAGTCGTCGCAGCACCCGACACCACGGGGCCGCAGCGACGATCCATCCACTTAGGAGGAATGATGGGTTTCTTGGAAAGGCTCATGGGCCGTCACAGCGGCGGTCATCACGGCGGCGGAAGTGAGCACGGTCGTCGAGGAGGTCATCATGATGGTGGCGGCAGCTACGGCTATGGGAATCCTTTGCCACCACAAAGCCCCGCCGGCGTCCACTGCCCCAACTGCGGCACGGTGAGCGCCCAGGGCGCGCGCTTCTGCCAGCAATGCGGCAGTTCACTGGCTCCGGCGCCGTGCAGTCGATGCGGCACCTTACTCCCACGCGACGCAAAGTTCTGTGGAAGTTGCGGCAATGCCGCCAAATGAGTCGGCGGCCATAGCTGCCGCCGCATCTGGCATCGCCATCATTGCGGCCGGGGCCCGTCATGGGGATTTGTCGCGATAGGCTAGCAGTCGAAGCGCATTGAACACGACGATCAGCGTCGACCCCTCATGCATGGCCACGGCGGGCCCGATACCGAGGCCGAGGATCGTGGCTGGCAGAAGGAACGCCACGACGCCGAGGCTGATATACACGTTCTGAAGGATGATGGCCCGCGTATGTCGGCTTAAACCGACCACAAAAGGCAGGTGTTGGAGGTCGTCGGCCATCAGCGCAACATCCGCCGTTTCCAGTGCCACATCTGAACCTGCCGCACCCATTGCGATGCCCACCGTGGCGTTGGCCATTGCCGGCGCGTCGTTGACGCCGTCGCCGACCATGGCCACTTTGGCTTCCGCGCGCAACGTCTGGATGGCTTTGACCTTGTCCTCAGGCATCAGATCGCCCCAGGCTTCATCGATACCTACGTCCTTGGCGACGGCTTCGGCTGCGCGCTGGTGATCGCCGGAGATCATGATCATGCGTGTGATACCCAGCCTGCGCAGTGCCTCGAGGGCAGCGCGCGCCGAGGCGCGCGGCGTGTCCATCAGCCCAATGGCGCCGAGGTCCCGATCTCCCTGCCTGACGATCATTGTCGTGCGGCCAGTGCTGCGCAGCGTCTGCACTGCGCTCGCCATCGATTCGCTAAGCGGTGCAATCCCGTCGGCGCCGAACATGTCAGGCTTGCCAATCCAGACGGTCTTACCGCACAACGTCGCCGTGACCCCGCGTCCGGTCAAGCTTTGGAGATGAGACGCTTCCGGGATGGAACTGCCTTCCAGGCGCTTGCGGCCATCGCGGGCAATGGCCGCAGCCAACGGGTGGTCGCTGAGCGACTCCACGGCGACCGCTACGCTCAACAATTCCGCTTCAGCTACTCCTTCGGCGACCATCACATCGGTAATACGGGGGCGCCCCTCCGTCAGCGTCCCCGTCTTATCGAATGCAATGGCTTTCAGTGAACCCAGGTTTTCGAGCGGCGCCCCGCCCTTGATCAGTACACCCCCTCTAGCGGCGCGCGCTACCCCCGACAGCACCGCGCTCGGTGTCGCGATGGCGAGCGCGCATGGGCTGGCGGCAACCAGCACCGCCATGGCGCGGTAGAAGGTCGCACTGAACGGCTCATTGATCACTAGCCCTGCAAACAGCAGCAATACCGCCAGCACAAGCACTGCAGGAACAAAGATCCGTTCGAACTTCTCAGTGAACCGCTGGCTCGGTGACTTTTGCGCTTCGGCCTCGTTGACCATCTTGACGACTTTCGCCAGGGCGCTGTCCGTGGAAAGGCGCGTCACTTCCACTTCAATGGCGCCGGCGCCATTGATGGTTCCGGCGAACACGCGGGACACGGCCCCTACGGCATCGGGCTTCCTCCTGGCTGCGGCGGCGTCATCCACGGGCTGCTTGTCGACCGGGATGCTTTCGCCAGTAACCGGCGCTTGATTGACTGCGGAAGCCCCCTTTACCAGAAAACCATCGGCGGGGAGGCGTTCGTTCGGCCGAACCACCACCACATCCCCCACCTGCAATTCCTCGACGGGGACCTCTCGTACCTCGCCTTCACGCCGCACACTTGCTGTAGCCGGTGCGAGCGCCGCCAACGCTTCGATCGCCCGCTTGGCGCGCCCCATGGCGTAGTGTTCGAGCCCGTGGCCGAGACTGAACAAAAAGAGAAGTAGCGCGCCTTCCGCCCAAGCGCCTAACGCCGCCGCCCCTGCGGCGGCTACCAGCATCAGTGTGTCGATTTCGAACTTCTTTAGCCGGAGGTTCTCTATCGCTTCCCGAACGGTATAGAAACCACCAAAAAAATACGCGCCGACAAAGAAGGCAACCGGAATCCATGCTGGCAGGCTGCCGAACAGCTTACCAACGGCAAATCCGAGACCAAGCAAGGCCCCACAGATCAGGGAGAAGATTAGCTCAGTATTCGGGCCAAACACGCTGCCGTGTGCGTGGGCCTCATGCCCCTCGCCTTCCCCATGTGCATGATCCTTGACGCCTTCGCGGTGTTCATGGTCTGCATGACCGCTCTTCCGGGCACCGATCTCAACCGGCGCGAGCCCGCGTTTTGACAGGGCCTGCTCGATCCCTGCCGCGGAGATCCGATCGTTGTCGAATTCGACGCGCGCTATGCCGGAGGCGCTGACTTCGGCCTCGATGACGCCGGGCAAGGCCCGCAGTTGGCTAGCTACGGTTCGCGCTCGTCGTTCGTGCCAGACGCCCTTCAATTGCCAAAGCACATGACCAAACCGCGACGAAATCACCGCACCCGTGCTTGTCACCAGCTCCCGGATGCGGGCAAGGGAAATCGCTGCGGGATCGTAGTGGACACATATCTGTGAATCGCTATCAACATTTGCAGTTTTTATATGCGCCGCCTCGACGCCCTCTTTCCCTCTCAGTTCGGACAGCAACCGTTCTACACAGGGATCAGAGGAATCGGGAAGGCCAGGAAGCAAGACAGGAATGTCCAGGCGCAGCTTTTCGGTCATTGTCGCGGGCTCCAGTCAGTCTGAATCGGCATTCACGCCGTTGCACACTATTAGCAACTAGTGTGCCCCGCATTGCAACAACAAAGCTCAACGAGTCAGCGCCCCAATGCCCCGCCGTAATGCGTTGGTAATGTGCCCGCAATCTGAGCGTACTATCTTGCGGATGACAGGATCCTCATGTCATCCGTCCAGGAACCATACAGATGATTAGCGCCGTCGCATGCTCTGCCTTGCTGGCCTACGCTTTGCCGGCTCCTGCGACCGGTGATCGACTCAGCGAGAAGCCGACCCAGTGGCACACCCTCGCCATTGGACATTCAGACACGGGATACGCCTCCCGCGACCAACGGGTTGCCTGGGCGGCCAACCCGCGACATCGCACAGCCAAACATCCGTCGAAGCAGGAATCCGCAGCGAGCACACCGGAGCCGTCTTCCAGAGACGCGTCCAGCGCTGTCGCCGCACCCAAGCCGCCCTGCCAGTAGTCGCGGTTTCCCCGCTAGGGCCGCATGTCCTGGTAGAGCTTGAGCATGTCCTTGTACTCGTCGGCAGTCTTTTGAATGGAGAACCGCATCCGCAGCGCGTTCTCTGCAAACGCCACACGCTCGACGTCCATCTCCACGGTGTTGCCGTCCATACTCGACTGCAGGGGGACGCGATACATCAGATCCTCTTCCAGCGCGGGCTTGCTTGCCTCGATGTGTCGCGGCGAAGTCATGGTCATGCCCGCAAAATTCTGGCCACTGCCCATCACCCTATCCAACTCGGCGCTGAAGTCGATATCGCGCGCCTTGTAGTTCGGCGTATCCGCATTTGCAATATTTGCAGACAGCAGCTCGAACCTCCGTGTGCGAAGTCGCAGCGCTTGCTCATGAACGCTGTCTTCGCTACGCGCCCATTTTGCGACGTATGGCGTGTCCATCCTTACTCTCCAACTAGATCGGAACCCGCAGCGTATTGCAAAGGCAGTCGATCTTGCTTCGAGAGAAGCGACCTCTTTTCGTGAGTTTCCCATTACCGGCCCGCAATGTTCGCGCGCACACAGGTTGACGCGTCCGCGCGAAAGCCATGTCAATCCACATAACCCCGGTACGTTCCACCTTGTCGTCATCACGCGACGAAGTGACCCCACGTAATTACTTCGCAATCTGACCGTCATCTGCAGATTTCTATACTCGCCCCCACCAAATTAATTTCGGGTCTTAATGAGGAGAATCCATGAAGATTAGTCGCATTGCCGTCGCATCCCTCGGTCTGTTCGCTACAACCGCATTCAGCGTGACGTATTTACCGACGGCTCGCGTATTGGGCCGCGTGATGTGTTCACCGATGGCGCACGCGGAATTTGACGCAAGCCGTCCCTGAAACTCAGACCGACCTCTGTGGGGGAGCCAGGCACCCGTCAGTTGCTTGGCTCTTGGTGCTCTTTCGCTTTATCCCGATGGCGAAAGCTTCCGAAGCTTGCCCTCCCCGGAGGGCAAGCTTTTTTTCCCTCCATCGGCGTCAATCCGGTGCCGTTCATGATGCGGTGGCGCGTGCTACAACTTCCCATCGCCTCGTGTATTGCTAAGCGGCAGAACCGACGCCAATGACGATGAAAAAGGCCCCGCATTGTGCGGGGCCTGTAGTTCACCGGTTCAGCAACGTTCAGCCACCTGTGAAGAGGTCGCTTCTATCAATATAGACGCGCACGCCAGCGCTACCCGGCAGATCCGGCATCAACAAGCCAAGGTCCACACTCGTATCCCTGACCATCTGGGCGAAGGTCCATGCGACGATCTTCTCGCCGGCCCGAAACGCCACCGTCTCGCCAGAGTCCACGTTGACATACCGCATCCCTGGCTTCACGTCGATAATGCGACTGGCCTGAGATTGGCCGGCTGGATCGCCATACAAGGTCGCGTGACGCTTCGCCATCGCCTGCGCCGTCGCCGTCGACGCAGGCACGCCCGGTTTCAACCCGGTCATTTCCAAAGCATACGAAGCCGACATCCCACCCAACAGCAACGCCGCAAACAGCAAGGCGTGTTTCTTCGTTTTCATAGTCATCTCCTTTCTAGAGACTTCGTTGATCTATGAAAACGAGTGTATAAATTGTACGCATGCTGCAGCCTTGCCCGGCGATTACAAATAGGCAATCGGGCTCATTGCACCACTCTACCCAACGACTGGTCGGTCCTGACTCGGCCTACCCACCGAAACCCGCGCTGAGGCTTCAGCACCGTTGAGCGGGAAGCGCAATGTAAAGCGTGTCTTCCCATCCAAGCCGCTCACGGCTGACGCGTCGCCGCCATGGAGCTCCATGATCGACAGGACGATGGCCAGGCCCAGCCCCGTGGACTGTGACGAGTTGGATCTCGCCCTATCCCCACGGAAGAACCGATCAAAGATGAGGGAAAGTTCCCGCTCCGGGATTGGGTCTCCAACGTTCGTGATGTCGATGCAACAATGTGCCGCTTCGCGGCGCACCACCAGATCTATCATCGAATTCGGCCACGCATGACGGACCGCATTTGACAGAACATTGTTGATCGCACGCTGGAACAGAATGGCATCAGCGACCAGGGTGGCATCCCCGCTTACCCTGATTACGACGCTTCGCTCCTCTGCAAGCACCGAAAAGTAGGCGGACAACTTGCGAAGTTCTGCATTCAACTGGAGTTCCGTCAACTCGAGCGCCACATTGGCACTGTCAGCTCGCGCGAGGAACAACATCGCATCGATCATCCTCGCAAGTCGCTGGTATTCGACCAGGCTTTCCTCCACCAAGGCGACATACTCGGGCCCGGTGCGGTCTCGTGACAAGGCGACCTCGGCATGTCCAATGAGGTTGTTAAGCGGCGTGCGCAAATCATGGGCAAGATCGGCGGAGAACCGCGACAGCTTCTGATAACCATCCTCGAGGCGTTGCAGCATCGCATTGAACGCAGAGGCGATATCACGCACTTCGGTGGGCTTGGGTGGCATGTCCACCCGGTAGCTCAGCCGTTCCACACTGATCCGGTTGATCTGCTTGATAAGTACGTGCGCCGGCTCCAGCTCACGGCGCGTAATGGCCGCCCCCACCAGGGCCGTCAATATCACACCGACGGTGGTACCAAGCACGAGCGTCGTCCGGAATCGCGCAGTCACCTGCTTCCTGTCCTCGCCAGACTTCGCCACGAACACCGTCGCCCGCGTACCGTCTCGCCCCAACACCGCATCGGCGGACTGGAACATGAGCGATGACTTTCCCGTGACCGCCGCTTGGTCAGTGCCTTCCAGCAATGCATCGTTGCCCGTGCGAAACAAAAGCCGGCCATCCAGCGCCGTGACGCGAACGATGAGGTCCGAGTAACCTCGCACCAGATCATCGAAGCGATGCTGCGCCGCCGGGACGCCCTGCACCCCGTCCACCTCGCGCAAGAAATGCTCGACCTGTTCGAGTTTTCCCTTTACAACCTCATCGTCTCTGGCCTCGAGTTGCGCGGCGAGCGAGTAGTAAGCAAAGGCGCCCATGCTGGCCAGCGCGATAGACAGTACCAATGCAAAGAAGAGCCCAAGCCGCCTCGTCAGTGACAGCGGGGTTATCGAAGTCCCGGGCCTCATTCCGTCACCGGCCGCGCTCTGGGTCGAGGACATAGCCCATTCCCCGTACGGTATGGATCAGCTTTTGATCGAAGGGATCATCCACCTTGGATCTCAGGCGCCGGATCGCGACGTCAACGACATTGGTATCCGTGTCGAAGTTGACGTCCCAGACCTGGGACGCGATCGTGGTTCGCGACAGCACCTCCCCTCTCCGGCGCATGAGCAGGTGCAACAGCGAGAACTCCTGATTCGTCAATTCAATGCGGGTAGTTCCCCGGAATACCCGCCTTCCAAGCACGTCGATGTCCAGATCGGCAATGCGCAATCGCTCGGACTCCTTCGAGGTGCTTTGGCGCAAGCAACGCCGGATACGGGCAAGGAGCTCGGCAAAGGCGAAGGGCTTGACCAGGTAATCGTCTGCCCCCAACTCGAAGCCTCTGACACGATCCGCCACATCATCCAGCGCCGTCAGAAACAGTACGGGTGTCTCGGACTTGGATCGAATGGACTTGATGACCGTCCACCCGTCCATACCTGGCAGCATGACGTCCAGGATGATGACGTCGTAGTCGGTCTCTTCCGCCATGTGGAGCCCATCGCCACCATTGTTCGCGATGTCGACCACGAAACCCGACTCCGACAATCCCTTCTGCAAATACTCCGCAGTACGCGGTTCGTCTTCTACAACAAGTACCCGCACCTTAGTTTCCTCCTGCAGCAAGCGACTTCGATCCGACCAGTGCTGGCGATGCATTGAAATGCTGAGCTGCATCCGCTTGTTCGCATGGTGCCAGTTCGAACTGAATGGTCACGTGCGTGATATCGAATTTGTCAGCCAGCATCTGCTTCAATTCCGGTAGCACTTCCATTTCCGGGTTGACGGCCGTGTCATTCACGACATGAACCGTCAAGCTCGCCTTGCCGCTGGTAAGTGCCCAGATGTGGAGGTCATGGAAGCTTTTTACCCCGGGCGTCGCCAGAATTTGCTTCTCAACCTCTGCCAGATCCACGTCATCGGGTACGCCTTCGAGCAGCACATTCAGGCTCGACTTCAGCAGGATCCACGTGCGAGGCAGTACCCAGAGGCCGATCAGCACCGCAATGGCGGAGTCGACCCACGCCCAGCCCGTGAAGCGGATGATGATCGCACCGGCGATGACGCCAACCGACCCGAGCAGATCGCTCCAGACTTCCAGATAAGCACCCTTCACGTTCAGGCTGCTGCTTTGCCCGGAGGACAGCATGCGCATGCTGATGAGATTGATGATCAGGCCCAGCACAGCCACGACGAACATGCCGGTTGACTCAATCTGAGGTGGCGATTTCAGCCGCAGGTAGGCTTCGTACAGGATGTAGATAGCCACACCGAACAGCAGCAATGCGTTAAAGGCCGCGGCAAGAATCTCAAAACGGTAGTAGCCAAATGTCCGCTTCTTGTCCGCGGGTCGCTTGGCGATCGCAATAGCAGCCAGTGCGATGGCCAGTGCGACGGTGTCCGTGAGCATGTGCGCGGCGTCGGAGATCAACGCCAGGCTCTTCGTCATGACACCACCGACCACTTCGGCAATCAGGAACGTACCGGTCAGCGCAAGGGCGATCTTGAGCGATCGCTCGTTGCCACCGGGATGGTCGTGTGAGTGACCTGCGCCCATAGAAACTCCTATAAAAATTGGGCGGTACGATGACCGCCCAAGGATTTACGTCATGCAGGCTGGCGGCCTTGATCCGGTTGATGCGTCTGAGTGACTGGCTCGCGAGTATCTTCCGCGTCCTCATCCTTGCGGTGAGCAAGTCGATAGAGCACCGGCAACACCAGTAGGGTCAGCGCCGTGGACGACAAGATGCCACCGATTACCACCGTTGCGAGGGGACGTTGCACCTCAGCGCCCGTACCGGTGGCGATGGCCATCGGCACGAAACCCAGGGATGCCACCAGGGCCGTCATCAGCACCGGACGCAGTCGCGTCAGGGCGCCAACTCGGACCGCGCTGTCGAGGGAATGCCCTTCTTCGCGCAGCGATCGGATAAACGACAGCATCACCAGACCATTGAGCACCGCCACCCCGCACAGCGCGATGAAGCCCACCGCTGCAGTAATGGACATCGGAATGCCGCGTATCCACAGGGCAAGAATCCCGCCAGTCAGCGCAAAGGGAATGCCCGTGAAGACTAGCAAGCCATCCTTGATGTTGTTGAACATCGCAAACAACAGTACGAAGACCAGCAACAGCGCCACCGGCACTACCACCTGCAGGCGGGTGGTGGCGGACTGCAGTTGCTCAAAGGTGCCACCCCATGTCATCCAGTAGCCAGCCGGGATCTTGACCTGGCTTTGGATAGCCGCTTCCGCCTCGGGCACGAATGAACCAATATCACGTCCACGAACGTTGGCACTGATCACGATGCGGCGCTTGCCGTTCTCGCGCGAGATCTGGTTCGGGCCGGGCGCCATTTCCAGCGTCGCCACCTCGCTCAATGGGATAAACGTCGTTCTCGCGTCCACTCCTTTTGGCAACGGAATCGGCAATCGGCGCAGAGCCTCGACCTCGCCGCGCACAGCTTCGGGCAGGCGGACCACGATATCGAAACGACGATCGCCCTGGAAGAAGGTTCCGGAATCACGGCCTCCGACGCCCGTTGCCACCGCGTCTTGCACGTCGCTCATGTTAAGCCCGTATCGCGCCGCCTTCTCCCGATCGATCTTGACCGTCAGCATCGGCAAGCCGGTGGTCTGTTCTACCTTCACCTCCTGCGCGCCGGGGATGCCCTGCAGCACGGCCGATACCTTCTTCGCCGTCTCGCTGAGCACGTTGTTGTCATCGCCGAAGATCTTGACTGCGACGTCCGAGCGGACCCCGGAGATCAGCTCGTTGAACCGCAGCTGGATCGGTTGGGAGAACTCGTAGTTGTTCCCGGGGATCTTGCCGGCTTCCTCCTGGATGGCGGACAGCAGTTCGGCATGTGTTTTCTTCGGCTCTGGCCAATCCTTCTCAGGCTTGAGCATGATGTAGCCATCCGAAATATTCGGCGGCATCGGATCGGATGCAATCTCCGCCGTACCTGTCCGCGCAAACACGCGCTCGATTTCGGGGAATTTTGCCTTGAGGGTCGTCTCGATCGTCTTCTGCATCTCCACGGACTGCGACAGGCTCGTGCCAGGAATGCGCAGCGCCTGGATGGCAATGTCGCCTTCGTTCAGATTGGGGATGAACTCGCTGCCCAGGCGGGCCGCAATGGCCACGCACAGAACAATTGACACCGCGGCAAACGTCAATACAACGGCCGTGTTCGCGAGCGACTTTTCCAGCAGCGGCTCGTAGCGACGCTTCGCCCAGAGCATGAGACGATTTTCTTTCTCGGCCACCCGTTCGCCGATGAACAAGGCGACCGCAGCCGGAACGAACGTCACGGACAGAATCATCGCGCCCAGCAGCGCCAGGACGACCGTGAACGCCATCGGGTGGAACATCTTGCCTTCCACCCCCGTCAGCGCAAAGATCGGCAGGTAGACGATCATAATGATGAGCTGACCGAAGATCAGTGGGCGACGCGCCTCCTTCGCTGCGGCAAACACCTCATGGAACCGCTCGGAGCGCGTCAATGGCCGGCCATGGTGTTCCTGCGCATGCGCCAGTCGCCTCACACAGTTTTCGACAATCACCACCGCGCCATCGATGATGATGCCGAAGTCGAGCGCGCCCAAGCTCATCAGGTTCGCACTGATCTTGTAGTTCACCATCCCCGTGAAGGTGAACAACATCGCCAGCGGAATGATCGTCGCGGTAATCAGCGCCGCGCGGATGTTACCCAGGAAAAGGAACAGAATTACGATGACGAGCACCGCGCCTTCAAGAAGGTTCTTCTTGACGGTCGCAATGGCCTTGTCGACCAGACGTGTCCGGTCGTATACCGTTACGATCTTCACACCTTCCGGCATCGTACGGTTAATGGAAGCGACCTTTTCATCGACCGCTTTTGACACAGCCCGGCTGTTTTCGCCGATGAGCATGAATACCGTGCCCAGCACAACTTCCTTGCCATTCTCGGTTGCCGCACCGGTACGCAGTTCCTTGCCAATCTCCACATCCCCGATGTCGCGAATGCGGATCGGCTGCCCCTGCGCTGTACCGACAATAATGTTGCGGATGTCGTCTTCGGACGCAACCTGACCCGGCGCACGAACCAGATACTGCTCGCCCCTACGCTCGATGTAGCCCGCACCCACGTTGTCGTTGTTCTTGTTCAGCGCATTGACGACGTCGGTCAGCGTCAGCCCGTACGACGCTAGCCGTTCAAGACTCGGCGCGACCAGGTACTGCTTGTTGAAACCACCGATAGTATTGATCTCGGTGACACCGGGCACGTTACGCAGTTGCGGCCGTACCACCCAATCCTGGATTTCGCGCAAATCTGTCGGCGTATAGGCAGTCCCGTCAGCTTTGCGAGCACCCTCTTCGGCTTCAACGGTCCATAGATAGATCTCCCCGAGGCCGGTCGAAATAGGCCCCATCGCCGGCACAACGCCTTCAGGCAGATTGTCCTTGGCTTCCTGGATGCGCTGGTTGACGAGTTGGCGCGCGAAATAGACGTCCGTGCCATCCTTGAAGATGACCGTCACCTGCGACAAGCCATAGCGGGACAGGGAACGCGTCTGTTCGAGTCCCGGCAGGCCGGCCATCACGACCTCGATCGGATACGTAACACGCTGTTCGGTTTCGAGCGGTGAATAGCCTGGTGCCGAGGTATTGACCTGAACCTGAACGTTGGTAATGTCAGGGACCGCGTCGATCGGTAGTCGGTTGTAGCTGAAAATCCCTAACCCGGCCATTCCAAACACGGCGAGCAGGACCAGCCATCGCTGCTGGATGGCGAAACTAATGATACGTTCAAACATTGCTGTTTCCCCCGTATCAATGGCCGTGTTCGGCGCTGGATTTGCCAAGTTCGGCCTTCAGAACAAAACTGTTGGCGGCGGCGTAACGTGCGCCCGGCTTCAGGCCCTCGACAATCTCGATGACCTTGCCGTTTGTCCGGCCGACCTTCACCGGCTGCGGCACGAATCCACCTTGAACCGCGACAAAGACTACGCTCTCGCCATTGACGTCCTGGACGGCCTCGGTCTTCACCGCAACGGGCACCTCGACATCAGCACCGAATACGTCGACCGTGACGAAGAGACCCGGTCGCCAAGCCATCTGTGGATTGGTCAATGTTACGCGGGCCTTCGCCGTCCGCGTCTGCTCGCCCAGCAGCGAACCCACGTATGAAACGGTGCCATCTGCCTTCACATCGGACGATGCCGAATTGATCGACGCCTTTTCGCCGATGCGCACCCGCTCGACATCCTTGGCAGACACCACGAACTCGGCCCAGACGGACGACAGATCCGACAGCGTGAACACGTTGGCGTTGTCCGCCACCGCTTCCCCAAGCGAGATATGCTTTTCAACGATCATGCCGTCGAACGGTGCGCGCAGCTCGTAGCGATTGAGTGCCGTCGAGCTGTTGCTGGCGCCAATGGCGGTCAGCTTCTGCTGCGCGTTCTGGACACTGATCTGCGCTTCCTGCAGCGCGTTGCGGGCGCTCAGATAATCTTGCTCCGCAGAGATCTTCTGTTCCCAGAGCTTCTTCTCGCGGTCATAAGTGACACGCGCCAGATCCAGACGTTTCTGTGCTGCGAGCAGTTCGCTGCGCTGGTCAGAAAGTCCGGTGCTCGCGATGACCGCGAGAACCTGTCCCTTCTTAACCTGTTGCCCAATATTGGCCGGAACGCTCTCTACGACGCCAGCCAGTCGCGGCACCACGTGGGCTGTCTTGTCTTCGTTGAAACGGATTTCGCCGGGGAACTGGACGCCAGCCTGGACCTTTGCCGAGCCCGCGGTTTGAACCACTACCCCTGTCTTGGCCAGCTGGTCCGCTGTCAACTCAATCTTGCCTTCCTCTTTCGAGAGCCGCACGGCGAGTGGCGAAGACGAACCGGGCAAGGTCACATTTGCGGTCACGTCAAAGACATGGGGCTCGGCAACTGGCTGTTGGCTTTCCAGCGCGTCGCCAGACACCACGAACTTGAGCGCTTGAGACTCGCCCGTAGCCCGCACGAGCTGGCCTGTCGCTGCCACGCCATTTGCCACCGCCTTCCCAGACTTGCTAACCCAGAGCCGAATACGGGCCTCGCCCTTGGATTCGGCCGTGCCAATTTCGACGTCATAGCCATCACGCGAAAAGAGCGCGCCACCATTGGGGCCCTTCTTGACCTCGTGATGCTCGCCGTCGCCGTGTGACTTGTCATCCTTGTGGTCGGCTTCCGCCGCCTGCTTGCCATGGTGCTCGGTGTCGCCATGCCCCTTGGATTCCGAGTGCCCACCCTGCTCTTCCGGCGCAGAGCGCCCGCTCAGCAGAACGCCACCAGTCGCGACGCCGCCCACCAGTACGATGGCCGCAATGGCAGCCTTTTGTTTGTTCGAAATAGCCATGTTTTATGAATCCCGTCTTAACGTCCCAGAATGCGATCGATCGTGGTCGCCGCCTGATAGGTTTGTCCAAGCACGCCGAGATAGCGGATGCGTGCCTGGAACAGCGTGCGCTGGGCATCCAGGACGTCCAGATAATTGAACTTGCCGGCCTCGAAGCCAATGGTCGCCGCGTTGAAGGCTTGCTCGGCGCCTGGCAAGACGGTCTGCTTCAGCGTTTGTGCCGAGGCGCGCGATACCGACAGCTGGTTCGATGCCATCAGGAGATTTCGGGTCAGGCTGATGCGATTGGCCAGATATTCATCCTGGGCCTTGTCCGCCTGGCGAATGGCCGAATACAAGTTGCCCTGATTCCGGTCAAAAATCGGCAACGGGATCGCCACACCGATCACCGCCATGTTGCGGTTGGCTTCTGTATCTCGCTTGGCACCCAGACTGACTGTCAGATCCGGATACTGGCGGCTGCGCTCAACGCCCACCAATGCCTGGCGGCGGTCAAGTTCAGCGCGGCTTGCGGCCACCAGCGGTGAGTTTTCCAGCTCCTTCAGAAGGAGTTCAGGCGCCGGCCTGGATGGCAGCGCGTCCAGATTGCCCTGTGCTTCGGTAAACTGCGGCGATGCATTGCCCCACAACGCCGTCAACGCCTGACGGGCGGACTGCAGGCTCGCCGTTGCTTCGGCCAATTCAAGTTCGGCGTTGGCCTGTTCGACACGTGCCTTAGTTTCGTCAACCGGGGAGATCTTGCCGGCCGCGACGCGGCGTGAAGCGGCTTGCGCGCCCCTCGCAGCGATATCCGCGGAGCCAGTTGCCAGCTTGACGCGTTCCTGTGCGATCAAGACGGAAAAAAAGCTCTCGATTACCTGCGCCCGAATGTCACCGCGAACGCCAGCCAGCGTTGCCTGCGCCAGTTCGCGCGTCCTTTCCGCGGCATTGATACGAGCCGAGCGCTTGCCGCCCAGTTCGATGGGGATATTCATCTGGGCGGTGGATGTACGGGTGGATTTCCGCGTGTCCTCGACCAGCGTCTGGAGTTCCGGGTTCGGAATAACCCGGGCCTGCATGATCCCACCTTCTGTGGAATCGAGTTCCTTGGCGGCGGCGGACAGGTTGAAATTGCTTCCTGCCGCCAGCGACAACGCGGCCTCGAGGGTCAACGGTCCCGCCGCTTCCCTTGGGAAGACGGGCACCATGGACGTGCCGGTGTCAGATTGCGCTACGGCAAAGTTTGGGCTGAGAAATGCTACCGCCAGCCCGAGCGGCAGAAATAGTCTTCGCATCGAATTGCACCAAGGTATGTGACCAGGAGAATTCGGCGAGAGACGAAAGGAGAAAAAGAGTCGTCGTCTCGCCGATCAAGCGAGACGCTGCCACTGAGGACGGTCGGGAGCCCTGGCATTCAGAGACGAGAACTCGGACGCATGTTGAGTATCGGTCACTTCTACCCGATTCGCTATCAACACGTCCTGCGTCTGTCCATAGGCGAACGGGAGGGAGACCAGATGGCATACCCCGCAGTCTGTATCCACGAATGGCTTTTTCTCGGCATCCGTTTTACCTTCCGGCTGCTGATGACGATGCTCGTGGTGCCCAAGGTGCCAAGTGGCCGTGGCTTTCTCGTGCTGACAATAGCGTGCCGCTGCCGCCCAGGAAAACTGGAACGGCAAAATGAGCAGCACGAAGATCAGAACGAAACGTCGCATTCCTTGGGAGACTGTGCGGGGGGCTTGGGGTTGAAGTACTAACGGCTGGGCCGTCGCCGAAGTTTACATGAATCCTCGATCACCAGCATTAAGAGCAGATTACGATTATCGCTTTCGCCTGCTCGTTTTGGGGTGCCGCTTTCGCCCCTCATCAGTCTTACGCTTGGGGGCGGGCCCATGCTTCCACCGCAAATAGACAGCGAACCCCACATACAGGACGATCAGGCCGACCAGCATCACGAGCATGCTCTCGACAACAGAATCGGAGACGTGAGCGTAGTGCATGGCTGTACGTGTATGCGGAGTTGCCCGCATCAGGCAAGCGTCACGACCGCCCGGAGGACGCCGGCGTCATGGAACAAATCAAACGACTCCACGACCACCGACAGGCCGAGAAACCAGACCGAGTCCGCAATATTGCGTTGAAAGGAAGACACATGGACCGTCCATGTCGACTCCCCCCTATACAGCGACAGACGGGGAAAGAACGCTGGTGTACGGCGTGCGTATTCGGCGAATTCCGGGAAGGCGGAAGCCAGAAAGCGGTCTTCCGTCCGGATGACAGCCGGGTACATCAGCGCAAATGCGAGCGCCAGGACTGCGGTAACCGCCAGCGACTCGGTCATCGCCCCTAGTCCGATAATGCCTAGCAAGTTGCAGACATAGAGCGGATGGCGACACAGTGAATATGGACCCGAGGTCACCAAGGTATTGTTCTTGCGCCCGGAAATGTACAACGCGCACCAGAGCCGCCCGACCGTGGCCAGGCTCACCCCCAACATCCCCAGCGTCAGCAGCAGCGGCGACACCCAGGTACCGTCCCAGCGAGAATGGCCAAAGACCAGACTTGCCAGGACAAACGTTACGACAACACGCCAAACGCCGATGCGGTGGCGTGTCAGGAAATTGTCCAGCGCCCTCGAGAGACCAGCGGGTTGGGACGGGGAGATTGAAGAATCGGTCATGCGGTTCGGGGGCTGGAGGAGAATGTCGCGCACTTCGAGTGGACACACTGGCGCGAAAACGAGCACTAATGGCCGGCATTCTAAGGTTGCCCTTCCGTTGTCAGGCTTTATTGCCGAAATGTAATACGTTGTTAATCTTGCCCCCGGGCCAGCGAATCCGGTTGTGTCATAGCTCGGCAATCTGACAGTCATCTTCTGCGACATAGACTGTCTTGGCCATTTTCAGGACACACCCAGAGACGCTCCGCAATGAACGACATCATCCGCACATTGAGCTCGGAATTCTCCGATCTCGCTAATGCTGCCGAGGCAGTACGTGCCGTCGTTCGAATGACCGTCTCTATCGTTTTGGGGGGCTTGCTGGGGTACGAGCGGGAGAGCTCGGGAAAATCCGCAGGCGTGCGCACTCACATGCTCGTCGCGCTGGGGGCATGCGTTTTTGTCGTGGTTCCCCTCCAGGCGGGCGTGCAGCTTGCCGACATGAGCCGCGTGCTTCAGGGTCTCACGTCAGGCATCGGATTCCTTTGTGCAGGGGCGATCCTGAAGCCGGACAATGAGACACACGTCAGGGGGCTCACAACTGCCGCGAGCATCTGGATTGCTGCCGCGATCGGCGTGGCCGCCGGCATGGGCCATGCGGTGACGGCCATCGTCGCGACTGCCTTCGCACTCATCGTGCTCAGAATCCTTCAAATGTCGAAGAAGTAAGACTCCCAGTGCTCCCAAGCCACGTGCAGCGCGAATGCGCCAACTTCAGGTTCGGCCAGCATTTCCCAAACGTATGAGCGCGCTTAACAATACGCAAACTCCATCGCATGAGAATTTACCTGGATTACAACCTGTTTGCGTACCTTCACGAGGGCACGAACCCGGCTCTGCAAGCCAAAGTGAGCGCACTGTCCGATCGACATGAGTTTCCTTGCAGCCCGGCGCACATGGAAGAAATTGCCTCGGCGCTCGCAAGACCTTCGGATACTCCCCCGCTCGATCGGTTAGCGGCCGCTTTCTGCAAAATAGACGATGTTTCTCGAATTAGCCGGAACGTGCAATTGTCTCCGACGACGTTAGGCCCGATGGTTACGAAAGAAGAACAGCCTCTCGAGTGCTTTCTTCGGGTCATGCGGCACTATCGCAAAGAGCCGGTTGTCGAGAAGAACGACTGGTATACGCGGGACTCCGTAAAGAAGGGGTCACTTCAGAAAACGGAAAATATTGCACGCTAAGGCATGGAAGAGGACCACTGCTGTCCCCAGGGGCATTGGCCAGCCGATGGCAAGCAGGTAGAAACCAAAGTCGGGGGACTCCCGTTCTCAGAGATCGGCTAGCAGCAGGTAGGCGCGGTCGAGTTGCCGATGAGCTTCCTGCCGGCGATCCATCGCTTCTAGGGCGAGCAGGAGGTCCTCGGCCAGCTCGAAATCGCTTTCCTGGCATGCCCTTTCGAACACCGCAAAGACCTCTTCATACAACGTGCGCCCCGGAACGCCCATTTGACTAACCTCCGGCGGAAAATCCGATGCTCTCTGCCGACTTGGTCCTGCCACGCCGCAGGGGCTTCTGTCCCCCATGGTTAATATGGACGTTCCCACGGCAGGGAAGGTCAAGCATTTTTCCGGCCGCGGGCCGACCTATGGTTCGCAAGCCGCCGCGCGAGACGGTTAGTGCTCGCCCCCTACAGTTCGTCCAGCGACTAGTTACCCGCACCCGGGCGCAGCCGCACCACCAGCATCGCCGCCCACTGGATATGCGGCCAGGCCAGCGAATAGACGAATGTCTGGATCAGGGGTCCCCTTGATTTCGCCGCAATTTACCGGGGTAGCCACCCGTAGCAGCCATGCGGGTTCCAGGGTGATGCCCACCCTAAAACCCTAGTCAAATCAGTCACTTGCTGACTGGTCCTTTTCCCCTTGGTTTTGGAACGTTGACCGCCCCCGCCGCGCGGCCAAGCGCGCCCTGTGGCTGGAAGCCATTGTTTCCGCAAGATAACTAGATTTATCCGTCTTTGGTTTTCCCAAGCAACACATAAATGGCTTTTCTAACGTTAGGTATGTGCGTAAGATAGGCTGAAATGCGCCTCCGGAAACTGCCATGCCCCGCCTCGCCGCCACCCCCGACCAGATCCGCGCCACCGTGCTGGCCATGCTCACCGAGGCCGGCGACGCGGCGCCGCCCACGGCCGCACGCTTTCGCCGCGTGGTGTCGGTGCGCAAGCTGCGTGACCGCCTGGGCGGCGGTGACCCTGCAACGCTGTCGCGTACGCTCAACGCGATCGAGGCCGAGGTGGTGCGCTCGGGCCTGGCCGACCTCGCCCTGCCCGAGATTCCGGTCGAGATCGCCGAAGCGATGCGCGCGCTGTGGCAGGCCGCGGTCGCGGTGCAGCTCGACGACGTGGTGCGCCTGAAGCGCGAGGCGCAAGCCACAGCCGACACCGCCGAGGCCGCCCGCGCCGAGGCCGAACTGCGGGTCGAGCTGCTGCGGGCCGAACTGAGCGAGGTGCGCGGCCAGCTCGCCGCGCGCGACACCGCGCTGGCCGTAGCGTGCGCCGCCCAGGCGGCGGCGTGCGCGCGCGCCGATGAGCAAGCCGCACGCCGGGGCGAGCTCGAGGCGGCGCTGGCGACCGCCCAGGAGCGCGCCACGGCGGGCGAGCGCACCCACACCGAGGCGATCGCCACCACCCAGGCGCGCTACGAGGCGCTGTCGAAGCAGCTCCTGCAGGAAACCGCGCACCAGCGCGACGCGGTGCGGGCCGAGCGCGCGCAACTGGCCTCCCAACTCAAATTCGCCGAGCGGCGCATCGCCGCGCTGGAAGACGAGCGCGCACGACTCGACGCCGACCTGGCCAGCGAGCGGGCCGCGCGCCAGACCGCCGCGGGCGAGGCGAGCGCACTCAAGGCCGTCACCGCCAGCCAGCGCGCCCAGCTCGACGAGCTGCTGCGTGCGACCCTGGCCGCGGCGCCACCAGCGGCCAAGACGCGCGTGCCCAGATCGACGGGCAAGGCGGCCGCCAAGCGGACCGCCCAGTCATGAAGCCGGCCGACTGGATCGATACGGGCGCGGTGCCGCCGCGCCCACTGCCGGCCACCGTCGCGGCGGCCCTCGCCTACCTGGCGGAGGCACTCGGGCACCCGGTCTACGCGCACTGGACGCTGGCGCGCGTCAAGCGCCGCTATGGCTCGCTGGCCGACGCCAAGGCCGCGCAGCCGACCGTGCTCAAGCTGCTGCTGGCGCACGATGGGGCAGTCGAATACTGGGAGCGCGGGCGCCTGCGCACGGTGACGGCGGATCTGGCGCCCCGCCCGGAGACGGTCCTCGCGCGGCTGCTGCACACGCACCGGCGCCGCATCCGGTCCACCGCCGCCTTAGCGAGCGAAGCAACGGTGCCGACCGCCGCGGAAGCGAGGGGAGCTGTCGCGGCGAACCCGTGGCTGGCCGCTTACGGCCCTGCTGACCACGCGTGGCTCACGCGCGCCGGCCGCTTCGCCCAGCCGCACGCGGCGGCCAACACGCTCGGCGCCGCCGACGATGCACAGGCGCTGGCGCTCTTCCTGCGCGACCGAACCGGGCGCTCGCCCCACACGTTGCGCGCCTATGGCGCCGAACTGCGCCGCCTGATGCGCTGGTGCGGCGCGCACGAGCTTGGGCCGCTCTCGGACCTCACGCGCCAGCGGTTGCTCGGCTACCGGCACGCGCTGCAGCACGGGGAGACCGGCAGGGAGGACGCCGCGCCGCCCTTGTCAGAAGCGACCCGCACGCGCGCGCTGGCGGTGGTGGCAAGCCTCTACGGCTACTGGTACGACACCGGCTACTTGCATGCCAATCCGGCCGCGGGCCTGTCCGCCGGCAGCCGCACCCGGGCCGGCTTCGCGCCGACGCGGCTGATCCCGCCAGCGCTGCTGGCCGCGTGCGATGCCTGGCTTGAGGCGCCGGAGTTTGCCGCCGCCAACACGACCAACACGCTGGCGGCGCAGCGGCGGCGCGCGATTTGGGCGCTGTATCGTTACGCCGGCGTGCGCCTGGCGGAACTGGCCTGGTCGACAGAGATCGCACTGCCCCGCCTGGAGGCCGAGGCGCCCGGGCGGTGGACGCTCTATGTCTGCGGCAAGGGGCGCAAGGCACGGGCCATTCCGCTGCCGGTGCCGTGCGTGACGGTATTGCGCGCCTACCGACAAGCACGCGGCCTGCCGTCCGAGCCGCCGGCGCACGAGGCGCTGCCTGTAATCCACGGCAACAAGGGCGAAGCGCTACAGTCGGCAGGCCTGTACCGGGAGGTCAAGGCGATCTTTGCGGCCGTGGCCGATGGTCTGCAGGCGCGCGAGCCGGCGCAGGCGCTCTTACTGCGCGCGGCCTCCCCGCACTGGCTGCGCCATGCCTATGCGCGCACACTGGTGGTCGACCACCAGGTGCCGCTGCCGGCCGCCCAGGCGCTGCTCGGCCACGCCTCGGTGCAGACCACGGCGGCCTATGCCAGGACCGACCTGACGCAGTTGCGGGCCTTTGTCGATGCCACGTTTGCGGATGATGGGCCGTAGCGACAGCGCGCGTTGCCTTGTCGCATCGCCACGGCGCGGGTCGCCAGTCCCAGCAACAGCAAAGCTGGGGCGGTCAGCTCGATTGACACCGCCAGGCAGGCCGCAGACTCCGAGGGCACCAGCGGCACCCGGTAGTCCTCGCGGAACAGGTCGAGGGCGGCATTCCAATTGGCCAGCTTGGCGATCGCCGAGTTCCAGAAGGTTGGCTTTTTCTCAGCCCGCACAGCACGACAGTTGCGTGACATCCTTGGCAGCCCTACATGTCCATGCCGTCCATCGATCCTGCCGCGAATGGAAGGTAGTCGCAAAAAGTCCGCCACATTTGGGCCAAATCGCTGACTTTGAAATGGTCGACGAACAAAGCTTCGCGCCTGACAGGGGCTCACACCCTCGCGGTACGTTGCGATCGCAAGTTATAGGTCACGCTGGCAACGATGATGAGGAGAATAGCCACTTGCGCGGCAATGGTTTGCACAGAGGGGTAAACGCCCAAGACATCGATACGCGGCATAGAGAGCGGCGTCACTTGCAACAGGCCAACTTTCTGCAGTGCCGCCACGCCCTTGCCAATCAGGACCACGGCAAGCACGCCAACCAAGGCGGAGCTGAACGCGAAAAATTGTCGAATCGGCAAACGCGCCGTCGATCGCAGGAGCAGAAACGCAATCACTGCCAGCACAGCAATACCGCAACCGAGTCCCGCGAGCATGTAGGCACCGTTGCCATCGGACCACAGGGCCGCGTAGAAGAGCACGGTCTCAAATACTTCCCGGTAGACCGTGACGAACGATAGCAGGAAGAGCATAAACGCCGATTTCCTGTTCAATGCCGACGACAGCTTTTCCTTCACGTACGATTGCCAGCGTCCCGCCAGACTCTTCTGGTGCATCCACATGCCGACGCCGAGTAGGACGACCGCCGCGAAGACCGCGGAGAAGCCTTCGGTCATTTCGCGACTAGCGCCGCTCAGATCAACGACGTAGGTAGCTACCGCCCACGTCAATCCACCGGCTCCCAGCGCAGTGACCCAACCCGCGTGAACGTAGGGAAGGACGTCAGTGCGATTGGCCTTCTTGAGGAACGCCAGCATGGCTACGACTACCAACAGCGCTTCAAGCCCTTCACGAAGCAGGATCGTAAAGGCGCCAAGGAAGGTCGAGAATGCGTCATTGGCGCCTGCGAGCGCTTCCTGCGCCTCGTCCAGCCTTGACTGCAGTTGCGCTGCGATGTCATGCGCGCGCTCTGCCTGGCCATTCGCGACGGCATTTCGATAGAGTCCCATCGTCTTCTCGATGTCCAGGAAGAGAGCCTGGTTCTTGGCAGCCAACGCAGGCTCAACTGGTTCGAACCCATCAAGATATGCGGACAAAGCCAGTTGCGATGCGGCCCGCGTGTCTCCCTTGTCAAGCGCAGTGACACTTTCCTTCAGCTTTTCCTTGGCGATTGAGAGACTATCGGTGGTCGATGCGGCCAGTACGTCCGGTGAGCTTCGCAGGTATGCAAGACCATCACGAGAGGTCTGTGCACCCACGAATTTAGCAAGTGCCGCCTCCGAGGTCTGGCTAAGCTTGTCGAGCGTGGGAACCGCCGCGCGCAGCCCCGGTTCAGCAGTCCAAAGCTTGGCGCCCGCCTGGCGGTCAGTATCTGAATAAGACAGCGTCGAAGCAAAATAGGCCAGAGCCCATCGGTCGTCTTCGGAGAGATGGGCAAAGCCCGGCATCGATGTTCCCTCCACGCCGCGCGTGATGATCTGTTGCAAGGCAAAGACGCTGCGTTCCTGCGCGCGCGCGTGGTCGGCCAGCGCAATCGGGGGCGGGTTGAGTTTCGCTGCGAGGGGGCCGTCCGCGTTACCGGATACGCCGTGGCAGGACGCACAATGGCTTTGATAGAGCTTCGCCCCGTTCTGCAAATCAGGCGCCTTGCTTGGTGCCATAGGAACCGGATAGGCTGTGAGGACGCCGCTGGCCAACTTCCGAGCCAGTTCGGCGACAGTTTCTGGCGAGGCCTTCGCTGCGATGGACAAACGCAATGCGCCAGCTTCCTTGCCTAGTTGTTCGGAGGCGGGTCCTGGCGGCAATTCGCCTAGCTGTCGCGCGACCGTCTGCGCGAACTCTTGCATCTCGGCATATTCAGCCTCATTGGTGATGCGGCCATCGTTGACTGAACCGCCATAGTCAACGGCAAGGTAGTCCAGCAATTGCCAGACTTGCTTGGCCTTGTCTTGCGTGGATAGAGGCTCGGCCAAAGCCGTCGAGACGGATAGCGCCAAGGAGACTAGAACGAGGGAGAGGATGCGCAGGGCTTGCATGAGGAACACGCCGGGCGGGCGGCAGTTTTCGCGGACAAATGCGAATGATTGTAATTCATATCGTTTGCGCGAGCGACCCATCTTGGTGATGGAAGTATGGGGAATCGCGCTTGACTCTATAGCCGCTAGAGGGCGTAGAAATAACAACGTTAGTCAATACTGGCGACCTACTTTGAGTCAGCGCAACACAAACCGATGGGGACTTCCGGCGGATTGCTCGTATGGGGTCGAGCCAAGTGCAGCCGCGTGCAAGATGCGGGAGGGTGCAATGCGCTTACGTGAGGTGCGCACAACTTCGGGCGACCCTCCGCCTCGGCTTTCAGGCGTTCGCACGATTGCGAACAATAGAACCCAACGCTCCCATATCGCGAGTCCTTACCGTATGGTGGGATGCGAGGGGCGGAGGATGGTGATCCGATGAGTTGGGCACTTGTTCTCTACGACTGGAGCGGCTGGAATCGAGAGATCTTCCTACTGGTCAATGAAGGCACGCCGGCAATGTTCTTGCCTTTGGCCAAGCTGTTTAGCTACCTATTGGGCAACTATTGGACCGCGCCTGTTGTCATGGGAGGCTTTTGGGTCTGGTCAAGAACAACCTCGGATGTAGATCGTTCGTTGGAGCTACAGGCTCACTTGGCACGATTTGTAGTCGCATTCGGTATGGCATTTGCTGTAGTTGGAGCATCAAAGTTTCTCTTCGATTTCCCGCGGCCGGCTGCCGTGTTCGGTCACTGAATCGCCCCGGGTTTTGCGGAGGCTCTCACTCTTGAGAGAATGCGAGCCATGAGCAAGAACAACGCAAACAAGTTTTCCCCGGAAGTGCGCGAGCGCGCCGTGCGCCTGGTGCAGGAGTCGCGCGGCGAGTACCCGTCGCTGTGGGTGGCGGTCGAGTCCATCGCGCCCAAGATCGGCTGCTCGGCGCAGACGCTGCTGACCTGGGTCAAGCGCCACGAAGTCGACAGCGGACAGCGCGAAGGCGTCACCACCAGCGAGCGAGAACGCATCAAGGAGTTGGAGCGGGAGAACCGAGAGCTGCGCCGCGCCAACGACATCCTGCGCACTGCCAGCGCTTTTTTCGCGCAGGCGGAGCTCGACCGCAAGCTGAAGTCGTAAACACCTACATCGACCGGCACCGGGAGGTTTACGGGGTCGAGCCGATCTGCAAGGTGTTGCAGGTTGCCTCGTCGGCCTATCGGCGCCATGCCGCACGGCTGCGTGATCCGTCACGGCGCAGCGACCGTGCGCGTCGTGATGAACGGCTCATGCCGCAAGTCCAGCGAGTGTGGCAGGAGAACCATCGCGTCTACGGCGCCGACAAGGTCTGGCGGCAACTGAACCGCGAGGGCGTGACGGTTGCCCGCTGCACGGTCGAGCGATTGATGCGCGCCCAGGGACTGCAAGGTGTGCGGCGCGGCAAGCGGCTGCGAACGACCATCGCTGACGACGCCGCCAGTCGCCCGGTGGATCGCGTCAACCGGCAGTTCCGGGCCGACCGTCCCAATCAGCTCTGGGTCTCGGACTTCACCTACGTCTCGACATGGCAGGGTTGGCTGTACGTGGCCTTCGTCGTCGACGTCTACGCCAGGCGCATCGTCGGCTGGCGCGTGAGCAAATCCATGACGACGGACTTCGTGCTCGATGCGCTGGAGCAGGCCCTATACGCTCGCCAGCCTGGCAACGACGGTTCTCTGACCCACCACTCCGATAGGGGATCGCAGTACGTCAGCATCCGCTATAGCGAACGCCTGGCCGAAGCCGGCATCGAGCCGTCGGTCGGCAGCCGTGGCGACAGTTACGACAACGCCTTGGCCGAGACGATCAATGGCTTGTACAAGGCCGAGCTGATCCATCGCCGCGCGCCTTGGAAAACCAGGGAATCCGTCGAACTGGCAACACTGGAATGGGTCGCTTGGTTCAACCATAAGCGCCTGCACTCATCCATCGGCTATATCCCGCCCGCCGAGGCTGAGGCAAACTACTACAACCAACTCGGCAAAACCGCCGACGAGGCCGTTTTACTTTAACCAAACAGCCTCCGCGAAAACCGGGGCGATTCAGTTCCTCGTTGCGGCGCTGTTGCAAGTCCTCTCGGAATCCACGCTGCTTGCGCTGGAATTCGTGGGTCAGCTCGGCCACTTCGTGCTGGCGGCGCTGATGGTCAAGATCTGTGAGCACGGCCGCTTCCTTCTCGAGCTTGTCAGCCAAGGCCCTGGTCTTCCGGTCCATGTCCTGCAGTTCACGGTCGCGCGTGGAAAACTCCTGTGCAAGCCTGTTGTGGGCCTGCTTGGCTGGCAACGAGTCCGGCAGAATAAGTTCGGAATTGACTACGGCAATGCGCGCTGGCTGCGCTAGCACCGGTCCTACCGCGCACAGCATGGCGGCGGACAGCGCCGCCGCTATCAGAGTTTTCGGATGTGGGGTTGGCGTTTGCATGAGCGACGGAGCCGTACCTTTTGTGAGTGTATGGCGGTTACCGGTTACTTCTCGGAGTGGCGTTTGGCATGCAGAAATTCATGGGCTCGAGTGTAGTGAAATCGAAGATGTTGCAGCACATTGGATCGGTCGGCTTGGATCCCGCGCTCGGCAGGTTATAGAGCAGTGCCGAGGCATGCCCCAATGATATGGCCGGTCGCCTTTAGCCCAGCGCCTCTCATTGGCAGCCTGTCAGCTGATATGTCGGTGCGATTTGACACCATGTAGTGGCTACAGGGTCAAGACAAGGCTGCACGCATATATGCCGCCTGCTACGAACAAAGCACCCGCGCCGCACTTCAGGAGAAAAGTTCGGCAAACGCGTAGCGTTTTCCTTGACCCTATGGCAGCTACACAGTGCTAGATGAAGCACTAGAAGGGGCTAGCCCAAACTGGCGTGGACCTTGTTGGCTGGTCGCGTCTGGTCGCAGGCATGCATTTCCCGGCAGACGTTTTGGCGGCTTGGGAGGCGCACTTGGGAGTCTGTGCCTTTCTGCGGGGCTATGGCAGAGGCTGCCTTGCGCGTCGGGAACGCTTCCGCCTGCGCTGTTTGGGGTGGCGCACATGCCGCTTAGCGCCGGCGACAGGAAAGCGTTCGCTGAAGGCGGATCTGCCTGTAGTCCTTCGTGGGATCCGCGTCCCTACTCTTCTCCCAACAGCTGTGGTGTCTGATGGGCTGTTTTCGTAAGGCCCTCCAGAATGCCGCAGTCCTTGGCCTCTCGCGACAGACCGCATTGACTGCGCAATTGCTTCAGGTCACGTTCCAATGCCATCAACTCTTGTATGCGGCGCGCCACGTGTCGAATGTGGCCTTCTAGCAGGACGTTGACCTCTCCACAGTCCTCGTGGGGCGCATCCTTGAGACGCAGCAAGGACCGAATCTCGTTCAGGGTCATGTCCAACGAGCGGCAATGGCGGATGAACGCCAACCGCTCAAGGTGCTGGGAAGCGTAGAGTCGGTAGTTTCCAGAGGAACGAGCCGGCGCCGGCAGTAAGCCTTCATGCTCGTAGAAGCGAATAGTCTCCACCGTGGTGCCGGCGGTTTGAGCAAGTTTGCCGATCTTCATGCTTTTCCCCTTTGTTGGGCTCCTGTCTGACGCCCTCCATGCCGGATGGTGTCGACAAATTCAAGTCCGTGCAGTGTGAATGGAGGTTTGGACTGTGCCGTACAGACAATCCGAGCGCCACGCAGCGGCGCTGGCCGGACTCCGAATGTGGACACGAAGGTGCGCGTCAGGTGCGCGCTGTCGGCGAAGCCGGCGAGATGAGCAGCCTCGGTGAGCGTACAACCATCGGAGAGGGTGCGCACCGCACGCTGCAGGCGCAACCAACGCACGTACGCCCGGAACGACAGTCCGCTCGCCTCCGCGAACCAATGCATGAAACGGGAGGACGACAGGCCTACGGCGTCGGCGGCATGTGCGACATGCACGGGTCCCTCCAGCGACGTTTCCAGCCACTGGAGGACCGCAGCCCAACGCGAAGCCTCCGTGGCAGGTTGTGACACATTCGCTGTTTCAGACGGCATTGCGCCTCGCAGCCAGCGGTCCAGCTCATGTTCCAGCATATCCGCCTGCACGGGGCTCGGCGCCATCGTGGCTGCGGGCCGACGGCCAGTAGGGCAAACGCTGTGCATGGTCGGGTCGAGAAACACCATGCGCACCGGGCCGGCCGCTACGAGACGATGCGGCACCCCGGCCGCAAGAAAATGTCCCGGGGCCTGCAATCCGCCCCAGGCCCCTTCGAGGAGCAACATCCCCTGTTTGCTCCATGCCAACTGAGCTGCTTGATGTCGGTGCAACCGACCGGCCTCTATCGGTCCGATGTAAATGGCCCAGCCGCGGCCGATGGTCAGCAGCGGCTGCCTGTCGGATGCTTCGTGTTCATCCGCGGGCTGGGCGTGCCTGCATTCTGCCGAAGAGCTCATGGAACACGATCAAGGCAGCACCGAGTGTGATGCCGATGTCAGCCACATTGAAGGCCGGCCAATGGTACGAACCCCAATGAAGATCGATCCAGTCGACCACCGCTCCGCGTGCGACCCGGTCGATCATATTGGCCAACGCGCCGCCCAAGATCAGTCCGTAGCTGATCCGCTCGGTATCGGTGGTACCAGTACGCCGAATCATGTACACAAGGAACGCGGAGGCCGCCAAGGCAATTCCAATGAAAAAATATCGCTGCCAGCCCCCCGCGCCGTGCAGAAAACTGAAGGCGGCACCTCGGTTCAGCACATGCACGACGTTGAGGACGGGCAGCCAGTCGAGGCTTGCACCGTAGTCGACCCAGGCCACGATGGCTACTTTCGTCCCGATATCCATCGCCACGATAAGGGCCGCCAATACGAAACCCAGGCCAATGCTGCGATCAGCCCGCATGGTGGTCACTCTCAGTGGAGGGGCTGGTCCCCAGCAGGCGCAGTCCGTTGAACACCACGGCCAGGCTTGCGCCCATGTCGGCAAGAATCGCGAGCCACAGGCTGGCATGGCCGGTGAAGGCCAGCACCATGAAGACCGCCTTGGTACCGATCGCGAAGGCGATGTTTGCCTTCAGCACGCCACCCACCCGGCGCGACAGCTTGATGAACTCAGGCAGCTTGCGCAGGTCGTCCTGCATCAGCGCCACGTCGGCGGTCTCGATCGCGGTGTCGGTGCCAGCAGCGCCCATCGCAAAGCCGATGTTCGATTTGGCCAGCGCGGGCGCATCGTTGACGCCATCCCCGACCATGCCTACCGGCGCCTTCGCGCCAAGCTCTGCGATCGCAGCCAACTTGTCGTGCGGCAGCAGGTCGCCGCGCGCGTCGGTGATGCCCACCTGGGCGGCCACCGCTTCCGCGGTCTTGCGGTTGTCGCCGGTAAGCATCACCGGCTCTACGCCCAACTGCTTGAGCGCCGCTACCGCACGCTTGCTGCTGTCCCGGACCGTGTCGGCAACTGCCAGGACACCCAGTGCCTGCTTATCGGTGGCAAGCACCACTGCTGTCTTGGCCTGCGCTTCCAGGCTCTCCAGCAGCTTGCGGACCTGCTCGCTGGCCACGCCAAGCTCATTTGCCAGGCGGTGGTTGCCGACGTAGTAGGTCTGGCCGTCGATGTCGCCCTTGACGCCACGGCCAGCCAGAGCCTCGAAGCGTTGCACTGAGGCGTGCGGCTTGTCGCCGTAGGCGTTGACGATAGCTGTGGCCACTGGATGTTCGGACAACGCATCCAGGCTGGCGGCAATGCGCAGCACTTCCGTCTCCGAGAGCGCGCCCGTCGGTACCGTATCGGTCAGCGCCGGGCGGCCGTGCGTAAGGGTGCCAGTCTTGTCCAGTGCCACCGCGCGCAGCAGACGCCCTTGCTCCAGGTACAGGCCACCCTTGACGAGGATGCCACGCCGCGCGGCCGCAGCCAGGCCGCTGACGACCGTCACCGGTGTCGAGATCACCAGGGCGCAGGGACAAGCAATCACCAGCATCACCAGCGCCTTGTAGACCCATTCGAACCAAGGCGCCCCAAAGAACAGCGGCGGGATCACGGCAATGGCGATCGCCAGCGCAAAGACAGAGGGGGTATAGACGCTCGCGAAACGATCAACGAAACGCTGCGTCGGCGCGCGCTGGCCTTGGGCTTCCTGGACCGAGCGCGCGATACGGTCGAGCGTGGTCTCTCCCTTGCGCGAGTGCACTTCGAATTCCAATGTGCCGCGCTCATTGATCGTGCCCGCGAACACCGTGTCGCCGGGGTTCTTTTCCACGGGCATGCTTTCGCCGGTGATGGGCGCCTGGTTGATGGCTGATGCGCCCGACACCACGACCCCATCCAAGGCGATACGTTCGCCGGGACGAACGCGCACGACGGCTCCAAGCGGCACTGTCTCGGCCTTGACCTCTTGCCAGCGACCGTCGTCCTGGCGGACGAGTGCGGTTTCCGGCGCCAGGTCCATCAGCTTGCGAATCGCGTTGCGCGCCCGGTCCAGGCTTAGCGCTTCGATCATCTCCGCGATGGCGAACAGCCAGATCACCACGGCGGCTTCCGGCCACTGGCCGATCAAAGCGGCACCGATGACGGCAATCGTCATCAGGAGGTTCATGTTCAGTGACAGCGTGCGCAGCGCGATCCAGCCTTTCTTCAGGGTCTCGATACCGCCCAACGCAATGGCCGCCAGCGACGCGGCCACCACCGGCCATGCCGATTCACCCATCCCGGCGAATGTGAGGACTTCCGCGCCAACCGCCAGCACGCCGGCGGCCCCCATGCGCAGCCACTCCGCCTTCGAAATGCCGGTGCCAAAGTCCCTCGTGACTGCGGGGGCAGGCCGACTATGGTCGCGCAGCACCGGCTGCATGCCAAGTCGCTCAATGGCCGCTGTGATTGGCACCTCGTCCTTCAGCGAATGGCTGACGGTCAGGGTCCGGCTCATCAGGTTGAACTGCAGGCTGCTGACACCCGGCATGCCTTCCAACGCCTTGCGCAGCAGCGCCTCTTCGGTCGGGCAGTCCATCTTTTCGATCAAGTAGGTGGCTCGTCCCTTGGAACTTGCCCCTGCCTCGCGCTCGACCGTGGCATGCATGCCGATCTCGCGCAGTGCGCCGAGGACCGGTGCCGGATCGGGCAGGCGGTGTTGCACCTCCAGTCGGCGATTCATCAGGTCGAAGTCGAGGCGTTCGATGCCCTCCACCTTGCCTAGGCGCTTGCGGATCAAAGCTTCCTCGGTGGGGCAGTCCATGTTTGTGATCAGGAACTGCGTGGTATTGCCCGTGGCTGCAGGGACGAAGGAGACGGGGGGCGTGCCGCAGGGACCGCAGGCAGTCTCCGTTGTCGCTGCGCAATTCGCGCCCGGAGGAGTTGTGTCTTCGCCCAGCCTTGCCTGCATGCCGATCGATTGCAACGCCGTCAGCAGGGGTTCCACCGAGGACAAGGTGTGGACGACAGACAGCTGGCGTGCGGGTAGGTCGAACTCGAGCGACCGGACGCCGGCCAACGGCTCCAGCCGCGCGCGGATCGCCGCCTCTTCGGAGCGGCAATCCATGTTTGGAATCGTGAATGTGTCTTTTGACTCTTCTAACGCAGCGCTCTGGCTGCCGGCGCAGGATCCAGCGCACGCGGATCCGCAAGCGGCGTTGCCCGCGGCTTCGCCGTCGTCCTCCATCGATGCTTGCATGCCGATCTCATGGAGGGCCTCCAGCAACGGCCCCGGGTTCGGTAGCCCATGCCGGACGGTGAGGCGGCGCTGGGGAAGGTCGAACGAAAGGGACTCTACCGCTGGCAATTTGGCAAGCCGTGCACGGATTGCCGCTTCTTCGTTGCGGCAATCCATGTTGGGAATGCGGAAGACGGATGTCGCGCCGTTCAGGTCCTCCGCCTTCTTCCTTTCTTGAGTTGATCTCGCATCACTTTCGGCATGGGCTTGGTCGAGTTTCATCATTCGCCTCTTTCTGTATATGTCAGAATTTCACACCCTAAAGTAGATACAGAGTCAAGGGCTCTGCCTCCTGGTCGGAGGTTAAGTTGCCTCGGAACGGGCCTTTTCCTCATGTTCTGTCGCGTCAACCAGGATTTCACGACCTCCGTTAGCGGCGATCGCAGATACCACCAGACCCAGAACCAGGTCTGGCAGGTTGGAGCCCGACCACATCACGAGCGCTCCGGACAACACAATGGCCAGATTCACAATCGAGTCGTTGCTGGTGAATATGGCGGAAGCCTTGAAGTTGACGTCTTCCCCGCGGTGGCGTTTCAGTAAGCGCAAGCAAATAATGTTCAGCGCCGCATTGATCGCTGCCATGACCATCATCGCCGGCCCCAATGGCGCCTCGCCGCCAAAGAACCGGCGCAGGACTTCCACGCATAGCATCAGGGCCAGCCCAATCAAAAGCCACCCCGATAGCCGCGCTGCCCGCACCTTGATGGCTCGCGATCGGCCGACGGCGTACAGGCTGACGCCATACACCAACGCGTCGGCAAGGTTGTCCAGAGCCGCACCAAGCACCGCCGTGGACGCCGCCCAAAGGCCCACGCCCATACCTGCCAGACATTGGCTGACATTAATCAGTAGTACCAGCCACAGAATCCGGCGGTCGGCCGCCTGACTCGCGTCGAGGTCAAGGCGTTCTTTGTCGGGGAAGTGGTCGTTCATGCAACTCCTTTGTTAACCCGCCTGTTTCCACAGAAGATCTGAGTAATTTCACACCCCGTACCTGCTATAGAGTCAAGACGTCGCCCGCACACAGCATGTTTATTCAAGCTAGCTGTCTGTCGCTTGGAGAAACTGGAGGAAATTGAACTCTGGAGTCGCAATGACAGCGCGTTCTGTGGTGCGGTACGGCGCCTATCCGACCATCATGGCCCTGGTAATCACAGGGGTTTCGGTCGCCCCATCCCACGGCACGCCGCTGGCTTGGCTGGCGTTGTGGGCCGCCGCCGGGCTATTTCTTGTTGCTTGGCTGGAGCGCATTGTCCCGTTCGATGCACGGTGGCAAAAGCGGGATCTCGACTTTCCGGCGGATGTCGCCCATGCCGTTGTGAATTTGGCCGTGATGCACGGTGCCGTGCTGGGGTTCGTGGTGCTGCGGGAAGGAACGGGTTGGCCCAAGCTATGGTGGCCTGCGGAATGGCCATACTTGTTGCAGGTATTACTCGCAGGGGCGCCACTGGACCTGTCGCTGTATGCCGTCCATCGGCTCAGCCACCACTACGGCTTTCTGTGGCGGCTGCACAGCATTCATCATTCGTCGCGGCGGCTCTACTGGCTAAACGGGGAACGCCGCCACCCGCTGCATGCAGCCCTGATGGCGGGTCCGGGCTTACTGGTCCTGGGCATACTAGGCGCGCCGGCCGAGGTAGTGGCCGGCTGGTTCGCAATCCTGGCGGTCCATCTGGCATTCCAGCATGCCAACCTGGACTATAGCCTGGGGCCGGTGCGGTATATGTTAGGCGTGGCAGAACTCCATCGCTGGCACCATCGGGAGCGCTTCGCGGACGCGCAGGTCAATTTCGGGGAGTTCTGGCTGGTATGGGACCACCTCTTCGGTACCTTCTATCAACCGCAGGCGCCACTGGGCGCAATCGGCATCGAAGGCGACCCGGTGCCGCACCGCTACGGCGAGCAACTGATTTATCCGTTTGAACGACCGGATCCGCAAGTTCGTCTGGCCACCGAAGACGTCTCGCAGGGCCGCGATGCTGATGTCTAAAGCCGCTCTCGTTGGTGAAACCGGCTCGCAAGCTGCATCCAGCATGAATGCTCAGGTGGGATCTGACAGGACTATTTGCGCCGTCTTGAAGTTATGCGACGTCGCGTGGACGAACCTGATCTGTCATTCTCGAGGCCGCGCTTGATGCGCATCTGGCGACGAAAATGCCAGGCAAGCGAACCTGTAGCACACACCGTGAACGCCACGGCAAACACGATGACAACGATGACTTCACGTGGCAGGTCGAAGGGTGGGCGGCTCACTGTGGCCGAACGTTCATGGAAAGCGGTTTCGATCCCGACGACGCCATTCGGAGGTCTACCGAAGCGGCGTGACGGAGGATTTTGGCCATGGCAGGCGGCACACTGCCCCGATGCGAGCGGTGGTGCCGCCTGAGTTTTACTTGCGCTGCATGTCCACGACTGTCGGCTTGCCGTCGACCGTGTCGAATACGGCGGTAACCGCATCACCTTCCTTGAAGTCCTTCAACGAAGCGCGATCCTTGACCGGGAACGCCATGGTCATGGCGGACATGCCGAGATTTTCGATCGGGCCGTGCTTGAGGGTAACTTTCCCTGCCTTCGCATCGATCTTCTTTACCTCTGCCGCAACCGGGTGGGGGGCCTGCTTCGTTTCGGCTGACGGCTTCATGTCCATGCCCTTCATATCCATGCCGTCCATCGACCCTGCCGCGAACGCAGCCGGTGTGGCAGCGAGAGCAGCCATGATGGCAAGAGTTTTGACGTATTTCATTGTGATTCCTCCGGGAGTGAGGGGTGGGTGGAAAGTGAGACAGATTCGGCCTGCCGTCTGCGTATCAGCAAGTACACCGCCGGCACAACAAACAGGGAAAGCAATGGCGCGGTGACCATGCCGCCAACCATCGGAGCCGCAATGCGCTGCATGACCTCCGAGCCGGTGCCATGCGACCACATGATGGGAATCAGGCCGGCAAGAATGACAGCGACGGTCATGGCCTTGGGGCGGACCCGCAGCACTGCCCCTTCCTGAATGGCGTCCAGCAATGCGGACACGCTGGTTTCGCCTCGGCCCTCGCGTTCGCTCCAGGCTTGCTTCAGGTAGAGCAGCATGATGACGCCGAACTCGGCTGCCACGCCGGCAAGGGCGATAAAGCCGACAACCCCCGCTACCGAAAGGTTGTAGCCCAGCAAGTAAAGCAGCCAGAATCCGCCGATGAGCGCCAGCGGCAGCGTGCCCATGATCAGTAGCGCTTCATCGAGACGGCCGAACACCAGGTACAGCAACACGAAGATGATCAGCAGCGTGAACGGCACCACCACCTTCAGCTTCGCGGTGGCCCGCTCCAGATACTCGAACTGACCCGACCAACTGAGGGAATAGCCCGCTGGCATCGGGACCGCCTTGGCCACGGCGGCCTGCATGTCCTGGACGGCCGAACGCAGGTCACGTCCGCGAATATCGACGTACACCCAGCCCGACAGGCGGGCGTTTTCGCTGCGCAGCATCGGCGGTCCTTGCACCACCTGGAGGCGCGCCACGTCGGACAGCGTGATATGCTGGCCACGGTCGGTGACAATGGGCAGGCTGCGCAGTTGTTCCACCGAGTCGCGGTAGTCCCGTGGATAACGCACATTGATCGGAAAGCGCGCCAGCCCGTCGACCACTTCCCCGACGTTGTCGCCACCGATGGCCGAGGACACGATGCTCTGGACATCCTCGATGTTGAGCCCATATCGCCCGGCGGCCATCCGGTCTATGTCGACATCGACGTAGCGCCCGCCGGACAGGCGTTCGGCGAGTGCAGAGGTGACGCCCGGCACCGCCTTGACAGCATCCTCGATCCTCGTGGCCAGTCGGTCAATTTCCTTCAGGTCGGTGCCCGCCACCTTAATGCCGACCGGGCTCTTGATGCCGGTGGCGAGCATGTCGATGCGGTTGCGGATCGGCGGCACCCAGATATTGGACAGGCCGGGCACCTTCACCACGCGGTCGAGCTCCTCCACCAGCTTGTCCGTCGTCATGCCGGAACGCCACTGGTCGCGCGGCTTGAACTGGATGGTGGTTTCGAACATCTCGATGGGCGCCGGGTCGGTCGCCGTGTCGGCGCGGCCGGCCTTGCCAAACACGGTGGCTACCTCGGGAACGGTCTTGATTAGGCGGTCGGTCTGCTGCAGCAACTGCGCTGCCTTGCCGGTGGACAGCCCCGGGAGCGCCGACGGCATGTAGAGTAGGTCACCCTCATCGAGAGGCGGCATGAACTCGCCGCCAATTCGCATGATCGGCCAGGCGGTCGCGACGAGCAGAATTGCCGCGATCGCTACAGTGGTCTTCGGGTAGGTGAGCACCTTGGCCAACACTGGCTGATAGGCGCGAATCAGCCACCGACTGAGGGGATTGGACTGCTCCGTGGGGATCCTGCCACGGATCATGTAGCCCATCAGGACCGGCACCAGGGTGACGGAGAGGCCCGCCGCCGCGGCCATGGAGTAGGTCTTGGTAAAGGCCAGCGGCGAAAACAGTCGGCCCTCCTGCGCCTCCAGCGTGAACACCGGAATGAATGACAGCGTGATGATCAGCAGCGAGAAGAACAGCGCCGGTCCAACCTCAGCCGCCGACTCGCCGATCACGCTCCAGCGTTCATGGCCGGTGAGATCCAGGCCGGGCTTATCCGCATGCCAATGCTCGAGATGCTTGTGCGCGTTCTCGATCATGACGACCGCGGCATCGACCATGGCGCCGATGGCAATGGCGATGCCGCCCAGCGACATGATGTTGGCATTGACACCCTGGTATCGCATGACCAGAAACGCGGCCAGCACACCCAGCGGCAATGAAACGATGGCAACCAGCGCGGAGCGCAGGTGGAACAGGAAAACCAGGCAGACCACCGCGACGACGATAAACTCTTCGATCAGCTTGTGGGTCAGGTTTTCCACCGCCCGGTTGATCAGGGCGGAGCGATCGTACGTGGTGACGATCTGGACGCCTGCCGGCAGGCTCTTCTGCAGCGTGGCGAGTTTGGCTTTGACCGCTTCGATGGTTTCCAGCGCGTTCTTGCCCGAGCGCATCACGATGACACCGCCGGCGACCTCTCCCTGGCCGTCGAGCTCGGCGATGCCGCGCCGCATCTCGGGACCAAGCTGGACGGTGGCGACATCGCCCAGCCGCACCGGGATGCCGGCGTCGCTGGTCACCAGCGGGATCTGCCGGAAATCATCGAGCGTCTTCAGGTAGCCGCTGGCCCGGACCATGTACTCCGCCTCGCCCAATTCCAGCACCGAGCCGCCGGTTTCCTGGTTGGCGCCCTTGAGCGCCGTAAGCACCTTGCCCTGCGACAGGTTGTAGGCGCGTAGCCGGTCCGGCATCAGGACGACCTGGAACTGCTTCACCATGCCGCCGAGGGACGCGACCTCGGCAACATTGGGCAGCGATTTCAGCTCGAAGCGCAAGAACCAGTCCTGGAGCGCACGCAGTTGACTGAGGTCGTGCTGGCCGGTCTTGTCCACCAGCGTGTACTCGTAGATCCAGCCGACGCCGGTGGCGTCCGGCCCCAGCGCCGGCTTGGCGGCGCCGGGCAGGCGGGATTGCACCTGGTTCAGATATTCCAGCACGCGGGAGCGCGCCCAATACAGGTCGGTGCCGTCCTCGAATAGCACATAGACAAACGAGTCACCGAAGAACGAGTAGCCGCGTACGGTCTTGGCGCCCGGGACCGACAGCATGGTCGTGGTCAGTGGATAGGTGACCTGGTTCTCGACAATCTGTGGCGCCTGGCCGGGAAACGGCGTGCGGATGATCACTTGCACATCGGACAAGTCCGGCAACGCGTCGAGCGGCGTGCTGCGCACGGCCCACAGTCCCCAGGCGGTCAGCATGACCGTGACCAGCAGGACCAGGAAACGGTTGCGGATGGAAGCAAGAATGAGCCGGGCGATCATGGCTTGGCCCCCTGGGTGGTGCCGGCCGGCTCGACTGCGGACAGGATCGCCAGGCCATCCTTGTCCAGGTGGAAGCGGAACCGGATGCGGTCGCCGGTCTTGAGCCCCTTCGGCAGGCCGGCAGGCGGCGCGGCGAAATCCATGGTCATCGCGCCCCACTGTGCCGAGGGAATCGGCCCGTGCGAGATGGTCAGGCCTTCGCGCGTCACGGCCTCGATGCGCCCGACGCCCTCGTGCTCGGGCGCAGCCGCAGCCGGCGCGGAAGCCGCTGTCGTGGCGCTCATGCGTTCGGCCGTGCCACGCAAGCTGGCTTCCGAATCGATGAGGAACTGCCCGGAGGTGACCACTTTCTGCCCCGCTTTCAGCCCGTCCAGCACCTCGACCATGCCGGCGGCCTCGCGCCCGGTCTTGACTTCGGTTGCCACAAAGCCGGCCTTGCCCGCATCGACCATGACGATGCTGCGCTGGCCGGTGCGGATGACGGACTCCAGCGGAATCATCAGCAATTCCTTCTGATCACCGCTGTCAAACCGGACCGTCACGAACATCCCCGGCAACAGGTGCCTGCCCTTGTTGGGCAGGACAATGCGCACCTTGATGGTTCGCGTGGCCGGATTGACATCGGGCAGGACGGTATCGACCTTGCCAACGATTGACTCGGTTGCGCCGGTCGGCGACACCTTGACCGCCCGGCCCGGAGCGATGGCGTGGGCTTGTCCCTCCGGTACCTCGGCAATCACCCAGACCTGGCTCAGGTCGGCCAGGCGAAACAGGGTCATGCCAGGAGACACAGTCATGCCCTCCCGGACCGCAACCTCTGTCACAAGGCCGTCGACGGGGCTCACAATGCCAAGAGTAGGCTGGAGCTTGCCGGATGATTCGACGGTGCTGACCTGGCCGGGGGTCATGCCAGCCTGCAGCATGCGGGCCTTGGCCGCGCTGCGCAGGTCGGATTGGCCACCCGCGGCCATGCGGGACACGGCAAGATATTCCTCTTGCGCGGCCACCCAATCGGGCGAGTACAGCGTCACCAGTGCTTGGCCGCGCCGGACCGGGTCGAGGGTCGCTTTGACCGCTACGTGCTGGACGAAGGCATTCGTCCGCGCCTGGATCACCTGGACACTGCGCTCGTCAATGGCGACATTGCCAGGTGCCTCGAGCACGGCGCTCATCCGGCTCGCCTTGACCTCAGTCGTGCGGATGCCCAAATTCTGCGCGACACGGCTGTCGACCGTGACGCCGCTGCCTCCGCTGCCTCCGGCATCCCCATCCGCATAAACGGGCACGAGCTGCATGTCCATGAAAGGGGACTTGCCTGGCTTGTCGAAACGCTGGCCGGGTACCATCGGATCGTGCCAGTACAGGATCTTCTTGCCAGTGTTCGGATCGGTGTCGCCTGCTTTGAGCGCAGACGCCGCGCCTGGCGCGGCCGTCTGCGCAGATTGTGTGCCGCGCATGACGCCGAGGTGGTAGGCGCCATAGAGGGCGGCACCGATGACAACGACGCCGGCGACCGCGGCAATGACTGGTTTCTTCATTTGCGTTCCTTGGTGGCTGGCTCGGTCTGCGCGGTAGGCAGCGGGATCAGGAAGGTCAAGTCGGCCCACAGCTTTGCCGTCCTGGCCTCCAGCGTCAGCCGCTCCACCGCTGTGTCGATGGCGCGATGGTTGGCCTCGGCGACGGCAAGCAGCGATCCGGTATTGGCCCGGTATGCCGTGAGCGCTGCCTCCGCCTGCTGATTGGCGAGCGGTAAGGTCTTCTCGTCGTAGCGTTGGAGCCGCTCAAGGTTGCGCTGCAGCTCGGCAAGTTTGGCGCCTACCATGGCCTGGGTATTGCGCCGGATGATTTCGGACTTGGCACGCGCTTCATTGGCCTGTGCCAGCCGGGCAGCGACGTCGCGGTCTTGGCGATTGCCCCGGTCCCAGGGCACCGGGAAGCTGACGTTGATCGACCCCATGTTGGAGAAGGCTGGGCCGCGCTGGCTGTACATCAGCTCGACCGTCACATCTGGTGTCCTGGCCTCCGTTGCCACCTGGATCTCCGACTCGGCCAGGGCCACGTCGCGCCGTGCCGCCGCGATCTCGGGAACCGCGTCGAATTCGTCTTTCGCCAGTTGCTGAATGCTCTGGGGTACGTCGAGCGGCGGGCGCTGCGACAGTGTGCGGTTAGCCGCAGGCCCGACCCAGCGCTGCAGATTAAGCATGGCGGTGGCTACGGCGGCCCGGTTTTCGTCGAGGCGGTCATGCAGCTTCTGGACTTCCAGCTCCATCGCCAAGACATCCGCACGCGTGCCACGCCCGCTGCGATAGGCGGCGGTCGCCGCCTGGAGCGCCAGGTCCAGGGGATGGCCGTGATGGCCTAGCAGGACACCGGTCTGCTCGGCATACCACCGATCGAGCCAGGCACCGACGGCATTCCGTTGCACGTTGGCCAGTCCGACCGCGCGCTGCGCCTCGGCGGCAGTCGCCTCGGCTTCAAAGCGCGCCGCCTTGGCGCGGCGCTTGTCCGAGCGCGTGAATTCCTGCATCACGCTGATGGACCGCATGGTCATGAAATCCCGCGTGAGCGAGAACTGGTCCGGCCCGGTCACGGGGACGTTGTTGAGTCCAAGTTTGAGCACCGGGTCCGGCAATTGGCCGGCGGAAACCGCCATTTGCACGGCTGCCTCGACGGCGCCTCGCGAGGATTCGGCATCGCCGGCGTGAGTGGTCGCGAGCGCGACGGTCTCCTCGAGGGAAAGAGAAGGGGCAGATTGCGCAGCCGCGGCATGCGACACCGCCATGCTGAAGGCAGGCGCGCAAAGCAGCGCCAGCGTCAGGCGACGAGGAAAAAGCATAAAGCCTCCGTGAACGACGACAGCTACCCGAGTCTAGCTGGGCAGCACCGAATGGGCGTCGATCTGGAGGCTACGTTTGAAAACTGCAGTGAAGGATGTTCAGGGGCGGCGGGCCGCGCGCCTCGACCTCGGCGCGCAGCGCGATGCGAACCTCGGCCGTGACCACGCGCGTGGGTTCCACGACGCTCTTCAGCACTGGCAGGAAGGCCGGAAGCTGCGGTGAAACATGGTCCGCGCTCTTGGAATCTGCCTGGCAGTGCGCCAGGCAGAGCGCACTCTGGTCAGTGCCTTGGTCGCTACCGCCAGCCGCCATATCGGCACAGGATTCGGTCATTGCCGCCGTCGTGCCGCTGCCTTCCACCTGATAGCGGCTACCGGTACAGGCGTACGCGGCCGCTGCCAGTTGGACTGTCAGAAACACAACGAGAAGGAGGCCGGCGAACCAGGGATGCCGGCGGACCGAGTGACGCAAGAGTTCTTTGCGGTGGGCGTGATAGTCGCAAGGATACTGTCTTTTGCGGGTAATGCAACCGGACCTTTCGCCCCGGGTCTTCTCGCAACGTGGCCCAAGTTTCCGAAGGATCGTGTCCTTGACCTTCCCACCGGGGCAAGGTCTATCGTTGAGTCATCGAACCCTGGATGCCATCCACCCCGCAGCTTGCTCAAGTTGCGTGTCCGAGACAACAGGGATTGAAGGTAAGGAGCACATCATGAATATTGGACAAGCCGCCGGCGCATCCGGCGTCTCGGCCAAGATGATCCGCTACTACGAAAGCGTTGGTCTTGTGACTTCAGCCGCACGCAGCGCGGGGAACTACCGGGTGTATGGTCAAGCTGACATTCATACCCTGCGCTTCATTGGGCGAGCGCGGGCGATGGGCTTCTCGATGGCCCAGATCCGCGAGTTGCTCGGGTTGTGGCAAAACAAACGGCGCGCGAGTGCAACGGTAAAGGCGATTGCGGAACAGCGAATCCAGGAGCTGGACGCCCGCATTGCCTCACTGTCCAGCATGCGTGACACGCTCCTGTACTTGTCGCGACATTGCGAAGGCGATGACCGCCCCGAATGCCCGATCCTGGATGAGTTCAGCGGCGAACCGCCGAAACATCGAGCGGCAGTACGTGCAACCAGGCAGTGAGCGCGATGACCACGAGCGATCGACAACGGCAATCTCTCGACCCTGCCTCACATCACGCGATGGCAGCAGCGCGAGACGATGAGCACGTAGGGCACGGCAGCGGAAATGCGCCGAATCGACGAGACCATGATTCCACCAGTCACGGCGCTGCCGTCTGTGGGGCCAGTGCACGCGATCCTGTGTGTGGAATGACGGTCATGCGGGATGTGCCATACCAGGCAAGCTATGCCGGGGCACAATACTTCTTCTGCAGTGCCGGCTGCCAGAAGCGGTTCGAGGCCGAGCCGACGCGCTATGTCGAGACACCAAGCGTTTCGGCGCCCGATGAAGGCGAGACGGCGCCGGGCACGACCTATACGTGCCCGATGCACCCCGAAATCCGCGAGGACCATCCCGGGACGTGCCCAAAGTGCGGCATGGCACTCGAGCCGCTCATGCCAAGCCTCGACGACGACCAGAATCCCGAACTCGCGGCGTTTCGCCATCGCTTCTGGTGGACCTTGCCGCTGACGATCGCCGTCGTGTCGCTGGTGATGCTTGGGGACCGCCTCGGGGTGCTGGAGCCCGCGACGCAAAGCTGGGTGGAACTCGTCTTGTCCGCACCGGTGGTCCTCTGGGCAGGCTGGCCCATCTACGTCCGCTGCCTCCAGTCGTTCCGAAACCGCAGCCCGAACATGTGGACGCTGATCGGTCTGGGTACGGGTACGGCGTTCGTCTACAGCGTCGCCGCCACCGTTGCCCCAGAGCTGTTTCCCCGCGCCTTTCTCATGCACGGCCGGATCGCGGTCTACTTCGAAGCCGCGGCCGTCATCATTTCGCTGACGTTGCTCGGCCAGATCTTCGAGTTGCGGGCGCGCTCGCAGACCTCGGCAGCCATCAAGTCGCTGCTCGGCCTGGCCCCCAAGACGGCACGCCGCCTCAATCCGGACGGCAGCGAGGCCGATATTCCGCTCACGCACGTGCATGTCGGCGATCTCCTGAGGGTCCGGCCCGACGAAAAGGTGCCCACGGATGGCGTCGTGAACGAAGGGGCCAGCGCCATCGACGAATCGATGATCACCGGTGAGCCTCTGCCCGTCTCCAAGCGCGTCGGCGACCACGTGATCGGCGCCACCATCAACACCTCGGGCAGCCTGGTGATGCGCTCAGAAAAGGTCGGCGCCCAGACGGTGCTGTCGCAGATCGTGCAGATGGTGGCCCAGGCACAGCGCTCCAAGGCGCCGATGCAGCGGATGGCGGACCGGGTCGCCGGCGTGTTCGTGGTGGTGGTCGTAACCATCGCCTTGCTCACGTTCTTCGCCTGGGGCGTCTTCGGCCCCGAGCCGAGCTGGGTCTTTGGCCTGGTCAATGCGGTGGCTGTACTGATCATTGCCTGTCCCTGCGCGCTGGGATTGGCCACCCCATCCATCATGGTGGCCAGCGGGAATGGCGCGACCAAGGGCATTCTGTTCCGGGACGCGGCGGCCATCGAGCAATTCCGCAAGGTCGACACCCTGATCGTGGACAAGACCGGCACGCTGACAGAAGGCCGTCCGAGTTTTGAACGGGCCTATCGTGTCGATCCGTTCACGGAAACCGAGGTGCTTCGTTTGGCCGCGAGCCTCGACCAGGGCAGCGAACATCCGCTAGCCGCGACCCTCGTCACCGCCGCGCGTGAGCGCGGCCTGGCCCTGGCGAAGGCGGAGGATTTCGCCTCGGACACGGGCATGGGGGTACGCGGCCGCGTCGGTGGCCACCAGCTCGTGCTGGGCAACACCGCCCTGATGCAGCAGGAACAGGTCGACGTTGCACCACTGGCGTCTCAGGCGGATACCCTGCGGCAGCAAGGCGCCAGTGTCATGTATCTGGCGGCAGATCGAACATTGGCCGGTCTGCTTGCCGTCTCCGACCCCGTCAAGGCCAGCACGCCCGAGGCTCTGATGACGCTCAGGCAAGCCGGGGTCCGCGTGGTGATGGCGACAGGTGACGGCGCTGTCACGGCGAAGGCGGTAGCCGGTCGCCTGGGCATCGACGAGTTTCATGGCGAAGTGAAGCCGGCCGACAAGCTGGCGCTCGTCGAGAAGCTGCAAGGGGAAGGCCGCGTGGTTGCGATGGCGGGCGACGGCATCAACGACGCGCCGGCATTGGCAAAGGCCGATGTGGGCGTTGCGATGGGAACCGGCACAGATGTGGCGATGCACAGCGCCCAGATGACCCTCGTCAAGGGCGATCTGCGCGGTATCGCCCGAGCACGCGAACTCTCCGAGGCCACTATCGCCAACATGCGGCAGAACCTGGGCTTCGCCTTTATCTATAACGCGCTGGGTATCCCGCTGGCGGCGGGGTTGCTGTACCCGTTCACCGGCTGGTTGCTGTCGCCGATGATCGCGGCATTGGCCATGAGCCTGAGTTCCGTTTCAGTGATCTCCAATGCGCTACGACTCAGACGCCGCGTGGCGTAGCTATTGTCATGTGTGAATTCGACTCTACCAACCCGTGTCTCCTTGCCTTGCTGCCCAGATCGGGGGGCTAGACTAGGACAAATGCTGGCGTGATTCATGAAGCATAGCCGCAGCCCCTTCACTCGCTTGCTTGCGCTGCTGTTGTTGGCCTTGTGCGCTGACCATCAACAGGACGGTCGGCACTGGGCCGACAGCAACGGTCACGGGCCCGATCTCGGTGTCTTGCCGACTATGGCTGGGCTTGAACACGTTCTGCCGCCCACGCCATACACCTTCCGCATCTTCCACACGGCTGACAGCGCGAACAACTCGCCTGGTCCGGTCTATCTCGCAACGGCCCGCTTGCGCATCTGATCTATCCCTACGCGTGGCCCACTTCGGCCACGTGCTTGACTTTGGTGGCTCTACCCGAGCGTGGGTGCTCTGACCCGTTGCGGTTGAGCCAGACAAAACCGAATACTGGGGAAGATCATCATGCATTCCACTCTCAAGACTCTCGTTCTCATTTCACTCGCCGTCGCGACCGCGCAGGCGCTCGCGGGTCCCGACTGGGACGTCATCAATCGCGCGCGCACTGCAGCGCAACACCCTGCGGCGACCTCCAGTACATCAGCCTCTCAGGCATCGATGTTGGCGCGCTGCAATGCAATGATGAAACAAATGGATTCCCAGTCGACCGGCGGCGGCAGCCCGATGGGGCCTTCCGAGTCCAAGTGACTGAGGGTGCTTCGGCCGACCAGGCAAAGCATGCATCCGTGCAATCCGGCCTCTGGCATCCGCCCTGAGGGAGCCGGACTGACTGTCTGCCCGCCCACTTGTCTGGTACTGGATTGGCGCGTGGTCATTGAATCGCGATCGATAAGGAGATCGCCATGAATACGAAATCACTAGTAGCCGCAACCCTAGCCGTGGTGATGCTTGGCGCCAGCGGCTGGTCCGCAGCGGCCGGTGCAACCCGTGGCGCCGAAAGCGCCAAGACGGGTGCACAGGACAAGGGGCACGACATGATGATGGACCACATGATGGGCGGCGGCATGATGGGAAGCTGCCCGATGATGGGCCTGCCACCTGGCAACGAGAAGCTTTCGATGCAGATGCATGCGGACATGATGCAGGCGATGGGCGAGATCATGCGCAAGTACGCGGACAAGATCCAGACGCCACCGACGAAGTAAGGACGCTGTCCAGATCCGAACCATTTGAAAAGGAGTACCACCACCATGAAATGCAATCCGAAAGCAATGATCACCGCAGGCATCGCTCTGGCGGCAATGCTGGCAGCCGCCTATGCCCTATTGCCGCCGGTCCGAGCGCTTGTCCTGGGTATTGGGCCGTATCTCCTGCTCTTGATCTGCCCATTGTCGATGTGGCTGATGATGAAGAGCATGAGCGCGCAGGACGATCAAGTGGGCGGAATGACCGAGCAAGCGCCAAAGCAGAAGCCCCATCCATTTCGAATCAAGGAGTGACAGGACGGCAGAGCAATTGGCACGCATGGCGGACGCGTACCCGGGCCGCCAACGAAGAGAGAGGTAACACGTGAACAAATCGTTGATATGGAGAGTCCTCTTGATCGTGTTCGCCATCATCGGCGTGCTGCATCCTTTGGCGCGGTAGGCATGCTCGTGATGCATCAACGCATGATGGGCGGGTTCAGTCTTTGCTAGCCCGGGTGCAAGCTGGGGAGCAGCGCCTGAAGTAGACGGGCAAGTGCGTGCCCTCCTGCCATGGCGAAGCAAGGGGACTCGGCAACCTTGTGGGAAATTGATGCTTGCAAGGCAGGAAGAGCAAGACCTGGCCCACCGCTTCGCGGCGGACTATGAGGCGTATCGCAAGCGGGTGCCCGTGTTCTTGCCGGGCCGCTGCCAATGGGCGCAGCTATTGGGCAAGCTCTGGGAGTGAGCGGTTGGGCAGCCAGTCACGTTGCTGGCCACATGCCCCCCCGGGATTGGAGTAAATCGCCATGAACAATCCGACGGCAGACACACAGAGCGCACGCCAGCGCCGATTGCTTCTGCTGGCCACCGGCGCCATGGGAGGCGTAGGCCTGGTCGGCGCCATGGTGCCATTCGTGGCCAGCATGGCGCCAAGCGACGCCGCAAGGTCGCGGGGCGCGCCCGTCGATGTGAGGCTCGGCGCCGTGGAGCCAGGGGGACTCGTCACCGTCGCCTGGCGCGGCAAGCCCGTCTGGATACTGCACCGGACCCGCGACATGCTGGCGCGTCTGGGCAGGCACGATCGCCTGTTGAGCGATCCCCTGTCCCAGAAGGACCAGCAGCCCGCGTATGCGAGTAATGCGACACGCTCGCTCCGCCCGGACTTCTTTGTGGCGGTAGGCATCTGTACCCATCTGGGATGCGTACCGACCTATCGCCCGGACGTCGGCGCGGCGGACTTGGGGGATGACTGGCCTGGTGGCTTTTTTTGCCCTTGCCATGGTTCCAAGTTTGACCTGGCCGGCCGCGTGTTCCGCAACGTCCCAGCGCCGCTCAATCTGGAGATCCCACCGCACGCGTATCAAGGCGAAACCCGTCTGGTGATCGGCCAGGATCGCAATGGAACCGGATGATGACTTACCCCGACAGTGCACTGCTGATCGTCCAACCCTGCGTTGTCAAGGAGGCGCCCATGAGTACCATATGTGTTATTGCCATCGTGCCCTCTGAGCTTTTGGAGAAGCTGGAGAAGCGCCTCGCAACCGTCCACGCGCCCGGATTGACCGCAACGAAAGTCAAGGGGTACGGCGAGTATCGGAATTTCTTCTCGAGCGATCTGACCACCCGTGCACACCAAGATCGAGATCTTCGCGGAGGAAAGCGACGTCGAGGCCATCACCAAAGCGATCATCGAGGTAGGACAATCCACCGTGCCAGGCGCCGGGATTGTGGCGGTAATCGCCGTCGAGAGGTTCTTGCATCTACACGTTCCCCCGGGAGCGTCAGTGGATACAGCCGAATGACCCGAATCGGCTGGTGCGTTGGGTGCCGGCGGGGATGAGCGCCCATGAATGCGGCGAGGCACAGATCGGCCGCAGGGCCAGATAACGATGCCCGTTGAACGGAGTTGCGGCGGCACGTGGCACCGGTCGGAATGCAAGTGGCACGAGCCGCGGCATTGCGTGGCCGGTAATTCAGTTCCAGAGGTGGGCTATGCAAACTGGCATGGCAGTGGCGCGTACGGGCGACACCGGGCGAGTATGGCGCTTGGCTCCGGGGCAATTCCTCCTGGGGCTGCTCCTCGTCACGTGGCTCTGTATCGCGGGCGCCGCTGGCGTTTCCCGCGCCGTGGGCGAGGAAGATCTTCTGCCGCCTGAGCGGGCCTTGCGCTTTGCGGCCCGGCAACTCGACGAACACGCCATCGAGGTGCACTTCGACATCGCGGACGGCTATCACCTCTACCGTGAGCGATTCGCCTTTGCTGCCCGGCCGGCAGGGGTGAAGCTCGGTACACCTGTGCTTCCACCAGGGCAGGTTAAGTACGACGAGGCGTTTGGCAAGGAGATGGAGATCTACCATGGTGGCGTCAAGATTCGCGTGCCAGTGGAGGTCACTCCTGCGGATGGCGAATGGACGCTGGTCGTGACATCGCAAGGCTGCGCCGACAAGGGAATCTGTTATCCACCGATGGAGAGCGTATACAAGGTGGGCGGCAGCCCGCTCGGCGGGCCTATTTGATAAGCGCGAGGGTGGCACGCCAATGGCGATGCTTGTGCCACCGACTGCAGTAACCTCTCCCGGAGCGGGCGAATACCAGGGCGGGCATGCGATACCGGAGATCGTGCCACATGGCGATGACGGCGACCGCATCATTCGCGCGCTGACCAGCCACCAGCTTGGGGCAATCGCGCTGCTCTTCCTCGGCTTCGGCCTGCTGCTGACGGTCACGTCGAGCGTGCTGCCGATGGTGCCGATCCTTTGGTCCATCGTCGTGGGCGAGCACGTGACACGCAGCCGTGCGCTGATCATCTCGCTAGACTACGTGCTCGGCTCGGCGGTAGCCTATGCCGGCGTCGGCATGGCCACCGGGTGGCTCGGTGAGAGGGTCTTGACAGGGCTGCTGACGCCCTGGGCGCTCGGGGCCTTCGCCACGTTGCTCGTGGCCCTGGCGCTATCGATGTTCGGGCTCCGCGCGCTGCTGCGGCAGCCCCGATCGACGACATCCGCACAGCAGCTGGATCGTCGGGCTGCCGCAGCACTGGGGGCGATGTCCGCGTTGGCCGTCGCGCGCATCATGCCGGCGCCGCTATCGAGCACGCTCGCCTATCTCGCACGAACCGGTGATGCCATGACCGGAGGCGGTGCGTTATTCGCATTGGCGATCGGCATGGGGTTGTCGCTGGTGCTGGCCGGCGTCGCCGCCGGCAATCTCCCGCCGCGCGCCGGGCACTGGCTGGAGGTGACCAAGCGTTGCCTTGGCTTTCTGCTGCTGGGCGAGGCGAACTTGGGTGATCACCCCGCTATTGCCACCCTGGGCCGTGATGGCAACGTGGGCCGCTCTGCTGCTGATCGCCGCAGTTTTCCTGGGCGCCTTCGATTCGCTTGGCCCCAAACCGCATGGCGTGGCCCGGCTGGGCAAGGGCCTGGGCCTGATCGCCGCGCTGGCGGGAACCATCCTGTTGGTCGGGCTGGCGTCGGGCGGGCGGGATCTGCTGCAGCCTCTGTCGCACCTGCGCACTCGCCAGTCGTCGCCAGCCACCGCCGCCGACCACGCGGTGGTGCACTTCGCGCGGATCCGCTCGGTGGCCGAGCTCGACGCACGTCTGGCGCAGGCCGTTGCGGCCCGCAAGCCGGTACTGCTCGATTTCTATGCCGACTGGTGTGTCAGCTGTAAGGAGATGGAGACGACTTTCAGCGATCCCGGAGTTCAGACGCAGTTGGCCGGGGTTGTCGTACTTCGAGCTGATGTGACACAAAACAACGCCGACGACAAGGCGTTGCTAAAGCGCTTCGGCCTATTCGGGCCGCCCGGCATCATCTTGTTCGGCGCCGATGGGCGAGAGAGCCCGGTGCGGGTCATCGGCTATCAATCCGCATCGCGTTTCCTTGATAGCCTCGAGCGCGCCTTCGGTAAGGAAGGCAGGCCCTAAGGATGACATCACCGACTCCAACCCGCGAGGATAACGGCACAATCCGAAAAAAAATGGGCTATGCAGTGCGCCACTGCGATGGTGAGTCCGGCGTGCTCGTCGCACTCGGCAGCAGCCGATGGGCGTAACGTGCAATCGGAAAATCGAAAGTACCACGCAAATTGATGCCTTCCAGACGAGTCGGCGCAATCTGGCGCAAATCCTCGGCACGCATGGATTCGCCGCCGATGGCCTCAATCGCGTCCAGCGCGCGCTGCATGTGCAGCGTGTTCCAGGCCATCACGGCATTGGACAACAAGGTCAGAGCCGACGACACCGCCGCCAGCGACGCATCGTGCCGGGTCAATTCCAACGGAATCTTGCCATAGTGGATGGCCCGCTGCACCGTGTGGACCGCCTCGCCGCGGTTCAAGGCATGCTGCATCTCATGGCGGAACGCGGGATTGGTGAAATAGTCGATGAGGAAGATCGTGCGAAACAGCCGCCCGAGATGCACGCCAGCCTCATAGATGGGTTGACCTTTCGCCGCTGCACCGAAACGCATCAGGGCCTGCACTGCCGTACATTGCCCCGCTTTGCACCGATGCCGCGATCCGGACCAGTTCGTCCCAGGCACGTTCGATCAAGACCAGCCGGACATCCGCGTCCGCCACCGCAGCCAATTCCGCCGGTATCTCGTGATCCCTGGGCACATGCAGGCGGCGATCGCGCAGGTGGGCAAGCCGCGGGCAGAGATCGAAGCCAAGTAGCCGGGACAGGCTCATGGCGAAATCGGTGTAGCCATGGGTATCGACCGCTAGTTGTGCCACGTCTTCCGATCCGCTCTGGCGGATGACGCCCTCAATGGCGACACCGGCCTGCCGCTCGTTCAGTAGGATCGGCTGGTCATAGAAGATGCCCCAGCGGTCCCGGACATGCGTGTACATACCGATCGATGCCGTGCGCCGGCGCGGATCAGCCCGTGCCCGCCAGACTGTGCGCGTGGTCTCCAGCGACATCATGTCCGACGACGCCAGATCGGCGCGCCCCCAGTGCTGGGCGATCGGGTGCTGATGCATGAAGATCAGGACGGCATCGGCGGCCTGGCGCAGTTTGCGCTCGTCCGCGATGCGATGCATCATTTGCCGGATCGCGCTGGGCGACAACTCCGGCACCATCCGTGCGAGGTCCGCCGCCGACATTGAGGTGCCGTGCGCCAGCACTGCAGCGTAGATCATCAGCAGCTCGCTGCGCGAATGCGGTTCCCGACCCAGCAGGAGCCAGCTGAAGTGGGTGCTGCTGTCAATCTCCAGCAGGATTTCGGGCAATTGTCCACCGGGGTGCCGCTCGAACAGCGCGCGTCGCAGCGCCTCCACAGAGGCTTCCGGTTTCTTTGCCGTGAGCGGATCGATATGGATGGCGCTATCAATGTTCAGCTCCCCACGCTGGACTGCATCGCGCAACCTGGCGAGCCCCGCGTCCAGGTGCGCCACCACAGGATCGAGGAACGCCTTGGCGTCCTGCGGCAGCTTGAGATGACCGTAGAAATGGTTACGCCGGGCTTGCCAATCCTCTTTGGAGATGAGTAGGGCCGCCTGACTGCGGAAGGCGAAGCTGTGGTCCAGGAAGACCGAGCCATTGCGCAGCGCCACCCGCAGGGCAAACAGCGTCCCCCACTCGAAGGCGGCCAGGGCCCGCTTGCGATCCAAGCCCTCTAGTGCTGGCTGCCAGGCGCGTCCCAATCGAACCATCACCCGATCAGGGAGCCAGTCGGCCCTGCGCGCATAGAGCTTGCGCAGTACCTCCATTGCCTCGATCACCGGGTGGGCCGACTGTGCCGCAAATGGCAGATGAACCAGTCTGCCCAGCAAGGCACGGGATAGCCTGTGTCGCGACAGGAGTTGCGCGCGGATGAGGCTGGCACGGCTCGCTAGATGCTGACCAGCTGCCTCGTCAGCCAGATTGCTCAGTTGCTGACAGAGGGCATCCCTTGTCTGCGTCTCGTCTGCGACCAGCGCTTTGACGGCGGCAGCGAATTCCCCCAACTTGGTACCTGGGTCCGGTCGGCCCGCGTCAATTAGGCGTCCGGCATCGTTGACGCATTTGCGAATCCAGTGCCGCAGCATGGACGACAATTGATCCGTGGCCGCGCATAAGGCATAGCGTAAAAAGCAAGCCGATTCCAGGCGGCGGGACTGTTGCGCGACCCGCTTGCTGACCGACGCCGGGCGGTTGGCACAGCGCCGCGCATAGTGCCGCACCACCGCCTCATTGCAGGCTGCCGGCCAACCGCTGTGGATGCCCAGCTTGTACAGGCGGTCGATCTTGTCGAACAACTCGCCCATCTGATGGGTCGAATTGCGTAGCGGGACAGCCCACAGCCATTGTTGTAGGCTCGGCCGGTCGTTTTCTGGCCGCGGTAGCAGGGCACCCCACGCATCGAGGGAAACCTCGCCGTAGGCCTGCACCAGCGCGTCAGCCAGGGCCGACTCGAATGCCTCTCCGGCCTGGCTGATCAGCCGCTTCAGCGCTCGGTCATGCGGAATCAGGATGCGATGCTCGTAGAGCCAGCGCTTCAACTCGTGCAGCAGGTCACTGCGGCTCGGTTGCCCTGCCAGCCGCTCCTTGAGCCAGCGCGTCACGTAACGTCGCTGATGCTCTGCCATCGGGCTGAACCCCAGGGCTTGGTAGGCCAGCATCTGATGGTCCACCAAGGTATCGGTGCGCCCGTCATACAGCGCGCTCAGCGTGCCCATGTCCGGCGGCGTGATGCCGAGTTGCGCGCCCACAAAGGCCCAGAGGAATTTTGGCACCTGCTTGTAGGCATCGAGGGTGCGCCCCGTCATGCGGACAAAGCCAATGTGAACGGCACAGGCCAAGCGGTACAAATGGCTGCGCCGCGCATGGATCAGGGCCCGCTCTTTGGCGGAGAAGGTGAAGAACGTGGTAAGCTCAAACTCGCTGAGTTCGCGCGGAATCTGCCGCATGCCCAGATACGCCAGTTGCCAGTGATCCATCGCGCTCTCCCAAGCGTAAGACGGACCGCTGAGGTTATCGGCAATGAGACCGGGACGCAACGTTTCGACACAATAAGTGCGCTATGAGGCAATCGCGCCCAACTGGCGACAGTAGACAGCAACTTATTGATTTACTGGGGTATTTTCCCGGACGCCGCCCGGAAACCCGCGTGAATGCTAAGGGTGGCTACCCCGGTAAATTGCACCGAAATCAAGGGGACGCCGATCACCGCCGTCATGCCGAGCAGGACCATCCCCACGGCGCGGGTCGCTAGTCCCAGCAACAGCAGAGCTGGGGCGGTCAGCTCGATTGACACCGCCAGGTAGGCCGCAGACTTCGAGGGCACCAGCGGCACCCGGTAGTCCCCGCGGAACAGTTCGAGGGCGGTATTCCAGTTGGCCAGCTTGGCCATCGCCGAGTTCCAGACGGTTGGCTTTTTCTCAACCCGCACAGCAAGACAGTTGCGTGACGTCCTTGGCAAAGGTCTGCGCCGCGAGCTTCAGCCCCTCGACCATCGTCAGGTATGGGAACAAGTGGTCGGCCAGCTCTTGCACGGTCATCCGCGCCCGGATCGCCAGCGCCGCCGTCTGGATCAGCTCACCCGCTTCAGGCGCCACCGCCTGCACGCCGATCAGGCGGTCCGATCCTGCCTCGGCAACCAGCTTGATGAAGCCGCGCGTGTCGAAGTTGGCCAACGCGCGCGGCACATTGTCGAGCGTGAGCAGGCGGCTATCGGTCTCGATGCCGTCGTGGTGCGCTTCCGCCTCGCTGTAGCCCACGGTGGCGACCTGCGGGTCGGTGAACACGACCGCCGGCACGGCGCTCAGATCAAGCGCGGCATCGCCTCCGGTCATATTAATCGCCGCGCGGGTGCCGGCCGCCGCGGCCACGTAAACGAACTGCGGCTGGTCGGTGCAGTCGCCGGCGGCGTAGATGTGTTGCGCGGTGGTTCGCATGCCGTTGTCGATGACGATGGCGCCCTGCGCGTTGACCGTCACCCCCGCCGCCTCCAGTGCCAGCTCACGCGTGTTCGGCGCGCGGCCGGTGGCGATCAGCAACTGGTCGGCGCGGATTTCGCCGTGCCCGGTAGTGAGCACGAATTCGCCGTTCGCGTAGGCCACTTGGCTGGCCTGCGTGTGTTCCAGCACCGTGATGTCCTCGACACGGAAGGCGGCCGTGACGGCCTCGCCGATGGCCGGATCCTCGCGGAAGAACAGCGTGCTGCGGGCCAGGATCGTGACCTGACTGCCGAGCCGGGCGAAGGCCTGCGCCAGCTCCACGGCCACCACCGACGAGCCGATCACGGCCAGCCGCTTAGGAAGGATGTTGCTGGCCAGCGCCTCGTTCGAGGTCCAGTACGGGGTGTCCTTCAGACCGGGGATCGGCGGCACAGCCGGACTGGCACCAGTAGCGATCAGGCAGCGGTCAAACGCCACCTCGCGCTCGCCGCCTTCGGCCAGGCGCACGCTCAAGGTGTGTCCGTTCTGGAAGCAGGCCTCGCCGCGCAGCACCGTGATGGCCGGCGTGCTCGCGAGGATGCCCTCGTACTTGGCGTGGCGCAGCTCATCGACACGCCCCTGCTGCTGGGCGAGCAGGCGCTCGCGCAGGATCGCCGGTGGCGTGGCCTGGATGCCCCCGTCGAACGGGCTTGCGCGGCGTAGATGGGCAATGTGGGCCGCGCGGATCATGATCTTGGACGGCACACAGCCAACGTTGACGCAGGTGCCGCCGATGGTGCCGCGCTCGATCAGGGTCACCTCGGCGCCTTGCTCGACGGCCTTGAGGGCCGCCGCCATCGCGGCGCCGCCGCTGCCGATGACGGCGATGCGAAGCCCGCAGCCTTCGCCTGCGGATTTCTCACCGCGGCCCAGCCAGCCGAACGCCTTGTCGAGCAGGCTGCCGCGCTTTTCCGCCGGCGGGGCCTCGGCGAGCATGGCCCGGTAGCCGAGTCCGGCCACGGCGCCAGTCAGCGCATCTGGCGACGTGCCGGGTTCGGCGGCGATTTGCGCCGTCCCCTTCGGGTAGGACACGACCGCAGACCGCACGCCCGGCACCTTCTCCAAGGCATCCTTGACGTGGACGGCGCACGAGTCGCAGGTCATTCCAGTAATCTTCAAGTGGGTCATACCACAGTTCCAATGTTCACTTCGGCAGCGGCCAATGCGGTCAGCCGCGCTTGACCGGGGGTTCACAGGCGTTCGGTGCCCCGCAGCGCTTTGCCGGCGAGATGAAGTCCCAGATCGATACGCCGACCATGAAACTCAGGCCGACATAGAGCAGCGCCTCGCTGCGCCGGCCAACCGTCAAATACACCGCCGTCAGTACCAGGAGTGGGCCGATCACGCCGAGTGCGGTCCGTTGCCACTGCCGATGGCTAAACCAGGCAGTCGCATTGGCGAGTAGCGCGATACCAGCGAACACCCGCAGCAGAACGCTAATGAACAGCCCTTCGTACTGGCTCAGGAAGCCTAGGCCAATAGCCGCGCCCAAGCCGGCGATGGCGGGAAAGCAACTCGCGCAACCCATCGCCGAGACGATACCGCCGAGCGCCCCTGCCTTGTTGGTCACGCGCGTGATCCGTCCCATGCGGTCACTCCCATGTTCGATCCGGGGCTTACCGCTTGACGCTGGACGGATAGCCCGCGTCCTCGGTCGCCTTGGTCAGTTTCTGCACGCTGGTCTTGGCATCGTCGAAGGTGACGACGGCCTGGCGCTTCTCGAAGCTCACTTCGGTCTTGGTCACGCCGTCGACCTTGGAGAGCGCCTTTTTGACCGTGATCGGGCAGGTTTCGCAAGTCATGCCCGGCACGGACAGCGTGACGGCTTGCATGGCGGCCCACGCCGGAGCAACGGCGGCGAGAGCGAGGGCGGCAAACAGCTTCTTCATGGCGAACTCCTGATCAGTAGAACCATGGCATCACGTAGGGAAAGCCGAGCGCAACCAGAACCAGCAGGGCGACGACCCAGAAAATGAGCTTGTAGGTGGCGCGTACCCGCGGGATAGCGCAGGCCTCGCCCGGCTTGCAGACTTGCGCCGGGCGTAAAACGCGCCGCCAGGCGACGAACAGAGCCAGCACTGCGGTGCCGAGAAACAGCGGCCGATATGGCTCCAGCGCCGTTAAATTCCCGATCCAGGCCCCGCTGAAACCGAGCGCGATCAGGAGCAGCGGCCCCAAGCAGCAGGTGGAGGCGAGGATTGCGGCGATGCCACCGGCAAAGAGCGCACGGCGCCCGGCTTGCAGTCGTGACATGCGTTTTTCCTTTCTTAGTAGGTAGGGATAGCGTAACCTTACTTCCGTACTTATGTACGGAGTCAAGCGATATGCGGAGCGGATTGGAGAGCCTGACCATCGGCGCCTTCGCCAAGGCGGCTGGTGTCAACGTGGAAACGATCCGGTTCTACCAGCGCAAGGGGCTGCTGCCAGAGCCAGATAAGCCCGCCGGCGGGATTCGTCGCTATGGCGAAACGGATGTGGTCCGGGTGCGCTTCATGAAATCGGCGCAGCGGCTGGGATTCAGTCTGGAAGAAATCGGTGAACTGCTTCGCCTGGAGGACGGCACCCATTGCGAGGAAGCGAGCAGCCTAGCCGAGCGCAAGCTCAATGACGTGCGCGCAAAGCTGGCCGACCTGAGACGCATGGAGGCCGTGCTGTCCGAACTGGTGGGCGCCTGTCATGCCAGCCAGGGTAACGTATCCTGCCCGCTGATCGCAGCGCTGCAAGCGGGATAAGTGCGCCAAAGGACGTAGTGGACGCGGGCTACGCTGCCCCAGTTCGTTCCGGCTTCTTTTGTACGGCTTCGGCGCAGCCAGCCTCATATGCCCCGTATCGAGGGGCAAGCGACCTAGTCGAGTCAGACATCGTCGGGGGGACAAAGCGGCACCAGCGGGCGCAGCGCTTGCAAGGCGCGCTTGTGCTGTAAGATCCAGTCGTACATTCCTCTACGACGCCCTCGGCTTGGCCAACGAGGGGCGGCCCAGTGGTTGGATACGACAATGTGGCGCCGTGTAAGTGCCATGCCGGTGTTGGCCCTGCCCGAGAACGGTCGTGAAGTCGTAACGCCGGTGAATTGCGGGTTCAGGCAGCGCTAGGCCAACGCACCTCCGGAAGCGATCGCAGCGGGCGGAATTTTCCATCTTGGAGCTTTTGGCTCTGACGCCACACGTAGTCGCCGGTCAGGTTGATGTGTTCCCAGCCGAGCGGCGACAGGTACGAAAACAGGGACGGATCGATGGGCATGCCGCGCTCCACCAGCGCCTGCACGGCACGTTCAAGGTAGACCGTGTTCCACAGGACGATGGCCGCGGTGACCAGGTTCAGTCCGCTGGCACGGTAGCGCTGCTGTTCGAAGTTGCGATCGCGGATCTCGCCAAGCCGGTAGAAGAACACGGACCGTGCCAAGGCGTTGCGCGCTTCCCCCTTGTTGAGCCCCGCATGGGAGCGCCGACGCAGTTCCAGGTCCTGCAGCCAGTCCAAGGTGAATATCGTCCGCTCGATGCGGCCGAGCTCGCGGAGGGCGACCGCCAGTCCGTTCTGTCGCGGGTAGCTGCCGAGCTTGCGCAGCATCAGCGAGGCGGTGACCGTGCCCTGCCGGATCGACGTCGCGAGGCGCAGCACCTCGTCCCAGTGCGTGCGAATCAGTCTCTCTTTGTACGCGCCGCCGATCATAGGGGCCAATGCCGGATAGTCGTCAGGATTGCCGGGGATGTACAGCCTTGAGTCCGCGAGGTCGCGAATGCGCGGGGAGAACCGGAACCCGAGCAGATGCATCAGGGCGAAGACGTGGTCCGTGAAGCCGTTGGTGTCCGTGTAGTGCTCCTGGACCCGCAGGTCCGACTCGTGGTACAGCAGGCCGTCGAGCACATAGGTGGAGTCACGGACGCCGACGTTCACCAGCTTGGAGTGATACGGCGCGTACTGATCCGAGATGTGCGTGTAGATCATCCGGCCGGGCTCCGAGCCATACTTTGGGTTGACGTGGCCGGTGCTTTCGGCACGGCCGCCCGCCTTGAATCGCTGGCCATCCGACGATGAGGTGCTGCCATCGCCCCAATGGGCAGCGAACGCATGGGCGGACTGCGCGTTGACCAGATCCGCCAGGCCCTGAGCATAGGTCTCGTCCCGAATATGCCAGGCCTGCAGCCAGGAGAGCTTGGCGTAACTGGTGCCCGGGCAGGATTCCGCCATCTTCGTTAGCCCGAGGTTAATGGCGTCGGCAAGAATGGTCGTGAGCAGCAGCGTCTTGTCGGCGGCAGGCTCACTGGTCTTCAGGTGCGTGAAATGCCGGGTAAAGCCGGTCCAGCCGTCGACTTCCATCAGCAGTTCCGTAATCTTGACGCGCGGCAGCATGAGCGCGGTCTGATCGATCAGGGTCTGCGCTTCCATCGGGACGGCCGCATCGAGCGGCGAGATCTTCAGGCCCGACTGAGTGATGATCGCGTCCGGCAGCTTGTTGGCGGCGGCCAACCGGTTGGCGGTGGCCAGCTTCAGTTCAAGCAGCCCGCGCCGCTCGCTCAAGTAGCGCTCGCAATCGGTGGCGATGGGCAGGGGCAGCAAGCGGCTCTGTCTGAGTGCGACGAATTTCTCGGCGGGCAGCAGGTACTCATCGAAATCCTTGAACTGGCGCGAGCCCTGGACCCAGATGTCGCCGGAGCGCAGGCGGTTTCTGAGTTCGGACAGCGCGCACAGCTCATAGTAGCGACGATCGATGCCGTTCTTGGTGCGTACCAGTGGGGGTCGTCTCAGAAAACGGAAAAAATCGTACGCTAAGCACCGCAAAGAAACTCGTGATGGACAGGCACGCTACGGTCGCGGGTCGTGCCTGCCCATTGCTCAGTTGCCCTTGACGCGCAACAGTGTCAGCGTACCGGCAGCCATCAACACGGCCGCCAGCCCGAAACCGACCACAGGCGAGACCGCCGTCCACACCACGCCGACCGAGGCGCTGGAAATGAACTTGGCAGCGCCATTGACGGTGCCCAGCGCGCCATAGCTCATCGCCAGCGTGTCCGGCTGCACCATCTCGGCCGTCACGGTGGACTCCAGCGCTTCCTGGACCGCCACGTACAGACCGGCAATGAAGAACACCCCGGCCAGCAGCGGCACGCTGGCTATGCCCAGCCAGAATGCGAGCGCCGTCAGCACCGCCGTCAGTGTGCCCAGCACATAACCGGCAATCAGCACCGGCAAGTGGCCGACACGATCCGCCAGCACGCCCACTGGGTAGGAAACAGCGACCTGCACGAGGTTGCGCCACACATAGAGAAGGCCAGCCACCTGTGCCGCCTGGATAACGCCCAGCGAGGGGGTCAGCAAGGTCGTGGCCGCCAGGATCAACAGGCTGTGCGAGAAATCACCGATGCCAAAGATGCCGACCGCGCCGAGATAGCGTTTGAACCGGGCGGGCAGGCCACGCAGCGAGCTGAAGAACTTCAGGGCCGGGTTGGGCGAATGCTCCGGGTCTTTGACCAGCGTGAGAAACGCCAGCACGGCTAAGACACCCGGAATCACCGACAGCCATAATACGAGCCGGAAGGGTCCAGCCGCGTCGCTCCAATGAATGCCTTGCGCCCAACCCAGCAGCGCGACGCCCAGCAAGGGGCCGATCACCGCACCCACGGTGTCGGCAGCCCGGTGAAAGCCGAAGGCGCGGCCACGCGTTTCCGGCGACACGGCCTGGATAACGATGGCATCACGCAGCGGGCCGCGCAGCCCTTTGCCGAACCAGGACACGATGCGCCCCAGCAGCAGGAGGGGCCAGCCAGCCGCCAGCGCGATCAGCACCTGCCCCAACGGGGTCAGTCCGTAGCCGACCATCACAAAGAGCTTGCGGTGTCCCAGCTTGTCGGCGATGTAGCCAGACACCATCTTGGTGAATGCGGCGATGGCGTCGGCAATGCCTTCGATGAGGCCAAGCACGGCGGCGGGAATGCCGAGTACGGCCAGAAAGCCAGGCAGGATGACCGTGGTGGTTTCGTAGCAGAAATCCCCCAATGAGCTCGTGATCCCCGCACCTGCGACGGTGCGGTTGAGCCAGCGTTTCGGCGGATCATCCGTTGACGTCGTCATTGTGGTTGTCCTTTTCTGCATGTTGCCAGAAGGTCCAACTCTGGCGTGTAGGCAGCGGTTTTCACGTCGAACATCCCGAGCAAGGTGTGAAACAGGTGATCGTGACTTACCGGTGCCCGAGAGGCATGAGTTTGCATACAGGCTTGGTCGGCATAAACCTGACTCGACTGCCACCAGATCATCGGCACCTTGATCTGCTCATCCGGCGCGATGACGTAAGGTATGCCATGGAGATACAGGCCTTTCTCGCCGAGCGATTCCCCATGATCGGAAACGTACAGCAGCGCCGTGTCGTGTGAGCGGATGCCGGACAGCAGGTCAATGGTACGGGCAAGCACATGATCGGTGTAAAGCACGGCGTTGTCGTAGGTGTTCACCAAGGCTTCATGCGAACAGCTGGCCAGATCGGTGGTGTCGCAGGTTGGCGACCAGCGTCGGTAGCTTGCGGGATAGCGCTGGAAATACGCTGGGCCGTGATTGCCCAGCATATGCAGAACGATCAGCATATCGCTGCGGCTTGTTGTTATCTTCTCGGCCAACCCTTCGAGCAGAATTTCATCCAGGCAGCGCTCGCCATGGCACAGTGTGGGATGGCCTGCCGAAGACAGGTTTTCAAAGGGCAGTCCATCACAGACGCCTTTACAGCCCGACTGGTTATCGCGCCAGAGAATGTTGACGTCACTACGGTTTAAAACGTGCAGCACGGACTCGCGCCGACGAATCTGGCGTTCGTCGTAGTCGCGCCGACCATTGAGGGAAAACATGCAGGGAAGGGATGTAGCCGTATCCGTCCCGCAACTGGTGACATCGGAAAAATTGATCACGTCGCGTGCGGCCAACTCAGGGGTGGTTTGTCGTTCATAGCCGCTCAACCCCCAATTAGCCGCCCTGACGGTTTCCCCGACAACCAGTACGAGAGCACGAGGACGGCGGCCTTGTTCTTGAGGCCCTCGATGCGCATCGGCTGCAACGACTTCCCTTGCTTCGTCTGCTGACGATGACGCCTGTTCAGTCAAAACCCGAATGCCCGAGATGACGTAGTTTGCAGGAGTGATCAAATAGCGAAGCGGCTTGTTTTCACGAAGCGTGGGTATCAGCACATCCATGACTGGCCACAGACCCATGGAAATCATGGCGAGAGCGCCAGCCAGACAAGCGCTGCGCATCATTACCGCTTGTTTCCAGCCCGTTCGTAAAACCCTGACTCTCGCAATCCACCACACGGATACGGCTGCAACCAACAAGTAGGGCAGCATTCTCCATTGCAACAGCTCACTGGCTTCCCTGACGTCCGTCTCCATCAGATTCCGCAGCATGGCCTTGTCGAGATAAACCCCGTAGTTGCGCATGAAATAAACGGCGGCGGGCGTCATGACAGCAAGCAGAATCAGTAGTGGCTTGACACTCCAGCGCGTGGCCACCAGAAGGAGCAACAACCATTGCAGCCCGGTGATCAGCAACCCAGTGCAAAGGAGCATTAGCCATGTTCCAGAAGTTAGGGAGTCGCGTCCAGCAAGAAGGGCATTCCAAAACACGCCATTGCACAGCAGGGTGAACACAAGGCTGATGAACAGAGTCAAAAATTCAGTGCGCACTTGCGGGCGCATTTTCAAGAAAGTGATAAATGCAGACAACCGCATGAAATATGTCCTCTTCTTTCAACGGTTTTCATCGTGAGCGTCGAACACCCGTTGCGCGTAGGCGTCCAGCAAGGCTTCGCAGCCTTTGAGCCGTTCGGCTGCCTCTGCGGCCAGCGTGGCACCGTAGAAGTCGAGCTTGGCGATTTTTTCCAGCCAGGACTGGAGCTTCTTCAGATCGACATCGTTTTCTTCCAACTCGGCGTAGGTGAAGTGCTGAACTTCGGTTTCGTGGGCGATCTCGGCCTCGAAGTCGGCGCACTTGCCAAGGAGTTCTTTGTATTCCTCGTCGCGGTCTGCCTTGAAGCGGGCAATGACTTTGTCTTCCTGAGCACGATCAAGCGCAACCGTTTCCAGCAGGACGGAATCGCCCGCCATTTCGTTGATCTCGTTCTCGATGATCTTGAGTCGCCGGGTGTGATCGTCGGTCTTGGGCAGCAAGCAGACGCCGTTTTGTAGATAGACAGCGCCCATGCCTTTGAGCTTGCGCCACAGCGCGATGCGCTTCTTGGCCGGTTCGGGTGGCACCTTGTAGGTGAGCAATAACCAGTTTTGTGCGTTCATTCAAACATCTTCATGCATTAGATGTGAACAACTATAACGTAACGGCCGTTTCATTTCAATAGAAACATAAAGCAAAGCACCCTACGCGCTGGCCAATGCCGTCCGGTTGAGGCATACCCTAACTTGGCGTCAACCCATCCAAGCCATAAGCGTCAGAATAGAGTCGCCTTGCCAATTGTTTGACATAAGCCGGCAAAGGTCATAGAGTTATTCCTGACACATCCAATCAGGAAAACACCTTGCACGGTCAACGCATCGGTTACATCCGCGTCAGCAGCTTCGATCAGAACCCGGAACGGCAGCTTGAACACGTCCAGGTGGACAAGGTGTTCACCGACAAGGCGTCAGGCAAGGACACCCAACGTCCCGAGCTGGACCGTCTGCTCGCCTTCGTGCGTGAGGGCGACACCGTAGTGGTGCACAGCATGGATCGTCTTGCACGCAACCTGGACGATCTGCGCCGCTTGGTGCAGGGCCTCACCCAGCGCGGCGTGCGCATCGCGTTCGCGAAGGAACACTTGACCTTCACCGGGGAAGACTCGCCGATGGCAAACCTTATGCTGTCAGTGATGGGTGCATTCGCCGAGTTCGAACGCGCCTTGATCCGTGAGCGTCAGCGTGAAGGCATCGCGCTCGCCAAGAAACGCGGAGCGTACCGAGGCCGCAAAAAGGCGCTTTCGCCGGATAGGGTGGCCGAGTTGCGGCAGCGTGCAGCCGCTGGCGAGAAAAAGGCCCACCTCGCCCGCGAGTTCGGCATCAGCCGCGAGACCTTGTACCAATACTTAAGAACGGACGACTGACCATGCCCCGCCGCTCCATCCTGTCCGTCGCTGAGCGGGCCAGCCTGTTGGCCTTACCCGATACCGAAGATGAGTTGATCCGGCTCTACACCTTCAGCGAGGCCGACCTGTCGTTGATTCGCCAGCGGCGCGGCGACGCGAACCGGCTCGGTGTAGGGGTGCAGTTGTGCTTGCTGCGCTTTCCTGGTCAGGGACTGCTTCCCGATGCCACAGTGCCTGTGTCCTTGCTGCAATGGATCGGACGGCAACTGCGCACTGATCCCGCATGCTGGCCGCTGTACGCCGAGCGCGATGAAACCCGGCGCGAACACCTGCTCGAACTGCGGGCATACCTGGGCATGGTGCCGTTCGGTTTGGCCCATTACCGCCAGGCCGTCAAAGCAACGACCGAGCTGGCCTTGCAGACGGATAAGGGCATCGTGTTGGCTGCCAGCGTCCTTGACGCGCTGCGCCACCGGCACATCATCTTGCCGACGCTGGATGTCGTCGAGCGCGTCTGCGCCGAGGCCATCACCCGCGCCAACCGGCGCATCTATGAAGCCCTGTCCGAGCTGCTGTCGAGCGGGCACCGGCATCGCCTCGACGATCTGCTGAAACGTCGTGACAACGGCAAGACGACTTGGCTGGCCTGGCTGCGCCAGTCGCCTGTCAAACCGAACTCCCGTCACATGCTCGAACACATTGAGCGGCTCAAGGCGTGGCAGGCGCTCGACCTGCCTTCCGGCATCGAGCGGTCAGTACACCAGAACCGCCTGCTCAAGATCGCCCGCGAGGGTGGCCAGATGACGCCCGCCGACCTGGCCAAGTTCGAGCCGCAGCGTCGTTACGCGACCCTGGTGGCGCTCGCCATCGAGGGCATGGCCACCGTCACCGACGAGATCATTGACCTGCACGACCGCATCCTGGGCAAGCTGTTCAACGCCGCCAAGAACAAGCATCAGCAGCAGTTCCAAGCGTCCGGCAAGGCGATCAATGCCAAGGTGCGATTGTTCGGCCGCATCGGTCAGGCGCTGATCGAGGCCAAGCAAGCTGGCCGCGATCCGTTCGCCGCCATCGAGGCCGTCATGTCCTGGGACGCCTTCGCCGAGAGCGTCACCGAAGCTCAGAAGCTCGCGCAGCCCGAGGACTTCGATTTCCTGCACCGCATCGGCGAGAGCTACGCCACGTTGCGCCGCTACGCGCCAGAATTCCTTGCCGTGCTCAAGCTGCGGGCCGCGCCCGCCGCCAAGGACGTGCTCGATGCCATCGACGTGCTGCGCGGCATGAACAGCGATAACGCTCGCAAGGTGCCCGCTGATGCGCCGACCGGCTTCATCAAGCCGCGCTGGCAGAAGTTGGTGATGGCCGACGCCAGTATCGACCGGCGCTACTACGAGCTGTGCGCACTGTCAGAACTCAAGAACTCGCTGCGCTCGGGCGACATCTGGGTACAGGGGTCGCGCCAGTTCAAGGACTTCGAGGACTACCTAGTGCCGCCCGCGAAGTTCGCCAGCCTCAAGCTGGCCAGCGAATTGCCGCTGGCCGTGGCTACCGATTGCGACCAGTACCTGAATGAGCGGCTGACGTTACTGGAAACACAGCTTGCCACGGTCAACCGCATGGCGGCAGCCAACGACCTGCCGGATGCCATCATCACCGAGTCGGGCCTGAAGATCACGCCGCTGGATGCGGCAGTGCCCGACACCGCGCAGGCACTGATTGACCAGACAGCGATGATCCTGCCGCACGTCAAGATCACCGAACTGCTGCTTGAAGTCGATGAATGGACGGGCTTCACCCGGCACTTCACGCACCTGAAATCCGGCGACTTGGCCAAGGACAAGAATCTGCTGTTGACCACCATCCTTGCCGATGCAATCAACCTTGGCCTGACCAAGATGGCCGAGTCCTGTCCCGGCACGACCTACGCCAAGCTGGCGTGGCTGCAAGCCTGGCATACCCGCGACGAAACCTACTCGACGGCGCTGGCTGAACTGGTCAACGCCCAATTACGGCATCCCTTCGCTGGGCATTGGGGTGACGGCACTACATCATCATCGGACGGCCAGAACTTCCGAACCGGGAGCAAGGCCGAGAGCACCGGGCATATCAACCCGAAGTACGGCAGCAGCCCTGGGCGGACTTTCTACACCCACATCTCCGACCAGTACGCGCCGTTTCACACCAAGGTGGTCAACGTCGGCGTGCGCGACTCGACCTATGTGCTCGACGGCCTGCTGTACCACGAATCCGACCTGCGTATCGAGGAACACTACACCGATACGGCGGGCTTCACCGATCACGTCTTCGCCCTGATGCACCTCTTGGGCTTCCGCTTCGCGCCGCGCATCCGCGACCTGGGCGACACCAAGCTCTACATTCCGAAGGGCGAAGCCGCCTATGACGCGCTGAAGCCGATGATCGGCGGCACGCTCAACATCAAGCACGTCCGCGCCCATTGGGAAGAAATCCTGCGGCTGGCTACCTCGATCAAGCAGGGCACGGTGACGGCCTCGCTGATGTTGCGCAAGCTCGGCAGCTATCCGCGCCAGAACGGCTTGGCCGTCGCCTTGCGCGAGCTGGGACGCATCGAGCGCACGCTGTTCATTCTGGACTGGCTACAAAGCGTGGAACTGCGTCGCCGCGTGCATGCCGGGTTGAACAAGGGCGAAGCCCGCAACGCGCTGGCCCGTGCCGTGTTCTTCAACCGCCTGGGCGAAATCCGCGACCGCAGTTTCGAGCAGCAGCGCTACCGGGCCAGCGGCCTCAACCTAGTAACGGCGGCCATCGTATTGTGGAACACGGTCTATCTGGAGCGGGCGGCGAACGCCCTGCGCGGCCACGGTCAAGCCGTCGATGACGGCCTGTTGCAGTACCTGTCGCCACTCGGCTGGGAACACATCAACCTGACCGGCGATTACCTCTGGCGTAGCAGCGCCAAGATCGGCGCGGGGAAGTTCAGGCCGCTACGTCCGCTCTCCGGGTCTTAGCGTACGATTTTTTCCGTTTTCTGAGACGACCCCATAATGATCGCTTGCCAGGCATCGCAGTTCCGGGTCAGAGGCGTCACCGACATTTCGCGCATGCTGGCAGCGTGAGTAAAGGCGCGCCCCGACGCCGGCCTGCGGCCGCATCGCTTCGCCCGGGCCATCCAGTGCGTGCAAAATTGCTGCCCGCAGTTGCCTTGGTGTCACTGCCTCCTCCTCGGCAAGCACTAACGACAACTTGCAAGGCAACTGGCCGCGCGCTGCGACAGCGTGCGCGACCGCCGCTGCCGCGTCATCGACGTGCAGGAACACATGGGCGGTGTCCGGATGTGCGTCGGCCCGGGCGACAAGGCTGGACTCGTAGCTTGCCGCGATCTGCTGCACCAGGAAAGCGTTATGACCGAGATCGTCGTAGAGCGGCGCGAGCCGCAGCATCAACCGCGGTACGGCGCCGAGTTCGTGCTGGAGCAGGTGCTCCGCCCTGATCATCATCGCCCGCAATGGCGATTTGGGATCGATGGGCGAGGCTTCATTGATCGGATTGCCGGGTTGCGACGGGGCATGGACTAGCAAGGTGCCGGCCAGCACGAATTGACCCACCGCGCACCGCAGCAATTCAACAATGATGCGTTGCAGGTTGCCGACAAGGTCGAGTTCCGCCGCGATCCGCTGCACGCTGCCGTCCGCATTGGGCGCGTCTTCCATCTCGCTGACCACATAGACGACCGACGTTATAAGCTCGCCGTGACCGGCTATCACCGCATCGAATGCCTGCGCCATATCTTTTTCACGTGTCGCGTCGATGCGAAGCGCTAGCGCACTGGGGAACGCTGCGGCAAGGTCTTCGCCATCGAGCGCGACCACACGGTATTGCTGCAACAGGCGCGCCACTACGGCGCGGCCGAGCAGCGATCCTGCCCCCACTACCAAAATCGTGTCCGTGCTATGTGCCAACGCCGACTCCTTGCCGGGGTGTTATCTGACTATCATGAAGAGACCGAGCAGGCCAGCCACGGCGGCCACACCGATCGCTGCGGACACTTGCCAGCGATGCACGCAGATCCACCACTGCGCACTGGTTGACTTCGCTTGATTGTCAAAGCGGCCATGTGCTGCAAACAAGCCCACGACCGGTACAAACAGGTTATCGGCCCGATCGGGGTGGGCGGGTTCCTGGGTCTGCTGTGCCTCATAGGCCTGTCTGGCCGCCACACGATCACCCAGGCCTGGGAAAAATCGACTGGACAGAATGGTTTTGGCGGCTGGCCAGCCCACCCATACCTCGCGAGGGCCGTGCGTGGCTGCCCAGACAATGGCCTCGCCGGCGATTTCCGGCTGGAATATTGGCGGCACTGGTTGGGCACGGCGTGGCAACTTGCTGCGGCACCAATCGAATTGCGGCGTATTGAACGCCGATAAATGCACCATCGTCAGTCTCACCGACGAATGATCGTGAACGAGTTCCGAACGCAGGGAATCGGTAAAGCCACGGATCGCCGCCTTCGCCCCACAGTATGCTGACTGTAGCGGGATGGACCGATAGGCCAGCGCCGAGCCGGTCTGCACAATACAGCCATGATTGCGCGCCGACATGCGTTTCAGCGCGGCCAACGTGCCATGCACCGCGCCCAGATAGACCACTTCCGTGACGCGGCGATACTCGGCCGCCGTTGTTTCGGCGACCGGCGCAAACACGGTCGTCGAGACATTGTTCACCCAAATCGTGATCAGTCCCAGTTCGAGCTCAATGCGCGACGCTGCTGCCTCCACCTGCTGGGCATCGGCGACATCGACGGGGATGCCCAGCGCCAGGATCCCCAGGTCGCGCAATTCGCTACAGACCCGGGCCAGGCGATCCGGCTCTCTTGCCAGGATTGCGATCCAGTCCCCGCGCTGCGCAAAGGCCCGCACGGCAGCGAGCCCCACGCCTGCGGTGCCACCGGTGACGACAACAACGTTGGGCGGATGCATTCAGGCCTCCCCGCGTTGCTGCGCTTGCTGAATGTCCAGCGCAGCCTGGATCAGTGCCAGATGGGTATAGCCTTGCGGATAGTTGCCCAGCAGCGCCTTGCTATCCGGGTCGATCTCTTCCGCGAATAAGCCGAGATCGCTGGCAAACGAGCAGATGTGCCGAAAGAGTTTGATCGCCTCCTTGGCCCGGCCTTGTCGGGCCAGGACTTGTACCAGCCAGAAGCTGCAGATGGCGAGGGTCGCCTCTTCTCCTGGCACGCCATCGTGGATGCGGTACCGATAGACCAGCGAATCCTTGGTGAGATCCCGCTGAATGCGGGCCACGGTTGCTTTCACGCGCGCGTCAGTTGGGGGGAGAAAGCCGGTCAGCGGGATCAGTAGCGCGCTCGCATCCAAAGCTGGCGATCCGAAACTTTGCGTGAACGCGCCAGTCCCGTGGTGAAACCCCTGCCCCTCGATGACGCGACGCAGCGCGTCCCGTTCGAGCTTCCAGACAGCAACGTTTCCGTCGAGTTGCCCAGCCTGTGCCAGCGCAATGGCACGGTCCAACGCGACCCAGCACATCAGCTTGGATGATACGAAATGCTGGGGCACCCCGCGCGTTTCCCAGAATCCTTGGTCCGGCTCACGCCAGCGCGCCGCGGCGGCGTCGGCTAGCCGGGCGAGCACGCGCCGCATTGGGGCGGACAGTGTCATTGGCATGCCCTGTTGGCACACCCAGGCCGCGTCGAGGACATGCCCATAGACATCCAGTTGCACCTGTTCCGCCGCCGCATTGCCGATACGCACCGGACGGGACGCACGGTACCCGTCAAGATGGCGAAGCTCCTGCTCAGGCAGGTTCGGGCTGCCATCGATCCGGTACATGATCTGCAGTCGTTTGAGATCGCAAAATCGCTCGATCCAACGAAAGAAGTCCATTGCGGCCTCGTGATGGCCCAGCGCCATCAACGCGCGCAGCACCATGGCCGAGTCGCGCAGCCAACAAAACCGATAGTCCCAATTGCGGCTGCTACCGATCCACTCCGGCAGCGAGGTGGTTGGCGCCGCCACCAGTGCTCCGGTCGGGCCAAACGTCAGCAACTTGAGAACACAGGCGCTGGTGCGCACTTCTCGTTCGAAGGGACCGCGATAGGTGCATTGCTGCTGCCACTCGCCCCAATGTCGTAGGGTCTCATCAAGGACCGCCTGGGGGTCGTGCACAGGCCGGTCCGGCCCGTCTTGTTGGAAGGACGCAATCGCCCACAGCGGCGCGCCGGGCCGCACGATGGCCACGCCTTTGGCGCGGTGCGCTTCGGTCGCCAGCGGCAGCGGCGGCGAACATACCAGGCTGAGACGTTGGTGTTCGCATACAGCGGTCACGCCATGCGAACCGACTTCCCATTGGTGGGGCTTGCGCGCATAGTCAAAGCTCGGACTGAACACTAGTTCCACCCTCACCTCGCCAACGGTCGCCTCAATGCGCCGCAACAGCCGATGGCACTCGGGTGAGTCATGGTCCAGCCGACTGCGTGCGAGACGCTCGCTATGCATGAAGTCGGTCAGGCGAAGGATCCCGCCGCTGGCTTCAAACATGGTTTCCAGTACGCCCCCTGGGACCCGGTAATAGCGCGAACTGATCGCACGACCCGTCGGCCGGATTTGAAAGTAGCCTCCTCGGTTAGCATCGAGCAATCTGCAAAATACGGCGCCGGCGTCAAAGTGCGGCATACAGCACCAGTCGATGGATCCCGACGTGCTCACCAACGCCACGCTATGCGTGTTGCCAATGACGGCATAGTCGGCAATGGGCGGATACCTGGGGTTGGTGAACACTCCGTCTCCTTGACCCTCGCCACGCTGGCAACACGCGTTGCCGAGGTCGGGATCCTGGCTTACATCTGGCGCTAGCGCGGGAAAGAACTACAACGCGCTATGCCTGCCGTTACACGGCTCAAGTTCGCGGCGTGCCATGGCTTCACCACCCGAGCCGCGCGTTGCCGTCCAAGATCGAGTCGTTGGGCTACCTGGATCTACGCCATGGCGCGACAGACCTGCGCGCACTCCTGACAGGCACGTGCGCACTCTTGGCAATGCTGCGCTTCGTGCTTGGCGCACTCCGTCCCACACTCTTCACAGACCTTCGCGCACAGCGCGCATATCGCGCGCGCGTACTGGCTGTCGCGCGCCATCATCGCCGCGGCATAGGCACATGTTTCGGCACAGTCCAGGTCGAGTGCGATGCAGCGTTTCATGGCCTCAACCTCTGGCTCACGCAGACAAGACGCAGCACAGTGATGACAGGCGACTGTGCAGGCGTGACAGGCTTCAATACAAGATAGATAGTTTTCATGTGGCATGGCAAAGCTCCTAAAGAAATTCGACCAGCGTTGCGAGACGCCGCCAAATTGAGAGCAATTCGCGCGCCACAGGAAGCAGACGACAGCATGGGAGCGACTGCCTTACAGGAGCATTACGCGACGATGACGAAACCGGTGACAGCACATGTTTTGGCCAGGCTGATGACGCTAAAGGAGCTTTTGCTTCGACGTGGCGCGCACTATGCTAAGTGGACGTTTCACCATTGCGCGAGGAGACAACGTGTTCGAACGCCCTAGCGATGCCATGCTTCGCCCCGTCTCACTGAGCCGCCGCCGACTGCTGGGAAGTCTGATCGCCGGAGGCGGCTTGGCGAGCCTGGGCGCGTATCCACGCGCCGTTTGGGCCTTGAAGAGCCAAGGCTATCCGGTCGTGCTGACAGGGACCACGTTTGACCTGGCCATTGGCGCGACGCCCATGTCGTTTACCGGCCGTATCCGGCCTACCACCAGTGTGAACGGCTCCATCCCCGCGCCGATTCTGCATTGGAAGCAAGGCACCGAGGTCACGCTGCGCGTGACCAACTTGCTCGATACCCAAACATCGATTCACTGGCACGGCATCTTGCTGCCGTTTCAGATGGACGGCGTGCCCGGTATCTCCTTTCCCGGCATCGGGCCGGGCGAGACGTTCGTGTATCGCTTTCAAGTGCGGCAAGCCGGCACCTATTGGTACCACGCGCATACCCGTTTTCAGGAGCAGACCGGCTTGTACGGACCGCTGGTCATCGAGCCAATGCATCCAGACCCGATCAAGGTCGATCGCGACTATGTCGTGATGCTCAGCGAATGGACGGATGAAAACCCGGAAATGGTGTTCGCGAAGCTCAAGAAGATGAGCGACGTCTATAACTTTCAGATGCCGACGGTGGGCGACTTTGCCCGAGATGTGTCCGAAATGGGGCTGTCCGAGGCCTTGGCTAAGCGCGCGATGTGGAACCAGATGCGAATGAATCCGACCGATTTGGCCGATGTTTCGGGAGCCACTTTTACCTACCTGATCAACGGCACGCCCGCAGATAAAAATTGGACAGCGATCGCTAAAGCCGGGGAGCGCGTGCGGTTGCGCTTTATCAACGGCTCGGCGACCAGCAACTTTGACGTCCGAATTCCCGGCGTGAAGATGACGGTGGTATCGGCTGATGGGCAGGATGTCGAACCGGTACCGGTGGATGAAATCCGCATTGCCGTCGCCGAGACTTACGACGTAGTGGTGCAGATGCCGGACGATAAGGCGCACACCATCTTTGCTCAGTCGATCGATCGCAGCGGCTACGCCAGGGCGACACTTGCACCGGAAGTCGGGATGGAAGCCGACGTGCCCAAGCTCGATCCGAAGACCTGGCTCACCATGGCCGATATGGGCATGGGCGACATGGCGGACATGGATATGGGCAGCATGGAAATGGGGGCCATGAAGATGGATCAGAAACCATCCATGGCCATGGATCGCATGGGGATGGAGTCCATGGGTGGCGCACCCACGATGCAACCAATGACGCCGGAGGCGGGCATGGGCGCCATGGGGGGCATGGGGGGGCATGACATGTCGACCATGTCCGGGCCAGCGAAGGACGCCCATGCCGGAATGGCCGGCATGGACCACGGCAAGTCCGACGCGAAGCCGGGGATGCAGAAAACCGGTGGCGAGATGGGGCATGACATGGGCAAGATGGGCAATATGCCTGGCATGGGGCCACAGGTCGACATGCGCTCGATGAACCCTTCCCGCTCGCTGTCGGATCCGGGGCCAAGACTGCGCAACAACGGCAGGCGAGTGTTGACCTACGCGGACCTTAAAACGCTCGGCCCGGTGATCGACAAGCGCCCGCCCAGCCGGGAGTTGGAACTGCACTTGACCGGCAATATGCGCCGTTTCATCTGGGGCCTCGACGGCAAGAAGTTTTCCCAAGCCGAACCGATCCGGCTCTACTACGGGGAGCGCCTGCGCATCACGCTGATCAACGACACCATGATGAACCACCCGATGCACCTGCACGGGATGTTCAGCGAGCTGGAAAATCACGAAGGCCAGGCGCTGGTCAGAAAGCACACGATCAACGTCCAGCCGTCCAAACAAGTCAGCTTCCTGGTGACGGCCGATGCGCCGGGACAATGGGCCTTTCATTGTCACTTGCTTTACCACATGGAAGCCGGCATGTTCCGCAAGGTCGTGGTCGCATGAGCGGGTTGAACCTCGCCAACGCCAGGGAGATTGACGTGCCCAACCACCGTCTCATCCTTCTCGCAAGCCTGGCTCTCTTGGCCAGCGTGCAGTGCCACAGCGTGGCGGCGCAGACGATGGCGCCGATGCCAAGTATGACACACGATACGCCGATGCCAGGCATGGCGCACGATGCCCCGATGCCACCAAAGACCGCAGCTCCAGCCGGGAAGCCAGCGCCAAGCCATCCCGCAGTCAGTCCGACAGAATCTGCCTCAGTGCCCGGCGGCGCGAATGCGATCATCCAGGTGAATGAGGCCCCGGTGCCGATGGCAGATCCGAACCGAGGCATTCCCATGCCTGGGGATACGATGGCCGATAACGATATCTACTATCAGGTGCTATTCGATCGCCTCGAGTACGTCAAGGCACCCGGCGGCTCTGGACTGGCCTGGGACATGCTCGCCTGGGTAGGACGGGATCTGAACCGGTTATGGGTCAAGTCGGAAGGCACGCGTCTGTATGGCAACACAGAGGATGCCAGAGCTGAGGCACTGTGGGGACACGCCTTTGCGCCGTTCTGGGATTGGCAACTGGGCGTGCGCCAGGATTTCGGCAATGGGCCGCCGCGGACCTGGGGCGCCTTTGGCGTGCAAGGCCTGGCGCCTTATTGGTTTGATATCGAAGCCACGGCTTATCTGGGGTCGTCGGGACGCGCTGCCGCCCGAGTGCGGGCTACCTACGATATTCGCTTCACCCAACGTCTGCTGTTGACGCCGGAGTTCGAGGCGAACGCCTATAGCAAGGCAGATGAGGCGCGAGGCATTGGCAGCGGCGTGTCCGAGTTCAAGCTTGGCTTGCGACTGCGATACGAGATCCGTCGCCAGTTCGCCCCCTACCTAGGCGTGGTGTGGGGCAAGAAGCTGGGCAATACCGCGGATTTTGCGCGTGCTGCCGGAGAGCGGACCACCGACAAGCAAATCGTTGCCGGCGTGCGAATCTGGTTCTGAACCCATTTGAGACGCCGGCCAGGTTCAAGCCCGCTGCTGGTTAACCGCCAACTTACTGTGCGATTACATTTCGTATCACGCCTGCGAAGGCCGCGCGCGGGAAAATAGAATGGTCATTATGACGCACGTGCAAGCAGCCATAGGGGGGCCCCGTTTGATGGGGCATTAGTCTGCGTCCTCTCCGCGTGCCATGCTGGCGCGCGTGGCACACGTCGCCGGCCAACTCAGGAAAGGACCCATGAAAGTCGGAAAGCTGCTGGTCCTGCTCGGTGGCGCGGCAATGGGCATCGCGCCCGGTGCGATTGGCGCCATTCAAATCGGCTGGGAGCCCAGGCAAGAGCTCAGCAGTAACTGGTGGCTGCAGTGCGGTGGCGTGCCGGCTCCTGCCGCGCCCGCGATGTGGCCTGCCGTGGACCATGAATGGGAAAGCAGGTCGCTGGACTGTACAGCGCAGCGGGACAAGGAAACCCCGCAGTATGCGCTTGCCGTGAACCCCCGGCACCGCTTATTCAAGCACGGCAACGGCGCCGCGGCGCCATCGAATACTGCCAAATCTAAGCCGTCGCGAGAGGCGAAGCGACAAAACCGTGACTGCGGCCAGCCCCGACCGGCGCCACCGCAATAGTCTAGACGTTCCCCCTTTTTCGGTACGCGCTTTCCGCGTGTGCCAACGCAGTCTCAACCTGTGCCACCGAGCCAAAGGAGATCTCGAAGATGAAAAGCAAACTTGTCGTTGCAAGCCTGATTGCCGCGGTATCGCTTACTGCCGCCGCGACCGATTTGAGCACGGTCGTGAAAACCTATGAGCTCAAAGACGGATCAAAAGTCCACGTTTTCAAAGACGGCAAGATGGGCATGGAGAACAAGTACGGCAAGTCCGTCAGCATGCCAGAAGGCAAGGTCATGGAGACCAAAGACGGTAGCAAGATCCTGATGAAGGGCAATGAGGTGTTCCGTCTGGACGACGCCCTCATCAAAGGTCACCGCGAAGGCGGCTAAGCGGGCGACCTGACACGGGCTCTGAGCAAGCGGGCGCCGTGCAGTGCCCTTGCTCGGAGCCCGTCCGGGCCGCTTGCCATGCTCAGCGTCACCCACGCGGCCCGAGCGATGAGCGAGCGCTGCATTATTTCTCAGCGTACACGGACACGCTAAGCGACCGAGAGGCCTGCAGTGTCAGGGCATGGCGACCATGAGCAGGGATGCGCAGCGATACCGGGCGCGTTCCGGGCATCGCGTGTCCGGCGTCATCCTGGGAAATCACTACGGTGACCTCGGCTGGCTCGTTGCGGGGATTGTCCAAAACCAGCACACACCCCTCCCCCGCACCAAGTGTTCGGCGCCAGGTCGCGTTGACCCGCGCCCCGACGTCGATCAGCCACTCCGTAGGGCGCGGCTCGGCCAGGCCACCGGGCACGAAAGCGGCAGGACCCCGATCAAGATCCAAAATGGGGGCGTGCGCCAACGCAGAAGCGCTAAGACTAACAAGCAACGCCGATAAGCCGGTTCGGATCAGATTCAATCGAAGTCTCCCTAAAAAAGAACTGGACGCAGGCTGTCTTCGTGGGATCTGACGGCCAGCATCATGACGCGGCATGCCACCTGGCACCTGGAAAGAACGGGGCGCTCCTGTTGACCCAAGGCGGCAACGCGATTGATTCTAGGGCGGCCGGTCTGTCACAGAGATTACGAGAACATGACAAGACATCATCCCGCCATCGCGCACTCTCCTGTCGTCTACTTCCCATTAGCCCAGCGCGAGCGCATGCCTGCTAACTCCGTGGGAATGGGCGACCGCTGCGCGCTGCACAAGTTGCATCCGCCCCAACAATGTAACCGGCTTGCAATGTCGCAGTAAGCTTGGTCTCACTAGACTTCAGTGCCTATCGAATACCAATAACGTGGCGAACTGGAGACGCTATGAAAAGAAGAAAGATGACCGCCGCTGGCATGCTGCTGGGGTCGCTGTCATTGGGGGCTTATGCGCAGACGAGTGTCACGCTATACGGCGTCGCCGATGTCGGCATCGAATATTTATCGAATGTGCCATCGTCGAGCGGCGGCACCAACCAGGTGCGCATGTCGGCCGGCAATATGTCGACCTCGCGTTGGGGCTTGCGGGGTACGGAAGATCTCGGCGGTGGCCTCAAAGCGGTGTTCGAACTGGAGAGCGGCTTCGCCCTTGATACCGCGCAGTCGAGTAGCGCCGGCCGGTTATTTGACCGGGGCGCACTGGTCGGGCTGTCCAGCCCATATGGTCAGCTGACCCTTGGTCGCCAGACCACGGTGCTATACGACACCGCCATTCAGTTTGATCCGATGGGTTTCGCGCCGCGATACTCGCTTTTCAAGAGCGACGATACCATTGCCGGTCGCGCGGACAATTCCGTCAAGTACAAGGGCACGTTTGGCGGCGTGACCGCCATGGCACTGTACAGCTTCGGCCGCACTGGCGGCGGCGAAGTCCCCGGCGAGCTGAAGGTGGACCGGGAGATGAGTGCGGGTCTGGTGTATTCGACTGGACCGCTTTCCCTGGGCGCCCTGTACGACGAGTACCAGGGGTCAACCGTTGCATCGCAGGGGCAAAAGGACCGGCGCGCGTTAGTGGGGATCAGCTATGGGATCGGACCAGCAAAGCTGTATGCCGGATATCGTTGGCTCAACGGAAATATCTCGAGCGCGGTAAGCGCAATGCGCTCCAACTTGTATTGGGCAGGCCTGCGTTATCAGCTGACCTCGGCGCTGTCGCTCACCGGCGCAGCGTACTATACCGATGTGCGGGGTTCCGGCGCCGATCCGCTGATGTTCGTGGCCTCGACCGATTACGCGTTTTCCAAACGCACCGACATGTACTTCAATGTCGGCTATGTCCGTAACAAAGGTGGCTCACAGTTGGGCTTGAACGGCTTTAACGCCAGCAGTGGCGCGCCGGTCAATGTCGTGCCGGGCGACAACCAGACCGGTGTCGTGCTGGGTCTACGCCATAAGTTTTAAGCAAAGCCGCCTGAATACCTGTTGATCCGGCACACAAATAGGGGACGTTCTCGAGAGGGTTAGTCAGATGATGCATGACAAAATCGACTCGAGGACGCTGTCGGTCGACGCGTTGAACGAGCGGCGACGGCGAGCGGTGAGAATGCGGCTTCAAGGCGTGAGCGTGAACGAGGCGGCGGCGCAGTGCGAGCTGACGCGCGCGACGGTGAGTGCGGCATTCAAGGCGTATGAAGCGGGCGGCTGGAAGGCGGTGGACACTACGCGGCCGGGACGACCCCGCGGCATTGGACGCACGCTGACGGCCGAGCAGGAGAGTGAAGTGCTGCGCCTGATTCGCGACCGTACGCCCGATCAGATGAAGATGGGGTACCCGCTGTGGCAGCGCCAGGCGGTGGCAAAACTGATCCGCGATCGCTACGGCATCGAACTCGCTGCACGCACCCTAGGTCTTTACCACGAACGCTGGGGCTTCACGCCGCAGAGGCCGATCCAGAAGGCCTACGAGCCGCCAGCGGCAGTGAAGAAGTGGCTCGATGAGGAGTATCCGGTCATTTTAGCGAGCGCCAAGGCAGAAGGCGCCGAGATCCATTGGGGCGATGAGACCGGCTTGCGCAGCAACGACGTACGCATGCGCGGCCATGCTGCGCAAGGCCAGGCGGCGGTGGTACGGGCGAACAACGAGTGCCATGGCTTGTCGGTCATCTCCAGCGTTACCAACCAGGGAACGATGCGCTGGAAGATATTCGACGGCGCGCTCAATTCCGACATCCTGATCAAGTTCGTGAAACGGCTGGTCAAGGGTATTAAGCGCAAGGTCTACCTGATCCTGGACAATCTGCGCGTGCATCACAGCAAGCCCGTAAAGGCGTGGTTGGCCGAGCACAAGCACGAAATCGAAGTCTTCTACCGGCCAAGCTACAGACCCGAACTCAACCCCGGACGAGAGGGCCTTCGCCGACCTCAAGCCGGCCGTCACAACGCTGGCGCCGGCGCGCACCAAGCTGCAACTGGTCAAGGCGACGTCCATGTACCTGTGAAGGTGTCAACGACAGCCCGAGCGGACCAAAAGCGAGTTTCGAGCCCAAACCGCTTCGTGATGCCGCATGAGATTCTAGATACAATGCCGGATCAATAGGTTGAACGGTCCTTTTACCGAAGGACCACTAGCCACGGCGCCGCAACGCCGTGGCTATTTTTATGCGGCGACGCGCTGGAGGCCAACCGTCTAGCTCCGGGCGGCGTTTCGCTGGCGGGGAAACGTCAAAATGAAGCGCGTAGTGCCTTCCGACGATTCCGCCGAAATCTGGCCCCCGTGCGCAAACATGATGGCTTGCGTGATGGAGAGACCCAGTCCCACGCTTTCGGACTCCGCACGGGTCCTTGATTTGTCGGCACGGAAAAAGCGGTCGAATAGCGATGGCAGCAACTCGGGACTGATTTCCTCGCCCTCATTCTCGACTACGATCGACGTGCTGCCGCCCTGCTCGCGCGTCTCGACCCGGATCTCTTTGCCGGACGGCGTATAGCGTAGAGCGTTCGAGAGCAGATTGCTGAGCGCTCGGCGTAACATCAGACGGTCGCCGGTAATTTTCGCCTGCCCATCAAGCCGTAGATTGACGCCCTTGTCCTCTGCCAGCGCGTCGTAGAATTCGAACAGCGCCTGTACTTCATCAGCCACGTTGATCGCTTCCTCATTCGGCAGTGTGATGCCGTGCTCCATCTTGGCCAAGTACAGCATATCGGACACCATGCGCCCAAGCCGCTGCAATTCCTCGGCATTCGAGGCCAGGACCTCTCGATATTTGGCGGCATCTCGCGGCTGCGATAGCACGACATGCGTCTGCGTCATCAGGTTGGTGATGGGCGTGCGCAGCTCATGCGCCAAATCGGAGGAGAATTCCGAGAGCCGCCGAAAATCATCCTGCAGTCGCTCCAGCATCGCGTTTAACGTGATCGCCAGATCTGCCATCTCGACCGGCACGGCTTCGACCGGCATGCGCGCATCCAGTTTGTTCGCGGTGACGCCCTTGGCGCGTGAGACCATCATGCGCAGGGGTGCGAGCCCGCGTCGCGCCGCCCACCAACCAAAGAGACCGCTGGCGAGCACCGCCAATGTGGTATAGAAGGCCAGCGAACGACGAAATGCATGCATGAAGTGCGCGTGGATTTCCGTGTCCATGCCGACCACGACGCGCAAAGGTGCAATGCGCGGGTCAGCCGCACCAACCTGCGCGCGCATGCCGCGATACTCCTGCTCGCCTTGCTGCCAGACGAAGGTATTGTCACGCGCCAATTCGCGCGGAATCGCCTCGAAAGCAATCGCAAAATCGAAGTCCTTGGTCGCATACAGCTTGTGGCCTTGTGCGGTCTGCACCTGCGCGACGAAGCCAGGATGGTGATCGACCATTTCCCGAAGCCGCTGGGGCAAGCGCTCGGCCGGCGTTTCCTGCGCGATCTTTTCGATCAGGCGAATATTGTCGCCGAGCACCACATAATCCTCGGTGGCGAAGTGGCGGTCCATCGCCAGCCAGATGAGAACGCCCAAGCCCAGCAGCACCACGGCAGAGCAGAGCGAAAACAGGATGGTCAGACGCATCGTCAGGGACAGGCGATGCGTCATGCCTGCTCCTCCGGCGCTTCCAGCACGTAGCCCATGCCGCGCACGGTCTGAATCAGCTTAATATCAAAGTCATCGTCGATCTTCGCCCGCAAGCGGCGAATGGCCACATCGATCACGTTGCTATCGCTGTCAAAGTTCATGTCCCAGACCTGGGAGGCAATCAACGAGCGTGGCAGCACCTCGCCGCGCCGGCGAGCGAGCAACTCCAGCAGCGCAAACTCCTTGCTGGTCAGCGTGATGCGGCGCCCGGCCCGCGACGCCCGGCGCCTGCCCAAATCCAGCACCAGATCGCCCACCTGAATGCGGTCCATCGCTAGCTGTACAGTACCGCGCCGCAATAGCGTACGTACGCGCGCCAGTAGTTCCGAGAACGCGAATGGCTTGACCAGATAGTCGTCAGCGCCCAACTCCAACCCCCTGACCCGATCGGCCACGCTGTCGCGGGCGGTCAGAAATAACACCGGAACCGGGTTGTCCGCGGCGCGGATCGTCTGCAAAATACGCCAGCCATCGAGATCGGGTAGCATGACGTCGAGGATAATCAGGTCGTACGCTTCGTTAAGCGCCAAGTGCTGTCCGTCCAGCCCGTTGGCGACCAAGTCGACCACGAATCCTGCCTCGGTCAGCCCCTGGCGCAGGTACTCGCCGGTCTTGGATTCATCTTCTACCACCAGCAGCTTCATCTTCGTGCCCTCCCCCTCGTCTTTCGGATTATGTGCCCGCCTGTTGGACCGGCTCTAATACGGGGTAGTCTACCGAGACGCTCTGTGGGTAACCCAGACCTTACCGGAATGTAATGTTTGGGTAAGTTGACGGTAGCCTCGCTGTCGTTACTCTCTTGCTGCCGCCTTCCGACGCGGCCATTCAAGCAAAAAGGACTATTTCATGCGACGTGATCGACCGTCTGGCCTTGTGCTGCCTAATCTGCCGCGCCGCCGTTTTGTACAGGGTCTGGCCGCCGGTGGCGTGATGGCGGGGCTGTCTGGCTTGGGCGGTGCGGCCTGGGCTCAGCCGTCAGGCCGACCGGCAGATGTCTTATCCGGCACAGCACCAGTGCTGCGCGGGACCGACTTCGACCTCGTGATCGGCGAGTCGGTGGTCAACTTCACCGGGACGCCACGCGTCGCGACCACCATCAATGGCATGTTGCCGGGGCCGACGCTGCGCTGGCGTCAAGGCGAAACGGTGACGATTCGGGTCACGAACCGGTTGCGCGAGCACACGTCGATTCATTGGCACGGGATCATTCTGCCGTTCGAGATGGACGGCGTGCCGGGGATCAGCTTTGCGGGCATTGCGCCGGGCGAGACCTTCACCTACCGCTTCAAGGTCGACCAGATTGGTAGCTATTGGTATCACTCGCATTCGGGCTTCCAGGAGATGACCGGCGTGTATGGCGGCATTGTCATCGATCCAGCCACCGGCGTGGATGGCGTGCGAGCCGATCGCGATTATACCGTGCTGCTCTCGGATTGGACCGACGAAGATCCGATGCGCGTGCTCTCGAAACTGAAGGTTCAGAGCGACTACTACAACTATAACCAGCCGACGGTTATCGATTTTTTCCGCGACGTCTCCAGTGAAGGGATGAAGAGCGCGCTCGCTAAGCGCAAGATGTGGAACGAGATGCGGATGAGCCCGACCGATCTGGCGGATCTCTCGGGCGCCACGCTGACTTACTTGATGAACGGCGTCACACCGGCCGGCAACTGGACCGGCGTGTTTAAGCCGGGCGAGAAGGTTCGTCTGCGGTTTATCAACGGCGCAGGCAACACGTTCTACGATGTGCGCATTCCCGGCCTCAAGCTTAAGGTCATCCAAGTCGATGGACAGAACATCGAACCGGTAACCGTCGATGAGTTCCGCTTCGGCCCGGGCGAGACCTGTGACGTGCTGGTCGAGCCGCGCGACGAGGCCTATACCATTTTCTCGCAGTCGATGGATCGCACCGGCTATGCCCGCGGCACCCTGGCAACTCGAGCCGGGCTGGCGGCACCGGTGCCCGCCGTGGATAAGCCGCAGTGGCTCACCATGGCCGACATGATGGGCAGTATGGGAGGCATGGGCGGCATGGATCACAGCGCCATGGGCGGAATGAGCCATGGCGGCATGGCCATGCAAGGCATGGACCACGGCTCGATGGGCATGCAAGGCATGAACCATGGCGCTATGGCCATGGATCACAGCCAGCATGCCATGGGTAGCATGTCGGGGGGCATGGCGACCGATGCGTCGCTGAAGGTGCCCAGCACCAAGGCGCGCCACGCCAAGACCGAGTATGGCGCCACCACCGATATGCGCGTTGACATGGCGCGCACCAACTTGGACGACCCGGGCATCGGTTTGCGCGACACCGGGCGCCGCGTCCTGACACTGGCCGATCAGCACACCATTGGCGGTCCGTTGGACAAACGCGGTCCCGGGCGCGAAGTGGAACTGCACTTGACCGGTAATATGGAGCGTTACTCGTGGTCCATCGACGGGGTGGAGTTCGGAAATTCGACGCCGGTGCACTTTAAGTATGGCGAGCGGCTGCGCGTCATTTTGCACAACGACACCATGATGACGCACCCAATGCACATGCATGGCATGTGGAGCGAACTCGAATCGCCGGATGGCGCCTTCCTCGCGCGTCGACACACGATCGCGGTGCAACCGGCGCAACGCATCAGCTTCCTCGTCACCGCCGACGCCTTGGGCCGGTGGGCCTGGCATTGCCACCTGATGTTGCACATGGACGCCGGGATGTTCCGCGAAGTGGTGGTGGCCTGACCCTAACCGATATGCACATGGAAAAACCAACAAGAACAGTACTTGCCGCCGTGCTTGCTTCCGCTGGCATGAGCGCAGCTTGGGCCCAGCACGCCCACACCGAAGCGGTTCCAACGCAAACTTCGTCGCCCGCCGTCGCGGAAAAGGCGAAGTCCATTCCGAAAGCAAAGTCTTCGGGCAAGGTTGGCGGCACCGCTGCCACCGACGGCCAGATGCAAGGCATGGACTCGATGCAGGGCATGGACCACAGCCAGATGCAAGGCATGGACTCGATGCAGGGCATGGACCACAGCCAGATGCAAGGCATGGACTCGATGCAGGGCATGGACCACAGCCAGATGCAAGGCATGGACTCGATGCAGGGCATGGACCACAGCCAGATGCAGGGCATGGGTTCGATGCAGGGCATGGACCACAGCCAGATGCAGGGCATGGGTTCGATGCAGGGCATGGACCACAGCCAGATGCAGGGCATGGGTTCGATGCAGGGCATGGACCACAGCCAGATGCAAGGCACGGGTTCGATGCAAGGCATGGATCATGGCGACATGCAGATGCAAGGGGGGAGCGCGCCCGCGGATGCGCGCGACCCGCACGGTTACTCAGGGGGCTATCAGCTCGGCGTGGGTCAATACGCCATTGGTCCGCACCGTTCGCTGCACATGGCAGACGAACACCTATTTGCCTCGGTACTCGTTGACCGGCTGGAATGGGTCAAGGGAAATGAGAGCAATGCCGCTGCCTATGAGGCGCAAGCGTGGATTGGCAGCAGCTTTAACCGCCTCGTGATCAAGGCCGAAGGCGAATCCGAGAGGCGCAAGATCCACGAGGCGCGGACCGAATTGCTGTGGGGTCATGCCATTGCCACCTATTGGGACACGCAGCTGGGTATCCGCAACGATGCCGGCTATGGCCGGCCAACCCGAAACTGGCTGGCCTTCGGTATCCAGGGCCTGGCGCCATACTGGTTCGAGGTCGACGCTACTGGCTATATCGGCACCGAAGGTCGCACTGCGCTGCGCCTGTCAGCCGAGTATGAATTGCTAATTACCCAGCGCCTGATCCTGCAACCCCGAATCGAGGCCAATCTTTATGGCAAGAACGATCCCGAGGTCGGCGTGGGCAGCGGGCTTTCCAGCGGTGCCGTGGGTCTGCGCCTGCGCTATGAGTTCAGCCGTCAGTTCGCTCCCTATATCGGCATTGAACGGTACCAAACCTTTGGCAATACCGCCGACATGGTTCGCACCGCCGGCGGCCGAAGTGGCGAAACCCGTTTTGTAGCGGGTGTTCGCATGTGGTTCTAACCACGTATTTCAATCCACACTCATATTTGGAGTTCACCATGCAAGCGCCCCGCTTCACCATTCGTGCCGCTCTGGCAGCCGCCGCTGTGCTGGCTAGTACTGCAGCCTTCGCCCATCCAAAGCTGGTATCGTCCATGCCCGCCGACAAGGCCGAGGTGGCGGCGCCGCAGAAGATCGAGCTGAAGTTTTCAGAGAACCTCGCGACCCAATTCTCCGGGGCCAGCCTCGTCATGACCAGCATGCCCGGCATGGCCAACCATGCGCCGATGAAAATTGCCGCCAAGGTTGCCGGCAGCGACGACCCCAAGACCATGGTGATCACCCCGGCCCAGACGCTGGCGCCTGGCAGCTACCGCGTCGATTGGCGTGCAGTGTCGTCCGACACGCACCCGATTAATGGCAACATCGCGTTCACCGTGAAGTGATCCGCCGATGGACTGGGCAACTGTTGCAGTGCGTTTCGCACTCTATTTCGACCTGACTGCACTGTTTGGTCTGCCGCTGTTTGGCTTGTACGCACTGCGCCGTGAGGAAATGGCGTCGCCAACGGGTGCGCGCTTTTTGACGCTTGGCGCGGCGGTCGCGGCCCTGGGCATCGTCCTGTCGCTGGCCAATATCACCATCATGGCCAAGGGCATGACCGGTGCCGCATCCTACGCCGAACTGCAAGGCCATGTCTTCGAAATGATTGTGACAGGCACCGCGTTTGGCGCGGCCTGGGTCGTGCGACTCGTTGCCCTGGTCCTCTGCGTGCTGGTCGCGTTGTTTGTCCGCAAACGGCCAGAACTTCAATTCTGGGTTCTGGCTGCAGCGGGCGGCGTCGCGCTGTCCACGCTTGCCTGGGGCGGCCATGGCGCCATGGATGATGGCATTCGACGCTACATTCACCTTGCCTCGGATATCGCGCATCTAATGGCCGCCGGCGCATGGGTCGGCGCTCTGCTCGCGTTCGTGTTGTTGTCGCATCCCTCTGCCACACCTGCCAAGGTTGCCCTACTGAGCCGCACCTCAAACGGCTTCGCTCAGGTGGGTATGATCGTTGTCGCAACCTTGGTCATTACCGGCGCAGTGAACTATTGGTTGATTGTCGGTCCGGTCTTGCCAGAACTGTCGCTGAACTCATACGGTGGACTGCTGGCGTCCAAGCTGGCGCTGTTCGGTACCATGCTCGCCCTTGCCGCGGCTAACCGTTTTCATCTGAGCCCGCGCCTGGAGCATGCCCTACGGACGGGCGACCATGCCGTCGCCGTTCGTACCTTGCGGCGCAGCCTGATGTTCGAGACCAGTGCGGCAACGCTCATTCTAGCTCTTGTCGCCTCGCTCGGCATCCTATCCCCCGCGGGCATGTAGCCACGTTTTCACGAACCGCGCAGCAAGGCTGCGCTTGTCTTGCTCTCAAACAACCGCCAAGGAGATGCCATGAAGACGCTCAAGTCGTTGCTGCTGGTGTTGGGGCTGTCGCCGATGCTGGTGTGGGCTGCCGGCAGCATGGAGGGCCATGCGAGCCCAGCTAGCGCCAGTAAGTCCGCTGCCGGTCAGCCGGGCAAGCCGGCCAAGGTCTCACGCACGGTTAACGTGACCATGAGCGACACGATGCGGTTCGCGCCCGACTCGATTCAGGTCAAGCGCGGTGAAACCGTGCGTTTTGTCGTGCGGAATGTCGGCAAAGTGGAGCACGAAATGGTGATCGGTACCGCCGCTGAGTTGAAAGAGCACGCGCAGATGATGCGCAGCATGCCTGATGCTAAGCACTCTATCCCGAACCAGATTATGCTCGCACCTGGCAAACAAGGCACACTGGTGTGGCAGTTCGACGGTCCTGGGACCGTCGACTTCGCTTGTCTGGTGCCGGGCCATTTCGAAGCCGGCATGGTCGGCAAGGTGGCCGTCAAGTAAAAAGCGCGACGACGGGTGCGTCCGGCGGCGAACAAAACGGCGCACCGATGCTGAGGGTTCGACAGCGTAGGTTGGGTCATGGTGCCGCCGTGGCGGACCCGTTTTCTTGCGCGTGATCCTCCCCACTTGGAAGCGTTGACTTGTGGGGCATGACGTGGACCACATTGTTACCTGTCCAGAATGTAACGTTTGGGCAACGTTATCGTTGGAATGCCCTGATTAGACTAGATCGTGCGGCAACTCGCGTTTGGGTGCCGGTAGCCTTGCCAGTTGCCCACAGATCAGCGCAGCACCAAGCTGCGTGCGTCCTTGGCGCGGGTGGAAGTCGGGTTGTCGCAAAGGCGGGTCCGTTAGACCTTGCCGCACATCGACAGGGAGTCTCATTATGACTACCACGCAGGCTTTACGGATCGCACTGGCACTCTCTGCCTTCGGCATGGCGTCGGCGTGTGCGCCTTTGCCACCTGCTAGGGCCGATTTGTATGGTACCGTCGCTGCCGTCGAGACGGCGACTCGGTCGATCACGCTGCGGCCAGGTGCGCGATACGTTAATGTCACCTCTGGAGAAACCGTTGCTTTCCGGGGCGCCAACCGCACGGTGGCTTGGACCTTTATGACCACAAGTAGTGGACGATCGGCAGTTGCGCTGAACTTCCTTTTGCCGGATCTGCCGGAAGCCAAAGGCATCACGGCCATCATCGCGCCAAGCCCGCTCTATCGGGGCAGCTCATGACGTATTGGTTGCTTACTGGACGCTGTGCCAGACGACCACTTCGACAGCCCTCCCCCACGCCGCATCCGGACCAGTAGGCGGTGGAACGTCCGCCTTGGTCCGCTGACTTGGCGCTTGCAGACCCGAGGGGCACCGCCGGGTCTAGCCATATCGCGGCATACTGCGCAACGCGCAACGCATAGCCTTCAGTGCGCAAGTGCGTTTGCAGACCAGCCTAATGCAATTTAGCGAGAGCATGCAAAAAGTCACTGCCCCGCGGCGTGATGTGCAGACGATCGCCGTAAGCCAATTTTTCCAGATGCACCAGCTGCCGCTCAATCAATGCCTCGATCGACGCGTGATCGAGGTCGGCGAGATTGGGGGCTGCGTCGTCGATCAGCATAAGGGTGGCCACTTCATGTGGTGTCAGCATCGTAGTCTCCAGGACCCCTAGAAGTGAATCGGCGGATGGTTCCGCTCTCGTGGCGACGCGTTTCAGCATTCATTCAATGACCGCCGTGCAGACACGTCAAGGTAAATCACCGGCGCTGGGTCTACCATATGGCAATGCTCGACTTTCCATAACGGCTATGAGACTCGTCTTTCACCGGCGAGGCCATCCAGACCAGCCCCTGCATGGCATGCGCTACTACTCGATCATTGGGGCGGCGCTGGTCGTGCTTGGGCTTTTGTATCTCTTCTGGACGACGTAAGGGGATTAGTGCGGCGCAGCGTTCGCCGATCTTCGCCCACGACGAGTCATCGGCGTAGCGGCACGCGTGTTCGAGCCGTTTCGACGGCGCGCGACCGCTGCTCGCATACAGCTGTGTGCCACGCGCGAGCGGGCAGGCAGGCAAGAGACAGAAATTACCAGGCGCGATCCAAGCGCCTGAATACCAGCAAGCCGGCCGCTCAACGCGACATGTTCGTCAGCTGTGGCGTACACACCGCGACAGCTCGTGCAGGGTCACTGCAGCAGCCCAGGCTAGGCTCGAAACGGACGTAGGCGCCATCGCTGACCGGAGCGCCTGCTTGCGGTGTTTGCTTGGGTCGCTACTTCGGGCTCGCATACTGCGCGGTCGCTTCGCGCTGCGCTACTGCCATTTTCTCAGGCCAAGTGCTCTTGATGTACGCGAGCACGGCAATGATGTCGTCATCCGACATCGACTGGCCGAAGGCTGGCATGTCACTGACATAGCCTCTCGGCGCGGTCACGCCGGCAACGAGCCCGTTCTTGGTGATGGCAAACAGCACCGCGTCCGCATGGTGCCAGGTATGACCCGATGCATCATGCGGGGGCGCCGGCATCCGGCCATTTGCGAGCCGCTCGCGCCAGTTAGGCTGGCCTTCGAGCTTGACGCCATGGCACGACGCGCAGGCCTGTGCGTACAGCTGCCTGCCGCGACCGAGCTGCGCGGCATCCGTGGCATCGATGCGCAGTTGGCGCCCTTCCCTGAGCGTCTGCGGTCCACCGGAGGGTGGCTCCAGATAGCGTTTCGCCTTGAGCGCGACCCCGGTGGCCGCCGCGGCGGCCACCACCAACACGCAGGCCACGATCCAGCGCGACTGAGTTGACTCTTCCATGTCCTTTGTCTGGCAGTTCTGAAGTTCTGGCAACGCTTACCCGCGCAGCCCCGCTGCAGTCCTAGTCTTTCGAGAATGGCTTGCCGCTAAAATCCACTGTCACAAGCTTTCCGTCCATCTGCCCCATGCCTGGCGAGTTTGCCGGCATGCCGGGCACTGCGACCCCTTTCAAGGTCGGCTTCGCAGCGAGCTTGCGCACCGCTGCTGCCGGCACGTGCCCCTCCACCACCTGCGCGCTGCCATCGATCACCGCGGTATGGCAGGAGCCGAACTGGGTCGGGACGCCGAGCCTGGCTTTGACCGCCGTCATGTCGGACGAATCAATGACCTTGGTCTGGATGCCGGCCTGGTTCACGTGTTTGACCCATTCTGCACAGCAGCCACAACTGGGATCCTTGTACACCGTTAGCGTCGGCGAGGCCGCTTGCGCGCCGGTGGCGGCCGCGAGCAATGCGGCAGTGGCCAAGAAATACTTCATGGATTCTCCGAAAAACATCATGTCAATAGACAAGTCAGCACCGGTCGAGTGCCTCATCGCCAGCTTAAATCTCTGCCTGCCGCAGGCGTAGCGCATTGGAGATCACCGAGGCCGAGCTCAGGCTCATTGCCAACGCGGCAATCATAGGCGAAAGCAGCAAACCGGTGAACGGGTACAGCACCCCTGCCGCTAACGGTACCCCGAGCGCGTTATAGATAAACGCGAAGCCAAGGTTTTGTTTCATGTTGCGAATGGTTGCCTCGGATAGCTCGCGTGCGCGCGCAATGCCACGCAGGTCGCCTTTGACCAACGTCACCTGCGCACTGTTCATCGCCACATCGGTGCCGGTGCCCATGGCGATGCCCACATCCGACTTGGCCAGCGCCGGGGCATCATTGATGCCGTCACCGGCCATGGCGACCACCGCTCCGCTTTGCTGCAGTTGGCTCACCAGTTGAAGCTTGTCCGCGGGCTTCACTTCGCCGTGGAACTCCGCAATGTCCAGCCTTGCGGCCACCGCCTTTGCCGTGGCCACGCCGTCGCCGGTGGCCATGACCACGCGGATGCCCTCGGCCTTCAGGGCCGCCAGCGCTTCGGGCGTTGAGCCTTTGACGGGATCCGACACCGCCAGCAGGCCGGCCAGACGGCCCTCGACGCCAAGATACATAACGCTCGCGCCTTGTGCGCGCAGCGTATCGGCTTGGGCGCGCAGCGCCTCGGTGTCGATGCCGTCGGCTTGCATCAGCGCCGTGTTCCCAATGGCGAGTGTCTTCCCACCGACCGTACCGCGCACACCGATGCCCGTGCTCGATTCAAAGTCCTGTGGCTTCTCCAGCGCCAAGCCACGAATGCGGGCCGCCTCCACCAGCGCCGCGGCCAGCGGATGTTCGCTGCCCTGGTCCAGGCTCGCCGCCAGCCGCAGGACCTCGTCGTCGGCATAGCCATTGGCGCCAATTGCACGCTCGAAGGCTGGCCGCCCCTCGGTCAGCGTACCGGTCTTGTCGACGATCAGGGTGTCGACCTTGCGCAGGTTCTCGATCGCGGCGGCATCGCGGAACAGCACGCCATTGGTGGCGCCCTTGCCGCTGGCAACCATGATCGACATCGGCGTGGCCAGCCCCAATGCACAGGGACAGGCGATAATCAAGACCGCAACTGCATTGATCAGACCGAACACCCAACTCGGCTGTGGACCGAACAGGCCCCAGGCAAAGAACGTCACCACGGCGACGCCGATGACGCCGAGCACGAACACGCCCGCGACCTTATCGGCCATGCGTTGCATCGGCGCCTTTGAGCGCTGCGCCTGCGCCACCATCTGCACGATCTGGGAGAGCACCGTTTGTGCGCCAACCTTCTCCGACCGGATGATCAGGCTGCCTGAGGTATTCATGGTGGCGCCAATAACGCGGTCGCCTTCGCGCTTGGTGACCGGCATCGGTTCACCGGTGATCATCGATTCGTCCACCGAACTGCTGCCTTCGGTCACGATGCCGTCGACGGGCACCTTTTCCCCGGGCCTGACGCGCAATAAATCGCCGACATGCACATGAGTGAGAGGCACATCCTCCTCGGCGCCATCGCGCCCGATGCGGCGCGCCGTCTTGGGCGCGAGCCCGAGCAACGATTTGATCGCCGCGGAGGTTTGCGATCGCGCCTTGAGTTCAAGCAGCTGGCCGAGCAGCGTCAACGAGATGATGACGGCCGCGGCCTCAAAGTACACGCCGATGCGGCCGTGGGCGGCAAAGGTCTGCGGGAACGCATCCGGTGCCACGGTTGCGACCACGCTATAGGCATAGGCCGCACCCGTGCCCAGACCGATCAGCGTCCACATATTGGGGCTGCGATGCAGAAACGACTGGATGCACCGCACGAAAAAGGGCCAACCCGCCCACAGCACCACCGGCGTCGACAGGACCAGTTCGACCCAGCTCTGCGTCGCCGCCTCCATCCACCCAAATCGATGCCCGAGCATGGCCAACACCGTGGTCACCACCGTCAACGGCAGCGTCCACCAAAAACGGTGCCGAAAATCCACCAGCTCCGGATTCTCGGTCTCGTCCAGGTCCGGCAACAGCGGCTCCAGCGCCATGCCGCATTTCGGACAGTTGCCGGGATGATCCTGCCGGATCTCGGGGTGCATCGGACAGGTGTAGATCGTGCCCGGCGGCCCCGATTCCGCATCCGGGGCGGCTGAAGGGGCCGCGGCAGGAGCTGCCGCAGCCGCGGCGTGCTTGGCCGGGTCCGCCTCGAACTTGCGCTGACACGATGCACTGCAAAAGTAATAGGGAATGCCAGCGTGTTGGGTCTGGAATGCCGAGTCGGCCGACACCACCATGCCACAAACCGGATCTTTGGCGGTGCCGACGCCCGACACTGGGCTGTCGTGCGGCGCACCGTGGCGATGGGAATGGTGCTGGTCAGCATGCGCGCCAGGACCGGGGCTTGTTGCCTTGTCAGGGTGCCCCGCTTTCGGTGGGTGGCGCTGGCTGCTGGGTTCATTCATGGAAGGCCTCCTGTTAGTCGTGGCGCTGTCCGTCCACCGGGTCGCCGCCTTCTTTTGAAGGCGCGCTGCGCCCGTGGCCGCCATGGAATAGATGCATCAACGGGCACAATAACACTAGCGCAAATGGCAGCCAGGAAGCAACCGCACTCCAACGCGGCATCCCGAGCGCGATGGCGATGACGATCGCCACGGCGGCAAGGACGATCCCCCAACGCAGCGACCAGCGAAACCGACGGATTTGGCCGGCGTTGGCGCCATGATGCGTCGATTGGGCATGACATGCTTTCATGACAGACTCCTTACCATGACGGGAAGCTGACCGGCAGCCAATCGCCGCACTCAGCTTTCTTGTGATAACGGTAGAGCTTCCGATAATGGGAAGGTCAAGCCGGTTCGCGTCAACAATGCGCCAGGTCAAAAGGCCTCACGGTGATACACTGCCCGGCAAAATGCACACCATGACCGACACCATCCGCATCCTCATTGAGCGCTGGAAGACCGATCCCGCCGGCGCCTATCAAACCTGGTTTCTTTGGCCGGAGCGGCTGAAGAATTTCCGCTCGATTCGGCGTGGCATCGGCGCGGTGGTCGACGAGATCCAGGCCGGTACATTCGGCAACGCGTATCGGGGCTCATCGCTCGAGACCGTGGTGTCTTCAATCGCAGAGCAACGGCAGATTTTCAAAGGCGCGGATCACGCCTTTCTGTGGAAGCCAAAACTGCGCATTCCAGATATCTATGAGCATGCCGACAATCAGCGTGCTTTTGCCAGACTGCTCCATACCTGCAACTGCTGTGACACCGAATCCGAAGTCCTTGATGCGATTCGCCAGCTGAGCAGCCTCGGCATCAAGGGTCTCGGGCCGGCGGCGGCCAACCTGCTGTATTTCATTCATCCCACGCTGGTGATGCCATTCAATACCGCGATTGTCAATGGCTATAACGCCCTGACAGGCTCGTCGGTCAAGCTTGGCAAATGGGATCACTATCTGGCGATGCGCGAGGGGGTGCTCGCCCTGAATCAGCGTTATCGGGATTTGCTCTCCAATGACCTTGGCGCGATCGCGGGCCTGCTGTTTGACATCGGCATGCAGCGCTATCCGCTGCCACCGCGGCAAGCGCAGGCCCACGATGTGGCCGTCTGGCAGCAGGAACTGGCCAAGGTGCGCGAGCAGGCTGCCGCGCTTGCCAGGCAGATTCAGCTGGGGCAGGCCGAAGACGCCACCCATACCGAAGTGCAGGGATGGCTGCGCGATCTCGGCAAGTCGCTCGGCTTTGCCGTTTGGATTGCCACCAACGACCGAAGTCGGCTGTACAACGGCGAGCCCTTGAGCCAGGGCTGTCTCTCAACGTTGCCGCCGGCGCTGCTGGTGGCGGGAGGCGATACCGTTCCATGGATTGACACCGTCTGGCTAAATGCCACCACCCTTGAGGTCGAAGCCGCCTTTGAAGTCGAACATACCACCTCGATCTATTCCGGTATCGTGCGCTTGCTGGATCTGGCCCTCGGCTCCGACCCGTCCGCCCGCAAGCATCTGTTCCTGGTCGCGCCGGATGATCGCGAAGACGACGTGCGCGCGCAATTGAGCCGCCCGGCTTTTAGCCGCGTCTCGGCACTCAATATCCGCTATGTCCCCTATTCCAGCCTGCGCGAGCATCGCGAAAGCATTGCGCGCTTTGGCAGTGGCTTAAAGCCGATCGAGGCCATCGCGAGACAGTTGTGAGTCCGGTCCTGGCGGTGGTCGGCGACGGCGCGAGCAAGCTTTCGGGCCCTGGTGCGGCGCGGCGCTGCCTAGCCGCACGTCGGCCCGCAGCCCCCACGCGAGTAGCAAGCTGACCGCCCACGCCACCCAGAGGGTTGCGAGCGTGTGCGACAGGAAGTGCGCGCCCTGCGCCATGCGCGCCGCGCCAAGCGTGCCGCCCAGCAGCAGTCCGCCAGCCAGCCCAACCCACGCCCAGCGACGGCCGGCAGGACGCAATGCGATCCCCCAGACGACCCAGAGAAAGCCGGTGGCCGCATGACCGGCAGGAAAGCATTGTCCCGGCTTGACGTCTGCCGGCAGCGGATCCAGCAACCGCATATAGGGCAAGCTGCCGCCGAATTGAGCCATGTCCCAGGGACAGTGGCGTCCCGTCATGAGCTTCAGGAGCGTGACGCTCAACGGGATCACCACCATGCCCGCACCGGCAAGCAACGCATTGCGACGCGGCAGCCAAGGCAGACGCCCCCGCCAGCCCAGCCAGCAGACACCCATGGCCGCGGCTACGGCGACGTAAGTGAGCCACTTCGCGCCCTTGTGGAGCACCGCTTCAAATAGCCAGTGCTGGCGCAACGGGAAGACCGTCCGACCGACATCGTAGAAACGGCCCTCGAGCCAGAGGTCGAGTTCGGTGCGCTGGAACACGTAGGCCAGCACCAGCGCGGCCGATGCCAGCATCCACCATTGCTGGCGCAGCCAACGCTGACTGGCGGGCGTCTGAACCAACGGCATTTCTCTCATGGGGGCATTATCCGTTGCGGCAGCGTGCCGACAAATCCATGGTGGCATCCCGGGTCTGGGTGCGGATATCCAGCAGGCCCAAGACCGTGGAGAATAAGTGGTCATGCGTGGCGGGTTCGCGCGCACGCGCCCGCAGGCAGGAGACATCGAGCCGCATGCGCTGGGCGAATGAGGCGGAGAACCACATCACCATCGGTACCTCGGTCTGCTCCCGCGGAGCAATCGCGTAAGGCATGCCATGCAAGAACAGTCCGCGCTCTCCCAGCGACTCGCCATGGTCTGATACATAGATCATGGCCGTGTCATAGCGCGCCTCGAGTTGTTCGAGCCAGTCGATGGTGCGTGCGAGCACATGATCGGTGTACAGCAATGCATTGTCGTACGCGTTGCGAATTTGCTCTGGGGTACAGCGCGAGAGATCATCGGTGTCGCAAGTCGGACCGAACTGCGCGAATCGGGCCGGATACCGCCGGTAGTACGCGGGACCATGATTGCCAAGTTGGTGCAGGACCACGACCAAGCTGCCAGGTAGCTGGTGCCGCAATGCTTCCGCCCCGGCTAACAACACTTCATCCAGGCAGCGGTCGCGATCGCATAACGCCGACATAGCCTGAGGATCCGGCTGCCACGTGGGCAGGCCTGCACAGACGCCTTTGCATCCCGATTGATTGTCTGCCCACCCCACCTTCAGTCCCGCTCGTCCGATGACGTGTAGCAATGACTCGCTGGCCTTGATGGCATCTTCGTCGTAATTGCGACGTCCCTGGGACGAGAACATACAGGGCAGAGAGACCTCGGTATTGGTGCCGCAACTGGTGACTTGAGCGAAATTGATCACAGCGCGCTGCGCCAGGTTCGGCGTCGTGTCATGAGGCGACCTGCCACTGAGCCCCCAGTTCGCCGCTCGTGCGGTTTCTCCCACGACCATCACGAAGAGCAGGGGCTTGTTGTGCTCGCCCCAGCTAGCGCCGAGCCGGGCATCGGTGCCCACCGGCTGGCGCGGCCGGTTCGCGATACTGGCATCGCGTGCCAGCGCCCCGCTAAAGGCGTACACTACATTGACCGGCGCGAGCAGATAGCGGATCTCCTTATGATTGCGCATCTGGGCTGCGAAATCCTTAAACACCAAGGACAGCGTCCCCACGCCGACAACAACGGCCACCAACATCGCGACCACGCGCAGGCCAACGCTTCGCGTCAGTGAACGCTGGCGCAGCGTCACCCAGGGCAACAACAACAATGGTGGTAGTGCCAAGAGCGCGATGCTGCACATCATACGCAGCGTTAGCAACTCGCGAGCTTCCGCCACGTCGGTGCGCAGCACATTGCGGGCCATGCTGGGGTCAAGGTAGATGCCGTATTGACCCATGAAATAGCTGGCACCGGCGGCCACTACGACCAAAATTGTCAGCAACGGTTTGGCCGTCCAGCGGTTTATGAACGGCGCCAGCAGCACAAAATGCGCCGTGACCAGCGCGGTGCCCACTGCCACGCCGTAGCCCAGATCACGGAGCCCGCTCAACGTCCGTTCGGCGAATAGCGCCCGCCAGAACGGACCGTTCAGGACGAGAACAAAGTATAGGCAGAAGCCGAGTAGCAAGGTCTCGACGCCGACCTCCAGACGCCAGGGGCGACCCACCTTTGCGCGCGCGCCGCTTGGTGGTGTGTCGGGCGAAGCCGGGTCACGGCGCGACCGGTTTAGATTCGGTTCCATCATTGGCGCATGGCGCGAAAGGCGGGACATTACCAGCCCCAGGCGTTGCAGTACGCAACGCTGTGTTGAGCCAGTGGTGGACAAAAAGAATCGCGCCGAAGGCGCGATGATGACTCGCTGGGCTGGGTGCGGTCCGACCGCTGCAGCCTATGCCGTCTGCCTAGATCAGGGCCTGGTCCGACCCGAGCCGGCGCATCGGCAAGGCTGAATCTCGGCGCGTGCGCAAGCACGATAACGGGTATCGGGACAGTTTCCCCGATACCCGCCCCGCGTCAACGCACCGGCCCACCGAGCGGCCCATCGCCCCGGCGAGTCGGCGCGTTGCCGAGATTTAGGCGCCGTCGCTGAACGTGTCGCGAGGGCCTACGGCGTGGCTACCGTCTGTGAACGGGTCCCGCGTGCCCATGGCGTGACTGCCATCGGTGAACGGATCGCGCGTGCCCATGGCATGCGCTCCATCGGTAAAGGGATCGCGCGGCGAATTGACGCCAGCGTTCGCGATGCCCGCGACGCCACCAAGGGTTGCCACGGTCAATGCCACCAAGGCAGTCTTCTTCAATGTACGCATTCTATTTCTCCTTGTTTCGATAGTGGCTCAGTGAGCCTGCATTTGCAGTGTAGAAAGATGTACCCCACCAGGGCCTGACGACAAAATTACAAATGTGTCATGTTGTCACTCCCGGCAAACCGGCCATTCTTAGCCACCGGTAAAGAGCTTGCTGCGCTCGATATAGACGCGCACGCCTTGGGCGTTGGGCATTGCCGGGAATAGGACGCCAAGATCCACGGATTTTCCTTGAACAAATTCGGCGAACGTCCAGGTGGCCTGCTGCGCGCCGCTGCGGAAGGTAACGGTGTCGCCGGAGGCCACATTGACAGACTTCAGGCCGGGAGCGAGAGTCACCGCGCGTGCGGCCGTGTTCGCCGGCGCCAGGCTACCGAAGAGCGTCGCCTGCGGCCCCAATGGGGTAGCAGCCTGCGCCGTAGCCATTGCGCTGGGCACTGTGAGCGATGCCGATGAGCTGGCTTGGTCGGCGGCTTGCCGCCGCACGTGCTCCGCCCAGTTGTCGCCCGCATTGGTTCTGGTCTGGTCCGCACTCCACGCCGGTGAACTGGATAGGACGGAAACGGCCGCCAGCGCCAATGCGGTCAAAGCGGTCAAAGCGGTCTTCTTGGTGTTCATGATGCGCTCCATAACGTTTCGAGGCGTAACCTCTTAAGTGTCATGGTAGGCAACCGGCACTCACGCGGACGTTACTCGCGAATTACATCCCCGTAAGCTTTCCCGCATCCATCTGCGCCGCAGAAATGGGTACTTCGGCGAGGTGAACGACCTGGATAGCCAGGCGCGAGGGCCGCGCCTGCGACGCTGCCCTGACGGCCGCGCGAACCGAGGCATTTGGGAAGAACCCAAGCCGACGCGTCCGCTCTTGCGCCACAGACGAGCCTGGCGAAGGCTTGAGACGCGGCCCGCGGCGTCCTCGTCATTGACGTTAAACGCCGCGATGGGCCCACGCGTGACTGCGTCCTCTACAAAGTCCAGCCCTTCTTCCTGGCCACCAGCAGCAGCGAGCCGCCTGCCGGGAAACGCAAACCGGCCCGTATTAGGTTGTGCTCGAGGGTGCAAACACCCCCGAGCATGCCGTTCATGGCCGCCCCAATGCGAAACCCGTCGTCCATGGCATCGCCGGGCGGCTTGGCGCGCTGCCACACCCGGGAGATGGCCATCGCAGGCAGCAGCAGCGTCATGAAGGAGGTGACGTCCACGATTTCGAACCCGGCCGCCTCCACTTTCTTCACCAGTTCTTGGCGCGTATAGCGCCGCTTATGCTTGGCCGCATCGTCCATATGGCTCCACAGCGACGGATGCTGGGGCACTGTCAATACGATTCCCCCATCATTCCTGCAGGCCCGGTACATCTCCGCTAATACTTGAGCGTCGTCGTCGACGTGTTCGATGACGTCAAACGCCCCCATGACATCGAAGGCTTGGGCAAAGGGAATGGCACGGGCATCCATTTGCAACAATTGAGCTTTGCATTTGCGCTGTCCCTGCATCAGGGCGCGCAACGATGCCTCGCCGCCGACCAAGCGTGCACGCGGGAAGCGGGCCTGGATCGCGCGCAGGTTCTCCGCGGTTCCGCAACCGACGTCCATGAAAGAGCGCAAGGCCGGAAAGTAGCGCTGCAGCGCGTCCAGGATCAGTTTGCGGCGATAGACGAACCAGAAGTGCGTCGCTTCGAGCTTCTCGTACTCGACAAAGAGCGGTTCGTGAAAGCCATCATGGTCGACCATCATGGCAGGTGCTAGGCAGAGCACGCCAGCCAGAACACGGGGCTGCCAACCGCACGCGCTGCACGCCCACACGTCAATTTTGAGCGGGGCCTTACATTGATTACAGATGCGCATCGCTGTCTCCAATATGTGCGCGCGCGCGACATCGCACGCCGCACCATAATTGCCCTACCTTGCTCTCGCACAGGAACGAGCGCAGGCAGGTTTGTTTCGTCTTCGGTCAGGCCGAAGGACGACATCTACGAAGGTGGAGGTAGCCAGCCCAGGAGTTGCTTGGGCGGCGTCAGAGATGGGGGGAAGGCGGGCGCAGCAGCGTTTCAGGCGTTGTGCTGGCAAATATCCACAGCAGAGACGCCGGTAGCATGCTGTTCATGGACAATGCTTGGGTCCCCGAGAAGGCAAAGATGGCAAGTGTCGAGGCGGCCGAGCAGGCAGAACACGCATGACAACCGCGCCCCTTGCCGCGCTCTTTGCTTGCCGGACAGTGATGCGACCTCGGATCGCAGTGTGCGTCGGCCTGGTCGGCGCTCGCCTCGTCAGCGACGTCGATGGTGGCAAGGATGGCGAAGAGACCGGCGCCCTGCCGCAACTCGGTCAGCTCGCCGCACGAAAGAGTAGCCGCTGCGCCAACGTTCTGAATCGGCAATACCAATACAACGAGCCAAAGCGATAGGTGGCGCAACAGCCTTCTCATCCGGCGGCATCAAGCATCAATTGAGTCGGGAGTCTATACGAGCCGCCTGTCAGTAGAATGACGTGGACATGACAGACGCGGCGCTTCTCCTGATTTTTTCAACGGACGCCGGCGTCACGGTAACGAACAAAGCCTAGAAGCGATGCCTCTGATGAAAGCATCCGTATCATGCGGGAGTCCCCCGCTCCGGCTACCGGTGTCGGCACGCCAGCGGGCAATCAATAACAGGCGAGTGCGTCAGTGGTCGCGTGAACCGTGAGCGGCATTGTGCCAGCGGCGCTCAGGCTCACGTCGCCCATGTTCGATGCCGTGGCGCGGCTGGCGATGCGACTCGCGCGGCGCAGTGCCATGCCCGTACGAGGGCTGCGCATCATGTACCACCGCAACCGCGGGCACGACGTGCACAGCGGCAGGCGCCGGCCGTGACGGGTAGAGGCCTGCCCGACCATAGCCCTCATGCGTGTAGCCATGCGTCTGCGCATTGGCGTAACTGAACCCGATGACCAGCGCGGTGCCGACTAGGATGGGAAGCTTTTTCATATTTTCTCCTTTGCGTGCGTAGAGGGTGGGAGCATACGACTTCTACATTGCCGGCAGTGTTCGCGTTTCCCTACAAATGTGAGCGGTTGTAACGGCATTACCCCAGCAATGACGCGCGAGTCGAACTCGATGACTGCCGCGTAATGGTTGGGTAATGATGGCGGCAATTTCCAAACGGGAACGCTTGCTGCCATTCCCGGGCCAAGACAACACAGAAAAAATTCCTGCACGTAATGGTCGCGTAATACTAGCTGGTCGTGAATGTCGCAATCTCCTGCCGATGAACATCACTAGGACGAAAGCCCAACCGAACATGGATGGCCAGCATGTAATGGTTGGGTCATCGCATAGCAATGTGAAGTAAGGTCGCTGAAAGATGGCACGCTGCGGGGCCCTTCTGCAAAGGCAGATCTTGGTGCAAAAGCAATCAGAACCTAGATTCACGATAACGGCATTGCCGTTTGCACACCGCTTCGCTGGCTTCCCGGTCGTGTCGCGCCCTGAACCACCGCAACGGACTCTCGTCATCTAGGGCAAAGGAGAAATCATGCGTGTCTTATTACTCATTACCGTCATGTTGGCCGGGTGCGCGACCGTCGCAGAACGTACCGCGCACGCCGAGCGCGATATGGAGACCTCATTACGCGTTGAGGGCCCCGCTTGCGAAAAGCTCGGCTATCAGAAAGACTCGGATCCGTGGCGTGACTGCGTGTTACGCCTCAGTGCCGGAAGTGGACCGTGTATGCATCGACGGTTTTGAAACGCATGCCCCGCGTATGGCGGGGCAATTCGCGGCGAGTTCGTTCTCTACACCCGACGCCTAGCGGCTGCGGATGGGTGGCGCTTACCGGTCGTTTTCAATCGAAGCGCGACGCCAGCCTGCGCACTGCTTGACCTTACCCCCGTGGGAAGGTCCATAGTGCAAATGAGGACGGCATCGCGGCGATCACGCCTTGGCCGTACCACGCATCCAGCGGGGAAAGCATGACGACTGCAACGCCACGTTATTTGATGACGTGTTCGCTGCGTTCCGTCTGGCCTGCGCACAGCAGCAGTACAGCGTGGCCGAGCACCTGCTGGCTGCCCTGGAACAATTGGCCGGCGACAACCATCGCATGCTCGACGAGGTCTACCTGTCGTTCGCGTCGACCTGCCCTGCAGGCAACGCGCTGTCGGACTCAACCGTGCCGCGCGCAAGATGAAGTTCTATACTCAATATGGTTCCCGCGACGGCGCTACTCGGCTCGGAGAGGTCCAATGCGTAAGCCTATGAATCGCCTTTGGCGTCTCGTCGTGCTCCTGACCCTGGCGCTGGCTTTGCCTCTACGAGCTCAGGCCGGACCGTTGGACAACTGCTGTATCGCTGGCATCGCTCAAATGCCAGCACACGGACCTGCTCAAGCGGCGCAAGCCAGTGTCGAGACCGGCAGTCCCCATGACTGCGTCAGTCAATTCGGTTGCGCCGGTGACCGACATGTCAGCGGCCCGTCTCGTCTTCCCTGCACGATTTCCGCTTGTGCAATCCTCGCGGGCACGCCGTTGGCCACCGCCGCCCCCACGGATGCATGGACCAGCGTGTTGGTCGCGCATCCGGAGTTCGCATATCGCTCCGTCGTTCCGCCTCGCCTCGAGCGCCCGCCCAAACGGTACTGTCTGTAGGGCGGTCTCGCACGGCGAGGGTGCCGCACTTGGTGCCATCGCACCAACGTGCTCGTCTGATTTCGACATTTGCAGTGTCGCCTGCCGCTCGCTGGTGGGTTTAGGCCGCGCGCTGCATACCCAGAACGAGGAACATCATGAAATTCTTTTTTCACGCGCTAGGGGGCGCCGTCGCCCTTGGGCTCTCGCTGTCAGCAGTCGCCGGTCCGGACTGGTATGTGATCGAAAAGGCTCGCAACGCCAAGCGGGCTGAGGCGCAACAATTGAAGGCGCAGCAGGCAGAGGACCACACCGCGATGAGGCGTGACCATGCCGCCATGATGCAAAAGTGCCGCGAAATGATGGGTCAGCCCAAGTAACCGGCATACTCCGATGCGCTGCGTTGGCGTGGCGCATCGGAGCGCCTCGATTGGGCGATGCCACAAGTGGGTCGCATTTGATCTGTGGCAAACGGCCGCGAGGGCAAAGTGCCGAAAGCGGCCAAACGCTGCTACCATTTGGCTCAAACCGAGTTTCCCACGTGCGTATCCGCTTTCGCCGGCTTTGCCTTGCCGCCTTCCTGCTGAGTACCTTCCTGACAGTTCAGCTGGCAGCGGCGGCCTACGCCTGCGCGGGCAGCCGGTATTCGATGGACGGTATGACGGACATGGCCAGTATGACCGAGTCCTGTCCCGACATGACGCAGAAGGCCGAAGCGCCGGCTGCCCATGACGGCTTGTGCCTGGAGCACTGCCAGCTTGGCTCCAAATCGGCCGACCACCCCAGCCCGCAGATTCCAGCGTTCCAGCCCGTGCTCGTCAATCTGGTTGAGCCGGCGTTGGTGCCGGTAGTCGTCAGCCAGCGAGCCGCCTACGCCGACGCGGTGCCACGCGGGCCCCCTCGCCCGCTGCCCATCCTCCACTGCTGTTTCCGAAACTAGCCTCCGCAGCAACGCCTACTATCGTGCCCTGAACCATGGTGTTCAGGGTGGTCGTTGCTTTGCGGAGGCTTTATGCATTTGCGTTCTCCCTTTGCGTATGGGTGCCGGCTGACGCTCGCCCTTACGCTGTTGGCCGCTGCCCATCCCGGATGGGCACAACCGGCGGCCGCACTCTCCTTGCAGGAAGCGGTAGCCCTCGCGTCTTCCGGCTCGTCGGACGCCGAAACATCGCGCTCGGCGGTCCAGTCCGCCATCGAGATGGCGGTCGTTGGCCGGCAATTGCCGGATCCGGTGCTCAAAGTCGGTGTCAATAACGTACCGGCGAACGGACCCGACCGGTTTTCCCTCGGCACGGAATCGATGACGATGCGCTCGATCAGCCTGATGCAGGAGTTCACGAGATCGGCCAAGCGTGAGGCTCGCGCCCAGCGCTTCGAAGCCGAGGCGTCGTCGGCCGAGGCCCAGCGTACGGCGGCGCTCGCCACGGTGCAGCGCGGCGCCGCGACGGCCTGGCTGGACCGCTGGTATGCCGAGCGCGCCTACAGTGTGCTCTCCGAACAGGCGCACTCCATCCAGTTGATGGTAGACGCGGCGCAGGCCGCCTATCGCGGCAACCGCGGCTCCCGTGCCGACATCCTGGCCGCCGAACTGGAGCTCCGTCAACTGCAAGATCGCGAAGACGAGGCCCGCGCCGCACTGGTATCAGCCCGAGCGATGCTGCGACGCTGGGTGGGCGAGGCTGCAGAACTTCCCCTGGCCGAACGCCCTGGCTTTGAGGCGCCGGCCTGGCTCAATACCTTGGATGCCGGCGGCGTGGCGCAACTGCCGGAGGTGGCGGCGGCCGAGGCACAGGTTGGCGTCGCCGAGGCGGAAAGCCGGGTCGCTCGGGAGAACAAGATCCCGGATGTGAGCGTGGAACTGATGTACAGCCAGCGCGGCCCCGCCTACTCCAACATGGTTTCGCTCAACGTCTCACTGCCGCTTCCCTGGGACCAGAAGCATCGCCAGGATCGGGAACTGGCCGCAAAGCTTGCGCAGGCCGACGCCGCGCGCGCGCAAGCCGAAGTCGTACGCCGCGGCTTGCTCGGGCAGTTGCGCGGCAAGCAGGCAGAGCTGGCGCTCAGCCAGGCGCGGCTCGAGCGCTATCGGAGCACCACGGTGCCGCTGGCCAAGGCACAGACCGAAGCGGCCCTGACTGCCTATCGAGCGGGTGCCGGCACCCTGACCGCCGTGGCCGATGCCAGCCGCAAGGCGCTCAATATTTCGCTTGAGCGCCTGAAGCTTGAGGCTGCCACCGCCCGCCTGTGGGCGGACCTGACTTTCCTGATGCCGTTACCCACTGCAAACCAGCCCACGTCACTGCAAGGAGCCCAACCATGAACAAGACCACGATTGCACGGACGGTGGCAGGCCTGATGGTGGTGGCAAGCGTTGGCGCTGCCTATTACCTCGGTCAACAGCAAGGGCGCCAGTCGCCCGCGTCGGCAAACTCGGGCACCGGCGCCGGCGGTGCCGCCCTCAAGGCGGGCGACATTGACCCGAAAACTGGCAAGCGCATCCTCTACTGGCACGACCCGATGGTGCCCGGACAGCGCTTTGACAAGCCGGGCAAGTCGCCGTACATGGACATGCCGTTGTCGCCCGTGTATGAAGAAGCCAGCGGCGGTGCGGCCGTCACCATTGACAGCCGCGTGACACAGAACCTTGGCATTCGCACGGCCGAGGTGAAGACCGGCCGACTCGAGGCCGCACTTCAAGTGCCGGGCAATGTCGCGATCAATGAACGTAGCATCGAAGTGCTGCAGGCCCGCACCAGCGGATTCGTGGAGCACGCGTACGCTCGGACCACCCTCGATCCGGTCAGCAAAGGTCAAGCGTTGGCGCAAATCTATGCGCCAGAATGGGTCGCGGCGCAGGAGGAATATCTGGCGATCAGCCGGATGGACGGCAGCCTCCAGCGCGAGCTGCGCGAGGCCGCCATTGCGCGCATGCGTCAGGTGGGCATGACCGAGAGCCATATCCGGTTGGTCCAGTCCACCGGCAAACTGCAGCCGCGGCTGACGATCACCAGTTCGGTCGACGGCATCGTCACCGAAATCGGGGCGCGCGATGGCATGACGGTTTCGCCGGGAACGACTCTGTTTCGCATTGCGAGCCTAGCAACCGTTTGGGTCATCGCCGAGGTGCCTGAGAGCCAGGCCGCCCCGTTGCGGCCCGGCCAGACAGTGTCGGCCACCGCGGCAGCCTTGCCCGGCCACCCGCTGTCGGGCAAGGTCGACGCCATCTTGCCAGATATCAGCGCCGGCACCCGCACGGTCAAGGTGCGCATCGAATTGCAGAACAAGGCCCGTCAGCTATTGCCCGGCATGTTTGTCTCGGTGCGCTTTGACGCCGCCCCAGGGCCAGATCGTGTGCTCGTGCCAACCGAGGCGCTGATTCGCACCGGCACGCGCACCATCGCCATGGTCGCATCCGGCCAAGGCGGCTTCAGCCCCGTGGAGGTCAAGACCGGCGCGGCGGCAGGCGGTCAAACCGAAGTCATTGAAGGGCTCAAAGCGGGTCAGAAGGTGGTCGTATCAGGACAGTTCCTGATCGACTCGGAGGCGAGCCTGCGCGGCACTACTCAGCGCATGACCGCCCCCACAGCCGCCTCTGCAGCCGGCGCGTCGGCGCCTGGCACCGCTGCGGCGCCCGGGCCGGAGCATCAAGGCGTCGGCCGGATCGAGGCCCTCACCGAGCAGAGCATGACGATCTCCCATGGTGCCATTCCCTCGGCGCAGTGGGGCGCCATGACGATGGAGTTTGGCGCGCCGCCAGCCGGCATGCCCAAAGGTTTCAAGCCCGGGGACCGGGTCCGATTCCGCTTCCGCCTGGATAGCGACGGCGTGGCAACCCTCTCCGCCGTTGAGACCGCCGACGCCACTGCGGGAGCCAAGCCATGATTGCCCGGCTCATCCTCGCGTCCATCCGCAATCGGTTCCTGGTGCTGCTCACCACCGTCATGGTCACCGCGTGGGGACTTTGGGCGGTACAGAGCACACCGCTTGACGCCCTCCCGGACCTGTCCGATGTGCAGGTGATCATCCGCACGCCGTTCCCAGGCCAGGCACCACAGATCGTGGAAAACCAGGTCACCTATCCGCTCACCACGACCATGTTATCCGTACCCGGCGCCAAGACCGTGCGCGGCTACTCGTTTTTTGGTGACTCCTATGTCTATGTGTTGTTCGAAGACGGGACCGACCTGTACTGGGCGCGCTCGCGCGTGCTCGAGTACCTGAACCAGGTGCAATCGCGGCTGCCGGCAGCGGCCAAGCCCGCGCTCGGCCCCGATGCAACCGGCGTCGGCTGGATTTATGAGTATGCCTTGGTTGACAAGACCGGCCAGCATGACCTCAGCCAGCTACGGGCGCTACAGGACTGGTTCCTGCGTTTCGAGCTCAAGTCCCTGCCCAACGTCGCTGAAGTGGCTTCGCTTGGCGGCATGGTCAAGCAATACCAGATCGTGCTGATGCCGGATCGGCTGCGCGCCTACAACCTGTCGCAAGCCAAGGTGCTCGCAGCGCTCAAGGGTGCCAACCAGGAAACTGGCGGTTCGGTGCTGGAGTTGGGTGAAGCGGAGTACATGGTTCGGGCGACCGGTTACCTGAAAACGCTGGATGACTTTCGCCAGATTCCGCTGGTCACCAGCGACGCGGGTATCCCGGTACGGCTGGGCGACGTTGCTACCGTGCAGCTCGGCCCCGAGATGCGGCGTGGCATTGCCGAACTGAATGGCCAGGGCGAAGTGACCGGTGGCGTCATCGTGCTGCGCTCGGGCAAGAACGCCCTGGAAACCATTGAAGCGGTCAAGGCCAAGCTCGCCACCTTACAGAAGAGCCTGCCCAAGGGCGTCGAGATTGTCACGACGTACGACCGCTCGGCGCTGATCAAGCGGGCGGTGGACAACCTCACCACCAAGCTGATCGAAGAATTTGCGGTCGTGGCACTGGTCTGCCTGGTGTTTCTGTTTCACCTGCGCTCGGCGTTGGTGGCCATCGTCTCGCTGCCGCTGGGCGTGCTGGCCGCCTTCCTGGTGATGCGCTACCAGGGCGTGAATGCCAACATCATGTCGCTGGGTGGGATCGCCATCGCCATCGGCGCGATGGTCGATGCCGCGGTGGTCATGATCGAGAACGCGCACAAGCATCTCGAGCACTGGCATGCCGACAACCCGCGCCTTGAACTCGGCGGGCACGAGCGCTGGCGCGTCATCGGCGAATCTGCCGCCGAGGTCGGGCCCGCCCTATTCTTCTCGCTGCTGATCATCACGCTGTCGTTTATTCCGGTGTTCACGCTGGAGGCGCAGGAGGGCCGGCTCTTCTCGCCGCTCGCCTTTACCAAGACCTATTCCATGGCGGCCGCCGCGGGATTGTCCGTCACCTTGGTACCGGTGCTGATGGGTTACATGATCCGCGGCAAGATCCCGTCGGAGCAGGCCAATCCGCTTAACCGCTGGCTGATTCGCGGCTACCAGCCGCTGCTCGGCAAGGTCCTTGCATATCCGAAGACCACCCTGGCGATCGCGGCCGTGCTGCTCATCGCCACCGCGTGGCCGATCATGCGCATTGGCGGCGAATTTATGCCGCCCCTGGATGAAGGCGATCTGCTCTACATGCCGTCGGCGTTGCCAGGCCTCTCCGCAGGCAAGGCCTCCCAGCTCCTGCAGCAGACCGATCGACTCATCAAGACCGTGCCGGAGGTCGCGACGGTGTACGGCAAGGCGGGCCGCGCCGATACCGCAACCGATCCGGCGCCGATCGAGATGTTCGAGACCACCATCCAGTTCAAGCCCAAGGACCAATGGCGTGCCGGCATGACCACCGACAAGCTGGTGGAGGAGCTCGATCGGGTCGTCAGGGTGCCTGGGCTGTCCAACATCTGGGTGCCGCCGATCCGCAACCGCATCGACATGCTCGCGACCGGCATCAAAAGCCCGGTGGGGATCAAGGTCGCCGGTACGGATCTGAAGGAAATCGATCGCCTGGCCACGCGCATCGAGGAGGCCGTCAAGACGGTTCCGGGCGTCACCTCCGCGCTGGCCGAACGGCTCACGGGCGGCCGGTACATCGACGTCGATATCGATCGGGGCGCTGCGGGTCGGTACGGCCTGAACATTGAAGACGTTCAGGCGATCGTCTCATCGGCCATCGGTGGCGAAAACGTCGGCGAAGTGGTCGACGGGCTCGCGCGCTTTCCCATCAATGTCCGGTATCCGCGCGACTATCGAGACTCCATCGAGCAACTGCGCAGCCTGCCCATCGTGACCGACAAGGGGTTGCAAATCACGCTGGCCGACGTCGCGCGCATCCAGGTCGTGCAAGGGCCGCCCATGCTGCGCAGTGAAAACGCGCGACTCTCCGGGTGGATCTACGTCGACATTCGCGGCAGAGACCTACGTTCGGCCGTGCAGGACATGCAGGCGGCGGTCGCCAAAGCCGTCCCGATGCCAGCCGGGTACTCCTTGAGCTGGTCAGGGCAGTTCGAGTATCTCGAGCGCGCCACCGCGAAGCTGAAGGTGGTGGTCCCCTTCACGCTGCTGATCATCTTCGTCTTGCTCTACCTGGTATTCGGCCGTCTGGATGAGGCACTGCTCATCATGGGCACCCTGCCGCTGGCCTTGATCGGCGGCTTCTGGCTACTCTATCTGCTGGGGTACAACCTGTCGGTCGCGGGGATTGTCGGCTTCATCGCACTCGCCGGGGTCGCTGCGGAATTCGGCGTCATCATGCTGCTCTACCTGAAACATGCCTGGCAAGCACGGCTCGAGGATGGGCAAAGTAATCTCGCGGCCCTGCTCGATGCCATCCAGGAAGGCGCCGTGCTGCGTGTGCGCCCAAAGGCGATGACCGTCGCTGTGATTCTGGCCGGCCTGCTGCCGATCATGTGGTCGCACGGCACCGGCTCAGAAGTGATGCAGCGCATCGCTGCGCCAATGGTCGGCGGCATGGTGACGGCGCCGCTGCTGTCCATGTTTGTGGTCCCGGCGGTGTATTTGCTGCTACGCCGCCGTCAGATCAAGCAGACTTCCCTTTCCCCCAACCTCACACCTCAGGAGGAATCGCAATGAAACACCTCAAGACCCTCGCCGCCGCCCTGGCCATGATTGCCGCACCGGCTGTGTTCGCCGCGGGTTCGATGGACGGCATGGACATGAAGGCACCCGCTGCCTCACAACAAGCGCCTCGGCCGGTGTCCGCAGAAATCAAGAAGATCGATGCGCAGACCGGCAAGGTTACGCTCAAGCACGGCCCGATTGAGAACTTGGGTATGCCCGGCATGACCATGGCGTTTCCGGTCAAGGATCGCGCCTCGCTTGGCAAGTTCAAGGAAGGCGATGCCGTGTCGGTGACCTTCGACAAGGTAGATGGCGCGCCGACGGTCGTGGACATGCAGCGCAAATAATCCGCGCCATGCGCGTACGGCTTGCTGCCAACGGCCGTGCGCGTTCTGACCCGCCGGCAGGGCCTAGCAACGTCAAGCCGGTAGGCATTGGCGCCTTTGCGCAACGATCCTGGCTAGCCAATTCCGAATCGAACTCAGACCGTGCGCCACAACCCTTTTGATCTGCCCCACGATGTCCTCGTCGTCGTCCTGAGCTCACTGGCAATCATCCTTGGTATGCTCGGACTGTTTGCTTGGTATGTGCGACGACGGCACGGCCCCCGGCGAACCCGCAACCAGCATGGGACGGTCTCGCGCAAGCGCAATAGGAAGTCGAGGAGACGGAGCAAATAGCGGTCGAATAGAGGGCGTCCACGGGTTACCTTCTGGCAATGGCTCGCACGGCTGGCGGCTTCCAATCATGGTACGGGCGACGCCGCCGGTGCCCGGGCGCGGCTACTTTGCTTCATTCGAACTAGCAACAGCTCAGACCGCCCATCATGCGCTGATGCATCAATAGCATGCCTACCACACCACGCCGATGGCTGCGCACACAATCAAGATGACTTTCCAAATTGACGATTTGTTCATGCTTTGTCTCTCCTAATGCCAAGCTGAGCTCGGTTCCAGCTGACCATAGACGGCGGTAGCAACGCGTGCCAGTTAGCCGAACTTGCCATCGATCCAGTAGAAGACATTGACGGGGCCTTCCTGGGCAAAGCGAAAGCCCGTGTCCTTGTTTGCGGCGTTCTCGGTGGTCACGTAGAGGGTCAGGCGCTGCCCGGTCACGTCGTGATACATGAATTGCGCCACGGGACCGCTGGCACCCGGCAGCAGCCGTCCACCGATCAGCTCATAGCCAACTGAGCCGAGTTTTGGGGGATTGACCTGGGCGCCTAGCCGCCTGGACAGCCACGCGACCAACTGGTCTTCCTGGTCGGCCGCCAGCGCCACTGGCCGCTTGACGTCCGGGCTATAGACCACGTGAGCGATCGCGGCCCGGCGCGGCAGGCTCGTCACGTCGGCAGCCGGCAATGGCAACGCATCTGGCGCCTGCGCCACGAGGGGCGCCTGCTGTATCGCGCCCCGCCCCAGCCAGCCGGCAGCGGCGCTGACGCAGGCAACTGAAGGAAATGAGCGGCAGCCCCGAGTAAAGCCAATGGCAGCCGGAAGTTGAGGTCTTCAAGGACGTGCCTCACGTCGCTCGCTCCGCGGAGCATCTGACACTATTGTCGCTCACGCCTCTAACCTTGCTCGATGTGCTCACGAAAGCCCAAAAGACGTATCCCGCCGGGAAAGTCTTCTCGATCACGCCGGCGATCAAACAACACAAGCCTGTGGTAGTCGTGCTGGTCGCCAGTAATGGCAAAGTTACGGAACTGAGCTACAACCTGTTAGAAGGCACGCTGATCGAAACACACCATGGTAGGAGGGCGATCAAGAGAGTGGAGGAGAAAATGGTCGACCTTCCTCGTAGCGCCCAATTCGATCCGTATCGACTCCATTCCACTTCCGGCGCTTCAGCCGGCTTGTGAACCAGAGAGGCAAAGGCTTTGAGCACCTCCGCGAAGGTGCTCAACCGTCTCAATGACAGTGGCGAATGCCAGTACTGTGGTCCACGTGGCAACCTTGCCTGTCTGTGCCACCGCTGTGGGCATTCGCAGCGCCAACTGCTGCAAACAGCGCCAATGCCATTATTCCCGTCGCAAGCTTCTTCATCTTTCTCCTCCCGTTGGTAAGCCGGTTCTATGTAAGCGCGAAATTCTCCGCACATAGCGTCACAAGCACAGACGGCGCAGGATTGTGTCCACCATTTTTAGTGGACACAACTCATGGACCAGATCGATTTGGATTTCTTGCCGCTGCGGGTGATCAAC
>NZ_VZOV01000017.1 GCF_008801915.1 Cupriavidus gilardii
CGCGTCGAGGCCGGCGCGCCGCCGCCCCGCCGCAGCAACCGGCTCGCCGAGGCGCTGGCGGCGCGCGAGCCGCCGGCCGCGCAAGCGAAGCCGCCCGCGTCCCCCGCCGAGCAGCGCATCGGCGCGGTACTGACCTTCTCCGCGCAGGAGCGCCTGGCGCAGCGCGACTTCGACACGCTGTCGGCCGACGAATGGCGCGCGCTGCAGCATCTGATCCGCGCACGCCGCACGCATCTGGCGACCGAGCGCACGCGCCGCCTGCGCGCGGCCGCCCACGGCAGCCATGCCGACCTGCGCGCCAGCGCGCGGCTGGCGGTGCGACAGCACGGCGAATGGCTGCGCTGGAAATACCGCCGCCATGCCGAGCGGCGCCCGCCGCTGGTGCTGCTGCTCGATATCTCGGGATCGATGAGCCAGTATTCGCGCGCGGTGCTGTACTTCTGTCATGCCTTGATGCAATCGCGCGAGCGCCTGTCGGTGTTCCTGTTCGGCACGCGGCTGACCAATATCAGCCGGGCGCTGCGCGAGCGCGATCCCGACGATGCCGTTGAAACGATCGCGCAGCAGGTGCGCGACTGGGCCGGCGGCACGCGCATCGGCGCCGCGCTGTCGACCTTCAATCGCCAGTGGGCGCGCCGCACGCTGGGCGGCCGCGCCACCGTGCTGCTGGTCACCGACGGCCTCGATCACGAACGGATCGACCTGCTCGGCGGCGAAATGGCGCGCCTGCGGCGCTTCGCCCATCGCATCGTCTGGCTCAATCCGCTGCTGCGCTACGCGGGCTTCACGCCGCAGGCGCGCGGCGTGCAGGCGATCCTGCCGCATGTCGACGCGCTGCGTCCCGCCCACAACCTGGCCAGCCTGTTCGCGCTGGAATCGCTGCTCGCGGCGCCATCGGCGCGCCGGGCCAACAACGACAAGGAGAACCCCGCACCATGGAAATGACCCAAACCCACCGGCTGCCGGTGCCGCAGCAGGTCGCCTGGGAGGCGTTGAACGACACGGCCCTGCTCCAGCATTGCATTCCGGGATGTGAGAGTATCGAGCCCGACGGCGACAACGCCTACCTGCTGAGCATGACCGCCGCGGTCGGGCCGGTGAAGGCGAAGTTCAAGGGCCGGATGGCGCTGCAGGACATCCAGGCGCCGGACAGCTATACCATCGCGTTCGATGGCCAGGGCGGCGCGGCCGGCTTCGGCAAGGGCACCGCGAAGGTGCGGCTGGACCCGGACGGCGACGAGACGGTGCTGTCTTACACGGTGCAGGCGCAGGTCGGCGGCAAGATCGCACAGATCGGCTCGCGGCTGGTCGATGGTGCCGCCCGCAAGATGGCGGACACCTTCTTCACGCGCTTCTGCGAGGCGGTCAGCGGCGGCGCGTCGCCGGTGGATGAACCTTCTGCGGCCGATTCGGCCGAAGGCGAACAAACGAAACGGAAGCGATCATGGACAGCGTGGATCTCGAAGTCCTGAAAAGCAGCGTGCGGTGGACCGCCGAAGGCCACCGCACGCTGCTGGTCACGGTAGTCAGGACCTGGGGCTCGTCGCCCCGCCCCGAGGGCGCGATGCTGGCGGTGCGCGACGACGGGCTGGTGGTCGGCTCGGTGTCGGGCGGCTGCATCGAGGACGACATCATCGACCGCGTCCGGCGCGAGGGCATCGCGGCCCGTACGCCGGAGGCGATCAAGTACGGCATCAGCGCCGAGGAGGCGCACCGCTTCGGCCTGCCGTGCGGCGGCACCATCGAACTGGTGGCCGAACCGGTGACGGCCGACAGCGGCCTGGCCGAGCTGCTGGACGCCGTCGAGAACGGCCGGCTGGTGACCCGCACGCTCGACATGGCGACCGGCAAGGCCACGCTGGGCCCGGCCGAGGCCACCGACGGCCTGAGCTTCGACGGCCGCACGCTGGCCACCATCCATGGCCCGCGATACCGGATGCTGGTGATCGGCGCCGGCCAGCTGTCGAAGTACCTGTGCCAGATCGCGGTCGGCCTGGGCTTCCAGGTCACGGTCTGCGATCCGCGCGAGGAATACACCGAGACCTGGGACATTCCCGGCGTCACGATGGTGCACACCATGCCGGACGACACCGTGATCGAGATGAAGCTGGACGAGCGCTGCGCGGTGATCGCGCTGACGCATGATCCGAAGCTCGACGACCTCGCGCTGATGGAGGCGCTGCGCACGCGCGCGTTCTATGTCGGCGCGCTGGGCTCGCGCCGCAACAACCAGGCGCGGCGCGAGCGGCTCAAGGAATTCGATCTGAACGACGCGCAGCTGGCGCGGCTGCATGGGCCGGTCGGCATCTATATCGGCAGCCGCACGCCGCCGGAGATCGCGATCTCGATCCTGGCCGAGGTGGTCGCGGCGAAGAACCACGTGTCGCTGCCCGACATCCTGCAGGTCGAGGGCGCCAAGGCCGCGCGCGAACTCGCGGCCAACGAGGCCAGCGCATGCAGTCCGGGCCGCTGATCGACTCGGATCTGCCGGCCGGCATCCTGCTGGCGGCCGGCTTCGGCCGCCGCTTCGATTCAAGCGGCGCGCGCAACAAGCTGCTGCAGACGCTGCCGGACGGGCGCACCGTGGCGTGGCACAGCGCCCGCACGCTGGCCACCGCGTTGCCCGGCGCGATCGCCGTGGTGCGGCCGGGACAGCCGCAGCTGGAACGGGAATTGAGCGAGGGCGGCTGCACGGTGCTGGCCTGCGCGCGCGCCGAGGCCGGCATGGGCGCGGCGCTGGCGGCGGCGGTAGAGGCCCGCGCGGACGCACGCGGATGGCTGGTGGCGCTGGCCGACATGCCGTGGCTGCCGGTCGAACTGGCGCGCGCGGTGGCGCTGAGCATCGTCACGCCGGAGGCCAGCGCCGAAGCGATCGCCGCGCCGTGGCGCGACGGCCGGCGCGGCCACCCGGTGGCATTCGGCCCCGCCTGGCGCGACGCGCTGCTGCGGCTGGACGGCGACGAGGGCGCCCGCGCGCTGCTGCAGGGCCGGGCGGTAACGCGCATCCTGACCGATCACGACGGCGCGTTCCGGGATATCGATACGCCAGAGGATCTGCATTGACTGGCGGCGGCTGAACGCGCGCCGCCTGCCCTCTCCCCCGACCCCTCTCCCGCGAGCGGGAGAGGGGAGAAAATCCCGCTCGCCGCCCGCTTCCCTATTGGGTTCTCCCTCTCCCCCTCAGGGGCAGAGGGCTGGGGAGAGGGAGGCGGTTTCCCTCGATCACCCCTGATCGCTCTCCGCCAGACTCCGGAGGTATTCGCGGCTCCACCAGTGCACGTCCTGGGCGCGGATGTTCTCGAGCAGCTTCTGATGCCGGCTCTGCCGCTCGGCCAGCGGCATGTGCAGCGCCTGCTGGATCGCCTGCGCGGTGCCCTGGATATCGTAGGGATTGACCAGCAGCGCTTCCTTCAGCTGCTCGGCGGCGCCGGCAAAGCGCGACAGCACCAGTACGCCGGGATCGTCCGGGTCCTGCGCGGCGATATATTCCTTGGCGACCAGGTTCATGCCGTCGCGCAGCGGCGTCACCAGCGCGACGCGCGCCGCGCGGCACAGTCCCGGCAGGCGGCGGCGCGACGTGGTGCGGTGGATATAGCGGATCGGCATCCAGTCCAGTTCGCCGTACTCGCCGTTGATCGCCCCCGACATGCCTTCGAGCTGGCGCCGCAGATCGGCATAGGCGTCGACCGATTCGCGCGACGGCGCGGCGATCTGGATCAGCGTGGCGCTCGAACGGTTCTCGGGATACTGCGCCAGCAGCGCCTGGAACGCCTTCAACCGCTCCGGCAGCCCCTTCGAATAGTCCATCCGGTCCACACCGAGCAGCAGCCGCCGGCGCGCGTACTGGCCCATCATCATCTCGTAGGTTTCCTGCGCCTCGTGGCCCTTGCCCAGCGACACGAACTCGTCGACGTCGATGCCGATCGGAAACGCCTGCGCCCGCACGGTGCGATGGAAGGCGCGGTAGCGGTGATCGCCCATCGGCTCGGCGCCCGCCTCGGACTGCGCGTAGCGCGCAAAGTGCTCGAGGTCGGCCTGGCTCTGGAAGCCGATCAGGTCATAGGCGAACAGCGCGCGCATCAGCCATTCGTGCTGCGGGATCGTCGTCAGGATCGGCGGCGGCGGCAGCGGGATATGCAGGAAGAAGCCGATGCGCTGGCCGCATCCCATCGCCCGCAGTTCCGCCGCCAGCGGAATCAGGTGATAGTCGTGGATCCAGATCATGTCGTCCGGCCGCAGCAGCGGCGCCAGCTTGCGTGCGAACAGCTGGTTGACGCGGCGGTAGACGTTCAGATGGCCGGCGTCGAAATCGGCCAGATCGACGCGGTAGTGGAACACCGGCCACAGCACGCCATTGCTGTAGCCGAGGTAGTAGGCGTCGTGGTCCTCGCGGCTCAGGTCGACCGTGGCCAGCGTCACGTCGCCGGCATGCTGCAGATGCAGTTCGCCTTCTCCGGGCGTGCCACCCTGCGCGGTCTCGACGACCCGGCCGCTCCAGCCGAACCACAGCCCGCCGGTGGCATTCAGCGTTTCGCCGAGCGCCACCGCCAGTCCGCCGGCGGCGGCATTGCGGGGGTCGGCGACGCGGTTGGATACCGCTACCAGTCTTGACATAGGCCTCCTGTGTGGCGGCGCGCCGGCGCGCGCCTCCCGGTGAATCGGGGCCGGCTCAGATCACCGCGTCCCATGGCGACGACAGGCGCATCGCGCCGTTGATCAGGCCGACCATCGAATAGGTCTGCGGGAAATTGCCCCACATCTCGCCGGTGACCGGATGCGTGTCTTCGGACAGCAGGCCGAGCGGATTGCGCGCGGCCAGCATCGCCTCGAAGATCTCGCGTGCCTGTTCCTTGCGGCCGATACGCGCCAGCGCATCGATCCGCCAGAAGGTGCAGATATTGAAGGCGGTCTCGGGCTTGCCGAAGTCGTCCGGCGCCTCGTAGCGGCGCATGTACGGACCATCGCACAGCACCTCTTCCAGCCGTTCGATCGTCGCGACGAAGCGTGCGTCGCGCGGATCGATGAAGCCGACCTCGGCCATCAGCAGCACGCTGGCGTCGAGCTCGCGCCCGCCGAAGCTCTCGGCGAAGGCCTGGCGTTCCTCGCTCCACGACTCGCGCAGGATGCGCTCGCGCATCGTTTCCGCATGCTTGCGCCAGTAGGCCGCGCGCGACGGCAGCTGCAGCTTGTCGCCGATCTTGGCGAGCCGGTCGCAGGCGGCCCAGCTCATCAGCGCCGATGACGTATGCACCCTTGCGCGGGTGCGCAGCTCCCACATGCCGGCATCGGGCGTGCCGAACACGCGCACCGCCTGCTCGCCGACCTGCTCCAGCACGCGGTATTCGGCGGGGCCGCCGCGATGCAGCAGCCGGTGGTCGTGGAAGGCCTGCGCGGCGCCGAGCACCACATTGCCGTAGACGTCGTGCTGGAAGTGTTCCTGCGCCTGGTTGCCGACCCGCACCGGACCCATGCCGCGGTAGCCCGCGACATGGTCGAGCACGCTCTCGGGCAGCTCGCGTTCGAGGCCGATGCCGTACAGCGGCTGGATATGGCCGTCCTTGGACTGCATCACCACATTGGACATCCAGCGCAGATAGTCTTCCATCGTGCCGACTTCGGACAGGCTGTTCAGCGCGCGGATCACGAAGAAGGCATCGCGCAGCCAGCAGAAGCGATAGTCCCAGTTGCGGCCGCTGTGCGGCGCTTCCGGAATGCTGGTCGTCATCGCGGCGACGATCGCGCCGGTCTCCTCGTACAGCGACATCTTCAGCGTGATGGCGGCGCGGATCACCGCGTCCTGCCATTCGCGCGGCACCGCCAGCCGGCGCGTCCACAGCTTCCAGTACGAGATGGTCTCCTGCTCGAAGTCGCGCGCGGTCTCGTCGACGCCATGTTGCAGCGTCTCGTCGGGGCCGAGGATGAAGTTCATGCCCTGCGTGACCAGGAACGGCGTGTTGGCCATCACATAAGTCAGCGGCGCGTCGGTGGTCATCCGCAGCGTCATGTCGTCGCCGATGAAGCGGACATGGCTGCTGCCGCGCGAGGTCTGCGGCTTCGTGCGGCCCCAGTTGAAGCGCGGCGCGATCGAGACGCGCACGCGCGGCGCGCCCTTGACCGGGCGGATCCGCCGCACCAGCGTCAGCGGGCGGAAATAGCGGCCGAGGCGGAAAAAGCGCGGCGCGAAATCGGTGATTTCCAGGCAGTTGCCGTGGCGGTCGGTCAGCCGCGTGCGCAGCACCGCGGTGTTCGGCTCGTACCATTGGCGCGACTCGGCGAAGTCCTCGATCTCGATCGAGAAATGGCCTGCGTTCTCGCTGGGGTCGAGCAGCGCGTTGAAGACAGGATCGCCATCGAAGCGCGGCAGGCAGCACCAGACGATGCGGCCGCGCGAGTCGACCAGCGCGGAGAACGCGCAATTGCCGATCATGCCCAGCGATAGCGAAGGCGGGCAATATCGCCCGCCCTGCTGTGTGCCGTCGCTGTTGATCTCGTCGGCGCGGTTGCGCGCTACGCCGGATTCGGGCTGACTCACGAACTTCCCCCTTGTCAGGATGAGGTGGTGGACGCGGATGGATTGGCGCCGGTGCCGGACGGGCCTGCGGCGGCCGCGGCGACGGGCGTGGTCTCGGACGAGATGCCGGACGTGCTCTCGGACGTAGTGCCGGACGGTGTATCGGTGCCGGTGTCGCGACCGCTCGCGGCGGCATGCGGGGCCGGCGCCGTGCCGGCCCGGCCGCTTTCGAGCGCCCTGGCGCTGCGATGCAGCCAGGCGCGCAGGTCCGCCGGCGCCGGCACGCTGACGGTGGCGGCGCTCTGCCGCTGGCCGACCAGCACGCCGACCCCGCCCAGATGGGCGACCATCGCGAAGCCATCCTCGTCGGTCACGTCGTCGCCGGCGAAGATCGGCATGCGGCCCGCAAACGGCGGCGAGCGCATGATCAGTTCGACCGCACTGCCCTTGGTGACACCGGCCGGCTTGACCTCGACCACCATCTTGCCGTGGAGCATTTCCAGTCCGCTGACATCGCCCAGCGCCTGGGCGACCTGCTCGCGCACCAGCATTTCGAGTTCGGGCGCCGCGCGGTAATGCACCGCCAGCGCCATCGGCTTGCGCTCGAGCCGCAGCCCGGGATGGGCCTGGGCAAAATCCTCGAGCCGGCGGTGCAGCCGGTCCAGATCAGGGGCCGGGACCTCGAGCCGCCGGCCCTCGGCGTCGCGCAGTTCGGCGCCGTGCACGCCTGCCGTGGGCAGTTGCAGCGGCGCAAGAAAGGCGTCGAGTTCGGCGATGGTGCGCCCCGATACGATCGCGACCGCGCCGCTCAGCTGCCGGTGCAGCGTGCGCAGCGTTCCCACCAGTCCCGCCTCGACCTGCACGAGCTCCGGGCGTGGCGCCAGGTCGGCCAGCGTGCCGTCGAAGTCGAGGAATAGCGCGTTATCGGGATCGATCAGCGGAAGGGATGACATCGCTGCACACCGTATCACGATAGCTTGACGAGCGTCCACCGGGCGGCGTCCTACAAGGCGGATGCGTCACCAGCGCACCCGCCAGGCCGCCGGCTGCACTGCGGCGGTGCGACACGCCCGCGTGGCGTGCATCGTCTTCCGCCACCATGGGCCATGCGGACCCGGCGCCGCCCGATCCTTTATCATTAGCGGTTTCCCGAATGCCAGGGCCGATGCCCAGGGCGGCGCGGACATGACGCGCCGCGACCCCGAGCCGCCCCCTGCGCCCCGCTTCGCGGCGCCGGCCCTTCGCCTTCTTCCGTCCATCCAATCCGGCCCCGCGCCGGTCGTCGACATGACCCGCAAGACAGCCAGCAAACCCGACTACCTGAAGAAGATCCTGACCGCCAAGGTGTACGACGTGGCGCAGGAGACCGAGCTGACCTACGCCCGCGAACTGTCGGCGCGAATCGGCAACGGGGTCTGGTTCAAGCGCGAGGACACCCAGCCGGTGTTCTCGTTCAAGCTGCGCGGCGCCTACAACAAGATGGCCTCGCTGACCGCCGACGAACTGAAGCGCGGCGTGATCGCCGCCTCCGCGGGCAACCACGCGCAGGGCGTCGCGCTGGCCGCCGCGCGGATGGAATGCAAGGCCATCATCGCGATGCCGGTGACCACGCCGCAGGTCAAGATCGACGCGGTGCGCAAGCACGGCGGCAAGTGGGTGCAGGTGGTGCTGCACGGCGAATCGTACAGCGACGCCTACCAGCACGCCGCCGAACTGCAGCGCAAGCACAAGCTGACCTTCATCCATCCGTTCGACGATCCCGAGGTGATCGCCGGCCAAGGCACCGTCGCCATGGAAATCCTGCGCCAGCACCCGGGCCCGATCCACGCGGTGTTCGTCGCGATCGGCGGCGGCGGCCTGATCGCCGGCGTGGCGTCGTACATCAAGGCGGTGCGCCCCGAGATCAAGGTGATCGGCGTGCAGACGGTCGATTCCGATGCGATGAAGCGCTCGATCGACGCCGGCAAGCGCGTCGAGCTGAAGGACGTGGGCCTGTTCTCGGACGGCACCGCGGTCAAGCTGGCCGGCAAGGAGACCTTCCGCATCGCGCGCGAGCTGGTCGACGAGATCGTGCTGGTCGATACCGATGCGCTGTGCGCCGGCGTCAAGGACGTGTTCCAGGACACGCGCAGCATCCTGGAGCCCTCGGGCGCGCTGGCCGTCGCCGGCCTGAAGGCGTATGCCGAGCGCGAGAAGCTCAAGGGCAAGAACCTGGTGGCGATCGCCTCGGGCGCCAACATGAACTTCGACCGCCTGCGCTTCGTCGCCGAACGTGCCGAGGTCGGCGAGGCGCGCGAGGCGGTGTTCGCGGTGACCATTCCGGAAGAGCGCGGCAGCTTTCGCCGCTTCTGCGAACAGCTGGGCACGCGCAACGTGACCGAGTTCAACTACCGGATCGCCGACAACCAGCTCGCGCATATCTTCGTCGGCGTGCAGATCGGCAGCCGCGCCGAAAGCGACAAGATCGCCGCGGCCTTCCGCCGCCACGGCTTTGCCGCGCTGGACCTGTCGAACGACGAACTGGCCAAGCAGCACATCCGCTATATGGTCGGCGGCCATTCGGCGCTGGCGCAGGACGAGCTGCTGTACCGCTTCGAATTTCCCGAGCGCCCCGGCGCGCTGATGAAATTCCTGTCGAGCATGAGCCCGAACTGGAACATCAGCCTGTTCCACTACCGCAACCAGGGCGCCGACACGTCGAACATCCTGGTCGGCATCCAGGTGCCGAAGAACGAGAAGCGCGAATTCAAGGCCTTCCTTGCCACGCTCGGTTACTTACACTGGGAAGAAACCGACAACCCCGTCTACAAGCTGTTCCTGGCGTGACGGCCTGCGACGCGCCGCCGAACCGCCCGCACCTTTGCGAACCTCTGCATCGCGGAACCCGACAGGAGTCCTCATGACCGTGCCCGAACATTCGCCGCTGGGCAAAGTCTCGGCCTACAAGACCGAGTACGACGCCAGCCTGCTGTTTCCGATCCCGCGCGCGCCCAAGCGCGCCGAGATCGGCCTGCCCGAAGGCCGCGCGGTGCCGTTCTTCGGCGTGGACATCTGGAATGCCTACGAGCTGTCCTGGCTCAATCCGAAGGGCAAGCCCCAGGTCGCGCTGGCGAGCTTCATCATTCCGGCCGACACGCCGAACATCATCGAATCGAAATCGTTCAAGCTGTACCTGAACAGCTTCAACCAGACCCGGCTCGAATCGCCCGAGGCGCTGCAGCAGCTGCTGCGCCAGGACCTGTCCGAAGCGACCGGCGGCGCGGTGCAGGTGCGGCTGACCGCCGAACCGGACTTCGCCCGCCAGCAGATGGGCGAGCTCGACGGCCTGCTGCTGGACCGGCTCGATATCGAGACCGATATCTACGAGCCGGCGCCACAGCTGCTGCGCGCCGACCAGGAAGAGACGCCGGTCGAGGAGACGCTGGTCTCGCATCTGCTGAAGTCGAACTGCCTGGTCACCGGCCAGCCCGACTGGGGCAGCGTGCAGATCCGCTATGTCGGCGCGCCGATCGACCAGGAGGGGCTGCTGAAGTATCTGATCTCGTTCCGCAACCACAACGAGTTCCACGAGCAGTGCGTCGAGCGCATCTTCATGGACGTGCTGCGCCAGTGCAAGCCGGTCAAGCTGGCGGTCTATGCCCGCTATACGCGGCGCGGCGGCCTCGACATCAACCCGTTCCGCACCAACTTCAACACGCCGTGGCCGGATAACCGGCGCAACGCGCGGCAGTAACCCCCAAGGCAAGGCAAGGCCAGGCCGGCGTGCGCGCGACAGCGCAACGCCGGCTTCTTTGTAACAGGCCTTGAATTAATTAATGTGCCAATTAATATCCAGCGAACGAGATCCCGACCATGACCGCCCGCCGCTCCCGCTCCTCCACCGCTTCCGCTGCCGCCCTGCCCGCTTCACCGCAGGAAGGCGCCCCGCTGCGCCGCCCTGGGCGTCCGGGGCGCAGCGCCGCAGCGGTCAAGGGCCTCGGCAGCGCGCCGGCGCGCGGACCGGGGCGCGCGCTTGCCGCCGAAGACCAGCGCGAGCGCCTGCTCGACGCCGCCGTCACGCTGTTTGCCGAGCACGGCATCGCGGCGACCCAGGTCAAGGCCATCGCGGCCCCGGCCGGCGTGACGCCGGCGCTGGTCCACTACTACTTCGGCGACCGCGGCCGCCTGCTCGATGCGGTCGCCGAGGAACGGCTGGGGCCGCTGGTCGACCGCGTGTTTGCGCCGGCCGGGCCCGATGATGCCAATGGCAGTGCCAATGCCAAGGCCGGCGACGCAGCCGCCGACATGGCCGCCGGCCCCGCCGCGCTGCTGGCCTGCATTGCCGAGCGGCTGATCCGTGCGGCCGTCGCCACGCCGTGGTTTCCGGCGTTGTGGGTGCGCGAGATCGTCACCGGCGAGGGCCAGCTGCGCGAACGCGTGATGCAGCGCTTCGGCCTGCAGCGGCTGGGCGTCGTGGTCGCCGCGCTGAGCGCCGCGCGCGAGCGCGGCCGCATCGATGCCGCGCTCGCGCCGCCGCTGCTGATGGTCTCGGTGATCGGGCTGGCGCTGCTGCCGCTAGCGACCGGCCACATCTGGCGGCGTCTGCCCGGCGCCGATGCCGTCGATGTCGACGCCATGGTCGCGCATGCGCGCGCGCTGCTGACGCATGGCATCCGGCCCGCGGAACGCCCCTCTACCGACGCATCTACCCACCCTTCTGCGCTCCCCGAGGCGCCGCCCACCGATCACCGCAAGGGCCGCTCCGCCGGTCGCCGCTGACCGCCACCGACCCACCCAGCCGCCATGCCCGCCGCTCACTTACCGCAGATCGATTGCCACCCACCCGCATCGCCTCCGGCAGCGCGATGGAGCGCGCGGTCCCGGGCTGGCGCGCTGGCGGCGGCGCTGGTGCTGTCCGGCTGCGGCGACCCGCCGCCCGCGCGCTGGCAGGGCTATGTCGAAGGCGAGTTCGTCCATCTCGCCTCGCCGTTTGCCGGACGGCTGGAGCGGCTGAACGTCGAGCGCGGCCAGCAGGTCGCCGCCGGCGCGCCGCTGTTCGCGCTGGAGACCGACGAAGAATCGACCGCCCGCGCGCAGGCGGTGGCCCAGCTCGACGCCGCGCAGGCCGAGCTCGCCGATCTGCAGACCGGCCGGCGGCCCCCGGAGATCGACGCCGTCCGCGCGCAACTGGCGCAGGCCGAGGCCGCGGCGCAGCGCAGCGCCGGCAGCGCCGGCCAGCGGAGCACGCCGATGAACGGCACCGTGCCAGCCGGCACTTCGGCGGCCGAGCGCGGCGCGCCCGAACTGGCGATCGACGTGCACGACCTCGGCAAGCGCTTCGGCGACAAGCAGGTGGTCGACGGCCTGACGCTGCAGGTGCGCCGCGGCGAGATCTTCGGCTTCCTCGGCCCCAACGGCAGCGGCAAGACCACGTCGATCCGCATGATGTGCGGGCTGCTGACGCCCGACGCCGGCCATGGCACCTGCCTGGGCTTCGATATCCTGCGCGACAGCGCGCAGATCAAGCGCCGCGTCGGCTATATGACGCAGAAATTCTCGTACTGGGAAGACCTGTCGATCCGCGAGAACCTCGACTTCGTCGCGCGCGTCTACGGCGTGCCCGATCGCAAGGCGGCGGTCGAGCGGGCGCTGGACGGACTGGGGCTGGCCAGCCGCGCGCGCCAGCTCGCCGGCGCGCTGTCGGGCGGCTGGAAGCAGCGGCTGGCGCTGGCCGCCTGCCTGCTGCACGAACCCGAGCTGCTGCTGCTCGACGAGCCGACCGCCGGCGTCGATCCGAAGGCGCGCCGCGATTTCTGGGAGCAGCTGCATCGGCTCGCCGCCCACGGCATCTCGGTGCTGGTCAGCACGCACTACATGGACGAGGCCGAGCGCTGCCACAAGCTGGCCTATATCGCCTACGGCAAGTTGCTGGCGCAGGGCACCGCCGAGCAGGTGGTCGCGGCGCAGGGCCTGTCGACGTGGTCGGTCGAAGGCGGCGACCTGAACGCGCTGTCGCGCCGGCTCGCCGACGAGCCGGCCGTCGAGCAGACCGTCGTGTTCGGCAACGCGCTGCACGTGACCGGCCGCGACGCCTCGGCGCTGGAAGCCACGCTGCGGCGGCTGGCCGGCGAGGGCCGGCATCGGATCGCGCCGGTGGACACCAGCCTGGAGGACGTGTTCATCCACATGATGAACCGGGCGGACGACAACATGCGGGCCGACAACAAGCTGCGCGCCGGTGAGAGGGCCGCCGGCCCTACGCGGAGGGCCGGACCGTGAGTGGCGATGCAAGGGCCGATGCGAGCGGCGATGCGAGAGGCCATGTGAAAGGCGAACGGCGCGCCGGCGACGAGCGCCTCGGCTTCTCGCTGCGGCGCTGGTGGAGCATCGTGCTGAAGGAGTTCCTGCAGCTGCGCCGAGACCGCGTGACCTTCGGCATGATCGTCGGGCTGCCGGTGCTGCAGCTGCTGCTGTTCGGCTTCGCCATCAATACCGATCCGCGCCAGCTGCCGACCGGCGTGATCGCCGCGGACCACAGCGAATTCACCCGCTCGCTGGTCGCCAGCATGCAGGCTTCGCGCTATTTCCGCGTGGTCGGCACGCTGCCCGACGAGGCCGCGGGGCGCGAGGCGCTGATGCGCGGCGAGCTGCAGTTCGTCGTCACCATTCCGCCCGACTTCACGCGCCGGCTGCTGCGCGGCGAGCGGCCCGCGGTGCTGGTCGAGGCCGACGCCACCGATCCGTCGGCGACCGGCGCCGCGCTGGCGGCGCTGTCGCAGATGCCGGTCGCGGTCGCCGACAAGGACCTGAAGGGCCCGCTGGCTCCGCTCGCCGGCGGCAAGCCCGCCTTCGACGTGCAGGTGCACCGGCTCTACAACCCCGAGGGGTTGACCCAGTACAACATCGTGCCGGGCCTGATGGGCGTGATCCTGTCGATGACGATGGTGATGATGACCGGCTTGGCGATGACGCGCGAACGCGAGCGCGGCACGATGGAAAACCTGCTCGCCACGCCGGTGCGCCCGCTCGAGGTGATGAGCGGCAAGATCGTGCCCTATGTCTTCATCGGCCTGATCCAGAGCACCATCATCCTGCTGGCGGCGCGCTGGGTCTTCGGCGTGCCCTTCGTCGGCTCGGTGATCGCCGTCTACCTGGCCGCGCTGCTGTTCATCGCCGCCAACCTGACGGTCGGCATCACGCTGTCGTCGCTGGCGCAGAACCAGCTGCAGGCGATGCAGCTGACCTTCTTCTACTTCCTGCCCGGCATCCTGCTGTCGGGCTTCATGTTCCCGTTCCAGGGCATGCCGCAGTGGGCGCAGGCGATCGGCAACCTGCTGCCGATGACCTACTTCCATCGGATGATCCGCGGCATCCTGCTCAAGGGCAGCGGCTGGGCCGAGCTCTGGCCCAATGTCTGGCCGCTGCTGCTGTTCACCGCGGTGGTGATGGCGATCGCGGTGCGCTTCTACCGCCGGACGCTCGATTGAGGCCGGTGAGGCCATGACCGCCGCCGCGACGGTGACGAGCGACCGATGCGCTCGCCCCACCTGGATGCCTGCGAGGAGATTGCGATGACCCTGTCCGCGTTCCGATGCAAAGGGCTGGCGCCGTTGGCCGGCGCCGCCGCACTGCTGGCCGGCTGCGCGGTCGGCCCCGACTTCGTCGCACCGCCCGCGCCGGAAGGCGCGCGCCATGGCGCCGCGCCCTTGCCTTCGACGACGATGTCCGCGCCGGCACCGCACGGCCAGGCGCAGCGCCTGGTCGATGGCGCCGACGTGCCGGCGCAATGGTGGTCGCTGTTCGGCAGCCCCGCGCTCGATGGCGCGATCCGCACCGCGCTGGCCAACAGCCCGACGCTGGCCCAGGCGCAGGCCAGCCTCGAGCGCGCGCAGCACGACTACGCGGCCGCGGCCGGCATCGCGCAGTGGCCCGCGATCGATGCGCGGCTCGACGCCGCCCGCCAGCAGGTCAATATCGAATCGATGGGCATCACCGCCTTTCCCAGTCCCCCGCCGTTCACGCTGTACGGCGCGTCGGTGCGGGTCTCCTATGTGCTGGACCTGTTCGGCGCGCAGCGGCGCGAACTCGAAGGCCTGCGCGCGGCGGTCGACTTCCAGCGCTTCGAGCTCGAGGCGGCGCGGCTGTCGCTCGCGGCCAATGTCGCCACTGCCGCCATCCGCGAGGCCAGCCTGCGCGCGCAGATCGAAGACACCGAGGCGCTGATCGACGCGCAGCGGCGGCAACTGGCGATCGTCGAACAAGGGGTCGCGCTGGGCGGCACTGCGAGGGTCGAGGCAGAGCGCCAACGCGGCGAGCTGGCGCAAACCGAAGCGCTGCTGCCGGGCCTGACGAGGCAACTGGCGGCGACGCGCCATCAGTTGGCGGTCTATCTCGGATTGCCGCCGGCGGCGGCGGCGGACCCGGGCGCCGAGAGCGAGCGAGGGCCGGCCGGCGCCACCGCAAACGCCAACGCCGACGCCGACGCCGTGCCGGTATTCCGCCTTGCCGAACTGCGGCTGCCCGACGCCTTGCCGGTCAGCCTGCCGTCGACGCTGGCGCGGCGGCGTCCCGATATCCGCGCGGCCGAGGCGCTGCTGCATCGGGCCAGCGCCGATATCGGCGTCGCCACCGCCAACCTGTATCCGAGCCTGACGCTGTCGGCGAGCGCGGGCACGCAATCGCGCACGGGCGGCGATCTGTTCGATCACCTCAATGTCTGGAATGTCGCCGCGGGACTGGTGCAGCCGGTGTTTCGCGGCGGCGCGCTGCGGGCGCGGCAACGCGCCGCGCAGGCGGCCTATCGGCAGGCGCTGGCGGCGCACCGGCAGGCGGTGCTGCAGGGGCTGCGCGAGGTCGCCGATGCGCTGCAGGCGCTGCACAGCGATGCCGCGACGCTGCGCGCGCGGGCCGAGGCGGCCCGGCGCGCCGCCTCGACGCTGGCCATCGTCACCGAGCAGTACCGGCTGGGCGGCGTCAGCCAGCTGGCGCTGATCGACGCGCAGCGCCAGCATCGCGAGACCACGCTGGCGCTGACGCGCGCCAGCGCCGACCGTCTGGCGGATTCCGCCGCGCTGCTGCAGGCCCTGGGCGGCGGCTGGTGGCAGGCCGAGGCGGAAACCGACGGCGCGCCGCAGGGCCGGGCCGCCGCCCCGGCAACGACGGCCTTGCGCTGAATCCCGGCCCCGGCGCTCGCGTCGGGCCTTCGCTCAGACTAGTGACCGCGGCGCCAGCAGCGCGGCGACGTCGCGCTGTCCCGCGGACTGCGCCAGCGTCAGCGCGGTGTGCCCCTTCGCATTGCGCAGCTGCGCATTGGCGCCGGCATCGAGCAGCAGTCCAACCACGCCGGCATCACCGGACCGTGCGGCAACCATCAGCGCCGTCATGCCATGCTGATCGGCCGCGTCGACGCTGGCGCCGGCCTGCAGCAGCAAGGTCACCGTGCGCGCGCGTACGGCGGGGGACCGCCCCAGCTCGTCGCTGCCGACCGCCAGCAGCAGCGGCGTGCGCATCGCGGCGTTGCGCTGCTGGATGCCATCGCCGGCGCCATGCATCACCAGCATCGCCACCACCTCCGGATGCAGCGCCGCGGCCGCGTAGTGCAGCGGCGTCCAGCCTTCGGCCTGGCGCGCGCGCGGATCGGCGCCGGCTGCCAGCAGCGTCGCCGCCACGTCGGCATGGCCGTAGACCGTGGCGCGCATCAGCGGCGTGCGGCGCGCGGCGTCGCGGCTGTCGACGGCCGCACCATGCGCAAGCAGCAGCGCCACGGCCTCGCGCTGGCCGAAGGTGGCGGCGCGCGCCAGCGGCGTCTCGCCGTCCGGGAAGGAAGCCAGGTCGACCAGCCATGCGCCGTGCGGCTGCGCCGCCGCGATCAGCTCGCGCATCGCCGCCAGCTGGCCGCGTCCGGCGGCGATGGCCAGCGCCCCGTGGCCGCGCGGCGACAGCGGCAGCGACAACGATTCGGGGCGCGCCAGCCACGGCCTCAGTTGCCCGATGTCGCCGCTGCCGGCGGCGTGCGCCAGTTCGTCGGTGCCGCTGCTTGCGAGCCAGTCGAGATAGTCCGCCACCAGTTCCCCGATGGTCGCCGTCAGTGCCGCGTCGCCTGCCAGCGCACCGCCGTCCGCCAGCGGCGCCACTGCCACCGGCGGCCGACGATCGGCATTGCGGGCCGACAGCGCCAGCTTCGCGGCGTGCATGCCCTGCTGCTCGAGCTGGCGCAGCAGCGCACGCACCAGCTGCGGCGCGGACGGCCGGATCCGGAAAGCCAGATGCAGCGCGGTATCGCCGTCGGCGTTGGTCAGCGCGGGATCGGCGCCGTGCCGCAGCAGCGCTTCGACCGTCTTCAGCTCGCCGCCGGCCAGCAGCGCCCGATGCAGCGCGGTATTGCCACCGGGGTCCGGCAAGCGCAACAGCGCGGGCTGGGCGCCGGCGAGCGTATCGACCGCCGCCGCGTCGCCGCGCGCGATGGCCGCATGCAGGTCGGCGACCGCCGCCGCTTCGACGGTCGGTGCGCCGCCCGGCGCGCCGGCAGGCTTGGCGTCGATGAAACTCCTGGTTGGTAGCACCATGCGTGTTCTCCTGGCATTTGGGATGGGCGCCGCGCAGGGTCGCGGCACCGATTGCCAGCCGGGTGCCGAGGAGGCGGGCTGGCGGCGTGAGGGGCGGCGGTGGGCTGGCGGATCGCTGCGGGTGGCTGCCGATGGCTCGTCATGGCCGGCGGCCGCCGGGCTGCCTGCGGAATTCCGGAGGCCGAGCGGTATGCCGCTCGACCGGACGCGCCCACCGCCGGCGCGGCCATGCTATGAGGCCCGGCAGGCGGAGTCTTCTCGAAAACACCCGGAATCTGTGCAAAGGGGCGCGCCCGAGACCGGCGGCAGTCGGTGCGCAAGCCCACGCCCGGCAAGCCATGGCGGGCCGCCAGGCGGCGTCGGAGTGGCATCCGGACGGGTCCGCGGGACTTTTGCTAAAGTTTACGCCCGACTTTCCACCGCCCCGGCTCCCCGGCGCGGTGCGCCCACCGAAAGGATTCCTCCCCATGTCTTCCGGCGTCATCCGCATCCGCGGCGCGCGTCAGCACAATCTCAAGCAAGTCGATCTGGACCTGCGCACCGGCGAAATGACGGTGGTCACGGGTCCGTCCGGCTCCGGCAAATCCAGCCTGGTCTTCGATACCCTCTATGCCGAAGGGCAGCGGCGCTATGTCGAGACGTTCAGCGCCTACGCCCGCCAGTTCCTCGACCGGATGGACCGGCCCCAGGTCGAGCGCGTCGAAGGCGTGCCGCCGGCGATCGCGATCGACCAGACCAATCCGGTGCGCAGCTCGCGCTCGACGGTCGGCACCATGACGGAGCTGAACGACCACCTGAAGCTGCTGTTCGCGCGCGCCGCCCAGCTGTTCGACCGCGAAACGGCGCTGCCGGTACGCCACGACACCCCCGAGACGATCTACGCCGAACTGCTCGAACGCACCCGCGACGGCGACCCGCGCCTGGCGGTGACCTTCCCGGTCGAACTGCCGGAATCGGCGACCGAGGACGAGATCGCGCAATGGCTGTCGGTCAGCGGCTATACCCGGGTGCAGGCGCAGCGCGTGGTCAACTCGCCGACCGGCCCGCGCAAGATGCTCGACGTGGTGGCCGACCGCTTCCGGCTGCAGCGCGCCGACAAGGCGCGCGTGGTCGAGGCAATCGAGTCGTCGCTCAAGCGCGGCGCCGGCCGCGTCAATATCTACGTGCTGCCCGAGGGCGACACCGCAGCAGCAGCAGCAGCAGACAGCGAAGCGACGATCTGGCGCTTCTCCACCGGCCTGCACTGCCCCGAGAGCGACCTGCGCTATGCCGACCCGCAGCCGGCGCTGTTCTCGTTCAACTCCGCCTATGGCGCCTGCGAGGCCTGCCGCGGCTTCGGCCGCGTGATCGGCGTCGATCTCGGCCTGGTGATCCCCGACGGGCGCAAGACGCTGCGCCAGGGCGCGATCAAGCCGATGCAGACGCCGGCCTGGAAGGAGTGCCAGGACGACCTGATGCGCTACGCGGCGCGCGCCGGCATTCCGCGCGACACGCCGTGGGCCGAGCTGACGCAGCAACAGCGCGACTGGGTCATCGATGGCGATCCCGCCTGGAACGGCAAGTGGAACAGCCAGTGGTACGGCGTGCGCCGCTTCTTCGACTACCTGGAGTCGAAGGCCTACAAGATGCATATCCGCGTGCTGCTGTCGAAGTACCGCAGCTACACGCTTTGCGACACCTGCGGCGGCGCGCGGCTCAAGACCGAGGCGATGCTGTGGCGCCTGGGCTCGCGCGAGAACGCCGATGCGGTGCTCGACCCGGCCCGCCGCGTGATGCCGCGCGGCGTCGGCTGGCGGCGCGAGCAGCTCGAGGCCCTGCCCGGCCTGACCGTGCACGACCTGATGCTGCTGCCGATCGAACGGATCCACCGCTTCTTCGACACGCTGACGCTGCCCAGCGTGCTGCTCGACGACGCGCTGAAGCTGCTGCTGACCGAGGTGCGCACGCGCCTGAAGTACCTGTGCGACGTCGGCATCGGCTACCTGACGCTGGACCGCCAGAGCCGCACGCTGTCCGGCGGCGAGGTGCAGCGGATCAACCTGACCACCGCGCTCGGCACCTCGCTGGTCAACACGCTGTTCGTGCTCGACGAGCCGAGCATCGGCCTGCATCCGCGAGACCTGAACCGGATCGTCGAGGCGATGCGGCGGCTGCGCGATGCCGGCAATACGCTGGTGGTGGTCGAGCACGATCCGTCGGTGATGCTGGCCGCCGACCGCCTGATCGACATGGGGCCCGGCCCCGGCGAGCGCGGCGGCGAGATCGTCTACGACGGCACGCCGGCCGAAATCCGCCACGCCGGCACGCTGACCGGGCAATACCTCGGCGGCCAGCGCCGCGTCGCCGATGCGTCGGACTGGGTCCGCCGGCCGGTCGACGAGGCCACGCCGCGGCTGGTGCTCGAAGGCGCCAGCGAACACAACCTGCAGGACGTCACCGTGTCGATCCCGCTGCGGCGGCTGGTCTGCGTGACCGGCGTGTCGGGCTCGGGCAAGTCGACACTGATCCAGGACGTGCTGCACCCCGCGCTGGCCCGTCATTTCGGCCGCGCCACCGAAGCCCCCGGCGCGCACCGCGCGCTGGTCGGCGCCGAACAGATCGCCGATGCGGTGTTCGTCGACCAGTCGCCGATCGGCAAGACCGCGCGCTCGAATCCGGCCAGCTATGTCGGCGCCTTCGACGAGATCCGCAAGCTGTTCGCCAGGGCGCCGCTGGCCAAGCAGCGCGGCTACACCGCCGGCACCTTCAGCTTCAACTCGGGCGACGGACGCTGCCCGACCTGCGGCGGCTCGGGCTTCGAGCACGTCGAGATGCAGTTCCTGTCCGACGTCTACCTGCGCTGCCCCGATTGCGACGGCAGCCGCTATCGCGCCGAAATCCTGGAAGTGAAGATCGAACGCGGCGGCCGGGCGCTGGGCATCGCCGACGTGCTGGAGCTGACCGTCAGCGAGGCGGTGGCGCTGTTCGCCGCCGATGCCGAGGTGCTGCGCGTGCTGCAGCCGATCGTCGAGGTCGGCCTCGAATACGTGAAGCTGGGCCAGCCGGTGCCGACGCTGTCGGGCGGCGAGGCGCAGCGCCTGAAGCTGGCCGGTTTTCTTGCCGAGACCGCGCAGGCGGCGCGCAAGCGCGTCGCGCCGGACGCCAGCGAGGGCCGGCTGTTCATGTTCGACGAGCCGACCACCGGCCTGCACTTCGACGACATCGCCAAGCTGATGCGCGCCTTCGGCAAGCTGCTGGACGGCGGGCATTCGCTGATCGTGATCGAGCACAACCTGGACGTGATCCGCGCGGCCGACTGGCTGATCGATCTCGGCCCGGAAGGCGGCGACGCCGGTGGACAGCTGGTCTGCGCGGGCACGCCGGACGACGTCAAGCGCTGCGCCCAGTCACATACCGGCGCGGCGCTGCTGCAGTACGAAAGCCAGATCGGCCGCAGCGATGCGCAGGCCGAGCACGACGCGCTGCGGCTGCAGTCGGCGCACGGCTCGCCGGCGGCCCGCCGCGCGCGGCGCGCGCTGGCCGAGGTCCAGGGCGAGAACGTGGTGCGCATCGTCAACGCGCACGAGCACAACCTGAAGTCGCTGAACGTCGATATCCCGCACAACAAGTTCAACGTCGTGACCGGCGTATCGGGTTCGGGCAAGTCGACGCTGGCCTTCGACATCCTGTTCCACGAGGGCCAGCGCCGCTATCTCGAATCGCTGAACGCCTACGCGCGCTCGATCGTGCAGCCGGCGGGCCGGCCCGAGGTCGACGCCGTGTTCGGCATTCCGCCGACCGTCGCGATCGAACAGCGCCTGTCGCGCGGCGGCCGCAAGAGCACGGTGGCGACCACCTCCGAGGTCTGGCACTTCCTGCGGCTGCTGTACGTCAAGCTCGGCCTGCAGCACTGCGTGCACGACGGCACGCCGGTCAGCGCGCAGAGCCCCGAATCGATCGTCGCGCAGCTGCTGCGCGAATACCGCGGCCAGCATGTCGGCCTGCTGGCGCCGCTGGTGGTCAACCGCAAGGGCGTCTACACCGATCTCGCCAAGTGGGCCAAGGCGCGCGGCCATACGCATCTGCGTGTCGACGGCGCCTTCCTGCCGGTCGATCCGTGGCCGCGGCTGGACCGCTTCCGCGAACACACGATCGAGCTGCCGGTCGGCGACCTGGTGATCTCGCCCGACAACGAGGGTGAGCTGCGCACGCTGCTGGAGCAGGCGCTCGACCACGGCAAGGGCGTGATGCACCTGCTGGCACCGCTCGATGGGCTGCGCGAAGCGTTCGGCAACGGCCACAACGGCGACGGCGTCGGCCAGACCAAGGTGTTCTCGACCAAGCGCGCCTGCCCGACCTGCGGCACCAGCTATCCCGAGCTCGATCCGCGCATGTTCTCGTACAACAGCAAGCACGGCTGGTGCGAAAGCTGCGTCGGCACCGGCCTGGCGCTGACGCGCGAACAGCGCGCCGCCTATGACGACAGCGTGATCGGCGGCGACGAACGCGGCCGCGAGCAGACGCTGCCGTCGGAGGAGATCGAACCAGAAGGCGTCGGCCATGCGGCCTGCCCCTCGTGCCACGGCACGCGGCTGAACCCGGCCGCGCGCGCGGTCAGCTTCGCCGGCCGCTCGATCGTCGACATCGCGCAGTGGACCGTGTCGCAGACCCGCGCGTGGATCGAGCAGCTGACGCTGCGCGGCCGCGACGCCGAGATCGCGCGCGACGTGGTCAGCGAAATCCGCAGCCGGCTCGAGTTCCTCGAAGAGGTCGGCCTGGGCTATCTGAGCCTGGACCGCGCCGCACCCAGCCTGTCGGGCGGCGAGGCGCAGCGGATCCGGCTCGCGGCGCAGCTCGGCAGCAATCTGCAGGGCGTCTGCTATGTGCTGGACGAACCGACCATCGGCCTGCATCCGCGCGACAACCGCATCCTGCTCGACGCGCTGCGCAAGCTCGGCGACAAGGGCAACACGCTGGTGGTGGTCGAGCACGACGAGGACACGATCCGCCGCGCCGACCACATCATCGACATCGGCCCCGGCGCCGGCAAGCGCGGCGGCCATGTGGTCGCGCAGGGCGGCGTCGCCGATCTGGCGGCGCAGCCGTCGTCGCTGACCGGGCAGTTCCTGGCCCGGCCGATCGTCCATCCGCTGCAGGCGCGCCGGCCGGTCACGGCACCAGCGCGAGGCAAGGCGAGCGCCGCCGACACGGCGGTGCCCGAGCGCTGGCTGACCGTGCATGGCGCGACGCTGCACAACCTGCGCAATGTCACCGCCAGCCTGCCGCTGTCGCGGCTGGTGGTCATCACCGGCGTCAGCGGCTCGGGCAAGTCCACGCTGGCGCGCGATGTGCTGATGACCAATCTGCTCGATGCGGTCGGCCGTTCGGTGCTGTCCTCGCCGGCCACGCGCCGCGCGCGCAAGTCGGCGCAGGCCGAGCCCGCCGCGGGCGCCAGCAAGGGCGTGAGCGTGAAGAAGCTCGACGTCCAGCATGTCTGGCAGGGCTGCGAGGCGGTGACCGGCTGGGAGGCGATCGATCGCGTGCTCGAGGTCGACCAGACTCCGATCGGCAAGACGCCGCGCTCCTGTCCGGCCACCTATATCGGCGTCTGGGACGCGATCCGCCGGCTGTTCGCCGAGACGCTGGAAGCGAAGGCCCGCGGTTACACGGCGTCCCGCTTCTCGTTCAACACCGGCGACGGCCGCTGCCCGGCCTGCGAGGGCCAGGGCGTGCGCACCATCGGCATGAGCTTCCTGCCGGACGTCAAGGTGCTGTGCGATGTCTGCCACGGCCAGCGCTTCAATGCGGAGACGCTGGCGGTCAGCTGGCGCGGCCGCAATATCGGCGAGGTGCTGACGATGGAGATCGACGAAGCGGTGGAATTCTTCGCCGCGCAGTCGAACATCGCGCATCCGCTGCAGCTGCTCAAGGACGTGGGCCTAGGCTATCTGACGTTGGGCCAGCCGTCGCCGACGCTGTCGGGCGGGGAGGCGCAGCGCATCAAGCTGGTCACCGAACTGGCCAAGGTGCGCGACGACATCACGCGCCGCGGCCAGAAGCCGCCGCACACGCTGTACGTGCTCGACGAGCCGACCGTGGGCCTGCACATGGCCGACGTCGCCAGGCTGATCCGCGTGCTGCACCGTCTGGTCGACGGCGGCCACAGCGTGGTGGTGATCGAGCACGACCTCGACGTGATCGCCGAAGCCGACTGGGTCATCGATCTCGGCCCGGAGGGCGGCGACGGCGGCGGCACCATCGTCGCGGCCGCGCCGCCGGACGTGCTGGCACGCACGTCGGGCAGCCATACCGGGGCGGCGCTGGTGCCGGTGCTGGCGCGCACCGCGGCGGTGGCGGCCAACGAGGTCGGGCCAAGGGTGGTGCGCGGGGCGGTGGCGTAGGAAGGAACTGGCGAGCAGAAAGTCGAAAGGCCGCATCAAGCGGCCTTTCTTCTCTTTTGCGTCCTGGATCGTGACGTCCGTCGTATACCGAGAGCGCTGTCAAGATTTGGTCCAGGCGCTTACCCGGCGATTGTACACCTTACCCCGCCAACGCTCCCGCATCCGGCACCACCAGCGCCACCAGATCGTTCAATTCCGTCAACGCGGTGCGATGCACGACCGCGGCCGGTACCACTTCGCCGTTGACTGGATCGGGCAGGTCGCGCGTCGCGCAGGCGGCTGCGACCACCGTGGTGGTGTAGCCGAGATCGAGCGCGGCACGCGCGGTCGCGCTGACGCACATATGGGTCATGAAGCCGGCGATCACCAGCTGCTTGCGGCCGGTCCGGGCCAGCGTATCCGCCAGCGCCGTGCCGGCAAAGGCGTTCGGCAGATGCTTGACGATCACGGTCTCGCCTTGCGCCGGCGCGAGCTCGGCGATCAGTTCGGCATAAGGACCCTGCGGATCGAAGATCGCCCCGCCCGGCTGTCCGTGGTGCTGGATGTGCACCACCGGTGCGCCGGCCTTGCGGGCGGCCGCCAGCAGGCGCTGGCACTCGGCCACGGCCTCGGCCATGCCGGACAGCGGCAGGCTGCCGTCGACGTACTCGCGCTGGTGGTCGATCAGCACCAGGCTGGCTTGCTGCCAGTCGGCCGGCTTGCGGGTCGCGCCGGCGAAATCCATCAGGGTCTTGGCTTGCGGCATGGGGTCTCTTCCTCATCGAATGCACGACATCGTGCGATGCCGCCATGATAGGGTTCGGCTTGCCGATTCACCATGCCAGATTCCGACGAGGCACTGTGCAAAAAAGAACAGCCGGGACCACCCATTGGGACGATCTGCTGACGCTCGCCGTACTGGCCCGCTCGGGCAGCTATGCCGCTTGCGCGCGCGAACTCGGGCTGACCCATGCCACCGTGATCCGCCGCCTGCGGCGGCTGGAGACGGCGCTGGGCGCGCCGGTGGCCGAGTCGATGCAGGGCCGGATCGAGCTGTCGCCGGCCGGGCGCATTGCGCTGGCCGCCGCCGAGCAGATGGAGCGGCATGCCGCGCGGATCGGCCGCGAGCTCGAAGCGCGCCGCGCCAGCCCCGGCAGCGTGTCCGGCACGGTCAGGCTGACCGCGACCGAGGGCGTGGCGACGCTGTTCATCGCCGAGCGGCTGCCGGCGCTGCGCGAGCGCCATCCGGGGCTGACGGTGGAACTGATCGTCGAGGCGCGCCGTGCCAGCCTTGCACGCCGCGAGGCGCATCTGGCGATCCGGCTCAATCGACCGGTCGAGGAACAGGTGGTAGCGCGCCGCGTCGGCGCGATCCACTACGGCGTCTATGGCAACGCGGTCATGCGCCGCCGCTACGCCGACGAGGGCCTCGCCGCGCTGCCGTTCTGCCAGCTCGCGCTGTCGCTTGCGCCCGGCGTGGCGCTGCCCGAGATCCGCTGGGTCGACAAGCAGATCGCGCGCGAGGCGATCGTGCTGTCGAGCAACAGCGTCGACACGCTGCTGATGGCGGCCGCGGCCGGCACCGGGGCCGCGCTGCTGCCGCACTTCGCCGCGCGGACGCAGCCGTCGCTGCATCTGCTGCAGGATTGCCCCGACGTGAGGCGCGAGGTCTGGCTGGCCTATCCGTCGGAGTACCGCCGCCAGCCGCGCTTTCGTGCCGTGGCCGACTGGCTGGCCGAGTGCTTCGCGGAGATGCCATAGGCCGGGCTGTCCCGCCGGGCCCTGGGCAATCACGGCACCTGCCGCTGCACCGGCGCGCCGATGCCGGCGTCCGTCACCGGCGCGATCACCAGATAGCGGCGCGCCTCCTGACGTTCGCCACCGCCGGCGACGACCTGACGAATCGGCCCGACCGTATTGACGATTGCCGAGCCGGCCGGATTGGCCATGAAGCGCGCCAGCGGCTCGATGCGGCCGCCGCCGTCCGCGCGCTCCGCCAGGCCCAGCACATAAGCCTGTTTCGGCTGCAGCCCGGTCGCCGAGGCCTGCAGCACCTGCACCAGCCCCTGATCGAACAGCGCGACGCTGGTGGGCGCCTGTTGGGCAGGTTGGACCTGCTGTGCCTGCTGGGCCTGCTCGGATCCACCCGCGGCGACTGGCACCAGCGACAGCTGCGTGGCTCGCGCGATGCTGCCGGCCGGCTGCAGGTTCTGCCGCCCATCGCCCTGCCTGACCGCGTCCGGCACATAGACCACCGCCTGTGGCGCCTGGCCCACGGGAATCGTCGCGACCACGCGCTGGCTCAGCGTATCGACCGCCGCCAGCGCGTCCTCGTTCTCCAGCCCGACATAAATGCGGCTGCCGTCGCCCGACGGCCACAGCCCGTGCGGCAGCTTGCCGACCGGAATGGTCGCGACCTGCGAAAAATCGTCGGTGCGGAACACCTTGACCTCGTTGGTCCCGCCCACCGTCACGTAGGCGAACTGGCCGTTGCGGTTGCGCACGAAATTGACGTGGTTGGTGATCGGCCCGGTATCGAGGGTGCGGATCGGCGCAAAGGGCGGACGCGCATCGAACACCTGCACCTTGCCGATGTCCTTCAGCGTGAACCAGACCTGCTTGCCGTCGGGCGTCGCCGCGATGTTCGGGCAGAAGGCGCTGGCCTGCTCGATGGTCGCGATGACCTTGTGCTCGGCCACGGACACCACGCTGGTGCGCGGCTGGAACGACGAACAGACATAGCCGTACTTGCCGTCCGGCGAGAAGATCTGCATGCCGGGTCCGGCCGGCACGGGGATCCGGGTCTTCTCGCGATAGGTCGCCGCGTCGATCACGGCGACATAGTCTTCGCCGCGCACCGTGACCCAGAGCTCCTTGCCGTCCGGCGTGTAGAACGCCTCGTGCGGCGAGCGGCCGAGATAGGTCACGTGCCGGACTGCATTGGTTTGCGTGTCGATGAACGATACCGAGTTCGAGCCGATCGACACCACCGCCAGGATGCGGCCGTCCGGCGAGAAGCCAAGGCCGTGCACCAGCAGCTGTCCCTTGTACAAGGGGCTGAAGTTGGCCGGCGTCGGCTCGCCCAGGCGGATCATGCCGAGCACCTCATTGGAAGCCGGATCGGTGACGGACACCGTGTTGGAGAACTGCTCCGCCGCATAGATGCGGTCGCGATGGCTGATCGGCCGGTCGGGATCGGTGGCGGCGCGCGGCGGCTGGCCAGCCTGCGTGGCGGACGGCAAGGCCAGCGACAGGGCCAGGGCCGCGATGGCGGCGGTCGGGGCGAGCTTCATCGTGGCTCCTTGTGCGAATGGTGGATGGCGCGGTGGCCCGGTTCGCTGCCGGCAACCGCGGCAGCATCGGCGGACGTATCCGCCACCGGCGGCGCCTGCCCGATCGCCAGATACATCGCGGCAATCTCCTGCTGCTGCGTGGCGATGATTTCCTGCGCGATCCGGCGCAGCTGCGGATTGCGCCCGTGCCGCAGCTGCGCCATCGCCATCTCGATCGCGCCGCGGTGGTGCGGCACCATCATGTGGACGAAGTCGCGGTCGACGTCGCCGCTGGGCGCGATCGCCATGTCGTTCATCATCCGCTCCATCGCGCGATCGTTCTCGGCGAGGAAGGCGGCGTGATCGCCGGCATCGGAGGACGGCTCAGCCGCCGATGCTGGCGCCGGAAACGCGGCCAGCGCCCCCAAGAGGGTCACGGACATGGCCACGGACATGGCCAACGGCATGGCGGACGCCACCCGCGCGGCGCCGCGATCGCGGCCGCGCCATCGAAAACAGACTGGCATGCTGAACTCCTCGAGGTCCGTACCAGCAGGTGAACAGCGTTGCCGCCTCGCTTATTCCCGTTGGGCGGCAAAAAAATCCGGACAGTGGCCGGCGAAGGCGGGAATAAAATCGCCCCGACGGTGTTCACGCTGCAAGGGCACAACGCAGGGGAAACCCGGCGCGGCCCGCCGACCGACAAAGGAACAGCGATGGGGGTTCGTGAAGAACTGATCGACCACGTGCCGCGGCTGCGCCGCTATGCGCGCGCGCTGGTCCACAACCGCGAACTGGCCGACGACCTGGTGCAGGACACGCTCGAGCGCGCGCTGCGCCATGCGCGGCAATACCACGACGGCACCGATCTGCGGGCCTGGCTATTCACGATCATGCATAACGCCTTCGTCAACCAGATGCGCAGCGCCGGCATGCGCGCCCCGCACGTGCCGATGGACGACGACACGCTGTCGGACGGCCTGCCGGGCGCCGACTGGCACAGCACGGCGAATCCCGCCGGCTCGCTGGAGGTGCGCGACCTCGACTACGCGTTGCAGAGGCTGCCGGCCGAACAACGCGAGGTGGTGCTGCTGGTCGGCCTCGAATCGATGAGCTATGCCGAAGTGGCGCTCGCGCTCGGCATTCCGGTCGGCACCGTGATGTCGCGGCTGTCGCGCGGACGCGAGCGGCTGCGCAGCCTGATGGCCGGCGTCAAACCCGAAGCCCGACTGAGGGTGGTGCGATGAGCAACGAAACATCCGCGATCAGCGAGGAAGAGATTCACGCCTACGTCGACGGCATGCTGCCCGACGCGCGGCGCGCCGAGATCGAGCAGCGGCTCGAGCACGACCCACAGCTGGCCCAGCGGATCAGCCAATACTACGCGCTGAACCATATGCTGCACGCCCGCTACGACCGCGTGCTGAACGAACCGCTGCCGTCGCGGCTGCGCGACCCCGGCCGGCGTGGCGCATGGCTGCGCCGGCTGGACTGGCGGCTGCTGGGCGGCATGGCCGCGGCCCTGGTGGTCGGCATCGGCATCGGCGCCAATGCCGATGGGTGGCGCCGCGCGGTGCCCTCATCGGTGCCCTCCTTCGGCGGCGAACTCGCCCGGCGCGCGCCGGCGCGTCTCGATACCGGCGAATCGTTCGCGCGCCAATCGGCGATTGCCCATGTGATCTACGCCCCCGAAGTGCGCCGGCCGGTCGAAGTCGGCGCCGACCGCGAGCAGGAGCTGGTCAAATGGGTATCGAACCGGCTCGGCGCCGATGTGCGGCCGCCGATCCTGACACGCACCGGCTTCTCGCTGATGGGCGGACGCCTGCTGCCGAGCAACCACGGCCCGGTCGCGCAGTTCATGTACCACGACGCCAACGGCGAACGGATCACGCTGTGCATCTCGCATCGAGACCTCGCCGCCGACGTGACCGCGTTCCGGCTGTATCAGGACGGCCCGGTCAACGTGTTCTACTGGATCGACGGCAAGTTCGGCTACGCGGTGTCGGGCGGCATCGACCGCCAGCGGCTGCTCGAGCTGGCGCATGACGTGCATGCGCAGGTGGCCGCGCAATAGCGGCGGCGGCAATGGCGGCGCGGGCTCAGAACGTCTTCGTCAGCGTGGCCCAGGCCGTGCCGCGGCCCATGTAGCGTCCCTTGGCGTTGGTATAGACGGTCCGGTCCGCGTTGGTGTCGATATAGGCGACGGCCAGCGCGAGGCCGTTGCCCAGGTCCTTGGTCAGGCCGAGCTTCCAGTCGGTGTACGAGGCGTCCGCCACGTTCTGCACCTTCTGATAGCCGACGTGCGCGTTCAGCGTCAGGCCCCAGAACTCGAGCGGCACGTTGGCCGACAGGTCGACGTACCAGCTGTTCTTGCTGTCGTGGAAGCCGAACAGGTTGGTCGGCGCGTACGAGTACTTCAGGAACACCGGGCCGTAGCCGATGCCCGCGTACAGCTCGGTGGTGTACGGTCGCGTGAAGTTGGCCGGATAGTCGCCGGGGTAGTAGTACTGCAGCACGCCGACGTCGTAGTTCCACCTGCCGTCGCCGAAGGTGTTCTTGAAGCCGGCGTAGAAGTCCATCTCGATCGGCGCCGACACCTCGTCGTTGCTGTCGTTCAGCCAGCTGATGCTCGAGTTCCAGTTGCCCGCGTAGAAGCCGCTCGCATGGCTGTAGTCGAAGCCGCCCTGGATCGCCGGCCGCCGGTTGGTCTGCATGATCCCGCGGTAGCGGTATTCGGAGGCCAGCGACAGATTGGCCGTCAGCGTGTGTTCGGCGGATGGCGCGGCAGTCTGCGCGGCGGCGGGCATCGGCAGAATCAGCGCGAAGGCGGGAGCGGCCAGCAGCGCCGCGGCGGCATGGTGCGATAGGGTCATGGCAATCGTGACGGAGTCCGGGAAGAAGTCGAAGGGAACGGTCCCGCTGGGGAGCCTCGCCACGATAGCGGTGCCCGCGTAAAAACGGTGTCAAAAGCCGTGTGCCCCGCAAGCGAACGGCATAAAGACACACCGTCGCAGGCCGCGGGCGCTCACCCCGCGAAGCGATAGCCGATGCCGGTCTCGGTCAGCAGATGAACGGGCTGTGCGGGATCGCGCTCGAGCTTGTGGCGCAGATGGCCCATGTAGACACGCAGATACTGGCTGCTCTCCGACTGCGACGGCCCCCATACCTCGCGCAGCAGTTCCCGATGCGTCATCACCTTGCCGCGGTGGGCGATCAGCACCGACAGCAGCCGATACTCGATCGGCGTCAGATGCACCGGCTGCCCCGCGCGCGTGATCATGCGATTGGCCAGGTCCACCTGCACGTCGCCGAAGGCGATCCGGTGGCTGCCCTGCGGATTGGCCTTCGCATGCCGGCGCAGCAGCACGCGCACGCGCGCCACCATCTCGCCCACGCCGAACGGCTTGGTCAGGTAGTCGTCGGCCCCGCCGTCGAGCGCGCCGATCTTGTCGGCTTCGTCGCTGCGCGCCGACAGCACGAGGATCGGCACCTGGGTCCAGGTCCGCATCTCGCGGATCAGCTGGACGCCATCGCCGTCGGGCAGGCCCAGATCGAGGATGACCAGATCGGGTTGCCGCGTGCCGGCGTCGATCAGCCCCCGCTTCAACGTCTCGGCCTCATGGACGGTACAGCCCTCGGCCTCGAGCGTCGCGCGCACGAAGCGGCGGATATGCGGTTCGTCTTCGACCAGCAGCACCGTGGGGGAGAATTCGAATGGCATGACGGGTAATGGAGTTCGTTGCGGTCGCTCGGCTGCACCGGCTCAAGCGTGCGGGGCCGCGGGCTCGGCCTCCACCGGCGAGGGATTGCCGCGCGGCAATGCGACGACGAAGCGCGCCCCAGGTCCGTGCGCTGTCTGCCGCTGCGCGGACCGCGCCGGCTCGGCCCAGATGCGTCCGCCATGGGCCTGCACGATGGCTTCGCAGACGGCGAGCCCGAGGCCGACGCCGGTTGTCGCCGACTCGCGCTGCCCGCGCGTGAATTTCTCGAAGATCTGGCGTTCGCTGCCGGCCGGCACGCCGGGTCCGTCGTCCTCGACGACGATGCGGATCGCATCGTCGCCGGCCTCGGCGGACAGCCGGATCGCGGTTCCCGCCGGCGTGTGCTTGGCCGCATTCTCCAGCAGATTGCACAGCACGCGCTCGATCAGCACGGCATCGCACTGGACCAGCGGCACGCGCGAGAGGTCGGCCACCGCGACGCGGTGCCGCGACAGCGCCTCGCGCATCGCCGCCAGGCTCGAGCCGACCAGCTCCTCGACCGACTGCCACTCGCGCCTGATCCGCACCTCGCGGCCTTGCAGCTTCGCCATGTCGAGCAGGTTGACCACCATCGTGCGCATCCGTTGCGCCTGCTCCAGCATCGCGGCGACGGTGTCGGCCACCGGCGGCGGCAGCGGCGGGTCGCTGCGCCGCAACGTCTGCGCCATGCCGATCAACCCGGTCAGCGGCGTGCGCAGATCGTGCGATACCGCGGCCAGCAGCGAGCTGCGCAGCCGCTCCGACTCCATCGACAGCAGCGCCTGCTGCGCGACCTCGACATAGTGCAGCCGCTCGATGGCGATCGCGATCAGCGTGCAGAAGGCGTCCACCTGGCGCCGCAGCGACGGCTGCGCGAACGCGCGCCACGCGGCCGGCTCCACCGCCAGCACGCCGCGCGTGCGCATCGGCGCCTTCAGCGGCAGATAGAGCACGGTGCTGCCGGGCAGCGTATGCGTGCCCGTGCCCGCGGCTTGGCCATGGTCGAACACCCATTGCGCCAGCACGTGGTCGATCGAATCGGTGCGCGCGGCCGTGTCCCGCTGTTCCCGGTCGGTCACCGGCGGCAGCAGCTTGCCGTCGGGGGACGTCAGGAAGAACGCCGAGTTGGCGTCGAACGCGGCGCGCAGGAAGCGGCTGCCGATCGGCACGATCTGGTCCAGCGTCAGCGCCGACGACAGTTCGCGCGCCAGCTCGTACAGCGTGCGCGCATCGGTCTCGCGCTGCACCGCGACCTGCGCCTGCTCGCGCAGGCCGGCGGTCAGCTGGCCGATCACCAGGCCGACCGACAGCAGCACGACGAAGGTCAGCAGGTACTGCACGTCGGTGACCGCGAACGACAACCGCGGCGGCACGAAGAAGAAATCGAAGGCGGCCACCGACAGCACCGAAGCCAACGCCGCCGGGCCACGCCCGTGCCGCAGCGCGACGCCCATCACGGCGACCAGGAACAGCATCGCGATATTGACGACGTCGAACCATGGCGTGGCCAGCGCCGACAGCGCCGAGGCACCGGCGCACCAGACCACGGCCCACAGGTAGTCGCGGCGCCGGGCCCCTCCGACCGGTGCGTCGGGGTGCTGGCCGGCCTCGTGGCGCGGGCGCAGGTCGGTACGGGTGGTATCGGCGGCCACGCGCACGATGTCGATCTCGGGACAGCCGGTCGCCAGCGCGTCGGCGAAGCTGCGCCGCCCGAACCATGCCGCCGGCGCGCCGACCAGCGGCGACAGTGCCAGCGCCAGCAGCGCACGCGCGCGTTCGGTCAGCGAGGCACCGCCGCGACGCCAATCTCCGGGCGCGCGTCCGATCACCACCTTGGTCAGGTTGTGCCGCCGCACGTAGCCGGCCACCGCCTGCACCATGTCCGCACCGGCCAGCGTCTCGGTGCGCGCGCCCAGCTGCTCGGCCATCCGCATCGCGTCCTCGAGCCGGACCCTGGCCCGCTCCGAAGGCGGCGCCAGCCGCGGCGTGGCGACGGTCACCACATGCCAGTCGCAATCGAGCTGGTCCGCCAGCCGCCGCGCGCTCTTGACCACCTGCGCGGCATCGTCGCCGCTGCCGATGCAGGCAAGCACCGCCTCGCGCGTGCGCCATACCGGCTGCACCGGCTCGGACTGGCGCCACGCGCGCACGTCGTGATCGACGCGTTCGGCGGTGCGGCGCAGTGCCAGCTCGCGCAGCGCGATCAGATTGCCCTTGCGAAAAAAATGACGCGCGGCATGGCGCGCCTGCTCGGGCAGATAGACCTTGCCCTCCTTCAGCCGCCGCAGCAGCTCGTCGGCCGGCAGGTCGACCAGCACGACCTCGTCGGCGCCATCGAACACGGCATCGGGCACGGTTTCCCAGACGCGGATTCCGGTGATGCCGCCCACCGCCTGGTTCAGGCTGTCCAGATGCTGGACGTTGACCGTGGTCCAGACATCGATGCCGGCGGCACGCAACTCCTGGATGTCCTGCCAGCGCTTCGGGTGGCGGCTGCCCGGCGCATTCGAATGCGCCAGCTCGTCGACCAGGATCAACGCGGGACGGCGCGCCAGCGCGCCGTCGAGGTCGAACTCACGCAATACGCGCCCGCGGTAGGGCACCTCGCGCATCGGCAGCCGTTCCAGCCCGGCCAGCAGCGCCTCGGTCTCGGCACGGCCATGGGTTTCGACCACCCCGATCGCCACATCGGTGCCCTGGGCCAGCGCCGCCCGGGCGGCGGCCAGCATCGCGAAGGTCTTGCCGACGCCGGCGGAGGCACCGAAATAGACGCGCAGCTTGCCGCGCGCGGCACGCTCGCCCTGCTGCCGGACCATCTGCAGCAGGGCGTCGGGATCGGCGCGCGCGCCGCTATCGCGCAATTCGGCTTCGGTCATCGGCAATGGAACCGGACTGGGCTAAGGCAGAACAAGAAGAAGGCCATTCTGCCACGGCACCCGCGGCACTACTTCGGACCGGGCTCGCCCAGCGAGTCCAGCGCCAGGTTCAGCCGCAGCACGTTGACGCCGGCATCGCCGAGCACGGCCAGCGCGGGCCGGTCGGTGTTGGCGGCGATCAGCTCGCGTACCTGCTGCAATGTCAGGCCGCGCGCACGCGCGACCCGTGCCGCCTGATACTCGGCCGCGGCCAGGCTGATATGCGGGTCCAGGCCGCTGCCCGAGGCGGTGACCAGGTCCACCGGCACCGGTGCCGTGTTGCCCGGGTCGGCCGCGCGCAGCGCCTCGATGCGCGCGCGCGCCGCGTCCGTCAGTGCCGGATTGCTGGGGCCGAGATTCGAGCCGCCCGAGGCCGCCGCGTTGTAGGGCATCGGCGCCGTGGCCGACAGCCGGCCCCAGAAATAGCGCGGCTCGGAGAACGGCTGCCCGATCAGCGACGAGCCGATCGTCTTGCCGTCCTTGACGATCAGCGAGCCGGCCGCCTCGTGCGGAAACACGCCTTTGGCCAGGCCCGTGACGATGGCCGGATACAGCAGCCCCGTCAGCACCGACAGCGCGACGAAGACGGTCAGCAGCGGGCGCAGCAGGCCCTCCTGTTCGGCGGCAAGGGGCACCGCCTGCGGCGATGCGTGGGTATTCATCATGGTGTCCTTCGATTCGATGATTCGATGATTCGATGATCCGGCGATCCGGCGATCCGGCGATCCGGCCCTCAGGCCAGGCCCAGCGCGGTCAGCAGCATGTCGATCAGCTTGATGCCGACGAACGGCACCAGGATGCCGCCCAGCCCGTAGACCAGCAGGTTGCGGCGCAACAGCACCGCGGCGCCCAGCGGCCGGTAGGCGACGCCCTTGAGGGCAAGCGGAATCAGCACGACGATGATCAGCGCATTGAAGATGACCGCGGACAGGATCGCCGACGCCGGCGTGGACAGCCCCATCACGTTCAGCAGCCCCAGCTGCGGGTACGTGGTGGCGAACGCCGCCGGAATGATGGCGAAGTATTTGGCGATGTCGTTGGCGACGCTGAAGGTGGTCAGCGCCCCGCGCGTCATCAGCATCTGCTTGCCGATCTCGACGATCTCGATCAGCTTGGTCGGATTGCTGTCGAGGTCGACCATGTTGCCGGCCTCCCTGGCCGCCTGCGTGCCGCTGTTCATCGCCACCGCGACGTCGGCCTGGGCCAGCGCCGGCGCATCGTTGGTGCCGTCGCCGGTCATCGCCACCAGCCGCCCCTGGGCCTGGTACTGCCGGATCAGCTTGAGCTTCGCCTCGGGCGTGGCCTCGGCCAGATAGTCGTCGACGCCCGCCTCCGCCGCGATCGACGCCGCGGTCAGCCGGTTGTCGCCGGTGATCATCACGGTCTCGATGCCCATCCGGCGCAGCTCGCCGAAACGCTCGCGGATGCCGGCCTTGACGATGTCCTTCAGCTCGACCACGCCCAGCACGCGGACCTGGCCGTCCTGCTCGTCGGCGACTACCAGCGGCGTGCTGCCGGCGCGCGCGACGTCGTCGACGGCATGCATGACGGCATCGGGAAACTTGCCGGCGCGCTCGGCCACGTACCGGCGCACCGCATCGGCCGCGCCCTTGCGCACGTGGCGCTGCGTGCCGTTGCCGTGCAGGTCCACGCCGCTCATCCGCGTCTGCGCGGTGAACGGCACGAACGTGGCATTGCGCTGCGGCACATCGGGGATACGCAGGTCGGCCTGTTGGCGGGCGAGCGCGACGATGCTGCGGCCTTCGGGGGTGTCGTCGGCCAGCGACGACAGCCACGCCGCCTCGGCCAGCTGCGCCGGCGCCACGCCCGGCGCGGCAATGAACCGCGACGCCTGGCGGTTGCCATGGGTGATGGTGCCGGTCTTGTCCAGCAGCAGCACGTCGACGTCGCCGGCCGCTTCGACCGCGCGGCCCGAGGTGGCGATCACGTTTGCCGCCATCATCCGGCTCATGCCCGCCACGCCGATGGCCGACAGCAGCCCGCCGATGGTGGTCGGAATCAGGCAGACCAGCAGAGCCACCAGCACCGTGACGGTCACCGGCACGCCGGCCCTGGCCACCAGCACGCTGTAGACCGAGAACGGCTGCAGCGTCGCGGTGGCCAGCAGCAGCACGATGGTCAGGCCCACCAGCAGGATCGTCAGCGCCAGCTCGTTCGGCGTCTTCTGCCGTTTGGCGCCTTCCACCATCGCGATCATCCGGTCGATGAAGGTTTCGCCGGGATTGGCGGTGATCCGCACCACGATCCAGTCGGACAGCACGCGCGTGCCGCCGGTTACCGACGAGAAGTCGCCGCCCGACTCGCGAATCACCGGTGCGGATTCGCCGGTGATCGCGCTCTCGTCGACCGACGCGACGCCTTCGATCACCTCGCCATCGCCAGGAATCATGTCGCCGGCCTCGACCAGCACCACGTCGCCGCGGCGCAGCGCCGTGGCCGCGCGCGGCTCGGTGGCGCCGCCGCGCCGGCCGTCCTTCAGCACGCGCGCCGTCACCGTGGTGCGCAGCCCGCGCAGCGCCGCGGCCTGTTGCTTGCTGCGCCCTTCGGCAAGCGCCTCGGCGAAGTTGGCGAACAGCACCGTGAACCACAGCCAGACCGCGACGGCCAGGATAAAGCCGGCGCTCTCGCCGCCAGGGGACGCCGCAGGCGCGAAGGCGGCGCGCAGGAACAGGATCGTGGTCAGGATGCTGCCGGCATAGACGACGAACATCACCGGGTTGCGCAGCTGCTGGCGCGGCGACAGCTTGCGGAAGGCCGACACAAGCGCGGGCTTGAGCAGTTGCGGTGCGAACATGCCGTGCGCCGCGGCACGGTCGGAAGTGGGAGAGCGATCGGCCAGGGGCGTGCCGGCCGACATGTCGTCCGGATTGCCGCCGATCTCGGCCGCATTGGCCGTCGATTCTTGTTGCATGGGATCTCCGCAGTGCGCTAGAGAGGAGGAACGGACGCCGACGCAGCAAGCCAGCGCGCGGCGTCCGGTGTCATCAGGAGAAAGAGAACGCCTGGCTCATCGAAACGCGGCGCCTTGCAGCTGCTCGGCCACCGGACCCAGCGCGAGCGCCGGCACATAGGTCAGCGCACCGACGAGCAGCACCGTGCCGGCCAGCAGCACCACGAACAGCGGCCCGTGCGTGGGCATGGTGCCGGCGCTGGCCGGCACGCGCTTCTTTGCCGCAAGGGTGCCGGCCATCGCGAGGACCGGGATGATCACCCAGAAGCGGCCGAACCACATCGCCGCCGCCAGCAGCGTGTTGTAGAACGGCGTGTTGGCCGACAGCCCGGCGAATGCGCTGCCGTTGTTGTTGGCGGCCGAGGACAGCGCGTAGAGGATCTCGGAGAACCCGTGCGCGCCGGGGTTCAGCGCGCCGGCGCGGCCGGCGTCGGCCATCACCGCCACCGCGGTGCCCAGCAGCACCAGCAGCGGCGTGACGAGAATGACCACGGCCGCCATCTTGATCTCGCAGGCCTCGATCTTCTTGCCCAGGTATTCGGGCGTGCGGCCGATCATCAGTCCGGCGATGAACACCGCCAGCACCGCATAGACCAGCATGCCGTACAGGCCCGAGCCGACGCCGCCGAACACGACCTCGCCCAGCTGCATCAGCAGCATCGGCACCAGCCCGCCGATCGCGGTGAACGAATCGTGCATCGCATTGACCGCGCCGCACGATGCCGCGGTGGTGATGGTGGCGAACAGCGCCGATGCCGCCAGCCCGAAGCGCGTTTCCTTGCCTTCCATATTGCCGCCGTCCTGCCAGGCCGAGGCGAGGCTGTCCACCGGCAATCCCGCCAGCGCCGGATTGGCCTGGTGCTCGGCCAGCGCCGCGACGCACGCCATCGCGACGAAGATCGCCGTCATCGAGGCGAGCACCGCCAGACCCTGGCGGCGGTCGCCGACCATCTCGCCGAAGGTGAAGCACAGCGCGGCGGAAATCAGGAAGATCGCCAGCATCTCGATCAGGTTGGCCAGCGCGGTCGGGTTCTCGAACGGATGGGCCGAGTTGGCGTTGAAAAAGCCGCCGCCGTTGGTGCCCAGCATCTTGATCGCTTCCTGCGACGCGACGGGGCCCATCGCCAGCGTCTGCTGTTCCGTACGGACCGGCTCGACGATGGGCTGGCCCTGGGCATCCCGCAGCGGCTGCCCGGTGGCATCGATCTTCGGCACCGTGTATTCGACCGTCGATGCCATCGACACCTGCTTGTAGGCATCGAAGTTCTGGATCACGCCCTGGCTGACCAGGGCCAGCGCGATGGCGGTCGCGATCGGCACCAGCACGTACAGCGTGGTACGGGTCATGTCGACCCAGAAATTGCCGATGGTCGCCGCGCTCTGCCGCGCGAAGCCGCGGATCAGCGCAAACACCACGGCGATGCCGGTGGCCGCGGACACGAAGTTCTGCACGGCCAGGCCCAGCATCTGCGTCAGATAGGTCATCGTCGATTCGCCAGCATAGCCCTGCCAGTTGGTGTTCGCGACGAAGCTGATCGCCGTGTTGAACGCGGAATCGGGCGACACCGGGCCGAAGCCCTGCGGATTGAGCGGCAGCATGCCCTGCAAGCGCTGCAGGCCATAGACCGCCACCACACCTAGCACGTTGAACGCCAGCACGGCGATCGCATACCGTTGCCAGCCCATCTCGGCATCGGCGCGTATGCCGGCGGCGCGATAGAGCAGGCGCTCGAGCGGCCGCCCCCAGGCGGTCAACGCGTATTGGCCGTCCTCGACGGCCCGGCGCAGATAGCGTCCAAGCAGCGGGGCGATCGCCATCAGCACGGCGAGATACAGGGCCAGCAGGCCCATGAACTGCGTGGTCATCAGAATTTCTCCGGGCGCAGCAGCGCGATCAGCAGATAGACGAAAAGGGCCGCGGCCAACGCCGCGGCCAGCAGATCGGTCCAGTCCATCATTGCCCCCTGCCCGGGGTGGCGCCGCGCGGCGGCGTGTCGTCCGCCGGGCCATGCTGGCCCGCATTGGCCGGTGCGCGCGGCGTCAGCGCGACGCACAGCCGCAGCAGCGCGGCGCCGAGTCCGGCGAAACCGAACAGTACGATCAGGAAGATCCCGTCCATGGCAAATACCGAGAGTGATACCGGCTTGCAGATTAGGGACGGACGGCTAAAAACGGGGTAGAAAGGCGGCGGTGAGGCGTAAAGAAGGTATAAAGATGCGGCAAGCGGTGTCGTCAATCGATTTGCGGCATTGTTTTGACAGCCCGGCACATGACCTGTATAACGGGAACCGCAGGATCTTCAAGCAAGCACGTCGATTACCGAGTTGGCCGCCCCCGGCTCCGCCACTTCTTCTCCATGTTTCTTCTTGATCGTCATGCCCCTCGGGACATTCGTCCGATGGGAACAGTCCAGGAGATAGTCATGGATACCGGTACCGTAAAGTGGTTTAACGATTCGAAGGGCTTCGGCTTCATTACGCCGGACGCCGGCGGCGACGATCTGTTCGCGCATTTTTCCGAAATTCAGGGCAGCGGCTTCAAGTCGCTGCAGGAAGGACAGAAGGTGCGCTTCGTGCGCGGCGTCGGCCAGAAGGGCCCGGCCGCCACGAAGATCGAAGCGATCTGACGCTAGCCACGAAAACCCCGCACCTGCGGGGTTTTTTATTGCCGGCGGTTCTTTTGCTGATTGCAGCAAGCCGGCGTCCACGTTGTTCAACAGGAGCGATGCATGGACTCCCTTCCGACCGCCAGCTACAAGGGCTACGAGCTCTATCCGCTGGTCTACCGGCGCGCGCCGGTGCAGACATGGCCGCGCACCAAGCCCGAACTTGCTTTCGATGTCTCCGTGATGATCTGCATCGAGGGCCAGCCGCCCGGCAACGAGCAATCGCGGCTGTACCGCCTGACCAGCGGATCGTGCGAGAACGTCGGCACCGCCCGGCGCGCCGCCGTCGACTACGGCCGCGCCATCATCGACGGCCTGGTTCCGACCGAAACGCTGCCTACGGCCTGAAGCGCCAAAGCGAGGCCGCCATGAGCGAAGCCGTCAGTTACCTTTGTACGTTGCCATGGGCCGGCACCAGCCTTGCCTACCATGTCAGCGTCAATTTCGCCGGTTCCGGCGAATGCGATTGCGTGCGCTTCACCAGCTTCGTCGGCGTGGGCCGGCGCTCCTTTACGATCCGCGCCGGTGCGGGCGCGGACGTGCGCACGCTGACGCGCGACGGCGAGGCGCTGTGCCGCATGGCCATCGGCCAGGCGCTGCGCGACGCGCTGCACGACAAGACGCTGGCCGGCGACCACCGGCTCGATGCGCTGGCCGCACCGTGGCAAGGCGAGCTGCGCCCGGTACGGTCGCGCGACGCGAGCCGGCCCGCCCGTTCGCGGTTGCAGTCGTTCGGCGTGTAAGGGCGCGCGCATCGGTTTCCGCGTACGAACGGCCCCGCGTATCAGCACCCGCACCGTCGATTCCCTTCAGCGCTCCCGCTGCTCGGCGTCGGCGCCCGCCTGCACCGATTCGGCGCCCGGGCGCACCACTTCGATACGATCGATCCGCCGTTCGGTCGCCTCGACCACCGTGAAGCGATAGCCGTCCAGATCGATCGCGCTGCCCACCGGCGGCACGATGCCGAAGCGGTCCAGCAGCAGGCCGCCCAGCGACGCATAGCGGCCCTGCGATTGCGTCCACGACTCGCCCAGTTCCAGCACATGGGCGACCGCATGCAGATCGGCACTGCCGTCGATCAGCCAGCGCCCCTCTCCCGCCGCCGCGATGGTCGGATGCTCGTCCTCGTCGGGGAACTCTCCGGCGATCGCCTCGAGCACGTCGACCGGCGTGACGACCCCCAGCACCGCGCCGTATTCGTCGGTCACCAGCACCAGCTGGCCGCGCGACGCGCGCAGCGTCTCCATCAGCGGCAGGATGCGGATCGATTCCGGCACCACGATCGGCGGCCGCAGGCTGGCCTCGTCGATGCGGCCGTGCTCGGCCAGTGTGCCGATCAGGTCCTTGCCGCGCGCGACGCCGAGGATCTCGTCCAGCTGCCCGCGGCAGACCGGAAAGAAGCTGTGCGGCGTGGCGAGGATCTGCTGGCGCAGCGTGTCGGCATCCTGCTCGATATCGATCCACGACAGCTCCGAGCGCGGCGTCATGATCGAGCGGACCGAGCGTTCGGCCAGCGACAGCACGCCGCTGACCATGCTGCGCTCTTCCGGTGCAAAGGCCGTGGGCGCGGCCGTGTCCCGCCTGACCGGCTCGCCGGCCTCCCCTTCGGCCGCGCGGCGCGCGCCAAGCAGGCGCAGCACCGCATCGGCGGTGCGCTGGCGCATCGGCCTGCGCGCCTCGTAGCGCAGCAGATTGCGGCGCGCCAGCTGGTTCAGCGCCTCGATGCCGACCGAGAAGCCGATCGCCGCGTACAGATAGCCCTTGGGGATGTGGAAACCGAAGCCATCGGCGACCAGGCTCAGGCCGATCATCAGCAGGAAGCTCAGGCACAGCACCACCACGGTAGGGTGGGCATTGACGAAGCGCGTCAGCGGCTTGGACGCGAACAGCATCACCGCGATCGCGATCACCACCGCGACCATCATCACGCTCAGATGGTCGACCATGCCGACCGCGGTGATCACCGAATCCAGCGAGAACACCGCATCGAGAATGACGATCTGCGTGACCACCAGCCAGAAGCCCGCATAGGCGGGCTTCTCGACCTCCTGCTCGGGCTTGCCCTCGATCCGCTCGTGCAGCTCCAGCGTGGCCTTGACCAGCAGGAAGATGCCCCCGGCCAGCAGGATCAGGTCGCGGCCCGAAAATTCCAGCGGACCGAGCGCGAACAGGGGCCGTGTCAGCGTGACCAGCCACGACATCACCGACAGCAGACCCAGCCGCATGAACAGCGCCAGCGACAGGCCGATGATGCGCGCCTTGTCGCGCTGCTCCGGCGGCAGCTTGTCGGCCAGGATCGCGATGAACACCAGGTTGTCGATGCCGAGCACGATCTCGAGCACCACCAGCGTCGCCAGGCCAATCCAGATCGTGGGGTCAGTCAGCCATTCCATGTGGGCATCGTCGCGTCGGGCAAGGGGGATGCTGCGCACGGAATGGGAATGGCCGCGGCAGCCGGGTACGCCACAGTGTAGGGCTTGGGCCGGCTACCGCGTCAATAGGAGGGAGGATGACAAGACCGCAGCGCGCCTTCGGTCAGGCGGCGGCGCGCGCCGGTGCCCTGCCCGCCGGACGTGCCAGACCGAGATGGGCGCGCAGCGTCGCGCCCGCGTACTCGGTCCGGAAGATGCCGCGCCGCTGCAGGATCGGCACCACGCCGTCGACGAAGTCCTGCAGGCCGTCCGGCAGCGCATCGGGCATCAGGTTGAAGCCGTCGGCCGCGCCGTGGCGGAACCAGTGCTCGATGTCGTCGGCGATCTGCTCTGGCGTGCCGACGATCACGCGGTGGCCGCCGCCGCCAGCGAGCTCGCGAATCAGCGCGCGCACCGTCAGGTTCTGCCGTCTCGCCGCCGCCAGCGTCGCGCGGAAGAAGGTGTGGTTGCCATTGGCCGGCACGGCCAGATCGTCGGGCAACGGCGCATCGAGCTCGAGCCGCTCGACCTCGATGCCAAGCGTGCCGGCAAGACGGTTCAGGCTGTAGTCCCACGGAATCAGATCGACCAGCGCGTCGCGCCGCTGCCGTGCTTCGGCCTCGGTGGCGCCGATGATGGTGGTCAGGCCCGGCAGCACCTTGACCGCATCCGCACCGCGCCCCAGCGCTTCGGCGCGCGCATTGATGGCGCGCTTGTAGGCCAGCGCCTCGTCGAACGACTGCGCGGCCGAGAACACGGCCTCGGCATGGCGCGCCGCCAGCTCGCGGCCATCGTCGGAGCCGCCGGCCTGGAACAGCACCGGATGGCCCTGCGGCGGCCGCGGCAGGTTCAACGGCCCGTGCACGTCGAAGAACGCGCCATGATGGGCAACCGGCTGCAGCTTCGCAGTATCGACGAAGCGGCCACGAGTCTTGTCGCCGATGAAGGCGTCGTCCTCCCAGCTGTCCCACAACGCCTTGACCAGCGTCGTGAATTCGTCCGCGCGCGCATAGCGCTGGCCGTGATCGGGCGGGGCGGCTCGGCCGAAATTGCGCGCCGAGCCCGCATCGGCGGTCGTCACCACATTCCATCCGGCCCGCCCGCCGCTGACATGGTCGAGCGTCGCAAAACGCCGCGCGACGTTGTAGGGCTCGTTGTAGCTGGTCGATACGGTGGCCACCAGCCCGATATGCGTGGTCGCGGCGGCGACGCAGGCCAGCAGCAGCGTCGGCTCCAGCGCGGTGATCGGACGGAAATGGATCTGGTCGGCGATCGACGCGTTGTCGGCAAGGAAGATCGCATCGAACTTTGCGGCCTCCGCGATGCGCGCCACGCGCACGTAGTGCTGCACGTCGACGAAGGCGCGCGGATCGCTGGCGGGCAGGCGCCATGCCGAGGGCACGAAGCCGGAATGCAAGGCATTGATGTTCAGGTGCAGCTGGCGCGGCGGTGTGGCCGATGTCATCGCGAGTCTCCGCAGATTCGGAACAGGGCTCAGAACACCCGACCTTCGGTCAGGTGGGTGGTCTCGCCGTTCAGGTAGTAGGCGCCAACCACGCGCGCCTTGTGCAGCAGCGGGTTGTGGCTGAAGATCGTGCGCAGGTTGCGCCAGTGGCGGTCGAAGTTGTAGCGCTTCGCCGTAAACGACGCCCCGCCCGCCTCGAACATCCGCTCGCCCACGTGCAGCGCCAGCTTGCTGACCACCAGCTGTGTCTGCGCCGTGGCCAGCGCGCCCTGCAGCACCAGCGCCTCGGCATCGTCGGCGCCAGCCAGCAGCGCGTCGGCCGAGCGGTCCAGCACGCGCGCGTTGTCCCGGACCAGCGCATCGATCGCGTGGCTGTGCGCGGCCAGATCGCCGATCACCTGCTGGATGAAGTGGTCCTCGCGCGCGGATGGCGCCGGACTGTGCAGCGCGGGACGGCCATGGTCCTGCACGTAGCGCCGCGCATCGGCCCACGCGTTGCGCACGATGCCGGCCGCCACGGCGACCAGATGCAGCTGGCGCAGCGCGCCGCAATGGCGGCCGACCAGCGTGCTGTTGCCGCGCCGGGTCACCTCGTCGGCCAGTACCTGCACGTCGTCGAGCACCAGGCTGCCGCTGGCGGTCATGCGCTGTCCCATGCCGTCCCAATCGTCGACCACGCTGATGCCCGGACGATCGGTCGGGATCACGACCGAGGCATCAGCGCCATCGGCGTCCTTGACGTTGATGCGTGCGTAGTCGGCGAAGGCGGTGCCGGTCGAGTAGTACTTGCGGCCCGACAGCCGGTAATGATCGCCGTCCCGGCGCAGCGCCGTGGTGATCTCGCCGGGCCGGGCGGTGCCGACCTCGGTCGATGCCCCGCCGAAGATGGCGCCGCCGACGATGCGCTGCACCTGCAGGTCGTTGAACGCCGAGCGCGGCGACAGCCGCAGCGACTCGGTCTGATCGAAATGGATGCGCAGCGCATGCGCGACGTTGGACTCTTGCGCCGCAATGGTGGCGATCACCTCGAGCAGATCGGCCAGCGAGCCGCCCAGCCCGTCCCGCTCCGCCGGAATCCGCAACAGCCCCAGGCCGGACTGCCGGAACAGCGCAAAGCCCTCATAGGGCAGCAGACGCCGCGCCTCGCGCGCGGCCGCATCGGTACCGATCTTCTGCGCCAGCTCGGGCAGCGACTCCAGCGCGGCCCGCAGGGCGCGGCGCGCGTCGAAGTCCAACGGGGCATTCATTGGCGGGTCCTCCTGGCCGGGTCAACAGGCTACGAGGATAGGGACGCTGCTCCTGAAGCGGAACGAAGGAAAGGGGATATCGATATCCGCGCGGGTGTTCTTTGGATAGGCGCAGAGACGCAAACCCGCGCGCAACACCGGCCGCCCAAATGAAAAGAGCCCGCGTGAAGCGGGCTCGATCGGCTGCCGGTGAGGCAGTGAAGCGGGGAGGCGAAACTCAGAACGGAATATCGTCGTCCATATCTTCGAAGCCGTTCGACGGCGACTGCTGCGGCCGGCGCGCGCCGCCGCCCTGGCCGCCACCGCCACCGCCTTGGGCGCCGCGGCCACCGCCACCATAGCCGCCGCCCGACGATTCGCGGGCGTAGCCGCCGCCTTCGTCGCCGCCGCCGCCACCGCCCTGGCGCGAGCCCAGCATCTGCATTTGTTCAGCGACGATTTCCGTGCTGTACTTGTCCTGGCCCGACTGGTCCTGCCACTTGCGGGTACGGATGCGGCCTTCGATATAGACCTGGGAGCCCTTGCGCAGGTACTGGCCGGCGATCTCGGCGAGCTTGCCGAAGAAGGCCACGCGGTGCCATTCGGTCAGCTCCTTCATGTCGCCGCTCTGCTTGTCCTTGTAGCGGTCGGTGGTGGCCAGCCGGATATTGGTCACGGCATCGCCACTGGGCATATAGCGCGTTTCGGGGTCCGCGCCGAGATTGCCGACGAGGATGACTTTGTTGACGGATGCCATGAGGTGTTCTCCGAGAACCGCGCCCCGATGGGCGGCGCGGCAATGTGCTGACTGGTTTGACTCTTTTTTCGACTGATTCGCGCCGGGCGCGCCGATGGTAGTGCGGCCCGGCGCCGCAAAGCGTGTCCGCGTGATGCGGCCGTCGCCGTGGATCGCCGCGGTTACGTCGTGCCCGGCAGGCCGCCGCTCAGTGCGCCGGCTGCGGCTCGCTGTCCGGGCCGCCGTGGCGGACCCTGGCGGGCGGCGGCTTCATGCCCCAGGCGATTATAAGCCAGAGGACAAGCACGGCCGCGCAGCCATGGAAGACCGCGCTGCGGCCGGCGTGCTGCAGCAGCCAGCCGCCGACGGCGCCGCCGAGGAACAGCCCGATCGCCTGGGTCGTGTTGTAGACGCCGAGCGCGGCGCCGCGCGATGCCGCCGCATAGCGCGACACCAGCGAGGGCTGCATCGCCTCGAGCACGTTGAATGCCACGAAAAACAGCAGCAGCACCCCGACGATCGGCCACAGGCCGTGCACCGCGGCGAACAGCAGCTGCACCGCGGTCATCAGCGCGACCGCGCCGAGCAGCACCGGGCGGATGCGGCCATAGCGCTCTGCCGCCATCATCGGCGCCAGCATCAGCAGGAACGACACCAGCACGACCGGCAGGTAGACCTTCCAGTGCGAGTCGACAGGCATGCCGGCGTCGGCCAGCATGCCCGGCACCACCATGAACATCGCCACCTGGGAGGCGTGCAGCGCCAGCACGCCGACGTTCATGCGCGCGAGGTCCGGATTCAGCAGCACCTTGGGCAGCACCCGGTGCAGCGGCAGCTGATCCGGGTGGGGCGGCGGCGGGGTCGGTACCAGGAACAGCGTGACGGCGATGGCGAGCAGGCCCAGCACCGACATCAGCGCGAAGATGCCCGGCATGCCGATGGTGCGCAGCAGCGGCGAGGCAATCACCAGCGACAGCGCGAAGGTCAGGCCGATGCTGCCCCCGACCATTGCCATCGCCTTGGTGCGATGGCGCTCGCTGGTCAGGTCGGCGATGCAGGCGGTGATCGCGGCCGAGATCGCGCCCGTGCCCTGCAGCGCGCGGCCCGCGATGATGCCGGTCAGCGTGTCAGAGAACGCCGCGACCAGCCCGCCGGCGACGAACAGCAGCAGGCCGCCGATCATCACCGGCTTGCGGCCGACACGGTCGGACAGCCAGCCGAGCGGGATATGCAGGAAGGCCTGCATCAGGCCGTAGATGCCCATCGCCAGGCCGATGCGCTGGGCGTCGTGGCCATCGGGGAGCGTACGGGCGTATTCGGCGAAGACAGGCAGGATCAGGAACAGGCCCAGCATGCGCAGCGCGAAGATGCTGGCCAGCGACACGCTGGCGCGCAGTTCGATACGGGTCATCCGTGCGGAGACCGCGCCGGCTGCTCGTTCGGCACCATCGGCCGCGGCTGGGGAAGAAGACTGGGTCGACGGCATTGCGCTCGTGGGGACTCGGGTGAGACGGGTGGCCGGCCGTGCGCCGGGCCCCGCGCCGCGGTACGCGGCCATGCCGGGGCGCCATCCAAACCGCCACCGTGGCCACCGTGCCGGGCGCCGGAGCCGCGCCCTCTCGCCGGCAGGCGGAGGCAGGGGCAACCCCGGAAACCGAAGTTCGGTATATTAGCAGGTTTGCTCCCGGCGCCCGGCGCCGGATCGGCGGGAAGCGGCCCGGCTGGCGAGGCAATCGGCCGGCGGCACGAAGGTAGCGGCGCGCGGCGCCCGGCGGCGGCGAAAGCGGCGCGCGGGATGGCGGCAGGACCGCCGCGCCCCCCTCCCCGCCGGCCCGCGCCAAGGCCCCGGCCTGCTTCCTGCTTGAGCGTACGCCTGCGATCCGGACATGGCGCGGGCGCTCCGTGAGACCGGCCTGTCGACCCCGACTGGCGGCCCCGCCTGGCGAAGACAAACGGTATATGGAAGAAATCAGAATCCGTGGGGCCCGTACCCACAATTTGAAGAACATCAATCTCGATCTGCCGCGCAACAAGCTGATCGTGATCACCGGCCTGTCGGGATCGGGCAAGTCCTCGCTCGCCTTCGATACGCTGTATGCCGAGGGCCAGCGCCGCTACGTCGAATCGCTGTCGGCCTACGCGCGCCAGTTCCTGCAGCTGATGGAGAAGCCGGACGTCGACCTGATCGAAGGCCTGTCGCCGGCGATCTCGATCGAGCAGAAGGCGACCAGCCACAACCCGCGCTCGACGGTCGGCACCGTCACCGAGATCCACGATTACCTGCGCCTGCTGTACGCGCGCGCCGGCACGCCGTATTGCCCGAACCACGATCTGCCGCTGCAGGCCCAGAGCGTGTCCCAGATGGTCGACGCGGTGCTGGCGCTGCCCGAGGACACCAAGCTGATGATCCTCGCGCCGGTGGTGGCCGACCGCAAGGGCGAGCACACCGACCTGTTCGACACGATGCAGGCGCAGGGCTTCGTCCGTTTCCGCATCCGCTCGGGCGGCGGCGCCGCGCACGAGGCGCAGGCCAGGGTCTACGAGGTCGATGCGCTGCCCAAGCTGAAAAAGACGGAGAAGCACAGCATCGAAGTGGTGGTCGACCGCGTCAAGGTGCGGCCGGACATCAAGCAGCGGCTGGCCGAATCGTTCGAGACCGCGCTGCGGCTGGCCGATGGCCGCGCGGTCGCGCTCGAGCTGGACAGCGGCGCCGAGCATCTGTTCAGCTCGAAGTTCGCCTGCCCGATCTGCTCGTACTCGTTGCCCGAGCTCGAGCCGCGGCTGTTCTCGTTCAACAACCCGATGGGCGCCTGCCCGAGCTGCGACGGCCTGGGCCAGATCACGTTCTTCGATCCGAAGCGGGTGGTGGCCTTCCCCAACCTGTCGCTGGCCTCGGGCGCGATCAAGGGCTGGGACCGCCGCAACCAGTTCTATTTCCAGATGCTGCAGAGCCTGGCGGCGTTCTACGACTTCGACCTGGACACCGCGTTCGAAGACCTGCCGGCCGAGGTGCAGCAGGTGGTGCTGCACGGCTCGGGCGAGACCGAGATTCCGTTCACCTACATGAACGAGCGTGGCCGCACCACCACGCGCTCGCACGTGTTCGAGGGGATCATCCCCAATCTGGAGCGCCGCTACCGCGAGACCGATTCCGTCGCGGTGCGCGAGGAACTGGCCAAGTACCAGAACAACCAGCCCTGCCCCGCCTGCCACGGCACGCGGCTGCGTACCGAGGCGCGCCATGTCAAGGTCGGCGATGGCGAACAGGCGCGCGCGATCTTCGAGATCAGCGGCTGGCCGCTGCGCGACGCGCTGACCTGGTTCCTGACGCTGCAGCTGCAGGGCGCCAAGCGCGAGATCGCCGACAAGATCGTGCGCGAGATCTCCGCGCGGCTGAACTTCCTGAACAACGTCGGCCTCGACTATCTGTCGCTGGAGCGCAGCGCCGACACGCTGTCGGGCGGCGAGGCGCAGCGCATCCGGCTCGCCTCGCAGATCGGCTCGGGGCTGACCGGCGTGATGTACGTGCTGGACGAGCCGTCGATCGGCCTGCACCAGCGCGACAACGACCGGCTGATCGGCACGCTCAAGCATCTGCGCGACATCGGCAATTCGGTGCTGGTGGTCGAGCACGACGAGGACATGATCCGCGCCAGCGACTATGTGGTCGACATCGGCCCGGGCGCGGGCGTCCATGGCGGCCAGATCGTCGCCGAGGGCACGCCGCCGCAGATCGAAGCCTCGCCGGCCTCGCTGACCGGACAGTACCTGTCGGGCGAGCTCAGCATCGAGGTGCCGGCCTCGCGCACGCCGCCGGATCCGGAACGGATGCTGCGCATCCTGAACGCCAGCGGCAACAATCTGAAGCAGGTCAACGCCGAGATTCCGGTCGGCCTGCTGACCTGCGTGACCGGGGTCTCCGGTTCGGGCAAGTCGACGCTGATCAACGACACGCTGTATCCGGCGGTGGCGCGCCATCTGTACGGCTCGACGCCGGAGCCGGCGCCGCACGACCGCATCGACGGGCTCGAGCACTTCGACAAGGTCATCAACGTCGACCAGAGCCCGATCGGCCGCACGCCCCGGTCCAATCCGGCCACCTATACGGGCCTGTTCACGCCGATCCGCGAGCTGTTCGCCGGCGTGCCGTCGGCCAAGGAGCGCGGCTACGATCCGGGCCGCTTCTCGTTCAACGTCAAGGGCGGGCGCTGCGAGGCCTGCCAGGGCGACGGCGTGCTCAAGGTCGAGATGCACTTCCTGCCCGATGTCTACGTGCCCTGCGACGTCTGCCACGGCAAGCGCTACAACCGCGAGACGCTGGAGGTGCTGTACAAGGGCAAGAACATCTCGGAGGTGCTGGAGCTGACGGTCGAGCAGGCCTACGAGTTCTTCAGCGCGGTGCCGGTGGTCCGGCGCAAGCTGCAGACGCTGCTCGATGTGGGGCTGGGCTACATCCGGCTGGGCCAGGCGGCGACCACGCTGTCGGGCGGCGAAGCGCAGCGCGTCAAGCTGTCGCTGGAGCTGTCCAAGCGCGATACCGGCCGCACGCTGTACATCCTCGATGAGCCGACCACCGGCCTGCATTTCCACGATATCGCACTGCTGCTCAAGGTCATCCACAAGCTGCGCGACCAGGGCAATACTGTGGTGATCATCGAACACAACCTCGATGTGATCAAGACCGCGGACTGGGTGCTGGACCTCGGCCCCGAGGGCGGCGCCGGCGGCGGGCAGATCATCGCGCGCGGCACGCCGGAGGACATCGCGGCCAGCAAGGCGAGCTTCACCGGCAAGTACCTGGCGCCGCTGCTCAAGCGGCCCGTGGAAGAACCGGCGCGGCGGGTCAAGCGCCGGTAAGTCGCCGGTAAGTCGCCGGCAAGTCGTTGGCAAGTCGCCGGCAAGGCGCCAGCGAGGCGTCAGAGGTACGGGGCGACGAAAGGCCCCTGCCCTCTTCGAGCGTTCCCTACTCCGGCCGCACCCGCGGTGCCAGCGGCTGGGCGGGCGCGCCATTGGCGGCGCCAGCGGCGGCCAGCGGGCGCGCCTGCTCGGTGTCGCGGCCGTCCTCGTCGCGCATCCGGCTGCGATCGAGCGCGCCGGCTTCTTCGAGCACCGGGTAGGCGGTCGCGCAGAACAAGGAGTTCAGGCGCTTCAGGTCGCTGATCACGTCCAGGTGCAGCGAGCTGGTGTCGATGCTCTCGATCGTCTGCGTGGCCACGCGGCGCAGGTGGGTATGCGAATACTTGCGCTCGAGCTCGCGGAAGGTCGCCTTCTCCATCATCAACTGGCGCGCGCTCTTCAGGTCCCCGTTCAGGAACACCGACAGCCCAAGCCGCAGATTGCCGATCAGGCGGGCATGCATCTCGGTGATTTCCTGCATGCCGGCCTCGGAAAACACCAGGTTGTGGGCGATCTTCTTGTCCCGCGCATCGATCAGGATCCGTTCGATGATGTCGGCCGCATGCTCCAGATTGATATTGAGCGAGATGATCTCGGTCCAGCGGCGGCCGTCGCGCTCGTCGAGCGCCTCGACGCTGATGCGCGTCAGGTACAGCTTGATCGCGGTATAGAGATCGTCGATCTCGTCGTCGATGCGGCAGGTGGCGGCGGCCAGCTTGGCGTCGTTGGTCCGCAGCACGCGCAGCATGTTGTCGAGCATCTGCTCGACGCGGTCGCCGATGCGCAGCACCTCGCGCGCGGCATTGGCCAGCGCCAGCGTCGGCGTGGACAGCGCGGCCGGATCGAGGTGGCGCGGCGTGACCTGGCTCTCGCCGGTGTTGCGGCCCGGCAATATCGTTTCGCACAGCCGCGCCAGCGGCGCGGTCAGCCCGATCAGCGCCACCGCCAGCACCACGTTGAACAGCAGATGGAAATTGACGATCAGCCGCTGCGGGTCCGCATCGACCGCGCGCAGCAGCGTCTGGGCGTCGTCCAGCAGCGGCAGCGCCACCACGCAGCCGAGCAGGCGCGACAGCAGATTGCCCAGCGTCACGCGCTTGCCGGGCTGGTTGTTGCCGGAAGTCGTCAGGAACGCCGAGATGCCCGAGCCGAGGTTGGCGCCGAGCACCAGCGCCAGCGCGACCGGGATCGACACCACGCCGGCCGAGGCCAGCGCGCCGCAGAACAGCACCACCGCCAGGCTCGAATAGGACAGCACGGTCAGGAAGGCGCCGACCAGCATGTCGAGCGCGGTATCGCCGGTCAGGCTGGCGAACAGCACCTTGACGCCGGCGGCCTCGACCACCGGACGGGTCGCATTGGAAATCAGCTCCAGCGCCAGCGTGATCAGCCCCAGGCCGATCAGCACGCGGCCGACATGGCCCGGCCTGCTGCCCTTCCAGCTCAGATGCGCGATCACGCCGATGAAGATCAGCAGCGGCGACAGCCACGACAGGTCCAGCGAGAACACCTGCACCATCATCGCGGTGCCGACGTTGGCGCCCAGCATGATGGCCAGCGCGGGCGCGACCGCGATCAGGCCCTGGCTGACGAAGGAACTGACGATGACGGCCGTCGCATTGCTGCTTTGCACCAGGCCCGTCACGCCGAGGCCGGCGGCGAAGGCGCTGAAGCGATTGGCAACGCTGGCCGAGAGCACGTGGCGCAGATTCGCGCCATAGACGCGCAGAATGCCGACCTTGACGATATTCGTGCCCCAGACCAGCAGCGCGACCCCGGAGAGCAGATGAAGCAGAACGCCCATGGTGTGGCACCCATTGCGGCCGGTGCGGCGGTCAGAGGCAGGGGCCGCCCGGCCCTTGTTGTGAATGAACGGCCATTATGCGCCCGCGCTGCGCAAGAGGGCAACGCGAGGCGCCGGCGATGATGCGCTTCGCAACGCTGGGCGGCGCTGCGGTTGTTGCGCGAAGGACGTTCAGTGGCCCTCGAATCGGCACACGGTGAACAGCGGCAGGCCGCTGTCGAGCAGATGGCGCGAGCCGCCGAGCTCGGGCAGATCGACGATTGCCGCGCCTTCCACGACGGTGGCGCCGAGCCGCTCGAGCAGCCGGCGTCCGGCCATCATCGTGCCGCCGGTGGCGATCAGGTCGTCGATCAGCAGCACGCGGTCGCCCGGCTTGCAGGCATCGGCGTGGATCTCGACGGTGGCGCTGCCGTATTCGAGCTCGTATTCCTCGGCCACCGTCTGGAACGGCAGCTTGCCCTTCTTGCGGATCGGCACGAAGCCCAGGTTCAGCTCGTAGGCGACGATCGCGCCAAGGATGAAGCCGCGCGCATCGATGCCGGCCACCATGTCGAGGCCGGCGTCCATGTAGCGGTGCACGAATACGTCGATCAGCACGCGCAGCGTCTTCGGGTCCTGCAGCAGCGGCGTGATGTCGCGAAACATCACGCCGGGCTGCGGCCAGTCGGGCACCGTACGGATGCGGTCGCGCAGATAGGTGGTGACGTCGCCCAGGGGCGGGGACTGGATGGTGGCAGCGGACATGGTCGGAAACAATGGATGAAGGGGATGGCTCGAGCGCCAGCCATCCAGGATAACGGCTGCGTCAGCGCTCGGTGATCCGCTGCTCGGCCGCCTCGAGCGCCTCGGGCGTGCCGCGCAGCACCAGGATGTCGCCGGGCTCGAGCACGGTATCGGGCTGCGGATCGAAGGCGCGGATGCCGCGCCGCCGCACGGCGGTGACCTCGACGCCGATATGCTCGAGCCCCAGCGTACCGAGACGGCGGCCGACCGCGGTCGCGTCCGGCCCCAGCGACAGCGAATGCAGCCGCACCGAGTCGCGCTCGATCATGTCCTCCTCGTCGTCGCGGCCGTGAAAGTAGCCGCGCAGCAGGCTGTAGCGCGCATCCCGCGCCTGCTGCACGCCGCGCACCACGCGCCGCATCGGCACGCCCAGCAGCACCAGCGCATGCGAGGCCAGCATCAGGCTGCCCTCGATGATCTCGGGCACGACCTCGGTCGCGCCGGCGCGCTGCAGCGCTTCCAGCTCCGAATCGTCGACCGTGCGCACGATCACCGGCAAAGCGGGCTCGAGCTCGTGCACATGGTGCAGCACCTTCAGCGCGGACGGCGTATTGGCATAGGTGATGATCACCGCCGCGGCGCGATGGATGCCTGCGGCAATCAGCGCCTCGCGCCGCCCCGCATCGCCGTAGACGACCGTATCGCCGGCCGCCGCCGCCTCGCGCACGCGGTCCGGGTCCAGGTCCAGCGCGACATAGCCGATGCCCTCGCGCTCGAGCATCCGCGCCAGGTTCTGTCCGCTGCGGCCGTAGCCGCAGATGATCGCGTGCTTCTCGGTCTGCAGGCTCTGCGCGGCGATACGCGTCATGTTCAGCGACTGCAGCAGCCATTCGTTGGCGGCAAAGCGCATCGCGATCGCATCGCTGTACTGGATCAGGAACGGCGCCACCAGCATCGACAGCAGCATCGACGCCAGGATCACCTGCGTCAGCACCGGATCGACCAGGCCCAGCCCGTCGATCTGGTTCAGCAGCACGAAGCCGAACTCGCCGGCCTGCGCCAGGCCCAGGCCGGTGCGGATCGCCACGCCGGGACGCGAGCCGAACAGCCGCGCCAGCCCGGCGATCAGCACGAACTTGAACAGCACCGGCACGATCAGCAGCGTCAGCACCAGCCACAGGTTGTCGATCACCACGCGGACATTGAGCAGCATGCCGATGGTGACGAAGAACAGGCCGAGCAGCACGTCCCGGAACGGCTTGATGTCTTCCTCCACCTGATGCCGGTATGGCGTCTCCGCGATCAGCATGCCGGCCATGAAGGCGCCCAGCGCCATCGACAGGCCCAGCCGCTCGGTCAGCGCCGCCATGCCCAGCGTGACCAGCAGCAGGTTCAGCATGAACAGCTCCTGCGAGCGGCGCGCGGCCACCACGTGGAACCAGCGGCTGACCACGCGCTTGCCCAGCACGAAGATCAGCGTCAGCGCGACCACGATCTTGACGATCGCCAGCGCCAGCGCCATCGGCAGCTCGCCCGGATCGCGGGACAGCGCGGGGATCACGATCAGCAGCGGCACCACCGCCAGATCCTGGAACAGCAGCACGCTGAAGATGTTGCGGCCGTGCTCGGTCTCGAGCTCAAGCCGCTCGGACAGCATCTTGGAGACGATCGCGGTCGACGACATCGCCAGCGCGCCGCCCAGCGCGATCGACGCCTGCCAGGTCAGGTCGAACACCGCGCTGAACAGCCAGCCGACCGGCGCCACCGCCAGCATGGTCAGCACCACCTGGCTGCCGCCGAGGCCGAACACCAGCCGGCGCATCGAGCGCAGCTTGGCCAGATTGAACTCCAGCCCGATCGAGAACATCAAAAAGACCACGCCGAACTCGGCAAGGTACTTGGTCTGGCCGGAATCGCTGGCCAAGCCCAGCGCGTGGGGTCCGATCAGGATGCCGACCGCCAGATAGCCCAGCATCGGCGGCAGCTGCAGCATGCGGAAGGCGACCACGCCGAGCACGGCGGCGGCCAGCAGCACAAGGGTCAGGTCCAGCGGAGAATGCATTCGGGCGGGCCGGTATTGGTGCGAGCGATGATGCGAGCGGTGGCGCGGATAGCGGTGCGGCAGTGCAGCGGTTGCAGGCGGTAATGCAGGCGGTGGACCGGGAACAGGCCTGCCCCGGCCCGGCGTGTTCCGTCAGGGGGCGGCCGGCCGGCGGAGACGGGACCCGGACGCGAACGCAGACGCCGCGCCGGACGCGCCGCGACCGGCCCGGGCGTCATCGCATTCATTGGTATACTTCGTCGCCATGATAGCCAATTTCAATGCGGAAAGAGCACTCGAGCTCGCACGCCATACCCTGCAGATCGAAGCCGATGCCGTCGCCGCGTTGTCGTCGCGGCTGACGCCGGACTTCGCGCGGGCGGTGCAGCTGGTGCTGGAGTGCTCGGGCCGCGTGGTCGTTTCCGGCATCGGCAAGTCCGGCCATATCGGCCGCAAGGTTGCCGCCACGCTGGCCTCGACCGGGACGCCTGCCTTCTTCGTCCATCCCGCCGAGGCCTCGCACGGCGACCTTGGCATGATCACGCGCGACGATGTGCTGGTCGCGTTTTCCAATTCCGGCGAGACCTCCGAACTGCTGTCGATCGTGCCGATCGTCAAGCGCATCGGCGCCAAGCTGATCTCGGTGACCGGCAATGTCGAGTCGAACCTGGCGCAGCTGGCCGACGCGCATCTGGACGCCCGCGTCGACAAGGAAGCCTGCCCGCTGAACCTGGCGCCGACCGCCAGCACCACGGCGGCGCTGGCGCTGGGCGATGCGCTGGCGGTGGCGGTGCTCGATGCGCGCGGTTTCGGCGAAGAGGACTTCGCGCGCTCGCACCCCGGCGGCGCGCTGGGCCGCAAGCTGCTGACCCATGTGCGGGACGTGATGCGCACCGGCAATGCGGTGCCGGAAGTCCGCGAAAGCACGCCGCTGGCGCAGGCCCTGATGGAAATCACCCGCAAGGGCATGGCCATGACCGCGATCGTCGACGCCGGCGGCCGCGCGATCGGCGTCTTCACCGACGGCGACCTGCGCCGGCTGCTGGAAACGCCGCGCGACTGGAAGACCGTGCCGATCGGCGAGGTCATGCATGCCAATCCGTTCACCGTCGGGCCCGACCAGCTCGCGGTCGAGGCGGTGCAGATCATGGAAGCGAACCGCATCAACCAGCTGCTGGTGGTCGATGCCGACCAGCGCCTGGTCGGCGCGCTGCATATCCATGACCTGACCCGGGCCAAGGTCATCTGACGCACGCCATGCGCGATCTGTTTCCCTCCCTGTCCCGGCTCGCACTGCGGCTGATGCCGCTGCTGCTGATGGCGCTGGTCGCCGGCAGTACCTTCTGGCTCGTGCAGATCAATACGCCGCGCCAGGTCAGCGATACCGAACGCCAGAAGCGCCATGTGCCCGACTACTGGATGGAGCGCTTCACCGCGACCGAACTGGCCGAGGACGGCAGCACCAAGATGCGCTTCACCGGCGAGCGGATGATCCATTACGAGGACGACCAGACCTACGAGGTCACGCGGCCGGCGATGCGGGCCTACGAGCCGGACCGGCCGCCGGTGACCGGCACTGCCGACCTCGGCCGGATGAACGCCGACGCGAGCGTGATCGACCTGTTCGGCAACGCCCATATCGTCCGCGTGCAGGGCGCCGATCCGTCGCAGGACCCGCAGATGAGCGCGACCTCGAGCTACTTCCAGATCCTGATCAACGACGACATCGTCAAGACCGACAAGCCGGTCAAGCTGACCCGCGGCCCGTCGGTGATGACCGCCAACGGCCTGGTCTTCAACAATGTCACGCGCGAGGTCAACCTGCTCGGCAATGTGCGCGGCACCATCGTGATGGCGCCGCGCGGCGGCGGCGCGAAGCCATGACGCATCGCGCCGCCGCGCCCGCCACGCAACCTTCGAACGATCCCTCCCGGACAACGCCAATCAACGCCATCGTGGCCAACATGACCCTGACCCTGACGACCTGGACCCGCCGCCGCGCCACCGCCGTGCTGCTCGCCTTCGCCGCCGGCATGACGCTCGCCCTGCCGGCGCTCGCCGAACGCGCCGACCGCGACAAGCCGCTGGTGCTCGAGGCCGACAACGCCAGCTACGACGACGTCAAGCAGATCTATACGCTGACCGGCAACGTGGTGTTGACCAAGGGCACCATGGTGCTGAAGTCCGATGCCGCCGAGGTCCGCACCGACCCGGAGGGCTACCAGTACGCGGTGGCGACTTCCAAGGGGGGCAAGCAGGCCTACATCCGGCAGAAGCGCGACAACGTCGACGAGTACATCGACGGCTGGGGCGACCGCATCGAATACGACGGCAAGCAGGAGGTCGCCAAGCTGATCGGCAATGCCCGCATGGCGCGCCTGGCCGGTGCCAAGATCGTCGACGAGATCCGCGGCGCGGTGCTGACCTACGACAGCCGCAACGAGTTCTACACCGCGGCCGGCGGCAGCGGCAACGCGGCGCCGGCGAACCCGTCCGGCCGCGTGCGCGCGGTGCTGTCGCCGCGCCAGAGCCAGGGAACCGGCGGCAGCGGTGCCGGTGTCGATCTGAAGGGCTCGCCGACGGCCAAACCCTGACCGCTTGCCGGCCCGCCCCCGGCCCACGCCGCACGCGCTTCGCCGCCAGCTTCGCATCACGCAGCATCAAAGGATTGCCCACATGTCCGTTGCCGACACCGCTACCGCCACCGCTCCAGCCGCCAACGCCAATACCGCAGCCGGCGCTGGCGCCGGCACGATGCCCGTCACCAGCAACCTGGTGGTGCGCCATCTGAAGAAGCGCTACGGCTCGCGCACCGTGGTCAAGGACGTGTCGCTCGACGTCAAGAGCGGCGAGGTCGTTGGCCTGCTCGGCCCCAACGGCGCGGGCAAGACCACCTCGTTCTACATGATCGTTGGCCTGGTCGCGCTCGACGAAGGCGACATCGTGCTCGATGGCCAGCACATCAGCGGCCTGCCGATCCACGAGCGCGCGCGCATGGGGCTGTCGTACCTGCCACAGGAAGCATCGGTGTTCCGCAAGCTCAATGTCGAGCAGAACATCCGCGCGGTGCTGGAACTGCAGCGCGACAACGGCAAGGCGCTGTCCGCGGCCGAGATCGAGCGCCGCCTCGACAGCCTGCTCGACGACCTGCAAATCGCGCACCTGCGCAACAACCCGGCGCTGTCGCTGTCCGGCGGCGAGCGGCGGCGCGTCGAGATCGCGCGGGCGTTGGCCTCCGCGCCGCGCTTCATCCTGCTCGACGAACCCTTCGCCGGCGTCGATCCGATCGCCGTGGGCGAAATCCAGCGCATCGTCAGCTTCCTGAAGGCGCGCAATATCGGCGTGCTGATCACCGACCACAACGTACGCGAGACGCTGGGCATCTGCGACCACGCCTACATCATCAGCGAGGGCGCGGTGCTGGCGGCAGGCGAGCCCAAGGAAATCATCGCCAACGAATCGGTGCGGCGCGTCTACCTGGGCGAAAACTTCCGCATGTAACGGCGCGCTGACACCGGGCGGTCCGCCGCGCGACTCCCCCGCACTGCGGGGCCGCCGCTTCGCACGCCGGCAAGCGATGCCACGATCCTCCTCTGGTGATCCATCAGGCAATCGCTTCTGACCACGCAATCGAAACTTCCGATAGCAAATTCCGTTCCATCGCGGCCGAAGTTGCGCATAAAATAGGCCGCATGAAACCGTCGCTACAGCTACGCCTCTCCCAGCATCTGGCCCTGACGCCGCAGCTGCAGCAGTCCATCCGGCTGTTGCAGTTGTCCACGCTGGAACTGCAACAGGAAGTCGAGCAGGCGCTGACCGAGAATCCGCTGCTCGAACGCGAAAACGACTGGATCGAAAGCCCGCTGCGCGTTGCCGCCGACGGGTCGGTCAATGTGCAGACCGCCACCACGACCTCGCCCGCCGAACCGGCGGCGCCCGCGGACTCGCACGCGGACGGCACCGCCGCAGCCGACGAAGGCTATGCCGACGGCGCGGGCGACGATTATGGCGGCGACTGGAGCCTGGACGACTTCGCCCGCCGTCCGCAAAGCGATGAGGACGAGAAAACACCGCTGCAATTGCGCGATGCCGAGCCCACGCTGCGCGAATATCTGATGGAGCAATTGACGCCGCTGAAAATCTCGACGCGCGACAAGGGCCTGGCGATTTTCCTGATCGAATCGCTCGACGACGACGGTTATCTGAGCGCGTCGCTCGAGGAAATCCTGTCCGAATTGCCGGAAGAGCTCGAATTCGAACTCGACGAAGTGCATGCGATGCTGACGCTGCTGCAAAGCTTCGATCCGCCCGGGGTCGGCGCACGCAACGCAGCAGAGTGCCTGTCGCTGCAACTGCGCCGCATCGAACATCCGCAGCGCGAGCTGGCGATGACCATCGTCCGCCATCACCTCGAACTGCTGGCCGCGCGCGACTACACACGGCTGAAGAAGGCGCTGCAGGTCGACGACATGCAGCTGAAGGCCGCGCACGAGTTGATCCGCTCGCTCGCGCCGTATCCCGGCCACGCCTACAGCCGGCCGGAAGCGGACTTCGTGGTGCCCGATGTATTCGTGCGCAAGAGCGGCCACAACTGGATCGCCCAGCTCAATCCCGATGTGATGCCGCGGCTACGCATCAACGACATGTATGCGCAGATCTTGCGCGGTGCGAAAGGCGATACCGGCGCCGCGGGATTGCAGCAGAAACTGCAGGAGGCGCGCTGGCTCATCAAAAATATCCAGCAGCGTTTCGACACCATTTTGCGCGTCGCACAAGCCATCGTGGAGCGGCAAAAGAATTTCTTTACGCACGGCGAAATTGCGATGCGCCCCTTGGTTTTGAGGGAGATAGCCGATACACTGGGTCTACACGAGTCGACTATTTCTCGTGTGACGACCAACAAGTACATGGCCACCCCGATGGGGACATTCGAGCTGAAATATTTTTTCGGCAGCCATGTATCGACCGAGACCGGCGGTGCCGCCTCTTCCACCGCAATCCGTGCGCTGATCAAGCAGCTGATAGGAGCCGAAGACCCCAGAAACCCGTTGTCCGACAGCCGGATTGCCGAACTGCTGGGGGAACAAGGCTTCGTCGTGGCGCGACGTACCGTCGCCAAATATCGTGAAGCCTTGAAGATCCCGGCCGTGAACCTTCGCAAGTCTTTGTAGCCGAGTCGCATCGCCTGCCTGGTGCGGCTCTTTCAGAAGGAGAAGCGCTATGAACTTCAAGATCAGTGGACACCACTTGGACATCACGCCTTCGCTGCGTGAGTACGTGGAAACGAAACTGGAGCGAATCCTCAGGCATTTCGATCAGGTTATTGACGTCAGCGTGCTGCTATCGGTCGACAATCAAAAGGAAAAGGATCGCCGTCAGCGCGCGGAAATCAATGTGCATCTGAAGGGCAAGGACATTTTTGTCGAGGCGCATCACGAAGATCTCTATGCGGCGATCGACATGCTGGTCGACAAGCTGGACCGGCAGGTAATCCGCTACAAGGACAAGGTGCAGAGCCACGACCGCGAATCGCTGAAGTACCACAGCTTCGCGGCCAGTCAGGCCCAGCAGTAGCTTGATGATTCGGCGCGGCCGGACGACGGCCCGCCTTGAAGCGAGGAAGGAAGCCGTGCCAGGAGCACGGCTTTTTTGCGCCCGTCGCGCGGCGCCACTCCTCGCAGCCTGCAGGATGAAACCGGAATGGGGTTCCGTCTGGCGGGCTTCCCGGTGTATGCTGTGCAATACATCTAGAGAATGCCCGCCCCGTTTCCTGCGCAATGCCGCTCGGGGCGATCGGCATCGGACGGCAGGGAGCCCCCCTGCACTATAATGTGCCGCACGCTGATAGTCGGGAAGCGGCGGCAACGAACGCACCGCCCAGCAACGGCAGACCGGCCCCCGCCGGCGAGAACCGCATGGCGGCGCCAGTATCAGGAATTCCGCGCATTTTCAAATGAACCGTTTGGCCAAACTGCTGCCGCCCGGCAATATCTCGCTCGACGTCAGCGTCACCAGCAAGAAACGCGTGTTCGAACAGGCCGGGTTGCTGTTCGAAAACAACCATGGCGTGGCGCGCGCCACGGTGACCGACAATCTGTTCGCCCGCGAATCGCTCGGCTCGACCGGACTCGGCGCCGGCGTCGCCATCCCGCATGGCCGCATCAAGGGACTGAAACAGCCGCTGGCTGCCTTCATGCGGCTCGCCGAGCCGATCCCGTTCGAATCGCCCGACGGCAAGCCGGTCTCGCTGCTGATCTTCCTGCTGGTGCCGGAACAGGCCACGCAGCAGCATCTGGAAATCCTGTCGGAAATTGCTCAGCTATTGTCCGATCGCGACATGCGCGATGGCCTCGCCGCTTTGCCGACGCCCGATGCGATTCACCAGCTGCTGGTGCAATGGCATCCTTGACCCTTCCGGCATAAGCGCGCACAGCCGCGCCCACCGCATACACCACCGCCCTAGCGCCCCGCCTCATCCCGCATGGAACTCACCGGCGTCACCTCCCAGTCGATCTTCGACGACAACGCAGCCGACCTCAAACTGTCCTGGGTGGCCGGGCTGGAGGGCGCCGATCGCGCCTTCGACCTCGACTTCGCACGCGAGGCGACCTCGGCCGCCGACCTGGTCGGTCACTTGAACCTGATCCACCCGAACCGGATCCAGGTCCTCGGCAAGCCGGAGATTACCTACTACCAGCGGCTCGACGACGAAACGCGCAAGCGGCAGATGGGCGAACTGATCCTGCTGGAGCCACCGTTCCTGGTCGTCGCCGACGGCATGGAACCGCCGCCCGACCTGGAACTGCGCTGCACCCGCTCGTCGACGCCGCTGTTCACGACGCCGGTGTCGTCGGCCGCGGTCATCGACCATCTGCGGCTGTATCTGTCGCGCATCTCCGCCCCGCGCGTCACGATGCACGGCGTGTTTCTCGACATCCTCGGCATGGGCGTGCTGATCATGGGCGAATCCGGTCTGGGCAAGAGCGAACTGGGCCTGGAACTGATCTCGCGCGGACATGGCCTGGTGGCCGACGATGCGGTCGACTTCGTGCGTCTTGGCCCGGATTTCGTCGAGGGGCGCTGCCCGCCGCTGCTGCAGAACCTGCTCGAAGTGCGCGGCCTGGGCCTGCTCGATATCAAGACGATCTTCGGCGAAACCGCGGTGCGCCGAAAGATGAAGCTCAAGCTGGTGGTCCAGCTGGTGCGCCGCAACGACGGGGAATTCGAACGGCTCCCGCTCGATTCGCAATATCTGGACGTGCTGGGCCTGCCCATCCATATGGTGAAGATCCAGGTCGCGGCCGGCCGCAACCTTGCGGTGCTGGTCGAGGCGGCGGTCCGGAACACGATCCTGCGGCTGCGCGGCATCGACACGCTGCGCGATTTCATGGATCGCCAGCGTGCCGCGATGCAGGCCGACGCGGCCTCGCGCGGCCAGGGCCGTCTGCTCTGAGCGGCTGCGCCGAGCGCGGCTCGAGACCACATTGACGCATCGGCGTGTCCGACACGCAGACAGCGTCAACCTGATTGGGGTTTTCAGCGTTTTGTGCTGTAATGGGCATCACGCCCAGCCTGCGCCGTTGCGCATCCTGCGCTTGGCGACCCGATCCTCAGTCAGGAGATTCCAGCATGAAGACACTGATCGCAACCTGCGTGCTGCTGTGCCCACTGGTCGCCACGGGCGCCTTTGCCCAGACCGCCTCCGGCAACAGCCAGCAGAGCAAGATGAAGACATGCAATGCGCAGGCAGCCGGCAAGACCGGGGACGAGCGCAAGTCCTTCATGAAGGAATGCCTGTCGGCCAAGCCCGCCACCGCGGGCAACTCGCAGCAGCAGAAGATGAAGGCCTGCAACGCGCAGGCGAGCGGCAAGAAGGGCGACGAACGCAAGGCGTTCATGAAGGAGTGCCTGTCCGCATGACGGCACGCTGATCCGGCATTGTTCCGGAGCGAGCCAAGGCCAGATCAAGGCGAATCGCGGGGCACCCGGCGGTTCGCCTTTTTCTTTGCTATTTCGCTGTTCTCGGCGCCCTGCGCGTGCATTGCGCGGCTTTCGCACGCTTTCGCCACGTTTCCCGCCTGCCACGCCTTCCCCGGCCGCGGATGTCACCGGACCGTCATGACGCAATCATCACGCGATGCTATCCTTCAAGCGTTATGCGCATCGTCCTCATCACCGGCATTTCCGGCTCCGGCAAATCGGTTGCATTGAACGTGCTTGAAGACGCAGGCTACTACTGCGTCGACAACCTGCCCGCGCAGTTCATTCCCGAACTGGCCCGCTATCTGGCGGCCGAGGGCTACACGCATCTGGGCATCGCCACCGATATCCGCAGCCGCGAATCGCTGGCGCGGCTGCCCGAGACACTGCGCAGCCTGTCCGCCGAACACGAGGTCCGCGTGGTCTTCCTGACCGCCAATACCGATTCGCTGGTGCAGCGCTATTCGGAGACGCGGCGTCGCCATCCGCTGTCGGTGCGCCTGGCGGCGGGCGGTGCGGGCGGTGCGCCCGCGCCGACCGAGACTCCGCTGATCGAAGCGATCGAGATGGAACGCGAGCTGCTGAGTCCGCTGGCCGAATCGGCGCACCGGATCGACACCAGCAATGTGCGCACCAATACGCTGCGCGCCTGGATCAAGGACTTCATCCGCGACGACAATCTGCAGCTGACGCTGCTGTTCACGTCGTTCGGTTTCAAGCACGGCGTGCCGAGCGATGCCGACATGGTGTTCGACGTGCGCTCGCTGCCCAACCCGTATTACGACCTGCAACTGCGGCCGTTGACCGGCCGCGATGCGCCGGTGATCGACTTCCTGCAGAGCCAGCCGATGGTGCTGGCGATGGCCGAGGACATTCGGGCCTATGTCGAGAAATGGTTGCCGAGCTTCGTCGCCGACAACCGCAGCTATCTGACGGTGGCAATCGGTTGCACCGGCGGCCAGCACCGCTCGGTCTATATCGCGGAAAGACTTGCCAACTACTTCCGCGCGCATGGTAATGTGCTGGTCAGACACCGCGAGCTGGTGCCGGTAAGCTGATCCGGCCCCACCAGGGCGGTGGATCCCGGCGGCGGCGCAATGTGCGTTCCCCCGCCTTGTGAGCGATGGTCTTCTCGGGATCGCATGTCTTCCAGTTCCGCAGCGTCCAATCACGCGGCACCGCTCCACATCGAAGTCGACAGCCTGCCGCTGTTTCCGCTTCACACCGTGCTGTTTCCCGGCGGCCGGCTGCCGCTGCGCGTATTCGAACCCCGCTACGTCGACATGGTGCGCAATTGCCTGCGCGACAACGCGGCATTCGGTGTATGCCTGATCGCCAGCGGCACCGAAGTCGCGCAGGAAGGAAGCACTACCGTGCCGGAAGCCGTCGGCTGTCTCGCCGAAATCGTCGACTGCAATATGGAGCAACTCGGCGTGCTGCTGATCGAGACACGCGGCAGGCAGCGCTTCCGCATCCTCGAACACCATGCCCGCGACGACGGCCTGCTGGTCGCGCGCGCCGAGCTGCTGCCCGACGACGTGATCGACTGCAAGCTGGAGTTGCTGGGCGAATGCCTGGCGGCGCTGCGCCGCATCGTCGCCTCGCTGCACGCGACGCCGCACAAGCTGCCCTTTGCCGAGCCGATGCAGTGGGAGGATCCGAGCTGGGTCGCCAATCGGCTATGCGAACTGCTGCCGGTGCCGATGAAGGCCAAACAGATGTTGATGGCGCTGCCCGACGCCGGCATGCGGATCGAGATCGTTCATCGCTTCATGCGCCAGCACCACATGCTGTAACGGGTAACGGCTGTAGCGGCCACCGCCTCGCCGGCCGGCTCCCGCGAGCGGCGCAGATCTTCAGAACAACTGCGGCACCACCTCGCCGGCCAGCAGCTTGCGCACCGGCGCCGGCATGCCAAGTTCGTCGAGCCGGTCCAGCGACAGCCAGCGCCATTGCTCTTGCGCTGCTTGCGCTGCTGCCCCACCCGCATCGCGCAGCGCCAATGCCGCCATGTCGACGCGCACCGCACGGATCAGCAGCCGGAAATGCGTGAAGACGTGCGTCATCTCGGCGACCATCGCGGCGCGGGCCGGAGTGCCGAACGCCCGACCGAAGGCGAGCGCGTCGTCCTCGGCCTGTTCGGCGTCGAACGGCAGCGCCGGCACGGGCAGCTCGGGCAGGCTCCACAAGCCGCCCCAGATGCCGCTGTCCGCGCGCAACCGCAGCAGCACCTCGCGGCCATGCCGCAACACCACCATCACCGTGCTGCGCTCGGGCACCGGCGCGCGCGTCTTCGGCGTCGGCAGCACCGCGGTCAGGCCCTCGCGCCGCGCGACGCACAGGTCGGACAGCGGGCAGCGCGCCGGTTCGTCCAGGCAAGCGGGCTTGCCGCGCGAGCAGACGGTCGCGCCCAGGTCCATCAGCCCTTGCGTGTAGGCGACCATGTCATCGGACTGGCGCGGGCCCGGCGCAGGCAGCGCGGCCTCGGCCATTGCCCACATCCGGTTCTCGATCGCCTTTTCGCCGGGATGGCCGTGCACGCCGAAGCAGCGCGCGAAGACCCGCTTGACGTTGCCGTCGAGAATCGGGGCGCGCACGCCCGCGCTGAACGCCGCGATCGCCGCCGCGGTCGAGCGGCCGATGCCGGGCAACTCGGCCAGCAGCGCGGGATCGCTCGGGAAATGGCCGCCGTACTGCTGGACCACCAGCTTCGCGCAGCGGTGCAGATTGCGCGCCCGCGAGTAGTAGCCGAGCCCGGCCCACAGCGCCATCACCTCGTCGGCGGGCGCGTCGGCGAGCGCCTGCACGGTCGGCAGACGCGCCAGAAAGCGCTGGTAGTAGTCGATCACCGCGCTGACCTGGGTCTGCTGCAGCATGATCTCCGACAGCCAGATCCGGTACGGATCCCGGGTGTTCTGCCAGGGCAGGTCGTGGCGCCCGTGCCGGCGCTGCCATTGCAAGACGCGGGCGCCGAAGTCCGGCGGCACCGCGCTGGCGGCGCAATCCGGGGCCGCAGCGCAGTCCGTGGTGGATCGAATGGTGGAACGGCGAGGCATCGATAAGTCGTGGGGCTTCGGTCTGTCTGGGTCAGGGGTGGCGTGTCGCTGGGCTCAACGCTGGCATTGCGGGCAATAGAAGGTCGAGCGCTGGCCCTGCACGATCTGCCGGACCGGCGTGGCGCAGTGCCGGCATGGCTTGCCGGCACGATCGTAGACCAGGCAGTCGAGCTGGAAATAGCCGCTGGCCCCGTCGCTGCCGACGAAATCGCGCAGCGTGCTGCCGCCGCGCTCGATCGCCAGCGCCAGCGTCTCGCGCACCGCGGCGGCAAGCCGCTCGCAGCGCGCGCGCGACAGACGGCCCGCGGCCGTGGTCGGCCGGATGCCGGCGCGGAACAGGCTCTCCGAGCAATAGATGTTGCCGACGCCGACCACGATATCGCCCGACAGCAGGACGGTCTTGATCGCCGCGGTGCGCCCGCGCGTATGGCGGTACAGCCAGTCGCCGTCGAAGGCGGAATCGAATGGCTCGATGCCCAGATTGCGCAGCAGCGGGTGGCTGGACAGCAGCGCCTCGGGCAGCGTGGTCCACAGCACCGCACCAAAACGGCGCGGGTCGCGAAAACGCAGCGTCAGCGGCCGGCCCGCCGCGTCGTGCAGCAGCAGATCGACATGGTCGTGCGTGCCCGGCGCGGGCGGCTCGTGCCATACGCGCAGCGTGCCCGTCATGCCGAGGTGGATCAGCAGCCAGCCGGCATCTTCACCACCACCCACCCCAGCGGCCACGCCGCCGGCCGTGGCGTGCCCCTCGCGCACGCATTCGAGCAGCAGATATTTGCCGCGCCGCTCGACACGCCGGATCAGCCGCCCGGGCAGGCAGGCCTCCAGCTCCTCGGGCACCGGCCAGCGCAGGCCGCGATGGCGCACTGCCACCCCGGCGATGCGGCTGCCCTCCAGATGCGGCAGCAGTCCCCGTCGGGTCACCTCGACCTCGGGCAATTCCGGCATCGAACCTCTCCTTTGCACACGACTCCAAGCGGCAGACGCCATGCCCGCCATGGTGCGCCGCAGCCGGGCATTGTAGCGGCACGTTACAATGGCCCTAACTTGTCATATGGCACGACGCGTGCCGGAGTCCCACCCATGCCGGACCGCCTGGACCGCATCCCCGCTCTGCTCTCTCCCCACGTACCGCTTGACGAGCCGCCCGCGCTGACTGGCGTAAGCCGCGCAGCGCCAGGCCGGCGTCTGCTGCCGCTGCTGGCCGCGGCGGTGGTCGGCGCCAGCGCGCTGACCGGCTGCGCCAGTGCGCGCGATGCCAGATCGGCCCAGGCCGATCCGGCACGCGCAGAGGCAAAGTCCGACGGTGTCGAGGCGGACCGCCCGATGTTCACCTTGAGCAGCGACGGCGAGCTCGAGCCGACCCCGGCCACGCCGCTGCCGCCGAAAATGCCGCTGCCCGAGCTGCCGCTGACGGCCGACATCATGTACCGCGTGCTGGCCGCCGAAATCTCGATGCAGCGGGGCCTGACCGGCCCGGCCTATCGCACCTACGTGGAACTGGCCCGCTCGACCCGCGATCCCCGCTTCGCGCAGCGCGCCACCGAAATCGCCTTCAATGCGCGCGTCCCGCAGCAGGCCCTCGATGGCGCCCGGCTGTGGACCGATCTGGCGCCGACCTCGCCGGCCGCGCGTCAGGTGCTATCGACGCTGCTGGTGCTGAACGCGCGCTGGGAAGAAGCCGAACCGCTGCTGTCGCTGCAGCTGAACGGCGTGCCGCCGAGCCATCGTCCCGAGGCCATCCTGCAATTGCAGCAGCAGTTGTCGCGCACCAGCGATCCGGCCGGCGCGGCCGCGTTGCTGCAGCGGCTGGTCGCCAACGACATGCAGTCGGCCGAAACGCGGCTGGCGCTGGCGCGGGCCAAGGAAACCGCCGGCGATGTGCCGGGCGCGCTGGCCGAGCTCGACGAAGCGCAGCGCCTGCGCCCCGACTACGAAGCGGCTGCGCTGATGGCGGCCGAACTGCGCGCCGACAGTTCCCCCGAACAGGCCATCGCGGGGCTGAAGCGCTTTCTCGACAAGGCCCCCGCCTCGGTAAACGGCCGCATCACGCTGGCGCGGGTCTACCTGCAGCGCAACGAGATGGACGCGGCGAGGCGCGAATTCGAGGCGCTGCGCAAGGTCGCGCCCGACGATCCGCGCGTGCCGCTGGCGCTCGGCCTGACCGGACTGCAGGCGCGCCGCTACGACGAGGCCGAACGCTATCTGCACGAATACCTGCGGCTGGCCGAAAAGGCGCCGAGCTCCAATCCCGACGTCGCGTACCAGTACCTCGCGCAGATCGCGGAGGAACGCAAGGACTACGCGGGCGCGGTGCAGTGGCTGGACCGGATCGAGGATCAACGCATGGTCGGCGCCGCCTCGGTCAAGCGCGCGCAGATGCTTGGCCGCATGGGCCGGCTCGACGATGCGCAGGCGATCTTCGGCGACATGCTGGCCGACGCCGAGGACATTGCCGATCCCGATCAGCGCGCGCAACGGATGATGGCGGTGCGCCAGGCCGAGGTCGGCATGCTGATGGAAGTCAAGGCCTACGACCGCGCGCGCAAGGTGCTGGACGAGCGCATCAAGGCCGAGCCCAACAACGCCGAATGGCTGTACGAGCTGGCAATGCTGGACGAACGCGAGAAGCGCTACGACAGCATGGAACGCCGGCTGCGCCAGTTCATCGCGTTGCAGCCGGACCAGAAGCAGGGCTACAACGCGCTGGGCTATTCGCTGGCCGATCGCAACATCCGGCTGCAGGAAGCGCTGAAGCTGCTGGAAAAGGCTACCGAGCTGGGCCCCGACGATCCGTACATCATGGATAGCCTGGGCTGGGTCAAATTCCGCCTGGGGCAGCTGCAGCCGGCCGCCAAGCTGCTGCGCGACGCCTATGCGAAGGCGCCCGAGGCCGAGATCGCCGCGCATCTGGGCGAGGTGCTGTGGCAGCTCGGCGAGCGCGACGAGGCCCGCAAGACCTGGGAAGAAGGCGTCAAGCTCGACCCGAACAACGAGACGCTGGTCGAAACGCTGCGGCGCTACAACGTGCGATTGGCGCAGTAGCGCGCACCAGCATCTCGGCTTGCGCACGCAGCCTGACGTGGCCCGGCCATTCGCCATCCTTCGACACCCCTCGCCGGCACGGCCCGCGCCACCACGCGCCGTGACCGGGCATCGATCTCCGTTCTCCGCATGGACCGATCCCGCCGAACCCTGACCCTGCTTTGCCTGTCCGCGCCGCTGTGGCTCGCCGCCTGCGCCAGCGTGACGCCGTCGCGCCAGTTCGATGCCGCCGCCGGTGCCCGCGCCAGCGAACTGACGGGGCGCTTCGCCGCCAATTACGTCCGCTATGGGCGCGACGAGGGCGTGCAAGGCAGCTTCCATTGGCGCGAACAGGGCGACAACGTACGGCTGGACCTGATCTCGCCGCTTGGCCAGACCCTCGCCGTGGTCACCGCGACACCGTCGGGCGCGACGCTCGACCTGCCCAACGAACCGCCTCGCAACGCGCCGCAGGTCGATGCGCTGCTCGAGCAGAGCCTGGGCTTTGCACTGCCGGTGGCCGGCATGCGCGACTGGCTGCGTGCCCGGCCGGCGCCCGGCGCCCCGGCCAGCGCCACGCGGGACGCCCAGGGCCGGCTCGAAACGCTGTCGCAGAACGGCTGGACCGTGCGCTACGCGGCCTGGCAGCCTGCTCCGGACGGCGCCGAAACGCTGCCGCGACGGATCGACCTGGCGCGCGATGGCGCGGGTGGACCGATGTCGGTCAAGCTGGTGATCGACGCCCCTGTTTCGCGCTGATCGCACTGATCCCGCTGATCCCGCTGATCCCGCTGATCCCGCTGATCCCGCACTGAACGTAGCCGTCGCTCGATCTGCGCTCCCCTCCCTTCCCGACCGATGTCAGCGTCCCTGCCTCCCGCGCAACTGCGCGACTGCCCCGCGCCCGCCAAGCTGAACCTGTTCCTGCATGTGACCGGCCGCCGCTCCGACGGCTATCACACGCTGCAGACCGTGTTCCAGCTGCTCGACTGGAGCGACACGCTGCATTTCCAACGCCGCGGCGACGGCGCGGTCGTCCGTGTGACAGACGTGCCGGGCGTGCCCGCCGACGACGATCTGGTGGTGCGCGCCGCGAAGGCCCTGCAGGCGGCCACGGGAACCTGCTACGGCGTCGAGATCGCGCTGGACAAGGCGCTGCCGATGGGCGGCGGCATCGGCGGCGGCTCGTCCGACGCGGCGACCACGCTGCTGGCGCTGAACCGGCTGTGGGGGCTGGGGCTGCGGCGCGAGCAGTTGATGAGGATCGGCCTGAGCCTGGGCGCCGACGTGCCGTTCTTCGTGTTCGGCCAGAACGCCTTCGCCCAGGGGATCGGCGAGGAACTGACCGCGGTCGATCTCCCGGACAGCTGGTTCGTGGTCATCCATCCACGCCAGCATGTGCCGACCGCAGCAATTTTTTCCGATGAACGCTTGACAAGGGATACGCCCATCTCCATAATTACGGACTTCGCTGCTTGCACAAACAAATTCGGTTTCGGTCGCAACGACCTGGAAGCGATAGCAACAGCGAAGTTCGGCGAAGTTGCCCGAGCCCTTGTCTGGCTGAGACAATTCAGCCCCGAGGCAAGGATGACCGGTTCCGGTGCCTGTGTGTTTGCACGCTATACTGACGCGCAAACTGCGCAACAGGTACTCGATCGGTTGCCATCCGAATGGGATGGCAGATGCGTGAGAAGTTTGTCGCGCCATCCGCTCGCAGCTTTCGCATAACAAGTTTTCGTTCGGCGTTGTGGCTGTCGGCGCAACGAAGAACGGTCCCGGTTGTGTAGGGGAGTCGCCAAGTCGGTTAAGGCACCGGATTTTGATTCCGGCATTCGAGGGTTCGAATCCTTCCTCCCCTGCCATTACATTCCTCGCAGATCTGCAGAATCTGTCGCCGGCAGCGCCGGCGACCATCCCCCAGCAGCAAGACAGGTGCCCCTCATGAGTAGCGACGGCTTGATGGTATTCACCGGCAACGCCAACCCCAAACTCGCGGAGGCTGTCGTGCAGCACCTCGGCATTCCGCTGGGCAAGGCGCTGGTGGGCCGATTCTCCGATGGCGAAGTCCAGGTCGAAATCCAGGAAAATGTCCGCGGCAAGCACGTCATCGTGCTGCAGTCCACCTGCCAGCCGACCAACGACAACCTGATGGAACTGATGGTGATGGTCGACGCGCTCAAGCGCGCCTCGGCACGCAGCATCACCGCCGCCATGCCCTACTTCGGCTATGCCCGCCAGGACCGCCGCCCGCGCTCGGCGCGCGTCGCGATCTCGGCCAAGGTGGTTGCCAACATGCTGGAAGTTGCCGGTGTCGACCGCGTGCTGACGATGGACCTGCACGCGGACCAGATCCAGGGCTTCTTCGATATCCCGGTCGACAACATCTACGCCTCCCCGGTGCTGCTGGGCGATCTGCGCGAGAAGAACTACGGCGACCTGCTGGTCGTCTCGCCGGACGTGGGCGGCGTGGTGCGTGCCCGCGCGCTGGCCAAGCAATTGAACTGCGATCTGGCCATCATCGACAAGCGTCGTCCCAAGGCCAATGTGGCCGAGGTGATGAACATCATCGGTGAAGTCGACGGCCGCAACTGCGTGATCATGGACGACATGATCGACACCGGCGGTACGCTGTGCAAGGCAGCCCAGGTGCTGAAGGAACGCGGCGCGCAGAAGGTGTTCGCCTACTGTACCCACCCGGTGCTGTCCGGCGGCGCGGCTGCCCGCATCGCCGACTCGGCGCTGGATGAAGTGGTCGTCTGCGACACCATTCCGTTGCGCGACGATGCGCGCCAGACCGGCAAGATCCGTCAGCTGTCGACCGCCTCGCTGCTGGCCGAGACGTTCACCCGGATCGTCAAGGGCGACTCGATCATGTCGCTGTTCGCCGATTCCTGAACTTCCTGTTAGAATTCAAGGCTTTGTCGCGTCCGCCGGCTTGCATGCAAGCGGCGATGCGGCGCAGAGGCGCCCGGTCACCGTACCTGGCGCCGATTCATCGGGCTGTCTGGTCGCGGGCAGCCCTCTTACTTTTTGGAGTCCACAATGAAAGTCATCGCTTTCGAGCGTAGCGTACAGGGTACGGGTGCGAGCCGCCGCCTGCGCAATGCCGGCAAGACCCCCGGCATCATCTACGGCGGCACCGCCGAACCGAAGATGATCGAGCTCGATCACAACGCGCTGTTCCACGCGCTGAAGAAGGAAGCCTTCCACTCGTCGATCCTCGACCTGGAAGTGGGCGGCACGACCGAGAAGGCACTGCTGCGCGCCTTCCAGATGCACCCGTTCAAGCCGCTGGTGCTGCACGTCGATTTCCAGCGCGTGTCGGCCACCGAGAAGATCCACGTCAAGGTGCCGCTGCACTTCATGAACCAGGAAACCGCTCCTGGCGTGAAGCTGGGCCACGGCATCATCAACCACATCCTGAATGAACTGGAAGTGTCGTGCCTGCCGGGCGACCTGCCGGAATTCATCGAAGTGGACATGGGCGCCGTCGAACTGGGCCAGACCGTTCACCTGTCGGACCTGAAGCTGCCGAAGGGCGTGACCCCGATCACGCACGGCGACGACAACCCCGCCGTGGCAAGCATCGCGCTGCCGGCCGGTGGCGTGTCGGAAGCCGCCAGCGAAGGCGAAGGCGAGACGCCGGCCGCCTGATCGGCGCCAGCCCTCGGCTGACCGGCGGCGCAGTCGTATCGACACGCGTCGCCAGAAAGACCGCCGGTTCGTCCGGCGGTTTTTTTTCGCGTATGCTTCCCTGCTGCGCCGCGGCCCACCGCCGTGCATGCCCGCCACCGAATCCGTTTGCACCATGATCAAGCTCATCGTCGGCCTCGGCAATCCCGGGGCGGAATACGAAGCCACCCGGCACAATGCCGGCTTCTGGCTGATCGACCAGCTCGCCCGCATGGCCGGCGCCACGCCGCGCGTGGAAGGCCGTTTCCATGGGCTGGCGGCGCGCGCGCGCCTGTGGGACCACGATATTTGGCTGCTGAAGCCGTCGACCTTCATGAACCGCTCGGGCCTGGCCGTGGTGTCGTTGGCCCGCTTCTACAAGATCCTGCCCGACGAGATCCTGGTCGCGCATGACGAGATGGACCTGCCGGCCGGCGCGGTCAAGCTGAAGCGCGGCGGTGGCTCCGGCGGGCACAACGGTTTGAAGGACATTTCCGCGCATCTGTCGACGCCGGATTACTGGCGCCTGCGCATCGGCGTGGGCCATCCCCGCAATGCCGGCGGCGCCGGCGACCGGGAAGAGGTGGTCAACTTCGTGCTCAAGCCCCCGCGCCGGGAAGAGCAACAGGCCATCGACGAAGCGATCGATCGCAGCATGGCGCCGCTGTCTCTGCTGGCAAAAGGCGAAGCCGAACGCGCGATGATGCAGTTGCATTCGGCTAAATGACGGCCGGATGGTGACGCTGCCCCGATAACTGTGGCGGTCCAGCACCGGCCATAGAGCGGTTCAAACGACTATTGCGACCGGTTCGGCTTCCGCGGCAGGCTTCGCTTCAGGGCGACGTTGCAGACCGTTTTCCACGGCGCGCCGGATACCATCGCCATCCACGAGATTGCGGATTTTGATCTTCAACTCTTCGACGATGGGGTCTTTGACATCCGGATCGATCGGGCAAAACCGCAGTGGCCAAAGATCTTCCCGGGTCAATCCGATCTGTTTCAAGGTGTGCTTGATCAGCCGTCGCGCGTTGGCATCATTTCCGCCGGTCCTGTCCAGCATCCGGACCGCTTGATCGATGACGTCGTCAAGCGGGGGCAACTCGTTGTCCTTCGGCCCGCCCTCTTCCGACGCGGCGGCGTGATTGTTGCCCTTGTCGATCGCCGCCTGGATGGATTTCGCGGAATTGCGATTCCGAATTCCGGCATACAACGTCCAGCCGGCCAATGCCAGGCCGCCGATGATGCCGAACAGAATACCGCCGGTCGACACCCCACCCACGACGAGGAACAGGGCCAGAGAAATCGCGCCGACGGCCATCGCCGCGGCACCATAGGATATCCGCCATTTACCGACCCGAATCTGGCTCCTGGCGTCGTCCCTGGCGCGGATTTCGTTGTGCTCGGCATGCCTGAGCAAAGACTCTGCAAGCCGGCCGGCATTTGCGAGCTCGGCTTGCTGGCTTTCCTTTGCGTCCTTGAGTCGCTCTTTTGCGGTATTGATGGCTTCCAAGGCGCCGCTGGCCGCAGCCAGCTTCTTCAGCCCGTCATGCCACCGCAACGCTCCTGCGACGATATGGAGCGCGCCGCAACCGAGACTGAAGGCAAAACCGCAGATAGCGGTCGCCGTAGCGTTAATCGGCACTGCAGCAAGGTGCAATAGCTCGCTGACCTTGAAGCTGTCCCAGAGCAATGCCAGATTGCAGCCGACGCCGCCACCTTGAAGGATGCCGTCGCGCGCGAACATGACGGAGGAATGCTTCAGGGTATGGGCGGCCTCGCGATGATCTATCTGCGCGGTTTCATATTCCAGGTAGCTAACCGCCAATTCCAGCGCCCGCTTTTCTTTCACCCGCCCGCCTGTTGAACACTGCACAATGGAAATGTCGCGTTCGGCGGAACACACCTCGTGCTCGGCATCCGGCTCTAGACCTTCGCTCGTAATTGCACCTGTCAGCTTTGTTTTCTGGGCGTCGGATTTCCGGCACCGGACGTAGTTGACAAATGCTTCATGCCCCTCTCCGTTATCGTCGATTTGCCGACCAGTGCGCTGATGCCGGTTGGCATGCTGCCCGAAAACAACGGACGTTATGATCATTTCGGCGAACGATGCGACGCTGCCGAGCGCGATTCCGGCTTGGGAAACGGTATGCCTGGCGCCCTCAGCGGTGAATCGAGTGGTAAGAAGCGCCGAAGATGGATTTGCGCGGAAGAAGGCTGTGATGGAGTCTATGAACGCGCCGACTCTATACAGCGCAATGCTGCTCCAGCCGTAATACAAACCCGCATTGGCAAAGGCCACCCGCCGCTCTCCCGGCAAAACCCCATGCCGGTCGGCAAGCCAGCTCGCATAGGTAACATGGCCGCGCACGCTTCCCATGGATCGTCTCCTCCTAAGTCTGCTTGGTACGACGAGCATCCTGTCGGACCCGGACTGCTATCCGGCATCTGTTGGTGCGATAACGCCGTTGGAATGCCTGGTTATTGTCAAGAGCCACCACCACCGGCGGTTTCGGACCACGGAACAACGGTACGCGCATACATGGTGGCAACGATTTCCTGGTGCCTGCGATCCCTCCGGGCGCGATCCACCGCATATCGCGGAGTAGCCATGTATCGCAATAGGCGCCGGTTATCTATCTCCCTTTCCTCGGGAGGATATATGGGGATTGTGGAGTCGCTTATCGCTGCGGACGAGGGAAATCCATTAAATCGATTCCGCATGATTTCTACAGCCGGGAAGCCATACTTCGCATCTTTGCCGTGCTTTTCCCAGCGCCGCTGAATAACGACAGCCGTAATGGCCAATCCAAGCACGGCGGCGGATTTGATGGACGTCGATGGTGGAATCAACTCCAGGATCTGCTTCCATCTCGCCTCATCCCGCGCCCTTGAATTGTCGCCGCCCAGCCTCTGTGCTTGTGCGATGGCGCCCAGCAGCGGCTCGGCTTCCTTCGCGGTATCCGCGTTAAGAAAAAGCGGCGTTGCGTAGCGAAGCAGGGCGTCGTGGAAGTCTGCCCCCATTCCTGCGCAAGCCCCGCGGCACGCGAATTCAATGAGCAACGTGATGGCCCAATATGGAGAACGGGCCATGGCATGTTGGAATACGCTATGTAAAACCTCAAGCTTGGTACTATCCGTCAGCTTGTGGAACAACGGCCAGGCCTCGTGAAATATTCGTTCCGGGATACGAGGGTACATTTTGCCAAGCCGCTTGAGCGTCTCCTCGAATATCGCCCTTGCACGCCAGCGGTTCCATCGGTACCCGGTGAAGAAATTGAGCAAGAGCGATACATCCTTCATGCATGACGTCTGCGACCGGAAATCCAGACTCTTCTTGCTGGCAATCAAGTCTCGAAACAACTGAAACTCTGGCCAGTAAGGCTTGAGCTGCTGATGAAGAAGCCGGCAGGTCATGGCAAGCGTTGCGCGTTCGAAAGGGTCCGCGAGGTAAAGGATGATCCGATCGGTGGCTACCTTCGGCAAAGCCGCGATATGTTTGTTTTCGGCTTCCGGCGTGCGTCGCGAGCCGTCGGTCCGCGAAAAGACCTTGGCCAGAGCGGCCATGACCCCATGCGGATTGTCGCGCACGGCGATGGTGGAACCATCCACGCCAAGTCGGCCCTCGGACCGACCGAACGATGCCATTTCATGGGCGCTGATACCCGGCAACGCCGGGCTTGGATAACCCTCGGTGCAGATTTGCGGCATGGCGCTCTCCCGAGCTGTAGGAATGCCGTGCACAGTCGCATGTTGGCGATGGCTGCCGCTTAACAAGCGCGCGGATTCCGACAACTTTTGGTTGCATTCGGCTCCGGCGGTGTTGCGTTGTGCGCGGTCGGTAACCGACCGGCGATAAAAAAACCCCGCCGTGGTTCCTGGCGGGGTTTCTATTGCGGCGCACGGCGTGTCAGCCGCCGCCTGCTCTGCTCACGCACCCTGTCTCAGGCGGCGTGCTTGGCGGCCGTCAGCAGGCGATAGCGCTGCATCAGCACTTCGTGTGTCTCGACCCGGTTCGGATCGCGTGGGATGCAAGCGACGGGGCACACCTGCTGGCATTGCGGCTCGTCAAAATGGCCGACGCACTCGGTGCATTTGTTGGGGTCGATCTCGTAGATTTCGGGCCCCATCGAAATTGCTTCGTTCGGGCACTCGGGCTCACAAACGTCGCAATTGATGCAATCGTCGGTGATCATCAGCGCCATGATATTTCCTTCTGCAGTCCGGCCATCGCCGCGCCCACTGTGCGCGGTCCGCCGCTGGAGCCCGCCCGCGCCCGACTGGCCGCGTCCTGACGGATTCCGAACCCCGTATTCTAGGCGTTTTCGGGCCGGCCCGCCGAGCCGGCCCTGGCTTGCGACGGCGGCGGATCGAGGGCTCAGTCGCCCTTGCCGATCTTCTCCTTGAGCCAGCGCTCGACCGACGGGAACACGAACTTGCTGACGTCGCCGCCCAGCACCGCGATCTCGCGCACGAAGGTGCCGGAGATGAACTGGTATTGATCGGACGGCGTCAGGAACATCGTTTCGACGTCCGGCAGCAGATAGCGGTTCATGCCGGCCATCTGGAACTCGTACTCGAAGTCCGACACGGCGCGCAGGCCACGCACGATGACGCGCGCATTGTTCTTGCGCACGAAATCCTTCAGCAGGCCGGAAAAGCCGTCGACGCGCACATTCGGATAGTGCCCCAGCACTTCCTTGGCGATGCCGATGCGCTCTTCCAGCGAAAAGAAGGGGCGCTTGTTGGGGCTATGGGCGACTCCGACCACCAGCTCATCGAAGATATTGGACGCCCTGCGCACCAGATCCTCGTGTCCCCGGGTCAATGGATCGAACGTGCCGGGATAGACCGCGACGACCATGCTTCCTCCTTGTTCTGCCCGCTGCCGTGAACCGGCAAGCCGCACCGGCACCGGCTTTGCAGCCGGCTTGCGCCGATGCCGCCAGGCGAGCGTTGGCGACAGCGGCGTAGTGTACCCCTAAATGCGCGGCTTGAAAGCCGCCGCGCCGAGCCGGCGGCAGCGCCTTGGGCGATCATCGCGCACTGGAGCGCGAAGCGCCAGCGCCGGGATTCAGTCGGCCGCGCCGCGATGGCGCAGCAGGTGGAAATGGACGGCGCCGGCACGTGCGTGGCGCACGATTTCGAGCGACGCGGGCACCGGCGCATCGGCGCCATGCAACGGGCTTTCCGATTCGACATAGACCAGGCCCGCCGCGTGAGTCAGCCGCTCCGCATGGGCCAGCGCCGGGCCGATCCAGTCCTCGGCGAACGGCGGGTCGAGAAAGACCACGTCGAAACTGGCGGCCGGCATCTGTGCCGCGATGGCGAAGGCATCACCCTGGACGATCTGGATCTGCTCGGCACCGAGCCGGCCCTGGTTGTCGCGCAGTTGCCGAACCACGCGCGGATTGGCCTCGACCATCGTCACATGGGCAGCGCCACGCGAGGCGGCCTCGAAGCCCAGTGCGCCGGAACCGGCGAACAGGTCCAGGCAGCGCTGGCCGGTCAGATCCTGGCCGAGCCAGTTGAACAGTGTCTCCCGGACGCGGTCCGGCGTGGGCCGCAGCCCCTCGGCATCGAGTACCGGCAGCGGTGTGCGCTTCCAGCGGCCCCCGATGATGCGGACCTGCGCGGGAGCCTGGCGGGCAGAGAACGAGGGGACGCGCCCACGGGGCGCGGTCTGGGTGCGCCCGCCGGCGGCGGGCTGCGGAGAGGGGGAACGCGGACTCATTCCGTGATTGTAGAGCCTGCCGCGTCGTTGCCTGGCGCCGGCGCACAGGCCGCGTTGGGTCGCTATGCGCGGGAGCGCACTGAGCGGCGAGCCTCGGCAGGCGCCGGAGCGGCGGCGCGGGCTGGCGCCGCCAGGCTCATCGAGCGGCCGCGGTCGGCGCCCCGGCAGGGCCGCCGGTAGGCCCGCCGACGATCACGGTGGCCATCGCGTCGGGCCGGACATGCCGCTGGAAGGCCTGCCTGACATGCTGGCGATCGACCTTGGCGATCTGCGCGGTCCAGGTATCGAGATAGTCCAGCGGCAGGCCGTACCAGCCGATATTCGCGACGTTGGTCAGCAGCTTGCGGTTGCTGTCGATCCGCAGCGGGAAGCCGTTGATCAGATTGTCCTTGGCCGCCTTCAGCTCGGCCTGCGTCGGCCCTTCCTCGACGAAGCGCTTGAGCACCTGCCGCACCAGCGCGAGCGCCTCGTCGGTCTGCGCCTTGCTGGTCTGCAGGCCGATGCCGAACGGTCCCGGCTGCTTGGACGGAGCGAAATAGCTGTCGACGCCGTAGGTCAGGCCGCGCTTCTCGCGGACCTCCTCGGTCAGACGCGAACTGAAGCCGCCACCGCCGAGCACATAGTTGCCGACCAGCAGCGCGAAATAGTCGGGATCGCCGCGCGCGATGGCCGGCTGGCCCAGCACGACCGTGGCCTGCTGCGCGGGATGCGGGACGCGCTGCACGCTGGCGCCAATGTCCATCTTGACCGGCGGCATCTCCGGCGGCGCGGCGCCGTTGGGCAGGCCGCGCGTCAGCAGCTCGGCGATCTGCTCGGCCTGGCGGCGATCGATCGCGCCGATCAGCGTGACGACCGCGCGCGAGGCCGCGTAGTTGGCGCGCCAGAAGCGTTCCAGGTCGGCGCGCGTGACCGACGCCACCGACTCGGCGGTCGCCGACATGCCGTAAGGGTGGTTCGGGTAGATGGCCTTGGACAGCAGCTTGTCGGCGATCACGCCAGGGCGCGTATCGCCCTCGCGGATCGCCGCGATCATCCGTTCCTTCTCGCGTGCGACCACGGCCTCGGGGAAGGTCGGCGCCTTGATCAGCTGCGCGGCCAGCGTGACCGACTGCGTCAGCTCCGGATTGGAGGTCAGCGTACGCAGCCCGATGCCGCCGCGGTCGCCGCCGGCCGCGCCGCCGAAGCTGGCGCCGGTATCGGCGAAGGCGTCGGCGATCTGGGCTTCGTCGCGCGCCGGCTGGCCTTCGACCGCGCCGGTGCCCTTGTCGAGCAGCGCGGCCGTCAGCGTCGCGAGTCCGGCCTTGCCGGGCGGATCATAGCGGCTGCCGGCATCGAAATCGACGTTGATGTCGAGCATCGGAATCGACGGGCTGCGCACGAAATAGACGCGGGCGCCGGTCGACGCGGTCCAGTGTTCGATCGGAATGGCTGCCTGCGCGGCAGCGGCGCCGAGGCCCGCGAGCAGGCCGGCGGCGACCGCCAGCGTCCGGCGCAGCCGCGCCGAGGGACGGGAAAACGAGAGCGAATCGATGGCGAACATCGGCGGTCCTCAGTGGCGCAGGCCGGACGGGGCCTGGGGCTTGGGCTGGTTGGGATCGATCGGCTGCGGCAGCAGCGTCGCCACGGTCAGGTTGTCCTCGCTGAAGTATTTGCCCGCCACCGTCTTGACCTGCTCCGGCGTGACCTGCTTGATCCGTTCGAGGATGCGATCGAGCTGCTGCCACGAGATGCCGGCGATCTCGGCCACGCCGATCTCCATGCCCTGTCCGAACACCGAGTCGCGCTTGTAGATCTGTCCTGCCACGACCTGCGCCTTGACGCGCCGCAGCTCCTCGTCGGACACGCCTTCGCGCGCGATCCGTTCGATCTGCTGGCGCAAGGCGCGCTCGATCTCGTCGGTGGTATGGCCGTTGGCCGGCGTGCCGTCGAGCACGAACAGCGACTCGCCGCGATTGATGCCGTCGTAGCCGACATTGACATCGTCGGCCAGCCGCTGCGTACGAACCAGGTCGCGCGTCAGCCGTGCATTGTCGTAGCCGTTGAGCACGGCGGCCAGCACCTCGAGCGCATACGGATCGATGTCCTTCTCGACGTCGCGCAGGCGCGGCACCTTGTAGGCCAGCACCAGATAGGGATTCTCGGCGGGCGCCTTGACCCAGATCCGCTTGACGCCCTTCTGCGGCGGCTCGATCTGCGGCTTGCGCACCGGCAGCGGACGCGGCTTGAGCTTGCCGTAGGTCCGCTCGGCAAGCGCCCGGACCTCGGCGGGATTGACGTCGCCGGCCACCACCAGGATCGCGTTGTTCGGCACGTACCACTCGCGATACCAGGCGCTGACATCGTCGACGCGCATATTGACCAGGTCGTTCATCCAGCCGATCACCGGATGGCGATAGCCGGCGCTGGTATAGACGGTGGCCAGCAGCTGTTCGTAGACGGTGCCGCGCGGCGAGTCGTCGGTGCGCAGCCGGCGCTCTTCCATCACGACCTTCATCTCGCGCTCGAAGTCCTCGGCGCGGATCACCAGGTTGGCCATGCGATCCGCTTCGAGCTCCATCATGCGCGGCAGATGTTGCCTGGCGATCTGCTGGAAGTACATCGTGAAATCGCGATTGGTCATCGCGTTCTCGCGGCCGCCGAGCGCGGCGATCTGCCGCGAGAACTCGCCCGGCCCGACCTTGGGCGTGCCCTTGAACATCATGTGTTCGAGCATATGGGCCACGCCGGTGGTGCCGCTGACCTCGTCGATGCCGCCGACGCGATACCAGACCTGATGGGCGACCGTGGGGGCGCGATGGTCTTCCTTGACGATCACGCGCATGCCGTTGGCCAGCTTGAATTCGGTGGTGCCGCCATCGGGAACCGCGGCCTGTACCGCTGCCCCGGGGGCCGGCGGCGCGTCGACCGCGACGCCCTGCGCATGCGCCAGCGGCAGCCAGGCGGCTGCCGCCAGCAACGCGAGCGAGGCCAGACGGGCTGGCATGTCGGGCCGCCATGATGGCGAAGGGAACGGTCGGCGCCGATCGGCGCCTTTGGTGACATGCTGATCGGCGGGCATTGCGCCCTGCCACGTCGACGCCGCGGTCGACCCTGCGCGATGGTTCATGCGACCCCGTCTGCTAGAATTTTGGCGATTGATTCTACCGGGGTATGGACCCCTTTCCCAATGTTTAGTTTCTGGAAGAAGCGCAAGGCCGAGCCGGCCGACGCGCCCGCCGAGGCGTCGACGCAGGCAACATCGGCCCCGGCAGCGCAGGCGCCGGCCGCCGCAGCGCCGTCGGCCAGCGCCGCACCGGCGCAGCCGGAAACGGTGGCGCAGCCCGCGCCGATCGCAGCCCCCGCTCCGGCGGCCCAAGCCAAACCCGCACCGTCCCGCCTGTCACCGCTGTCGTGGTTCACGCGATCCTCGCAACCCGAGGCGGAAGCCCCTGCCCCGGGGTTGCCGCCGGCAGAACCGCAGCGCGAACCCGAGCCACAGCGCGAGCCCGAACCACAACCGGAACCACAACCGGAACCACAACCCGAACCGCAGCCCGAACCCCAAGCGGCACCGCAGCCCGCCCCTGCCGCGCAGCCCGCGCCCGCTGCCGCCGACGACAGCGATGACGACGAGATGGTGCTGGTCCCCGTCCCGCCGCCGAGCGAGGAGGCCAAGCGCGGCTGGATGCAGCGGCTGCGCACAGGCCTGTCCAAGACCAGCCGCGGCATCAGCACGCTGTTCGTCGGCGTCAAGGTCGACGAGGCGCTGTTCGAGGAGCTGGAGACCGCGCTGCTGATGGCCGATGCCGGCGTCGAGGCGACCGAATATCTGCTCGGCGAACTGCGCCGCCGTGTCCGGAGCGAGCGCATCGACACCGCCGAGGGCGTAAGGCTCGCGCTGCGCGATCTGCTGACCGAGCTGCTGCGTCCGCTCGAAAAGACCATGGAGCTCGGCCGCGAGCAGCCGATGGTGATGATGATCGCGGGCGTCAACGGCGCCGGCAAGACGACCAGCATCGGCAAGCTGTGCAAGCACTTCCAGCACTACGGCCAATCGGTGCTGCTGGCCGCCGGCGATACCTTCCGTGCCGCCGCGCGCGAGCAGCTGACGATCTGGGGCGAGCGCAACAACGTCACCGTGGTCTCGCAGGAGAGCGGCGATCCGGCCGCGGTGATCTTCGACGCGGTCAACGCGGCCCGTGCGCGCGGCGTCGATATCGTGATGGCCGACACCGCCGGCCGCCTGCCGACGCAGCTGCATCTGATGGAAGAGCTGAAGAAGGTCAAGCGCGTGATCGGCAAGGCGATGCCCACCGCGCCGCACGAGGCGCTGCTGGTGATCGACGCCAACACCGGGCAAAACGCGCTGGCGCAGGTCAAGGCCTTCGACGATGCGTTGCAGCTGACGGGCCTGATCGTGACCAAGCTCGACGGCACTGCCAAGGGCGGCATCCTGGCCGCGATCGCGCGCCAGCGTCCGGTGCCGGTCTACTTCATCGGCGTTGGCGAAAAGGTCGAGGACCTCCAGCCGTTCAAGGCCGACGAGTTCGCGCGGGCGCTGCTGGGCGACTGAGCACGCGTTCTGCGCGACGAAAAAAAAGGGCGCCGCTGGAGACAGCGGCGCCCGTTCTTCGTTGACGGCCGTCGGCCTTGTCGCGTCCGCTACTCCGCGTCGGGCTGCGCCTTCGGCGCGGCCTGCTGGAACGCCGGCAGTTCCATGCACGCTTCGAAAATCCGCACGATGGTCGGATAAGGGTCCAGATCGACCTGGAAGCGCTGCGCGTTGAAGACCTGCGGCACCAGGCAGATGTCGGCCAGCGTCGGCGTATCGCCCAGGCAGAAGCGGCCGGCCTTGCCCTCGCGCGTCAACGTGGCTTCGAGTCCGGCAAAGCCGATCTCGATCCAGTGCCGATACCAGGCGTCCTTCGCTTCCTCGCTGACGCCGAGCGTGTGCTTCAGATACTTGAGCACGCGCAGGTTGTTCAGCGGATGGATCTCGCAGGCGATCGACTGCGCCACTGCGCGCACGTAGGCGCGGTCCAGCGCCGTGCCGGGCAGCAGCGCCGGCTCGGGATGGGTCTCGTCCAGGTATTCGACGATCGCCATCGACTGCGACAGCGCATGGTCATCGTCCAGCAGCGTCGGCACCAGCGCATTGGCGTTCAGTGCGCGGTATTGCTCGCTCAGTTGCTGGCCGCCATCCTTGAGCAGATGCACCGGCACGTATTCGAAGGGCAGGCCCTTGAGCGCCAGCGCGATGCGCACGCGGAACGCCGCCGAACTGCGGAAATAGCTGTAGAGCTTGAGCATCGCCTCAGACCACCTTGACCACCAGTTCGCCCACGCCTTCGATCGCACACTGCATGCGATCGCCCTTGACCACCGGGCCCACGCCCTCGGGCGTGCCGCTGTAGATCAGATCGCCCGGCTGCAGCTCGAACAGCTTCGACAGATACGACACCATCTCGGGCACCGACCAGATCAGGTCGGACAGGTCGCCGCGCTGCTTCTCCGCGCCGTTGACCGCCAGCGTCACCGCGCCGCGCTCCGGATGGCCGATCGCCTGCACCGGCACGATCGGGCCGATCGGCGCCGATCGGTCGAACGCCTTGCCGGTCTCCCACGGGCGTCCGGTCTTCTTCGATTCGTTCTGCAGGTCACGCCGCGTCATGTCGAGACCGACGGCATAACCGAACACATGCGCGGCGGCCTGCTCGACCGGGATGTCGCGGCCGCCCTTGCCGATCGCGACCACCAGCTCGACTTCGTAGTGCACGTTGTTCGAACCCGGCGGATACGGGAACGTACCCTCGGCGCCGTCGGCCACCGGGCTGACCGCGTCGCTCGGCTTGCAGAAGAAGAACGGCGGTTCGCGGTCCGGGTCCGATCCCATCTCGCGTGCGTGGGCGGCGTAGTTGCGGCCGACGCAGTAGACCCGCCGCACCGGGAAACGCGCACTGCTGCCGCGCACCGGCACGCCGGTGGGCGCGGGGGGTTGGAATACGAACTCCTCGGTCATGCATCTCTCCACTGGATGGATTCTGGAATGGATATCGGAGCGCGGTCCCGACGGCGCGGCGAGCGCCGAAGCGGGACCGGCGCGGCGAGGGCATCGGCGGTGCCCGACCCCTCGCGGCAGGGCATCAGCATACACCGGCCGCCCCATCGCGGGGCAAGCGGCGCCCCAAAACCCGGCGTGATTCTTGCATGAAGCAGGAGCAGAGATCGGCCGCCGAAGCGGCCACAGAAGGCCGGCCAACAAGCCAGCCAGCGAGCCGGCCACCGAACGTCGGCCACGCCTGACCGAACCCATGAATCGCCGTCCGTCCCGTCCCTCCGCCACGCCTCCCGCGCCCTCGGCCGCCACGCCCGCCGGCCCCGCTTCGGGCGCGCGCCCGCTGCGTATCCTGCTGGTGCGCGATCCGCTCGACGCCGATCCGCTGAACGTCGACACGATCCGCGCCGGCCTGGCGGCTGCCGGCTTCGGCGAGGTCGAGACGGTCGACGCCGACCTCGCATTGCCGGACGTCATCGCGGCGCGCCAGCCGGACCTGATCATCATCGCTTCGGAATCCGCTGCGCGCGATACGGTCGAGCACGTGTGCGTGTCGACCCAGCATGCGCCGCGCCCGATCGTGCTGTTCACCGACAACGACGACGCCGAGCGCATCAAGGCCGCGCTGACCGCCGGCATCACCGCCTATATCGTCGACGGTCTGCGCGCCGAACGCGTCAAGACCGTGCTCGATGTCGCCTACGCGCGCTTTCAGCTGGACCAGGCGCTGCGCGCGGAGCTCGACGCGACCCGGCTGAAGCTGACCGAGCGCAAGCTGGTCGAGCGCGCCAAGGGCCTGCTGATGCAGGCGCGTGGCCTGAGCGAGGACGACGCCTACAAGCGGCTGCGCACCATGGCGATGGAGCGCGGCATCAAGCTGGTGGACGCCGCCCAGCGCGTAATCGACGTGATGGGCTAGGACCTCTCGCGCTTTTCCTTTGGAGTCTTGCATGCCCCCTCGCCTCAGTCCCGCCAACGCCCGGCGTCCCGCGGTCGTTGCCGACGCACATGACGCTGGCGCCGACGCGCCGCCCGCCGGCCAGGGCCGCCGCCGCACGCGCACGCATCCGGCCGCAGCTTCGTTGATGACGCTGGTCGATCCGGTGGTGCGCGCGGGCGCCTGGGCGGCCGGTTCGGACGCGCCCGAGAAAACCGAGGTCCGGATCGGCTTCATCCCGCTGACCGACTGCGCCTCGATCGTGATGGCCGCCGCGCTGGGGCTGGACCGCAAGCACGGCATCCGCATCACGCCGGCCAGGGAAGCCTCGTGGGCCGGCGTGCGGGACAAGCTGGTCAATGGCGAGCTCGATGCCGCGCACGTGCTGTACGGCCTCGTCTACGGCGTGCAGCTGGGCATCGGCGGGCCGAGGAAGGACATGGCCGTGCTGATGAACCTGAACCGCAACGGACAGGCGATCTCGCTGTCGACGAAGCTGGCCGACAAGGGCGTCCGCGACGGCGCGAGCCTGCGCGCCTACATGACGCGAGAAACGCGCCAGTACACCTTCGCGCAGACCTTCCCCACCGGCACGCACGCAATGTGGCTGTACTACTGGCTGGCGGCCCACGGCATCGACCCGATGCGGGAGGCACGCGCGATCACCGTGCCGCCGCCGCAAATGGTGGCCAATATGCGGCTCGGCCTGATGGACGGCTTCTGCGCCGGCGAGCCGTGGCACGCGCGCGCGATCGCCGACGGCATCGGCTTCACCGCCGAGACCACGCAGGGCATCTGGCGCGACCATCCCGAGAAGACGCTGGGCACCACGGCCGAGTTCGTGCAGAAGTATCCGAACACCGCGCGCGCGATGGTGGCCGCGGTGCTGGAGGCATCGCGCTTCATCGACGCGTCGGTGTCGAACCGCCGCAGGACGGCCGAGACCATCGCCGCGCCATCCTGTGTGGACACCGACATGGCGCTGATCCTCGACCGCATGCTGGGCCGCTATGCCAACGGGCTGGGCCGGACCTGGGACGATCCCGACGCGATGCATTTCCATCGGGACGGCGAGGCCAACTATCCCTATCTGTCAGACGGCATGTGGTTCCTGACGCAGCACAAGCGCTGGGGGTTGCTGAAGGAACACCCGGACTATCTGGCGGTGGCGCGCAAGGTCAATCGCCTCGACGTCTACCGCCAGGCCGCCGCGGCCGCGCAGGTGCCGCTGCCGGCCAGCGATTTCCGCGCGGCCAGGCTGATGGACGGCGTGGTCTGGGACGCCACCCGGGACCCGAGGGCCTATGCCGACGGCTTCGCGATCAGGGTCTGAACTCCCGGGGGCCAGGCGCCTTGACGTATCGCGCTATCATCGGCCGAAACGCTTGATCTGCACCGCCAGAACCGCACTGCTCCGACCGCACCGCCCTCACCGCACCGCCATGCCCGCTGATCGCCACGACGACACCCAGCCCGCCTTTTCCGCGGCGCCCTATATCAAGGAAATCGGCCGCGGCGTCGCCGGCGCCCGTGCGCTGCCGCGCGACGACGCACGTCTGCTGTTCGACGCGATGCTGTCCGGCCGCGTCTCCGACCTCGAACTGGGCGCCGTACTGATGGCGTACCGGATCAAGGGCGAGGCGCCGCACGAGCTGGCCGGCATGCTGGAGGCCGCGCACGCGCACTGCCTGCCGCTGCCGGCGCCGGAACGCCAGGTGGTGGTCATTCCGAGCTACAACGGCGCGCGCAAGCAGCCCAATCTGGTACCGCTGCTGGCGCTGCTGCTCGCGCGGGAGGATATCCCCGTGCTGGTGCATGGAACGCGCGAGTTCAATCAGCGCGTCACCAGCATCATGCTGTTCGAGACGCTGGGTATCGCGCCGTGCGCGACGGTGGACGAGGCTGCGCGGCGGCTCGCGCAGCCCGGCGGTGGCACCGCCGATCCCGGTCCGCTGGCGGTGCTGCCGATCGACGTGCTGTCGCCGGCCCTGTCCGCGCTGCTGGACAAGCGCACCGTGATCGGGCTGCGCAATTCCTCGCACACCATCGTCAAGATGCTGCAGCCGGTCGGCGCGCATACGCCGGCCGAGGCGCTGCGGTTGTACAGCTATACGCATCCGGAATACCGCGAAACGCTGACCGATTACTTCTCGCACGAGCCGGCCAACGTGCTGCTGGCGCGCGGCACCGAGGGCGAGGTGGTGGCCGACGCGCGCCGTGGCAGCCGCATCGACTGGCTGCACGACGGCCATCAGCGCACGCTGGTGGATCCGATGTCGGGCTCGGTCGCCGACGTGCCGGCGCTGCCGCCGGGCACCGATGTGGCGCTGACGGCGGCGTGGATCCGCGACGTGCTGTCTGGCACCGTACCGGTGCCGGCGCCGATCGCGACGCAGATCGAGACGATCCGCGGTTGCCTGCGCGAGAGCGCGCGGGTCAGCTGGGTCAGTCCGCTGTAGCGAAAACCTTACCCTCTCCCCGGCCCTCTCCCGCCCCCTCTCCCGGCCCCTCTCCCGCATGCGGCAGAGGTAAGCAACCTTCGAATCGGGCGTCAGAGCCGCCGCGGCGGCAGCGGAATCCGCTCGGTCTCGCCCGGTACGTGCGGGAACTCGTCGTTCTCCCAGCGCCGCGCCGCCTCCTCGATCGCCTCGCGGCTGCTGGCGACGAAGTTCCAGAAGATGTGCCGACGGCCGTCGACCGGTTCGCCGCCGAGCAGCATCAGCCGCGACGGCTCCAGCGCCGTGACGGTCGCCTCGGCGCCCGGCGTCAGCACCGCCAGGTGCTCGGCCGGCAGCGCGATGCCGTCGATCGCGGCGGCACCGTCGACCAGGTACAGGCCGCGCTGCTCGTGCTCGGGCGGAATCACCAGGCTGGCGCCGGCGTCGAGCTCCAGCGCGGCATAGAGCGTGCGGCTGAACACCTGCACCGGCGAGCGCGCGCCGAAGGCGTCGCCGGCAATCACGGTGATGCGAGCGCCGCCGTGGACCAACCGCGGCAATGTGTCGGCCGGATGGTGGAAGAACGAGGGCGCGACCGTCTCGTGCTCGCGCGGCAGCGCCACCCAGGTCTGGATGCCGTGCAACCGCGGGCCGGCGTCCCGGGCGGCCTGCGGCGAACGCTCGGAATGGACGATGCCGCTGCCCGCGGTCATCCAGTTGACGTCGCCGGGCCGGATGGTCTGTTCGCTGCCGACGCTGTCGCGATGGACGATTTCGCCTTCGAACAGATAAGTGACGGTGGCAAGGCCAATATGAGGATGAGGACGCACATCCATGCCCTTGCCGGGCGCCAGCTCGACCGGGCCCATGTGGTCGAAGAAGATGAACGGACCTACCGTCTGCGCCGCAGCCGAGGGCAGTACCCGGCGCACCGAGAAGTCGCCGATATCTCTTACATGCGGTTTCAACAAATGTTCAATGGCGGACATGGCTGACACTCCAAGGGCGTGGCGGATCGACGCATTGCTGGCAAGTGTAGCCTTTGCGGCCCGATGGCATGGTCCCTGCAGCAGAACCCGGAGCGGGGCCGGCGCTCTAACGAACTCGTGTCCGTCGCCGCTGCGGTTTCCGGGCGACTTTCCGGCAACCTGTGGCGCTATGGAATATTTCTTCCGATATCCTGGAACTATCGCAGCGCGCCGGACTCCAATTAGCACTCACCCGGCTGGAGTGCTAATATGCGTTGCATTGCAGTGTGGGAAGCGCCGGCCACGACGCCGTCGATGCTTCCGACACGCGGGCACGCCGCCCGCCGGATGCGAAAGGAGCCCCGAGTGAACGCAGTCCTGTCTGCCGATTCGATCACCATGAACAACACCCTGCCGATGGTGCCGCAGCGCGCCAACAGCATGGCCCTGACCCTGCCCGCCGGGCTGGGCAATCTCGACAGCTATATCCAGGCTGTCCACCGTATTCCGATGCTCACCGCCGAGGAGGAGCAGCGGCTCGCGCGCGAGCTGCGCGACCACGACTCGGTCGAGGCGGCCCGCCGCCTGGTGATGTCGCACCTGCGTCTGGTCGTGTCCATCGCGCGCCAGTACCTGGGCTACGGCCTGCCGCACGCGGATCTGATCCAGGAAGGCAATATCGGCCTGATGAAGGCCGTCAAGCGCTTCGACCCGGACCAGGGCGTGCGCCTGGTGTCGTACGCAATCCACTGGATCAAGGCGGAGATCCACGAGTACGTGCTGCGCAACTGGCGCATGGTCAAGGTCGCGACAACCAAGGCGCAGCGCAAGCTGTTCTTCAACCTGCGCAGCCACAAGCAGGGCGCCCACACCTTCACCCCGGACGAGATCGACGCGGTTGCGCGCGAGCTGAACGTCAAGCCGGAAGAAGTGATGGAGATGGAAACCCGCTTGTCCGGCGGCGATCTGGCGCTGGAAGGCCAGGTCGACGACGGCGAGGAGGAGTTCGCGCCGATCGCCTATCTGGCCGACAACCACAACGAGCCGACGCGCGTGCTCGAGGCCAAGCGCCAGGACCGCATGCAGGTCGAGGGCCTGGAACAGGCGCTGACCAAGCTCGATCCGCGCAGCCGCCGCATCATCGAGGCGCGCTGGCTGCAGGTCAACGACGACGGCTCGGGCGGCGCCACGCTGCACGAACTGGCCGACGAGTTCGGCGTCTCGGCCGAGCGCATCCGCCAGATCGAGTCCGCCGCGATGAAGAAGATGAAGGGCGCGCTGCAAGCCTTCGCCTGATCGACGCCGGCCGCAGGCCATCAACCGAAAGCCACAAGCCAGCCGCTGGCTCCCCGCATGCGCGGGGTGACAGCGGCGACAAGGGCCGGGTTCCGCGAGGGACCCGGCCCTTTTCTTTTGCCCCGCCACCGCTCCCCGGAGCCCGCAACGCCACCCGCGCGCCCGGTCCCTCCCCCGCGCGCCTCTCCCGTCTCGGGGTTTGCCCGCATCCGTCCGTCGTGATGTTGACAATCACCAAGACGTGATCTACAAATCCGTACACAACTACAAACGATTTTGTAGACAATCCTGTCTACAAATCAAATCCTGAGAGCGGATTCCCGATCCTTCGATCCACACCGCCCATCCGGCGCCTCCCGCGCGCCGGCCACCGCATGGCATCGCCTTGAGGAGACAAGCATGATGCACACCACCGCGCCTGCCGCCGCCGAGCTGCAGGACAGCGCGTCCGTCCACCATGGCAACGCGCTGATCAAGCCGTCGTACGACGAACGGCTGACCAACGAAGACCTGGCGCCGCTGAAGAAGCAGACCTGGAGCACCTACAACATCTTCGCGTTCTGGATGTCGGACGTGCACAGCGTCGGCGGCTACATCACCGCCGGCAGCCTGTTCGCGCTGGGCCTGACCAGCTGGCAGGTGCTGATCGCGCTGCTGGTCGGCATCGTCATCGTGCAGTTCTTCTGCAATCTGGTGGCCAAGCCGAGCCAGGTCACCGGCACCCCGTATCCGGTGATCTGCCGGGCCTCGTTCGGCGTGCTCGGCGCCAATATTCCGGCGGTGATTCGCGGCCTGATCGCGGTGGCGTGGTACGGCATCCAGACGTATCTGGCATCGTCGGCCTTCCTGGTGCTGGCGCTGCATTTCTTCCCGTCGCTGGCGCCCTATGCCGACGTCAAGCTGCATGGCTTCGCCGGGCTGTCGACGCTCGGCTGGGCCGCGTTCATGACGCTGTGGGTGCTGCAGGCGCTGGTGTTCTGGACCGGCATGGAGACCATCCGCAAGTTCATCGACTGGGCCGGCCCCGCGGTCTATGTGGTGATGATCCTGCTGGCGATCTGGCTGGTGAACAAGGCCGGCTGGAGCAACGTCAGCTTCACGCTGAGCTTCGTCAAGTACAGCGGCTGGGAAGCGGTACCGGTGATGCTGACCGCGATCGCGCTGGTGGTGTCGTACTTCTCCGGCCCAATGCTGAACTTCGGCGACTTCTCGCGCTACGCGAAGGACTTCGGCGCGGTCCGCAAGGGCAACTTCTGGGGGCTGCCGATCAACTTCCTGGGCTTCTCGCTGCTGACCGTGATCACCACCTCGGCCACGCTGCCGGTATTCGGCAAGCTGATCACCGATCCGGTCGAAACCGTCAGCCATATCGACAGCACGTTCGCGATGGTGCTGGGCGCGCTGACCTTCATGACCGCCACCATCGGCATCAATATCGTCGCCAACTTCGTGTCGCCGGCGTTCGACTTCTCCAACGTGTCGCCCAAGCACATCAGCTGGCGCACCGGCGGCATGATCGCCGCGGTCGGCTCGATCTTCATCACGCCCTGGAATCTGTACAACAACCCACAGGTCATCCACTACACGCTGGACGTGCTGGGCGCCTTCATCGGGCCGCTGTTCGGCATCCTGATCTCCGACTACTACCTGGTGCGGCGCCAGCAGGTCGACGTCGACGACCTGTACACGATGCGTCCGCAAGGCAAGTACTGGTACACCCGCGGCTACAACCCGGTGGCGATCGCCACGATGATCCCGGCCGCCATCATCCCGATCCTGTGCGTGGTGGTGCCGGCCTGGCAGGGCCTGGCCAACTACAGCTGGTTCATCGGCATGGGCATCGCGCTGGTGCTGTACCGCGTGCTGGCGCGCCGCATGATGCCGCATTTCTTCGCGGCCGCCTGACGCCGCGCCACGACCCATTCGACGATCCGACGATCCGACCACCCGACGTTTGCCATGAAGCTGAAGATCATCAATCCCAATACCACGCAAAGCATGACCGACAAGATCGGCCAGTGCGCCCGCACCGTGGCCTCGCCCGACACGCGCATCGTCGCGGTCAGCCCGCGCATGGGCCCCGCCTCCATCGAGAGCCACTATGACGAGGCGCTGTCGGTGCCGGGCATCCTCGAGGAGATCCGGCTGGGCGAGGCCGACGGCGTCGACGGCTACGTGATCGCCTGCTTCGGCGATCCGGGGCTGTACGCGGCACGGGAGATGGCGCGCGGGCCGGTGATCGGCATCGCCGAGGCCGCGATGCACATGGCCAGCCTGATCGGCACCAGCTTCAGCGTCGTCACCACGCTGGCGCGCACCTGCAATATCGCGTGGCACCTGGCCGAGCGCTACGGCATGGAACGGTTCTGCCGCAACGTGCACGCCTGCGATCTGCCGGTGCTGGAGCTCGAGCGGCCGGGCTCGGACGCGCGCCGCATCATCACCGAATCGTGCCGCCAGGCGCTGGCGCAGGACCGCAGCGACTGCATCGTGCTCGGCTGCGCCGGCATGACCGACTTGTGCGACGAGATCTCCGAGGCAATCGGCGCGCCGGTCATCGACGGCGTGGTGTCGGCGGTCAAGATGGTCGAGTCGCTGGTCGCGATCCGCCTGCGCACCAGCAAGCGCGGCGACTGGGCCAGGCCCTTGCCGAAGGCCTACGCCGGCATGCTGGCACCGTTCGCGATCAATTGAGGCGCGGCCTTCATCGCTTACCTTCATCGATTTCCGCCTTCATTGATTTCCGCATACCGCAGATCATGTCCACTCCGCTCACTGCTTCCCGCTCGCCGGCCGGTGCCGATGCCGGCCACCCCTATCCCCGCGACCTGATCGGCTACGGCGCGCGGCCGCCGCATGCCCACTGGCCGGGCGGCGCGCGCGTGGCGCTGCAGTTCGTGCTCAATTACGAAGAAGGCGGCGAGAACTGCGTGCTGCACGGCGATGCGGCCTCCGAGCAGTTCCTCTCCGAGATCGTCGGCGCGGCGGCCTACCCCGACCGCCACATGAGCATGGAGAGCATCTACGAATACGGCTCGCGCGCCGGCGTCTGGCGCATCCTGCGCGAGTTCGAGCAGCGCGGCCTGCCGCTGACCATCTTCGGCGTGTCGATGGCGCTGCAGCGCCATCCCGAGCTGACCCGCGCCTTCGTCGAGCTGGGCCACGAGATCGCCTGCCATGGCTGGCGCTGGATCCACTACCAGAACATCGACGAGGCCACCGAGCGCGAGCACATGCGCATCGCGATGCAGATCATCCGCGAGCTGACCGGCAGCGCGCCGCTGGGCTGGTACACCGGCCGCGACAGCCCCAACACGCGGCGCCTGGTGGTCGAGCACGGCGGCTTCGTCTACGACTCGGACTACTACGGCGACGACCTGCCGTTCTGGACCGAGGTGCGGACGAGCAACGGCGAGACCAGGCCGCATCTGGTGGTGCCCTACACGCTCGATTCGAACGACATGCGCTTTGCCACGCCGCAGGGCTTCAACACCGGCGAGCAGTTCTTCCAGTACCTGAAGGACGCCTTCGACGTGCTGTACGCCGAGGGCGACCCGCAGGGGCTGAACCAGCCGAAGATGCTGTCGATCGGCATGCATTGCCGGCTGCTCGGACGCCCCGGGCGCTTTCGCGCGCTGCAGCGTTTCCTGGACTACGTGCAGTCGCACGACAAGGTCTGGATCGCACGCCGCATCGATATCGCGCGGCACTGGATCGAGACGCATCCCTATCCCGGATCGGTACGTGCGCCGATGGCGACGGCCGTACAGGGCGATCTGTCGCTGGCACTCTGAAGGGGCGGTGCGGATGGCTGGATGGCACGCGGCCTGGACGACTGGATGGCACGCTGCTGCGCGGATGGCTCGATGGCACGCTGCGCGCATCGTCGCAGTGCCGGGCCCGATCCTTCCATCGGTGCGCGCCCGGCGGCGTTTCGGACCGGTGCCGCGCGCTTTGTGTACGATATGCGGATCGTTCGTCGCCAATCGCGGTGACAAAGTCCACCGCGCATCGTCACAATGTCTTCTCTTCGCAAGCCGACCGGCGGCAAGACCGCCGCCGCCTCGGCGCCCACGCCGGCCGGACGCAAGACGGCCGCCGGCAAACCCGCCGCCCGCCGGACGTCCGCCCGCGGCGCTGCCTCGCCGGCTGAGGACGCCCACACCATGAACGCCGCCGAGGCCGCTGCCGCCAATGCCGCCGACAGCCCGGAGAACGGCACCGCCGAGGCGTCGGCCACCGAGGCCATCTATCTGAGCCTGCTGTCCGCCATCATGGAACACCGGCTGCTGGCCGGCACCAAGCTGGTCGAGGAGCGGCTGTGCGAAGTCACCGGGGCCAGCCGCGCCCGCATCCGCCAGGTGTTCGCACGGCTTGCCCACGAGAAGCTGGTCACGCTGGTGCCGAACCGGGGCGCCTTCATCGCCAGCCCGACGGTCGAGGAAGCGCACCAGGTCTTCCAGACGCGCCAGGTCATCGAGCCCGAGCTCGCCGCCACGCTGGCGCGCCATGCGACGCCGGCCAAGGTCCGCAGCCTGCAGCGGCACGTGCAGGAAGAGGACGCGGCGCGCGCGCGCGGCGACCGCGCCGCAGTGATCCGGCTATCGGGGGAATTCCATATCCTGCTGGCGGAAATGGCGGGCAACGCCATCCTGGAGAAGGTCATCCGCGAGATGGTCTCGCTGACCTGCCTGATCATCACGCTGTACGACCGGCCCGGCGCGCCGGCCTGCCCGGAGCACGAGCACCGCGAGCTGATCGCGGCGATCGAGAAGCGCGACGAGGGCGCGGCTCGCGCGGTGATGCGCGAGCATCTGGAACACATCGAAGGGTCGCTGGACCTGACCGTGACCGAGGTCGGGGCGCCGGACTTCTACAGCATCTTCAACAAGGGCTGAGCCGCGCGGTACCGAGGATTGAGGACCGAGGACCCAGGACCGACTGAGGGTTCGGGACTGAGGGTTCGGGACTGAGGACACGGGACCAGAGGACTCCGGACCCATGTCCTGTGGTCGACCGAGGCGCTCAGGACAGCAGCTGCTTCATGTCCTTGACGATCGGCTCGGTGCCCTGGCCGTGGCGAATGAACAGCCGCAGCCGCCCTTCCGGATCGAACACATAGCTGCCGGCCGAATGGTCGACCGTGTAGTTGCCCGGCGAACTGCCCGGCACCTTGGCGTAGAACACCTTGAAGTCCTTGGTCAACTGGCGCAGCGCGGCCTCGTCGGCGGGCCGCATGCCCAGGAAGCGCGGATCGAAGGCCGGGACGTACTGGGCCAGCAGCGCCTGCGTGTCGCGCTCAGGATCGACGGTGATGAACAGCACCTGCACGCGATCGGCGTCGGGGCCGAGCTGCTCCATCACCGTCTTCCACTCGACCATCGTGGTCGGGCAGACGTCCGGGCAATGGGTGTAGCCGAAGAACATCACCACCGCCTTGCCCTTGAAGTCCGCCAGCGTGCGCTGCTTGCCGGTGTGGTCGGTCAGCTTGAAGTCCTTGCCGAATTCGCTGCCGCCGGTCACGTCGATATTCTGGAAGGTGGGCTTCTGCTGGCCGCAGGCGGCCAGGCCCAGCGCCAGCAGCGCGACCAGCAGCAGCTGCCGCAGGTTGGCCAGGGACGGGAAGACGGACGAGGAAAACGAGGCGGTGCGCATGGTGTCGGTTCGGTTTGGGCTTGTCTGCGTGTGCCGGCGAGAGGAGTGGCGCGGCAGGCGCGCCGGCGGCAGCGGCTAGTATCGCCGATCGCGGCGCACCGGGCGCTGGCCGCGACATCGTGTCGCGGCCGGGCCGCCGTCACGCCTGCGGTACGAACTTGAAGTAGTGGTCGATCAGCAGCGCGGCGAACAGCAGCGACAGATAGAGGATCGAGAAGCGGAAGGTGCGCTGCGCCAGCGCGTCCGAGTACTGCCGGTACAGCTTCCACGCGTAGGCCAGGAAGATGCCGCCCAGCACCAGAGCGGCCGCCAGGTAGATGTAGCCGCTCATGCCGTAGACGAACGGCAGCAGCGTCGCCGCGATCATCACCAGCGTGTACAGCAGGATGTGCAGCAGCGTGAAGCGCTCGCCGTGCGTGATCGGCAGCATCGGCAGGCCCGACTTCGCGTAGTCGGCGCGGCGGTACAGCGCCAGCGCCCAGAAGTGCGGCGGGGTCCAGGTGAAGATGATCAGCACCAGGAACCAGGCCTCGGCCGGCACGTCGCCGGCCACCGCGGCCCAGCCCAGCGCCGGCGGCATCGCGCCCGACAGGCCGCCGATCACGATGTTCTGCGGCGTGGCGGGCTTGAGCAGGATCGTGTAGACCACCGCGTAGCCGACAAAGGTGGCGAAAGTCAGCCACATCGTCAGGTCGTTGGTGAACACATGCAGCAGCCACATGCCGGCCCCGCCCAGCACCAGCGAGAACACCAGGATCTGGCTCGTGCCGATCTCGCCGGTGGCCGACGGACGCCACGCGGTGCGGCGCATCAGCGCGTCGACCTTCTGTTCGACCAGGCAGTTGATGGCAAAGGCGCCGGCGGCCAGCAGCCAGATGCCGGCGGCGCCGCCGATCAGCACACGCCACGGCACCATGCCCGGCGTGGCCAGGAACATGCCGATGATGGCGCAGAAGACCGCCAGCTGCGTCACGCGCGGCTTGGTCAGCGCGGCGTACTGGCGGGCGAGGTGGCGCAGCCGGCTTGGCGGTTGCTGAGTCTGGGTAGCGGTGGTGGCCACGGGAGCAGTCTTGTCTTTCATGAGGCGCGCGCCGTGTCGGCCGGGCGATTTGCGCCGGCGGCATCGGGAGCCGGGGCGTCATGAGCGGCAGCGGGGGCGCGATCGAAGGAACCGGGGGCCGCGGCGGTGGCGGCGCGGGTCGCAAGCCCTATATTGTAATTGAGCCTGACCAACAGCATCAGCAGCACCGCCGCGCCGCCATTGTGGGCGACTGCCGGCAAAAGCGGCCAATCGAGCACGATATTCGACAAACCGGTCGCCAACTGCAGCACCAGCACGGCCAGCAGCCAGTGCGAGGCGCGCGCCAGCGGCGCAAAGCGGCGCGTGCGCAGCGCAAACCAGGCCAGATAGCCGAGCACCACCACCGCGAAGCCGCGGTGCACCCAGTGAATGGCCACCAGCGCCGAATGCGGGATGTAGTCGCCGTCGGCCGTCATGCCCAGTTGCCGCCACAGCGTAAAGCCATGGCGGAAGTCCATCTCGGGAATCCACTGCCCGTTGCACAGCGGGAAATCGGTGCAGGCCAACACCGCGTAGTTGGTGCTGACCCAGCCGCCCAGGAAGATCTGGATCGTCAGCAGCGCCAGCGCGATCCGCCCCGGCCAGCGCAGGGCCGCCGCGGCTGGCGCGATCGCGCGCGGCGGGTCGCTGCGCGAGCCCAGCCAGATCAGCGCCGCCAGCAACGCCATGCCCAGCAGCAGATGGGTCACCACGATGATCGGCTGCAGCTTCAGCGTGACCGTGAAGGCGCCGAACGCGCCCTGCACGCAGACCAGCACCAGCACGCCGGTGGCGAACCACGGCGACTGCTTCAGCTCGCGGCGCTTGCTCCAGGCCAGCACCACCAGCGCGATGATCAGCACGCCGACCGCCATCGCAAAGTACCGGTGCAGCATCTCGATCCAGGCCTTGGCCCAGGTCACCGGCCCGCTGGGCAGCGCCGTCTCCGCGGCGCGAATGTGTTCGACGGCCGCATAGGGGTTCGAATGGCCGTAGCAGCCGGGCCAGTCGGGGCAGCCCAGGCCCGAGTCCGTCAGCCGCGTAAAGCTGCCGAACATGATCAGGTCCAGCGTCAGGAACGCGGTGATCCAGACCAGCTTGCGGTATTTGTCGCGGCTGCCGCGGGCCAGCACATAGCTGAGCGGCAGCAACGCCAGCAGCAGGCCGATCAGGGCGAGTTGAGTCAGCATGGGCCCTCCATCAGCCGATGCGGTTGTACTTGAGCAAGCGGCTGAGGTCCGAATGCACCTTCTTCGGGTCCGGGTCCTTCGGGAACCGCATCATCAGATTGCCGAGCGGATCGACCAGATACAGCGTTGCCTCCGCCGGCTGGCCCTCGGCGGCCGGCAGCCAGCCGCGGATCTGCTCGCGGGGCATGCGCAGGAAGCGTACGCCGGCATAGGGCTCGTTATACGCGGCGGTCAGGCGCGGATCGATCGGTCCGTCATCGCTGATCAGCCAGACCGGCACGATGCGCTCGCGCTCCTTGCCCTGCCCGGCCCGGATCTGCCGGATCGTGAACAGCCGCTTCGCGCACGCCTCGTCGCAGGCGGCGCTGTCGGTCGACACCAGCAGCCATTTGCCCTTGAAGTCCTGCAGCGGCACCGGCTGGCCGCGCTCGTCCGTCACCTGTACGGCCGGGGCCGGGCGCTGCGGCTCGATCAGCGTGCCGTAGTTGGTCTGCCCGCCGGCGGGCCGGAACACGTAGTAGGTCAGATACGAGGCGATGACCGGCGAAGCGCAGACCAGCAGCAGCAACAGCATCTGGATCCGGCCGCGGCGCGTGCGGGCATCGATGCGCGGATCGCTGCGGGAGTCTTGCGGCGCGGCCGGCTTGGCCGTGGCGGGATCGGAAGGCATGAATAGTCGTGGGAGTGATTAATCGTCGTGGCGGGCAGCGCCCGCGGGGGCCGTGCCGGCATCTGGGGGTCCGGCCAGCCGCCGGGCACGCCGCCAGGTCAGCGCGACCAGCAATACCAGCGTCAGCGCGGCCAGACCATACCACTGAAAGGCATAGCCGTAGTGGCGCTCGACACCCAGGTCGGCGCTCGCCCAGTCGCGCGCCAGGCCGTCGCCGCTGTCGCTGCGCTGCTGCAGCACGAAGGGTTGCAGCGGCGTACCGAGTTCGGCGGCGAAGGCGCCCAGGTCCAGGTTCTGCCGGATGCGTTCGCCGCGCTGGGCGTCCGGGCTGCCGAGTTGATAGACCTTCGGCACATCGGCCAGTGCCACACCCTGCAGGGTCACCGTGCCCTCCGGCGTCGGAAACGGCGCGATGCGCGTGCGGTCCTGCGCATCGCGCGGCAGCCAGCCGCGCAGCACCAGCACGGCGCGGGGCGCGGCCGTGCCGGGCGCGGCGCGCGTGTCGCCGGCGCCCGCGGCATCGTCCAGCCGCAGCGGCGTCAGCACCAGGAAACCGGAGCGGCTGTCCTGCCCGTTGCCGTGCGGACGGTTTTCCAGCAGCACGGTGTGGGCCGGATCGAACCGGCCGCGCACGACAATCTTGCGCGAGACCAGTTCGGCCGCGGGCAGCGGCGGCGGCGCCGTGCCGATCCGCAGCGGCGGCGCGTCGGCCAGCGCACGCAGCCGCTCGGCGCGCACGATCTTGTCGTGGGCCCGGCCGAGCTGCCAGTTGCCCAGCGCACAGGTGACCGCGATGACGACCAGCGCCGCCACCGTGGGCACCGGGCTCAGGGCGCGCAGCAGCGTCATCGCTGGAACGGCCGGAGCGGCGGGAACGGCCGCGGGAACGCGGTGCGATAATGGCGCACCACTGTCCCGACCGCCGCCATGCGCATCGTCATCGTCATTGCCTTCATCCTGATCGTCTCCAGCCTGGCCTCCGCCCTGTTCTTCATGATGCGCGACCGCGGCAAGTCGAGCGCGCATATGGTCCGTTCGCTGACCGTACGTGTCGGCCTGTCGATCGCGCTGTTCCTGTTCATCCTGTTCTCGTACTGGATGGGATGGATCGAGAGCACGGGCATCCGCACGGGGCCATAGCGCCAAGGCATGGCAGTGGGCGCCTTCGGCATGGCGAACAAAAAGCAAGCGCCGCAGGGATGGGATTCCTGCGGCGCTTGCTTTTTTGTGCTGGCAGGGAATGCTCGGCAATCCCGCATTCTAAAGGACGAAGGGGGCGCGAAGCGCCCCCGTTTCCCTTCCTTCGAGCCGTGTCCGCTTACAGCCAGTACACCACGACGTAGAGGAACAGCCAGACCACGTCGACGAAGTGCCAGTACCAGGCGGCGCCTTCGAAGGCGAAGTGATGGTCCGGCGTGAAATGGCCCTTCAGCACGCGGAACAGCACCACCGTCAGCATGATGGCGCCCATCGTCACGTGGAAGCCGTGAAAGCCCGTCAGCAGGAAGAAGGTCGAGCCGTAGATGCCCGAGGTCAGCTTCAGGTTCAGATCGCTGTAGGCATGCATGTATTCATAGACCTGGAAGCCCATGAAGACCGCACCGAGCAGGATCGTCAGCACCAGGCCCTGCACCACCTGGCTGCGCTTGCCGGCCAGCAGCGCGTGGTGCGCCCAGGTCAGCGTGACGCCCGACATCAGCAGCAGCGCCGTATTGATGGTCGGGATCGGCCACGGGCCCATCGCCTCGTACGGCTCGACCGTGCCGGCCGGACCGGCGTTCGGCCAGACCGCGGCGAAATCGGGCCACAGGATCTTGTTGTTCAGGTCGCCCAGCCACGGCATCGTATAGACGCGGGCGTAGAACAGCGCGCCGAAGAAGGCGCCGAAGAACATCACCTCCGAGAAGATGAACCAGCCCATCGACCAGCGGTACGAGATGTCGATGCGGCGGCCGTACATGCCCCCTTCCGACTCGCCGATCGCGTCGCCGAACCAGCTCTTGAGCACGAACAGGAACCACAGGATGCCCAGCACGCAGACATAGGGTGCCCACGGCTGGCCGTTGACCCATCCGGCCGCGCCGGCGGCGGTCAGCAGCAGCCCCAGGCTTGCCGTGATCGGATGGCGCGACGGGCCCGGTACGAAGTAGTACGGAGCGTTTGCGCGATTCGCACTCATTCTGTTTTCTCCAGCTCAGATCTCTGATTCATCGTTATACGCCGGCTGCCCGAGGGCGGACGACGCTCTGTCTTCTTGTTGCCTGTTCCGCCGGCTATTCGGCTGGCCGGCTATCCGCCGACCACCAGGCGGACGATGCCGATCAGCACCACCACCAGGATCACGGCGCCGAGCACACCGGCGACGATCACATGGATCGGGTTCAGGTTCGCCATGTCGCGATCGTGTTCCGCGCCCTTGCGCAGGCCGATGAACGACCAGAACACCGCGCGCAACGTCTGCCAGAACGACATCTTGCGTTTGACCGCTTCCTTCAGTTCGTCCATGGCAGCCCTCCTCCTCTACTGCGTCAGCTGCCGGCCGTGGCCGGCGGCTGGTCGAGATGGCCCTGCGGCGCCGGCGCCAGCGGCGTGCCGATCTCGAAGAATGTGTACGACAAGGTGATGTTCTCGACGTCCTTGGGCAGATCCGGGTCGATCACGAACACCACCGGCATCTCGCGCGATTCCTTGGCCTTCAGCGTCTGCTGCTGGAAGCAGAAGCACTCGAGCTTCTTGAAATACTGGGTGGCCTGCTTCGGCGCGTAGCTCGGAATCGCCTGCGCCGAGATATCGCGGGCCTGGCCGTTGGCGACCTCGTAGACGATGGTCGCCATCTCGCCCGGGTGGACCTGCATGCTGCTCTTGACCGGACGGAACGCGAACGGCCCGCGGGCGTTGGAATCGAATTCGACCGTGATCGTGCGGCTGGTGTCGACCTGCGTGTTCTGGCTGACCTTGCCGGCGCTGGCGCCGTAGAGCTCGCGCGTGGTGACGACGTTGATGCCGGTGATCTCGCAGATCTTCTTGTACAGCGGCACCAGCGCATAGCCGAAGGCGAACATCACGGCGACGATCACCAGCAGCCGCAGCATCATGCCGCGGTTGTAGCGCTTGTCCTCGACGTCGCCGGTGGAAACCGGCTGCTTCGTGCTCATCTCTGTACCCTGCAGCGGGAGTCGGCCAATTCAGCCATTCAGCCAAGCCAGGTCATCTTGGCGAAGAAACCCAAAAAGAAGACCAGCACGATCGACAGCAGGATCAGGCCGAGACGGCGATTGGCGGCCTTGCGGTCGGTTTGCGATGGGCTTTCGTTTGGATGCTGCATCGAATTCTCGGATAGGGGTGGCCGGGCGGGTGGCCGATACTGGCCGGGCGGCCGGCAAGGCGGCAGCGCGCCGCCCTGCCTTGCCGGATGCCGTTACCGGACCTGCGGCGGCACCTCGAAGGTGTGGAACGGCGCCGGCGACGGCACGGTCCACTCCAGCCCCTCGGCGCCTTCCCAAGGCTTGTCGGCGGCCGCTTCGCCTCCGCGGTACGACGGCAGCACCACGAAGAAGAAGAAATACACCTGCATCAGGCCGAAGCCCAGCGCGCCCAGCGACGAGATCGCGTTGAAGTCCGCGAACTGGATCGCGTAGTCCGCATAGCGGCGCGGCATGCCCGCCAGCCCGAGGAAGTGCATCGGGAAGAAGGCGATGTTGAAGAAGATGATCGAACCCCAGAAGTGGACCTTGCCGCGGGTTTCGTTGTACATGAACCCGCTCCACTTCGGACCCCAGTAGTAGAAGCCCGCGAACAGCGCGAACAGCGAGCCCGCCACCAGCACATAGTGGAAGTGCGCGACGATGAAGTAGGTGTCCTGGATCTGGATGTCGATCGGCGCGACTGCCGGGATCAGGCCGGTGAAGCCGCCGATGGTGAACACGAAGATGAAGCCGATCGCGAACAGCATCGGGGTCTCGAAGGTCATCGAGCCCTTCCACATCGTGGCGATCCAGTTGAAGATCTTCACGGCCGTCGGCACCGCGATCAGCATCGTCGCGTACATGAAGAACAGCTGGCCGGTCACCGGCATGCCGGTGGTGAACATGTGGTGCGCCCAGACGATGAACGACAGGATCGCGATCGAGGCAGTCGCGTAGACCATCGAGCTGTAGCCGAACAGACGCTTGCGGGCGAAGGCCGGCACCACCTGCGAGATGATCCCGAACGCCGGCAGGATCATGATGTAGACCTCGGGGTGGCCGAAGAACCAGAAGATATGCTGGTACATCACCGGGTCGCCGCCGCCGGCCGCCGAGAAGAAGCTGGTGCCGAAGTGGCGGTCGGTCAGGACCATCGTGATCGCGCCCGCCAGCACCGGCATCACGGCGATCAGCAGGTAGGCGGTGATCAGCCAGGTCCAGCAGAACATCGGCATCTTCATCAGCGTCATGCCCGGCGCGCGCATGTTCAGGATCGTGACGATGATGTTGATCGAGCCCATGATCGACGACGCGCCCATGATGTGCATCGCGAAGATCGCCATGTCCATGCCCGGGCCCATCTGCACCGACAGCGGCGCGTACAGCGTCCAGCCCGCGGCGGTGGCGCCGCCCGGCACGAAGAACGACAGCGCCAGCAGCAGCGCGGCGGGCGGCATCAGCCAGAAGCTGAAGTTGTTCATCCGCGCGAACGCCATGTCGGAGGCGCCGATCTGCAGCGGGATCATCCAGTTCGCGAAGCCGACGAAGGCGGGCATGATCGCGCCGAACACCATCACCAGGCCGTGCATCGTGGTGAACTGGTTGAACAGCTCGGGGCGGAAGAACTGCAGGCCCGGCTCGAACAGCTCCAGGCGGATCAGCAGCGCCAGCACGCCGCCCGAGATCAGCATCGTGAAGGAGAACAGCAGGTACAGCGTGCCGATGTCCTTGTGGTTGGTGGCAAACAGCCAGCGGCGCCAGCCATGCGGATGATCGTGGTGTTCGTCATGCGCGTGGTCGTGCGGATGGGCGAGTGCGTCCGGGGTAGCAGTACTCATCGCGAAAACTCCTGAAATCCTGTTCTAACGTCCACGCGTTCAGCTCGCGGCGCCCTGGGCGCCCGCGCTGGCTTGCTCGGCGGCGGGCTTGGCGTCCGCCGGTGCGCCCTGCGCCGACTTGGCGCCGCCGCCCTCGGGGAACTTGCCCGCGCGCGCATTGACGAAGTCGGCCGGCTGGATGACCTCGCCGGTCTTGTTGCTCCAGACGTTGCGGGTGTAGGTCATCACCGCGGCAAGCTCGGTGTCGGACAGCTGCTTCCACGACGGCATGCCGCCCTTGCCCTCGAGCAGGATGTGCATCTGGTCGGCCTGCGGGCCGTTGACCACCTTGGAGCCGTCCAGCGCCGGGAACGCGCCGGCGCCCTTGCCGTTGGGCTGGTGGCAGACCGCGCAGTTGGCGGCGTAGACCTTCTCGCCGCGGACCTTCAGCTCGTCCAGGGTCCAGGTCTTGTTGGGGTCGTCGGCCGCGGCGGCCATCGCCTTCTTCTTCTCGTCGACCCACTTGGTGTATTCGGCGTCGGTCACCACGCGCACCACGATCGGCATGAAGGCATGTTCCTTGCCGCACAGCTCGGCGCACTGGCCGCGGTAAACGCCGGTCTTCTCGGCGCGGAACCAGGTGTCGCGCACGAAGCCGGGAATCGCATCCTGCTTGACGCCGAAAGCCGGGATCATCCAGGCGTGGATCACGTCGTTGGCGGTCGTGACGATGCGGATCTTCTTGTTGACCGGCACCACCATCTCGTTGTCCACCTCCATCAGGTAGGTGTTCGACTTGGGCGCCTCGTTGTTGATCTGCTCGCGCGGGGTGGTCAGCGTCGACACGAAGGAGATGCCTTCGCCCTCGCCCTTGAGGTAGTCGTAGCCCCACTTCCACTGGTAGCCGGTGGCCTTGATGGTGATGTCGGAGTTGGTGGTGTCCTTCATCGCGACCACGGTCTTGGTCGCCGGCAGCGCCATGCCGATCACGATCAGGAACGGAATGATGGTCCAGACGACCTCGACCGTGATGCTTTCGTGGAAGGAGGCGGGCTTGGAGCCCTTGGCCTTGCGGTGCGTGAAGATGGAATAGAACATCACGCTGAACACCGCGATGAAGATCACCGTGCAGATGATCAGCATCATCCAGTTCAGCCAGTGAATCTGCTCGGCGATCTTGGTGACCGGCTCGGTCAGGTTCAGCTGGCGCACGGCGGGACCGCCCGGCATGTCTTCGACAGCGAGGGCTGCCTGGCTGGCGAGCAGGGACGCACCTGCCAGACACGCTGCGGATGCCTTCTTCCACATTTTCATTTGTTGTCTCTACCCAAATTACAGATTCGAATCTGCCCCTCGCTCCCAGCGGTGCCACCTCTTTTTACAGGGCGTGCAAGGCTGAAACGAGTTCCTGCGCGAACTTTCGTCGCTTGTACGGGTCCAGAAAACACCCCACCTGCACAGCGTGCGTGCCACAGCGCACCACCACCAGCGCCGGGAACGATTCGCCCAGTTCGACCCGCACCCAGTGCGGGTTGAATTCCTCGCGGGTCACCTCACCGGCGCTGGCCTTCTCGACCACCAACCTGCCCTCGCTGAGCGTGACGCGCTCGTAGTCTGTCGCGTGCTGTGCGTAGGCGAGCAGCGCCACGCCGAGCCCGGCCAGCTCGAGCCCCGCAAAGGGCAGCACGAGCCAAGCTCCTCGCCACGCGAAGAACAGCGCGATGGCAAGGGAAATACTGACGATGGAGAGGTAAAACCAGCCGACCTGGCGTGGAGACAGCGAACAATTCCGCTTCATCAGCCAGTCGTTGTTCGGCACGGCATGGGCTCCGTCTGGACTATCACCGGGCCCGTCACGCGCCGTCTGGAGTGCGATACCGAGTTCCTGCATCGCCAACCACTCTGCATCGCTGCATCGGTTGCACGCCTGGAATTCTGCCGGCTTCACCGCACTGCTGCACTGCTTCGGTGCTAAAACGCCGATCTTCTGTGCCAGGGGACCACTGCGACAAACTGGCGCATTATAGGGCGCTTCGTCAACCGTAACAAGCCAAGCCCGGCGCGGCACGCCGCCCGCGCCACAGCGCGCCGATGCACACCTGCAGTGCGGCGACGCGCTGCGCGGCGGCTCAGCCGCGCGGCCGGCCGCGGCCGATGCGGTCGATCGGCACCACGGCACGGCCCAGTTCGTCGCGGGCCTGGCCGCCCTTCGGCGGCAGCTTCCATGCATGGCCGTAGACGATCTCGAAGGTCAGCGCGATCACGCCGTCGCGATTGCGGCGGCGCTCCAGCGCGGCCAGCAGCGCCTGGTGCCAGTGCCGGCCCTTCAGTCCACGCGCGCCATGCACACCGTCGCCCGCGGGCCGGCGCAGCCCGCCGAACGCATGCACGTCGCGCAGCAGCCGCTCGGGCGTCTCGTAGGTGACCGTCAGCGTCTCCATGTCCATCACCGGCGTCGACCAGCCGCTGTGCACCAGCATGTCGCCGATATCGTGCATGTCGATGAAGCGCAGCGTGTGCGGCTCGCCGTCGACCTCGGCGAAGGCCTCGCGCAGTTCGCGCAGGGTATCCGGACCGAACAGCGAGAACAGCGCCAGGCCGTCGGTGCGCGTCACGCGATGCCATTCGGGAAACACGCGATGCGGTTCGGGATGCCAGTGCAGCGCGAGATTGGACCACAGCAGGTCGAAGGCGCCCTCGGCAAAGGGAAGCGTGGCAAGATCGCCCTGCACCAGATCGAAGGTCGGCCGCTTGCCGAGCAGGCGGCCGAGCCAGCCGGGCTGCCGCTGCGGATCGCGCTGCGCGGCCTGCGCCAGCATCGCGCCCGAGATATCGAGGCCCGCGATCTGCGCGTCGGGATACTGCGCGCGCAGCGCCGCCAGCCCCTGTCCCTGCCCGCAGCCGATATCGAGCGCGCGCTCCGGCTGGATACGGATCAGCTGCATGCGTTCCTGCATGCGCCGGCCGATCTCGCCGAGCAGGAAATCCAGCTGGGCGAAGCCGGGGCTGCGCCGGTCGAAGGCGAGCCGGGTCAGCCGCGCGGGCGGCAGATAGGTATCGGGGGAGTCGGCGTGAGACGTGGACACGGAAGCGGCGGCAAGGACGAGGATCGGCACGGCGGGACCGGGCACGGGCGGCGCGAAGGCACGGCGGGGCCGGGCGGTGGCGCCGGGCCGACAGTATACGCGCGCCTCGCCGGGCTTGCCGGCTGCATGCGCGAGCGGCTGGCGCAGTGGTGGCTGCCCTGTACCTGCGTGCTGTGCGGGCAGGTACAGTCCGACATCGTCTGTGCAGGCTGCGCGGGCGATCTGCTGACGCCCACGCCGCGTTGTCCGCGTTGCGCCTTGCCGCAGCGGACCTCCAACCTGTGCGCGATGTGCCGCTGCGCGCCGCCCGCCTTCGACATGACCATCGTGCTGGGCGACTATGCGCCGCCGCGCGAGGCGCTGGTGCTGGCGCTGAAGTTCGGCGGGGTGCTGCCGCTGGCGGGCTGGCTCGCGCGGCAACTGGCGTCGGCGTGGGCGGCACGGTACTCGATGGCAGCCCGCGATATGGCCGACCAACCCTGCCTGGTCGTGCCGATTCCGTTGGCGCCGGACCGGCTGGCCGAGCGCGGCTTCAACCAGTCATGGGAAATCGCCCGCAGGCTCGCGCTTCGCCTGGACGCCGCGGCCAGCGCCGATCTGCTGGTGCGCTCGCGCAGCACCGCGCCGCAGGCCGCATTGGCGGCCGACCTGCGGCATCCGAACGTCGCCGGCGCCTTCGCGCTGGCGCGCGATGCCACCCCCGGCGCCTTGCATGGACGACATGTCGCCCTGGTCGACGACGTGATGACCACCGGCGCGACGCTGGCCGAGGCGGCCGCCGTGCTCAAGCGCCACGGCGCGGCGCGCGTCACCGCGCTGGTGGCGCTGCGCACGCCGGCCCCATCGTGACGCGCGATGGGGCTCGGGATGACAGCGCCGCCTCGGCACGGTAAGCTGCGCGCGCCATGTTCCATGTCGTCCTAGTCGAACCCGAGATCCCGCCGAACACCGGCAACGTGATCCGCCTGTGCGCCAACACCGGTGCCCAGCTCCACCTCGTCAAGCCGCTCGGCTTTCCGCTGGACGACGCCCGCATGCGCCGCGCCGGCCTCGATTACCACGAGTACGCCAGCATGAAGGTGCACGAGAACTGGGACGCCTTCCTCGCCAACGAACGCCCCGATCCGGCGCGCATGTTCGCGCTGACCACGCACGGCTCGACGCCGTTCGGCCAGGTGGCTTTCGCCCCCGGCGACTGGTTCGTGTTCGGCTCGGAAACACGCGGGCTGGCGCCGGAGCGCCGCGAATGGTTCGCGCCGTCGCAGCGCATCCGCCTGCCGATGCGGCCCAATAACCGCAGCCTGAATCTGTCGAATACCGTTGCCGTGGTGGTGTTCGAGGCCTGGCGCCAGCAGGGCTTCGCCGGCGGCGCCTGAGCGCGGAGCGTTTCGCCCCCGCTATTCCGGCTGCACGCCGGCCGCGCGGATGACCTGGTCCCAGCGCGCCTTCTCGCTGGCCATGGTCTGGCGCAGCGAGGCCGGCGCGGTGCCGGCCGGCATGAAGTACTGCGCCCGCATTTGCGCGCGCACGGCGTCGCTGCCGATGATCTTCACCAGCTCGCGATAGAGCCGGTCGACGATCGGCGCCGGCGTGCCGGCCGGCGCCAGCACGGCCTGCCACGAGATCGCCTCGAAGCCCGGATAGCCGGACTCGGCCACGGTCGGCACCGACGGCAACAGGCTGGTGCGGCCGCTGGTCGTCACCGCGAGCACGCGCAGCCGGCCCGCATTGACCTGCGGCATCGCGATCGCCGGCACCATGAAGGCGGCCTGGATCTGTCCGGCGATCATCGCCGCCGCGATCTGCGGAAAGCCGGGATACGGGATGTGTTCGAGCGAGATGCCGGCGCGCGCCTTCAGCTGTTCCATCGCCAGATGCGCGGCGCTGCCGTTGCCGACCGAGCCGTAGTTCAGCGCGCCGAGCCTGGCGCGCGCCAGCGCGACGAATTCGCGCAGGTCGCGCACGCCGGTGCGCGGGTCGACCACCAGCACATTGGGCGAGGTTGCCACCAGCGTCACCGGCGCCAGCTGGCGCACCGGGTCGTAGGGCAGATGGCGCGACAGCGTCGGCGCCGTGACCAGCGGACCGTTGATCGTGAACAGCAGCGTATGGCCGTCCGGCGCGGCGCGGGCCACCTGTCCGGTGCCGATATTGCCGCCGGCGCCCGGGCGATTCTCGATGACCACCGGCTGGCCCAGCGCCTGTGCCAGCGGTTCGGACACCAATCGCGCGATCAGGTCCGGGGACGAGCCCGGCGGGAACGGCACCACCATGCGGATCGGCCGCGCGGGCCAGTCCTTGTCGGCTGCCAGCAGCGGGCGCGGCAGCACCAGCGCACCGCCGCAGGCGGCCAGCGCACCGAGCCAGTGGCGCCGCTGTTTCATGCGATCGGCTGCCATCATTCGTCGCGCGCGTCGCGTTGCAGCAGCTGCGCGACCGCGTCGGCCACCGCCAAGCCTTCGAACAGCACCGCGCAGACGGCCCGCGTGATCGGCATCTCGACGCCGTGCTGGTCCGCCAGCGCCGCGACGGCCTGCGCGCAGCGCACGCCCTCGGCGACGTGACCCAGGTCGGCCAGCACCTGCTCCAGCGTCCTGCCGCCGGCCAGTTGCTGGCCGACCTTGCGGTTGCGCGACAGATCGCCGGTCGCGGTCAGGATCAGGTCGCCCATGCCGGCCAGACCCATGAAGGTCTCGGCGCGTCCGCCCAGCGCCAGACCCAGCCGCGTCATCTCGGCCAGGCCCCGGGTGACCAGCGCGGCTCGGGCATTGAGGCCGAGACCGAGCCCATCGCTGGCGCCGGTGGCGATCGCCAGCACGTTCTTGACCGCGCCGCCGACCTCGACGCCGACCAGATCGTCGCTGCCGTAGATCCGCATCGCGCGATGGTGGAAGGCGCGCTGCGACAGTTCGGCGATGGCCGGCGCATTGCCCGCGACGGTCAGCGCGCACGGCAGCCCCAGCGCGACCTCGCGCGCGAAGCTCGGTCCGGTCAGCACGCCGTACTCGACCGGCACCGACGCGCCGGCGGCAGCCAGTTCCTCGGCCACCATCTGGTGCGGCATCGCGTGCGTGCCGGCCTCGAAGCCCTTGCACAGCCACAGCATGCGCAACGGCACGCCATGCGCGGCAGCCTCGGCGGCCAGGCGCCGCGTCATCTCGCGCAGGCCCGACACCGGCGTGGCGACGATCGCCAGCCCGTCAGGCGCGCACAGCGCATGCGCGGCGGCGCGGGCGAAATCGGCTTCGAAGCCGAGCCGCTCGGACAGCGGCACCCCAGGCAGATAGTCCGCATTGACGCCGGAGGCCGCCATCGCGGCGAGCTGCCCGGCGTCCCGGCCCCACAGCACGACCGGGTGCACGGCGGCGGCATGGCTGGCCAGCGCGGTGCCCCAGGCGCCGGCTCCGAGAAAGGCAAGGTTCATGATCGATGCGTGGTCGAGGCGTTGGTCGATGGGTCAGGCCGCTGCACGGCTGGCGATGACGGCGATCGCAGCCAATGCGGCAAGCCCGGCTGGCGCAGCCATTCGATCCATTGAAGCTATAGACGCAAAAAGGCGGAACGGGGCCGCAGCCCCGTTCCGCCCGCAGATCGCTTGACGATCAGTGACGTGCCTGCGTGCCATCGGGCATCACGATGCCGGAGCCGCCGCCCTCGGCCTGTGCCTGCTCCATCGCCGCCTGCAGGCGCTGCTCGTACAGCGCCTGGAAGTTGATCTCGGACAGATGGATGGCCTGGAAGCCCGCGCGCGTGATCACGTCGGCGATATTGCTGCGCAGGTACGGATACAGGATCGTCGGGCAGGCGATGCCCAGCAGCGGATCGAGCTGTTCGTCCGGCACATTGCGGATATCGAAGATGCCGGCCTGATGGGCCTCGACCAGGAAGGCGACCTTGTCCTGCACCTTGGTGGTGACCGTGCCGGTCACGACGACCTCGAAAATGCCGTCCGTCAGCTGCGAGGCGCCCACGTTGACCTGCACCTCGACCGAAGGCGCTTCCGTTTCGAGGAAGATCTGCGGCGAATTCGGCTGCTCCAGCGACATGTCCTTCAGGTAGACGCGCTGGATGTTGAAGTACGGTTGATCGTCCTGCTGCTGATTGGTTTGCTGGTCGCTCATGGATGGGTGCCCGAATGGCGGGAATGAAACGTGGCGGGAAGGGGACGGGGTGCGGACGGCCGCGCGCCGGGCGGCGGCCAACCGCGTGGTCCGGTTGGAAAACGCATATGGTACATGACGCGGATGACGAATTCATCCGCGCATGGGGCGGATCAGGCGGCCAGCAGCGGCGCCAGGCCCCCTTGGCGATCGAGCGCGGACAGATCGTCGAAGCCGCCGACATGGCGGTCGTCGATATAGATCTGCGGCACGGTGCGGCGACCGGTGCGGCTCATCATTTCCTCGCGCTTGCCGGGCTCGCGGTCGATCATGATCTTCTCGATCGTCTCGACCCCCTTCGAGCGCAGCAGGCGCTCGGCCATCTGGCAATACGGACACACCATCGTGCTGTACATGACGACGCGGGCCATGCGCTTACCTCCTTGCATCTTGCGGTTCAGACCCGGCCCGCCGCGGCAGTCGCTGCGGCGGCCGGTCGACTTGTGGACTTTACCAGCGTCGGGCAGGGCCTGCTGACGGCCCGCTGCGGCCTTTCAGGCATCGGCCCGCTGCGGCCTTACTTGACCAGCGGCAGGCCGGCCTGCTGCCAGGCGGCCACGCCACCCTCGAGCGAATAGACCTCGCCGAAGCCGGCCTGCTTGAGCGCCGTGTGCGCCTTGGACGAACGCTGGCCGGTCTGGCATACGACGATGATGGGGGCGGACTTGTCCTTCGCAAGGCTGGCCGCGCGATTGGCCAGTTCGGCCAGCGGCGCGCTCCTGGCCTGCGGCAGGTGGCCCTTGGCGTATTCGGCCGGTTCGCGGATATCGACCACGACCGCGCCGCGCTTGTTGATCAGCTGCGTCGCCGTGGTCGCATTGACCGTCTTGCCGCCCGCGCTGCGCGAAATGGTCGGCCAGGCCAGCAGGCCGCCCGACACCACCGCAAGGGCGATCAGGGCAAGGTTGTTGTAGTCGGCGAAGAAATTCACGTTGGGTTTCCGGTGGGTTGTGTCGGCGGCATTATAAAATAGCCGGTTTCGCGCCCAGCCCCCCTGTCGACGGGGCCGCTTCCCGCGGCCGGCAAGTGGCTCGCGAGCGGCGCGCGCAGCATTCTCACTCTTTGGAAGCAGCATGTACAAACTCGTTCTCATCCGCCACGGCGAATCGACCTGGAATCTGGAAAACCGCTTCACCGGCTGGGTCGACGTGGACCTGACCGAGACCGGCGCGCAGCAGGCCCGCCAGGCCGGCCAACTGCTGAAGGACGCGGGCTTCGCCTTCGACGTCGCCTATACCTCGGTGCTCAAGCGGGCCATCCGCACGCTGTGGCACGTGCAGGACGAGATGGATCTGATGTGGATCCCGGTGCGCAACGAATGGCGCCTGAACGAGCGCCACTACGGCGCGCTGGCCGGCCTGAACAAGGCGGAGACCGCCGCCAGGTTCGGCGACGAGCAGGTGCTGGTCTGGCGCCGCAGCTACGATACCCCGCCGCCCGCGCTGGAGCCGACCGATCCACGCGCCTCGTACGACGATCCGCGCTACGCCGGCGTGCCGCGCGAACTGATTCCGCTGACCGAATGCCTGAAGGACACGGTGGCCCGCGTGCTGCCGCTCTGGAACGAATCGATCGCCCCGGACATCAAAGCCGGAAAGCGCGTGGTCATCGCGGCCCATGGCAACAGCATCCGCGCGCTGGTGAAGTACCTCGACCAGATTTCCGATGACGATATCGTGGGCCTCAATATCCCGAACGGCACGCCCCTCGTGTACGAACTCGACGCCGAGCTGCGGCCGATCCGGCATTACTACCTGGGCGACCAGGAAGCGATCGCCGCCTCGCTGGCCGCCGTCGCCAGCCAGGGCAAGGCGCGCTGAGCCGGACGCGCCAGCCCTGGCGCACCGAGGCCTGCGCCGCATTGCGGCGCGGCCTTTTTTACCGCCCGCTCTTATACTGTCGGTCAGACCGGACCGGCAGCGCCCCTTGCGCCACGCCGCAACCGGCGCAACTCACGGCGCGTGACCAGCGCCATCCAACGTTCAGGCAGCCCACATGCGTAAGACGCTCAAGAACATCAGCCTTGTCTCCGCGGGACTCGTTGCCGGCGTGCTCGCCACGCTGCAGCTGTCCGCGACCGCGCAGAACTCCTCGGGGCCGTTGCCCCTGGAGCAGTTGCGGCTGATGGCGGACATATTCGGGCAGATCAAGCGCGAGTACGTCGAGCCGGTCGACGACAAGAAGCTGCTGACCGAAGCCATCAAGGGCATGGTGGCCAGCCTCGACCCGCATTCGTCGTATCTGGACGCCAAGGACTTCAAGGAACTGCAGGAAGGCACGCGCGGCCGTTTCGCCGGCCTTGGCATCGAGATCTCGCAGGAAGAGGGCCTGGTCAAGGTCATCAACCCGATCGAGGACACGCCCGCCTTCCGCGCCGGCATCCAGCCCGGCGACCTGATCACCCGCATCGACGACAAGCCGGTGCGCGGCCTGCCGCTCGAACAGGCGGTCAAGCGCATGCGCGGCGAGCCTGGCACCAAGGTCACGCTGACGATCTACCGCAAGAGCGAGGAGCGCACCTTCCCGGTGTCGATCACGCGCGCCGAGATCCGCGTGCAGTCGGTCAAGGCCAAGATGGTCGATCCGGCCATCGGCTGGGTCCGCCTGACCAGCTTCCAGGAACGCACCGTGGCCGACCTGGGGCGGCGCCTGGCCGAGCTGGCGCAGAAGAATCCGAACATGAAGGGCCTCGTGCTGGATCTGCGCAACAACGGCGGCGGCGTGCTGCAGGGCGCGGTCGGCGTGTCGGCGGCCTTCCTGCCCGAGGACGTGACCGTGGTCTCGACCAACGGCCAGGTGCCCGACGCCAAGCGCGTCTACAAGACCAACTTCAACAATTACCGGCTGTCGTCGGTCGAGGACGATCCGCTGAAGGATCTGCCGCCGCTGTTCAAGAAGATCCCGATGGTGGTGCTGACCAACGCCTATTCGGCGTCGGCCTCGGAGATCGTCGCGGGCGCGCTGCAGGACCACAAGCGCGCGCTGATCATGGGCAAGACCACGTTCGGCAAGGGCTCGGTGCAGACCGTGCGGCCGCTGACGAACGACACCGGCATCAAGCTGACCATCGCGTACTACTACACGCCGTCGGGCAAGTCGATCCAGGCCAAGGGCATCCGTCCGGACATCCCGGTCGACCAGAACCCCGAAGGCGATCCGGACGACGCGCTGATCACGCGCGAGATCGATACCGAGCGCCATCTGCACAACAAGCAGGAGTCCGAGGAAGCCGAGATGACCGAGCGCGAACAGCGCCGCGTCGAGGAACTGCGCCGGCTCGAGGAAGAAAACGCGAAGAAGTCGCCGGAAGAGCGCGAGAAGGAGCGGCGCAAGAAGCCGATCGAGTTCGGCACCAACGAGGATTTCATGCTGCAGCAGGCGATCCACCAGCTCAAGGGCGAACCGGTCAAGCGTTCGCGCTCGAAGCTCGAGGCGACCCCCGTCTCCGACAGCAAGGTGCCGAAGGGCCCGGTCAAGGCCGATCCGTCGAAGCGCGCGCCGGCTCCCGACGCCAAGCCCGCCGCGCCGGAAGGCAAGCCCGACAGCAAGCCGCCGGCCAGCGCGCCGATGGGCAAGCCGCTCGGCACGCCGACCGGCAAGGCGCCCTGAACGCCAGACCGACGCATCGCGGCGGGACCCCGTTCCCGCCGCCCGCCCGATGAACGACGACCAACTGCTGCGCTACTCGCGGCATATCCTGCTCGATGAGCTGGGCATCGAAGGCCAGAGCCGGCTGCTGGCCGGCCGCGCGCTGGTGATCGGCGCCGGCGGCCTGGGCGCCGCGGCGCTGCCCTACCTGGCTTCGGCCGGGGTCGGCACCATCGTCTTGGTCGACAACGACGAGGTCGACCTGACCAATCTGCAACGCCAGATCCTGCACACCACTGCCAATGTCGGCCGGCCCAAGGTCGAATCGGCGCGCGAGGGCATGCTGCGGATCAATCCCGAGATCGATGTGCGGCTGGTGCCGGCACGCGTCGGCGACAGCGAACTGGATGTGCTGGTGCGCGACGCCGACGTGGTGCTGGACTGCTGCGACAACTTCGCCACGCGCCATGCGGTCAACCGGGCCTGCGTCGCCCATCGCGTGCCGCTGGTCTCGGGGGCCGCGCTGCGCTTCGATGGACAGATCAGCGTGTTCGATCGCCGGCGCGACGATGCGCCGTGCTACGCCTGCCTGTTTCCGCCGTCCGAGAACGCGCCCGAGGCCGCCTGCGCGACCATGGGGGTGTTTGCGCCGCTGGTCGGCATGGTCGGCACGGTGCAGGCGGCCGAGGCGCTGAAGCTGATCGCCGGCGTTGGCGAGACTCTCGCCGGACGGCTGCTGATGGTCGATGCGTTCCGCATGGAATGGACCACGATGGCGCTCGCGCGCACGCCCGACTGCGAGGTTTGCGGCCGCCATTGAGGCCATGGTGTTCCTGCCCTCCTCCCGCTCGCGGGAGAGGGGCAGGGGATGGGCAAGAGCGGCCGTCATGGCCGACCGCATCGGTTCAGCCGAAGCCTTTCTCTCTCCCCTGCCCTCTCACGCAAGCGGGACAGGGGACACAGGCCGCGTTCGCTCCCGCAGATATTCCCGTACCGCCAGCCGATCGCCGCGAAAGACGATGCGGCTCTCCCTCGCCTCGCGCTGGTAGTCGTACATCGGATCGTAGTAATGGCGCAGCAGCACCGCGATCCAGACGCGATGCTCGTCGACCTCGCCGCTCTGCGCCTGGCGTTGCAATGCATGCGCGAGCAGCGCGGCCAGGCGCTCGTAGCGCTGGCCGCCGAGCCGGCGCGCGATGCCGGCCAGCGCGTCGCGCATCCGTTCCGAGAAGGCGGCGAAGCCCTTGTCCGGCCCATGCGCGGCGACGAATTCCGCGGCCAGATCGACCACATAGTCCTGCAGCACGCGTTCCACGCGCGCCTCGAACGGTTCGTCCAGCCAGACCAGCGGACTGGCCTGCATGCGGGCGTACAGGCGCTGCGGCACGTCCCGGCTGCCGATGAAGCGGCCCTCGTCCTCGACTACCAGCGTGCCGGCGCCGGCCGCGCGCCGCCGCAGCAGGTCGATCGCCAGCCCGTTCTCGAAGTCGATCTGCGTCGGCTGCGGACGCGCGCGCCGGCCGAAGCTCGAGCCGCGATGCGCGGCGTGGGCCTCGAGATCGATGCCGCTGTCGAGCTCGGCCAGCAGCGAGGTCTTGCCGCTGCCGGTCAGGCCGCCGAGCACCAGCCAGCCGCATTCGCCGACGGCCGCGTCGAGCGTTTCGATCAGGAAGGTGCGCATCGCCTTGTAGCCGCCGATGACGCGCGGATAGTCGATGCCGGCCTCGCGCAGCCACTGCTGCGAGATCTGCGAGCGCAGACCGCCGCGGAAGCAGTACAGATAGCCTTGCGGGTGGCGACGCGCGAACTCTGCCCAGGCTGCCACCCGCATCGCCTTGCGCTCGCCGCTGACCAGCGCATGGCCGAGCGCGATCGCGGCCTGTTGCCCTTCCGCCTTGTAGCGGCAGCCGACCCGGTGACGCTCGTCGTCGTCCATCAACGGCAGATTGACCGCGCCCGGAAAGGCGCCGCGCGCAAACTCGGCGGGCGCGCGCACATCGAGCATCGGCACGCCAGACAGCAGCAGCGCACGATAGTCGGCGCTGTCGGGCCTGACAGCCCCCGCTGGCGCAGGCATGCTGTCCATCACCGCACCACCACCGCGCGATCGGCGTGGGCGTCGCGCTCTGTCATCTCGCCGATGCATTCCAGCGCGAGACCGCATTCGGCTGCCGCGGCGAGGAATTCCTGTTCGCCCGCGGGCTCGACCGCGACCAGCAGCCCCCCGCTGGTCTGCGGGTCGCACAGTATCGCGCGCCATTCGGCATCGAGTTCGCCGTGGACGCAGCCGATCCGGTGCCCATAGCTGGCGAAGTTGCGCTGGGTGCCGCCCGGCACGCAGCCGGCGGCGACGTACTCGCGCACCCCGGGCAGCAGCGGCACCGCGGCATGATCGAGCTGCGCGCTCAAGCCACTGCCGTCGGCCATTTCGACCAGATGGCCGAGCAGTCCGAAGCCGGTCACGTCGGTCATCGCCCGCACCGCGTCGAGCCGGCCGAAGCGGCTGCCGGGGCGGTTCAGGCGGCACATCCAGTCGGTCGCCAGGCGGCTGTGTTCGTCGCGCAGCTTGCCCTGCTTGCCGGCCGTGGTCAGCACGCCGATGCCGAGCGGCTTGGTCAGGTACAGCCGGCAACCGGCGCGGGCGGTGTCGTTGCGCTTCAGGTGCGCGCGCTCGACCATGCCGGTCACGGCCAGGCCGAAGATCGGCTCGGGCGCATCGATCGAATGCCCGCCGGCCAGTGCGATGCCCGCCTCGTCGCAGGCACGGCGACCGCCGGCCACCACCTCGCGCGCGATCTCGGGCGGCAGCACATTGACGGGCCAACCCAGGATCGCGATGGCCAGCAGCGGATCGCCGCCCATCGCATAGACGTCGCTGATCGCATTGGTGGCCGCGATGCGGCCAAAGTCGAAGGGATCGTCGACCACCGGCATGAAGAAGTCGGTGGTCGATACCACCGCACGGCCATCGTCGCTGCCGTCGATCGCGTAGACCGCCGCGTCATCGCGCGAGGCGTTGCCGACCCACAGCCGTGGGTCCAGATGCTGCGGCCCGCTGCCGGCCAGGATCACGTCGAGCACCTGCGGCGAAATCTTGCAGCCGCAGCCGGCGCCGTGGCTGTATTGCGTCAATCTGATGGGTTCCGGCATGGGAGTGTCCTCGCTGGGAGATCGGACCGCGGAGGGGGGCGGGAGCGCTGGAATTCCGGGAATCCGGGATCGGAAATCTGGAATCGGAAATCGGGAATCGGGAATCGCGAATCGGCGACCGGCAGATCGGAGCGCAGATGAGAAACCGAATGGGAATGAGAGGGATTCAAGCTGCGGAGCGCGCGGCGGCGGGCGGCTCGGTGAGGCGCCGCTGACGACCGCCTGGCCCTGAAACTGGCGTGACGGGGCCTTGCGGGTCCTGCCGCGGCCGGGCTTACTGCTCGCCCGGCTCCATCTGCGATTGCAGATAGTTCTGCAGGCCGACCTTGTCGATCAGGTCCAGCTGCGTTTCCAGATACTCGATGTGCTCTTCGGTATCGGTCAGGATGTCGACCAGAATCTCGCGGCTGACGTAGTCGCCGACCGATTCGCAGTAGGCGATGCCTTCCTTGACCGTCACGTGAGCGGTCTGCTCCAGCTTCAGGTCGCACTTGAGCATCTCGGGCGTGTCTTCGCCGATCAGCAGCTTGTGCAGGTCCTGCAGGTTGGGCAGTCCGTCGAGCATCAGAATGCGTTCGATCAGCCGGTCGGCATGCTTCATCTCGCCGATCGATTCCTTGTACTCCACGTCGCCGAGCTTCTTCAGGCCCCAGTGGCGATACATACGGGCGTGCAGGAAATACTGGTTGACCGCGGTCAGCTCGTTGGTGAGCTGCGCATTCAGATACTGGATGACCTTCTTGTCACCTTTCATCGGGGGCTCCTGTTGCTACGGGCCCGCCAAAACACGACGCGGCGCTGGTTGCGCCGCGTGCAGTCAGAGGAAAACGACGAACACACGCGCCGATCGCCGGTCTGCGATCGGGAAGCGTGTTCAGGCAACCAGCTCGGTTTGCTGGTCGTTCGCGACTGCCGGGTCCCGTGTGTCCATTATGGCACGCGGTACCGACGAGGAACAGGAGGAAAACTGGACGACGTGAACGGTCTGGGCCGTCACCGTGACGGTGGCGCTGTGGCAGGACGCTGCAACGCCTTCGGCGAGAACCTGCTGCGCGCAATCGCGGCAGCGGCCGCAGCACGTGCCGACGCCGAGCGTTTCGGCCAGCTCGTCGAGCGTGGACACGCCCAGCTGGACGGCGCCATGAATCTCGCGATCGGTTACCTGGTTGCAGATGCAGACGTACACAAAGCCTCCTTGGGGCAGCGCGGACACCGGCATGTCCTGACTGTTGGAGGCAGCATAACAGAGATAAAGAATGATAACAATTCCCATTAAGAAACAGAAACACGCCAGGGAATCTGCATCACTTTACTTACAAATCAAGGGCTTGCAACGTCACGTATGTGCATGACAAGCGCTACAGGCAGCACTTCGAGGGCGCTGCGCTGGCCGCTATAACCCCGAGGGTTTCAGGGTTGTGACAGTCGCGCCAGCGCGGCCGCGGCCTCTTCCGGCTCGTAGGCGCACAGCACCTGCTCGACCAGCCCTTCGAGCCGCCCGCAGTCGGCATGCAGGATCTCCTGCTTGACGCGCAGCAGCTGGGCCGGATGCATCGAGAACTCGCGCAGGCCCATGCCGAGCAGCAGCCGGGTCATCGCCGGATCGCCCGCCATTTCCCCGCAGACGGCGACCGGGACGCCGGCGTGGTTGGCCTCGCGGATCGTGCGTGCGATCAGCTGCAGCACGGCCGGGTGCAGCGGGTCGTACAGATGGGCGACGGCATTGTCGGCGCGATCGATCGCCAGCGTGTACTGGATCAGATCGTTGGTGCCGATCGACAGAAAATCCATGCGCCGCAGGAACAGCGGCAGCAGCAGCACCGCCGCCGGGATCTCGATCATCGCGCCGACCTTCAGGCAGGGGTCGTAGGCGACCCCGCGCTGATCCAGCTCGTGCTTGGCGCGCGCGACCAGCTCCAGCGTCTGGTCGATCTCGCGCGCATGCGCCAGCATCGGGAACAGCAGCCGCACCGACCCGAAGGCCGACGCGCGCAGCAGCGCGCGCAGCTGCGTCAGGAACATCGCCGGCTCCGACAGCGACCAGCGGATCGCGCGCAAGCCCAGCGCGGGATTGAGCGCGGTCTCGTATTCCTCGGCGCGGCCGTCGCGCCCGTCGCGGAAATCGAGCAGCGGCTTGTCGGCGCCGATGTCGATCGTGCGGATCGTCACCGGCAGCCCGCGCATCGCTTCGACCGCGGCGCGATAGGCCTCGAACTGTTCGTCCTCGCCGGGCAATTCGCCGCGCCGGTTCATGAACAGGAATTCGGAGCGGAACAGGCCGACGCCCACCGCGCCGGCCGCCAGCGCGGCGGACGCGTCCTCGGCCATCTCGATATTGGCCAGCAGATCGATCTCGATGCCGTCCAGCGTCACCGCGGGCGTATGCCGCAGCCGCTGCAGCCGCTTGTTCTCGAGCGCCCGCTCGCTCTGCCGGTGGCGGTATTCCTCGAGGATGATCGGCGTCGGATCGACGATCACCAGTCCGGCATCGCCGTCGATGATGATCCAGTCGTCCTGGCGGATCAGCTCGCTGGCGTTCTGCACGCCGACCGCGGCGGGGATGTCGAGGCTGCGCGCGACGATCGCGGTATGCGAGGTGCGTCCGCCCAGATCGGTGACGAAGCCGTGGAAGACGGTATGGCGGAACTGCAGCATGTCGGCCGGCGAGATGTCGTGGGCGACCACGACCACCCCGGGCGCAGGCTGGCCGTCGGCCGCGACCGCGGGCACCGGCGCCGGCGCCAGCACCGGCGCGCCGGCGAGCACCTTCAGGATCCGTTCGACCACCTGCTCGATATCGGCCTTGCGCTCGCGCAGGTATTCGTCCTCGATCTCGTCGAACTGGCGCATCAGATCCTCGAGCCGCGTCGTCAGCGCCCATTCGGCGTTGTAGCGGCGCTCGCGGATCAGTCTCTCGGCCTCGCGCGACAGCATCTCGTCATCGAGGATCATCGCGTGCACGTCGAGGAAGGCGCCCATCTCCTCCGGCGCATCGCGCGGCAGGTCGCGCTTGAGCGCCGCCAGTTCGGCCCGCACCGCGGTGCGCGCATGGCGCAGCCGCAGCACCTCGTCCTCGAGCCGGTCTTCGTCGACCAGGTAATGGGACACGTCGAGCGCGGCGGGCGCCAGCAGATGGGCGCGCCCGATCGCAACGCCGCGCGAGACTGGGATGCCGTGCAGGGCGAATGGCATGAACCGCTCCGTTCAGGAACGTTGGTGAAATCCGGACAGGGCCAGCGCCCTCATTCTCCCTCGCCGAAGCGATTGGCGATCAGCGCGGTCAGCGCGTCCATCGCTTCCTGCTCGTCGGGCCCTTCGGTTTCGATGGTGACCGTCGAGCCGATGCCCGCGGCCAGCATCATCACACCCATGATGCTCTTGGCGTCGACCTGGCGCCCGTTGCGCGACATCCTGACCTGACTGACAAAACTGCCCGCCAGTTGCGTGAGCTTGGCGGAGGCCCGGGCATGCAGCCCGAGCTTATTGATGATGGTGACGTCCCTCTGCAGCATACTTGTCGGGGTGGTTGGCGATCTGGTTCTGTACGGTGGTCGAGCCGATCTGCAGCACGCCTTGCGAGCCGCCGGCGAGCGCCTTGGTGGCGAGCTGGTCCAGCTTTTCGGAGCGGTAGCAGATCGCCCGCACGAGCATCGGCAGATTGACGCCGGCGAGCACCTTGATCCGGCCCGGCTCGGCGAGACGGGCGGCGATATTGGCGGGGGTAGCGCCGAAGATGTCGGTCAGCACCAGCGCCCCATTGTCTTCGATCACGGCGGCCAGGCAGCGGCGCGCCTCGGCCAGCACGGCCGCCGGCTCCGCATCCGGAGCGACGTCGATCGCCTCGACCCGCTTGGGCTCGCCGCAATAGACATGCGCGGCGCAGTCCCGCAGCGCCGAAGCGAGCGGCGCGTGCGCGATGATCAGAATGCCTGCCATGATGGTGAATCCTGTGGATTGCCGCGATTGTAGCAGGCGGGGTAACGGCGCCGTCGCGCGCAGCGGCGGTCCGGCGCCCGCGCTCAGCTCCCCTTCCGGGCCGCGCGCGCAGCGACCGCCCGTTCCAGCGCGTCGATGAACATGCCGGCCACCGGGAAACCGGTCTGCTGCATGATCTCCTGGAAGCAGGTCGGGCTGGTCACGTTGACCTCGGTCAGGTAGTCGCCGATCGCGTCGAGGCCCACCAGCAGCAGGCCGCGCTGCCACAGCACCGGCGCGAGCGTCTGCGCGATCTCGCGGTCGCGCTCGGACAGCGGCTGCGCACGGCCGGTGCCGCCCGCCGCCAGGTTGCCGCGCACCTCGCCGGCCATCGGCACGCGCGCCAGCGAGTACGGCACCGGCTCGCCGCCGATCAGCAGGATGCGCTTGTCGCCGTCCTTGATCTCCGGGATATAGCGCTGCGCCATCAGCGTGCGCACGCCGTTGGCGCCCAGCGTTTCGATGATCGCGCCCAGGTTCATGCCATCGGCGCCGACGCGGAACACGCCCATGCCCCCCATGCCGTCCAGCGGCTTGACGATGATGTCGCGATGCTCGGCATGGAAGGCGCGGATGCGCGCCGCGTCGCGCGTGACCAGCGTCGGCGCGATGAACTGCGGGAACTGGGCGATCGCGACCTTCTCGGAATGGTCGCGGATCGCCTGCGGCTTGTTGAAGACGTTGGCGCCCTGCGACTCGGCCAGCTCCAGCAGCCAGGTGCTGGTCACGTATTCCATGTCGAACGGCGGATCCTTGCGCATCAGCACCGCGTCGAAGGCCGGCACCGGCATCGCGGCCGGCGCATCGAGGCGGAACCAGGCGGCGTGGCCATGGCCGTGGTCATGGTCCTTCCCGGCATCGAGCAGATGCAGCCGCTGCGCGACCGCCTCCACCGCGCCGCCGACCAGCGACAGCTGCGACTGCAGGCAGAAGAACAGCTCGTGGCCGCGCGAGGCGGCCTCGACCATCATCGCGTAGGTGGAGTCCTTGTAGGTCTTGAAGGTCTCGAGCGGATCGGTAATGAACAGAATGCGCATGCTGGCGTGTCCGGTTGGTAGCCCGTGGTCGTGCCGGTCGGCGGATCAGAGGATCGGATTGGGATCGGTCTTCTCCAGTTCCACCGAGGCCGCCAGCAGCGCGAGCCGCGCCACCACGCCATACATGTAGAACCGGTTCGGCACCGCCGCGCCCGGCTTCGCATGCGTGTCCGGGATGCTGTTGGGCGCGAACGCCAGCGGCACGAAATGCATGCCCGGCGCGTTCAGATTCTCGTCGACCCCGCGGCCGGTATGGACCCGGTAGAAGCCGCCAACGACGTAGCGGTCGATCATGTAGACCACCGGCTCGGCCACCGCCTCGTTGACCTTCTCGAAGGTATGCACGCCCTCCTGGATGATCACGTCGTTGACCTCGAGGCCTTCCTTGACGACGCTCATCTTGTTGCGTTCCTTGCGGTTCAGGCCCTTGACCTCCGCCGGATCGCGCACCGTCATCACGCCCATGCCGTAGGTGCCGGCATCGGCCTTGACCACCACGTACGGCGTTTCCTTGATGCCGTATTCGCGGTACTTCTTGGCGATCTTCTTGAGCACGCCCTCGACCGCGTCGGCCAAGGCTTCCTCGCCGACCCGCTCATGGAAGTCGATGCCGCCGACCTTGGCGAAATACGGATTGATCATCCACTGGTCGATGTCGATCAGCTTGGCGAACTTCTTGGCGACCTCGTCGTAGGCCGAGAAGTGCGAGGACTTGCGCCGCGTGGACCAGCCCGCGTGCAGCGGCGGCAGCACGTATTGCTCGTTGATGTTCTCAAGGATCGGCGGCACGCCGGCCGACAGGTCGTTGTTCAGCAGGATCGAACAGGGATCGAAGTCCTTGAGCCCCAGCCGGCGGTCCTTGGTGCCCAGCCGGGTCAGCGGCTCGACGACCAGCGTCTGGCCGTCGGGCAGCTCGATCGGGGTCGGTTCGGTGATGTCCTCGGACAGCGAGCCGAGCCGGACATTGAGACCGGCCTGGCGCATGATCAGCGACAGCCGCGCCACGTTCTGCAGATAGAACATATTGCGGGTATGGCGCTCCGGAATCAGCAGCAGGTTCTTGGCATCCGGGCAGATCTTCTCGATCGCCGCCATCGCCGCCTGCACCGCCAGCGGCAACATTTCGGGGGCCAGATTGTTGAAACCGCCGGGGAACAGATTGGTATCGACCGGGGCCAGCTTGAAGCCGGCGTTGCGCAGATCGACCGAACAGTAGAACGGAGGGGTATGCTCCTGCCATTCCAGACGGAACCACCGCTCGATGGACGGGGTCGCGTCCAGTATCTTCTTTTCCAGTTCGAGCAGCGGGCCGTTCAGCGCGGTGATGAGGTGCGGGACCATATCCATCCTATTGATCGTCTTTATCGTCCGCCCCGATTGTAGAGGAACGGCCAATTGCATGCAGATGGCATGCCAATGCCGGCGGAACGGCAAAATGTCCGCGCCGTTTCGCCTTGGGCTAACGATATGGGGATGGAGCGCCGAATTCAAAGGGCGAGAAGCGGGCGCCGGCACGGCAAAAAAAAACGCGGCATCGCCGCGTTTCAAGTGGCCTGACAGATACGGGGAGCGTTCTGCAGGTGGAGGAAACTGCCTCACCTGCACTCTATGCGGGTGCTGTCCTTTACACAAATGAAGGATTTTGAATTCCGATTTAAGCGGATGGCGAACAGTGCTTGCCTGCTGCCGGCAAGCCGCGCCGGCACTGGCCTTGCCGGCGCCCGCCCATAAAAAAGCCCGGCACGCGGCCGGGCAAAACTCCTGAGAGAAGATTCCCAATCAGCTCTCCAGCACAACACCGTGGGCGATGCGGGGGCGGCAGGCCGTGGGACCCCGCATCGCGCGTTCGTTTGGATCAGCCCTCGTACGCGGTCTCGCCGTGCGAGGTGATGTCCAGGCCTTCGCGCTCCTCGTCCTCGGGCACGCGCAGGCCGATCAGTAGGTCCACCAGCTTGAAGGCGACGAAGGCCACCACCGCCGACCACACCACGGTGGTCAGCACGCCCTCGGTCTGCACCCAGACCTGGTGGGCGATCGAATACTCGTCCGACACCTTGTTGGCCACGTAGTCGTAGATGCCCACGCCGCCCAGGCTCGGCGCCGCGAACACGCCGGTCAGGATCGCGCCGGCGATGCCGCCGACGCCATGCACGCCGAACACGTCCAGCGAGTCGTCCGCACCGAGCATCCGCTTCAGGCCGGTCACACCCCACAGGCACAGCAGGCCGGCCACCAGGCCCATCACGATCGAGCCCATCGGGCCGACGAAGCCGGCGGCCGGGGTGATCGCCACCAGGCCGGCGACCGCGCCGGAGGCGCCGCCCAGCATCGACGGCTTGCCCTTGGTGATCCACTCGCCGAAGGTCCACGCCAGCACCGCGGCGCAGGTCGCCAGCAGCGTGTTGACGAAGGCCAGCGCGGCACCGCCGGTCGCTTCCAGGCCCGAGCCGGCGTTGAAGCCGAACCAGCCGAACCACAGCAGCGAGGCGCCGACCATGGTGAAGGTCAGGCTGTGCGGGCGCAGCGCCTCGCGGCCGAAGCCGATCCGCTTGCCGAACATGTAGGCACCGACCAGGCCCGCCACCGCGGCGTTGATATGGACGACGGTACCGCCGGCGTAGTCGAGCGCCCCCTTCTGGAACAGCCAGCCGGCCTTGGCCGTGGCCGCTTCGGCCGCCGCCGCATCGGTGTACGCGTCCGGACCCGGCCAGAACCAGACCATATGCGCCATCGGGATATAGGCGAAGGTGAACCACAGCACGATGAACACCAGCACCGCCGAGAAGCGGGCCCGCTCGGCGAAGGCGCCGATGATCAGGCTGCAGGTGATCGCGGCGAAGGCGCACTGGAAGGCGAAGAAGCCCAGCTCCGGAATCACCACGCCCTTGCTGAAGGTCGCCGTGACCGCTTCCGGCGTCAGGCCCTTCATGAACAGCCGGTCGGTGCCGCCGAAGAAGGCGTTGCCCTCGGTAAAGGCGAAGCTGTAGCCGTAGATGGCCCACAGCAGCGCGACCAGCGAGAAGATCACTAGGCACTGCATCAGCACCGACAGCATGTTCTTCGAGCGGACCAGGCCGCCGTAGAACAGCGCCAGGCCCGGCAGCGTCATCAGGATCACGAAGGCCGTGGACATCAGCAGCCAGGCCACGTCGCCCTTGTCCGGGGTCGGCGCGGCGGCCGGCGCCGCGGCTTCCGCGGCAGGCGCCGGGGCCGCGGAAGCGGCGGGCGCGGCGGGCGCGGCGGTGGCGG
>NZ_VZOV01000018.1 GCF_008801915.1 Cupriavidus gilardii
CGCCGCATGATGGCGCGCCGCCGGCGCCGGCCGCCGCGCCGCCCGCCGCCCCGGGCTCCACTCCGTCTCCCGCATCCCGCGCCCGGCAGGCCGCCGCGGCGCCGGGCGCCAACGCCACGCATTGAAGGAGGCGCAGATGGATCGCAGACGCGCCCTGTCCCTGATCAAGTCCGCGCTGACCGGCTTCGACAAGCCGCTCGCGCTGATCGTCTTCCTGCTGTTTGCCACCGGCATCGTCGCGCTGTATTCGGCGTCGATCGGCGTACCGGGCCGCGTCGAGGATCAGCTGCGCAATATCCTGCTGTCCTACGCGGTGATGTGGGTGATCGCCTATCTGCCCACGCAGACGCTGATGCGGGTCGCGGTGCCGCTCTATACGGTCGGCGTCGCGCTGCTGATCGCGGTGGCGATGTTCGGGCTGATCCGCAAGGGAGCGCGCCGCTGGCTCAACGTCGGCATCGTGATCCAGCCGTCCGAGCTGATGAAGATCGCGATGCCGCTGATGCTGGCGTGGTACTTCCAGAAGCGCGAAAGCGCGCTGCGCTGGTTCGACTTCATCGTCGCCGGCCTGCTGCTGGCGGTACCGGTCGGGCTGATCGCCAAGCAGCCGGATCTGGGCACCGCACTGCTGGTGCTGGCCGCCGGCATGTACGTGATCTACTTCGCCGGCCTGTCGTGGAAGCTGATCCTGCCGGCGCTGGCGATCCTGGTCACGCTGATTTCCGCGCTGCTGTTCTTCGAGCACGATATGTGCGCACCGGGTGTCAACTGGCCGGTGCTGCACGACTATCAGCAGCACCGGGTCTGCACACTGCTCGATCCGACCACCGACCCGCTCGGCAAGGGCTTCCACACGATCCAGTCGATCATCGCGATCGGTTCGGGGGGCCTGATGGGCAAGGGCTGGCTCAAGGGCACGCAGACCCACCTCGAGTTCATTCCCGAGAAGCACACCGACTTCATCTTCGCGGTCTACTCCGAGGAATTCGGCCTGGTTGGCAATGCCGTGCTGCTGGTGCTGTACCTGCTGCTGATCTTCCGCGGGCTCTATATCGCCGCGAACGCGCCGACCCACTTCTCGCGGCTGCTGGCGGGCGCCGTCACGCTGATCTTCTTTACCTATGCCTTCGTCAACATGGGCATGGTCAGCGGCATCCTGCCGATCGTCGGCGTGCCGCTGCCGCTGATCAGCTACGGCGGCACCGCGCTGGTCACGCTCGGCATGGGGATCGGCATCCTGATGAACATCTCGCGGCAGAAGCGGCTGATCCAGACCTGAGGAAGCGCCGGCGCGCTCGCGCGCGCTTGCCCCGTCTACATCGTCGGCGCGCGCGACCTGACCGTCTGCTCCAGCAGCGACCGCAGCTTGGCCAGCGCGCCGGGGTCGCCGCGCGCCGCGGCGCGGGCGTACCAGATCTTGGCCTGCTCGATATCGCGCTCGACCACGCCCGGCTCGCCGCGCTCGTAGAAGCTGGCGACGATGTACTGCGCCCCGCCGTCGCCGGCGGTCGCCGCCCGCGTGTACCACTCGAAAGCCTTGGCGTAATCGCGCGGCACGCCGCGGCCGATGAAGTAGTTGGTCGCCAGCGCAACCTGCGCCTGGATATGCCCGCCCTGGCCGGCGCGCTGATACCAGCGGTTGGCCTCCTCCAGCGACTTCGGCACCAGTTCGCCGCGCTCGTGCAGTTCGCCCCAGGTGAACTGGGCATGCGTCATCTCGTTGTCGGCCGCCTTCTTCAGCCAACTCAGCGCTTCCTGGGGTTTCGACGCGGTGCCGTCGCCGCGCAGCAGCATCATCGCGTAGTTGAACTGCGCCAGCCGGTTGCCCTGCCGCGCCGCGTCGGCGAAGTCGCGCAGCGCGGATTCGAATGCGCCGGCCTCGTAGGCGGCCACCGCCTGCCGGGTCAGCGTCTCGGCGGGCTGGGCCGGGCGGGGTGCCGCCATCGCGGTCTGCCACCCGCCAAGCAGGATCAGTGTGCACGCGGCATGACAGGCGAGGCGGCGAAGGGACGGCATGGCGAACTCCCAGCGGGATCGGGCTTTCCAGCCAGTGTAGGAGCCGGTGAAAGGGGGCGATAGGCTGCGCCGGTTCATTCAATCAACAAATAACGAATGGCACTTCTTTGGCTGCTTCATTCATCGATCATATGAATTCCGTCCCGCCTTGGGGCTTGGCCGCGACAACGGCGCGCGCGTGCAGGCCGCTTCGAACGCTCTAGAATGACGCGGCCGCGCAAGGAACATGCGCCGCCGCCCGCCCTTTCCCGCCACGAAACGATCGTTCCCTCCCCATGCATATCCGTTGGCTCGAAGACTTTGTATGTCTGGCCGAGGCCGGCAGCCTCGCCCGCGCCGCCGAACTGCGCAACGTCACCCCGCCGGCCTTCGGCCGCCGCATGCAGGCGGTCGAAGTATGGGCCGGCGCGCCGCTGATCGATCGCAGCGTGTTCCCGGTCCGGCTGACCGCCGAGGGCCGGCAGTTCCTGGAGGCCGCGCAGTCCGCGCTGCATACGCTCGAGGAGACCCGGCTGGCGTTGCGGGCGGCCCACCGCGTCGACGCCAGCACCGTGGTGATTGCCACCGGCAAGACGCTGTCGCGTTCGCTGGTGCCGGCCTGGCTGGCCGGGCTGCGCCAGGCGCTGCGTCACGATCCGGTGGCCGCGGGCTTCCGCACCCGGTTGTCGACGTTCGCCATGCACGATGCGATGGCGATGTTCACCGAGGGCGATGCCGATTTTCTGCTGTGCTACAGCCCTCCCGACCTGCCGGTGCGGCTGGACGAGGCCCGCTACCAGTTCCACCCGGTCGGGATCGAACGGCTGGTCTGCGTCGCCGCCGCGGATGCCTCGGGCGGCCCGTGCTTCCGCCTGCCCGGGCGCGGCACGGGGGGCAAGAGCGGCTCGCCGGTGCCGGCCATCGCCTATGCGGAGACGCTGACGATGGGCCGCATGGTCAATCAGGAAATCGCCCGTCGCAAACTGGCCGGCCGCCTCGACGTGGTGGCGGTCTGCGACTTTGCCGAGTCGGTGCACGAGATGGTGCGCCAGCGGATGGGCCTGGCCTGGCTGCCGGCACGGCTGATCGCCGACGATCTGCACGCCGGCCGGCTGGTGCGCGCCGATATCGGCAACGTGGCGGACGCCGGGACGGAAGCCGGCCAGGGCGGCAACCGGGATCTGGTGCTGCAGATCCGGCTCTACCGTCCGCGCGCGCCGATGCGCCCGCTGGCCGAGGCGTTCTGGCGCGCCGCGACGGCCTGATGCCGCCGGGGCGGCCGGGCGTGCAGGCGGCGTGCAGTCGGTGCCTCGCCTTCCCGCTTGCCGATCCGGCAATCGCCATTGCCAAACCCGCATGCGACGACACGGCGCCGCTCCCTAACATCGCGCCATACCACATCGATAACAGATAGACACGGGAGCGTTGCCATGAAGATCTCGCTGCGGACTGCCACCGCCGCCACCTTGCTGTTCTCCGCCATCTCCACCATGTCGCTGGCTCCGGCCGACGCGCGCGCCAGCGAATGGCCCGCGAAACCGATCACGCTGGTGGTCGGCTACACGGCCGGCGGCAGCGTCGACCTGGTGGCCCGCACCGTCGCGCCCGAGCTGGGCAAGCGGCTGGGCCAGAGCGTGGTCATCGAAAACCTGGGCGGTGCCGGCGGCACCATCGGCGCATCGCGCGTGGTCAAGGCGGAGGCCGATGGCTACACGCTGCTGATGGGCTCGGGCAGCGAGGTGTCGATCGCGCGCCTGACCAATCCGGCGGTCCGCTACGACGGCGAGAAGGACCTGGCACCGATCACCTTCGTCGGCACGCAGCCGATGGTGCTGGTCGGCAAGCCGACGCTGCCGGCGCGCAATGCCGGCGAGCTGATCGCGCTGGCCAAGGCGCAGCCGGACAAGCTGGCCTACGCGTCGTCGGGCGTCGGCACGCCGCTGAACCTCGCCGGCGAGCTGATCAAGCAGCAGGGCAAGGTCGGCATCACGCATGTGCCGTACAAGGGCGCCTCGGCGATGGCAACCGACCTGCTGGGCGGCCAGATCGATCTGGCGGTGATGGTGCTGTCGTCCGCGCTGCCCCATATCCAGGCCGGACGGGTCAAGGCCTATGGCGTGACCGAGGCGAAGCGCGCCGCGGTGGCGCCCGACGTGCCGGCGCTGGCGGAGACGCCCGCGCTGAAGGGCGTGGACATGGGCGTCTGGTTCGGATTGATGGCGCCGAAGGCCACGCCGCGCCCTGTCGTGGACCGTCTCAACAGCGAGATGCAGGCCGTGCTGGCGATGCCCGAGGTCCGCAAGAAGCTGGCCGAGGCCGGCGTCGAGGTCGCCCCCGCCAATCCGGCCCAGTTCGCGGCCTTCGTCAAGCGCGAGACCGCCAAGTACCGCACCATCGTGCAGGCCGCCGGCATCCAGCAATAACGGGAACCCCATGAACACGATGACCACGCTCGACGCCTACCCGGTCGAAGTCGCATTTCCCGATATCCGGCCGTACGCCGACGGCAATACCGGCGTCGCCTACGTCCACCACTTCGACAGCGGCGTGCCGGGTCCGCACGTGATGATCAACGCGCTGACCCACGGCAACGAGGTCTGCGGCGCGATCGTCGTCAAGGAGCTGCTGGATCTCGGGCTCAAGCCCCGCCGCGGGCAGCTGACGCTGGCGTTCGCCAACGTCGACGCGTATCACCGCTTCGATCCGGCCAAGCCGGACGCCTCGCGCTTCGTCGACCAGGACTTCAACCGCGTCTGGACCGCCGCCGTGCTCGACGATGCGTCGCGCGACTCGTCGGAGCTGCGGCGCGCGCGCGAGATGCGCCCGCTGATCGATCGCGTCGATCTGCTGCTGGACCTGCACTCGATGCACGAGAAGAGCCTGCCGCTGATCGTGTCGGGCCCGCTGGACAAGGGCGTGGCGCTGGCGCGCGCGCTCGGCGCACCGGCGCATGTGATCGTCGACGAAGGGCATCCGGAAGGCCGGCGCATGCGCGACTATGCCGGCTTCGGCGATCCGGCCAGCCCGAAGAATGCGCTGCTGATCGAGTGTGGCCAGCATTGGGAGGCGTCGTCGGTGGCGGTGGCGCGCGACAGCACGGCGCGCTTCCTGCTCGCCGCCGGCATCGTCGACAGCGGCGACCTGCCGGCCGGCTGGCTGTCGGCACAGGCCGCACGGCAGCGCGTGGTGCGCGTGACCGAGCCCGTGGTCGCCACCAGCATGAACTTCTGCTTCGCCGGTCCTTATACCGGCCTGGAGACCTTCGCCGAGGCCGGCACCGTGATCGGCTGGAACGACGACGTGCCGGTGATGACGCCGTATCCGGACTGCGTGCTGGTGATGCCGTCGCTGCGCCAGCTGCGCCCGGGCGTGACGGTAGTGCGGCTGGGACAGCTGCAGCCTTGATTCTCCGCGGCAAAGATGCCCACCAAGAGCATCGCCGCGGCCTTTAGCGTGTCTTGAAGACGGCGTCGAGCGATTGCGCGTCCAGGAGCCGCCCGCTCCACCGCCTGATGTCGGCCGCCTGCGCCGCATTCAGCTTGGCGACGACCCCCTGTGGCAACGGCCCAAACCGACGCGCCAGCAGTTGCTGCAGCACCCGGGCCGCACCTTCCTGCCGGCCCTTCGTGATTCCCTTCTTCTCGCCCCGCTTCTCGCCCCGCTTCTCGCCCTTCTCCTCGTGTCGGGCGGCCCACTCGTCCATCCGTTGTGCCAGTGACATTTCCAGTTCCTCCAGATCGCGAACCCGTGGCAGCGCCAGCTTGCCCTTGCGCTGCCTCAACAATACTCCGCGCATCCACATCGCCAAAGTCCGCCTGAGCTCCTTGCGTCCATCGATCCAGTAACGGACCTCCCGAATCAGGCGGACCAGGCTCCGCTCGTTCTTCAATCGGTTGAAACGCATCACCGCCGCCACCAGATTGCGCCGCCGAGCGAGCCGTGCTTCGGAGTACCGGCTCTCGTCGATCAGGTGATAGCGAAAACGCGGAATCGGCAGGTCCGCATCGTGAGCGATCAGGCTTTGGACATCCACCGGCGCCGTCCATTTCGTTTCGCCGTTGTACAGCACGATCGGCAACACGGGTGGCAGCAGACGGCCCGGTAAACATTCCTTGCGCCGGATCAGGTCCTGGTACAGAAGCATCAAGTAGCTGAGCACTCGCACGGCCATGAACGTGTCCACGGTACTCTGGAACTCGATCAGGATGTACAGGTACATCCACTGCTGTCCCGTTCGCACCCGCCAAACCACGTCATCGGCGCGCTCGCGGAAGTCATCGGTCACGTAGCTGCACGGCATGCGCTCCAGGGTGGAGAAATCCACCTTGCGCCACCATTGCTTCGGCACAAAGCTCTTCAGCAGGTCCCTGACGAATTCGGGACAGGTGTACAGAAACTTGTAAGAGACGTCGTCGTGCTTGGCCATCGTGCCGATCATGCGTGGGGGCGCATCGCGCCGAGACCGCCAGCATGCCGACTCAACCGCTATGAAGCTTTCTTAATAGTTGCCGCGCTATGAGTTACTGATCTGTTGCCACCGCTCAGCTAACTCCCGCCGCTTCGGGGGCCTTGCGCTGCTGCTTGAATCGTTTCAATCCTGCCGCGGAGAACCATCCGCAGCGCCCGTCCGCGCTCGAGGGAATCACCGTCCCGTCGTCAACGAAGCGCTGGAATGCGACCAGCGACACCTCAAGATATTCCGCGGCTTCTTCTGCGGTGAATTGCTCCTCGGCCAGATGGCCGAACAGTTCTTCGTGACAGACGTCGTCATCTGCAGGTTTCGGATATTCGGCGGAACGGACGGAGTATCGAGCCATGATTTGAGCCATGATTTTTTTGGTGCCAGAACGGATTGCGTAGGGAGACGCAGGATAACGACGCCCGGAAGGCCCGGCCACGCTTTGCGTACCACCGCCTGTAGAAATCGGTGAACACCCTCATCAAGCGCAGCACGTCCTCAGCCGTAAACCGATCCATGACGACGTGACGGAGATCATGCGTCCGCCGTGCGCCATGTGGTGCCGGCAACTTCCTTTTCGCAGGAAACGGACGTGCGCCCCCTTGCCCCCGCCCCCCTTGCCTCGTCGGCCGCCGGCCTTGCCGGCGTCCTGACTCCCTCCCCTACCGATACCCCGTCCATCGGCAAGCCGTCGCGCCGCTGGCGCCTTGGCGCCGCGCGGATCGGCACGCGGCTCGCGCTGATCGTGCTGGCGGTGCAGGTGCTGGTGTTCGGCCTGTTCGCCTGGGTGCTGTCGGACAGCAGCATGCGCCAGCTCGAGGCGCAGCAGCGCGCGGCGATGAGCGCGCAGAACGAGACGCTGCGCGATCTGCTCGGCCAGTTCGACGACACCATGCTGCAGGAGGCGGACCGCTTCCTGCTGAACTTCGCCGCGGTGGTGCCCGGCCCGTATGCGGTCGATCCCGCGCAGACCATCGAGGTCGCCGGGCAGCCGACGCCGCAGTTCACCAGCGGCGAGGTCGTGCTGAACAACAACTTCGCGGTACCGGACCGCTTCTTCTCGACCACTGGCGGCACCATCGCCACGGTGTTCGCGCGCCGCGGCGACGACTTCGTGCGCGTGACGACCTCGCTGAAGAAGCAGAACGGCGAGCGCGCGGTCGGTACGCTGCTCGATCGCGCAGGCCCCGCCTATGCCGCGGTGCAGTCCGGCCGCTCGTATCGCGCGCTGACCTGGCTGTTCGGCAAGCCGTACATGAGCAAGTACGAGCCCGTACGCGACGCCACCGGCAAGGTCGCCGGCGCGCTTTATGTCGGCGTCGATGTCAGCGCCGAGCTTGCGATGCTGAAAAACCGCATCCGCCGCAAGTCGATCGGCACGGATGGCCATTTCCTGGTGGTCGACGCCAAGCCCGGTTCCGACCAGGGCAAGCTGCTGGTCGGCCGCCGCCAGGAGGGCACGGTCCAGCTTGACGCCCGGGACGAGGACGGCAACAGTTGGCTGCGCGACATGATTGCCGCGCGTCAGGGCAGCCTGACACATCGGGTCGCGTTCGACGGCGGCGCCCCGGCGTTGCGCCTGACCGCGTTCGAGACCTATCCCGAATGGCAATGGCTGATCGTCGGCTCGGTGCCGGTCGACAGCCTGCGGGCGGAATTGATCGCCAACCGCAACCGCTTCCTCGGCGCGGGCCTTGCGCTCGCGCTGCTGGTGTCGGCGGGATTCTGGTGGATGCTGCGCCGGATGGTCAGCGCGCCGCTCGCCGATGCGGCGGCGGCCGCGCGCAGCCTGGCCGCCGGCGACCTGACCGCGCGCCTGGACAGCCCGCGCCGCGACGAGATCGGCGAGCTGATGCGCGCGATCGATGGCGTCGGCCAGGGCCTGTCGGGCATCGTCGGCACCGTGCGCGCCAGCGCCGATGCCATCGTCGCCAGCACCGGCGAGATCGCCAGCGGCAACGCCGACCTGTCGGCGCGCACCGCGAGCCAGGCCAGCAGCCTCGAGCGCACGGTCGCCAGCATCGAGCAGCTGAGCGCGACGGTGCGCCAGAATGCCGATGCCGCCGTGGACGCCGACGCCACCGTACGCAGCGCCGCCGACGCCGCCCGGCACGGCGGCGGCACCGTCGAGCGCGTGGTGCAGACGATGGACGGCGTGCATCGCAACGCGCAGCAGGTGGTCGACATCATCGGCATGATCGACGGCATCGCGTTCCAGACCAACATCCTGGCGCTGAACGCAGCGGTCGAAGCGGCGCGCGCGGGCGAACACGGACGGGGCTTCGCGGTCGTGGCCGGCGAGGTGCGCAGCCTCGCGCAGCGCAGCGCCACCGCCGCGGGCGAAATCAAGGCGCTGATCGAGCGCACGGTCTCCGATCTGCGCGACGGCCACGCAGCGGTGCAGCAGGCCGGCAGCGCAATGGAGGACATCGTGCGCCAGGTCGAAGGCATCGCCACGCGCATGGCGGAGATCAGCGCGGCCTCGCGCGAACAGTCGCAGGGGATCGCGCAGGTCAGCGATGCGCTGGCCGAGATGGACGGCGTCACGCAGCAGAACGCCGCGCTGGTCGAAGAGGCGGCGGCCGCCGCCGAAAGCCTCGATCAGCGCGCCCAGCAGCTGCGCGAGGCGGTGCAGGCGTTCAGGCTGGCGTAGCGGTTGCGCCTTGGCCTGCCCCGCTGTCCGGATCGGACAGCGGGGCGTTGCGATCCTGCAGGCGGCCGGGGTCAGGCTGGCGTAGCCGCGGCGCCTTGGCCTGCTCCGCTGTTCGGCTCGGAAGGTGAGGCGTTGCGGTCGCGCGCCTCCGGATGCGGCAGGCGGCCCGGGAACAGCTGGTCGACCAGTTCGTCGATCTTCTGCTGCGGGTCGATCAGATGGCTCAGGTTGACGCCGCCCTGGCTGCGCCGCGCATCGTAGACCGCCTTGCCGACGCGCTCGCCGCGGCGGTAGACGGTGATGTCGGCGGTCGACAGGAAGGTGCGCCAATACGACTCCGAGGTGGCCGCATAGGTCGCCGTCAGCGTACAGGCCGCCACCGACGATCCGGGCGGCAGCAGCCTGGCTTCGAAGCCGCGGCGCTGCAGCGATTGCAGCAGCGTCGCCGCGAACGGTGCGCGTCCCGCAGGGCTGTCGATCACGCAGAACGATGCGCCGAGGTCCGGATCGATGCGGACCATCGCCGCGATCGGGTCGGCCGGCGGCGCCGCTTCGGCCGGGCTGACCGACTGATAGGTGGCGCAGCCCGCGGTCAGCACGGTCAGCGCCGTCAGCGCGGACATCGTCAGCAGGCCCGCACGGGCGGACGAAACGGCAAACGCGGCGCGGCCGCGGCGTGGCAGGGCGGAAGTCATGGCGGTTCCCCTCGGGCTCCGGTGGGTTCGATGGCGCGGTGGCAGGCTTTGTCCCGCCGGTATCGCGGTGCTCGCATGGCGGGCTCTCTGCCGGTTAACGGCGACCAGCCGCGGGATCTGTAGGGGCGATTCGCTCGGCAACCGATGCGAGATCCGATGCGGTATCGACGGCAGCGGCGCCCGATTTTGAACCGTGATTCTGCATAGCGGAATTCTTGATTGGCCGATTATCGCCAACGTCTTTGCCGGACCGTGGTAAACGCCCTTGTCCCCCGCATCCCCCGACATGTAGATTCTGCTTTGCAGAATCACATGCCACAAAAAACAATGCGCCCCGCTCGCGCGGCGGCGACATCGAGAGGGGACACTTGTGAAGAAGCTGTTGATCGCCAATCGCGGCGAGATCGCGCTGCGCGTGCAACGCGCGGCCCGCGATCTGGGCATCGCCACCGTCGCCGTCTACGCACGCGACGACGCCAATAGCCGCCACCGCCTGCTGGCCGACGAAGCGGTCGCGCTCGACGGCGAAGGCCCCACCGCCTACCTCGACATCCCCGCCATCCTTGCCGCCGCGCGCCGCACCGGTTGCGACGCGGTCCATCCAGGCTACGGTTTTCTGAGCGAACGCGCGGACTTTGCGCGGGCTTGCGCCGAGGCCGACCTGATCTTCGTCGGCCCGACGGTCGACCAGCTCGCACTGTTCGGCGACAAGGGCCGCGCGCTGGCGCTGGCGCGCGAATGCGGCGTGCCGGTGATGCCCGCCACCCAGGGCGGCGCGACGCTCGAAGCGGTGACGGCCTTCTTCGATCAACAGGACGGCGCCGGCATCGTGCTGAAGGCGGTCGGCGGGGGCGGCGGCCGCGGCATGCGCGTGGTGCGCGAACGCGACGCGCTGGCCGAGGCCTATGCGCGCTGCCGTTCGGAGGCGCGCTCGGCCTTCGGCATCGACGCGGTCTATGCCGAGCGACTGGTCGTGCGGGCGCGCCATATCGAAGTGCAGATCGCCGGCGATGGAGCCGACGTGATCGCGCTCGGCGAGCGCGACTGCACGCTGCAGCGGCGCTTCCAGAAGCTGGTCGAGATCGCGCCCAGCCCGGCGCTGGACCCGGCGCTGCGCGAACGCATTGTCGACGCGGCGCGCACGCTGGCGCGCCGAACCCGCTATTGCAGCCTGGGCACCTTCGAATTCCTGGTGGAGGAAGCCGAGCCCGGCAGCACGGCCGCCCGCGACGGCGCACGCCAGCCCTTCGTCTTCATCGAGGCCAACCCGCGCCTGCAGGTCGAGCACACCATCACCGAGCAGGTTACCGGCGTCGACCTGGTGGCGCTGCAACTGGGGCTCGCACAAGGCCGAACATTGCGCGAACTGGGCCTCGATCCCCAGCGGCCGCCCGCGCCACGCGGCTATGCGATCCAGGCGCGCATCAACGCCGAATCGATCGACGCGCAAGGGCTTGGCCGTCCAGCCCAGGGCCGGCTGGAGCGATTCGATCCGCCGACCGGCCCCGACGTTCGCGTCGACACGCACGGCTATACCGGCTACGCGCCCTCGCCGCAATACGACACGCTGCTGGCCAAGCTGATCGTGACCTCCGGCAGCGGACGCTTCGCCGACGCGGTGCGGCGGCTGCAGCGGGCGCTGGGAGAATTCACGATCCGCGGCATCGCCACCAATGTCGATCTGCTGCGCGCGCTGGCCGAGCGCGAGGACTTCGCCAGCCAGCAGATCCATACCCGGCATGTCGAGGCGGTGCTGCCGGAACTGCTGAGCCGCGCCGCGCAGCTCGAAGCGCAGAGCCGCGCGCAGCAGGCCGTGCAGGACGGCGCCGGCGGCGCCATTGCCACTGTCGCCGCCGCACCGGTCGGCGCCAGCAGTTTCGACGAGCAGCTCGGCGAGGGCCTGCACGCGGTGCGCGCGCCGATGACCGGCCGCCTCGTCGAGGTCAGCGTCGCGGTGGACCAGCTGGTGCAGGCCGGCCAGACCGTCGCCGTGCTCGACGCGATGAAGATGGAACACGCGATCGTCGCCGAACAGCCGGGCCGCGTGATCGACCTGCGCGCCGAGGCCGGCGAGCAGGCCGCCGAAGGGCAGGTGCTGCTGGTGCTGGAACCGGCCGAGGCCGGCGCGCACACCGGCGGCGATGCCGAGCAGGCCGATCCGAACGCGATCCGCGCGGACCTGCAGCGCGTGATCGAGCGCCATGCCTTCCTGTACGACGAGGCGCGGCCCGACGCCGTCGCCAAGCGCCATGCCCGCGGGCAGCGCACCGCGCGCGAGAACGTCGCCGACCTGTGCGACGCCGGCACCTTCGTCGAATACGGTGCGCTCGCGGTGGCCGCGCAGGCCAGCCGGCGCAGCGAGGCGGACCTGATCGCCAATACGCCGGCCGACGGCCTGATCACCGGCATCGGCGGCGTCAACGGTGCGCTGTTCCCGGCCGAGCGCTCGCGCTGCGCGGTGCTGGCCTACGACGCCACCGTGCTGGCCGGCACGCAGGGCAAGCGCAACCACATCAAGACCGACCGCATCCTGCAGGTCGCGCTGCAGAACCGACTGCCCACCGTGATCTTTGCCGAAGGCGGCGGCGGCCGGCCCGGTGACGTCGACTTTCCGACCGTGGCCGGGCTTTACCAGCCGTCCTTCGCGGCCTTTGCCGCGCTCAGCGGCGAGGTGCCGGTGATCGGCATCGCCTCCGGGCGCTGCTTTGCCGGCAATGCGGCGCTGCTGGGCTGCTGCGACCTGATCGTCGCCACGCGCAACGCCAATATCGGCATGGCCGGACCGGCGATGATCGAGGGCGGCGGACTGGGCGTGTTCCGGCCCGAGGACATTGGCCCAGCCGCCGTGCAGCATCACAACGGCGTGGTCGATCTGCTGGTCGACGACGAGGCCGCCGCGGTGGCCGCGGCCAAGCACTATCTGTCGATGTTCCAGGGTTCCGTCGCCCACTGGCAGGCGCCCGATCCGCTGGCACTGCGGCGCGTGGTGCCGGAGAACCGGCTGCGCGTCTACGACACGCGCGCGGCGATCGCCGGCATCGCCGACGCCGGCAGCGTGCTGGAGCTGCGCAGCGGCTTCGGCACCGGCATCCATACCGCGCTGGCCCGCATCGAGGGCCGCCCGGTCGGCATCCTGGCCAACAACCCGCGCCACCTCGGCGGCGCCATCGACGCGGACGCCGCCGACAAGGCCGCACGCTTCATGCAGATCTGCAATGCGCACGGCCTGCCGATCGTCTCGCTGATCGACACGCCGGGCTTCATGGTCGGCCCGGAGGTCGAGGCGCGCGCGCAGGTGCGCCACGTCTCGCGGATGTTCGTGATCGGCGCCAAGCTGCGCGTGCCCTTCCTCGCGGTGGTGCTGCGCAAGGGCTATGGCCTGGGCGCGATGGCGATGGCTGCCGGGGGGTTTCGCGCGCCGACCTTCACGCTGTCGTGGCCGACCGGCGAGTTCGGCGGCATGGGCCTAGAGGGCGCGGTGCGGCTGGGCTTTCGCAAGGAGCTCGAAGCGCTGCCCGAAGGACCGGAACGCGATGCGCTGTATCAGAAGCTGGTCGCGCAGATGTACGAGCGCGGCCACGCGATCAACGCCGCCGCGGCGCTCGAACTCGATGCGGTGATCGATCCCGCCGTGACGCGCCAGTGGCTGGTGACCGGACTCGATGCGGGCGCATCGCATCGGGACCGGCCGCTGCGGCCCTACGTCGACGCCTGGTAGGGAGAATCCGCACCGACACGCCATTGCCGCCGCAGCGTCCCGGCAGCGCCCCCCCCCAGCCCCTCCATCGAACCCGACAAGAACGCAACAGGAGACAGCAGATGGACCGCGAGCAGTCGAACCCACCGGCATCGCATGACGCCACGTCCGAAGCGCAGTTCTTCGACGATCTGGAAGCGCGCCACCGCCGGATCTGGCCCGCCGGCCTGCCTACCGCGCCGGTGTACCCGCACGGCGAGGTCGCGCTCGGCGACTACCTGCGCGCGTGGGCGCGCCGCCGGCCCGCGCATCCGGCGCTGATCTACTACGGCACCGAAGTCGGCTACGCCGAGCTCGACGATCTCAGCGAGCGCTGCGCCGCGCTGCTGGCCTCGCACGGCATCGGCGCGGGCGACCGCGTCGCGGTGATGATCGGCAACTGCCCGCAGTTCCACGTGGTGTTCTACGGCATCCTGAAGCTCGGCGCGGTCTACGTACCGGTCAATCCGCTGTTCAAGGAAGAAGAGCTGCGCTACGAGCTGAACGATTCGGGCGCGACCGCGATCGTCGTGCTGGACCAGCTGGCGGACATGCTGATGGCGGTCAAGAGCCAGACCCGCATCCGCACGGTGTTCACCACCAGCCAGGGCGAGATGCTGCCGGCGCAGCCGACCGTGCCGCTGCCCGCGGGACTGGACGCGCCGCCGCGGCGCATCGATGGCGCGACCGACCTGATGCCGGCGATCCGCGCGACGGCGCCGATCGCGCTGCCGCCCGTCGATCTGGACGCGCTGGCCGCGCTGAACTACACCGGCGGCACCACCGGCATGCCCAAGGGCTGCATGCATACGCAGCGCGACATGGTCTACACGGCCGCGGCCTCGTACGCGCTGACCGGCGGGGTCGACGCGGCGCGCATGGCGGAGGGCTCCGACGACGTGATGCTGAACTTCCTGCCGATGTTCTGGATCGCCGGCGAGAACCTGGGGCTGATCTATCCGATCTTCAGCGGCGCCACCGTGGTCGTGCTGGCGCGCTGGGACCCGGTTGCCGTCATGGCGGCCATCGACCGCTACCGTGTCAACCGCACCTTCGTCGTGGTCGACAACGCGGTCGAACTGATGAACCACCCGGAGCTGCCGCGCTACGACCTGCGCTCGCTGCGGCATACGCGCGCGGCCTCGTTCATCCGCAAGATCACGCCGGACATCCGCCGGCGCTGGTTCGAACTGACCGGCAGCGTGCTGGCCGAAGGCGCGTGGGGCATGACCGAGACGCATACCAGCGACACCTTCACCACCGGCATGCAGCACGACGACATGGACCTGCGCGGGCGCCCGGTGTTCGTCGGGCTGCCGGTGCCCGGCACGCGCATCAAGATCTGCGACTTCGACACCGGCGCGCTGCTGCCGATCGGCGCGGAAGGCGAGATCGTCGTCAGCACGCCGTCGCTGTTCAAGGGCTACTGGGGGCGGCCTGACGTCGACGCCGAAGTCTTTCGCGACGGCTGGTTCCGCACCGGCGATATCGGCGCCTATGACGAGGACGGCTATCTGCATTTCCTCGGTCGCCGCAAGGAGATGCTGAAGGTGCGCGGCATGAGCGTATTCCCGTCGGAGCTCGAGGTGCTGCTGTCGCGCCATCCCGCGGTGCTGGGCTCGGCCGTGGTTGGCCGGCCCGACCGCGACAAGGGGCAGATGCCGGTGGCCTTCATCCGGCTGCGGCCCGAACACGCCGCCACGGTCAACGCCGAATTGCTGCATGCCTGGTGCCGCGAGCAAATGGCGGTCTACAAGGTGCCGGAGATCCGCATCGTCGACGAACTGCCGCTGACCGCGACCGGCAAGGTGCGCAAGGTCGAGCTGCAGGCACGGCTGGAGGCGGAGCAGGCGCAGTCGGCATCCCAATGAGCACGCATTGAGCCAGCGCGACCGATGCCGGCCAAGGCGCGGTCGCACATCGATCGGAAGGGCGCCGCAAGAGCGCCCGATGACATCAGGAGACAAACCATGAACCCGTCCCGCCGCAAGCTGCTGAAGACGTCGGCCGCGCTCGCCGGCAGCCTCGCGCTGCCGCGCCTGGCCGTCGCGCAGGCACCCGCCCCCGCCACTGCCAACGTTGACGGCCCGGTCCGCATCGTGCTGCCGTACCCGCCCGGCGGTTCGACCGATGCGATCACGCGCTTCATCGCCGACCGTCTCGGCGCGGCGCTCAGGCAGACCGTGATCGTCGAGAACCGCCCCGGTGCGGCCGGCATGATTGGCGCGGCGCAGGTGGCCAAGGCGCCCGCCGACGGGCGCACGCTGCTGTTTACGAATACCGCGCTGATTCAGAGCCCGCTGATCCAGCCCAAGCCGCTGTACGACCCGATGACGGACTTCGATCCGCTGTCGCTGGTCGCCGACGCCGCGCAGGTGTTCGTCGCCAACGCAGATCTGCCGGTCAAGTCGCTGCGCGACTACGCGGCCTATGCCAAGGCGCATCCGGGTTCGGGGTACGGCAGTCTCGGCGTCGGCTCGACCGGGCATCTGTACGGCGAGCTGTTCAAGCGGCGCGCAGGCATCGAGACGGTGCACGTGGCCTACAAGGGCGATGCCCCGGCGATCGCCGACCTGCTGGCCAGGCAGCTGCCGGCCGGCTTCGTCTCCACGGTGGTGGCGCGCACCTATGGCGAGGCGGGCCGCATCAAGGTGCTGGCGACGCTGGGGACCAGCCGCGTACCGTCGATGCCCGACGTGCCGACCTTCGCGGAATCCGGATACCAGGGGTTCGAGGCGATCGGCTGGATCGGCATGCTGGCGCCGCATGGCTGCGCACGCCCCGTGATCGACCGGCTGTCGACGGAAATCGCGCGCATCGTCCGCTCGCCCGACGGCTCGCGGATGCTGACCGAGGCCGGCATGCTGCCGCGCGGCACCAGCGCCGACGAGTTCGCGGCGCTGCTCAAGCGCGACCAGAAGGTGTGGCAGTCGCTGGTGCAGCAGACCGGCATCCGGGTCGGATGAGCGGCCAGCAGGAGTCCATTCCCATGCGCGACACCCCGACCACGAACCGGGCCGCATCGAAGGCCGCATCGAAGGAAGACCGGCATTTCGTCACGGCGCTGGCACGCGGACTCGAAGTGCTGGCGTGCTTTCGCTCCAGCGACCGTGCGCTCGGCAATCAGGAGATCGCGCAGCGCTGCCGCCTGCCCAAGTCCACCGTGTCGCGCCTGACCGCGACGCTGACCCGGCTCGGCTACCTGACGCAATACGAAGGTACTCCCAAGTACGCGCTCGGCACCGCCTGCCTGGGACTGGGCAGCGCGATGCTGTCGCGGCTGGACATCCGCAAGGTCGCGCGGCCGCTGATGCAGGAACTGGCCGACTTCTCCGGCGGCACCGTCTCGCTCGGCGCGCGCGACCGGCTGTCGATGATCTATGTCGAGCACTGCCGCAGTTCGGCGGCGATCTCGCTGACGCTCGACATCGGTTCGCGCATCCCGGTGTCGACGTCGGCGATCGGACGGGCGTGGCTCGCGGTGGCGCCCGACGGCGAACGGGAGGCGCTGCTCGAGCAGATACGCGAGCTCGACGACGTGGCCTGGCCGCACATCCGCAAGGGCATCGAACAGGGAATGCAGGACCATGGCGCGCTGGGCGTCGCCTGCTCGTTCGGCGACTGGCAGAAGGACGTCAACGGCATCGGCCGCGGCTTCGATCCGGGCAACGGCATGGCGAGGATGGCGCTCAATGTCGGCGGCCCATCGTACAGCCTGTCGCCCGAATTCCTGCTCAACGAAGTGCGGCCGCGCCTGCTGGAGGTGGTGCGGCAACTGGAATCGGCCTTCCCGAAATAAGAACCAGCCGAACAAGAACCAGCGAAGCAGAACCAGCGAAACCGCATCGAGCAAAAAAACCCCGCGACCGCACGGTCCGTTCTTCAACGAGAAACGCGCCGTCTCGCTCGGCGCAACAGGAGGCGAAATATGCAACAGCACCCGGCATCGGCCCGCACGAAGCTGACGATCACGTTCGGCGCCCTGGCGATCGGCGCGTTGACAGCCTTGTGGGGGAGCGCGCAGGCGGCCCCGGCGACCGGCAGTCTGACGGTGGCCTTCGGCGCGGAGTCCACCACGCTCGATCCGGTACGCATTTCCGCCGGCGTCGACCACTATTTCGTCGGCCAGATGTTCGAGATGCTGGTGCGGCGCAATGCCTCGCTGCAGGACGAAAACTGGCTGGCCGAGAGCTGGAAGCTCGAGACCGGCAAGGATGGCAAGCCGGTGCTCGACGTGCGGCTGCGCAAGGGCGTCAAGTTCCACAACGGCGATCCGCTGACCGCCGAGGACATGGAGTTTTCCTGGCAACGGCAGCGCGATCCCAAGGGCAGCTTCTTCTCGCACTACGTGTCGTCGGTCGAGCGCTTCGAGATCGTCGATCCGCATCGCTTCAAGCTGCATTTCAAGGAGCCCGACGCGCAATTCCTGGTCGGCAATCTGCAGCTGTGGGCGATGCCGAAGAAGTACATCCAGAAGGTCGGCGAAGAGGAATTCGCGAAGAAGCCGGTCGGCACCGGTCCGTGGAAATTCGTCTCACGCACCGTCAAGGACGAACTGAGGCTCGAGGCCTTCGACGACTACTGGAACAAGGACAAGCGACCCGGCGTGAAGACGCTGACGATCAAGGTCATTCCCGAGGACCTGACGCGCGTGGCGGCATTCAAGACCGGCAAGGTCGACTGGATCGACAACGTGCCGCCGTCGATGATCGAAGAGTTCAGGAAGATGCCGGGGGTCAAGACCGCGACGCTGGTCAGCGGCAACAACCTGTTCCTGAACTTCAACACGCAGATGCCGAAGTCGCCGTTCAACGACGTACGCGTGCGGCAGGCCGCGGCGCATGCGATCGACGTCGACGCGATCATCAAGCGCGTACTGTTCGGCCAGGGCGAGCGCTATGCGCAGGTCGGCAAGGGGTCGAACGGCTACGACCCGGCACTCAAGCCGTATCCCTACGATCCCAAGCGGGCGCGCGAACTGCTGAAGCAGGCCGGCTATCCGAACGGCTTCGACACGCCCTGCTACAACCTGACCACGCCGCGCGAACCGGGCGTCAAGGAAGTGGGCGAGGCGATGTATGCCTATCTGAGCTCGGTCGGCATCCGCTGCCAGGTACGCAATCTGGAGTACGGCGCGTGGATCAGCCTCGGCAAGCGCGGCCGCAGCGGCCCGCCGGAGATGGACGGCGTGCTCAGCTGGATGTGGTCGCAGGGGCTCCCCGGCGATCCGGGGCTCGCATGGTCCGGCCATCTGCACAGCTATCAGCCCGGCGGCTGGGGCACCTACTCGTACAGCAACGACGCCGAGGTCGACGCGCTGATCGAAAAGCAGCGCCAGACCATGGACCCGGCGGCGCGCACCGAGCTGCTCAAGCAGATCGCGCGGCTCAAGCACGAGCGCGTGCTCGGCGGCCTGCCGACCTACCGGCCGCTGGTGACGTTCGCCTGGCGCGAGGACAAGGTCCACTACGTGCCATGGCCGATCCGGGACTACTGGCGCGCGTTCCAGGAAGTCAGCCTGAAGCAGGCGCATTGATTGACGCAACGCGTCACCCGCGCAGGCGGGGATCCAGCGTCTTCATTCGCCACGCCCGCACGACGCTGGGTTCCTGCCTGCGCGGCAACGACGGTGATCCGTCTGCCCATCGTCTGGTCTCTCACACGGAGGCTTGCATGTCCATCGCGAAACGCCTGCTGCACGGCCTGGTCAGCATCCTGGGCGCCAGCGTCATCATCTTCCTGATCTCGCGGCTGTCGGGCGATCCGCTGGCGCTGCTGCTGCCGGCCGACGCGCCGCCCGACGTCATCGCGCAGACGCGCCAACATCTTGGGCTCGATCAGCCGCTGGTCGCGCAGTATCTGAAATTCCTCGGCCATGCGCTGACCGGCGACTTCGGCAACTCGTACCGCTGGCAGGAGCCGGCGCTGGGCCTGATCCTCGATCGCCTGCCGGCCACCGTCGAACTGGCGCTGGCCGCCCTCGCCTTCTCGATCGCGATGGCGGTGCCGTTCGGCGTGCTGTCCGCGGTCCATCGCGGCAGCTGGTTCGACCGTTTCGCCAAGGTCTTCGCGATGGCCGGGCAGGCGATGCCCAACTTCTGGGTCGGCCTGCTGCTGATCCTGTTCTTCGCGGTGCAGCTGAACTGGCTGCCCGCGTTCGGGCGGGAATCGTGGTCCAGCCTGGTGCTGCCGGCGATCGCGCTGGGCTGGTACCCGGTCGCGGCGCAAACCCGCATCGTGCGCTCGGCGATGCTCGATGTCCTCGACAGCGACTACATCCGCATGGGACGCGCGATGGGCCTGCCCGAGCGCGTGCTGGTATGGAAATACGCGCTGCGCAACGCGGCGATTCCGCTGGTCACCATTCTCGGCGTCTACTTCGCGGCGATGCTCGGCGGCGCCTTCGTCGTCGAGGTCATCTTCGCCTGGCCCGGAGTCGGCCGCACCGTGGTCGAGGCCGTGTTCGCCCGCGACTTTCCGGTGGTGCAAGCGGGCGTGATGCTGACGTCCGTGCTGTTCGTGCTGTCCAACCTGCTGGTCGATCTGAGCTACAGCCTGATCGACCCGAGGATCCGCCATGGCTGAACTGACTGCTGCTGAAACGGCCTCGGCGGCCGGCAACGCAACCGCAGAGGCGCCGATCGCACGCCGGCGCGGCGCGATCGCATGGGGCACCCTGCCGTGGTTCGCGCTGCTGGTATTCCCCGTGCTGCTGCTCTGCGCGCTCGGCGGCGAGCTGCTGCTGCCGCACGATCCCAACGCGCTGGACCTTGGCATCGCCTTCCTGCCGCCGGCCTGGCTCGATGGCGGCAACTGGGCCTATCCGCTGGGCACCGACAACATGGGGCGCGATCTGCTGACGCGGATCATGGCCGGCACACGGATCTCGCTGGTGGTGGCGCTGTACGCGATCCTGATCTCGGGCGGCATCGGCACCGCCGCCGGCATGCTCGCCGGATACTTCGGCGGCCGGCTCGATGCGCTGATCATGCGGCTGGTCGATATCCAGATGTCGATTCCTTCGCTGGCGCTCGCGCTGGTGCTGGCGGCGGTGCTCGGGCCGGGCTTCGAGACGGTGGTGCTGGTCATCGTGATCACCTACTGGACCTGGTATGCGCGCATCGTGCGTGGCGAGGTGATGTCGCTGAAGCAGCGCGATTACGTCGCGCTGGCGCGCGTGGCGGGCTGCGGCACGCCGACCATCTTCCGCCGCCATCTGCTGCCGAACCTGCTGAACACGCTGCTGGTGCTCGCCACGCTGCAGGTCGGCCAGGTGATCATCTTCGAGGCCTCGCTGAGCTTTCTCGGCCTCGGCATCCAGCAGCCCGACGTATCCTGGGGCCTGATGCTGGCGGACGCGCGCAACTACATCACCAACGCCTGGTGGGCGATCACGATGCCCGGGCTCGCGATCATGGCGACCTGCCTCGCCTCGAACCTGCTTGGCGACTGGCTGCGCGACCGCTTCGATCCCAGGAGGAGACAGCTATGAGCCATGCCGATATCGCCGCCGCGGGTCGTTCGACGCAAACCGGGAGCGGCACGCCGATGCTGCAGGTGCGCAATCTGACGACCCACCTGGCGCTGCACCGCGGCGTGGTACGCGCCGTCGACGGCGTGGACCTGCATGTGCACGAAGGCGAGACGCTGGGCGTGGTCGGCGAGTCGGGCTCGGGCAAGTCGATGACGATCCTGTCCATCCTGCGGCTGCTGCCGCGCCAGACCGGCGCACGCATCGGCGGCAGCATCGTGCTCGATGGCCAGAACCTGCTGCAGGTCTCCGAGAAGACGATGAGCGAGGTCTATCGCGGCCGCAAGATCGCGATGATCTCGCAGGACCCGCTGACCTCGCTCAATCCCGTCTTCACCATCGGCGACCAGGTCGGCGCGCCGCTGCGCCATCACGGCATCGCGCGCGGCGAGGCCGCGCGGCAGCGCGTGGTCGAGGTGCTCGACAGCGTGCGCATCCCGTCGCCGCAGGCGCGGCTGAACGACTATCCGCACCAGTTCAGCGGCGGCATGCGGCAACGCGTGGTCACCGGCATGGCGATCGCGAGTGCGCCGCGGCTGCTGGTGGCGGACGAACCGACCTCGGCGCTCGACGTGACCATCCAGGTGCAGATGATGGCCCTGTTTCGCAAGATCCAGGCGCAGACCGGCGTCGGGATCATCCTGATCACCCACGACCTCGGCGTAGCAGCCAGCATCTGCCACCGCATCGCGGTGATGTACGCCGGCCGCATCGTCGAGACCGCCGATGTGCGCACGCTGTACAAGCGGCCCGCGCATCCGTACACGCAGGCGCTGCTGAACTCGATCCCGCATTTCGGCCAGAAGAAGGACCGGCTGTTCGCGATCCAGGGCAGCCCGCCGAGCCTGATCGATCCGCCAGTCGGCTGCCGCTTCGCCGCCCGCTGTCCGCATCGCAAGCCGCTGTGCGACGACGCGTATCCGCCCGAGGTCGAACTGGAGTCTGGCCATCGCGTCGCGTGCTGGCTGGCGAGCGGCACCTAGCGGCGAACGTCGAACAGCCGAACGGCCGGACCTTGCTCCCCCGAACATCGCAGCCAGCGCAGGAGTGCCCATGTTGCTCGAAGTGCAGGACCTGACGAAACACTTCCCCGTGCGCGGCGGCGGCCTCGTGCGCGCCGTCGATGGCGTCGGCTTTGCGGTCGACGCCGGTCAGACCTTCGCGATCGTCGGCGAGTCCGGCTGCGGCAAGACCACCATCGCGAAACTGCTGCTCCTGCTGGAAAAGCCCACCGGCGGCGCGATCCGCTTCGATGGCCAGGATGTGCTGACGCTGGACCGCAAGGGCGTGCAACGCTATCGGCGGCAGGTGCAGGCGGTGTTCCAGGACCCGTCGTCGTCGCTCAATCCCCGCCTGAAGGTCAGGATGCTGCTGGCCGAGCCGCTGCTGGCGCATGGACTGGGCCGCGATCGCCAGGCGCTGCAACGCCGACTGCTCGAACTGCTGGAGATCGTCGGGCTGCCGCCCGGCGCGCTGGACCTCTATCCTCACGAATTCAGCGGCGGCCAGCGCCAACGCATCGCGGTGGCGCGCGCGCTTGCGCTGCAGCCGCGTCTGATCGTGCTCGATGAACCGACGTCGGCGCTCGACGTGTCGATCCGCGCGCAGATCGTCAATCTGCTGGCCGATATCCAGCGCAGCTTTGGCCTGGCCTACGTGGTCATCGCGCACGATCTCGCGCTGGTCGAGCACTTCAGCAGCGCGGTCGGCGTGATGTACCTCGGCGCGATGGCCGAGAGCGGCCCCAGCGAAGCGGTGTTCGGCGCGCCGCGCCATCCGTACACGCAGGCGCTGCTCGGCTCCGCGCCGCGTCCCGATCCCGATCATCAGCCGGCCGAAGGACTGATCGTCGGCGAGATCGGCTCGGCACTGGCGCCGCCGTCCGGTTGCCGCTTTCATCCGCGCTGCCCGCATGCGATGCCGGTATGCGGGCAGCAGGTGCCGGCGATGCGCGCCATGGGCGGTCCCGATGCGGGACTGGCGCATCTCGCGGCCTGTCATCTGCTGGACGGCGCGCATGCGACGGCCAGCGCGCGACCCGCGAACGCCGTCGCGGCGATGCCGTGACGCCGCGATGCGCCGGGGCGCGGGTAAAAAAAAGCCAGCCGACAGGCTGGCCAAGAACCAAGGAGACACACAAACGCGCATAAACGTCGCGCGCAAAACGGAACAAGCACTACAAGCTACTGCGGAACCTGCTGGCGGGCTTGCGTCAATTGCAGCTGCGCGTGCGAGAGACCGGTCCGGCGTCAGCCGACGAAGGCCTGGCGGCAACGCAGCGCCATCACCTGCGCCTCGAACGCGCGTGCCGCGAGTTCGGCAAGATGGGCGGTACGCCGGCCGCGCGAAGTGCTGTGCGGCTGCGCGGCGTTGCCGGTTTCGGCGTGTTCATTCAAGCGCCAGGCGGCGCGGGTCACGGACAGAATCCGGGCAAATGCCCGGGCATGCTCCACAGGCATGCTGACAAGGGCCGAAGCCATGATTGCTACCTCTGCGTTGTTCAGTACGGAGTGACAAATCAATGTCAACCGTAACTGAACGATACACAGGGGACTGGCGGGTCCTTATCAAGCGCGCGCCGAAAGCCATGTGGGTGTAGTCCTACAAACCTGACAACCGCGCAAACGTACCCGCAAGGCTCGCGGCGGTCAGGTCGTCGTGCTTGGACTCCAGAACGCCTGCCGCACCGCCGGCAGTGCAGCCAGCCGCTGCACCAGGCGGTCCAGCGCATCGCCATCGAAGGAACTGGCCACCAGCGTCGCCTCGATCTCGACCTCCTCCTGACCGAACGGCTGGATGTCCAGGTCGTGCACCGGATAACCGCCGCGCTCCAGCGCCTCCTCCAGCTGCGCCATCACCGCCTTCTGCTGGCCCCGCTCCGCGATCACGTGGACCGTGCCGGTGACCTCGACCGATTCGACGTCGAGCGGCTTGCGGTTGATCGCATCGACGATGGGCCGCAGCAGCGTATTGGCCGCCAGCACGAACACCGTGGCCATCATCGCCTCGAGGATCAGATCGGCACCGGCCGCCGCCCCGACGCCCGCCGAGCCCCACAGTGTCGCCGCGGTATTGAGCCCGCGCACATTGCCCTCCTCCCGCATGATCACGCCGGCGCCGAGAAAGCCGACGCCGGATACGACATAGGCCATCACATGGACCGCGCCATCGTGCCCGTGCAGCCGGTTGGCGACGTCGACAAACACCGCGGCACCGACCGCGACCAGCACATTGGTGCGCAGCCCGGCGGTGCGCTGCCGGTACTGCCGCTCGAAGCCGATCGCGCCACCGAAAACGAAGGCGGCGCTCAGGCTGATCAGCGTATCCAGCAGCGAGGCGAGATTGACGTTGTGGAAGGCTTCCATGCGTGCTCCTGTCGCGATGCGATGCTCTGTGCAGGGCGCGATCGTGCGATCGCGATGCGCACCAGTTTCGAGGTCCCGATTCAGGACCGGCTGCAAGACCCGATGCGCCGGCTACGCGCTGCCGGCACGCGCTGCCTCTTGCAGGATCCACTCGCGAAACGACGCGATCTTCGCGCGCGCGTGGCTTTCCTCCGGGTAGACCAGGTAGTAGGCGAACGCATCGAGCAGCGTGACATCGGCGAGCCGGACCAGCGAGCCGTCGGCCAGTTCGCGCGCGACCATCGCGGCCGGCAGCAGCCCGGCGCCCTGGCCCGCCATCACCGCCTTCCACAGCAGGCTCGAATCGTCGAACGACGGTCCGCGCGGGCGTTCGATCTCGTCGATGCCCTGCGACGCGAACCACAGATGCCAGCCCTTGCGCTCGGTGTCGTGGACCTGGGGCCAGCGCAGCAGATCGGCGGGCGTGGCCGGCATGCCAAGCTTGCGGACCAGCGCCGGCGCGGCGACCGGCATGATCTCCACCGCGAGGATACGCTCGCTGTGCAGGCCCGGATATTGGCCCAGGCCGTGCCGGACCGCGACATGCACGCCGTCGCGCGTGAAGTCGGCCAGCGCGGTGGTCGTGATCACGTGCAGGTCGATATCGGGGTGCGCCTGCTGGAACGAATGCAGGCGCGGCACCAGCCATGCGGCCGCGAAGAACGGCGTGACGCTGATGTTCAACAGGCCGGTGTCGGCTGGCGCCGCGATGCGGCCCGTCGCCTCCTTGATCTGCCGGAAGGCGTTGCGCACGGGGGGCAGATAGGCGCGCCCCGCCTCCGTCAGGTAGATGCCGCGGTTGACCCGCTGGAACAGCTTGACGCCCAGATGCGACTCCAATGCCTTGACCATCTGGCTGACCGCGCCGGCCGTCACGCACAGCTCTTCGGCGGCGTGCTTGACCGACAGATGCCGTGCCGCGGCCTCGAAGGCCCGCAAGGCATTGAGCGGCGGCAGTTTGTGGTTTGACATTAGTTTTTCTAAGGCGAAAACCGCATGAAATCTGGTTTGCGAGGCTGGCGGCGCGAACGGTAACTTTGGGGCGTTATCTGGCCATGTCAGCGCAGCGTTGGGTACGCTCCGGCGCGGGGCCGATTCAATTCTACTTAACCTTTCTCCATACGAGCGAATCATGGTTTCCGATTGGCACTTCCTCTCGATGATCGAATTGGCTGCAAGAATCCGGCGCCGGGAGATCTCGCCGACTGCCGTGGTACGCGCCCAGCTCGATCGCATCGCCGCGCTCGACGGCGCACTGCACAGCTACGCCCTGGTGATGGCCGACGCGGCGATGGCCCAGGCGGAAGCCGCCGAGGCCGAGATCGCTGCCGGCCGATACCGCGGTCCGCTGCACGGCATGCCGATCGGCATCAAGGACCTGTGCTGGACCGAGGGGGTGCCGACCGCCGCCGGCATGGCGATCCATCGCGAATTCCGTCCGGACCGGGACGCCACCGTGGTACGGCGGCTTGGGGACGCCGGCGCGGTGCTGCTGGGCAAGCTGCAACTGACCGAAGGCGCGTATTCGGACCATCACCCCTCGGTCACTGCGCCGCTGAACCCGTGGCACGCCGACTACTGGCCGGGCATCTCGTCGAGCGGCGCCGGCGTGGCGACGGCGGCCGGGCTTTGCCATGGCGCCATCGCGTCGGATACCGGCGGCTCGATCCGCTGGCCGGCGGCCGCCAATGGCGTGACCGGGCTGAAGCCCACGTGGGGCCGCGTCAGCCGGCATGGCGTGTTTGCGCTGGCGCCGTCGCTAGACCATGTCGGCACCATGGCGCGCAGCGCGGCGGATGCCGGCCTGCTGCTGCAGGTCATCGCAGGCGCCGACGCGCATGACCCGACCGCTCTGCAGGAGCCGGTGCCAGACTACGTTGGCGCGATGACCTCGGAGCTGCGCGGCGTCCGCATCGGCGTCGATGCGGACTGGAACGGCGACGGCGTCGATGCCGAAGTCCAGGCCGTTGTCTGCGCTGCCACGGAGGTCTTGCGGGCGCTCGGCGCGACCGTGGTCGACGTCCGCGTTCCGGACGCGATGCGTGCGGGCAGCGCGCTGACCGACGACTGGGCCGCCAACTGCGCGGTCGAGGCGGCCGTCGAGCATGCCGCTACCTATCCGGCCCGCCGCAACGAGTATGGCGCGGTGCTGGCCTCGGTGATCGACGCGGGCCGCGCGCTGTCCGGCGTGGACTATCAGCGGATCCTGCTGCGGCGTGCCGACTTGCGCGGCCGCATGGCTGGCCTGCTCCAAACCGTCGACCTGCTGCTGACGCCAGTGCATCCGTATGCGCCGCTGTCGCTGGCCGCTGTTCGCACGCTCGGCGAACAGCCCGCGCTGATCGCCGGGCTGCAACGGTACACTTGTCCCTTCAACCTGACCGGCCATCCGACCATCACGCTGCCAGGCGGTTTGTCGCGGCTAGGGCTGCCGATCGGCTTTCAACTCGTCGCCCCGCATCTGGGCGAAGCGATGCTGGTGCGCGCGGGCGCCGCCTTCCAGGGCGCCACCGATTGGCATCGACAACATCCGGTGAACTGACATGACGACACTGGTGGTCAAGCAGCGCATTTTCTACGGGTGGTGGGTCGTCGCGGCGGCGTTTGCGGTGACCTTCGTCGGCTTCGGCAGCGCCTATACCTTCAGCGCGTTCATCGAGCCCCTGCAGCGGGAATTCGGCGCGTCGCGCGGCGCGGTGTCGCTGGTGTTCTCGCTGGCCGGCTTCCTTTACTTCGCGCTTGGCATCGTCAGCGGGCCGCTGGCCGACCGCTGGGGCGCGCGCCGCCTGTGCATTGCCGGCATGCTGCTGGTCGGCGCGGGGCTCGCGCTGGCCAGCGTCGCGCGCAATATCGTCGAGGTCTACGCGGCCTACGGGCTTGGCGTCGGCCTGGGAGTCGGCCTGGCCTATGTGCCGGCGGTCGGCGCGGTGCAGCGCTGGTTCGTCAAGCGCCGCGGTCTCGCCTCGGGGCTCGCCGTCAGCGGCATCGGTGTCGGCACGCTAGCGATGCCGCCGCTGGCTGCGCTGCTGATCGACGGCGTGGGCTGGCGCGATGCCTATCTGACGCTCGGCGTGCTGGCCGCGGTGCTCGGCGTGGGCGCCTCGCTGCTGCTGGAGAACGATCCGCGCGAGCGCGGCCTGGCGGCGGACGGCGAACCGTTGCCCGCCCACGCCCACACCGCGGCGCCGTCGGCCGATGTGTCGGTCGGCGACGCCGTACGGACGCGCCAGTTCATCAGCCTCTATGCCGCGTGCCTGATCGCCTCGTTCGGCGTGTTCGTGCCCTTCGTCCATCTGGTGCCGCACGCGCAGGACCTCGGCATCGCGCAGGGCACCGCGGTGCTGCTGCTGGGCGTGATCGGCATCGGCAGCACGGCCGGACGGTTCTTCCTCGGCAGCCTGGCCGATAGCATGGGCCGGCAGCGCTTCCTGCTGTGCACGGTGATCGCGCTGGCGTTCACGCTGGTGATCTGGGCCGTCGCCACCGGCTTCTGGATGCTGGCGCTGTTCGCCTTCCTGTTCGGCGCCTGCTATGGCGGCTGGGTCGCGGTGCTGCCGGCGGTGGTGATGGACCTGTTCGGCGGCCGCAACGTCGGCGGCATCATCGGCGTGCTGTACACCAGCGTGGCCTTCGGCACGCTGATCGGGCCGAGCGCGGCCGGCTATGCCTTCGATGCGAGCCGCAGCTATACGCTGCCGATCCTGGCGGCGGTGGCGGCGAATCTGCTGGCGGCGGGAATTCTGATGGTGGCGGCGAAGGACACGACGCGCGGCGCCGGGCAGGGCTGACGTCCAGCCTGGGGGCAGCGCGCAAACCGGCCCTACTTGCCGATGCAGAACCGCGTGAAGATCGTGCCCAGCAGATCGTCGCTGGTGAATTCGCCGGTGATGCTGTTCAGGTGCTCCTGCGCCAGCCGCAATTCCTCGGCGAACAGGTCCAGCGCCTTGTCCTGCTGATCGGCGCGTTCGGCAGCGAGATCCAGATGCGATTGCGCGCTGCGCAGCGCGTTCAGATGGCGCTCGCGCGCGAGGAAGGCGCCCTCGTTGCCGGCCTGCCAGCCGATCACGCGCAGCAGTTCGTGGCGCAGCAGATCGATGCCGGCGCCGGTGCGCGCCGAGATCCAGATCTCGGTCGGGTTCGGGCCGTTGGCCACGACCACGTGCGGGCGGTTGCCGCCGAACGTAGTGGCGCCGACCGCGGGCGCCAGATCGATCTTGTTGACCACGCGCAGGATCGGCGCGCCCGGCGGCAGATGACCGGACAAGCGATCGTCGATCGCATCGTCGATTTCGGACAGGCCATGCTGCAGGTAGTCGGTCGCATCGATCAGATGCAGCACCACGTCGGCGCGGCCGATCGCCTCCCAGGTGCGTTCGATGCCGATGCGCTCGACCTCGTCGACCGCGTCCTCGCGCAGGCCCGCGGTGTCGATGATATGCAGCGGGATGCCTTCGATCTGGATCGTCTCGCGCACGCGATCGCGCGTGGTGCCGGCGATCGGCGTGACGATGGCAAGCTCCGCGCCGGCCAGCGCGTTCAGCAGCGACGACTTGCCGACGTTCGGCTGGCCGGCCAGCACCACCGACAGGCCTTCGCGCAACAGCGAACCCTGCCGCGCCTGCGCCAGCACGCCGCCCAGCGCGCTACGGATCGTATCGAGCTGGCCGCGCGCGTCCGACGCCTCGAGGAAATCGATCTCCTCTTCCGGAAAGTCGAGCGTGGCCTCGACCAGCATGCGTAGATGAATCACCTGCTCCACCAGCGCGCGGATCGCCTGCGAGAACGCGCCTTCCATCGAGCGCGCCGCCGATCGCGCAGCGGCCTCGGTGCTGGCCTCGATCAGATCCGCCACGGCCTCGGCCTGCGCGAGATCGAGCTTGTCGTTGAGGAAGGCGCGGCGCGTGAATTCGCCGGGTTCGGCCAGGCGCAGCCCGACTTCGCGGCCCGCCTGCAGGCAGCGTGTCAGCAGCATCTGCATCACCACCGGGCCGCCGTGGCCCTGCAGCTCGAGCACGTCCTCGCCGGTGTACGAATGCGGGCCGGGAAAGAACAGCGCGATGCCGTGATCGATCACCTCGCCCTTGCCGTCGAGAAAGGGCAGATAGGTGGCGCGGCGCGGCGTCAGCGGCTGGCCGCAGACCGCGCGCGCGATCGTGCCGGCTTCGGGTCCGGATACGCGGACCACGCCGATGCCGCCCCGTCCGGGCGCGGTGGCGATGGCGGCGATCGTGTCGATGCTGGGCTGGGCGGTCATAGGGCGGTATTGTCGCAGATCAACGCGGCGTCGGCGTCACCAGTTGGGCAGTCTTCGATGGGGACAGGGGCGGCGGCATCGCGGTCATGGCAGTCGTTGCAGATGCCGCGGCGATTGGTGTCCCCGCCGTCCCCGCGGATTCGAACGGATGCTCCTCGCCCGGGCCGGACAGCAGCGCGGACAGCAGGCTGCGAGCGCTGGCCGCATCGGTCTGCGCGCCGAGCCTGGCCTGGCGGGCGACCAGCTTGCGATGGACGCGGCCGGTGTAGCGCCCCGGCAGCACCGGGCCGACGGCCTCGATCGCGTAGCGCAGCCGCTTGCCGGCGACGCGCAGCGCGTGCAGAACGTCGGCAGCCGGCGCAAGCGCCAGGTCCGCTTCGGTTCCGAGTTCGCGCCAGCGCGCCTTCAGCGCCCGTACGCTGCGTCGCGCCTTGCGCACGCGTCGGCGCGCCAGCCGGCCCAGCGGCGCATTGGCCTTGCCCGGGATACCGTCGACCGCGCGATGGCGCAGCGCGGCCAGATCGTCGTCGAGCACCGGCAAGGTCTGGCTGCGCAGGGCGTGCAGAACCGTCATCAGCGTCGCCCGCGCCGCCTCCCGCCTGGACTGCGCACTGTCGAGCAGCGCCAGAAGTACCGGATCGCCCGGCTGGCGCGATACCGCCGGCTGCAGCGTGTCGGCGATCAAGACGTCCCAATCGCGTACCGGGCCGGTGGCGCGCATCAGGTCGCGCAGCACGATGCGCCAGCGCGCCGCCACCGTTCCCGGCAGCGCGGGGGCAAAGACCCAGCGCACCGCACGCAGGTGGCGGACCGCCACGCGCAGGGCATGCAGGTCGTCGGGCCGGTCACGGCGGTCCAGCGCACGCAGCGCGTCGGCGATGCGCTGCAGATCGGCGGCGGCCAACGCGACAAAGGCGTCGAGCGCGCGCATCCGGCGTTTCAGTGTGAGGGTGCCCATGTCGCCATATTGGAGCCGGTGGCTCGCGCCGGCCCGCTGTCAATTCACCTGGCTACAGTGTAGGAAACGGCCTCGCTTGAAGCGGCGCATGGTCGTCTTCGGGTCCCGCGGCCACCCAAAGAAAAAGCCCGACGCCTTCGCGTCGGGCCTTGTCGCGGCGAGGTGCCGGTCGGGCTCAGCCCTTGGCCGGCGCCGGAGTCTTGCCTTTGCCCAGCATCCGGTTGATCTGCCATTGCTGCGCGATCGACAGGATGTTGTTGACCACCCAGTACAGCACCAGGCCGGCGGGGAAGAAGAAGAACATCACCGAGAACACCAGCGGCATGATCATCATGACCTTGGCCTGGATCGGGTCCGGCGGCGTCGGGTTCAGCTTGGTCTGCACGAACATCGACACGGCCATCACGATCGGCAGGATGTAGAACGGGTCGGGTACCGACAGGTCCTTGATCCAGCCCAGCCACGGCGCGCCGCGCATCTCGACCGACGACAGCAGCACCCAGTAGAGCGCGATGAACACCGGAATCTGGATCAGGATCGGCAGGCAGCCGCCGAGCGGATTGACCTTCTCGGTGCGGTACAGCGCCATCATCTCCTGGTTCATCTTCTGCGGATCGTTCTTGTAACGCTCGCGGATCGACGTCATGCGCGGCTGCAGGTCCTTCATCTTGCCCATCGACTTGTAGCTAGCCGCGGACAGCGGGAAGAACACCAGCTTGATCAGCACGGTCAGCGCGATGATCGACCAGCCCCAGTTGCCCAGGATGCCGTGCAGCTTCTCGAGCAGCCAGAACAGCGGCTTGGCCAGGATGGTCAGCCAGCCATAGTCCTTGACCAGCTCCAGGCCCGGCGCGATCTGCTCGAGCATGTGCTCTTCCTGCGGACCGGCGAACAGGCGCGCGTCGGTCGACACCGTCGCGCCCGGCGCGATCTCGCCCAGCGGCTGCTGCACGCCGACGCGATACAGGTTCGGGTCGATCTGCTCGACGTAGAAGCTGTGCTGCTTGCCGGTCTGCGGCAGCCAGGCCGAGGCGAAGTAGTGCTGCACCATCGCGACCCAGCCGTTGTCCGACGCGCCGGGCAGCGTGACCTTGCCCTTGGCGATGTCTTCGAAACTGATCTTGTGGTACTTGTCCGCGTCGGTGTAGACCGCCGGGCCGGTGAAGGTGCTGTAGAACTGCGACTGCTCGACATGGCTGCCGTCACGCGCCAGTTCCATGTACAGCGTCGGCGAGACCGGCTGCGCGCGGTTGTTGGTCACGTCGAAGCGCGTCGCGACCACATAGCTGCCCTTCTGGAAGCGGTAGGTCTTGGCAAAGCGCACGCCGTCCTTCTCGGCGGTCAGCACGACGTCGAGCGAACCGGCGTTGCCCAGGTCGCGCGGACCCGGCGCGGCGGCGAACACCGTCGTGTGGTTCGGCAGGTCGCCATTGATCAGGCCCGAGCGCGCCATATAGGTATGCGCGGCGCTGCGCTGGAACAGCACGACCGGATTGCCCGCCTCGTCCTTGTGGCGCAGCAGTTCGAGACGAGACAGGATGCCGCCCGCGGTATCGATCTCGGCGCGGACCACGTCGGTCGTGATCACGATCTTCTCGCCGGCCGGTGCGGGGGCCTGCGGCGCGGCCGCCGGGGCGCCGGTCGGGGATGCGCCGCCAACCGCCTTCGGCACGTCGCTGCGGGCCTGCGGCGCGCTCGCCGGCGTGCCGGTGGCCGCGGGTTGCGAGGCGCTCGGGAAGAACATCGAGGCGTGGCCGTTGGCGCGCTGCCAATTGTCGTAGAGCAGCACGAGGGACATCGAGAAGATGACCCAGAGGATGGTGCGTTTGATATCCATGTCTCGCTGTATCTGGGAATTCAGGGTCTGGGCAGCCGGACGCTGACCGACGGGCGGGCGGCATCGCGCGAGGGCGGCACCGGATCATACCCGCCTTGCGCGAAGGGATGGCAACGGCACAGCCGGCGGGCGGCCAGCCAGCTGCCGCGCGCGGCGCCATGACCGATGATGGCTTCGCGGGCGTAGTTGGAACAGGTCGGCATGAAGCGGCACTGCGAGCCCAGGTAAGGACTCAGCGCGATCTTGTAGAAGCGCAGCAGGGCAAGCAGGATAGGCTTCATGTCGGTGCCCTCGATCAGGCGCCGGAAGGCGAGGTGAGCGCAGCGGGCGGAGCGGACGGCAGGGGCCGGGCGGCGACTTCCATCAGCTCGACCAGTTCGGCCTGGCAGGCCAGCCGGACTGCGCGGCGGCTGGGGAATTCGGTGCGCGGGAACTTGGCCTGCAATCGCAGCAACACGTCGCGGCCGACCAGTTGGTCCTGCCGCTGGCGGAACAGTTCCCGCACCATGCGCTTCACCAGATTACGCTCGGCGGCGCGCGGCGCAAACTTCTTGCCGACCACGATGCCCAGCCGCCCCTGCGGCTGGCCGTTGGCGCGGACATAAAGCACGAAATGGGCGCTGCGGCGCCGCGGGCGCAAAGCAAAAACGGATGAAAACTCATCCGTCTTTGTGAGCCTCGCGGCTTTAGGAAAGGCATGGGTCGGCACGCTGGTCAGACTGGGCTGGCACGCGTTGCCGGGCCGTCCTCGGGGCAAGGCACAGGGGACAACGGCGAAGGGCGTCGGCCGGGACTCGACCGCGCCGGGCACCGCGCTCATGCGCCGGCGCTTGCCGGCTGCATCGAGGCGGGCCGCCGTCCCGTCACCCGGCCCTTAGACTGCCAGGCGCTTGCGGCCCTTGGCGCGGCGCGCGTTGATCACGGCGCGGCCGCCACGGGTCTTCATGCGCACGCGGAAACCATGGGTACGCTTGCGGCGGGTAACGGAAGGTTGGTAGGTACGTTTCATGTTGCACTCTCTGGTTGATCTGGGCACGCCCGGCCGCGAAGGGGCCGTGGCTGCCGCGTATGGTTCGCATGGGGCCGCCGCGGATGCGGTACTGCCGACGCTTGTGATTGTCCTGAAGCTGACCTGACGCCGGCCTAGGGTGTCGCGATACAGGTTTCGCGACGCAGGCTGGGCGGGATGACCGCGCGGCTGGCGCGGGCGACCCGTGCTCAGGTCCGCCGCCGCTTATGAAGCGGGTCAGACCCGGCGATGCGCATACGTGATCCCCTGCCGCATCGCAGAACCCGCCATTTAACGGATTTTCCGCGCGCCTGTCAAGGCTGCCGTGGGAGGATGCCGCTGTACGGGTGCACGCACAGGCAATCGCGGCGGTTTTCTTGTCCACAGTGATGCGATGCACATTTTCGAGTGCCCCAAACACCGCTTTTTCGGCGTGATGCGAAGAGCAATCCCCTTTTAAATCAAACGATTGCCTTCTATAAGTGCCGACTGCGGCGCTGCGCCGGTCTGAGTTGTGCACAGTCATCCACCGAATTTTCACAAGTTGTCCACAGACTTATCCTTTGTGGATAACTTGGGCCGGGGGGTACAATCCCGGTCCAAACACAACACGGCCTGCGTGGCGCACGCACAACCCGAGGTGTGCAGGACATGACGGTTAGGCGGCTTGGCGGGCGGGGGACCCGACAAGCCAGCTGCGGTAGCGGTCATGCCGGCACTCGGGAGACAGCGGCGCCCTTTTTTATTGGGACTCGAAAGATTGCTGACGTGACGACACGCGGCCGTGGCACTACCCAACAACAACCGATGCAAGATTTCTGGCAGGCGGCAGCCGCGCAGCTCGAGCGCGAACTGACGCCTCAACAGTTCAAGACCTGGATCAAGCCGCTGGCGCCGGTGGCGTTCGACGAGAACGCCCTGTCGCTGCGCATCGCCGCGCCCAACCGCTTCAAGCTCGACTGGGTCAAGAGCCAGTTCTCGGGGCGCATCACCGCGCTCGCCTGCGAGTACTGGGAGGCGCAGGTGAGCGTCCACTTCGTCCTCGACCCAACCGCGTCGGGGCGTGCGGCAGCGAACGGCTATCCGGCCGCGGGCAATCCGGGCGGCCCATACGGTGCCGCCCAGGATCCGGCCGCCCCGGGCGCGGCAGGTCCCGCCGCCCATCTGGCGCCGGCCTACGGCGCCGGCCAGGCGATGGGCCAGCCGCCCGTGCACGGCGGCCAGGCGCCCGGCCCGGGCGCGCTGATGTATGGCGCGCCGGAGCAACCGGGTGCCGGCGTGGCCGCGCCGGCCGGCTATGGCGCCATCCATGGCGGAATTGGTGCCGGCATGGGCCACCCGCAAGCGGCCCCCTACTCCGGCGGCAGCCAGGCGATCGGCGCCGATGTGGTCGATGTCGACGTGCCGCAACTGGACCCGGCCGAAGCCGCGGCCCGCTCTTATCGCGTCGCGCAGCAACCGATGCCGGGCCAGCAACCGGCCGACACGGTCCATGAGCGCTCGCGGCTCAACCCGATCCTGACCTTCGACAATTTCGTCACCGGCAAGGCGAACCAGCTCGCGCGCGCCGCGGCGATCCAGGTCGCCAACAATCCCGGCAAGTCGTACAACCCGCTGTACCTGTATGGCGGCGTCGGCCTCGGCAAGACCCACCTGATCCACGCGATCGGCAACTTCATGCTGATGGAGAACCCGCGCGCCCGGATCCGCTATATCCATGCCGAGCAGTACGTGTCCGATGTGGTCAAGGCGTATCAGCGCAAGGCGTTCGACGAGTTCAAGCGCTACTATCACTCGCTCGATCTGTTGCTGATCGACGACATTCAGTTCTTCTCGGGCAAGAACCGCACGCAGGAGGAATTCTTCTATGCGTTCGAGGCGCTGATCGCCAATCGCGCCCAGGTCATCATCACAAGCGATACCTATCCGAAGGAAATCACCGGCATCGACGACCGGCTGATCTCGCGCTTCGACTCCGGCCTGACCGTCGCCATCGAGCCGCCCGAGCTCGAAATGCGCGTCGCGATCCTGATGAAGAAGGCGGCTGCCGAGAACGTTTCGGTTCCCGAGGAAGTGGCCTTCTTCGTTGCCAAGCACCTGCGTTCCAACGTTCGCGAGCTGGAAGGCGCGCTGCGCAAGATCCTGGCGTTCTCGAACTTCCACGGCAAGGACATCACGATCGAGGTCACGCGCGAAGCGCTGAAGGACCTGCTGACCGTACAGAACCGGCAGATTTCGGTAGAGAACATTCAGAAAACCTGCGCCGACTTCTACAACATCAAGGTCGCCGACATGTATTCCAAAAAGCGGCCTGCCAATATTGCGCGGCCGCGCCAGATCGCAATGTATCTGGCCAAGGAATTGACGCAGAAGAGCCTGCCCGAGATCGGCGAGCTGTTCGGGGGACGCGACCACACCACCGTGCTGCACGCGGTACGCAAGATCGCCGACGAGCGCAGCAAGGACGCCCAGCTCAATCACGAACTGCACGTTCTGGAACAGACGCTGAAGGGTTGAAACCCGGCGTCGCGGATTTTGAGGGACCGGCTCGGCGGGCTGGCATACTGTGGTCTGCGCGCCGCGCGATGCCGGGGGAGGCGAAAGGCCCGCTGGAAACCCGCAAACCCGCGCGGGACAAGGGTTTCCGGGCAACCGTCACATATTGGGGGATCGTGGCTTTTCATGCACAATATGCAGACGAGCCACACATCGTCCGGCTTTGCCGAGCCGCCCGTTTCGAGGTAAAATGCGACATTAACTCCTTGATTCCTAAGTGATTTTGGAGTTGTCCAGGACACCCGGCGGACGCTGACTATAAACGACGAAGGACATATTCAATGCAATTGGTCAAAACCTCGCGAGACAATCTGCTGCGTCCGCTGCAAATCGTGAGCGGCATCGTGGAGCGCCGCCACACCCTCCCGATCCTGGCCAACCTGCTGATCCGCAAGTCCGGCGCCAACGTCTCCTTCCTGTCCACCGATATCGAAATCCAAATCACCACGCACGCCGAATGCGGCGTCGGCAGCGACGACGTGGCCACCACCGTGGCCGCGCGCAAGTTGCTCGACATCCTGCGCGCGATGCCGGACGGCGATGTCGCGCTGTCGCTGTCGGACAAGCGGATGACGGTGCAATCGGGCAAGAGCCGCTTCGCGCTGCAGACGCTGGCCGCCGAAGAATTCCCGACGGTCGCCGAGGCCACCGAATTCAACGCCAGCGTCACGCTGCCGCAGAAGACGTTCAAGCATCTGCTGGCGATGGTGCACTTCGCCATGGCCCAGCAGGACATCCGCTACTACCTGAACGGCATGCTGCTGGTGGTCGACGGCAAGAAGCTGATGGCGGTCGCTACCGACGGCCACCGCCTCGCCTACTGCGCGGTCGAGCTCGAACAGGAAGCCGCGGGCGCCGGCGCACGCCAGGAAGTCATCATCCCGCGCAAGACCATCCTGGAACTGCAACGCCTGCTCGAGGACAACGACGATCCGGTGCAGGTGCAGCTGGCCGCGAACCAAATCAAGTTCACCTTCGCCAACGTCGAGCTGATCTCGAAGCTGGTCGAAGGCAAGTTCCCCGATTTCCAGCGCGTGATTCCGAAGGGCTACAAGAACGCCTTCGCGATCGATCGCGTCAAGCTGCAGCAGGCGCTGCAACGTACCGCGATCCTGACCACCGACAAGTTCAAGGGCGTGCGCTGCATTCTCGATACGCACACCCTGAAAATCAGCTCGACCAACGCCGACCAGGAAGAGGCGCAGGAAGAGCTCGAACTCGACTATTCGGGCGATGCGCTCGATATCGGCTTCAACGTGACCTATCTGCTCGACGTGCTGGGCAACCTCAAGAGCGAGCAGGTCCAGGTCAGCCTCGGCGACTCGAATTCGAGCGCGCTGATCACCGTGCCGGAAGACGACAACTTCAAGTACGTCGTCATGCCGATGCGCATCTGATGTTCCGGTAAAGGATCGCAAGATACGCAGAATCCGGAGCATCGAACGGCAGGCTACGGCGCTCGCAACGGGCAAACAGCCGGTGCGACCGACCCGCAGTAGCAGGGGCAGGATCATGGCGATCCGCCCCTTTGCCGTTTTTATGTAACCGCCATGCGGAGGGCCGATGGCCGCGTCGTGACCCGGCGCGCCGCGCTCCCCGCATTTGCCGTGAGTAGGAAAACATGACCCAACAGCAGAACCCGCAACAGGAAAACAGCTACGGCGCCTCCTCGATCCAGATCCTGGAAGGCCTGGAGGCGGTACGCAAGCGGCCGGGCATGTATATCGGCGACACCTCGGATGGCACCGGCCTGCATCACCTCGTGTTCGAGGTGCTGGACAACTCCATCGACGAGGCGCTGGCCGGCTACTGCACGGAAATCCAGGTCACGATCCATACCGACAACTCGATCTCGATCATCGACAACGGCCGCGGCATTCCGCACGGCATCAAGTTCGACGACAAGCACGAGCCCCGGCGCAGCGCTGCGGAAATCGCGATGACCGAGCTGCACGCCGGCGGCAAGTTCAATCAGAACAGCTACAAGGTCTCGGGCGGCCTGCACGGCGTCGGTGTGTCCTGCGTCAACGCCCTGTCCAAATGGCTGCGCCTGACGGTGCGCCGCGACGGCCAGGCGCATTTCATCGAGTTCGCCCAGGGCGCGGTGCAGAACCGCATCCTCGAAACGGTGAGCGGCCCGGACGGACAGCCGGTGGAAGTCTCGCCGATGAAGGTGCTCGGTCCGACCGACAAGCGCGGTACCGAAGTCCACTTCCTCGCCGACGAGGAAATCTTCACGAACGTCGAATTCCATTACGAGATCCTGTCCAAGCGCATCCGCGAACTGTCGTTCCTGAATAACGGCGTACATATTCGCCTGACCGACCAGCGCACCGGCAAGGAAGAGGATTTCGCCTTCTCCGGCGGCGTCAAGGGTTTCGTCGAATACATCAATCGCGCCAAGTCGGTGCTGCATCCGAATATCTTCTACGCCAACGCCGAGAAGGAAGGCATTACCGTCGAAGTGGCGATGCAGTGGAATGACGGCTTCAACGAGCAGGTGCTCTGCTTCACCAACAATATTCCGCAGCGCGACGGCGGCACCCACCTGACCGGCCTGCGCGCGGCGATGACGCGCGTCATCAACAAGTACATCGAAGAAAACGAGATCGCCAAGAAGGCCAAGGTCGAGACCACCGGCGACGACATGCGCGAAGGCCTGTCCTGCGTGTTGTCGGTCAAGGTGCCCGAGCCCAAGTTCAGCTCGCAGACCAAGGACAAGCTGGTGTCGTCGGAAGTGCGGCTGCCGGTCGAGGAACTGGTATCGAAGGCGCTGGGCGACTTCCTGCTGGAAACGCCGAACGACGCCAAGATCATCTGCGGCAAGATCGTCGACGCCGCGCGCGCGCGTGAAGCCGCGCGCAAGGCCCGTGAAATGACCCGCCGCAAGGGCGCGTTCGACGGCATGGGCCTGCCCGGCAAGCTCGCCGACTGCCAGGAACGCGATCCGGCGCTGTCCGAACTCTTCCTGGTCGAGGGCGACTCCGCAGGCGGCTCGGCCAAGCAGGGCCGCGACCGCAAGTTCCAGGCGATCCTGCCGCTCAAGGGCAAGATCCTGAACGTGGAGCGCGCGCGCTTCGACAAGATGCTGTCGAGCCAGGAAGTGCTGACGCTGATCACCGCGCTGGGCACCGGCATCGGCAAGGACGACTACAACCTCGACAAGCTGCGCTATCACCGCATCATCATCATGACCGATGCGGACGTCGACGGCTCGCACATCCGCACGCTGCTGCTGACCTTCTTCTACCGGCAGATGCCGGACATCATCGAGCGCGGCTATGTCTATATCGCACAGCCGCCGCTGTACAAGGTCAAGCACGGCAAGGACGAGCGCTATATCAAGGACGACAACGAGCTGAACGCGTACATGCTGCGCCTGGCGATGGAGAAGGCCGGCCTGCTGCGCCCCGATGGCAGCGAGATCGCCGGTGACGCGCTGACCGAACTGGCGCGCCAGTACCAGCTCGCCGAGGCGGTGATCGGCCGCCTGTCGCGGGTGGTCGACAGCGACGCGCTGCGTGCGATCGCCGACGGCGTCGAACTGAACCTCGACTCGGCCGAAGCCGCCGAAGCCTCGGCCCGCGCGCTGAAGGCCAAGCTGTCGGAAATGCACGCCAAGCGCCTGAACGGCGCCGCGGTCAATGACGACGGCACCGCCGACGTCTACGCGCAGTTCGACGAGAAGAACGAGAAGCACCGCCTGATGGTGGCCCGCCGCCATCACGGCAACGTGCGCCTGTCGCACATCGATTCCGATTTCGTGCACGGCGCAGACTACGCCGCGCTGGCGCTCGCCGCCAAGACCTTCCAGGGCCTGATCCCGGTCGGCACCAAGGTCCGCCGCGGCGAGGGCGAAAAGCTGCGGGAGCAGACCGTCAACGACTTCCACGGCGCGATGCAATGGCTGCTGTCGGAAGCCGAACGCGGCGTGTCCCGTCAGCGCTACAAGGGTCTGGGCGAGATGAACCCCGAGCAGCTGTTCGAAACGACGCTGGATGTCACGCAGCGCCGCCTGCTGAAGGTCCAGATCGAGGATGCGATCGCCGCCGACCAGATCTTCACGACGCTGATGGGCGACGAGGTGGAACCGCGTCGCAACTTCATCGAGTCGAATGCACTGGTGGCGCGCAATATCGATGTTTGATCGCGCGGCGCCGTAGCACGGCAGCCCGTTCCAACGAGGCGAGACGCCCGACCGCTCTGCGAGTCGGGCGTTTTTTATGCTCGTTCGATCAATTCAAGACACCACCCGATACGTCGACTGCACCAGCCCCGAAGGAAAGCTGCGGCTCGATACCAGCGCAAGGTCGATGTCGTGCGGAAGTTCGCCAAACAACGGCCTTCCCGCGCCGATCAGCACCGGCACCGTGGTGATCACCATGTCCGCGATCAGGCCCTCGCGCAGGAACGACTGCACCAGCTGACCGCCGTCGACATAGACGCGGCGCACGTTCTCGCGCGCCAGTGCCGCCATCGCTTCCTTCGGCGTTTGATCGGCGAAGCGGACCTTGCCCTTCAGCGCCTCGGGCACCGGCGTACCGGCCAGCTGTTTCGACAGCACCAGCACCGGCCGGTCGTAGGGCCACGGGTCGAAGGTCTGCACCTTTTCATAGCTGCCGCGTCCCATCACGATGCAATCCTTGTCCGCGATGAAATCCGTATAGCCATGGTCCTCGCTCGGATCGTCGCGCTGCAGAAGCCAGTCGATGTCCCCATCGCGGCGCGCGATAAAGCCATCGAGGCTGGTGGCGATGAAGACGTGTGCGGTGATCATTGAATTGCCTCCATGTGTCGGGACTGTATTGTCCGCGAAGTCCGTTCGCCAAGGTGCCGCGCCCGCGCTTCCCGTACCAGCGCCTGCGGCGGCCTGCCGAGCGAGCGCAGGAAGGCGCGCCGCATCCGCTCCTCATCGCCGAATCCCGTTTGCGATGCGACTCTCCCGATCGACGTTTCGCCTGCCTCGATCAGCGCGTGGGCGGCCTCGAGCCGAAGCTTCTCGATCGCCTTGGCGGGCGACATGCCCGTCTGTGCCTGGAATGCCCGGCTGAAATGCCGCTTGCTCCAGTGCACGTGCTCGGCCAGCTGTTCCACCGATAGCGGCTCATGCAGATGTTCGCGCGCGAAGTCGAGGGCGAGCCGGACGCGGTCCGACTTCGGTTCGAGCGCGGCCAGCGTGGAGAACTGAGACTGCCCGCCCGTGCGGCGGTAGTGGACCACCATCATCCGCGAGATCGACTTGGCCAGCGCATCGCCGAGATCGGCTATCACCAGGGCCAGCGCCAGATCGACGCAGGCCGTCATGCCCGCCGAGGTCCAGACCGGCCCGTCGTTGACGAAGATCTTGTCCTCATCGACGTGTACTGCGGGGAATCGCTGTTGCAGCTCGTGCGCCAACGCCCAGTGCGTCGTCACGTGACGCCCATCCAGCAGCCCCGTCTCGGCGAGGATGAAAGCGCCGGTGCAGATGCTGGCGAGCCGGCGAACGCGCGGCGCGGCGCGCCGCAATTGCGCGATCAGCTCGGGCTCCCGAGGCGCGCCGGTGGTGGTACCGGCGATCAGCAAAGTGTCGTAGTGCCGCCGGCCGACTGCCCGGGCCTCGACCTTGACGCTGGAAGAACCGGACACCATCCCGCCTTCGGCGGACACCACGGCAATGTCGTAGTGGCGGTGCTGCGACAACTCGTTCGCCAACTCGAACACGGTCAGTGCCGCCATGTCGAGGATCTGAAAGCCGGGATAGACGACCAGGCCAATACGCGCGCTCATGATGTCCCTATTGGAGGTTTCGTCGATTCGACGACGGCCATTGTAGCGGCCGACTCGCCTTTCCGCCCGGCCCTTGTCGATGTCCCTTATTGCTGCTTTTTGGTCATTTGAGCCATCGCCGGTTTCGACCAGAATGACCTCTGACGGCAACGCGCCGAACACCAATGGCATCGCCAAGACTGATGACGTCGGGCCAGCCGGCAGGCTCAACCATCACCGATTATCGATTACCGACACAGGACATCGACATGCAACTCACGGACAACACCATTTTCATCACCGGTGGCACCTCGGGCATCGGCCGCGGCCTGGCCGAGGCGTTTCACAGGCTCGGCAACCAGGTGATCATCGGCGGCCGCCGCAAGCATCTGCTCGACGAGGTGACCAAGGCAAACCCGGGCATGGCCGCGATCGAGCTCGATATCGCCGACGCCGACAGTGTCGCCAAGGCGGCAACCGAACTGACCGCGCGGTTTCCGAAGCTGAATGTGCTGATCAACAATGCCGGCATCATGCCCTTCGACCAGGCCGACGCGGCTATCGACGAAGCGACGATGCAGGCCACCGTGACCACCAACCTGCTCGGCCCGATCCGCATGACCTCGGCGCTGATCGAACACCTGAAGCGCCAGCCGCGCTCGGTCGTGATCCACAACACGTCGGTGCTGGCCTATGTGCCGCTCGCCAACACCGCGGTCTACTCGGCCACCAAGGCGGCGCTGCATTCGTACGCGCTGTCGCAGCGCTTCATGCTGCGCCACACCTCGGTACGCGTGCAGGAAATCGCGCCACCCTGGGTCAACACCGACCTGATCCACAAGAGCGACGACCCGCGCGCGATGCCGCTGGACGCCTTCATCGAGCAAACCATGGCGGCGCTCGCTACCGATGCCGAGGAAGTGCTGGTCGAAGCGGCACGCCCGCTGCGCGACAACCCCGGCGCGGGCGAGCATGCATTCGTCAATGGCTTCAACGAGAGCATCGCGGCCACCCCGATTCCCGTGGGTTGAGGTCGCGAGCCAGTTCGACGGCCGGGCTCCCCGGCCATTCGACTATGGCGAAAACCGCTCCACCGCGTCGACGTTGGACGAATTCGCGCCGCCAATGGCCAACACGGTCCCATCGGAAAGCACCGTCGCCACCGGGGCGCGGCGCGCCACCGACATCGACGCCGCCACGGTCCAGACGTTGGTGTCCGGGTTATAGATCTCCGCGCTCGCCAGCGTCCCCGTGTTCGATCCACCGGCCACCAGGACACGGCCATCGGGCAGGAGCACCATCGCGGGCAGTGTCCGCGCCGCATTCATGACGCTCGATGTCCAGGTCGAGGCAACAGGGTCGTAAAGCCAGCCCGTGTTACCTATGCCGGTCACGAGCACCTTGCCGTTGCCCAGCAATTCGGATTGTGCGACGTTACTGCCCCCGCCCGGGTACGGCACCGGCGTGATCGTCCCACTATCGTCCACCGGATACAGCTCGGCGGTCATGTTGAAACCCATCGTGCCAATGCCACCGACCAGCAGGATTGAGGCGCCCCCGGGGAGGAGCGTCGCGGCATGCTGACCGCGGGGAGAGCCCAGGGCCGTCGTCATCGGCGTCCAGGCGTTGGTAGCCGGATCGTACCTCTCGGCCGTCGAACTCCGGTCGCTAGCGAGGTTGCCGCCGATGACCAGGACCTTGCCGTCAGGCAGCAGCGTTGCCGTGTGCCTGGAGCGGGCCTCCGACATGCTGCCGGTTGCCTGCCAGGTACCGGTGGCAGGATCGTAGACCTCCGCAGTAGCGCTGCCACCCCCGGCAACCAACACCTTGCCGTCATTGAGACGAGTCGCCGTGGCTTCGACCCGGGAAGTCGCCATGCTTGCCGTGGCCGCCCAGGCGTTCGTGGCCGGATCGTAGAGAAAAGCAGACGCGCTCGGTGCCGATGCCAGATAACCGCCTGCAACCAGAACCTTGCCGCTGTTCAACGTGGTCCCCGTCATGTAATGCATCGGACCGGGCAGCGAGGCGACCGGCGCCCAGCTGCCACGCCCGGTCACCGCAATGCGGACCTGGGCCGACGTACTGCCTGCCTTGTTCGTGGCGGTAACCGTGTAGACCTTCTGCAGTTGGATCGCCGTGGGCGTTCCCGCGATCACGCCGGTCTGGATGTTCAGGCTCAGGCCTGTGGGCAGCGCGGGGCTCACCGAAAAGCTGGCCGCGGCGCCGCCGGTCACGACCGGTGTGTTCGGAACGATCGCTTCGCCCGCGACGTACAGCGCGGAAGGCTGGACGTAGGCCAGCCCAGTGGGCGCCACCACCGCGGCTTCCACCGCGATGCGCAGCGTGGTTGTTGTCTGCCCCGCCGCATTGGTGCCCGTCACGGTATAGGTGGCTTCGGCTGCGGCAACAGTTGGCGTGCCGCTGATCACGCCCGTCTGCGTATCGAATGCGAGGCCGGCCGGCAGCGCCGGCGCAATGGTGTACGCATCGATCGGTCCGCCACCGTTGCCGGGTCCGTTCGCGACAATCGGCTCGCCCACGGTATAGACGACCGCGGACTCGCGGTAAGCCAATTGGCTTGGGGCCACCGCCGCGTTGCGCACTTCAATCTGCACGCGGGTGGTCGCGCTTCCAGCGCCGTTCTCCGCCGTGACGACATGGACCGTCGACGGGACTACAGTCGTGGGCGTCCCAGAAATGACGCCGGTGACCGCATCGAGCAACAGGCCCGCGGGCAATGCCGGTGCGATGCTGTAGCGCTCCACCGTACCCCCGCTCGCGCTGGGACGATTTGGCACGATAGGCTTGCCGAGTTCGTAGACCACCGACGACATGCCGTAACTGAGGCCTGCCGGCGCCTGCAGAGTCGGGGTTGGCGAGGGCGCCTGCTTGTCGTCGTCATCATCGCCGCCGCACGCGGATAGCAGTGACACCAAGCACAGGCACATCAGCAGCAACAGCCATTGGCCCGGCCGCTGCAGTAGGCGCCGCGGGCGAATTGCGGCATGGCGAAAGAGTGTTGTCATTTTTCCCGGTTCCAATTCCGTTGATTTACGGCGCGCTCCCGAATGGCAACGGTATTAATACCTTGCATGCCGATACGCAGCCGTCGCGGCAATCGCGGCAATCGCATTCGATACGGGTCGAAATGCAAAAACAACCCGGCAAATTGGCGATGGTTCGGGAATCGGCGAAATATACACCAGGTAATGCACGGGGTGATTAACGCCAAATGCCGCTGAAATTCCCATGGTTTGGCGAAGGATCTTTTTCCGGCGGCGCTAAATGGATGGTGGTGGAAGAGATGGAAAATCCATTCCGCCGGCGCTATCCGGCGGCTGGCGCGTCGAGCAGGAATTCGCCAATCGCCAAAGACGTCGCTCCGTGCTTCGGCCGCCAATCGGTGAAATGCCCGCCCAGCGGCGCCCACCACGGCGCGGCATCGGCCAGCACCGGGCCGTAGTCCACCGCATCCGACTCCACCACCCCGCGCCGCGGATTCGACAGTACCCATCGCATCCCGGCCACCAGGCTGGATGCGACCTGCAGGCTGGTGGCCGAGTTGTACGGCGCCAGCGAGCGCGCCCGCTCGATGCTCAAGTGCGACCCGTACCAGATGCCACCGTGCCGGCCGCTGAGCAGCAGCACGCCGAGTTCGTCCTCGCCGCTGACGATCTCGTCGCGCAGGATGCGTTCGCCGCGTACGCGCGCCGCGCCGCGGTCGTCGAGCCATCGCATCGAGGCCAGCGTGGCGTCCGTCGGCCGGTAGGCGTAGTAGACGGTGGGACGATACGGCGGCAGGCCGGCGGCCTCGTCGGTCAGATAGTCGGCGATCGAGATCGATTCGTTATGCGTGATCAGGTGGGCGTCGAACGGTCCGTGCGACGGCGACCATGAACGCACCCTTGTCCGATGTCCGGGCCGATGGATCGCGATCGCGGCACCGCAACCATCGCTATGGCGGTAGCCGCCGGGAGGCAGCGCCGGTTCGTGCGTGCCCCAGCCGAGTTCGGCATCCTGCAGGCATTCGGTGATGAAGCCCTGCGCGGACCAGGTGTTGGCGAACTCGCCATCGCGCGGAAAGCCGGGCGCCTGCTGGCTGTCGTACTCGCTGATCTGGATCACGCGTAGATCGAGGCGGCGTGCCAGCGCCGCCCACTGCGCGCGATGCCGGGGCTCGGCCTGCTCCAGCGCGGCATGGCCGGCGAGCTCCATCAACGCAGCCTTGACCAGCACCGAGACCATGCCCGGATTGGCGCCATGCGCGACCAGCGCCGTGGGCATCGGCTCGCGGCCGCGAGCGAACGCCAGCATTTGTTCGCGAAGCGCGTAGTTGCTCAGCTGCGCGGCGTTCGCATCGCCGGCATAGTCCCAGGGCTCGATGCCGGCATCGATATAGAAAGCGCCGTGAGACTGGGCCAGGGCGATCAGATCGCGGCTGCATACGGACGGCGCCAGGCTCAGCAGAAATGTCCAGGGGCGCAGCAGCGGGGCAAGAACTGTCGAGAATGTGTCCGCGGTGATGCCAGCCTCGACCGCGTGTAGCCCGTGCGCCGCCACGAGTTCACGACGGCGGTCGTCAAACGAGCGATCCACCACGGTAATGGCGGCCCACGGCCAGGTTCGCTGCAGCAGCGGCAGCACGGCCTGGCCGATGCAGCCAAAGCCGACGATGACGATGTGGTCGATCACGTTGAGCCCTTCTGTTCGGCAACGGCGATGCGGCCCGGTTCGAACGTTGAACGGCGCGCCACGGCGGACTGCCGCAGGCCATGGTATCCCCACGCGCCGCCCGAAGCCAACGGGCTTTCGCCGGCGCGGCCCCGAACGCCATTCCGCAAGGTTATGCCGATATTCCCGGCACATCATTGTTGTCCTGCCGCAGCCCGCGCATGATGAGCTGCCCGAGCGGTATCGCGCCGCTCGCACCATGCAATACGGCGGCGCTGTCACCTCACCGCGCCGCATCAGAAGAACGGAGACAGCATGCCAACCCGATCGCCAGGGCTTGCGACCGCAATTCGACGCCATTGGCCTTGCTTTGCCGTCGCGCTGATCGTTGCGTCGCCAGCCGCATCCCAGGTGCGGGATGAACGCCCGACGTCCCCGGTTGCCGAGCACGAAGTGATGCAAGGCTTCCCGCCCTCTCCAGAGCGGCAGCTCAGCCGCGGCAGCGGTCTGCGCCCGCCGTACATGCGCTGGGCCTTCCGGCATGCCCGCGAAATGTCGGCGACCGCCGGCATTCGCCACGCCGATCGACCGCTGGCGCTGGATGGCCAGCCGGACACCGGCTTGGACGGCACCACGTTCACGGTGGGAGACAAGACCGTCTCGCTCGCCGACTATCTGCGCGACACGCATACCGACGGCTTCATCGTGCTGCACCAGGGCAGGATCGTCTACGAGCGCTACCTCGCCGGCTTCGGCCCGTATCAACCGCATATCTGGGCCTCGATGACGAAATCGGTGACCGGTCTGCTGGCGGCCATGCTGATTGAACAGGGCAAGCTCGATCCGCAGGCCCGGCTTGCGCAGTATGTGCCGGAGCTCGCGGGCAATCCCTTCGGTGAAGCGACGGTGCAGCAGAACCTCGACATGGAGGTGCCGGTCGGCTACCCCGAGGGGCTGCCGCCGGACCTGGGCCTGTTCGGTGCGGTCGGCATCGTGCCGCGCAAGCCGGATGCGCCCGATACCATCTACGACTTCCTGAAGGTCGTGCATGCCACGGGCCGGCCCGACCACAGCGTGGATGGCGGTGTCTGGTACTACCAGAACGGTTCGCCGGAAGCGGTGGCATGGGCGTTGCGCCGGATCACCGGCAAGAGCTGGTCGCAGCTGGTCAGCGAGATGATCTGGTCGCGCTTTGCCGACGACGATGCCTATGTGCAGGTCGACCGCCTGACCACGGAAATGGCCAGCGGCGGCATGAACTCGACGCTGCGCGACGCCGCCCGCTTTGCCGAGGCGGTACGCCGCGCGGCGGCGGGCGATGGATCGGCTGGCATTTCGCCGGCGGCAGTCCGGATTGCGCTGAAGCCGGCCACCAATCAGGCGCGCTTCGCCCGCGGCAATACCACGCCGGGCCGCGACGGGTATGGCTATCGGAACTACTGGTTCCAGCGCAACGACGGCGACGGCAGCGTCGAGGCCAGCGGGCGCTTCGGGCAGAAGATCTACATCAACCCGGCCAAGGGCCTGACGGTGGTGAAGTTCTCCGCCAGCCCGGATGGCGCGGCGCGCGCGACCAGCGCCGCGGGCCTGCGCAAGCGCGACGATCCGGCACGCGTGCTCGAGTCATCCGAAGCCATGGTCGCGGCGGCACTGGCGATCCATCGCGCGGTCGGTCGGTAGATCGGTGGCGGCCACCCTCGCAACGCCGGCGGCTTAGCGAACCGGCGCCGGTTCCGCGGCGCCCCTCAGTATTTTTGCGACGGCCGCGAACTCCTCGTTGCCGTATCCCGCCTCTTCCGCGTCGCGCAGCAGCCGGGCGATCAGTGAGGGTAGTTCGCTCCGCAGCCCGTTCTGCCGCATCGCCTGCTCGATGCGGCCGGTGGCATCGATCGAGATCGACAGCGGGCTTTGCGACACGGCGTAATCGCCGTTGTCGATGACATTGCCCTCATGACGCAGGAATGCGCCGAACGAGGGCGACATCGCTTCGACAATGCCGCCGTACACGCCGACATCCAGCCCTTCGGCCTGCGCCAGCGCGGCGCCCTGAAAGAAGCCCATCGACGCGCCATAGACGTACGACAGCGTCGCCAGGTCCATGGTGGCCGCGGCGGCCACGTCCTCGCCGAGATAGACCACATTGCCGCCCAGCACGGCGAGCAGTTCGCGCGCCAGCGCATGGTCCTCGCCGCTGCCCGACACCAGCACGGTGGTGTCCGGCTGTCCCATTTGCTCGGGGGCGACCTGAAGCGCGCCGTCGAGATAGCCGGCGCCGATCCGGGCGGCCAACGCGGCCATGTCGCGTGCGTCCTGCGGGCTGCCGGTGGTCAATTGCAGCAGCAGCTTGCCTTTGAGCGCAGACTTCACCGCGACGTCCGACAGGATGTCATGGGTCGCGCGATAGTCGTGCACGCAGATGACGACGGCCTCGGCGCCGGCCATCGCCGCCGCGGCGGTGGCGGCAACGATGGCGCCACGGCTCGCCAGTGGTTCGGCTTTCGATCGCGTGCGGTTCCACACGCGCACCTGCATGCCTGCCTCGATGAACAGCCGGGCCAGCCTCGCCCCCATTTGTCCGAGACCGATTACCGCTACCGTTTTCATGTTTGCTCCCGCAGATGACAAGGTGCGGCCAGTATGGGAATGTACGGTTTATATGGTCAAGTACGCACTAAAATGACAGGTACTATCCTTCTGGTAAGTAACGGCGATTCGCCGCGGCAAGGAACATCGAGTCCATGAAACGCAGCCAACCCTATAACTGCGGCATCGGGCCCGCCTTCGAAGTGATCGGCGGCAAGTGGAAGGCGCTGATCCTGTATGAGCTGCATGCCAAACCGTTGCGGACCGGCGAACTTCGCCGGCTGCTCGATGGCATCACCGAGAAGATGCTGATCCAGCAATTACGCGAGATGGAGGCAGATGGCATCGTGCGCCGCGAGGTGTTTCACGAGGTGCCGCCGCGTGTGGAATACTCGCTGACGCCGGCCGGTCGGGAATTGAATCGGGCCCTGGGGCCGGTGGCCGAGTGGGGGCAGAAATACGCGGCGGCCAGAGCAAAAAACAGCGGGAAATCAACGTGACCATCAGGACGCCATCCCGATCGGAATTCGGGGCCATGACCGATGTGTGGGAAGCTTCAGTGCGGGCGACCCATCATTTCCTCACCGACGCCGATATCGATGAATTGCGGCCACTCGTTCTCAACCAATATCTTGCATTGGTCGACTCAAGGGTATGCAGCGGCGACAACGGCGAAATACAGGGCTTTGTCGGCGTTGCCGACGGAAAGATCGAGATGCTGTTCGTCGCGCCCCAGTGGCAAGGGCGCGGCATCGGCAAGGCGCTGCTGCAATACGCCGTGACGAGAATGGGAGCCACGCTGGTGGACGTCAACGAGCAGAATCCAGCCGCGACCGGTTTCTATCAGCGAATGGGTTTCAGCGTCTTCGACCGGTCGCCGCTCGATGGACAGGGCCGGCCGTTCCCGCTACTCCATATGCGGCTGGCAACGCCAGCGCAACGGTAGCGACCCGCTCGCCGAAGCCGAAACGCTCTGACCGAAAGAGGACGCGATGGCCGGACAACGCGAATGGACCCGGGCCGAGATGGCCCAGCAATTGCGCACGCTTGGTATCGCGCCGGGCGCGGCGCTGCTGGTCCATTGTTCGTTTCGTCATGTCCGGCCGGTCGAAGGCGGACCGCCAGGCCTGATCGAAGCACTGCGCGCCGCGATCGGCTCCACTGGCACGCTGGTGATGCCTTCCTGGACCGAGGACGACGATGTCCCGTTCGATCCGGCGACGACACCGGCCTCGCGGGACCTCGGCATCGTCGCCGACACCTTCTGGCGCCAACCGGGTGTCATCCGCAGCCAGCATCCGTTTGCCTTCGCAGCGGCGGGACCGCAGGCGCGCCGAATCACCGCGGATGCCTTGCCGTTGCCGCCCCACATCGGAGCCAGTCCGGCCGGCCGTGTGCACGAGCTCGATGGACAGGTGCTGCTGCTCGGCGTGGGCCACGACGCCAACACCACGATTCATCTGGCCGAACTGATGGCCGGTGTGCCTTACGGCGTGCCGCATCACTGCACGGTGCTGCGGGACGGCAAGCCGGTCCGGATCGACTATCTCGAGAACGATCACTGCTGCGAGCGCTTCGAGCTGGTGGACGGATGGCTCAAGGAAAAGGGCCTTCAGCGCGAAGGCCCCGTCGGCAATGCCAGCGCCCGCCTGATGCGGGCCCGGGACATCGTCGATGTCGTGCTGCCGCAATTGGCTCGCGACCCGCTGGTCTTCCTGCATCCGCCCGAGACGGGCTGCGAGGAATGCGAGGCCGCGCGGCGGTCGATCAGGACAGCGTAGCGCGCCTGCGCGTTCAGCCTCCGATGCCGAGCAGTTCCACCTCGAAATTCAGCGTCGCATTCGGCGGAATCGTTCCCGGCACACCGCGCGAGCCATAGGCGGTGCTGCCCGGGCACACCAGCCTGGCCTTGCCGCCGACCTGCATCTTCTGCACGCCCTCGGTCCAGCACGGGATCACGCGATTGAGCGGAAACGAGATCGGCTGCCCACGCTTGTACGAGCTGTCGAACTCGGTGCCGTCGGTCAGCGTGCCGCGGTAGTGCACCTTGACGGTATCGGTGGCTTTCGGCGACGCACCGTTGCCCTTGGTCAGGTGCTGGATCGAGACACCCGAGGGCAGGGTCTGGGCCGGTTCGGCGGCATGGGCGGAAAGGGCCAGCGCGCCGATGGAAACCAGCGAAGCAAGGGAAGCGAGCAGCGGGAGTCGGGTCATTGCGGTCATCCGTCGAGTCAAGGAAAGGCACAAGGATAAACCGATTGAATACCGGGACGGTCCGCCGTGCCATGCCGTGCCCCGCTGCACGTCCCGCTGCAAGTCCCGCTGCACGCCCCTACAGCAAGCAGCCACAGCGAGCATTGACCCAGGCACCGGCAGACCGCCCGACTTCGCCCGCTCCCCGTTCTCACCGTTTCCCCTGTCACCGCCGGATCAAGCCGTCCGCAACCGCTGGCGCAACTGGTACTTCATCACCTTGCCGGTGGGTGTGCGCGGCATCGCCTCGACCACGCGCACCTGGCGCGGCACCTTGTACTTCGCCAGCCGCTCGGCGCAGAAGGCCTGGATGTCCTCGACGTCGACGCTGGCATCGGCCTTTGCCACGACCACGGCCGCCACGCTCTCGCCCCACTCGGGATGCGGCATGCCGACCACGGCCACTTCCGAGATCGCCGGATGGCCGGCGAGCACATCCTCCACCTCCTTGGAGTAAACGTTCTCACCGCCGGTGACGATCATGTCCTTGACGCGATCCACGATGAACAGATAGCCGTCCTCGTCGATCCGCACCAGATCCCCGGTGCGATACCAGCCGTCGTGAAACGCCGCGGCAGTCGCGGCGGGATCGCGGTAGTAGCCCTGCATCATCGACTGGCAGCGCATCCAGATTTCGCCGACCTCGCCGGGGCCGGCTTCGTGCCGATCGTCGCGCATGACCTTGATGGTGCAGCCGCTGACCGCATGGCGTCCGATCGAACCGGCCTTGACGACCTGCTCCTCGGGCAGCAATGCGGTTCCGGTGGGACCGGTCTCGGTCATGCCGAAGACCTGATAGAAGCGCTCGGAGCGGTAGCGTTCGGCCAGCATGCGCGCGGTGGCCGCATCGATCGGGCCGCCGCCGTACAGCCAGGCGCGTACGCTGGACAGATCGTAGCTGGCGAAGTCCGGCGCCATCTTCAGCGCCATCAGGTAGGCGATCGGCGCACCGAAGAACAGCGTGCAGCGTTCCTGCTGCACGGTCTCGAGAAACCGCACGGGGTGATATTCCGGCAGCAGCACCACGGTCGCGCCGACAAAGGCGCTGCCGACCAGCAGATTGTTCAGCGGGAAGCTGTGCCAGATCGGCATCGCCAGCAGCACGCGATCCGAGGGTCCGAGGCCATAGACCAGGCTCGATCCGGTGCCCGCGAGAATCACGTTCGCGTGCGAATGCATGCAGCCCTTCGGCTTGCCGGTGGTGCCCGAGGTGTACAGCAGCTCGGCGAGATCGTCATCGTTGACGTCGACGGACCGATAGGCGAGCTGCTCACCGTCCGGGGCGATCAACGGCAGTCCCGCTTCGTTGCCCGCCGCGGACAGCGCAAAGGCCGGCGGCGCGCCGTCCAGCTGGCGATGCAGATCGGCATCGACCAGCCACAGCCGGCTCTCGCTGTGCTCGAGGATATAGGCGGTCTCGGGCGCGGCAAGCTTGTGATTGACCGGTACGGCGACCGCGCCGATATCGAGGATCGCGTAGTAGGCGATCACCCATGCGGCCGAATTGCGTTCCCTGCAGCGCAACCTTGTCGCCCTTGCCGATGCCCTGCGCCTGCAGCCACGCGGCGGTGTGTTTGACGCGCCGTCGCAGCTCGTCGTAGCGGATGCGCTGCGCGCCATCGACGATGGCGATATCCGAGCTGCGCTGCCGGGCGACGCTGTCCAGCGCCTCATTGATCGTCCACATGGTGTCTCCTCCTTGGGGCCGTTGCTGGTTCGGCCGTTTTGTCTACCGTCGTCTGCTGTCCGGCTTGCCACTTCCTCCCCGGTGATTCCGTTCAGGCCGGCGCCATCAGGCGTGCGGGCGCGTCGCGCCCATCGCCAGCGCATCGGCCGCGGCAGCGATCTCGCTGCCGCCGCTCGCCGAAGCCGCCCCTGAAATCGTTGCCGGCACCAGGCCATCGGCGCAGAACAGCTCGGCCGCGGCGAGACCCGCCGCATCGCGCTTGGCCCGCAGCCGCCATTCCGCGGCCTCGGCCAGCAGCACGGCCTGGTATGTACGCGCCATGCCCCATGCCAGGCGCCGGCCTTGCGCCTCTTCCGGGGCGTTGATCATCGGAATCAGCGTGTCCAGCGCGTTCTCGATCCGCTGGCGCAGGCCGCGCGTCGCATCGAGTGACAGCCCGCGCAGCCGCCGCACCACGTCCTCGATCCAGGCCTCGCCATGTTCCGGGGCGCGCAGCGCGCGCAACACGTCGTGCGCCAGCACCGAGGTCGTGCCCTCCCAGATGCAGTGCACATGCAGATTGCGGAAGAGCCGCGGCAGTCCGGTGTCCTCGATGTAGCCGGCGCCGCCGAAGCTCTCGAGCAGCTCGCTGCCGGCCCAGACCGCCTGGCGCGCGCAGGCAAGCTTGGTCAGCGGCGCCATCAGGCGCGACAGCGTGCCGTCGGCGCCGTGTTCGGCCGCACCGATCAGCGCCGCGGTCTGGAAATTGAGCGCAAGCATCGCCTCGTACTCGGCGGCGATGCGCGCCAGCCACGCGCGATGCATCGGCTGCTGCGCCAGCGGCTTGCCGAAGACTTCGCGCTTGCCTGCATAGTCGCGAGCGAGATCCAGCAGGTGGCCGACACCGGCCGGGCCGCCCCACGAGGCCCACAGCCGCGCGATATTGAGCAGGCCCGCCATCTTGCCGACGCCCTGCCCGATCTCGCCGACCGGTACCGCGATGGCGTCCTTCAGGTCCAGCTCGGCGGTCGGCAGCGCGCGCGTGCCCAGCTTGTCCTTCAGCCGCCGGACCTCGATACCGTTCCAGCTGCCGTCCGGACGGCGCAACTCGATCAGGAACAGCGACAGGCCACGGCTGCCGGGCTGCGCGCCCTCGGGCCGCGCCAGCGCCAGCGCCATCTGCCCGGTGGTGGCGGACGTGAACCACTTGGTGCCGTTCAGCAACCACGTGCCGTCGCTCGATCGGCGCGCCGTGGTCGAGCTGCGGCCGACGTCGGAGCCGCCCTCCTTCTCGGTCATCCATTGCCCGGAGGTCCACGCGTCGTGCCGGGCGGTCAGCTTCGGCACATAGCGCTGCGCCAGCTGCGGATCGTGCTGCTGCAGCAGCCGCGCGGCGCCGTCGGTCATCACCAGCGGACAGTCGGCCACCGCGCAGACCGGGTCATACAGATTGACCAGCCCGGCCTGCACCACGCGCGAATGCTCGCCATAGGGGGTTTCATAGGGCAAGGCCACCAGGCCCTCCTCCTGGCCGATCTGCACCAGCCTGAGCCAGGCCGGATCGGCACGCAGTTCGTCGATGCGCCGGCCCCAGGGGTCGTAGGGCACGTGCTGCGGCGGATTGCGTTCGGCCTGATCGGCCAGCGGCAGCAGTTCGGCTACCGCGCGCTCGCCGAGCCGGTCGAGCGAGGGACTGGCCTCCGCGAATACTTCCGCGGGGAGCAGCCGCTCCAGCGTCAGCCGCAGCGTCGGATCGGTGCGAAAGCGATTGCCGGGTTTCGGTGCGGCCTGATGGAAGTCACTCATTGCCGTCTTCTCCTTGACGGGTTGGCAGCGCTCGGCTGCGGTCCCAGGGATTGCACGCAGAAGGCGACGAGACTGGCCACCAGATCGGCGTCCTCCTCGTCCGGATGCGGCGCGCTGAGCGGCCCGACCAGCGTTTCCGCGATGGCACCGACGATGGCGGTGCCGACCAGATGCGGATGCTGCGGCGCGATCTCGCCCGCCTCGATGCCCTGCTGGACCAGCCTGGCGAAGATCGCCCGGTACGGCTCGCGAAACTGCATCCGCGCCACGTCGATCGGCGGATCGACCGGCTCGGCCAGCAGCGCCCAGGCCAGCTGGCGCCCGCGCAAAGCGCGGCGCGCAAAGGTCTCCACCACACGGGCCAGCCGCTCGCGCACGGTGCCTTCGGTGTCGAAGGCGGCGGCGCAGGCGTCGATCTCGGTCTGCGCAGCGCGCTTGAAGACCTCGTTGAACAGATCGGCCTTGGTGGCGAAGTAGCGGTAGATCAGGCCGGCCGAGATCTCGACCTCGGCGGCGATCGCAGGAATGTTGGCGGCGGCGTAGCCGCCACGTGCCACGAGCTTGAGCGCGGCCTTGATGATCCGCTCGCGGGTTTCCGCCAGGCGAGCTTCGACTTTGGGGGTTCGACGGTAGGGCATGAAAGAAGTATCTATGCTTTCATTTCTTCGTGCAAGGTTGAGTTTCTGGTTGTAGACTCGGAAAAAATTCGACGGAAAGGAGACGCGCCATGGACCGGCTGCCACTTCGCCCCTATGCGTTCGGTTGGTTCCAGGTCGAGTACGGCGATGCGCTCAAGCGCGGCGATGTGCGTCCGGTGCGGGCCTTCGGGCAGGAATTCGTGCTGTGGCGCGAGCACGATGGCACGGCGCATCTGATGGACGCCTACTGCCGGCACCTCGGCGCGCATCTGGGCCATGGCGGCCGCGTCGTCGGCAACGAGATCCAGTGCCCTTTCCACGGCTGGCGCTATGACGGACGCGGCGAATGCACGCGCATTCCGTACAGCCCGGATGCCTCGCTGCAATCGCGCGGCATGCGCCGCTGGCCGACTGTCGAATCGAATGGCCTGATCCTCGCCTGGTGGCATCCGCAGGACCGGCCGCCGAGCTACGAATTCCCGCGGCTGCCGGAATACGGTCACGGCGAATGGTCGCGCTATCACCGCCATGCCTGGCAGGTGCAAACGGTCTGGCAGGAGATCCAGGAGAACATCGTCGACAGCACGCATTTCCACTACCTGCACGGGGTGGAAAGCCTGGCGGTCGTCGATCGCTTCGAGCCGCGCGGACCGGTGCTCGACGTCAATATCGTCCACCAGTTCAAGACGCCGCGCGGCGTGCAACGGGGCTACATCCAGACCACGCTGTACGGTCCCTATCTGGCCACGGTGCGCTTTCGTATCGGCGATCTGGCCGAGATCCTGTTCGTCGACGCGATCACGCCGCGGGAAACCAACGAGGTGGAATTGCGCTTCAGCCTGATGGCCCGGCTGTCGGGGATCGAAGCGCCCGACATGAGCCTGGAACTGGTCAACGAGGCAATCCGGCAGGTCAGCCAGGACGTGCCGATCTGGAACCACAAGGCGCATCGCCCTCGCCCGAGCCTGGCGCGCGGCGACGGGCCGGTGATGAAGTTCCGCGAGTGGGCGCGCCAGTTCGCGGTCGAGACCGTACCGATCCGGGAGGTGGCCTGTGGCCTCGCCGAATAATCGCGATCCGAAGGGCGTATTCGCCTACGTGGGCAACAACATCCTGCCATCGACGCTGGCGCGCGGGCCGTGGAGCCCGGATGCGCAGCACGGCGGCGCGCCGGCCGGCCTGCTGGCCGCGATCGCCGAACGCGCGATGGCCGACGAGCCGCAATGGTCGATGGTGCGGCTGACGCTGGAATTGCTGGGGCCTGTACCGATCGCGCCGCTGCAGGCCACGCACGAGATCCAGCCGGGCGGCTCGGTGCGGCGCGTGGTCTTGAGCCTGATGCATGACGACAAGCCGGTCGTGCGCGGCGTCGCGGTATTCATGCGCGAGCGCGCGGTAGATCTGCTGGCTGCGGCAACCGCGTGCCCGCTGCCGCTGCCGGACCAATGCAGCGAGCCGATCCGGATTCCCGGCATGGCCGAACAGACTTCCTTTCACTACACGGCGATGGAGAGCCGCGTGGCGGCCGGCAGCGTCGCCGACCCGGGCCCCGCGGCCGCATGGTTCCGCCTGGCGGTGCCGCTGATCGACGGCTGGTCCACGCCGTCCAGCGCCCGCGCGGTCGCGGCCGCCGACTTCGGCAACGGCATCAGCTGGGCGCTGCCGCTCGACCGCTTCGTGTTCGCGAACGCGGACCTGACGGTCTCGCTGCACCGCCAGCCGCGCGGCGAATGGGTCGGCGTGGACGCCGTCACGGTGGCCCAGCCCAGCGGGATCGGACTGACTACCTCGACGCTGTACGACGAGGCCGGTGCCATCGGCGTGGCGCAGCAGAGCCTGGTGATCAAGGCGCGATAGATGGTCGTCGGTGAAGCGCCAGCGCTACACTGAGCGCTTCTCCACGACCGATGCGCGCCATGCAGATACGCACCTTCCGCCAGTCCGATGAAACCGACGTGGTATCCCTGTGGGAGCACTGCGGGCTGACGCGTCCCTGGAACGATCCGCACCGCGACATCGCGCGCAAGCTCGCCGAACAGCCGGAGCTGTTCCTCGTCGGCGAGGTGGACCGCAGGCTGATGGCCACCGCCATGGTCGGCTATGACGGCCATCGCGGCTGGCTCTATTACCTTGCGGTCCACCGCGATTTCCAGGGCCGCGGTCATGGCCGCCGGCTGACGGCCGAAGCGGAGAGACTGCTGCGCGAACGGGGCTGTCCGAAATTGAACTTGCTGGTCCGCAACGACAACGAAGGCGTGCTCGCCTTCTATCGCGAACTGGGCTATACCATCGATGCCACCGTCAGCCTCGGCAAGCGGCTGATCCCGGACAACTGAATCTGGCTCATTGAACGCCCGGCCCACGGCCATCCGCTTCGGCACGCCGGCACCGGTCTTCCGCGGCTGACGGTGGCGCCGGCACACGCGGGATCCGTAACGTGCCCGGCGGTTCCCGACTCGATCGATGAGGCAGACAGATGAGCAATATCGGATTCATCGGCCTGGGCGTGATGGGCGCCCCGATGGCCCAGCATCTACTCGAAGGTGGACACACGCTGTACGTCCATAGCCGCAGCGGCGCGCCGCAGCCCCTGCTCGACGCCGGCGCGCAAGCGTGCGCGAACGCGGCCGAGGCGGCGCGACGGGCGGAAGTCGTCATCCTGATGCTGCCCGACACGCCCGACGTCGAGCGCGTGCTGTTCGGCGACAACGGCGTCGCCGCGGGGCTGACCAGCGGCAAGGTCGTGGTCGACATGAGCTCGATCTCGCCGATCGACACGCGCGAGTTTGCCGGCCGCATCGAAGCGCTCGGCTGCGACTACGTCGATGCGCCGGTATCGGGCGGCGAGGTTGGCGCCAAGGCCGGCACGCTGTCGATCATGGCGGGCGGCAAGCAGGCCGCGTTCAATCGTGTGTTGCCGCTGCTGCAGCTGATGGGCAAGAACATCACGCTGGTCGGCGGTGTCGGGGACGGACAGATCGCCAAGGTCGCTAACCAGGTCATCGTCGCGCTGACGATCGAGGCAGTCGGCGAGGCGCTGGTACTGGCCGCGAAGGCCGGCGCCGACCCGGCCCGCGTGCGGCAGGCGCTGATGGGCGGCTTTGCCAGCTCGCGCATTCTCGAAGTGCACGGCGAACGGATGATCCGCCGCACCTTCGACCCAGGCTTTCGGATCGCGCTGCATCAGAAGGACCTGAACCTGGCGCTGTCGACGGCCCGCAAGCTCGGGCTGAGCCTGCCCGGCACCGCGTCGTGCCAGCAGCTGTTCAATGTCTGCGAAGCGCTCGGCGGCGAGGCGTGGGACCACTCCGGGCTGGTCCGTGCGCTCGAGCACATGGCCGATTTCGCGATCGGCGATACGCCGGCTTCCTGAAGCGAGGCTTGCGAACGGCGCGGCGCCGCCAAGGCCCGATGCAATCGGGCCAAACCCCAATCTGCCCAAACCCCGATCGGCCCGAACCCGCATGCACGGCACCGCACCAGCACGGTGAATTCCTCGGGAATTACCCTTGTTTGCGTTCCAATACATCACGTCATGATGTATCGTTCGTAGCCATCGACGGTTCCGCACCGTCGTGAGGGCGCTGGTCCCGGTTCGTCACCGGTACGTCCGCCAGCCCTTGCCCTGCAGCGTCTCTCGCCACGACGAGGGTCGCCTGCCGTCGCCGCGCCGGCATACGCGCCCGCGCGCCGCGACATTCCCGAGTGCCATCGACACAGGCCTGCGCCGAGACAGGCGGAGATGGCTGTTCCGTTCACCGTTTCGAATCCTGCGGGCGCCATCATGCGAATACGCAAACAAACCGATTTCTTCTCCGGATTGATGTTCATCGTCGTCGGCCTGGGTTTTTCGCTGGTCGCGCGCGGCTACACCATGGGCACCGCGGCACGCATGGGCCCCGGCTACTTTCCGTTCTGGCTCGGCATCGTGCTGGCGCTGCTCGGAGCAGTGGTGGCGATCGGCGCGATGTCGCCGACGGGCGAATCCGACCGGCTCGCACGCTGGGACCTGCGCACCGTGCTGTGGGTGCTCGGCTCGGTGGTGCTGTTCGGCCTGGTGCTGAAGCCGCTCGGCATGGTGCTGTCGGTGATTCTGCTGGTGCTGATCGCGTCGATGGCGAGCCACGAATTCACCTGGCGCGGCGCGCTGCTCAATGCCGCGGTGCTGGTGGTCATCAGCCTGGTTGCCTTCGTCTACGGCATCAATCTGCAAATGCCGGTGTGGCCGGCTTTCCTGTCGGCTTGAGGAGGGCCACGCAATGGAATTGCTCAACCATCTGGCGCTGGGATTTTCGACCGCGCTGTCGCTGCAGAACCTGGCCTACGCGCTGCTGGGTTGCGTGCTGGGAACCCTGATCGGCGTGCTGCCCGGTCTGGGCCCGCTGGCAACCATCGCGATGCTGCTGCCGATCACCTATACGCTGCCTCCGGTCGCGGCGCTGATCATGCTGGCCGGCATCTACTACGGCGCGCAATACGGCGGCTCGACCACCGCGATCCTGGTCAATCTGCCGGGCGAATCGTCGTCGGTGGTGACCACGCTGGACGGCTACCAGATGGCTCGCAAGGGCCGTGCGGGCGTCGCGCTGGCAACGGCGGGCCTGGGCTCGTTCTTTGCCGGCAGCGTCGCCACGCTGATCCTGGCCGCGTTCGCGACGCCGCTGTCGGAGCTTGCCTTCAAGTTCGGGCCGGCCGAGTATTTCTCGCTGATGGTGCTGGGCCTGATCGGCGCCGTGGTGCTGGCATCGGGTTCGCTGGTCAAGGCCGTCGCGATGATCGTGCTGGGCCTGCTGATCGGCCTGATCGGCACCGACGTCAATTCCGGCGTAGCGCGCTTCTCGTTCGACGTGCCGGAGCTGACCGACGGCATCAATATCACCGGGCTGGCGATGGGCCTGTTCGGCTTTGCCGAGATCATCGTCAATCTGGAGCAGAGGGAGTCGCGCGAGACCTTCACCGATCGCGTGACCAACCTGTTCCCGACGAAGGAGGACTTCAAGCGCATGATTCCGGCCGTGCTGCGCGGTACCGCGCTCGGCTCGGCGCTCGGCGTGCTGCCGGGCGGCGGCGCGTCGCTGTCGTCGTTCGCGGCCTACTCGCTGGAAAAGAAGACGTCGAAGCATCCGCACGAATTCGGCAAGGGCGCGATCGAAGGCGTGGCCGGACCCGAGTCCGCCAACAACGCCGCGGCGCAGACCTCGTTCATTCCGCTGCTGACGCTTGGCATCCCGTCCAACGCGGTAATGGCGCTGATGGTCGGCGCGATGACGATCCACAATATCCAGCCCGGTCCGCAGGTGATGACCAGCAACCCCTCGCTGTTCTGGGGGCTGATCGCTTCGATGTGGATCGGCAACCTGACGCTGGTGATCCTGAACCTGCCGCTGATCGGCATCTGGGTCAAGCTGCTGAAGGTGCCGTACCGCTTCCTGTACCCGGCGATCCTGACGTTCTGCTGCATCGGCGTCTATTCGGTCAACAACACCGTGTTCGACGTGTTCGTCGCGGCGGCCTGCGGGATGATCGGGTACATCTTCATGAAGCTGCGCTGCGAGCCCGCGCCGCTGCTGCTCGGTTTCGTGCTGGGGCCGATGATGGAGGAGAACTTCCGCCGCACGCTGCTGCTGTCGCGCGGTGACTTCCACGTATTCGTCGAGCGGCCGCTGTCGCTGGGGCTGCTGGTCGCGGCCGCCGCGCTGGTCGCCGTGGTGGCGCTGCCGGCGGTCAAGGCCAAGCGCGAGGAGGCGTTCCAGGAGGAATAGCGAGGCCGCGGTGTTCCCTCTCCCCATCCCTCGCCCCCGGGCGGGAGGGAGCCGCCAGTCGCAATGGAGGCGACTACGCACGCGACCAAGCACGCGACTACGCGCCCGTCCACACGCGGCCGAGAAAGTCCCGGATCAGCGGGCATACCTGCGCGAAATGCGTCTCCAGCAGCCAGTGGCCGCCGTCGGTCATATGCAGCTCCGCCCGCGGCAGATCGCGCAGATAGGCACGGCCGGCGGCCTCCGGCATATAGCCGTCATGGGGGCCCCACAGGATCAGTGTGGGCGGTTGGTGTTCGCGCAGATAGGCCTGGTAGCGCGGGAACCAGTCGAGATTCGCCTTCAGCCCTTCCATCAGCCGCACGGCCAGTTCGCGCCGGACCGGCGTGTCCATCAGGCGCCAGTGCAGCGTCCATAGATCCGGCGACAGGCGTGGCACATGTTCCGGGCGGATTTCGCCGATGAACTCGTCGCGAAACCCGTGCTCGCTGGCAGCCGCCTCCAGCGGCGCGCGGTTGGCCGGCGACGGGTCGGCCCAATAGCGCTGGATGGTCTCGTACTTGGGGCCCAGCTGGTCCTCGTAGATGTCGCCGTTCTGGATGATCAGCGCGGCGATCCGCCCGGGCGCCCGGATGGCGAGGCGTAGACCGATCTGCGATCCGTAGTCATGCAGATACAGCGCATACCGCCGCAGCCCGAGGGCGTCGGCGAATCGCTCGAGAAAGGCCGCATAGGCATCGAAGTCGTAGCCGAATGCGCCGAATTCCGGCGTATCGCTATAGCCGAAGCCCGGAAAATCCGGCGCCACGGCGTGCCAGCGATCGGCAAGCGCCGGCAGCAAGCGGCGGTACTGATAGGACGAGCAGGGGTAGCCGTGCGGCAGCAGCACTGCGGGCGCGTCGCGCGGACCGGCTTCCCGGTAGAAGATGCGGATGCCGTCGAGGTCCAGCGTCCGGTGCGTCACCGCATCCTGCCGCTCGGCGATTTCCGTCGCCGAAGCGGTCGAAACCGCGGGCATATCGTGCGGATCGTCCATCGTCGCGCCTCCGAAAAAACGGATTCGGGCCACGATGCAAATTGCGTTCCGACGCCGGGCTTCGCCCCGGCGCTTGCTGTTCGTTGCCCCGCCGCGGCATTACTGCCATCGCGATCGTGCAAAGCGCGCAGTTTTTGCGTGGCGCCTAAGCCGCCACGGGTCAAACGCAAAAGCCGCCGACGATTCCCGAAAATGTGCGAGCGCCGCGCTCGTAACATGCCCTCCGTTGTTTACGAGACGGGCAGCTTGCGCGGACCCGGCCACCACCATCGCAATGTCGCGCCCCGGCACCGGAGGTAGTGGCCGGTTTTTTTGGCGGCCCTCAAACCCAACCCGCCCGATGCAGCTTGCGCCAGAGCGCCGTGCAGGCCAGCGCGGTGCCCGCGATCACGGCCGGATAGGCGAAGGGCAGCTTCAGCTCCGGCATGAACTCGAAGTTCATGCCGTACAGGCTAAACACCACGGTGGGAATCGCCAGAATGGCGCCCCAACCCGCCAGCCGCTTGACCACCTCGTTCTGCCCCACCGTCACCAGCGCCAAGTTGACCTGCACCGCGGTCGTCAGCATTTCGCGCACGACGTCGAGCGTTCGCAGCAGCCGGCTGGCGTGGTCCTCGACGTCGCGGAAATAGGCCCGCAGATCCCTGGGCACCAGTTCCTCGTGCAATCGGATCAGCTGCCCGCACATCTCCTCGATCGGATAGACCGCATTGCGCAGCCGCAGCACCTGGCGTTTGATGTGGTACAGCCGCTCGATCGCGGTGCGGTCGAACTGGTCGCGGAACAGCCCCTGCTCCAGTTCCTCGAAGGCGTCCTCGAGCCGGTTGACGATCGGCATGTAGTGGTCGACCACGAAATCCATCAGCGCGTACAGCACGTAGCCAGGCCCGTTGGCCAGTGCGTGCGGCTCGTGCTCGCAGCGGTCCCGCACGGGTGCGTAGGTACTGCTGGCCCCATGGCGGACCGACACCACGTAATTGGGGCCGACGAACAGATGGGTCTCGCCGATCTCGACGCTGTCGCCCACCAGCTGCGCGGTATTGAGCACGATGAAGACGCTGTCGCCATAGGCCTCCAGCTTGGGACGCTGATGGGCGTTCAGCGCGTCCTCGACGGCCAGATCGTGCAGGCCGAATTCGAGCTGCGCCTGCCGCAGCAGCGCCAGGTCTGGTTCGTAGAGGCCGAGCCAGACGAATGTGCCAGGCGTCTTCAATACCTCGCTGATGTCCTCCAACGGGACCTCGCCAAGCCGCTTGCCGCCGCGGTAGGCCACGCAATTGACGATCGCACCCATGAACGCTCCTCGGTCAGGATGCGCAATCGTAACAAGCGGCGGTGCGGTGGAGGACAAAGGTCGATATTGCGGCTACGCCCGCCGAGGCTGGCCACCCTCGCCGCCAAACGTCGCGCCGTGCAGGTCACCTGAACGACAATTGTTACAGTTCGCCGGGAAGAGGCAGTTAGAATGCGATATTTCCACGCTTACCCGGCTATGTCCCAGAAGAAATCGCCACACTTCGAGCTGCGTAGTGGCAACGTCGACGCCCTCCTTCTTGCGCTCCATACCGCGGATACCTCGGCGCTGCGAGACGATCTGCTGTCGCGCTTCGAAGCTACCCCCGATTTCTTCTCGAACGACGTCATCGCGCTGGACCTGCGCTCGCTGGAAGACGGCCAGCGGCCGGAACTGGGCGCGGTGATCGACACGCTGTCAACGCTGAAGGCCCGCGCGATCGGCGTGGTGGCGCGCCAGGAGCAGCACGACTGGGCCCAGGCCTGCGGGCTGCCGATGCTGGACAGCCAGAGCCGCCGCGGCAACGGGCGCGCCGGCGCACGCGACGCCGAACCGGCCGCTGCGGCCAGCGAAGCCCCTGCTCCCGCTGCGGCTCCTGCCCCCGCCGCGGCTCCGACACCCGAACCGCCGCGCGCCGCCACCACGATGCTGATCGACAGGCCCCTGCGCTCGGGCCAGCAGATCTACGCGCACGGCGACGTCGTGATCATGGACGTGGTCAGCTTCGGTGCCGAGGTCATCGCCGAAGGCAATATCCATATTTACGCCCCGCTGCGCGGCCGTGCGCTGGCGGGAGTCAAGGGCAATCCAGACGCGCGCATCTTCTGCACCTGCCTGGAACCCGAACTGATTTCGATCGCCGGCATCTACCGGACCGCCGAACAGACCCTGCCGCCCGACGTGCTGGGCAAGCCCGCGCAGGTCCGGCTCGCCGACGAAACCCTGATTCTCGAGCCGCTTCGCATGAAGTGAGTCCGGCCGAGTTCCGCAACATCGCAGCGCAAGCTTCAACCCTATTACTGGACCAAGAGCCATGGCAAAAATCATCGTTGTGACCTCCGGCAAGGGAGGCGTCGGCAAGACCACCACCAGCGCGAGCTTCGCCGCCGGGCTGGCCCTGCGCGGCCACAAGACCGCCGTGATCGACTTCGACGTCGGCCTGCGCAACCTCGACCTGATCATGGGTTGCGAGCGCCGGGTGGTCTACGACCTGATCAATGTGGTGCAGGGCGAGGCCAATCTGCACCAGGCGCTGATCAAGGACAAGAAGTGCGAGAACCTGTTCATCCTGCCGGCCTCGCAGACCCGCGACAAGGAAGCGCTGACGCACGAAGGCGTCGAGAAGGTGATCAAGGACCTGATCGCCATGGACTTCGAATACATCGTCTGCGATTCGCCGGCCGGCATCGAAACCGGCGCGCTGATGGCGATGTATTTTGCCGACGAGGCGCTGATCGTCACCAATCCGGAAGTCTCGTCGGTGCGCGATTCGGATCGCATCCTCGGCATCCTGTCGTCCAAGACCAAGCGCGCCAGCGAAGGCGAGCCGATCAAGGAACATCTGCTGATCACGCGCTACAACCCGAAGCGCGTGCACGGCGGCGAGATGCTGTCGCTGACCGATATCCAGGAAATCCTGCGTATCAAGCTGATCGGCGTGATTCCCGAATCCGAGGCCGTGCTGCATGCCTCGAACCAGGGCACGCCGGCCATCCATCTGGAGGGCACGGACGTGGCCGACGCCTACGGCGACGTGGTGGACCGCTTCCTCGGCAAGGAAAAGCCGATGCGCTTCGTCGATTATCAGAAGCCGGGCCTGCTGTCGCGCCTGTTCGGCAACAAGTAAGGAGGGCTCATCCCCATGTCGATCCTGTCCTTCCTGCTCGGGGAGAAAAAGAAATCCGCGTCGGTCGCCAAGGAGCGGCTGCAGATCATCCTCGCCCATGAACGCACCGGCCATTCCGCGCCGGCCGACTATCTGCCGGCACTGCAGCGCGAGCTGGTTGCCGTGATCTCGAAATACGTGAAGATCGGCGATCAGGACCTGCGGGTCAGTCTCGAGCGCCAGGACAACCTCGAGGTGCTCGAGGTCAAGATCGAGATCCCGCAGAGCTGATCGTCAGCGGCCGGCCGCCCGGTCCGGCCGCCCCCCCCTTTGGCGGGGTGTCCCGACGCGGACGCCCTCGCCCTCCCCGCCTTTCCCCTTTTCTGTTTCCGCACGCCTTCGCGGGCCCGACTTTGCACGCCGCAATGCACCATTGCGGGCAACTGTCGCGGCCGGACAACGAATTTGCACCAGCGGCGTCCATTCAGCCCCGCTCCGGCAAGGATTGGTGTCGGAACGGGTTACGTTTTGATAAATTTTCGCGGCGTCTACCGACAACGTAGAGCCAATAAATGCCGCCGCGATCCGGCGACAGAACCACAAGACAGAAAAGGAGCACCATGAAGAAATCGGCCTTGACTCTCGCACTCGGCACCCTGTTCGCCGGCAGCGCCTACGCGCAATCCTCCGTCACGCTGTACGGGATCGTCGACCAGAGCATTCGCTACACCACCAACGCCAATGCCAACAATGACGGCCTGGTCGAACTGACCAACGGCGCCATCACCAACAGCCGCTGGGGCATCAAGGGCAGCGAAGCCCTGGGCAACAACCTGAAGGCCATCTTCCAGCTGGAAAACGGCTTCGATCCGGATACCGGCCGCGGCAACCAGGCCACCGGCACGCTGTTCGGCCGTCAGGCTTACGTCGGTCTGTCGGGCGACTTCGGCACGATCAAGCTGGGCCGTCAGTACACCGAGGGCTTCAACCTGTTCGGTGATTACGATCCGCTGACGATCGGCAACTACAACAACAACGCCTGGCCGTTCTTCCTGACCCAACTGCGCCGCGACAACGTCATCAGCTATGACGGCAAGTTCGGTGGCCTGAACGTCGGCGCCAGCTATGGCTTCGGCGAGCAAGCCGGCAGCGTGCGCACCAACCAGTACTGGGGTGCCCGTGCCTCGTACGCCTTCGGCCCGTTCGGCATCGGCGGCGTGTACCAGGAAATCCGCGACATCAACGAGAACAAGCAGCAGATGTGGGGCGTGGCCGGTAAGTACACCATCGGCGCGGCCAAGCTGTTCGTCGGTTACATCGGCGGCAAGGACCACACCGGCGTCATCGACAACGGCTTCCTGAACCCGGATCAGACCACCACCGGCAACCCGATCCCGGCGGGCGGCAACCATGCGGCGAACCCGCGCAAGGACAAGATCGGCTACGTGGGCGCCAGCTATCAGCTGACCCCGGCCCTGGCCCTGACCGGCGCGTTCTACTACGACGACATCGACAACAAGGACGGCGTTGCCGGCAACGATGGCAAGCGCTACACCGGCGTGCTGCTGGCCGAGTACGCGCTGTCCAAGCGTACCCAAGTCTACGGTACGGTCGACTACAACAAGGTCAAGGACGGTGCTCGCACCGAACTGCCGGGCAAGAGCAACCAGACCGGCGTGGCAGTGGGTATCCGCCACATCTTCTGATCGGCGTCGTCTTTCACCGAACCAGAGGCAAGAAAGCACCTTCGGGTGCTTTCTTGCTTTGGGGCAGCACCAGGCGCCAGATCGCCGCGCCGCGTTCCTTGCCCAGCGTCAGCTTGCCGCGGTGGCATCGCATCACGCGGCGCACGAACATTCCGGCCGGCGTACTGCGTGTCAGCGCCGCGACGACCTCATCGGGCGACGCCGCCGCGGTCGCCACCTCCACGGAGCAGGCACGGCCAGAGATGCCGATCCGCAGATGCACGGCCGCACCGGGCGAACTGTTCAGAATCGCACGGGCCAGCAGGCGGGTGACCGCCATCTCGAGCATGCGGGCATCGCCTTCCACCCAGGCGACGGTCGGCAGGGCCTGGCAGTGCAAGATCACGCCCGCCTCGTCGGCCGCGCTCCATGCCGCATCGACGCAACCGGCGACCAATGCCGCCAGATCGATCGGCTCGCGGCAATACGAATGAACGGCCTCTTCGATCAGGCAGCCCAGTTCGTCGACCCGGTTCAGCGCCTCGCGCGCGTGCGCGACGACCTGCGCCGTAAACGCCGGCCCGGCCAGTGCACCGGCGCGATACAGCCCGGCAAGCGCCAGCATGTCGGTGGGCGGAACGCGCAGATCGTGCGCCAAGCCATGGACCACCGCTCGCCATACCGGATCCCCCCGCCGCGCAGCGCTTCGGGCCCAGCGGCGGCGCCATGCGGCCAGACGGGCAAACCGGTCCCACATGCGGATGAGCACACTCATGGCAGGCTCACCGCCTCGAGCCGATAGCCGTGGGTATAGACGGGAATCAGCCGGAAACCGCGATCCGCGCGCAAACCCAACTTGCTGCGTACGCGGGACATGTGCGTATCGATGGTGCGCGACAGCGGCGAGATCTCCCTGCCCCACACCGCGGCGACAATATAGTTGCGCGCGACGATGCGTCCCTCGTTGCGAAACAGCAGCAGGGCCAGGTCGAATTCCTTCGGCGTCAACTCGACGGGGCGGCCGTTCAGCGTGACGGTGCGTGCGGCGCTGTCGAACACATAGCCGCCCAGGCTGACACGAGCGTCGGTACCGCCGCGGCGGCTGTCGGCACGGCGCAGCAGCGACTGGATGCGCGCGGTCAGCTCGCCCGGCCGGATCGGCTTGACCATGTAATCGTCCGCCCCGGCGCACAGGCCACTGACTACATCTTCCTCGGCGCCGCGGCAGGTCAGGAACATCACGGGCACGCGCCGATCCAAGTTGGCGCGGGTCCAGTGCAGAACTTCCTTGCCGCTCATGTCCGGCATCTGCCAGTCGAGCAGCAACAGATCGAAACTCTCATTGCGCAAGCGCAGCAGCAACTGCCGGCTCAATCCGAAGCTGACGCAGCAGTGGCCGGCCTCGGTCACGATTTGCTGGATCCACGCAGCCTGCGCGGGTTCGTCTTCGAGCGATGCGATCTTCATGCGCAACTCCGTTCACGGTGGTGAGCGATCGAACTCCGGTCTGCCTGCGACCGTTCCATTGCCATCGGGCATCGAACCATCCCGCATTTAAGATTGCGCGCGGCCGTTTACAAATAGGAATTGCCTCAATTTGAGGTTTCAACAAATTCTCACTTTCGGCATGCCGATGCCTGAACGTACGATGCCTGCGCGGATCGACGTTGCCGCACCAATGCCAGCGGCTCGAGGGCAAAGGCCAATGCCCGAGCTCCGACTGTACGCGGCCGGTGAAGCCCGCCAGTGGACTGCCTTGTCGCGCTTCGGGGCGCGCGCCGCCCCCGCGCCATCGAAATCGAGATCGACATGCGAGGAGAGCAGACGCCATGAGAATCGCTGCGCTGCAAGACGATCCCACCCAAGCCGTGGTGCTCGAGCAAACGCTCAGCCTGCAAGGCCATCGATGCATTCGCTTCCGCGAAGGACGGACCCTGATGATGGCGCTGCGCCAGGAAGCGTTCGATATGCTGCTGTTGGACTGGGAAGTGCCGGGCATCGCCGCCCAGGACGTGCTGCTGTGGGTACGGCGCACCATCGGCAGCCGCTTGCCGGTGATGCTGCTCGGCGATGCTGCCGAGGAGTGCCAACTGTGCCGCGGCCTCGCGCAGGGCGCGGATGCGTTCATCGCCAAACCGGTACGGCGAGCGGAGCTGGCGGCCCGCATCCATGCACTGGCGCGACGCATGCTCGATACGGGCGAGGGCTGCTTCGATCTGTCAGTCGGTGCCTATCGTTTTTCGACTACTGAACGGCGCGCCTATCTGACCGGCACGCCGGTCATGCTGTCGCCCAAGGAGTTCGATCTGGCCATTCTGCTGTTCCGGCATCTCGGCCAGCTGGTGTTGCGCCAGACCATGATCGACGAGGTCTGGCACCGCGCGCTGCCGGACGGTTCGCGCACGCTCGACAGCCATCTGTCACGCGTGCGGACCAAGCTGGCCCTGTGGCCGCACAACGGCGTGCGGCTGACCACGGTGTATTCGGCCGGCTGCCGCCTCGATGTGGTCGACCCCATCTAAGGAGCGAACCATGGCTTCCCTCGCCAGAAGACTGCTCGCGGAAGCGGTCGGCACCTTCGGATTGATCTTTGCCGGATGCGGCGTGGTGGTGCTGGCCGGCTGCAAACCGGATACCGCCGCGGATCTGCTGTGCATCGCGCTCGCGTTCGGGCTGGCGGCCTATGCGATGGCGCGGGCGGTCGGACCGATCTCCGGCGCCCATCTGAATCCAGCCATCAGCCTGGGCCTGGCAGCGGCACGGCGCTTTCCGTGGCGAGAGGTGATTCCCTACGGCATCGCACAGCTCGTGGGTGCCGTGGCCGCCGCGACGTTGCTGATGCTGGCGGCGCAGGGCAGGCCCGATTTCGCGTTTTCGTCCGAGCGCTTCGCCGCGAACGGCTACGGTCTGCATTCCCCTGCCGGCTACGACTTGCCCAGCGCATTGGCGATCGAATTCGCGGCGACCGCGATGCTGGCGCTGGTGACGGCCAGCGTCACCCACCGGTGCCGCCTGATCGCTGCGGGTCCCGTGGTGCTTGGGCTCGCGCTGGCGATGGCCCACCTGCTTGCCTTGCCGGTAACCCACGCCGCGCTCAATCCTGCCCGCGCCACCGGCCAGGCGTTGTTCGTGCAGGGCTGGGCGATCGCGCAGCTATGGCTGTTCTGGCTGGCGCCCGTGGCCGGTGGACTGATGGGCGGGCTGGTCGCGTTCTGCCTGCTCGACGAGGATGGCTTGCTGACCGAGCCGGACGAACTGACGGCGCTGGCACAGTGGGCCGCAGCCGAGGCGGCCGAGCCCGGTTGCGATCCCCCGCCGCCCGCGTGAGGGGACGCGCGTCAAGTGAGCGGCGGCTGCGCGGACACTGCGCAGCACCGGGCTTGCGCGCCGGCTCAGTCCGCCTTGATGCCGGCTTCCTTGACGATGCGGCCGTTATCGTCGTATTCGGCACGGATCGCCGCGGCGAACTGCGCCGCGCTGCCGCCGGTAGGCACCTCGCCGCCCTTGAGCAGGCGCTCACGAACTTCCGGCGCGGCCAGCGCCTTGTTCAGTTCGGCGTTCAGACGCGCCACGATCGCGGCCGGCGTCTTGCCCGGCGCGAACACGCCGAAGGTCGAGGTCAGATTGGCCTTCGGATAACCGAGTTCGGCAAAGGTTGGCACCTCGGCCAGCGCGTCGATGCGCTTCGGCGCGCCGACCGCCAGCGCGCGCAGGCGTCCGGCCTGCATCTGCTGCGTCAGCGCGGGGCTGGCATTGGTGCTCATCACTTCGAACTGGCCGCCGAGCGCGTCGTTCATCTGCTGGCCGGCGCCCTTGTACGGGATCAGCGTCAGGTCCGCTCGCGATTTGGCCTTGACCTGTTCGAGCACGACATGGCCGACCGTGCCGAGGCCCGAGGTCGCCCACCGGACCGAACCCGGCTTGGCCTTGGCCTGCGCGACCAGATCCTGGAAGGACTTGCCGGCAAAGCTCGAGGTGGCGACCACGATCACCGGCGAGTACATCACGCTCATCACCGGCGCGATATCGCGCTGCGGGTCGTAATGGACCTTGCCGACGTGCGGGTTCAACGTCAGCGGACTGGTCGACGAAAAGCCGATCGTGTAGCCGTCTGGCGCTGCCTTGGCCACGGCATCCATGCCGATGCTGCCACCGGCCCCCGCCTTGTTCTCGACCACCACCGACGTCCCCATCTGATCGGAGAGGCGCTCGGCGAGCGCGCGCGCCACCGTATCGCTGATGCCGCCGGTCGGATAGGCAACGATCAGACGGATCGGGCGCGACGGATAGTTGTCGGCGGCGACCGCCGGCGCGCTGGCGACGACGGCAAACGACGAGGCGGCGGCAACGGTGGCAAGGGTGGAGAGTCCGGGCAGGCGGAAGGCAAGAGACATGGCGGCAGAGATTGGCAGAAAGTGATGGCCGTGGGTTGACGGTCAAAGCCGGCATAACGCATGCGCAAGGCAGGCAGAAGGCGGGCGGATGCCTGCCAGGCCGGCGACGGGCGCTATCTTAGCCCAACGCTCGGGGCCGCCAATGGGGCACCCAGGAGACGAACAACTCGTTGGCCCGATCGTACAGGCGCCAGACGGTGCCGCATTCGCGGCACTCGAAGGTCAGCATGCTGAACGGCACGCCGGCGGCGCTCTGGCTGACCAGCGGCGCGGTGTGTTTCAGCGCCAGCCGTTCGTGCGGCTCGCGCCGGCGCATGTCGGCGGCCAGCGCGAGACAGTGGTCGCAGGCATCGGGTACGCCGGGCGCGGGGGATGCATCGCGGGAGCGGGATGGAACTTCGTGGGCGGACACGGCGGCTGGCGGGGCGGCAAACACCCCGCGATGGAATCGGCAACGCCGCCATGATGCCGCAAATCCCACCCCCGCTGACGGACGCCATGATGCGGGACGGTGCGCGACGGGTGCGCGATGACCGCGCCGATGCAGGTTCGGCGGCAACTCGACAAGTGGCGACGTGCCGCTTCAAGCGGAATCTGCAGATTGCCGAAAGTCCTTTCTTGACGAGTTCGTCACACTTGCGCGATCCGTTCGTTGCATGGCAACGGCACGACGGCCTGTGCGGCGGTGCCCTGCCACGCCTCCCTGCCCAATCATCACCCCTGCCATCCATCATGCGCGCTCCCCTGACCATTCACCGGTTCGCCGGCATCCAGGACATCCGGCTGGCCGTCCAGCGCTGTCCCGGCGAGCTCTTGCAGCAACTACATGGCGACGGCGCCCATCACATCGTTCAGCTTGGCGGCAATCGCTATCGGTTCCAGCTGAGCGAATGCCCATCGGGACGATGGGAAGGCATGCTGGTGGAAGTGCCGTTCCGCCACATGACGCTGCGGCAGCAATTGCTTGCGATCGTACGGACCTTGTGCCGGCTGCTGCCGTGCGGGTCCGTACGCCTTGCACGCATCCGGCATACCGTCGGGCATTTCAAGCCCGCGGAAGGGCGGGTCGGGCTCATTCCCGAACGGGGCTTTCTGCCTGGTGACGATCGGCTGGTCTGGCTGCATGACCTGTGCCGGCGGTTCCACGCTGGTCCGGACGCGAACATCGACCTGCCGGCCAGCCTCGATTTCCGCGACGCGGTCGTGTCCGACGACGACCTGGAACTGGTCGATCAGCAGTTGCGCGCCTTGCCGGAAACGCTACGGCTCGATCAGCTGGAACTGATCCTCGAGCCGCTTTGCTCGCTTGCGCTGCCGCCTGGCACGCCGGCGCGAGGCCGGCGCGACGACATGGCGGCGTCGCTGTGCGACCGGTTTGCCAACGCGCATGGCTTCGACATGGCGGCGGCCAGGCGAATCGTGCAACTGATGGGCGGGTCGCCCCTCGGACCGGCATTCCGGCAGTGGCTGGAAAACGGCGCCTTACGGCTGGCCGACGGCCTCGCCGCCGCGGTCAACCCCTGTGCGATGGCGCGGACGACGGAGCCGCTTCCGGGAGCGGATGCAGGCACCGTCAAGGGTTTCCAGCTGATCAGCCGGCACCTGAAGGATCTCGCCGCCGTCCTGCCCCTGCTGTCTCCAACGGCGGCCGCCCCGATGCTGCAAGCGATGAGCGACATTGCCGCCGTTCCCGACGGGGACCGCGCGGCTCGGATCGAGCTTCGGACCATCGTCGCGCGCGCGTATGCGTTGACCACGGAGCCCGATCCGGCCGCGACCGAAGCGCCGAAGGCGCCGCGCAAACCCGCGCGCGTCTGGGGCAAGCGACTCGATATGCCCAAAAAGGCACATCGATAAGATTCTTCCCCGTCACGCTGTGACGTGTGCCGATCCTTTGCTAATCTGGAATGGCGTACCGCCGACCCGACCGGCGGACCTCTCCCCGCCGCGGATGCCGGCGAGTGGGGCCGCAGTCCTTCCCGACCCGACCAGGAGTGGATGATGAAAACTGCACGACAGGTCCTCGCGTCCAAGCCGACGCAAGCCATCTACAGCATCCAGCCGGGCGCGACGGTCTATGCCGCGCTCCAGTTGATGGCGGAAAAGAGCATCGGCGCGCTGCTGGTGATGGAGCACGGCAAGATCGTCGGCATCCTCAGCGAACGCGACTACGCGCGCAAGGTCATCCTGATGCAGCGAACGTCCCGCGAAACCTTCGTGCGGGACATCATGACCACCGCGGTGGTCTATGTTCGGGCCGACCAGACCACCGACGAGTGCATGGCGCTGATGACGCAACACCGCTTGCGCCACCTGCCTGTGATGGAAGGCGACGAGTTGATCGGCATGCTGTCGATCGGCGATCTGGTCAAGGACATCATCTCCGAACAGCGCTTCATCATCGAACAGCTGGAGCAGTACATCGCAGGCAGCCGCTGACACGCGGAGAGCAGCGTCCCAGAGCGGCATATTCGGTAAACGCATATAATTTTGCGTTTACTGAATAACAGATGAAGCCGGTCCTGCAGGGCCGGCTCCGGCCGCCCTCCCCGCCGCTATCACCGGCGGCTATCCCCGGCCGCCCGCCGCCGCCGCTCCGATGTCCCGCCCCGCCGTATCCGACCGCCCTGACCCCGCTTCCGCCCCCTCTTCGATTGCTCCATCCGACACCGCGGCCCCCGCGCCGGCGCAGCCCGTTGCCGCCGCCGCGGACCACCGCGCGATCATGCGCGTGATCGGCGGCATCGTGCTGTGCATCCTGCTCGCCGCGCTCGATCAGACCGTGGTGATTCCGGCCGTACCTGCGATCGCGCAGGATCTGGACGGCTTCGGCCATCTGTCCTGGATCGTCACGGCCTATCTGATTACCTCGACCGTCACCACGCCGCTCTACGGCAAGCTGTCGGACTCGTTCGGCCGACGCCGGCTGCTGATGGTCGCGATCGGACTGTTCGTGCTGGCCTCGCTGGCCTGCGCGATGGCCGGTTCGCTGCAGCAGCTGATTCTGTTTCGCGCGCTGCAAGGCATCGGCGGCGGCGGCCTGATGTCGCTGGCGCAAGCGGCCATCGCCGACGTCGTGTCGCCGCGCCAGCGCGGGCGCTATCAGGGCTACCTGGCGGCGGTATGGGCGGTGGCGTCGGTGGCCGGACCGCTGGTCGGCGGCTGGGTGTCCGACCATCTGTCGTGGCGCTGGCTGTTCTGGATCAATCTGCCGCTTGGGCTGCTGGCGATGTGGTTGTGCCATCGCGGCTTGCGCGCCCTGCCCGCTCCGGCCGGCAAGGCTCGCGTCGATTGGGGCGGTGCGCTGCTGCTGACGGTGGCGATCGTGTCCTTCCTGCTGGCGATGAGCTGGGGCGGCGAGCGATTCGACTGGCTGTCCGCGCCGATGGCCGGACTGGCGGCGCTGACCGGACTCAGCGTGCTGGCGCTGGTCTGGCAGGAACGGCGCGCCAGCGATCCGATGCTGCCGCCGCGCCTGTTCGCCAACCGCAATTATGTATTGGGCGTCGGTGCCTCTGCGTTGGCCGCTTCCGCGCTGTTTCTCTGCGTCTTCGCGCTGCCGCTGCACTTCCAGCTGGTGCGCGGCGCCGACGCGGCGACGTCCGGCATGCTGGTGGTGCCCTTCCTGCTGTCCACCGTTGCAGGCAACTTCGTGGTCGCGATGCTGGCGCCCCGGCTCGGCCGGCTGCGCGGGCTGCTGACCATCGGCTTTGCCGCCGCGGCTCTCGGCCTGGCGGCGCTGTCGACCGCGACGCCGGCCACCTCACTGGTGTGGCTGCTGGCCGCGATGATCGTGACCGGCGTGGGCCTGGGCATCTGCATGGTCGGCACGTTGATGAACGTGCAGAACGCCCTCGAGCGCCGCGACACCGGTGCCGGCACCGGCGCGCTGCTGGTGCTGCGCTCGCTGGGCAGCGCGCTCGGTGGCGCGATGGCCGGCACGCTGCTGACGCTCGCCTTCCGCGGGGCCCTGCACGCGGCCGGACACGACAGCGTGGGCGCATCGCTGGATCTTGGCGCCCTGCGGCATGGCAGCGAAGCATTCGCGCAACTGGCGCCGCAGGTGCAGCATCTGCTGACCGGCGGCGTCGAGGCCGGCTTCCACTGGATCTTCGCGACCGGTGCCGCGGCCGCGCTGCTGGCGCTGGGCCTGGTCCGGCGTACGCCGGACGTCGAGCTGCGTGGCGCCGTCCCGGATCACGTCAAGCCGCTGGCGATGGAATAACGCAGGCGTCGGGGCCGGCGTAGACTACGGGTCACCGTTTGCCGGAGATCGACGCCATGACCCGCTTCCCTGCCTCCCCGAGCCAGCCGCCACGGCGCCGCCGCGCCGCCCTGCCCTGGGCCGTCGCACTGGCGCTGTCCGCGCCGAGCCTGCATGCCGCCGGTGAACAAGGTGCGAACCGCCCTGCCGGCGCGGCCGCGCCAACGTCCGAGGCTTCGTCGGCGGCGCGCCCCGCGGCCAGTTGTCCCGCCACGCTGAACTTCCGCTTCCCAAGGTTGCAGGACGAGGCCGAACAGAACCTTTGCCAGTACGCCGGCAAGGTCGTGCTGGTCGTCAATACCGCCAGCTATTGCGGCTTCACGCCGCAGTACGAGGGCCTGGAGGCGCTCTACGCCAAATACCGCGAACGCGGCCTGGTGGTGCTGGGCTTTCCCTCCAACGACTTCTCGCAGGAACCGGGTTCCGAAAAGGAGATCGCCGATTTCTGCTTCAACACCTACGGCGTCAAGTTTCCGATGCTGGCCAAGACCCATGTGCGCGGCGACCAGGCCAATCCGATGTATGCGCGGCTGGCCAGGGAAAGCGGCACCGCGCCCAAATGGAATTTCCACAAGTACCTGATCGACCGCGACGGACGCGTCGTCGCCAGCTATCAAAGCTCGGTGAAGCCGTCGGACCGGCAGCTGGTCTCGCGCATCGAGCAATTGCTGGCCGCACCGCGCCAGGCGAATCAGGCGGCGGCAAATTGATCGCTGAATATCCGCAGGAATACCCACAGCCAGAACGAGGAGAACGATGAAGCTGGTACGAATTGGCAGCGCCGGCGCCGAGCGGCCCGGATTGATCGACGCGCAGGGTCGCGTGCGCGACCTGTCCGCAGTGGTCCGCGATATCGACGCCCGCACGCTGTCGCCAGGCGCGCTGGCCGAACTGGCGGCGTTGGACCCTGCCACCCTGCCGCTCGCCGAAGCGCAGCGATTCGGCACGCCATGGACCGGAATCGGCAAGATCGTCGCCATCGGGCTGAACTACGCCGACCACGCGGCCGAGGCCAACATGCCGATTCCGTCGGAGCCGATCGTCTTCCTGAAGGCGACCAGCTCGCTGAACGGCCCGAACGATCCCGTGAGGCTGCCGCGCGATTCGGTCAAGACCGACTGGGAGGTCGAACTCGGCGTGGTGATCGGCACGCGCGCGCAGGATGTGCCGGCGGCCGATGCGCTCGCTCACGTGGCGGGCTACTGCGTGGTCAACGACGTCTCCGAGCGCGAATTCCAGATCGAGCGCGGCGGCACCTGGGACAAGGGCAAGGGTTGCGACACCTTCTGCCCGGTCGGTCCGTGGCTGGTCACGCGCGACGAGGTGCCCGATCCGCAGGCGTTGACCCTGTGGCTGGACGTCAATGGCGAACGGATGCAAAGCGGCACCACCGCGACGATGGTGTTCGATGTCGCGACGCTGGTCAGCTACGTCAGCCGCTTCATGACGCTGCATCCCGGCGATCTGATCTGCACGGGCACCCCGCCGGGCGTCGGCATGGGCTTCAAGCCGCCGCGCTTTCTGCGGCCCGGCGACACCATGCGGCTCGGCATCGAAGGATTGGGCGAGCAGACGCAGCGGGTGCTGCCCTATACGCGCTCAGCGTGATGGCCTCGTTCGCGTCGTAACACAATGAAACATGAGGGGGGCTCTGATCCCTTGAAGCCGATCGAGTTCCCCCGACCCTGCGCGCATCAGGGTGGACCGTACCCCGTTAGCAACAGTTCTGAAAACAAATGCGGCGCAAACAGCGAATCGCATAGGCACTCGCGATCCTAAGTGGAATACTGTGCTTCATGGACTAAGCCAGTACGAGCGCCGTCATGTCAGAAGTTGATCCCCCCATTCTCGTGTCCCGCCTCGGAGCCGATCTCACTCCGGCCTATTGCGAGTTGTCCGATACCCTGGATAGCCGCACCGAACTCGAGGCGATCCGCCGCACCATCCACCAACACCCCGAACTCGGATTTGAAGAGCACCGCACCGCCGAACTGGTGGCGCAGCGTCTCGAGCGTTGGGGCTATGCGGTGACGCGCGGGGTCGGCGGCACGGGCGTGGTCGGCACGCTGCGCAACGGCGACAGTGGGCGCAGCGTCGGCATCCGCGCCGACATGGACGCGCTGCCGATCCTGGAGTCGACCGGCCTGCCGTACGCCAGCGTCCATTGCGGCAAGATGCACGCATGCGGCCACGACGGCCATACCGCGATCCTGCTTGGCGCCGCTCGCCAGTTGGCGCGTACCCGCAATTTCGACGGCACCGTCCATCTGATCTTCCAGCCGGCCGAGGAAATCGGCGCCGGCGCCAGCGGCGCGCAGCGGATGCTGGCCGATGGACTGTTCGAACGCTTCCCCTGCGATGCGATCTTCGGCCTGCACAACCATCCCGGCGTGCCGGTGGGCACGTTCATGTTCCGCGCCGGCCCGATGATGGCGGCCTGCGACACCGTAACGATTACGATTCGCGGCAAGGGCGGCCATGCCGCGCGGCCCCACCAGTCGATCGATCCGATCCTGGTTGCCGGCAGCCTGGTGATGGCGCTGCAGACGATCGTGTCCCGCAATGTGGATCCGAACGAGACCGCGGTGGTGACGATCGGCTCGCTGCATGCGGGCCACGCTCCCAACGTGATTCCGGAAAGCGCCAAGCTGGAACTGAGCGTGCGTTCGTTCAGTCCCGAGGTGCGCACGACGCTGGAAACACGGATCCGCCAGTTGGTGAGCTCGCACGTCGAGGGCTATGGCGCGGCAGTCGACATCGATTACCGCCCGGGCTATCCGGTGGTGGTCAACAGCGAAGCGGAAACTGAATTCGCGCGCCAGGTCGCCGAAGAGCTGGTCGGCCCGGACAAGGTCGTCGGCCAGATCCCGCTGATCGCCGGCAGCGAGGACTTCGCGTATTTCCTGCAACAGCGTCCCGGTTGCTTCGTGCGCCTGGGCAACGGCGCGGGTCGTCCGCTGCTGCACAACCCCGCCTACGACTTCAACGACGACAACCTGACGATAGGCGCGGCGTACTGGACGCGGCTGGTCGAGCGCTATCTGGGCGCCTGACCGGCGGCTGACCGCCTTCCCTGACGGCAGACCCGCTCAGCGAAAGAACGCGCTGGGCGGCACGCCGAACTGCCGCCGGAACATCGCCGCGAACGCGCTCGGGCTCTGGTAGCCCAGTTCCAGCGCGACCTCGACGACCTTGACGCCGGCCGCCAGCCGCTCCAGCGCGGCGAGCAGCCGCGCCTGCTGGCGCCATTGCCCGAAAGTCATGCCGGTCTCGCGCGCAAAGCGCCGCTGCACGGTCCTGCCGTCGATCCCCAATCGCCGCGCCCAGTCGGCCAGCGTCATCGGCGTATCGGGCATTTCCAGAATCGCGGCACAGATACGCCGCAGCGCCGGATCAGCGGGATGCGGAAGGTGCAGCGGCAATGCAGGCAGCAGCAGCACCTCGTCGAGCAGCAGCTGCATCACGCGGCCGTCGCGCGAATCGGCAACATAGGGCGGGACGATATCGATCGCCGCCAGGATCAATTCGCGCAGCAGGGGCGAGACCCCGAGCACGGTGCAGCGCGTCGGCAATCCGTCGGCCGCATCCGGGCGGATATAGGCGGTGCGCATGCGCACGTGGCCCACCATGCGTATCCAGTGATCGGTGCCGCCCGGTACCCAGATCGCACGCGTGGGCGGCACGATCCATTGGCCCTCGTCGGTGCCCACGACCATCACGCCATGCACCGCATGCAGCAGTTGCGCGTGCGGATGGCGGTGGCGCGTCGTCAGGTGGCCGGGCTGATAGTCGGCGGCCATCGCGGCAACCGGCATCGGGCCACGGTCGTACGCCATATAGCGCGGGCGCGGGGGCAGGGCGCCGGGTAGGGAAACAGCGTCGGCCATCTCGGTGATATCGGAATGTGGCGAAAGCGTGGCGTCTTGAGCGCCCGATAAGGCCATTATCTGTCCGTTTCGAGATGGTTGTAGTCTCAATCTCGCAGGACAGGCGCCAACACAAGGAATAGCATCACCGTGTTCGCGCGCGTGCGGCCTTGCTGCCGTGTTGCTCCCGCGCCTTTCCGACTACGCCCGAACGCTCCCGGAAAAAGTCCAAACAGAGACCTTGCCATGGCTTCGCGAATCGATTCCCTGTCTGCCGAACTGGGCAATGTGCCCGATGCCGCCGTGACACCGGCCGCGCCCGCCGCACCCGCGGCGCACAGCGCGGCCGCCGCAGGCGAGCGCACCGGCTTCCGCGTGCTGTCCGCCATCAGCTTCGCCCACATGCTCAACGACATGATCCAGTCGTTGATCCTGGCGATCTACCCGATGCTCAAGGGCGGCTTCAACCTGAGCTTCGTGCAGATCGGGCTGCTGACGCTGACCTACCAGATCACCGCCTCGCTGCTGCAGCCGCTGGTCGGCCTGTACACCGACAAGCACCCGAAGCCGCATTCGCTGGCGGTCGGCATGGGGTTCACGCTGGCGGGTCTGCTGCTGTTGTCGGTCGCGCCCAGCTATGGCGTGTTGCTGGTCGCCGCGGCGCTGGTCGGCACCGGCTCGTCGATCTTCCATCCGGAATCGTCGCGCGTGGCGCGCATGGCTTCGGGCGGGCGCCACGGGCTGGCGCAGTCGATCTTCCAGGTCGGCGGCAATGTTGGCAGCGCGGCCGGCCCGCTGCTGGCAGCGGTGGTGGTGCACACCCAGGGCAGCATCGCCTGGCTGTCGCTGGCGGCCCTGCTGGCGATCGCGGTGCTGTGGCGCGTGGGCGGCTGGTATGGCCAGCGGCTGGCCGAGCATGCCCGCGCGGCGCGCAAGGCGATGGCCAGCGCGCCGCGGCTGCCGGCCCGCACCGTCGCGCGCGCGATGGCGGTGCTGATGGTGCTGCTGTTCTCGAAGTACTTCTATATGGCTTCGCTGGGCACCTATTACACCTTCTATCTGATGGAGCGCTTTGGCGTGCCGCAGCGCTCGGCCCAGCTCTATCTGTTCGCCTTCCTGTTCGCGGTGGCGGTCGGCACCATCCTCGGCGGCCCGATCGGCGACCGCATCGGCCGCAAGCGGGTGATCTGGTTCTCGATCCTCGGCGTTGCGCCGTTCACGCTGATGCTGCCCCATGCCGACCTGTTCTGGACCGCCGCGCTGTCGCTGGTGATCGGCTTCATCCTGGCCTCGGCGTTCTCCGCGATCCTGGTGTTCGCGCAGGAACTGATTCCGGGCAAGGTCGGCATGGTGTCGGGCCTGTTCTTCGGCCTGGCCTTCGGCATGGGCGGCATCGGCGCCGCGGTGCTCGGCGGCATCGCCGACGCGCACGGCATCGAGACGGTCTACCGCTGGTGCGCCTACTTGCCGCTGCTCGGCGTGCTGGCCGTGTTCCTGCCGGAAACCCGCACGCGCGCCTCGTAGTCCGGATCCAGGCGCGACAGCAGGGCGGTCGCGGCGGCCGGCGCGCGCTCCTTGTCGCCGTTGATGAAGAACACGAAGACGTCCCGGCGGCCCGCCGGGACGTCGTTGTTTTCGACGCGCGGAAGGTCTTCCGGCGCCTCGCCACGCGCCCACGCCTGCGCATGCTGGGCCCACGCGTCTAGCGCCTTTGGCGCGTAGCCGTACTTGAGCTTGGCGTTGCTGCGCATCAGCCGTGCGTAGACGAAGTCCCCGGTCACATCGGCGAACGATGGGAATTTCTCGGCGTCGGTGAACACCGTCGCCGCCTTGTATTGGCGAGCCAACGCCAGGAATTGCGCGCAGGCAAAGCTGGCGTGGCGTACTTCCAGCACATGACGCAGCGGGATGCCATCGGCTTGCGGCGGCAGCAGCCCCAGAAACGCCTCGAAGTCGCCGGGCTCGAACGCCTTGCTGGGCGCGAACTGCCAGACGATCGGCCCGAGCTTGGGGCCCAGTTCGGTAATGCCACTGTCGAGAAAACGCTCGACCGACTCCCCGGCTTCGGCCAGTACGCGGCGGTTCGTCGCAAAACGCGACGCCTTGACCGAGAAAACGAAATCGTCGGGCGTCTGCTCCTTCCACTTGATGAACGACGCGCGTTTCTGCGTACCGTGATAGGTGCTGTTGATCTCGATCGCCGTCAGCCGGCTGCTGGCGAACTCGAGCTCGCGCGCCTGCGTCAGCTTCGGCGGGTAGAACGTGCCGCGCCAGGGGGCATAGGTCCAGCCACCGATGCCGACGCGGATCACGCCGGCCTCAGTCGATGCATTCGCTGCCATGACGATCCTCCTCCGATTCAGCGATTCACTTCCGATGGCGTGATCGCGGGGTACTTGGCGGCATTGAGCGCGATCTTGTCGCGCACCGCGGCGTCGAGATCGACTTCCAGCACACTGGCCAGCTCGACCAGATAGATCAGGATGTCGGCCAGCTCCTGCCGCACATGCTCGCGCTCGTCCGTCGCCATCACGGTGAGAGACTGCTGCTCCGTCTTCCACTGAAAGATTTCCACCAGCTCGGCCACCTCGACGCTCAGAGCCATCGACAGGTTCTTCGGCGAGTGGTACCGCGCCCAATCGCGGGCGCGAATGAAGTCGTTCAGCACCTGTTGCAAACGCTCGGTTTCAATCAGCTTCATCTGCACGTCCTTGCCTGCCGTCGGTTGTCCGGTGGGCTACTTTACCGTGCCTGGCTCCGGCCCGGTTCGATGCCCCGCCGCTTGCTCCGTCGGTCCGGCCGGTTCGTTGGCGAGCACCTCGGCCGCCCAATGCGCAAAGGCTTCGCCGCGCGTCGAGCCTAGTCGCACGCCAACCAGCAGCACCGCGTCCAGCGCGTAGCAGGTCGGACCTGGCACGACGCCATCGTCGCGCTGGGCCTCCTTGCGGATCGACGCCGAACCGAGCCTGCGCCCGCAGAAGGCGGCCTTCAATTGCCTGGCGACATCCTGCTCCGAGGTCCGGTACAGCTTCGCGATATTGTCGAGCGTCATCCACAGCTTGCCGTCGAGCACGCGGCAGGTGATGCGCGTCAGCGAGTCATCGGTCTGGTAGTAGCGCCGGTCGGCGCTGTCGGCATTGGCGTTCTCTGTCAGGGTCGACATCCCATGGTCTCCAGTGTTGAAGAACGAGGTGAAGACGCAAGGTATCGCCTTCCGAAGGTGCGCATGTACAGCCGGCGCCGATCGGGCGACGCTTTCTAGTGAATTTGGCGCGAAAACTAATGCTGGCGGCGGCAACGGGGCGGATACGCGCGAGCAGTCCGGAATCGCAACGGCGCGGCAGGAAACGGGCGAGGGGAGGGCGCAGGCAGGAAAACGGCGGAGCGAGAAAAAAAAGCCAACTACCAAAGGAAGGATGACGTGCGACCCAACGAGGAGCTGGGGTTGGTAGCTGGCTCCCGCAAAACGCTGACGGGCGAACCGACAAACGCGATCGTAGGTGGGTCGGTTGGCCGGTTCTTTTGAAAAACTCGGAACGCTGTAACGGCTGGCAAGCCACTGAGATCAAATCCAGCCTTCATCGACGTATCGCCGCCGAGACGGCTGGTACACCGATTGCAAACCAGCCTACGGTCGCGAAGCGTCTTCGCAAGGCTCCAAGCCCGCGTGCCGTGGACAAGTCGACCGCAGGCCGTCTATGTGCTCGTTGAGATTTGGTGGGATGCGCTGCCACATCGGGTCAAGGATGAAGTCGATTCCCTCACGCCGGGCCTGCTTTGCCGCCGGTACGAAGTCAGCGTCGCCCGCTATCAGCACGATCTGGTCAACCTGCTTTTTGAACGCCAGCGAGGACACATCGACGCCGATTCGCATGTCGACACCTTTTTGCCGGATATCGACCATCACGTCGTCCGGCGTCAGCTCCGGCATCTGAAGCCTTCCGGCTAACAGCTCGGCCACCTTGGAAGCCTTGATGGTCCACTGGCTGTAGCTGGAAAGATGCCCGAGCCGGAGTGCCACCTTGCGCATCCCGCGTAGATGCTCATGTAGCTGAAGTCGGAAAGCCGCCTCTGCCGATTTGGCGAAGTCGACAATTCTCTTGTTGATCGGGTTGTGCATCTTCTTGGTCAACGGAGGGCAGTCGTAAAAGAAGATCCGATACAACTCGCGACGATCCTGTGGCCGTCGCTGGCGCTCCGGAGATGCATCGCTCCCAGTGCCGTTTGGACGTGGCGAAAGATGGGCGCATGCCCACCTATGAGCGCACTCCGCCGCCCCGCGTGCGTCATGGGCATTCTGCGGCTCGATTGCCCGAAAGCGCTTGATGAAGAAGGCCCCGTCGATGAGGATAGCCGTCGGCATGCTGACTCCTGTGGCCCCCATTTCTACGTCAAGACGCAAAAAGCCCAGGGGGTCGGCGCGCTGCTGGATGATTGCAACGGCTTACTGCCAAGGGCTGGATGCAGCGCAATCTAGCATTGGTCAGGGTCCGGGGCAACAGCAAACCAGATACCTGTCAGTAAAAGAAAGAAAGCGCCCGAAGGCGCTTTCCTTGTGCTGCCGGACCGCTGCGATCAGCGGGCGGTGCCGTTCTGCGGCGTCGGCGCGGATGCCACCGGGCCGGTTTCCGACAGCCCGCCGCCCAACGCCCGATACAGGTCGATCGCGTTGTTCAGCCGCAGCTGGCGCGCCTGGATCAGCGCCTGTTCGGCGGTGAACAGTTGCCGCTGCGCGTCCAGCGTTTCGAGCTGCCCGGTGATGCCGCTGCGGAAGCGCAGGTTGGCCAGTTCGAAGCGCGCCGCTTCGGCGTTGCGCACCTGCTCCTGGCTGGCGACCTGTTCTTCCAGCGTGCCGCGCGCAACCAGCGCGTCGGCGACCTCGCGGAAGGCCACCTGGATGGTCTTCTCGTAGTTCGCCACCTGGATGTTCTTGCGCACGTTGGCCAGGTCCAGGTTCGACATGTTGCGGCCGAAGTCGAAGATCGGCAGCACCAGCTGCGGCGCGAACGACCACGCCTTGGTGCCGGCCTCGAACAGCCCGGAGAAGTCGCGGCTCATGCTGCCCAGCTGGGTGGTCAGCGAGATGCGCGGGAAGAACGCGGCGCGGGCGGCGCCGATATTCGCGTTGGCCGACAGCAGTTGCTGTTCCGCCTGGCGGATATCGGGACGCTGCTCGAGCAGGTCCGACGGCAGCCCCGGCGGGATGTCGGTGACGAAGCGTTCGTCCGACAGCGTGCGCGGCGGCGGCAGGTTCGGGATCGCGCCGAGCGGGGTGCCGACCAGCACCTCCAGCGCGTTGCGCGCCTGCGCGCGCTGGCGCGCCAGCTCGGCGGCCGACACGCGGGCCTGGGCCACCAGCGACTCGTTGTCGCGCAGGTCCAGCGCCGAGGTGGCGCCCGCCTCGAAGCGCTGCTGCGCCAGGCGGAAGGTTTCCTCGCGGGTCTTCAGCGTGTTCTGCGCGATCTGGTACTGCTCGTCATAGGCGCGCTCGGCCAGATAGGCCTTGGCGACTTCCGACACCAGCGAGATCTGCGCGGCGCGCCGCGCTTCCTCGGTGGCGAAGTACTGCGCCAGCGCGGCGTTGGACAGGCTGCGCACGCGCCCGAAGAAATCGAGCTCGTAAGAGGTGATCGCGCCGCCGGCCTGCCAGTACCCGGCGGTATAGCCCTGGCCCGAGGGCGAGGCCGCGCCCGAGACCTGCTGGCGGGTATAGCCGCCTGTCGCGTTGACGGTCGGCAGCAGGTCGGCGCGCTGCACCTGGTACAGCGCGCGCGCTTCCTCGATGCGCAGCGCGGCGGTGCGCAGATCGCGGTTGTTGTTCAGCGCGGTCTCGATCATCGCCTGCAGGCGCGCATCGCGGAAGAACTCGCGCCAGCCGATGTCGGCGGCGCGGCGGCTTTCGCCGGTCTTCACCTCGGACTGGCCGTAGCCTTCGGTAGCGGTCGGGAATTCGGCCGCCACCGGCGCGGCCGGCCGCTCATAGCGCGGCGCCAGCGTGCAGCCGGACAGCACGCCGGCCACCAGCAGCAGCGCGGTCAGTGTCTTGGTCATGTCAGATTTCCTCCTTCGGGTCCAGCCACTTCTGGTCCAGCATGCGCTGACGCTCGCTGCCCTTGAAGCGTTTGCGGATCACCACGAAGAACACGGGCACCAGGAAGATCGCCAGCACGGTGGCGGTGATCATGCCCCCCATCACGCCGGTACCGATCGCGCGCTGGCTGCCCGAACCGGCGCCGGTCGAGATCGCCAGCGGCAGCACGCCGAGGATGAACGCGAACGACGTCATCAGGATCGGCCGGAAGCGCAGGTGCACCGCCTCCAGCGTCGCGTCGATCAGGCTGCGCCCCTGCGCCTGCAGGTCCTTGGCGAATTCCACGATCAGGATCGCATTCTTCGCCGACAGGCCGATGGTGGCGATCAGGCCCACCTTGAAGTAGACGTCGTTGGGCATGCCGCGCAGCGTCACGCCGAGCAGCGCGCCGAGCACGCCCAGCGGCACCACCAGCAGCACCGCGGCCGGGATCGACCAGCTTTCGTACAGCGCGGCCAGGCACAGGAACACGATGATCAGCGACAGCGTGTACAGCATCGGTTCCTGCGCGCCGGCCAGCCGCTCTTCGAACGACTGACCCGACCACTCGAAGCCGAAGCCCGGCGGCAGCTTGGCGAACATCTCTTCCATCGCGGCCATCGCCTCGCCGGTACTGCGGCCCGGCGCGGCCTGGCCGGCCAGCTTGACCGCCGGCAGACCGTTGTAGCGCTCCAGACGCGGCGAGCCCATGATCCACTTCGACGTCGCGAACGCCGCGAAGGCCACCATGTCGCCGTTGCTGTTGCGCACGCGCAGCTTGGTCAGGTCGTCCGGCAGGCGGCGGTCCGCGCCCTCGGCCTGGGCGATCACGCGGCGCACGCGGCCCTCGTAGATGAAGTCATTGACGTACGAGGAGCCGAACGCGATCGACAGCGTCGAGTTGATGTCGGCGATCGACACGCCCAGCGCGCGCGCCTTCTCGCGGTCGATGTCGATCTGCAGCTGCGGCGCGTCTTCCTGGCCTTCCGGACGCACGCCGGCCAGCACCGGATTCTGCGCGGCCATGCCGAGCATCATGTTGCGCGCTTCCATCAGCTTGGCGTGACCCTGGCCCGAGCGGTCCTGCAGGCGGAAGTCGAAGCCGGACGAGTTGCCCAGTTCCGGAATCGCCGGCGGGTTCAGCGGGAAGATGATCGCGTCCTTGATGAACGACAGCGCGCCGAAGGCACGGCCCACCAGGGCCTGCGCGGTTTCGTCCGAGCCGGTGCGCTCCTTCCAGTCCTTCAGCCGCACGAACGCGATACCGCCGTTCTGGCCGCGGCCGAAGAACGAGAAGCCCGCCACCGTGATCATCTGGTCGACGATCTTGCTTTCCTTCTGCAGGTAGTAGTCCTCGATCTGCTTGAGCACGCCGAGGGTGCGCTCCTGCGTCGCGCCATTGGGCAGCTGCACCACGGTGATCGTGTAGCCCTGGTCCTCGTCAGGCAGGAACGACGACGGCAGGCGCTGGAACAGCAGCACGACGGCGGCGACGATCAGGCCGTACAGGATCAGGTAGCGGCCGGTACGGCCCAGGATCTTCGCCACCATGCTCTGGTAGCCGGTGGCCGCCCGCGCGAAGGTGCGGTTGAACCAGCCGAAGAAGCCCTTCTTCTCGTGGTGATGGCCCGCCTCGACCGGCTTGAGCAGCGTGGCGCACAGTGCCGGGGTCAGCGTCAGCGCCATCAGCGCCGAGAAGGCCATCGACGCGATCAGCGACAGCGAGAACTGGCGATAGATGTTGCCAACCGAACCGGCGAAGAACGCCATCGGGATGAACACCGCGGTCAGCACCAGCGTGATGCCGACGATCGCGCCGGTGATCTGGCCCATCGCCTTGCGGGTCGCCTCGCGCGGGGACAGCCCTTCCTCGCTCATGATCCGCTCGACGTTCTCGACCACCACGATCGCATCGTCCACCAGGATACCGATGGCCAGCACCATGCCGAACATCGTCAGCACGTTGATCGAGAAGCCGAACGCCAGCAGCATGCCAAACGTACCGAGCAGCGCGACCGGCACCACCAGCGTCGGGATGATCGTGGCGCGGAAGTTCTGCAGGAACAGGTACATCACCAGGAACACCAGCACGATCGCTTCGAGCAGCGTCTTGACCACTTCCTCGATCGAGATCTTGACGAAGGCCGAGGTGTCGTACGGCACGGTGTACTCGTAGTCCGCCGGGAAGAACTTCGACAGCTCCTCCATCTTCGCGCGCACCGCGGTGGCCGTCGCCAGCGCGTTGGCGGTCGGCGCCAGCTTGATCGCGATCGCGGCCGACTGCTTGCCGTTGGTACGGGCGACGGTCGAATAGTCGGCGCCGCCCAGTTCCACGCGGCCGACGTCGCGGATGCGCACCTGCGAGCCGTCCGGATTCACGCGCAACAGGATGTTGGCGAATTCCTCGGGCGTCGACAGCCGGCTCTGCGTGGTCACCGTGGCGTTCAGCTCGGTACCGCGCGGCGACGGCGTGCCGCCCAGTTCGCCGACGGCGACCTGGATGTTCTGCTCGGAGATCGCCGCGGTGACGTCCAGCGGGGTCAGGTTGTAGCCGGTCAGCTTGGCCGGATCGAGCCACACGCGCATCGCGTACTCGGTGCCGAACAGGTCGGCCTGGCCGACGCCGGGCACGCGGCGGATCGAGTCCAGCACGCTGGCCGACACGTAGTTGCCCAGCTCGATCGCGCTGGCGCTACCGGACTTGGACGTCACGGTCAGGAACATCATGTAGTTGTTCCCGGCCTTCTCGACACGCACGCCCTGCTGGCGCACTTCCGCCGGCAGGCGCGCCTCGACGCGCTTCAGGCGGTTCTGCACCTCGACCGAGTTCAGGTCGACGTTGGTACCCGGCTGGAAGGCGATGGTGATCGTCGCCAGGCCAGTCGACTCGCTGGTCGACTGGTAGTACATCAGCCCGGGCGCGCCATTGAGCTCCTGCTCGATCACCGAGGTGACCGAGTCTTCGAGCGTCTTGGCGGAGGCGCCGGGGTAGGTCGCCGTGACCGAAATGGTCGGCGGCGCGATGTTGGGATATTGGGCGATCGGCAGCTGCGTGATCGACAATATCCCGCCCAGCACGATGATCAGCGCGATCACCCACGCGAACACCGGCCGGTCGATGAAAAACTTGGCCATGAGGCTGGCTCCCTTTGTATTCCGCTATCTGCTTGCGCTTACCGCTAGGCGCGGTGCTCAGCCCTGCTTGGCCGCAGCCGCCGAAGCGGCCGCCGGTGCCGAGGCGCCGCCCTGGCCACCAGCCGCGGCCGCGCCGCTCGCGCCACCGGCCGGGGCCTGTGCCTGGAACGGCACTGCCTTGGCCGGCGCACCCGGCTTGACCTTCTGCAGGCCCTCGACGATCACCTTCTCGCCGCCCTTCAGGCCTTCGGTGACGACCCAGCGATCGCCGATCGCCGGTCCGACCTTGACCGGCACCGCGGCGACGTTGCCGTCCGCGCCGACCACCAGCACCGAGGCGCCCTGGCCGCTGCGGATCAGGCCGCGTTGCGGCACGGTCAGCGCGTTCTCGTCGACACCCTGCTCGACCCGCACGCGCACATAGGTGCCCGACAGCAGATCACGGCGGGGATTCGGGAACTGCGCACGCAGCGTGATCGCGCCGGTGCTCGGGTCGACCGTCATGTCGGAGAACAGCAGCTTGCCGGTCTCGCTGTATTCCGTGCCGTCCTCGAGGAACAGGCGCACCTTGGCACCGCCGTCGACGCCCTTGATGGCGCCCGACTCGATGGCACGGCGCAGCCGCATCACCTCGGTGGCGGGCTGGGTGAACGTCACCCAGATCGGATCGACCTGCTCGACCAGCGCCAGCTGGGTCGCCTGGCCGTTGCCGACCAGCGCGCCCTCGGTCACCAGCGCACGGCCGGCACGGCCCGAAATCGGCGCCGTGACCGTGGTATAGCCCAGGTTGATCTGGGCCGTGGTGACGGCCGCCTTGGCCGAGGCGATCTCGGCGGCGGCCTGGCCGGCAGCCGCGACAGCCTCGTCATATTCCTGCTTGCTGACCGCGTTGACGGCGACCAGCGGCTTGTAGCGCTCGGCCTTCTGCCGCGCGGCGACCGCATTGGCCTCGGCCCGGGCCAGACTGGCCTTGGCCGACGCCAATTGGGCCTGATACGGCGCCGGGTCGATCTTGAACATCACCTGGCCGGCCTTGACCTCGCCGCCCTCACGATAGTTGCGCGACAGCACGATACCTTCGACGCGCGCCCGCACTTCGGCGGTGCGCACGCCCTCGAGACGGCCCGGCAGCTCGTTGACGACCGGCACCGCCGTCGGCGTCACCGTCACCACGCCCACCTCGGGCGGCGGCATCGCGCCGCCCTGCGGGGCGTCGTTGCCGCAGGCGGACAGCGTGAGTACCGTCAGCGCAGCGGTAACGGCAAGCAAACTCGAACGTTGGGACTTCCTCATCGATAACCCCGTGATGGCAATTTGAGATCGGCCGGATACGCCAAACGCCGGCCCAGAGCTAAGGGGCCGGCGTGGACGTCCTGTGCGGCAGAACTCCACGACGGACCGTCGTGGAGAAAAAGAACAATACTAGCCACAAACCGCAATGGTGCCGTATGGATTGCGACAGATGGTCGCGTATGCGTCACTACATGCAGCCCGCAGGACCCGAATGGTCAGGATCTCTTGGTAGAAAGATGCGCAGGGCTGGTCCAAATTGTGGCTAGCGCGTAGTATATATACATTCAAGCATGTATGTAAGAGAAATATTGCACCGCAAGGATGCCCCGTCTCTTTGCCGGCCGCCGGCCGCTTTGCCGGTCGGTTTCACGCCTTTTGCAATTGGGCACCGACCGCATATGCGAGGGCAACCGGGATCGGTTAGCATGCCGCCCGTCGCACCGCAGCAAAACAGAGGCAGGAAGTCCAGTGGTATCGCAGTTTCGTGACGGATTCGTTTCTTTCCTGGCTGGCCGGCGACCGCAGGTACCCGCCGCGATCCTCGGCGAAGCCGTCCCATTCGTCCCCACCGCCCACTGAAGACACCGCTTATGGCCAGACGTACCAAGGAAGAAGCCCTCGAGACGCGACATCGCATCCTCGACGCGGCCGAGGCCGTATTCCATGCGCGCGGCGTGGCGCGGCCCTCGCTGGCCGATATCGCCGAGGCCGCCGGGGTGACCCGGGGGGCGATCTACTGGCATTTCAAGAACAAGAGCGATCTGTTTGCCGCCATGTGCGACCGCGTGCATCTGCCGGTCGAGGCGCTGTGCGAACCGGAGCGGATCGCCAGCCAGGAGGACCCGCTCGGCGGCATCCGCGACATCGTCGCGCTGGTGTTCCGCGAGACGGTGGTCAATCCGCAATGGCGGCGCGTGTTCGAGATCGTATTCCACAAGTGCGAGATGGTGGACGACAACGGCGCCATCCTCGAGCGCCAGCGGCAGTCGCACGAGCAGGGCTTGCTGAAGATGCGCGAGCACCTGCGTCTGGCGGTCGATCGCGGCCAGCTGTCGGCGGACCTCGATCTGGACCTGGCGGTCAACGCCTTCCACGCCGCCATCGGCGGCGTGCTGGCCCACTGGCTGTTCGCGCCGGGCGACTTCGACCTGAATGCCGACGCGGAACGGCTCGCCGACGTCTTCGTCGACACGCTGCGCTTCGCACCGTCGCTGCGCAAGGGCTATGTGCCGCGGCCGATGGCCAGGCTGGACGAGGAAATGGCGGCCCTGCGGCTCAAGGTCCAACAGCAGCAGTGCGCGGGCGGCTGATGCGCTGCGCGGCCACCCGCCGCAACGCGCTCGTGCCGTCCCGTCGCTTCCCCTTGTCCGGACTTCACCCCTTCATCGCCTCGCGCCAGCGCGCGAGGAAGGCCTGCTTGCGCAGCGTGTCCTGCGCCGCCAGCAAGCCCGGACCGACGCTGATCGGCTTGAAGGCGTAGCCCAGCCGCTCGGCCAGCGCCGCCGCGGTATGGCCGCTCCTGGTGTCGGTGCGGATCGTATAGAGCCGCGACGCCGAACGCGCCAGCAGTGCCTGTCCCTCGCGGGACAGCAGGAAATCGAGCCATAGCCGCGCGGCCCAAGGATGCGGCGCGCGGCGCGCGATGAAGGCGACGCGCGACATCACCAGCGTGTAGTCGCTCGGCGCCACCACGCCGATCGCCGCGCCGCGCTCCATCAGCGACAGCGCATACGAGCCCAGCAGGTTGTAGGCCAGCACCAGTTCGCCGCTGGCGACCGACTCGACCATGTCGGCGGTCGACGCCGACAGCCGCACGCCGGCCCGCCCGAGCGCCTGCGCCAGATACCAGAACTCGCCGCCCATGCGCGCATCCTGCTGCGCGAGCAGATAGCCGACGCCGGAGCGCTCGATATCGTAGGTGACCACGCGCCCGCGCCAGCGCGCTGCGTTGTCCTGCAGCAGCCTGGCCAGCGCGCTGCGGCTGCGCGGCACCGGCATGCCGTCGAAATGGCGGCGGTTGTAGACGATCACCGCCGGCTCGAAGGTGGTGCCCCAGGCCTCCTCGCGCCAGCTTGCCCAGCCCGGCAGCCCCGCGCGCTCGGGCGACGCGTAGTGCAGCGCGTGGCCGTCGTTGACCAGCTTGATCTGCAGGTCCATCGCGGTGCTCCACAGCACGTCGGCGTGATCGGCGCGGACCGGCTGCGCGGACTCGGCGAGAAAACGCTGGTTCAGCTCGATGGTGTTCAGGTCCCGATAGCCGACCTTGACGCCGGCAAAACGCGCCTCGAAGGCATCGAGCAGCGGCCGGGCGACATCCTCGTCGGTCGACGCATAGACCGTGACCATGCCTTCGCGCTGGGCACGCGCGATGATCTGCGGGTAGTCGGCCGGATAGCCGGGCGGCGGGTTCACCGGACTCGGCGCGGCGCCCGGCGCCGCGAATGCGCCTTGCCACGCCAGCGCACCGGCGCCCGCCAGCAGGCGGCGGCGCAGCGAGGAGGGCGGGTCGCCGCGCTCGGCTGATGCAGGCGGATCGGCAGGCATGGAAGGCGGCTGGACAGGCAAGCGGAAGGGGCGCGCGGGGTCGCGGCCGCGCGCGGAAGCGGCGAACCGGCGCGACGGTGGAGCGGTATTATAGGCGCCCGGATCGGGCCGCGAGTCCACGCCCGCATGGCGACATCGGACGCGAACGCAAGCGCGTTCGCCCCCCGCCGCGGACGATTCCCGCATTCGCGTTCCTTCTGGATGTTCCTGTTTCGCGTTCCAACTCCGGCAGGAGGCCGGCATGCGCATTCTGCTGGTCGAAGATGAAACCGAACTCGCGCACTGGGTCGCGCGTGCGCTGGAGCAGGGCGGCTTCGTGGTCGAACACGTGGCCGACGGCCTGCTCGCCGACGCGCGCCTGCAGGCCGAGGAATACGACGCCGTGGTGCTGGACCTGCGCCTGCCCGGCAAGGACGGCCTGTCGGTGCTCAAGGCGATGCGCGGCCGCGACGACCGCACGCCGGTGCTGATCCTGACCGCGCAGGACACGCTCGACGAACGCGTGCGCGGCCTGAACCTCGGTGCCGACGATTACCTGCCCAAGCCCTTCGCGCTGGCCGAACTGGAAGCGCGCATCCTGGCGCTGATCCGCCGCAGCCGCGGCCGCGCCCATCCGCGGTTGCAATGCGGCGCGCTGGTGTTCGACGGCGAGACGCGCAGCTTCACGCTCGGCGGCGCGCCGCTGGCGCTGACGCCGCGCGAATCGACGCTGCTCGGCGCGCTGCTGGCGCGCAGCGGCCAGCCGCTGACCAAGGCGCAACTGCTCGACAAGGTGTTCTCGCTGGATGCCGACGTCAATCCCGATGCCATCGAGGTGCTGATCTACCGGCTGCGCAAGAAGCTGTCCGGCCACGGCGTGACCATCGTCACGCTGCGCGGCTTCGGCTATCTGCTCGAAGCGGAGGCCGCCGCTTGAGCACGCCGGGCGGTCCCCGCGGCGGTCCGCCGCGGCGCTGGCTGCGCGGCAGCCTGCGCCGGCAGTTGCTGGTGCTGCTGCTGCCGGCGCTGGCGGCGATGATGGCGCTCGACAGCTGGCTGACCTACGGCACGCTGCGCGATGCCGCCAATACCGCCTACGACCGCTCGCTGTACGGCTCGGTGCGCGCGATCGACAACGCGATCGGCATGGCAGGCGAAACCGTGCAGCTGACGCTGCCCGACGCCGCCATGGAGATGTTCGAGACCGCGGCGCAGACGCGCGTGTTCTATCGCGTCGCGCTCGAACGCGAGGGCGACATCGAGACCGTGACCGGCTACGACGACCTGCCGCTGCCGCGCGGCACGCTGTCCAACAACGTGCCGCGCTATTACGACGCGGTCTATCGCGACGCCCCGGTGCGCATCGCCGCGATGGCACGGCCGGTCTACCGGCCCGATGCCCATATGCGCGTGATCATCCAGGTGGCCGAATCGGCCGAGCCGCGCGCGGCGCTGGTCGGCGCGGTGTGGCGCAACACGCTGGCGCGCGATGCGCTGCTGATCGTGGCCAGCGCGCTGATCCTGGTCGGCGGCGTGACCTTCGTGCTGCGCCCGCTCAAGCGCGTGCGCGACGATGTCGAGGCGCGCCCGCCCGACGACCTGACGCCGCTCGCGGTCGATCCGGTGCCGGCCGAGGTCCGGCCGCTGGTCGATGCGGTCAACCGGCACGTGTCGCGCTCGGCGGCGATGGCGCAGGCCCAGGCGCAGTTCATTGCCGACGCCGCGCATCAGCTGCGTACGCCGCTGGCGATCCTGAAGACGCAGGCGGAGTTCGCGCGCCGGCAGCTCGACGGCAGCGGCGATCCGGGCGCCGCGCGCGAGGCGGTCGACGGCATCGTTTCGCAGCTGGAGCAGGCCTCGCGCCTGGCCAACCAGCTGCTGGCGCTGGCGCGGGTACGCCAGCACGAGGCGCAGGCCGGCGACGCTGGCCGGCAAGCGCCGGCACCCGATCCCGTGATCGACGCCGCCGCGGTGGCCGGCCAGGTCGCGCTCGACTATCTGCCGCTGGCGCGCGCCAAGCAGCAGGACTTCGGCTGGGAGGACGGCGGCGGCCGGCCGCTGCCGGTGCGCGCCGACGCGGCGCTGCTGCGCGAGGCGCTGGCCAACCTGGTCCACAACGCGATCCAGTACTCGCCGCGCGGCAGCCGTATCACGCTGTCGGCCGCGCGCGAGCAGGGCAGCGCCTGCCTGGCGGTCGAGGACGACGGGCCCGGCATCCCGGCCGAGGAGCGCGAGCAGGTGTTCGCCCGGTTCTATCGCCGCGTCGGCCACGACGAGCCCGGTTCGGGCCTGGGCCTGGCGATCTCGCGCGAGATGGCGGCGCGCTTCGGCGGCAGCGTGACGCTGCACGAGGCCCGCCAGGGGCAGGGGCTGCGGGCCGAGTTGCGGCTGCCGCTGGCCGCCGGCGCGTGAATCGGCCATACCGCGGGCCGCCCCTTTCGATCGCAGCCGATCGCCGCCGATTGCGCCGATCGCAGCCGACTACCACCGACCACCGCTGCCAGCCCCTTCCAAAGTCCACCCGATCAGCGTAAACCCCAGTCAACAAGCTGAAGTTTTGACAGCTTATTGACAGTTTCCGGCTCCTAGAATCGCCGCCATGGCCGTCCGAGCGGCCACTGGAACCATAAAACCACGATATCGCAAGCAGGAGACGCCATGCGCCGCACCCTCGTTCGACTTCCCCGCCTGTTCCAATTTGCCCTGATCGGCGCCGCCGTGGCGGCCGGTCCGGCGTTCGCCGTCGACACCGCCAAGTTCATGATCGGCGCCAACCCCGGCGGCGGCTGGGACCAGGCCGGCCGCACGCTGGGCGCCGCGATGGTGTCGGCGGGCGTGGCCAAGTCCGCGTCCTACGACAATCGCGGCGGCGCGGGCGGCACCATCGGCCTGACCCAGTTCGTCAACACCGACAAGGGCAATCCCAACGCGCTGCTGGTCACCGGCGCCGTGATGGTCGGCGCGATCGAGACCAACAAGCCCCCGGTCACGCTGAAGAACGCCACGCCGATCGCGCGGCTGTTTACCGACACGATGGTGATCACGGTGCCGGCCAGCTCGCCGATCAAGTCGATCAAGGACCTGACCGCGCAGCTCAAGGCCAACCCGGGCAGCGTCAGCTGGGGCGGCGGCTCCAAGGGTTCGATCGACCATATCCTGGCCGGGCTGATCGCCAAGGACATCGGCGTCGATCCGAAGCGCATCAACTACGTGCCGTTCCAGGGCGGCGGCGAGGCCTCGGCCTCGGTGCTGGGCGGCCACGTGACCGCCGGCGTCGCCGGCGTGTCCGAATTCCTGCCCTTCATCAAGAGCGGCAAGATGCGCGCGCTGGCGGTGACCTCGAAGGACCGCGTCGCCGATATCCCGACGCTGAAGGAGCAGGGCATCAACGTCGAGATCTACAACTGGCGCGGCGTCTACGGCGCGCCCGGTATCACGCCCGAGCAGCGCAAGGCGCTGACCGACGCGGTGGTCAAGGCGACCGAATCGCCGGCGTGGAAGCAGGCGCTGGCCAAGAACGACTGGACGCCGTTCCTGCTGACCGGCGACGAGTTCGGCAAGTTCGTCGACGCGGAATCGGCCCGGCTGGGCGCGATGCTGCGCGAATTGGGCGTCGCCAAGTAAGGCCTTCCCAGCCCTCGGCCTGGCCACGCCAGGCCCTTGCCGTCATGGTCCATCGGGCCTGACAGCGGCACCGGCGCCGCGGCCTCCCGGACCGCGGCCCTTCCGTTTCCGCCCCCCGCCGGATGCGCTCCCCGCATCCGGCCTCGATCCGGAGCCCATCGTGAAACCTTCCCACACCGCCATCGGCATCGTCGTGCTGTTGCTGTCGGCCTGCTTCTTCGCCGGCATCCAGGGCATCTCGGGCGAATCCGGCTATGCCGGCCTGTCGCCGCGTTTCGTGCCGACGCTGGTCGGCGTCGGCCTCGCCATCTGCGGCGCGCTGCTGACCTGGCAGGGCGTACGCGGCGGCTTTCGCGCGATGCCCGAGGAGGATGCCGAGCTGCCCTCGCAGCCGCACAGCCCGCGCGGCCTGCTGTGGGTCGCCGCCGGCCTGCTGCTGAACATGGCGCTGATCGGCACGCTGGGCTTCGTGCTGGCCTCCACGCTGCTGATGGTCTGCGTCGCGCGCGGCTACGGCAGCCGCCGCCTGGTCCGCGACGCGCTGATCGGGCTGGCGATCACGGTGCCGATGTGGTTGCTGTTCGATTTCCTGCTCGGCATCAACCTGCCGCTGCTGCCGATCGCGGGCCTGTAAATCGCGGGCCTGCAAGGCCGGAGACACGCAAATGGATACGCTGAATCAATTGATGAACGGCTTTGCCGTCGCGATCACGCCGCTGAACCTGATGTGGGCGCTGGTCGGCTGCTTCCTGGGCACCGCCATCGGCGTGCTGCCCGGCATCGGCCCGGCGCTGACGGTGGCGATGCTGCTGCCGCTGACGGCCAAGGTCGAGCCCACCGCGGCGCTGATCATGTTCGCCGGCATCTACTACGGGGCGATGTACGGCGGCTCGACCACCTCGATCCTGATGAACACGCCGGGCGAGTCGTCGACGATGATCACCGCGATGGAAGGCAACCTGATGGCCAAGCGCGGCCGCGCCGGTCCGGCGCTGGCCACCGCGGCGATCGGCTCCTTCGTCGCCGGCACCATCGCCACCGTGCTGCTGTCGCTGTTCGCACCGGTCGCGGCCGACGTCGCGCTGCAGTTCGGTCCCGGCGAATACTTCATGATCATGCTGCTGGCCTTCACCACGGTATCGGCCGTGCTGGGCTCGTCGCTGCTGCGCGGCATGACCAGCCTGTTCCTGGGCCTGGGCATCGGCCTGGTCGGCATGGATTCGCTGTCGGGCCAGACCCGCTACACGCTCGGCATCCAGGAGCTGTACGACGGCATCGACATCGTGGTCGTCGCGGTCGGCCTGTTCGCGGTCGGCGAGGCGCTGTTCAACGCGTTCTTCCCGCAGCCGGAGGGCACCTTCAACAAGCTCGGACCGGTGATGATGACGCGCTCGGACTGGAAGCGCTCGATTCCGGCATGGCTGCGCGGCACCTTCATCGGCTTTCCGTTCGGGCTGATCCCGGCGGGTGGCGCCGAGATTCCGACCTTCCTGTCGTACGCCAGCGAGAAGAAGCTGAGCAAGCATCCGGAAGAATTCGGCAAGGGCGCGATCGAGGGCGTGGCCGGGCCGGAAGCCGCCAACAACGCCGCGGTGACCGCCACGCTGGCGCCGCTGCTGACGCTGGGCATCCCGACCTCGAACACCACGGCGATCATGCTAGCGGCGTTCCAGAACTACAACCTGCAACCCGGTCCGATGCTGTTCCAGACCTCCGGCGACCTGGTGTGGGGCCTGCTCGCCTCGCTGTATATCGGCAACGTGATGCTGCTGGTGCTGAACCTGCCCGCGATCGGGCTGTGGGTCCGCATGCTGCGCATCCCGACCCCGCTGCTCTATGGCGGCATCCTGATCTTCGCGGGGCTGGGCGCCTACGGCATCCGCCAGTCGGCCTTCGACCTGCTGCTGCTGTTCCTGATCGGCCTGCTCGGCATGGCGATGCGCCGCTTCGACTTCCCGACCGCGCCGGTGATCGTCGGCATGATCCTCGGGCCGATGGCCGAGAAGCAGCTGCGCAACGCGCTGTCGATCAGCCAGGGCGACTGGACGATGTTCCTGCGCCATCCGATCTCGGCGTCGATCCTCGCGCTGACCGTCGCCGTCGTGGTGGTCCCGCGGCTGCTGCGCTGGCTGTCGCGGCGCTCGGCGATGCGGGGCGTGGCCGACGCGGCGAACTGAAGAATTGAAGAACGACATCCGGCGCAACATCGTGCGCCACAATGCGCGACAATGCGCGTGACGCCACAAGGCCCGGAGCTCCCGGGCCTTGTCGTTTGCCTGCTCTCCTCCGACCACAAGAAAAAAGCGGCGGCGTCCTGCGCCAGCCCGCCACCGTCATGCGATCCGTACTCTCCCGTTGGCGTCCGACGCTGCTGACGCTGCTGCTTGGACTGGGCGCCGCCCTGCTGTGCGAATGGCTGCGCACACCGCTGCCCTGGATGATCGGCCCGCTGCTGGCCGTGGCCGCGGCCCGCATGATGGGCGCCGACCTGCGCGCGCCATCGCAGGCCCGCAACGCCGGCCAATGGGCCATCGGCACCTCGCTGGGGCTCTATTTCACGCCGGACGTGGTGGCCAAGCTGATCGAGTTCTCGCCCTACGTGATCGCCGGCTCGCTGTTCGCGCTGGTGCTCGGCACCGCCGGCGCGCTGCTGCTGCGCCGGACCACCGGGGTCGCGTTCAAGACCGCGTTCTTTTCCACCGCGATCGGCGGCGCCTCCGAGATGGCCAACCTGGCCGAGCGCAACGGCGCACGGATCGACCAGGTCGCGGCCGCGCATTCGCTGCGCGTGTTATTGGTGGTAGTAATCGTGCCTGCGCTTTTTCAATATGGCGGTATTCATGGCCTCGATACCTATATCCCGGGGCCGCGCACCGTCGACGGGTTCGGGCTGGCCGCGCTGATCACGATCACGGTGGCCGCCGCGCTGCTGATGCAACGGCTGAACCTGCCCAATCCCTTTGTCATCGGCACGCTGATCGCCGCCGCCGTGCTGACCGCCTCGGGCATCGAGCTGTCGGCGATCCCGACCTCGATGAGCCATGCCGGCCAGCTGCTGATCGGCGTCTCGCTCGGCGTGCGCTTCTCGCGCGAGTTCCTGCATACGGCCCCGCGCTTCCTGGCCGGCGTGGCGCTGTACACGCTGGTGGCGCTGGTGATATCGGCGCTGTTCGGCTGGGCATTGGCGGCGCTGTCGGGGGCGCATCCGGCCACCGTGATCCTGGGCACCACGCCGGGCGGCATCGCCGAGATGTGCATCACCGCCAAGGTGCTCGAGCTCGGCGTGCCGCTGGTCACGGCCTTCCACGTGATCCGGATGGCCTTCGTGGTGCTGTGTACCGGCCCCCTGTATCATTGGCTGAAACATCGCGCCGCCCCGGAGGAGACCGAGTAGCCGGGCGGCCAGGACAACCGAGGACCACCGACGGGCCGCCATGCCAGAGACGACGCTTGCCATCGCCGACATCGACGCCATCCTGGAGCGCGTGCTTGCGCCCTGGGTCCGCCAGCTGAACCTGCGCGCCGAGCGCGTCGACGCCGACAGCGTCACGCTGCGCCTGCCCTTCGATCCTTCCCTTCGCCACGCCGGCGGCGTGGTCTGCGGCCAGGTGCTGATGTCCGCGGCCGACACCGCGATGATCGTCGCGATCTCCAGCGCGCTGGGCGGCTTCCGCCCGATGACCACCGTCAGCCTGACCACCAACTTCATGCGCCCCGTGATCGAGGGCGACATGCTGGTGCAGGCCACGGTGCTGCGGCTGGGCAAGACCGTCGTGTTCGGCGAGATCGCGCTGCGCGGCCCCGACGGCAAGCTGGCGGTGCAGGCCACCACTACCTACGCGCTGCTGTGACGATGTCCGCCACCCGCCCGCAGATGGCGGCCGACGCGCGCACGGCGCCGCGCACACCCCAGTACGGCGGACCGTTCGAGCAGGTGGTATTCGCCGGCGGCGGCAATCGCTGCTGGTGGCAGGCGGGCTGGTGGGACACCGTCGCCCCCGAACTCGGGCTGCGCCCGCGCGTGATCGCCGGCATCTCGGCCGGTGCTGCCACCGCCTGCATGATTTACACGCACGAGTCGCGGCAGGTGATGGACTACTACCGCGGCGTGCTGGCCGGCAACAAGCGCAACGCCTACTGGCGCAATCTGCTGGGCAGCCAGCGCGTGTTTCCGCATTACGGCATCTACCGGGCGGCGCTGCTGTCGATCCTCGGCGACGGCCGCCTGGCGCGGCTGCAGGCCGCGCCGGAGATCCGCGTCGGCGTCGCCCATATCCCGCGCTGGTGCGGACCGCGGCTTGCCGTGATGGCCGGGCTGCTGGCCTACAACATCGACAAGCATCTGCTCAAGACGCTGCATCCGCGGCTGGGCCGCACGCTGGGCTTTCATCCGGAGTTCGTGCGCGCCCAGGACTGCGCGACGCCCGAGCAGCTGGCAGACCTTTTGCTGCAGTCGTCCTGCACGCCGCCGTTCACGCCGGTGCTGCGACGCGATGGCCGCGCGGTACTCGATGGAGGGCTGGTCGACAACGTACCGGTCGACGCGCTCGACCCGACGCCGGGCGACGTGCTGGTGCTGATGACGCGGCTGTATCCGCGCCCGCGCCGTTTCGTGGTCGAGTGGAACGGCCAGCGGCGCCTGTATCTGCAGCCGTCGCGGCGGGTGCCGATCTCGAGTTGGGACTACACGCGCCCGGAAGGCATGACGCTGGCCTACGACCTGGGCCGGCGCGATGGCGAAACCTTCCTGCGCGAATGGACGGCCGAGGCGCCAGCCGACCTGGCGCCGGCGTCGTAGCGCGGGAGCGGCGCAGCGGCTGCTCCCTTCGGGGTTCTTGCAATTCTCGCGGCCGGCGCGCCGCGGCAGGAGGCATAGATGACGAAGCGGCAGGCTGGCAACGACAACGAACGCAAGCGCGCGAGCAAGGTATCGGCCGAACCCCGGATGGAGCGCGTGCCGCGCGGCAAGGGCAACGCCGGCGCCGGGCGCGCGCGCCAGGCCGACTTCGTCGTGATCGGCGGCGGCTCGGCCGGCGTCGCCGCGGCGATGCGGGCCGCCTCGCACGGGGCCAGCGTGGTGCTGGTCGAGCGCGAGCAGATCGGCGGCACCTGCGTGAACCGCGGCTGCGTGCCCAAGAAGATGCTGAGCTACGGCGCGACCTGGGCCGCGATCCTGTCGGGCTGCCTGTCGCATACCGGCGGACGCGAGGACTGGAACGACGCCATCGTGCGCGTCAAGGCCGAGATGGCGCGGCTGCATGCCAGCTATACGCAGCGGCTGCAGGAGGCCGGCGTGCAGCTGCTGCGCGGCGAGGCGACCATCAGCGCGCCGGGCGAGGTGCGTGTGGGCGGCGAAACGCTGCAGGGGCGCCGCATCCTGATCGCCACCGGTTCACGGCCGACGCCGCTGCCGGTGCCTGGCGGCGAGCTGGCCAGCAGCTCGGACGACGTGTTCCAGTGGGACGGCGTGCCGGCCTCGCTGGTAGTGATCGGCGGCGGCTATATCGCGGTCGAGATGGCATCGATCCTGTCGCGCTACGGCGTCAAGGTCGACATGCTGGTGCGCGAGTCGCGGCTGCTGGAAAACTTCGACGAGGACATTGCGCTGGCGCTGGCCGAGGCGCTGACCGCGAAAGGCGTGCGGCTGCATCTGAATACGGAGGTGACGCTGCTCGACCAGGCCAACGGCGCGATCGAGGTCTGCTACAGGCAGGCCGAAGCGGGCGGGAACGGCAGCGGGAAGGGTGACGAGAAGGGCGGTGGGAAGAGCAGCGGCAAGGCACGGATCCACAGCGTGCGCGCGCAGGCGGCGCTGGCCGCGATCGGACGCGAACCCAATGTCGAAGGCCTCGGCCTCGAGGCGCTGGGCGTGGCGCGCGGACAGCGTGGCGTGCGTGTCGACCGGCAGTTGCGCACCAGCGTGCGTGGCATCCATGCGATCGGCGACGTTACCGAGGGGCCGCAGCTGACGCCGGTCGCCATCGCCCAGGGCCGCTGGCTGGCGGACCGCCTGTTCGGCCGGCGCGGCGAGCGCACCGACTTCGACGTGATTCCCACCGCGGTGTTCTGCGAGCCGGCGATCGGCAGCGTCGGCCTGACCGAGGCGGCGGCGATCGAAGCCGCCGGCAAGCCCGAGCGCATCGGCACGCGCATCAAGCGTTTCGTCTCGCTGGAAAACCGCTTCGCCGGCAACCCGATGCCCTCGATGATCAAGGTGGTCTACAACGCGCGCAGCGGGCGCGTGCTCGGCGTGCATCTGCTGGACAACGCCGCGCCCGAGATCGCGCAGTCGATCGCGGTGGCGCTGCGCCTGGGCGTGCGGCTGTCGCATCTGGAAACCACGATGCCGCTGCACCCGACCGTCGCCGAGGAACTGTTCGGCTGAGCGGTTCGGCCGAGCCGTTCGGCTGAACTGTTCCGCTGAACTCCGGCACGGCCGCGCCTAGCGCGATACCACCGCGGTCGCCTCGATCTCGAACAACATGCCGTCGAGCGCCAGCCGCGATACCGGAATCAGCGTGCAGGCGGGCGGCGGGCGCGTGCCCCAGATGCGCCGCAATTCGGCGCCGAACTCCTGCAGCCGTTCGAGCGAATGGTCGACGATCAGCACGGTCAGCTTGGCCACGTCGCGCAGGTCCGCGCCGCCGGCATGCAGCGCGATCTCCAGGTTCTCCAGCGCACGCCGCACCTGTCCGGCAAAATCCGGCGCCAGCCTACCGTGCTGGTCCTCGCCGCCCTGGCCGCTGGCGAACACGATGCGTCCCGGCGCGGTTGCCACCGCGACATGCGAGTAGGCATTCGGACTGGGGTCGTAAAGGCCGTGCGGATTGACGAAGTGCAGGCTGCAGGCGGGACGGCGCGATTCGATCATGGCGGAGATCTCGAAGAGGAGAAACGAAGTCCCGCCAGTATCAAACCTCAAGTCAGGTTAAGGTCAATCGTGACCCTGCTAGCATTGGGTCTTTCGCTGCGAACCGCGACGGAATCCCGCCATGCCACGCAAGCCACCCCATGACGAATCGATCGAGCGGCCGCCGCGCCAACGCGGCCTGCGGGCCGCCGACATGCTGTCGGTCGGCGAAGTCGCCGCGCGCACCGGACTGGCCGTCTCCGCGCTGCATTTCTACGAGTCCAAGGGCCTGATCCGCAGTACGCGCAGCGCCGGCAACCAGCGGCGCTATGCACGCGCGGTATTGCGCCAGCTGGCGGTGATTCGCGTGGCGCAGCGCATGGGCCTGCCGCTGGCATTGATCGCCGAGGCGATGGCGCGGCTGCCCGAAGGGCGCGCGCCGACGGTGGCCGACTGGCGCCGGCTGTCGGCGGCGTGGCGCGAGGACCTGGACGAGCGCATCCGCACGCTGACGCAGTTGCGCGACCAGCTCGACGGCTGCATCGGCTGCGGCTGCCTGTCGCTGAAAAGCTGCCCGTTGCGCAATCCGGGCGACACGCTGGCGGGGCAGGGGCCATGGCCGCATCTGATGGGCGGCGGCGCGCGCGGCCGTCAAGATCCGGGCGGAAACGAGGGCGGCGGCACCCGCGCCTAGCGCGGCGTCTGGTGCATCGCGCCGCAGGGATCGGGGCGCTGCACCGGCGGCACCAGTACCACGTGGTCGTAGGCGCCGGCCTCGTGCGGTCCCGCCGCTTCCAGATACGCCACGGTCAGCACCTCGGCCGGCTTCGCACCGAGCCAGCGCGGCACGCCGATGTCCTCCCGCACATGACCGTTGCCAGCCAGCAGCACCACACCGTGCGCGGCGTGCTCGCGCAGCGCGGCAGCCATCACCGCATCGCGCGCGGCCTGGGCATTCAGCATGCCGGGCAACATCGCGCGCGGGAAATGGCCGCAATGGCTGTCGTCGAGCACGGCCGTCTGCGCGGCCGCGAGATCGGCCGGCAGCGGCCGGTCCAGGCCCAGCCGTTCGCGCTCGGCCGCACTGAACACCGCGCCGCCCCGCATCACGCCGCGCGCATCGTCGCGCGACAGGTTCGCGGCAATCAGCGGCAGATCGTGCCGCAACGCCAGCACGATGACCGGCCGGTACAGCGACCAGTCCCAACCGGCGGCGCCGGCCTGCGCGATCAGATGGTCGGCATCGCCGGGCCGCTGCCGGCGGGCGCGGTCCAGATCCGCTTGCCGTTCGCGATCGAATTGCTCCATCGCGATGGCGGGCCGCCAGCCCGCGTCGATCGCCTCGGTCAGCGCGGCCAGGCGGCGGCGATGCCCTTCGGCGTTGTCGTGGACCTCGCCGAGCAGCACATAGCGGTAGGCCGCCAGCCGATGCGCATCCCGATCCGGGCGGTCGGGATGGGAGGGCATCGTGGCGCAGCCGGCAAGCAAGGCCAGCATCGCAGTGAGCGCGGCGGCTTTCGCCACGCCCGGCAATCCGGGCTCAGCGGCCCGCATCCGCTCCCACCGTCGCGGCCACGCGGTTGCCATCGGCATCGATCTCCAGCGGGCCGCTGCCGGAGAAGCGATCCAGCGCCAGGTAGATCACCGGCGTGATGAACAGCGTGATGACCTGCGAGAACAGCAGCCCGCCGACCACGGCCAGGCCCAGCGGCTGGCGCAGCTCGGCGCCGGCGCCCAGGCCGAGCGCGATCGGCAGCGCGCCCATGATCGCCGCCAGCGTGGTCATCATGATCGGACGGAAGCGCAGCAGGCACGCCTGGCGGATGGCCCTGGCCGGCGGCATGCCCTGTTCGCGCTGCGCCGCCAGCGCGAAGTCGATCATCATGATCGCGTTCTTCTTGACGATGCCGATCAGCATCAGCACGCCGATGATCGCGATCAGCGACAGCTCGACGCGGAACAGGAACAGCGTCAGCAGCGCGCCGACCGCCGCCGACGGCAGGCCGGCGAGGATCGTCAACGGGTGGATATAGCTTTCGTACAGCACGCCCAGCAGCACGTAGATCACCGCGATCGCCGCGATCAGCAGGATCACCTGCGTCGACTGCGAGGACTGGAACACCGCCGCATCGCCGCCCCAGCTGGTGAAGATCTCCTGCGGCATCGCGGTTTCCTGCTTGAAGCGGTCGATGCGCGCCGACGCGTCGCCCAGCGCCGCGCCCGGGGCCAGGTTGAACGACACCGTCACGGACGGCAGCTGGCCCTGGTGGTTGACCGCGATCGGACCGACGCGGCGCTCGGTGGTCGCGAACGCCGACAGCGGCACCAGCGTGCCGCTGGTGCTGCGCACGTAGATCTTCGAGAACGCGGTCTCGTCGACGCGGTCGACATCCGCCGCCTGCAGGATCACGTAATAGCTGTCGATCGAGGTATAGATCGTCGACACCTGTCGCTCGCCGAACGCGGTATAGAGCGCGGTGCGCACGTCCTGCATCTGCACGCCGAGCGAGTTCGCCTTGTCGCGGTCGATCGCCAGCTGCGCCTCGAGGCCGGCCTGCTGCGAATCGCTGGTGACGTCGCGGAACAGCGGATCGGCCCGCATGCGTGCCATCAGCTTGTCGGCGGCGGTCTGCAGATTGCCCGACTGCACGCTCTGCAGCGTGTATTGGTAGCGCGCCTTGCTGACGCGGCCGCCCAGCTGCAGGTTCTGCACCGGCCGGAAATAAACGTTCAGCCCGGGAATGCCGGCGACGTCGCGGCGCAGCGATTCGACCACCTGCGGCATCTTCGGCCGCTCGCCGCCGGGCTTCAGCTCGATGAACATGCGGCCGGTATTGATCGCGGGCGAGGGGCCGCCGCCGATCGCCACCACGATGCTCTTGACCGCGGGATTGGCGCGCATCCGCTCGGCCGCGTCGCGCATCAGCGTCGACATTGCATCGAAGGAGATGTCCTGCGGGCCGTCCGCATTGACCTGGATCTGGCCGATGTCCTCTTCGGGAAAGAAGCCCTTGGGAATCAGCACGAACAGCACCGCGGTCAGCACGAACGTCATGCCGGCCGCGGCCAGCACGGTGCGCCGATGGGCCAGGCACCAGTCGAGCCCGCGCGCATAGCGGTGCAGCGTGAATTCGAACAGGTTCTCGAACCACTGCGTCGCGCGCAGGCCGACGCTCTGCTTCTGCGGACGCGGCGCGTGCGCCGGCGCATCGCCATAGGCATGCTGCGATTCGTCGACCGGCACGTTCTCGGCCGACAGGAAGCGCGCGCACAGCATCGGGATCAGCGTCAGCGACACCAGCGCCGACACCAGGATCGACAGCGACACCACCGCGGCGAACTCGTGGAACAGCAGGCCGATCACGCCCGGCATGAAGAAGATCGGGATGAACACCGCCACCAGCGACACCGAGATCGACACGATGGTGAAGCCCATCTCGCGCGAGCCGACCAGCGCCGCCTTCAACGGCGCCATGCCTTCCTCGATATGGCGGACGATGTTCTCCAGCATCACGATGGCGTCGTCGACCACCAGGCCGACCGCCAGCGTGATGGCCAGCAGCGACACGTTGTCCAGGCTGTAGCCGAACGCCTTCATCAGCGCGACCGTGCCGATCAGCGAGATCGGCAGCGACACCGTCGGGATCAGCGTGGCGGCGGCGCGGCGCAGGAACAGGAAGATCACCATCACCACCAGCGCGGCGGTCAGCGCCAGCGTGAACTGCACGTCGTGGATCGACTCGCGCACCGAGCGCGAACGGTCGTTGACCACATTGACGTTGACCGAGGCCGGCATCTGCTGCACCAGCCGCGGCAGCGCGGCGCGGATCGCGTCGACCACGGCGACCGTGTTGGCGTCGGGCTGGCGCTGCACCGCCAGCACGATCGAGCGCTCGTTGTTCAGCCAGCTGCCGGTCTTCAGCGTCTCGACGCTGTCCTCGACCTCGGCCACGTCCGACAGCCGCACCAGCGAGCCGTTGGGCTGGCTGGCGACGATGATGTTGCGGAAGGCGTCGGCGTCGGCCAGCTGGCGATTGGCCTGGATCGTCAGCATCTGGCGCGCGCCGTCGAGCGTGCCGACCGGCGTGTTGGCGTTGGCGCGCGAGATCGCGCCGGCCAGCTCGTCGAGAGTCATGCCGCGCGCGGCCAGCGCATCGGGACGCGCGCGTACCCGCACCGCGAAGCGCTTCTGGCCATAGACCAGCACCTGCGCGACGCCGGGCAGCGTCGACAGCGTCGGCGCGATCAGGTTGTCGCCGAAGGCGTTCAGCTCGGCCAGGCTCATCGCCGGCGAATTGATCGCCAGCAGGATCACCGCGGCATCGGCCGGGTTGACCTTGCGGTACGACGGCGGCTCGGTCATCTCGGTCGGCAGCGAGCGCTGCGCGCGGAACAGCGCCGATTGCACGTCGACCGCGGCGGCGTCGATGTCGCGGTCGTTGTTGAACTCGATCGTGATGCTGGAATTGCCCAGCGTGTTGGCCGAGCTGATCACCGACACGCCGGGGATCGTGGCGAACTGCTTTTCCAGCGGCGTGGCGACCGACGCGGCCATCGTCTCGGGACTGGCCCCGGGCAGCCGCGCAGTGACCTGGATCACCGGGGAATTGAAGCTGGGCAGCGCGGCGATCGGGATGGTCGGGTACAGCACGATGCCGGTGACCACGATCGCGATCGCCAGCAGCACCGTCATCACGGGCCGGCGGATGCAGAGTTCGGACAGCGTCATGGCGTCAGTGCTTCCCGGGGGCCGGCGCCGCGGCCGGAGCACTGGCTTCTCTGATCGCGCTGCCGGGCCGCAGGTTCTGCACGCCCTCGACCACCACGCGCGTGCCGGCCGGCACGCCTTCGACCACCGCCGCGGCGGCGGTCGCCGCCAGCATCTTGACCGGCATCGACCTGACCTTGCCGTCGCCCTGCACCGCATAGACGAAGCGGCCTTCGGGTCCGGTCACCACCGACTGCGGCGGCACCGAGACCACGCCGGTCAGCGTCTGCACCACCGCCTCGACGCGCGCGTAGGTCCCCGGCCACAGGCGTTGCGCCTCGTTGTCGAACTGCGCCTTGACGCGGATCGTGCCGTACTGCGGGTCGACGGTGTTGTCGACGAAGGTGATGCGGCCCTGCACCGGCTCGGGATTGCCGTCGTTGGGCTGCGCGGTCACCGGCACCGGGCCGCTGCGCAACGCGTCGCGCAGCGCGGCCAGCTGGCGTTCGGGCAGCGTGAACGTGACGGCGATCGGCTGGATCTGGGCGATCGTGACCATCGGCTGGGCCGCGGTCGGCAGCACCAGCGAGCCGGGGAAGACGTTGATCACGCCGGTGCGGCCGCCGATCGTGGCGCGGATCGCGCCGTAGCTGACCGCGACGCGGCTCGCTTCGATCGCGGCCTGGTCGGCCCGTACCGTGGCCTCCAGCGCATCGACCTTGGCGCGCGCGGTATCGACCGCGCTGCGCGAGATGAAGTTGCGCGCGACCAGCTCCTCGCTGCGGGCCAGCGAGCGGCGGGCGTCGGCCAGATCGGCCTGGTCGCGCAGCAGCTGCGCACGGGCGCGCGCCAGGTTGGCCTCGTCCATCCGGGTGTCGAGCGAGAACAGCAGATCGCCGGGCTTGACGGTCTGGCCTTCGCGGATATGGACGGTGCGGACAGTGCTGGAGACCTGCGGGCGGACCTCGACGGTGGACAGCGCGGTCACGTTGCCGTTGACGCTGACCTGCAGCGGCACGTCGCCCTGGCGCGCCAGCGCGGTGGTCACCGCCACCGGGGCCGGCCCCTGCGCCTGCGGCCTGGCGGCGAACCACGTCTTCCAGCCGAACCAGCCGGCCCCGGCCAGCAGCACGACCAATGCCAGTGCCAGCCATGGCGACACACGACTTCTGCCGGTACCCATGGCCTGGCTCCAATTGCTTTCGACAAAGCCCTTGGCCTGGTCGATACCCTTCGATTTCATGCGAGGACCCTCTGCTGCGCCGCGCTGCGATTGCGCGTGTTCGCTCCCTTTTGTCGCCGTGCCCACCCGGACGGCCACCGCCGGCTTCTGTGAACCGGTGGGCGGCCGGCCGCCCCCAGTGGTACCGCCATGGCGCCATCTCTGGCAAGCATTGGCAGACGCGTCTGTATTACAAACGATTACAGGAGAGGGGCCGTCTTTGTATCAGGGATCAAACATTAGCAGAAAACGGGCCTGCCGGGCCGGCGCGTTCAGGCCTGCTGTGGTGCCTGCCGCCGCAGCCACCGGCAGCCGAGCGCCCGGGCGCGGGCTGACAGCAGCAGGGCGCCGAGCATCAGCGCGGCCGCGCCCCAGTGCAGCGCCTGCGCGCCGGCGGTGGCGTAGATCGCCGCGCCGACCATCGCGCCGATCGCCTGACCCAGATAGATCGACGAGGAATTGAGCGAGATCGACACCGCCGCCCGCTCCGGCGCCAGCGCCACCAGCCGCGCCTGCTGGGCGCTGTTGGTGGCAAAGCCGCCCACGCCCCACAGCATGAAGATCAGCACCAGCGCGACCGCGCCGAGGCCCGTCAGCGGCCATAGCAGCATCGCCGCCAGCGAGGTGCCCAGCGCGACGTGGACCACGCGGGCCGGCGTGGCGCGGTCCATGCGCGCGGCCGCGACCACATTGCCGAGCACGCCGCAGGCGCCGTAGGCCAGGAACATCAGGCTCAGCGCGCCGCCGCTGACGCCATGGACGTCGCGCAGCATCGGCGCGATATAGGTGAACATCGTGAACATGCCGGCCGACGACACCATCGTCACGCCGACCACCATCAGCAGCGGCGTATGGCGCAGCACCGCGCCCCAGGCCGCGCGCCCGACCGGCGCCACCATCAGTCCGCGCGGCAACACCCGCCACAGCGCCAGCGCGACGCCCAGCGCCATCACGCCGACTACGGCCATGCTGACGCGCCAGCCCAGCGTCGTACTGATCCAGGTGCCCATCGGCACGCCGACCACACTGGCCACGCTCCAGCCGAGGAAGACGAAGCTGATCGCCCGGCCGCGCAGCTTCGCGTCGACCAGCAGCGGCAGCGTCGCCGCGGCCTGCGGGGTATAGATCGCGGCGCCGATCGCCGTGACGAAACGCAGCACCACCAGCGTGCCGAAGTTCGGCGCCAGCGCCGAGGCCAGGTGCAGCACGCCATAGAGCCCGAGCGCGCCGACCAGCAGCAGCCGGCGGTCGATCCGCGAACCCAGCGTGGCGAACAGCGGCGCGCCGACGCAGCAGGCCAGCGCGAAGGCGGAGATCAGCTGGCCAGCGGTGGCGGCGCTCAAATGAAAATCGCCGGCGATGTCGTTCAGCATGCCGGTGACGATCATCGCGCCGGTGCCGATGACGAAATTGCCGACGCACAGCGTCAGGAGCCTGGGATCCATGATGGGGATGCGAGGGGAGATGGCGGAGGGGGCCGCCCGTGAATCCCGGCAGTGTAGCGGTTTTGCGACGATCGGGTCGGACGCCGCCGCGGCCGCGGGGACCATCCGGTCCGCCGCGGCGAGGCCGTCCCTCAGCGCGTCAGCGCGGGCGTCAGCGCCTTCGGATTGACCACGCTGCCGTGCTCGCCGGCCAGCACGTCGAGGATGTTCTGGAACGCCGTGCGGAAATAGAGCTCGTAGCTGTCGCGCTCGACATAGCCCAGGTGCGGCGTGCAGATGCAGTTTTCCATCCGCAGCAGCGCGTGGCCCTGCAGGATCGGCTCGGATTCGAACACATCGACCGCCGCCATGCCGGGCCGGCCGCGGTTCAGCGCGGCCACCAGCGCGTTTTCCTCGACCAGCTCGGCGCGGCTGGTATTGACGAACAGCGCGGTCGGCTTCATTGAGGTCAGGTCGGCCAGCTTGACGATATGGCGCGTCTCGTCGTTCAGCCGCAGATGCAGCGACAGCACGTCGCTGTCGGCGAACAGCTGCTCCCTGGACTCGGCCACCGCGAAACCGTCCTCGCGCGCGGCCGTCTGCGAGCCCTCGCGGCCCCAGACCAGCACGCTCATGCCGAAGGCGCGGCCATAGCCGGCCACCAGGCGGCCGATCTTGCCGTAGCCCCAGATGCCGAGCGTCTGGCCCTTCAGCACCTGGCCCAGGCCGAAGTTCGGCGGCATCGTGGTCGACTTCAAACCCGACTGCTGCCAGGCGCCGTGCTTCAGACTGGCGACGTACTGCGGGATCCGCCGCTGCGCCGCCATGATCAGCGCCCAGGTCAGTTCGGCCGGGGCCACCGGCGAACCGACCCCTTCGAGCACCACCACGCCGCGGTCGGTGCAGGCGTCGACGTCGATATGGCTGCCCACGCCGCCGACCCGGCCGGTCTGGCTGATGATCTTCAGCTTCGGCAGCTTCTCCAGCAGCTGGCGCGTGATGCGGGTGCGCTCGCGGATCAGCACCACGGCTTCGACGTCGGACAGGCGCGCCGCCAGCTGGCCCACGCCCTTGACGGTGTTGTTGAACACCTTGACGTCATGTCCCTGCAGCAGCTGGAAGCAGGCCAGCTTGCGCACGGCATCCTGGTAGTCGTCGAGAACGGCAATTTTCATCGTCGGGTTCGGTGAGGCGGTTCGTTAAAACTGGGCGAGAGGTTCGAACATCGATGGCGGCGCAACGGCCCCGGCAATCCCGTTGGTACGCGTGCCCACAGACCGGCATGCCGGCGGCCAGTAAGGTGGGCGACCAACGCGCAGCAAAGTGCGGCAACACGCAGCCGCGACAACGGTGTTCCGACCGGAATTTGCGCCGCCCGCTTGCTGCAGAGCAAAAAACGGAGGACGACAGCGGTGGTATCCTTGCCGCCTTCGGTGACGTCCCGGATTGTCGGTCGAGCTCCGCTCCCGCATCCGCGTTGTCGCCGGACAAAGCTTGACTGGCACCCGCTGCGACACATCCGCGGGAAAACCGCCACTGTAGCGCAGCCGCAAGGTCCCCCGCGATCGATTGCCGACAGGATCGCGCCGGACTTGTAACGGGATGTGACGGTCCCGGGCGAGCGTGGTCGAGAACCGGCCACCATGCGGCCGCCATGCGGGCAGAACGCCCGCCCCGCACGCGGAACCGCTTCCACAAGAAGTGGTCCCTCAAGCATGCGGCCATGGCACGCGTTCTCGTCGACTCCGCGTTTGACCCCGCGTTTGACCCGGCTGTTTGACGATATTCAGAGCGCGGCCCCGGGGCCAGGCTTTGCCAAAGATTTCTTTTTTGCTTTGGAGTACCACCATGAACCACCCCACCATGCAAGGCACACCGGCGTTGAACGTTCCGGCCTGGGTCAAGCACCAGAAGCTGGTCGCCTGGGTCGCCGAGATCGCGGCGCTGACCAAGCCCGACAGCATCTACTGGTGCGACGGCTCGCAGGAGGAATATGACCGCCTGTGCGAGCAGATGGTCGCCGCCGGCACGATGAAGCGGCTGAACCCCGCCAAGCGCAAGAACTCCTTCCTGGCCCTGTCGGATCCGTCCGATGTCGCGCGCGTCGAGGACCGTACCTTCATCTGCTCGCAGCAGCAGGAAGACGCCGGCCCGACCAACAACTGGATGCCGCCGGCCGAGATGCGCCAGACGCTGAACGGGCTGTTCGATGGCTGCATGCGCGGCCGCACGCTGTACGTGGTGCCGTTCTCGATGGGGCCGCTCGGTTCGCCGATCGCCCACATCGGCGTGGAGCTGTCCGACAGCCCGTACGTCGCCGTCAACATGCGGATCATGACGCGCATGGGCCGCGCCGTGTACGACGTGCTGGGCGCCGACGGCGAGTTCGTGCCGTGCGTGCATACCGTGGGCAAGCCGCTGGCGGCCGGCGAGAAGGATGTGCCGTGGCCCTGCAATCCGACCAAGTACATCGTCCATTTCCCCGAGACCCGCGAGATCTGGTCGTTCGGCTCCGGTTACGGCGGCAACGCGCTGCTGGGCAAGAAGTGCTTCGCGCTGCGGATCGCCTCGACGATGGGCCGCGACGAGGGCTGGCTGGCCGAACACATGCTGATCCTGGGCGTGACCTCGCCCGAGGGCAAGAAGTACCACGTCGCGGCGGCCTTCCCGTCGGCCTGCGGCAAGACCAACTTTGCAATGCTGATCCCGCCCAAGGGCTTCGAGGGCTGGAAGGTCACCACGATCGGCGACGACATCGCCTGGATCAAGCCGGGCAAGGACGGCCGCCTGTACGCGATCAACCCGGAAGCCGGCTACTTCGGCGTGGCCCCGGGCACCAGCGAGAAGACCAACTTCAACGCGATGGCGACGCTGAAGGAGAACGTGATCTTCACCAACGTCGCGCTGACCGATGACGGCGACGTCTGGTGGGAAGGCATGACCCGCGAAGCGCCGGCCCATCTGATCGACTGGCAGGGCAAGGACTGGACGCCGGAGATCGCGAAGCAGACCGGCGCCAAGGCGGCCCACCCGAACGCACGCTTCACCGCGCCGGCGTCGCAATGCCCGTCGATCGACGCGAACTGGGACAACCCGGCCGGCGTGCCGATCGACGCGTTCATCTTCGGCGGCCGCCGCTCGACCACGGTGCCGCTGGTGACCGAGGCCCGCAACTGGACCGAAGGCGTCTACATGGCCGCCACCATGGGTTCGGAAACCACCGCCGCGGCCGCCGGCCAGCAGGGCGTGGTGCGCCGCGACCCGTTCGCGATGCTGCCGTTCTGCGGCTACAACATGAGCGACTACTTCGGCCACTGGCTGGAGCTGGGCAAGAAGCTGGAAGCGTCGGGCGCCAAGCTGCCGAAGATCTACTGCGTCAACTGGTTCCGCAAGGACGAGGCCGGCAACTTCGTGTGGCCGGGCTTCGGCGAGAACATGCGCGTGCTGTCGTGGATGATCGACCGCGTCGAAGGCCGCGGCCAGGGCACCGAGCACGTGTTCGGCACCTCGCCGCGCTACGAGGACCTGCGCTGGGAAGGCCTGGACTTCTCGCCCGAGCAGTTCCAGAAGGTCACCTCGATCGACCGTGCCGCCTGGGAACAGGAACTGGCGCTGCACGAAGAGCTGTTCACCCAGCTCAAGCACCATCTGCCGCAGGCGCTGTCCGAAACCAAGGATGCGCTGGCCAAGCGGCTGGCGGCTTGATGCGGTAGTCGCCTGACTTTGCGCTTGCCCCAGGCGAGCGCCTCGGCAAAAAAGAAGCCCTCGCGATTTGGTTCGCGAGGGCTTTTTTTATCGGAAGCTGCCGTGTTCCGTAGCTGCCGTCATCCGCGCGGCAACATGCGGTGCGACCGGGCATAAGCGCGTAGGACATCATTGATCCGGCTCTGCCAGCCTTCACCAGTCGCTCTAAAGGCCTCGATGACATCTCGGTCGGCCCGCATATTTAGTGTGATCTTGCGCTCGTCCGCCGGCAGAGGCGGCCTTCCGCGCCGTTTCAGCAAGGCCTGCGCGGCCTTTTCGCCAACCAGGCTCGGAAGCACTTCCTTGGCCGGTCGCATGCTGGCCATTTCGTCGTCGGTCAGCGGGGGATTGTCCGGATCGGAAAGCGCGGCACGCGTGAGCGCTTCATCCTCGGCGTCAGTCGGTATGTGGATTTTGCGTTTCGTCGACATATTCGAGTACCTCTCGACGGTTGGCTTTGCGAAGGCTAATCACGCGCATGTTGTTGCCGCGCATTGTGAATACCAACACATGGACTCTGTCGCCGATCATTCCCCGTGCGATCACACGTCGTTCGTTGTATTGACGCCGGGTGTCCTCCTTCAGAATGGCGGACTCCATATCGAACCATTCGGCGAAGCGCAGCGATATGCCATGTTTGGCCCGGTTGAGAACGTCCCTTGCGGGGTCGAATTCGAACTCCATCGGGGCGAATTTATTGTATGGGCAAAAAATAACCGGCGCAACGATTTTTTGCCTACACAAATATCTGCGCGCCGAGTCCTCGCGACGCCGCCTCCTGGTCGGCCTCTGCGACGGATCGGAGCGTACGGCCCGACCTTCCGGAGAGCTATCGGCAATGTCGCCCGACTATCACGTTGCGCTCTGCCGTCTGTCACGCGGCCCGCTATTCAACCTCCTGCCGCGTCGCCCCCCAACTGCTCCACCGCATACTTGACCAACCCCGCTCGCCCCTCGATGCCGAGCTTGCGCTTGAGGTTCAGCCGATGCGTCTCCACCGTGCGCACCGACACGCCCAAGGACGCGGCGATTTCCTTGTTGGCCAGGCCCCGGCCGATGCCGTTCAGGATGTCGCGTTCCCGCGGGGTCAGCGCATCGAGCGGATGCGAGGCGGGGCCTTCCTCGATCATGCGGCGGGCGATGCGGGCGCTGTAGAAGACCCGGCCGGCCAGCACCGCGTCGATCGCGGCCAGCAGTTCGTCGGCCGGGGCGTCCTTCAGCACGTAGCCTCGCGCGCCGGCGCGCATCGCCTGGCGCACGTATTCGAGGTTGTCGTGCATCGACAGCATCAGCACCGCGATCTCGGGATGGCGCTGGTGCAGCGCGTCGGCCAGCGCGATGCCGCCCATGCCGCGCATGCCGATATCGGTGATCAGCAGGTCCGGCAGCGCATCGGGCCGGCAGCGTGCCAGCCAGGCCAGCGCCGCTTCGCCGTCGTCGGCCTCGCCGACCACGGTCAGGCCGGGCTGCAGCGCCAGATGCATGCGCATGCCGTCGCGCACCAGCGTGTGGTCGTCGACCAGCAGCACGCGCGCGGGACGGTACGGTTCGGAATAGGAGCTCATCGGGACAGCGGGGAAGAGTGGGACGGGGCCGCGGGCGGTGCCGGCGTGCCGGCCAGCGCCGGCGTCTCGGGCGTCTCGGGCGTCTCGGGCGTCTCGGGCGTCTCGGGCGTCTCGGGCGTCTCGGGCGTCTCGGGCGTCTCGGGCGTCTCGGGCGTCTCGGGCGTCTCGGGCGTCTCGGGCGTCTCGGGCGCGAAGGCCGTGGCGGGCAGATAGGCGCGGATGCGCGTGCCGCCCGGCGCGGTATCGATATCGAACTCGCCGCCCAGGCTGGCGATGCGCTCGCGCAGATTGCGCAGGCCGATGCCGCCGCGCGGGTCGCGCTGCACGCGTTCCAGATCGAAGCCGCTGCCGTCGTCCTGCACCACCAGCGCGACGCCGGACTCCGCGTACGACAGCGTCAGGTCGACCCGCCGCGCACCGGCGTGCCGCTCGACATTGGTCAGCGCCTCCTGCGCGATGCGGTACAGCGCGGTGGCCGCCTGGTCCGACAGCGGCCGTGGCACGCCGCGGCAATCGATATCGATGCGCAGCCCGCTGGCGTCCTGCATTTCCCGCGCCAGATGCTGCAGCGCGGCCTGCAGGCCCAGATCGTCGAGCAGCGCCGGGCGCAGGTTGCGGGCGACGCGCCGCACCTCGTTGAACACCGTCTCCAGCCGGTTCAGCGCCATGCCGAGCACCGGCGCCACCGCACCGCCGTCGGCCGGCGCCTGCGCGAGCCGGTTCAGCGCGGTCTCGAGCACCAGCTTGACCGACACCAGCAGCTGGCTGACGCCGTCGTGCAGCTCGCGCGACAGCCGCGCGCGTTCGTCCTCCTGCGAGCGCACCACGCGCTGCGCCAGCTGGCGCAGCTTGGCGTCGGCCTCGCGATGTTCGCTGATGTTCAGCGCCAGCCCGCCGGCGCCGACCAGCAGGATGCTGATCGCGGCGATCGCGCCGATCCACGCCAGCGTGGCGCGGATATCGGTCTCGGCGCGCTTGTCGAGCTCGCGCAGCGTCGCCTCGACATCGTCCAGATAGATGCCGGTGCCGAGCATCCAGCCCCACTCCGGCACCGCGACGACATAGCCCAGCTTGGGCGCCATCTGCCGCGTCGACGGCTTCTCCCAGCGATAGCGCACGGCGCCGCCGCCCGAGCGTGCCGCCGCGATCAGCTGCTGGATCGTCAGCGCGCCCTCGGGATCGCGCAGGTCCCACAGGTCGCGTCCGATCAGATCGGGCTGGCGCGGATGCATCAGGTTGCGCCCGCGCAGGTCGTACAGGAAGAAATAGCCGTCCGGGCCATAGTCCAGCCCAGCCAGCGCCCGCATGGCCGCCTGGCGCGTGGCCTCGTCGTTGCGGCCGGACCTGACCAGCGGGGCGATCGCGCTCTGCGCCAGCTGCACGTAGTGGCGCAGCTCGGTTTCCTTGCTTTGCAGATAGGCGGCCTCGACCAGCGCGCGCTCGTGGCGGACCAGCGCGGTGGCCTGATAGTGCACCGCCAGCGCGATGCCGAGCATGGCGATCGCCAGCGGCGCGACCGCGAGCAGCAGGATCTTCTGGCGGAGTTTCATCGTGACCAGGGTAAACACGGATGCCTGGGAAGCGGCCTTTTACCGTCCCGTTGCGTAGTACTACGCAGGATCGCTGCGTAGTTACGCGCTTGTGCCTCGATTGGCGGGTGTCAATACTACACGCCGACGCGCGACCGGGCTCCCAGGCCGGGCGCGGCGTCATTCGCAACGGGATGCGCCAGTGCCCGCCACCGGCGTATCGCCCCGCCTGCCAGACAAGATCCGGACCGGAAGTCGAGGGACCGGGCGCCGCTGATATCCGGAGACAGCTTGCCCCCGATCACCCGCCATTCGCCGCCCGGCGGCGCGCGTGCCGCCGTGCGTGCCCACCGTCCACCGGCCCTTGTCCCTTCGCGGGCTTTGTTCCATGTGGTCTGAGGAGACCTTCACTATGAATCGCATCGGGCAACACCTGATGTGGCTGGCCGTCGCCGTGCTCGGCGCGTTTGCCTTCGCCACCGTTGCACTGTCGCGCGGCGAAGCCGTCAGTGCCTTGTGGATCGTGGTCGCCGCGATCTGCATCTATCTGATCGCTTACCGCTACTACAGCCGCTTCATCGCCGACAAGGTGATGCAGCTGGACCCCAAACGGATGACGCCGGCCTGGCGCCATAACGACGGCCTCGACTACGTGCCGACCAACAAGGCGGTGCTGTTCGGCCACCACTTCGCCGCGATCGCCGGCGCCGGACCGCTGGTCGGGCCGGTGCTCGCCGCGCAGATGGGCTATATGCCCGGCATGCTGTGGATCCTGGCCGGCGTGGTGTTCGCCGGCGCGGTGCAGGACTTCATGGTGCTGTTCATCTCGACCCGCCGCGACGGCCGTTCGCTGGGCGACCTGGTCAAGGCCGAGATGGGCACGGTGCCCGGCATGATCGCGCTGTTCGGCTGCTTCATGATCATGATCATCATCCTCGCGGTGCTGGCGCTGATCGTGGTCAAGGCGCTGGCCGATTCGCCGTGGGGCACCTTCACCGTGGCGGTGACGATTCCGATCGCGCTGTTCATGGGCGTCTACACCCGCTACATCCGCCCGGGCCGCATCGGCGAGGTGTCGGTGATCGGCTTCGTGCTGCTGATGCTGGCCATCATCGGCGGCCAGTACGTGCACGAGAGCGCCACGCTGGCGCCGCTGTTCACCTTCGACGGCAAGGCGCTGACCTGGATGCTGATCGGCTACGGCTTCGTCGCCGCGGTGCTGCCGGTGTGGCTGCTGCTGGCGCCGCGCGACTACCTGTCGACCTTCCTGAAGATCGGCACCATCATCGCGCTGGCGATCGGCATCCTGATCGTCGCGCCGGAACTGAAGATGCCGGCGTTCACGCAGTTCGCCGAAGGCGGCGGTCCGGTGTGGTCGGGCAACCTGTTCCCGTTCCTGTTCATCACGATCGCCTGCGGCGCGGTGTCGGGCTTCCACGCGCTGATCTCGTCGGGCACCACCCCCAAGCTGCTGGAGAACGAAACCCACGCGCGCTTCATCGGCTATGGCGCGATGCTGGCCGAGTCCTTCGTCGCGATCATGGCGCTGGTGGCCGCCTCGGTGATCGAGCCCGGCGTCTACTTCGCGATGAACAGCCCGGCGGCGGCGATCGGCACCACGCCGGAAGCGGTCGCGGCCGCGGTGTCGAACTGGGGCTTCGTGATCACGCCCGACGTGCTGGTGCAGACCGCCAGGGACGTCGGCGAAAACACCATCATCTCGCGCGCCGGCGGCGCGCCGACGCTGGCGGTCGGCATCGCCCACATCCTGCACCAGGTGGTCGGCGGCCAGGCGATGATGGCGTTCTGGTACCACTTCGCGATCCTGTTCGAGGCGCTGTTCATCCTGACCGCCGTCGACGCGGGCACCCGCGCCGGCCGCTTCATGCTGCAGGACCTGCTGGGCAGCTTCGTGCCGTCGATGCGCCGCACCGATTCGCTGCCGGCCAACCTGATCGCGACGGCGCTGTGCGTCGGCGCCTGGGGTTACTTCCTGTACCAGGGGGTGGTCGATCCGCTGGGCGGCATCAACACGCTGTGGCCGCTGTTCGGCATCTCGAACCAGATGCTGGCCGCGGTGGCGCTGGTGCTGGGCACGTGCGTGCTGGTCAAGATGAAGCGCGGCCGCTACGCCTGGGTCACGCTGCTGCCGACCGTCTGGCTGCTGATCTGCACGCTGACCGCGGGCTGGCAGAAGCTGTTCCACGCCGACCCGAAGATCGGCTTCCTGTCGCACGCCCGCAAGTTCAGCGACGCGATCGCCCAGGGCACGGTGCTGGCGCCGGCCAAGACGATGGAGCAGATGCACCGCATCGTCTTCAACGACTACCTGGACGCGGGCCTGTGCGCGCTGTTCATGGCGGTGGTGCTGTCGATCGTCTACTACGGCCTGCGTACCGGCCTGCGCGCCGGCGCCCAGGCACGGCCGACCGCGCTCGAGACGCCGTTCGAGCCGCTGCCGGCGGCCGCGTCGGCGCAACGCTGACCCGGTGGCAAGCCCAACGCCGTAACGTCAAACCCTACGCAGAGGAGGGAACGCCATGCTCGATCCGCTGAACAAGATGGGCCAGATGGGTCGCTACCTGGGTCAGTCGCTGCGCCTGATGGTCGGGCTGCCCGACTACCAGACCTATGTGGCCCATATGGAAAGCACGCATCCGGACCGGGAGCCGATGAGCTATGAGGAGTTCTTCCGCGAGCGGCAGGAGGCGCGTTACGGCGGCGGGCAGGGCAAGTGCTGCTGAAGCTGCTGGCCGGTCCCGCCAAAGCGGGAATCCAGGTTGCTTGAAAGCCACCGGGTTCCCGCACCCGCAGGGACGACCTGGCTGTCGATCGTCTCCAAGGCTGCCCACGGGCAGCCTTTGTTGTGTTTCTGCAGCATTAATAAAGGCTTACAGGCAGTTACAGCAATGTCCGTGCCCAAAATCTACACTTGCATCACAGTTTGGCAACCAGAGGAAAAACACTATGTCTCGCCGACTCGTTCGCAATATGACCGTGGCCCTCGCCCTGGCGGCATCGACGACGCTGCCTGCATTCGCGAGCGACATGAATAACGCACTGGGTGGCGCCCTCGGCGGCGTCGCCGGTGCAGCCGTCGGAGGTGCGCTGGGCGGCTCGACCGGTGCCGTGATCGGCGGCGCGGTGGGCGGCGGCGCGGGCGGCGCGATCAGCTCGAATCGCCGCGAGCGTACCGGCGCCATCCTGGGCGGCGCGCTCGGCGGCGGCGCGGGTACGGCGGCGGGCAACGCGATGGGCGGCCGCACCGGCGGCCTGGTCGGCG
>NZ_VZOV01000019.1 GCF_008801915.1 Cupriavidus gilardii
AGCCCCGGGCGATCCTGCCACCCCCGCCACCCCCGCCGCGCCATCGCCGCAGGCCGATGCCGCGCCCGCGCCGGCCGCCGCCGCGCCCAGCCCGCCCGGTGCCGACACCGCCAATCCGCCGGCCACCGCGCCGCAGGCGCCCAACTGGTTCTGGATCACGCTGGCCGTGGTCTGCGTGGCGATGCTGTACTTCTACTGGCGCTTCGACTTCGCGCGGATGGAGATCTTCAAGCAGCTGCTGTCGTCGTTCTTCCCGCTGGCGGTGCTGATCCTCGCCGTGCTCGGCTCGATCGTGTTCGGCCTGGCCACGCCGACGGAGGCCGCGGCGGTCGGCGCGCTCGGCGGCGCGCTGCTGGCGGCGGCCTACGGCCAGCTCAACTATGGCGTGGTCAAGGAGTCGGTGTTCCTGACCGCCAAGACCAGCGCGATGGTCTGCTGGCTGTTCGTCGGCTCGTCGATCTTCTCGGCCGCGTTCGCGCTGCTCGGGGGCCAGGCGCTGGTCGAGCAGTGGGTGATGTCGCTGGACCTGACGCCGCTGCAGTTCATGATCCTGGCCCAGGTGATCATCTTCCTGCTTGGCTGGCCGCTGGAATGGACCGAGATCATCATCATCTTCATGCCGATCTTCGTGCCGCTGCTGGACAACTTCGGCATCGATCCGCTGTTCTTCGGCCTGCTGGTCGCACTGAACCTGCAGACCGCCTTCCTGTCGCCGCCGGTCGCGATGGCCGCCTTCTATCTGAAGGGCGTGGCGCCCCCGCATGTCACGCTGAACCAGATCTTCGGCGGCATGCTGCCGTTCATGGCGATCCAGGTGGTGGCGCTGGTGCTGCTGTACGCGTTCCCTGACATCGGGCTGTGGCTGCCGCGCGTGTTGTATCAGTAAGCCGGCGCGGCGCGCTCAGGCCAGCGCCGCGTCGAGGCAGGCGCGCACCGTGGTCTCGTCGTCCGCGGCGAAGGGGCCGATGAAGATCAGCGCCGATTCGTCTGGCGCTTGCCCGCATGCATGCGGGATGGCCTCGACCCGCATCCGCCCCGCGACGACATGCACGGCATGCGAACGCGCATCGCCATCGAACGCGACCAGGCCCTTGGCCCGCAGCAGGCGCACCGGCAACGTCTTCAGCGCCTGCCGCAAGCGCGCCTTGTCGAAGGCCCGGCCCGTGCGGTAGGCGAAGGTGACGATGCCCCGATGCAGCGCGTCAGGGCGGCTCCAGCGCTGGCTTCCACGCGCCAGCAGCGGACCCTGCTCCACCGGCGGCGCGACATCCAGATAGACCGGCAGCGGCAGTGCGCCATGCCGTGCCGTCAGCACGGCGGCCCGCGGCGCCATGCCGGCCACCGACGCCGCGACGGTCTCGGCCGTCGCCGCGTCGGCCAGATCGGCCTTGGTCAGCGCCAGCACCGATGCGCCGGCAATCTGCCGCCGCACCATGTCGCCGACCAGCGGATCGCGCAACGCTTCGAAAACGCCGGCAACGTCGATCGCGACGATCACCGCATGGAGCCGGAACGCGGGATCGAGCAGGCCGATCTGCGCGATCCGCTGCGGATCCGACACGCCGCTGGCCTCGATCACCAGCAACTCGGGGCGCTCGGGACGCGCGGCGATGGCAAGCAGCGCATCGGCCAGGCGGCCACCGATCGAGCAGCAGATGCAGCCGTTCTCGAGCTGGATCACGTCGTCGCTGCGGCGACGGATCAGCGCCGCGTCGATATTGATCTCGCCGAAGTCGTTGACCAGCACGGCGATTCGCCGTCCCTGCGCCCCGGCCAGCAACCGGTTCAGCATCGTGGTCTTGCCCGCGCCCAGATAGCCGCCGACCACCACCAACGGAATGGGCGGCCGCGCGTTCATCGTGCCGGCGCCGCAAAGACGCGCCCGCCGAGCACCGTGCCCCAGACCCGGACGTCCTTCAGCGCGTGCGGCGCCACCGCGGTGGGGTCCTGCTCGAGCACCGCGAAATCGGCCAGCTTGCCCGGCTCGATGCTGCCGATCAGATGGTCCAGGCGCAAGGTATGCGCGGCGCCCAGCGTGATCGCGTGCAAGGCCTCGCCGACGGTCAGCCGCTCGCCCTCGCCCAGCACGCGGCCCGCCGCGCTCTCGCGTTGCACCGCGCACCATGCCGTGAACAGCGGGTTCAGCGGGGTGATCGGCGCATCGGAGTGGATCGCGACCGGAATGCCCAGCCGCAGCGCCGAGCGTGCCGGATTCATCCGCGCGGCCCATTGCGCGCCGACGGTCTGGTCGGCGTGCGCCTCGCCCCAGTAGTACAGATGGTTCGAGAAGAAGTTGATGCACACCCCGAGCCGCGCGGCGCGCGCCAGTTGCGCCGCATCGGCAAGCTGGCAGTGCTGCAGCGTGTGCCGGTGGTCGGCGCGCGGATGACGGGCCAGCATGGCCTCGAGCGCGTCGAGCACGACCTCGGTCGCCTCGTCGCCGTTGGTATGGATATGCAGCTGCAGGCCGGCCAGGTGAAACGGCGTGAAGCATGCCAGCAGCTGCGCCGGCGGAATCAGCCACAGCCCGTTGGGCTGGCCGCCCGCGTAGCCGGGCGCGCGCAGGCGCGCGGTAAAGCCCTGGATCGAACCGTCGACGATGAACTTGACCGGACCGAAATGCAGCTTGTCGGTGCCGGTCCGCGCGGCGGCGTGGACGCGTTCGGGACCGCCTTCCGGATTGCGCTGCGGGGAGAACGCGGGAACGATGCGCAGCGGAAAGTCGTCGGCGGCGGTGACCGCGCGCAGCGTGTCGAGGCCGGCCGGCGACAGGTCGCTGACCAGGTCGGTCGCGGTGGTGACGCCGGCCAGTTGCGCGACCCGGCCGAAGCGGCGCACCGCCTGCGGGTCCTCCGCCGCCGCCAGCGACAGGCCCTTGCCGATCACGCGGTGGACCGGGAACATCGCCGCGAACTCCTGCAGCTCCCCGGTGGGCCTGCCGTGCCCGTCCTTGTGCACGCCCTCGATATCGGTGTCCCCGTCGATGCCGGCCAGCGCCAGCATCGCCGAATTGACGTTCATCAGATGGACGCTGGCGTGCATCACGACGATAGGCCGTGTGGCTGACACCTGGTCCAGTTGCTGGACGCCGAGGCGGCCGGTGCCGAAGTAGATCGGGTCGAAGCCCCAGGCCAGCAGCGGCGTGTCGGCTTTGGTTAGCCGGCTGGCGGCGCTGGCGAGCCGGTCGATGACCTGATCGAGCGTACGCAGGCCACGCCACAGCCGGCCGTCCGGATCGCGGCGGTCGAAGTAGCCGACATAGACGGCCTCCCACATCGCGCCCTCCATCAGGTGGCAGTGCGCCTCGACCAGCCCGGGCATCAGCACCTTGTCGCGGAAGGTGTCGTCGACCCTGGCATCCGCCCAGGGCGCCATGTCCCCCTGCGCGCCGACCGCGACGATCCTGCCGTCGCGGACCGCCACGTGCGTTGCTTGCGGCTGGGCCGGGTTCATCGTCAGGATCTTGCGCGCGTGGAATATCCGCGTGCGCGCCGCTTCATCGTGAGTCATCGTGGCTTTCAGAAGATTGGGAGATTCCGCGCGGGACGTCATGCCGCTTGCACGCGCGCCGGCCGCGGGACCAGGTTCACCAGCACCGTCACCAGCAGGTTCACCGCGAGGCTGACCAGGCCGACGTTGATGCCGCCGAAATCGGCCTGCTGCAGGTAGAGCGCGATGGCCAGGCCCTGTCCGCTCAGGATGCCAAGCGCGATCGCCAGGGGCCGCACCTTCCACGAGAACAGGATAGCCATCACGCCCGGGAAAAACTGCGTCACCCCGTAGTAGGTGGTATTGATCAGCGTCAGCATCAGGTTCGGCGTGACCAGCGTCATCACGATCGACAGCACCAGATAGATCGCGATCACCACCTTGGCGCCCTGCTTCTGCCGCGGCTCGGGCAGGCCGGGCATCAGGTTGCGCGTGACGATCGGGCCGATCGCCAGGCAGATGCCGGCCAGCACCAGCAGGCCCGACAGCGCCGCGCCGGCCGTCACCAGTCCCAGCAGCCAGTCCGGCAGCAGGCGCACCGCGGCGGCGAAGAACGCCTCGTTCGGCGAGGCCAGCTGCAGGTTCTGGCTGATCGCGTAGTAGGACGCCAGCACCAGGAACGGATACATCAGCATGTACAGCGGCATGGCGACCTGCGTGCGCCGGATCGTGTTGGCGCTCTTCGCGGTGAAGAAGTTCTGCACCGCGAACGGCATCATGTAGAAGCCCATCGCCTGGAACAGCATGGTGCTCATCGAGAAGCGCAGCTGCGTCTCGCTCATCTGGTTGCTGACCTGCATGCTGGCCGCGTGGAAGACGTCGGCGACGCCGGCCTTCCAGCCCACCGCCACGCCGGTGGCGACGATCGCCACGACCATCAGCACGTCCTTCAGGATCGCGATATAGGCGGAGGCCCGCACACCGGAGATTGCGATGTAGGTGAAAGCCAGCCCGGCCGAGATCAGCACCAGGTGCAGCGGATCGACATGCCAGCCCAGCCCCTTGAGCGCGGCCACCAGACCGGTGAACTGCAACTGGCCCCACGGCAGCAGGAACAGGATCGACGAGGCCGCGACGATCAGCTCCAGCGCGCGGCTGCCATAGTGGCCCTTGAACAGGTCCGGCAGCGTGATCGCGTTGTAGCGCGCGCCGGCGCGCCAGATGCGCGGACCGAGGAAATAGCCGAGCGGGTACGCCAGCAGGATATAGCCGAGAAACCAGATGCCGTAGGTCGGTCCCTTGGCATAGATGCCGCCGGGAAATCCCACCATCGTGCCGATGCTGTAGATCTCCCCGGCCGCCAGGAAGAAGACCAGATAGGCGCCGAACTGGCGCGACGCGACAAAGAAGTCGTGCACGCTCTGCGCGCCGCGCCCCTGGCGGGAGCGGATGGCGAGGTAGAGGGACAGCGCGATGAAGCCGAGAAATACCGCGGTGGTCATGGCGGCTCCTTCAAGGGCGATGCGATGCGTCGACGGCATCGTCGGACGCGTGGCGGTCGAACAGCAGCCAGCACAGCAGCATGCAGCCGGAGGTCAGCACGAACCAGGCGAAGATCCAGGCGTAGATGAAGGGAACGCCGAGCACGAACCGCTCGACCGACGCCACCCAGGGCAGGAGTCCGATCACCCCGAGATACGGGATGCCGAGACCGATGAACAGCTTGAGCATGCTTTTGTCTCCTTGGTCCGATGGCCGGTGTGCGGTGCGCCGGAAGGCGACGAGGCAGCGCCCGCTGTTGTTGTGGGGCCATCATAGGGAGCCGCGATGTATGATTCAAATGCAAATATCTAACGACTTCCATAACGGATTGGCATGGATACGCAGAAGCTGCTGCACCTGCTCGCGGTGATCGAGCATGGGACCTTCTCAGAAGCGGCGCGGGCCGTGCACCTGACGCAGCCGGCATTGAGCCGCAGCATCCGCGCGCTCGAGGACGAACTGAAGGCGCCGCTGTTCGACCGCGGTGCGCGGCGCGCGCGGCTGACGGTGTTCGGCGAACTGGTGGCCGAGCGCGCCCGGCGCATCCGGCTGGAAGAGCGGCAGTTGCGGCGCGACCTGGACCTGCTGCGCGGCGGCGAGGAAGGGTCGCTGGCGATCGGCATGGCGCCCGCACCGGCCGCGCTGCTGCTGACGCCGTTCCTCGCGCATATGGCGCAGGCCCATCCGCGCATCCGGGTGCGCACCGAAACCGGCGCCACCAGCGCGCTGCTCGAGCAGCTGCGCAGCGAGGCGATCGACGCGATCGTCGGCGATGCCTATGTGCTGCGCGCCGCCGACGACATCGACCTGGAGACGCTGGGCGAGCTGCGCGCCGGACTGGTCTGCCGGGCTGGCCATCCGATCCTGCGCAAGCGCCGGCTCGATATCGACACGATCCGCGCCTATCCGGTTGCCTCGACCACGCTGAGCGCCATCATCGGCCGCCAGCTGATCGAACTGTGGGGGCCCGAGGCCGCGCCCGAGCGGCTGATCACGCTGCATTGCGACAACCTGGACGTGCTGCGCAGCGTGGCGCTGAACACCGATACGCTGCTGTTCGGCGTGCTGTCGATCACGCGGCAGCAGCGCGCCGAGGGCTCGATGGCGGAGGTGCCGATGCCGCCGGATCCGCGCCGCCGCGGCCGCTATGGCATCGCGCGGATGGCGGCGCGCTCGCTGTCGCCCGCGCTGCAATCGCTGTACGCATTCACGCGAGCGCAGTGGCAGGCGTTGTCGGCCGAGCCGGCGGGGCCGCGCCGGTGACCACCGTGAGCCGGTGACCGTCCTGCGGCGCGAGCGCACCCCGTTGTATCCTTGCTTTTTTTGCCTTCGTCCGTTCCGCCCTCTTCGCTTCCGTCCTTCCCTTACCTTCCCCTACGAGGAATCCCCATGTCCGCAACGTCCGAATTCAAGATGGAATACCGCCGCCTGGGCCGCAGCAATCTGAAGGTGTCCGCGCTGTGCCTGGGCACGATGATGTTCGCCGACCAGACCGACGAGGCCGAGGCCGGGCGCATCGTCGCGAGCGCGCGCGACCATGGCGTCAACTTCATCGACACCGCGGACGTCTACAGCAAGGGCGGCTCCGAGCAGATGGTGGGCCGGCTGATCGAGGCCGATCGGCAGCAGTGGATTCTCGCCACCAAGCTGGGCAACGCGATGGGTTCCGCGCCGAACCAGGGCCACTACTCGCGGGTCTGGGTGCTGCGCGAGGTCGAGGACAGCCTGCGGCGGCTGGCGACCGACTACATCGACATCCTGTATCTGCATCGCGACTACGCCGACGAGAATCTCGAGGAAGCCGTACGCGCGATGGGCGATCTGGTGCGCGACGGCAAGATCCGCTACTGGGCGGTGTCGAACTTCCGCGGCTGGCGCATCGCCGAGATCGCGCGGCTGTGCGATCAGCTGGGCGTGCCGCGGCCGGTCGCCTGTCAGCCCTACTACAACCTGCTGAACCGGATGCCCGAGGTCGAGATCCTGCCGGCCTGCGAATACTATGGGCTCGGCGTGGTGCCCTACAGCCCGGTCGCGCGCGGCGTGCTGACCGGCAAGTACCTGCCGGGACAAGCGCCGGAGGCCGGCACGCGCGCCGGACGCGCCGATCGCCGCATGATGCAGACCGAGTTCCGCGAGGAATCGCTGGTCATCGCGCAGCAGCTGAAGGCCCACGCCGAGGGCCGCGGCCTGACGGCCGGCCAGTTCGCCACCGCATGGGTCCTGGCCAATCCGCTGATCACCTCGGTGATCGCGGGTCCGCGCACGCTGGCGCAGTTCGAGGACTATTTCGGGGCGATCGGCGCGACGCTGTCGCCCGAAGAAGAAGCGATGGTCGATGCGCTGGTGGCGCCCGGACATCCGTCGACGCCGGGCTATACCGATCCGAACTATCCGTTCACGGGGCGGCCGGTCAAGGTGGCGGCGGCGGACTGATCGGCCGGCCTCACCAGCCGCGCCCCATGTCGTAGATCGAGCGCGACAGCCCGGGCGAGTCGATCCCGGCCAGCGTCGCGATGCCGATGCCGATGCCGTCCCGGCCGCTGCCGGGATCGTCCTGGCCCAGTTCGGTCAGGCACCGCGATATATGGACAATCTGGGTCGGCAAGCACGGTTCCGAACCGCCGCCGAGCCGCAGCGGGCGCGCTCGCGTGCCGGCCGGGCGTGGCCGGCCCCGCTGCCGCATCGGCGCATTCCTGCGGCCGTGGTATCGCAGCGCTTCGCGGCCATCGTGCGGTGCCGCCGGAACCCGCGCTTCGCCGCGGCGCGGTGCCGGCTGAATGCCGGCATCCCGGCGTGGATTGCTCCCGCCATCGACGTGCAAGGCCAGCGCTTCGCGCAGGTATTCCGCGCGGCTCTGCCTGCAGCGGTAGATCTCGACGAGGGCCGGCGCCGACCCTCGCTCCGCGGTGGGCGGCGCGTTGACATCGGCGTGGATGAACGCGATCGATACCTCATCGTTCTGCCGATCGGCCAACGTCATGCGGCCGGTGGCCGGCGCGGCGGACAGATACAGCGGCTGCGGCGTGCCGGAGAGCCACGACTTCAATACGGTGAACATGCTTGTCCTCGTCGAGTGGAAGCGAGGCGCCATCTTTGCCGGCATCCCGGACGCGGGCTACTGAAAACATGTGAGGAATGTACGCATAGCGATGTATTGCCGCATCGGCATGCGAGTGTGAAACGGCGCATTGGCCGCGTTGGGGGCGCGCGGCCAACGCCAGCCCTGCCGTTCGCAGCGCGCTACAGCCCCTTCTCGACCATCGCCAGCACACGCTCGCCCAGCGCAATGCGCAGCGCTTCGTCGGCATGGCGCAGCGGGCCGTCGATGATCAGCAGCGCCAGCCCGTGCACCGCCGACCAGGCCAGGTACTCGGCTCCGGGGCGCCGCTCGGCGGGCAGCACGCCGGCCGCGACCAGCCGGTCCAGCGCGGCGCCTAGCAATTGGAAGGGATTGAGGCCGCCGGGGCCGGCCTTGGCGGGATCGGGGTCGTCCTCCACCATGCTCGGCGTGGCGAAGGCCGTGCGGAACAGACCCGTCTGCGTCTGCGCGAACTTCAGATAGCCGGCGCCGATCGCGCGCAGGTCGGCGCGCGCCCTGGCGGCCGGGTCATTGCGGTCGACCTGCTCGGCCGCGGCGGCCAATTCGGTTTCCATCGCCACCGCCAGCGCGGACAGCGCCGCCGCGCGTACCGCCTCGAACAGCGCCTGCCGATTGGCGAAGTGCCGGTAGGCGGCATTGGGCACTACGCCGGCGCGGCGCGTCGCCTCGCGCAGCACCACCGCGTCGGGGCCGCCGTCGCTTGCCAGCGCGATGCCGGCGTCAATCAGCGCGCGACGCAGATCGCCGTGGCGATAGGTCGTGCGCGGCGGCGGCGCGGCGGCCAGCTTCAGTGCGGTGACCATCAGGCTGCATGGCCGCCATGGGGCGCGGCCATGCCCGTTTCCGTCGCACCGCCTTCGGCGGCGGCCTCGGCGCCTTCCGGCGTCACCGACACCGGCGCGGTACGCGTGCGCAACAGCATGCCGCCCAGCACCGCGGCCACCAGCGCGAACACCGCGCCGACCAGGAACGCGAGGTGATAGCCCGCGTTCAGCGCGTCGGCCGGCGCGCCGCCGGCCGCGGCCACGCCCGCGGTGCGGCCCGCCGCCAGGCTGGCGAGTACCGCCAGGCCAAGCGCGCCGCCCATCATGAACGAGGTGTTGACCACGCCCGAGGCCAGGCCGGAATCGCTCGGCTTGACGTCGCTCATCGCCGCCAGCAGCACCGGATTGAACGCGATGCCCGCGCCCAGCCCCAGCAGCAGCATGCCGGGCAGCACGTCGACGACGAAGCTGCCGCCGACCGGCGCACGCGCGAACAGCAGCAGCCCCAGCGCCGCCAGCAGCAGCCCGGCGGCCAGCGGCGCGCGCACGCCGTAGCGCATCACCAGGCGCGCCGACAGGCCCAGCGAGAACGCCGCCATGATCAGGTTGGCCGGCAAGAATGCCAGGCCGACCTGCATCGGCGTGTAGCCCAGCACCAGTTGCAGATACAGCGCCGAGATGAAGAACCAGGCGAACATCGCGGCGGCCCACAGTACGCCGACCACATTGGAGACCGCGACATTGCGCAGCCGGAACAGCCCCAGCGGCATCAGCGGATGCGCGACGCGCGACTCGATCAGCAGGAACACCAGCAGCAGCGCCACCGCGATGCCGAGCATCGACACGGTCTGCGTGGCCAGCCAGCCGACCTCGTTGCCGTTGACCACCGCGTAGACCGCCAGCATCAGCGAAACCGTGATCGTCACCGCACCGCCGACGTCGAGGCGCTGACCGTTGGCCGAGCCCGGCAGGTTCGGGATCAACGCCAGGCACAGCGCGTAGACCGCGACGCCGAGCGGCAGGTTGACCAGGAAGATCCAGTGCCAGCTCAAGGCGCTGGTCAGCAGGCCGCCGAGCAGCACGCCGATGCTGCCGCCGCCCGCGCAGACGAAGCCATAGACGCCCATCGCCTTGGCGCGGTCGGACGGCGTCGAGAACAGGTCCATGATCAGCGACAGCGCCACCGCCGACACGACCGCGCCGCCGATACCCTGCACCGCGCGCGCGGCCACCAGCACGCCCTGCGATTGCGCCACGCCGCAGGCCAGCGAAGCTAGCGTGAACAGCGTGATGCCGAGCAGGAACAGGCGGCGGTGGCCGAACAGGTCGCCGAGCCGGCCGCCGAGCAGCAGGAAGCCGCCGAAGGTCAGCATATAGGCGTTGACGACCCAGACCAGCGCGGTCTCGGTGAAGCCGAGTTCGTTGCGGATCGACGGCAGGGCGACGTTCACGATGGTCGTGTCCAGCACGATCATCAGCTCGCCCAGGCACAGGACCATCAGCGCGAGCCAGCGCTTGCGGTCATCGAGTGTGTGCTGCATGGGGTGTCCTTTTTCGGTTCTTGGTTTTTTTTTGTTTGTGCTTGTGACTTCAGGAGCGTTGACGCGCTGGCGTTTTGCACTGTTGTGTACAGTGTTCACAACCATAGCACACAAATGGACGATGTCCACTTCTGTGTTGTGATGTTGGCTTTACGACATATTTGACGCCGCCAGAGGCGCCGGCCGCCGCGGCTGCGTGGCGCTCAAGCCGTGCGGCGGTTGCGCACCTTGCGCGCCCGCCCGCCCCCCTCCCCGTCTGCACGCAGCACCGTCATCTCCGCCAGATAGTCGAGCAGGCGCTTGACCGCCGCCGAGCGCGGCCGCTTGTCGCGCACGATCAGCTGCGCGTCGGCGGCTTCCAGCACCGCGTTGCGCACCGGCAGAGCGACCAGCTGGTGGCCCAGCTCGCGCGCGACCGCCAGGGCCGGCAGGAAGGTCACGCCCAGGCCGGTGCTGGCGTAGTGCTTCAGCGCCGCGATCGAGTTGGTGGTCAGCGCGGCCGTGAAGCGGACCTTCTCGGTCAGCTCGACCAGCTGGATCACCTGGCGCAGTCCGAAGCCCGGCGTCATCAGGCCGACCGGATACGGCAGGATGTCGGCGATGGTCAGCGCCTTGCCGCGCCGCGCCAGCGGATGGTCGGGCCGCGCGATCACGCAGACCGGCTGGCGCCGCGCGGCCAGCACGCGCAGCGTCGGCTCCGGCGGCGGCGCATAGGCCAGACCCACATGCGCGCGATCTTCCGCCACCGCGCGCACCACCTCGTTGACGTTCATCAGCTCCAGCGTGACGTTGATCTTCGGATAGCGCTGGCAGAACTCGTTGAGCACCGCGTGGATCAGCTCGTCGATGAAACCCTCGCCGGCGACGATCTGGATCTGCCCGCGCTGCAGCCCATTCAGTTCCTGCAGCCGCGCCAGCAGCGTCTCTTCGCCGGCGAGCCGCTCGCGGTAGTGGTCGAGCACCAGCTGGGCCGCTTCGGTCGGCATCACGCCGCGGCCGCGGCGCTCCAGCAGCGTCGCGCCGAGCTCGCCTTCGAGCTGCTGGATCTGCCGGCTGATCACCGACGGTTCGACATCGAGCTTGTCGGCGGCGGCGCGGATCGAGCCGGCGACAACGGCGGCGTAGAAGTAGCGCAGCCGGCGTTCGCTGAGTCCGGCCGGCAAGGCGCCGTCGCGGTTCGGATCGGGGGACAGGGGCACGGCGTTTCCTCGAAGGTGGTGACGAAGGTGGTGGCGACGGTGGCCGCGAAGGTGGTTGGGCGGCGGCGGTCCTGGCCCACCCCGCGTTGACCAAAAAGCAACGGAATCGTACAGCGATGGCTATTGTTCCTCAACGGCCGCGTTGGCAACAATGCGCGAAGGCCGGCCGCGCCCGCGCGGATGCCGGCCTACGGGACAACGACAGCACAACGACAGCACAACGACAGCAGCAGCCCGATCAGAACAAGCGCCCGTCCTGCCAACCCCCACCGTGCCTGCGGCACCCGGAGACATCGATGCAACAGACCACCACCTCGTGGAATCCATCCGACGCGATGGCGGCCACGCCCGACGCGCTGGCGCCGATCTATCGCAAGATCAGCCTGCGCGTGCTGCCCTTCCTGCTGCTGTGCTATGTGTTCGCCTACCTGGACCGGGTCAACATCGGCTTTGCCAAGCTGCAGATGCAGCAGGACGTCGGCATCAGCGACGCGGTCTACGGGCTGGGCGCCGGCATCTTCTTCCTCGGCTACGTGATGTTCGAGGTGCCGAGCAACCTGCTGCTGGCGCGCATCGGCGCGCGCAAGACCATCAGCCGGATCATGGTGCTGTGGGGCGCGACCTCGGCGTGCATGCTGTTCGTGCGCGATGCGCACAGCTTCTACGCGCTGCGCTTCCTGCTCGGCGTGTTCGAGGCCGGTTTCGCACCGGGCATGATCTTCTATCTGACCTACTGGTACGGCGGCGCGCGCATGGCCCGCGTGATGGCGATCGTGATGCTGGCCGGCCCGATCGGCGGCATGGCGGGCGGCCCGGTATCGACCTGGATCATGACCGCGCTGGCGGGCTCGCACGGGCTGGCCGGCTGGCAATGGATGTTCCTGATCGAGGGGCTGCCGTGCGTGCTGCTCGGCGTGATCGCCTACTTCTACCTCGACGACACGCCGGCGCAGGCGCGCTGGCTGTCCGACCGCGAGCGCCGGCTGCTGGCGCACGACATCGGCGCCGCGCGTGCCGGCGGCGGCCACCACAGCTTCGCCACCGTGCTGCGCGATCCGCGCATCTATGCGCTGGCCTTCGGCTACTTCTGCCTGATCAGCGGCATCTACGCGGTCAGCTTCTGGCTGCCGACGATCCTGAAGGGCGCGGGCGTGACCAGCACGATGGCGATCGGCATGTATTCGGCGCTGCCTTACGTCGCCGCCGCGGTCCTGATGTTCCTGGCGGCGCGCAGCTCCGACCGTCGCCAGGAACGGCGCTGGCACAGCGCGACGCTCGCCTTCGTCGGTGCCGCCACGCTGGCGATCGCGGCCTTCACCGCCGACAACCTGACGCTGTCGCTGATCAGCATCACCGTCGCCACCGCCGCGATGTGGGCCGCCTACACGGTGTTCTGGGCGATTCCGTCCGAATATCTGCAGGGCACCGCGGCCGCGGGCGGCATCGCGCTGATCAACAGCCTCGGCCTGCTGGGCGGCTTCGTCAGCCCGACGCTGATCGGCGCGGTCAAGGACCTGACCGGTTCGCTCGAAGGCGGGCTGCTGGCGATGGTGGCGCTGCTGGCCGCCGGCGGCCTGGCCATCCTGCTGAACCGGCTGCCGAAGGACCGCGCGCACGCCGCGGTGCGCTGAAGTGTGCCGGGGCACGCGGATGCGTGCCCTGGCCCCGCTTGCCCCGCTTGCCACCGACGCCCCGTTTCTCCAATCCGAATTGAACGACTACCGACCCATGCGCATCCTTCTCGCCGGTTTCCAGCACGAGACCAATACCTTCGCGCCGTCGAAGGCCCACTACGACAACTTCGTCCGCGGCGAGGGCTTTCCCGCGATGGTGCGCGGCGCCGACGTGCTGGCGCTGCGCGACGTCAATATTCCGGCGGGCGGCTTCATCCGCGCGATCGGCGAACTGACGCGCGGTGAGGCGCAACTGCTGCCGGTGATCTGGGCCGGCGCCAGCCCTTCGGCGCATGTGGCCACCGATGCGTTCGAGCGCATCGCCGGCGAGATCGTCGACGCCGCGCGCGCGCAGCGGCCCGACGCGATCTATGTGGACCTGCACGGCGCGATGGTGACCGATGAACACGACGATGGTGAAGGCGAGCTGCTGGCCCGGCTGCGCGCCGCAGTGGGCGTGGACGTGCCGATCGTCGCCAGCCTCGACCTGCATGCCAACGTGACACAGCGCATGCTGGAGAGCGCCGATGCCCTGGTCGCCTACCGCACCTATCCGCACGTCGACATGGCGGACACCGGCGCGCGCGCGGCGCAGCTGCTGCAGCGCCTGCTCGGCAAAGGCAACGGCGACGGCAGCCATGGCAGCCGCCCGCTGCATCGCGCGGCGCGCCGCCTGCCCTTCCTGATCCCGATCAACGGCCAGTGCACGTTCCTGGAACCGGCGCGCGGCATCTATGCGCTGCTCGACGAGCTCGAGCGCGAGCTGGACGGCGTGGTGTCGCTGTCGTTCACGCCGGGCTTTCCGGCAGCGGACTTCGCCGAATGCGGCGGCGTGGTCTGGGGCTATGGCGACGACGCCGCGCGTATCGAGCAGGCGGTGGCCGCGCTGACCGACGCGGTCGTCGCGCGCGAGGCCGACTGGGCGGTGCCGTTCCTGACGCCGGACGAGGCGGTACGGGAAGCGATGCGGCTGTCGCAGGCGGCGAGCCGGCCGGTGGTGATCGCCGACACGCAGGACAACCCCGGCGCCGGCGGCGACTCGAACACGACCGGCATGCTGCGCGCGCTGGTACGCGCCGGCGCCACCGATGCCGCGATCGGGCTGATCGTCGATCCGGAAGCGGTGCGCGCCGCGCATGCCGCCGGCGTCGGCAGCGATATCACGATCGCGCTGGGCGGCCAGTCCGGCGTGCCGGGCGACGCGCCGTTCGAGGCGACCTTCCGCGTCGCGCAGCTGTCCGATGGCCGCTGCCGTTTCGACGGTCCGATGATGAACGGCATGGACGTCGATGTCGGGCCGGCGGCGCGGCTGACGATCGGCGGCGTGCACGTGGTCGTCAGCGCCGGCAAGGCCCAGATGCTGGACCGCAATCTGTACCGGATGGCCGGCGTCGAGCCGGAGCGGATGAAGATCCTGGTCAACAAGAGTTCGGTGCATTTCCGCGCCGACTTCCAGCCGATCGCCGAGGCCGTGCTGGTGGCCAAGGCGCCGGGCCCGCTGCTGGCCGATCCGGCCGATCTGCCGTGGAAGAAACTGCCGGCCGGATTGCGGCTGCGGCCGCTGGGGCCGGCGTTCGAAGGGCCTGTGGCGCAGCGTTGAGAGTCACCGGGTCCCCGCGTTCGCGGGGACGACGTGGTAGCAAGCGACATCGCATGGATTCGTCGCCCCCGCGAAGGCGGGGGCCCAGCGGCTGTCGCAACGAAGCCGCCCTGCAACAACGTCAATGAAAATCCCGGCTGCCCGCCACCAGCCGGCCCAGCAGCGGACTGAGGTCGACCAGTTCCTTGGCGATCAGATGCCGGACTTCGCCCTGCCGCTGCCAGGTGCCGACCACGCCGAGCAAGGCCGCGCCCAGCACCTCCTTGCGCTGGCGCTCGACCAGGTCGGGCCACAGGATCACGTTGACCGAACCGGTCTCGTCCTCGATCGACGAGAAGATCGTGCCGCTGGCGGTGCCGGGCCGCTGGCGCACGGTGACGATGCCGCAGGCCCGCACCCGCCGCCCATTGGGTAGCCGGGCCAGGTCGCGCGCGGTGGCATAGCCCATTCCCGCCAGGCGCCGGCGCAGCAGCGTCAGCGGATGGGCCTTCAGCGACAGGCCCAGGCTGGCGTAGTCATCCACCAGCTCCTGCCCCAGCTTCGGCGCCGGCAGCGCCAGCGCGCCCTCGGCCGGCGGCGCGCTGTGCAGCAGGTCGCGATGCGCGGCCTGCACCGCCGCGGCGCGGGCCTGCCAGCGGGCCTGGCGGCGATGGCCTGCCAGCGAGCGCAGCGCATCGGCCGCGGCCAGCACGTCGATATCGTGCCGATCGAGTCCGGCGCGCAGCACCAGATCCTCGACGCTGGCGAAGGGCCGCTCGAGCCGGGCCCGTTCGATCCGCAGCGCGGCGGCCTCGCGCATGCCCTTGACCCGGTTCAGGCCCAGCCGCACCGCGTCGTTCTCCAGCACGCTTTCCCAGCCGCTGACCGTCACGTCGGGCGGCAGCGACCTGACGCGATGGCGGCGCGCGTCCTGCACCAGCTGCGACGGCGAATAGAAGCCCATCGGCTGGCTGTTCAGCAAGGCGCAAAGAAAGGCCGCGGGATGATGGCACTTGATCCACGCGCTGACATAGACCAGCTTGGCGAAGCTGGCGGCATGGCTTTCGGGGAAGCCGTATTCGCCGAAGCCCTCGATCTGCTTGCAGATCGCCTGCGCGAACGCCTCCGGATAGCCGTTGCGGGTCAGCGCCTTGATCAGCGCGTCCTGGTGGCGCTTCAGATCGCCCTTGCGCCGCCACGCGGCCATCGAACGGCGCAACTGGTCGGCCTGTCCCGGCGTGAAGCCGGCCGCGTCGATGGCCAGCTGCATCACCTGTTCCTGGAAGATCGGCACGCCCAGCGTGCGGCCCAGCACGCGGCGGATCACCTCGTTGTGATAGGTCGGCAGCTTGCCGGTGCGGCGGACCATCTCGCGCCGCTTCAGATAGGGATGGATCATGCCGCCCTGGATCGGCCCCGGCCGCACGATCGCGACCTCGACCACCAGGTCGTAGTAGCGGCGCGGCTGCAGCCGCGGCAGCATCGACTGCTGCGCGCGCGACTCGACCTGGAACACACCGACGGTGTCCGCCTTGCACAGCATGTCGTAGGTGTCCTCGTCGTCCTGCGGGATGTCCTCCATGCGGCAAGGCAGCTGCGGATGCGCGGGATTCGGATTCGGGATCATCGCCAGCGCGCGGCGGATCGCGGTCAGCATGCCGAGCGCCAGCACATCGACCTTCAGCAGGCCCAGCGATTCGAGATCGTCCTTGTCCCACTGGATCACGCTGCGCTTCTCCATCGCCGCGTTCTCGATCGGCACCAGCCGCGACAGCTTGTCGCGCGCGATCACGAAGCCGCCGACATGCTGCGACAGGTGGCGCGGGAAACCGCGCAGCTGCGCCACCAGGCTGGCCCACTGGCGCACCGCCGGCGAATCGGGGTCGAGCCCGTAGCGGGCAATGCGTTCGACGAAGGTGTGGCCGCTCTCCCACCACGCCTGGCCCTTGACCACCTGCTCGACCACGCCGGGGTCGATGCCGAGCGCGCGGCCCACGTCGCGCAGCGCGCTGCGGGCACGATAGGTGATCAGCGTCGCGGCCAGCGCGGCGCGATGGCGGCCGTACTGTTCGTAGATGTACTGGATCACCTCCTCGCGCCGCTGGTGCTCGAAGTCGACGTCGATGTCGGGCGGCTCGTCGCGCTCGCGCGAGATGAAGCGGCCGAACAGCAGATTGGTCTGCTCGGGGCTGACCTCGGTGATGTACAGGCAGTAGCAGACCACCGAGTTGGCGGCCGAGCCGCGGCCCTGGCACAGGATGCCCTTGCCGCGTGCAAAGCGGACGATGTCGTAGACGGTCAGGAAGAAATGCTCGTAGCCCTTTTCCTCGATCAGCGCGAACTCGTCCTCGAGCCGTTGCCGCACCGATTGCGGAATGCCGTCGGGATAGCGCAGTGCCGCGCCGGCCAGCGTCTCCTGGCGCAGGTAGGAACTCGGCGTATGGCCCTTCGGCACCAGCTCCTCGGGATATTCGTAGCGCAGCGCATCGAGCGAGAAGTCGCAGGCCTGGGCGATCTTCACCGTCTGCGCCAGCGCCTCGCGCGGATAGAGCCGCGACAGCCGCTGCCGCATCCGCAGATGGCGCTCGGCATTGGGCGCCAGCGCGGTGCCGCAGGCGCCCAGCGGCTGCCCCAGCCGGATCGCCGTCAGCACATCGGCCAGCGGCTTGCGCGAGCGCACATGCATCTGCACCGCGCCGGCGGCCACCAGCGGCACGCCGGTGTCGGCGGCCACCGCCTCGAGCCGCTCGCGATGCAGCGCGTCGGCATGTTCCTGCAGCAGTTCCAGCGCGATCCAGACGCGCTCGCCGAAGACCGCGCGGCACCATTGCGCCTGCGCACGCAGCGTGTCGGGGTCGGCGCAGTAGTCCGGCAGCAGCAGCGCCAGGCAATGCGGCATGCCGCGCAGATGCGCTTCTTCGGCAGCGGGATCACTGATGTCGTGCTGGTACAGCTGGTAGCTGCCCTTGTCGGCGCGCCGGCGTCCGAGCGTGATCAGCTCGCACAGATTGCCGAACCCTTCGCGGTCCTGCGCCAGCAGGATCAGCCGGATACCGGATGGGACTTCGGATGGGACTTCGGACGGGGCTTCGGGCGGGACTTCGGACGAGACTTTCCGTTGCCGCAAATCAAGCTCGCCTGTGGCTTCGCCCTTGCCCTTGCCTTCGCCCGCTTGCAGCGTCATGCGGCTGCCGATCAGCAGCCGGAAGGCTTCGGCCGCCTCGGCACGGGCCAGCAGGCGCGCATGCCGGCGCAGGAACTCCGGCTGGACCGCCCCGCCTGCCGGCGAATCGGCCATGGCAGCGGCTGCCCCCGGGCCTGACGATGGCGCCGCGAGCCACATTTCGTTGTCGTCATCGTCGTATTCGTCATCGTCGTCCGCGTCGTCGGGTGAGGCGCCGGCGGCCATCCTCGCCAGCCGCGCCGCACTGCGCTCCACCGCCTCGCAGGTGCGCTCGCGCAGCGTCTTCAGCGCGTGATGCGCCCGCGCCGTCCCGGCCACCGAGGCCTCATCGGTCAGCGCCAGCCCGCGATAGCCCAGCGCCAGCGCGCGCTCGATCAGCTCCTCGGGATGAGAAGCACCGGTCAGGAAGGTGAAGTTGGAAATGCAGTGCAGCTCCGCATAGTCCGGCAGGCTGCCAAGCAGCAGCGACGCCAGCGATGGCGGCAGCGACGACGTGGAAAAGGGGAGCTGGGGTGGAGCTTGGGACACAGCACTGCGAGGGGAACGCCCTGGATCGATACTGTATATTTATACAGTATTATGGCCGCCGAAGGCAAGGCGGATTGTGCAGTGCGAGCTTGGCCCTCTAATCGACGTTGCTCTGCGAGAGATGGGTCACAACACCTTTGCAGTTCACCTAGAAAAACAGCCTCTTCTGAAGGATCGCGGAAGTCCCGATGCGATGCGCTTGGCAATTACGGAACTCATGATGTGCCCAGACGATGCCCGCCAAGATGTCGACAAACTGGAGTGCCAAGCTATCCTTGCTTTCCCAAGGGGTGGTCTGTAACTGCGTAGTGGCGCCCCTTATGGCCAACTCGGTACGAAGGTAGTCATGCAACACATGCTTCAATTCGGTCTTGAGTGAGCGGGCATCCGGGATGAAGCACACAGAATCGCTTTCAGCCATCACGTCCAGCAGCAACAATTTGGCCATGTAGTTGTACAGGCCATTTGGGTGATTGCGGAACGCAGCGCTTACATTTTCTTTGCGCACGGTGATGGCAACGAAGTGGACACCCGCATGAGCGCTGCGGATCTTTACCAACTCGTGTGCAAAGCCGACGCGCTCCCCTGATGAAAGCTCCACCGACTTCAACTCGCGGCAAAGCGGACGCTTGCGTCGAGTGTATAGGCCCCTGACAGGACGGGTCAGAATCGATTCGCGACCATCAGGGATGATTGCGGCGGCAAGAGTGAAATGCCGGCTTGATCCTCCACGTTGATATGGAGCATCCAATTTCCAGCCTAAACAACCGCTTTCGTCCAAATAGATGGTGATGGCCATATGAAAATAGCCTCCCGAAAGGGAGGCTATCGAAAGGTGCGGTACCCAGACCTGACGTACTCAAAGTACGCTTACGATTACGACGCAGTTTGTCGCAGGTGGCTCTGGGCCAAGCGTTGTCGTTTAAACCGCCACGCCGCTACATCCGCGATTATGGGGACATGCCTCGCTGATTTCAACCGCCCGGGTGACGTTATCCAAACAACCCATGCAAAAACCACCGGTACTCCCCCTCCTCCTCTCCTTCTCGCCCGGGGCGTTCGCGGTAGATCCAGCAGCGCAGGCCGTCGCCGCGTTCGGCGATGAAGTAGTCGCGCGTGGCGAGGGCGCCGTCCCACCAGCCTGATTCGATGCGTTCGGGCCGGGACAGCAGCGTCAGCGGGCTGCCGTGACAGGGGCTGTGCCGGCGCACCGGCAGGCGCAGCGGCGGTTCCAGCAGCCATAGCGGGCGATCGGGCAAGACAGCCGCATCGGCCGACCCGGCGGCCGCGCGTGGCGATCCGTTGGCGCGGCCCGTGCCGGCTTCGTCGACCGGCCGCCAGCGGTTGGCGCATTCGGGCCGATGGTCCGCCAGCGGATGCGGCTGCAACACGTTCTCGCGGCCCAGCCGCGCCACCAGCGTATCGAGCACGCGGCCGAGTTCGGCCTGCCCGCCGCCCGGCTCCGGAAACAGCGTGTCGCTCTGCGGCAGGCATTCGGCCACGGTCTCGACCTTCAGCATCAGGCCGACCACCGGCGCATCGAACTGCAGCCGGTCGAGCTTTTCCTGCAGCAGCCGCGACAGATGCCCGGGATCGCGGCTGGGCTGGGCCAGGCTGACCGTCACCGGCGTGGCGGCGATGGCGGCGTCGCGCCGCTGGCGTTCGTGCTCGAGGCGCAGCACGAAGCGCGTGACGCCGGCCTGATGCGCGGTCAGCCAGCCGGCCACCGCCTGCAGCAGACGCTGGGCGCCGGCCAGCACGCCGGCGGCCGATTCGGTCCGCCCCGGCAGTTCCATCCGTTCGGCGAAGGTCGGCGGCGCGGCGAACCAGCCCAGGCGCGCCGGCGTCTCGCCATAAGCCTGGTCCAGCCGCGTCAGCAGGTCGGTGCCGAGCCGGCGCTGCAGTCCCGCGCGCGGCAGCCAGCGGACCTCGCCGACGGTGCGGCAACCGATGCCGTCGAGCCAGCGCGGATCGGCCAGGCTTGCCAGCATCTCGACCGGCAGCCGGTCCAGCAGCCGCGCCATCCGCTCGGCCCGCACCGCCCGCCGCGCGGGCCGCAGCACCTGGCCGCGGCGCCCCAGCCGCAGCGGCATCGCGGCCAGCCAGGCGGCGCCATGGGCGGTGGTGCCGCAGCCGATCTGCGCGAAGGTGCCGAGGCTGCGCACGCAGGCACGCACCGCGCGGCACAGCGCGCGATGGCCGCCGAACAGGCGCAGGCTGGCGGTCACGTCGAGCGCGACGGTGGCGGGGCCGAGTTCCTCGTCCAGCGTGACCTGCGGCGTGAAGCGCAGCAGCGCCAGCGCGGCCGCGGTCAGCAGTTGCGCTTCGGCGGCCGGGTCGCGCTCCAGATGCACGATCTCCGCCGACAGCGCCTGCACGCCGCCGCGCCGCATGCCGGCGGACACGCCCAGCGCCATCGCCGGCCGGTTGGCCAGCACCACCCGCTCCTGCTCCAGCACGACCGTCGGCACCGCATGGTTGAGCGTGCCGATGTTGCCGCCGGTGTTGCTGCCGGCGGTGCCCGCGGCCTCAGGCCAGCTGGGGTGCAGCGCGTCCAGCGGCAGGCGCGGCAGATGCACCGCGATCCAGAACGGCATGATCGGACTCGTGGAGGGATTCGTTGGCGCTTCCGGCGCTTCCGGCGCTTCCGGTCACCGGGGACACCGATTCCGGCATCGATTCGGACATCGGCTCGGCCACCGCCGAGCGCCCGGCCGGCACCGCCGGCATCGCGCCGAGCGGCAGGATCAGCGGGGTGTCGCGCACCGGTCCGCGCCGCTTGTGGAAGACGATCGACAACGCATTGCCGGGCAGCGGCGCCAGCAGCAGCCGCAGCACCGCCGGCGACGATTCGCGCAGCGCCGCGGCCGGACGGCAGACCCAGACCACCGCGTCGCTGGCCTGGGCCAGCACCTGCAGCCGCCGCACCGCCTCGGGACGGGCCGAGGGCAGCCACACCAGCACGCCGCCGAAGGCCTGGCTGCGCAGCACCTGCTCGGCGGCCCACAGCAGATCGGCCTGCCGGGCAGCCTGCATGGCCTGAGCGGTCTGGCGGGCCGGCCGCCTGCCCTTGGCGGCGGCCTGGCGGGCCGCGCCCTCCTCTTCGTTGGCCCTGACCCAATACACCTGCCGGGCCGGCAAACCCCAGGCCGCCAGCGCCGGCGCATTGACGGCATGCGGCGCGCCGATCCATACCAGCCGGCGCCCGGCCGCGGTCAGCGATTGCAAGGCCGGCCGCAACAGGCGCACTTCGCCGACGCCGTGGTCCGGGACCAGCAGCTCGGTCACCGCGCCGACCGGCCAGCCGCCGCCGGGCAGCTGTGCCGACAGCGCGTCGTAGCCGGTCGGCCATACCGGCAGCGAGGCGGCGCGGCCGAGCTGGCCGGCCCGCCACAGGTCGGGATGGCGCCGTTCCAGTTCGGCCAGAGCGCGCTGGCGCTCCAGCGGGGATTGCGGCACGGAAGGCGGTGACGTGACGGCAGGCGATGACACAATCATGGTGATCTCTAGGTCTCTCCGTGCACCATCTGTGCGTTGGTGTGCGCGCTCTTGTGCGCTGTTGTGCGCTTCACAGCGCCGGAAAGACTCGGCTTTCGGATACTGTATGTTTATACAGTATTTTGACCGGACTCAACAGAGACCCACCGCCGGACTCGGGAAAGTCAACTTCCGATCCGATGCCCCGCCGCCTCCTGGCGGATCCATGCCACCACCTTCAGCACATCGGCACGCGGACGCTCGTCCGCCTGGATCAGCCAGTAGCCGAAGCTGTCGCCCGAAGCCGGCGGCGGCGCGGCGACCACGCCGAGCTGCCTGTCGTCGAGCAGGTCGCGGATCAGTTCCAGCCGCCCCAGCGCGACGCCCTGTCCCGCCAGCGCGGCATGGATGACCTGGTCGTATTGGTTGAACTGCGTCATCGCGCGCGGCTTCGCTCCCTGCCAGCCGCGCTCTTCGAGCCAGTGGCGCCAGCGCAACCGCGGATTGGTGTCGTCGTCGAGCTCGAGCAGATTCAGGCCCTGCAGCGCCCGCACGCTGTCGATCGCCGCGACGCCCAGCGCGCGATGGGCGACCGGCACGATGGTCTCGCCGAACAGCGCGATCGCGCCCGGCGGCGCATGGTCGGCGGCGCAGTAGCGGATCGCCAGATCGATCTGCTCGGCGCGCAGGTCCGCCACCTGGTTGCTGGCCGACAGCCGCAGTTCCAGCTCCGGATGCGCCTGCTGCAGGCGCCCCAGCCGCCGCAGCAGCCACAGCCCGGTGACGCCGACGCTCGCGGTCAGCGTGACGGGCCGCTGCGCGACCTGCACGCGCAACTCGCCGACCACGTCCTGGATCTGCTGGACCGCGGCATTGGCGCTGCGGAACAGCCGCTCGCCGGCACTGGTCAGCGCGATCGCGCGATGCCGGCGCACCAGCAGCGGCACGCCGAGCTGCGCCTCCAGTGCGCTGATCTGCCGGCTGACCGCGGACTGGGTCAGGCACAGGTCTTCGGCGGCGAGCGTGATGCTCATGCGCCGGCCGACGGCGACAAAGCCCTTGAGCAGATCGAGCGAGGGCAGGCTGACGAGGTTTTGCATGGCGGCCTTTCACATTCCTGTAGCGCATGCGAGCGGACAAAGAAATCAATTGAGCTGCCCCCATGCAGCCGGCTTAATGGAAGCCGGTGATCTCACCGCATGCTAACCGCTCATCCGAAGGCCGTCACGACCATGTCCCGCTCCTCCTCCCCGCCCGGCTCCCCCGCTCCCCGGCCGTCCGCCACCGATCCGCTGGTGCTGGTCGTGGCCGGCGGCCTGATCCTCGGCCTCGCGCTCGGCATGCGCCATGTGCAGGGGCTGTTTCTGCTGCCGATCACGATGGAGCGCGGCTGGACGCGCGAGGCGTTCGGCTTCGCGATGGCGGTGCAGAACCTCGTCTGGGGGCTGGCGCAGCCGTTCGCCGGCATGATCGCCGACCGCTTCGGCTCGGCCCGCGTGATGCTGGCCGGTCTGCTGCTGTATGCGCTGGGGCTCTACACGATGACGCAGGCGACCACCCACGCCGCCTTCGTCTGGAGCGCCGGCATCTGCCTCGGCCTGGCGCTGTCGGGCACGACCTTCGGCGTGGTGTTCGCCGCGCTGAGCCGGCTGGTCAGCGCGCAGCGACGCGGCTGGGCGCTGGGCGTGGCCGGTTCGTTCGGCGGACTCGGCCAGTTCCTGCTGGTGCCGGCGGTGCAGGCGGGCGTCGAGCGGATCGGCTGGAGCGCCGCGCTGTGGTCGATGGCCGTCTGCGCGCTGCTGGCGCTGCCGCTGGTATGGCCGCTGCGCGAACGCGGCGCCCGGGCAGCCGAGGCATCGACCCCGGCATCGACCCTGGCATCGAGCGAGGCATCGGCCGCGGCGCAGGCGGGCACGGATGGCAACCGGCAATCGATGCGCGCCGCGATCCGCCAGGCCTGCGGGCATCGCGGCTTCTGGCTGCTGAACATCGGCTTCCTGGCCTGCGGCTTCCAGCTCGCCTTCATCGCCTCGCATCTGCCCGCCTATCTGCTCGACCGCGGACTGTCCGCGCGCGACGCGGTGATCGCGCTGGCGATCATCGCGCTGGCCAATATCGCCGGCACCTATCTGTGCGGGCTGCTCGGCAACCATGTGCGGCGCCATCGCGCGCTGGCCGGCATCTATCTGCTGCGCACCGCGGCGATCGCGCTGTTCCTGCTGGTGCCGCTCTCCAGCGTCAGCGTCTTCGTGTTCGCCGCGGTGATGGGCTTCGTCTGGCTGGGCACCGTGCCGCTGACCAGCGGCCTGGTCTCGCAGGTGTTCGGCACCCGTTATGTGGCGACGCTGTTCGGCTTCGTCTTTCTCGGCCATCAGCTCGGCTCCTTCCTCGGCGTCTGGCTCGGCGGCTATCTGTTCGACCGGACCGGCTCCTACGATCTGGTGTGGATCGGCGCGATCGTGGTCGGGCTCGGCGCGGTCGTGCTGCACTGGCCAATCGACGACCGGCCGGTCGGTCATCGCGAGGCGGCGATGGCGGCGGCTTGAAAGCTGCGGCGCAGCCGTCATATCGAAGGGAAACGTTGTCCTCGATTTCCCTTAGTTGCCCTCGAACTGCCATGGTTTTCGTGTACGTTACGCCGTTCAAAAACATGACAGGGAGACATGGATGACGCTGCACCGCAGTGATGCAGGAGAGCCGACGATCGTGGCCCTGGTCGAGGCGATGAAGGCCTGGCAGCGCGCGCTCGATACGACGCTGTCGACCTCCGGCCTGACCTACGTCAAATGGATCCTGCTGCGTGCCATCGCGCGCGGCGACTATGTCCGCCACCGCCCTTACCTCGGCGCGATCCTGATCGACGTCGAGATGGCCGAGCATCTGCTGGCCGAACTGCATCGCGATCGCTGGATCGGTTTCGTCGACGGCGCCGGCATGGCGTGCGGCCCCGCGCTGCCCGAAGGACAGCCGGTCGTTCCCGAGGCCGAGCGCGCGCGCGTGCAGCGCATCGCGCAGTCGCTGAAGGCCCTGCATTCGGTGTCGGTCAGCCCGTTCACCAGCGACGAACGCGCGATGCTGTCGACGATGCTGCAGCGGATGCAGGCCAACCTGAACGAATTCAGCGACCGGCGCGATGCGCAGCACGCGGAAGCGGCGAACGACGAGACCCCGCTGATCCGTGCCCACGCAATGCTCGGCGCTTCGGCCAGGACATCGACGTCCGCGCACTCCGGCTCGCACTCGGGCGCCCACTCCACGTCTCACGCCAAGAGCGCCGAACGCGGCCCGCTGCCAGCCCGGCCGGCGCGCCGCAAATCGTCGCCTACCTCACTTCCCTGCCGAAGTTGAGGCAAGATAGAGCGCTGCACCGACACCGTCGGGCCCACCACGATCGCCATGCGAGGCCGCGATGACCAAGGTAATGCTGCTCGAAAACATTCATGAAAGCGCCAGTGAACGGCTGGCCGAGGCCGGACTGCAGGTCGACCGCCGCGCCGGTGCGCTGGCCGGCGGCGAGCTGCACGAAGTGCTGGCCGCCAACGAGCTGATCGGCATCCGATCGGCGACCCATCTGCATGCCGAGGACATTCGCCACGCGGGAAATCTGCTGTCGATCGGCTGCTTCTGCATCGGCACCTCGCAGGTCGATCTCGCCGCCGCGACCGCGGCCGGCATTCCGGTATTCAACGCGCCGTTCTCGAATACGCGATCGGTGGCCGAACTGGTCGTCAGCGAAGCGGTGATGCTGCTGCGCCGGATCCCCGAGAAGAACACGCTGGCGCATGCCGGCAAATGGGCCAAGGGCGCGGCCGGCGCCTTCGAGGCGCGCGGCAAGACGCTCGCCATCGTCGGCTACGGCAATATCGGCTCGCAGGTCGGCGTGCTGGCCGAGGCGATGGGCATGCGGGTGGTCTACTACGACGTGCAGCCGCGGCTGTCGCTGGGCTCGGCCAAGGCGGCCGGCTCGCTGGCCGACGCCGTCGCGCATGCCGACGTGGTGACGCTGCACGTTCCGGCGACGCCGCGCACGCGCAACATGATCGACGCGACCGTGCTGGCCGCCTTCAAGCGCGGCGCGATGCTGATCAACGCCTCGCGCGGCAGCGTGGTCGATATTCCCGCGCTGGCCGAAGCCTTGCGCCAGGGACGGCTCGGCGGCGCCGCCATCGACGTTTTCCCCAGCGAACCGAAGAACAACAAGGACGCCTTCGTCAGCGAACTGCAGAACCTGCCCAACGTGCTGCTGACCCCGCATATTGGCGGCAGCACCGAGGAGGCGCAGCAGAACATCGGCGTCGAGGTCGCGGCCAAGCTGGTCAATTACCTGACCACCGGCGCCACCATCGGCGCGGTCAATTTCCCCGAGGTCGATCCGGGCCCGGTCGATTGTCCGGCGCGGCTATTGAACGTCCACGGCAATGCGCCGGGCGCGCTGGCGGCATTGAACACGCTGCTCGCGCGCGAGGGCATCAATATCGCCGGCCAGCATCTGGAGACGCGCGGCACCACCGGCTATGTCGTCACCGATCTGGACAAGGCGCCCTCGGCCGAGCTGGAGCAGGCGCTGGCAGCGCTGCCGGGCGTGCTGCGGCTGCGCGTGCTCAGGCGCGAGGAGGCCGGCGTGGCGGGCGCGGCCTCGTAGCCGTTGATGATGGAATTCGCGAGTCAGGCGGCTGGCGGCTGGCGCCGGCTGCCCCACAGCAGGATCGCGCTGATGACCCAGCCGCAGAAGAACAGCGCGTCGCCAAGCTGATTGAGCACCAGCGGCATCGAATCGCCGCGGAACATATGGGCCAGCATGTCTTCCGGCAGGCGCGACGCGATCCACAGAAATACGGCCGGCGCGCTGCAGTAGACGCCCGGCTGCCACCATGGCGCGCGCGTTTTTCCGGTGTCGGCCTGGTCCGATGCCGGGGCGCCGGCATCGCGCGGTGCCGCCGTGCGGTTGGCGGCGATCAAACCCTCATTGGCGGTCATGGCGCCCTCCCTGTTGTGGGCGCAATATTGCCCAAGCAGGCGGCGCGGCGCCATCGGCGGCTGTCTGACACGCGTGCGGTGGCGCACGCAAGCGCAGGCAGGCGCAGGCAACGGGCAGGCGGCGGGCGGGCGCCGGACAGACCCGCCCGCCTCGCCGTCGCGATCAGTCCGGCGTCCAGCCCTTCAGATCGTCCATCTTCGCCGGCGATTCCCCGCTGTCGCGGCGGACGCGAATATCGTTCTCCACGTCGGTCACGCCGAACACATTGTCGACCAGATCCTCGATGTCGTACTTCTCGTTGCGGTCGCGGACGGTACCGCCGAGCTTGACGATGCCGCCGTTGACGTCGACCGTCACCTCGCTGACATCGAGCCCCTCGGCATAGGCCAGCCGTTCGCACACCGCCTCGCGGATCCGCTCGTCGCTGCGGCGATAGCCCTTCGGGCCGACCCGGCGCTGCGGCCGGTCGTCGGTGCCGAAGAATTCGCTGACCGCCTCGCCGATGCGCCGGCCGATGTTGTACAGCGGCCCGTGTCCATCGCGATCGTCGTCGCGATCGCGACGCTCGTCGCGGCCATATTCGCCGCGATATTCGCCGCCGTAGCCGCCGCCATAGCTCAGCTCCCCGGCCGACAGCCGGCCGGCGTCGCGGCCCGACCGTTCCTCGCGATAGTCACCGCCGTAGCGGTGTTCCGGCACCGCGTAGTTGCGGCCGGGCCAGTCGTCGTCGAAGCGGTCCCAGCCGTAGTTCGACGTACCGGCGTTGCTGTAGCCGCTGCTGCGTTCGGCCTCGCGCAGCCAGTCCTGGTCGCGGTTGCGCATCCCTTGCCGCTGGCCGCCGCGCCACGTGGTGGTGCCGGCCGTTCCTCCGTAGCGCTCGTCCTCGTCGCTCCATTCGTCGCCGCGCGTGCCGGTGGCGTACGAGGGTCCGGTGCCCGTCTCCAGTGCCGCGGCGCCGGAATAGCCCGACTGCCACGGGTCGGTGCGGTACTCGTTGCGGCGGGTCGACGATTCGCCGCGGCCGTATCCGCTGCTGCCGTATCCGCTGCCGCCATATTGACCGCCGTACTGACCGCCGTATTCGCTGCCCGATGGGCCGCCGTATTCACGCCCATATCGGCCGCCGTAATCTGAACCATATTGGGCGCCATAACCGGACTCGCCACCGTATCGGCCACCGCCCTGGCGGCGCCCACCATCGCCGCGCCCGTACTGGCCGCGCCCATACTGGCCGCCACCGCCGCCTTGCCCGCCGCCTTGCGCGCGGCCGTATTGACTGCGGCCTGACTGACCGCTGGTGTATTGCTCGCCGCTGTAGCGGCCCTCGCCATAGCCCCCGTTGCCGCCGCCGCGGTATGGCTGGCCCTGCCGGCCGGCTTCGCGGCCATAGCCGGTGCCATAGGTATCGTCGTCATCGAACGCGCCGCGCGGCGGGCCGCCCTCGCTGAGCTGGTAGGGCGTCATCTGCGCGCGGCGCCAGCGCGACTCCCACTCGTTGCCTTCCGATTCCGCCTGCCAGTCGTCCTGGGCCCAGCGTTCGGAGCGGTTGTCGCTCCAGCCATCGTCACGTTGGTCGTAGCCAGGCCAGGATTGGTCCGGCCGATTGCGTCGCATGGATTCGTTTCGCATATCGCTCTCCTGCACGTGGTCCGGCGCGATGCGCGCCCGTATCGATGCAGCCGCGCAAGAACCGTACCGTCGCGGCGATCGGCCGCGCCCGGCGTGTCACGGCGGCGTCATCCCGGCAGGCGCTCTGGAACGCATCTTGCGAAACCGTCGATGCGTGCCAAGCGCACGCAGTGCCAACCATCCGCAAGGAGAAACGACGATGGCAACCCAGATGCAAGGAGGCGGCGCCCAACGGTCAGGCGGCGTTCTACGCGATGTGATGACCGCACAGCCGGCCTTTCTGACCCAGGACGACACGATCAAGCGCGCGGCCGAACTGATGGCCCAGCTCGACGTCGGCGCGCTGCCCGTTTGCGACGGGCGCCGGCTGACCGGCATGGTCACCGACCGCGACATTACCGTGCGATGCACCGCCGCGGGAGCCGACCCGGCCAACACCAAGGTCACGCAGGCAATGACGCAGGACGTGCAGTGGTGCAGCGACGACGAGTCGGTCGATACCGCGCGGGAGAAGATGGCAGCGCATCAGATCCGCCGTCTGGCGGTGATCGACAAGGATCATCAATTGGTCGGCATGGTGTCGCTGGGCGACCTGGCGGTGAAGACCGGCGATACCGGCGGCGCGGGCGAGGCCCTGGAAGGCGTTTCGCAACCGGCGCAGCCGTCCCGCTGACGCCCCGCCGACGTCGAATGCCGCTTGCCTGCGGGCTGCGGCAGCGACCGGGATTTACAAGGCTTGCAAGATTGCAACCCTCACCCACCATCCGACCCTGACTGTCAATGAATGGAGGACCCGATGCCAGCCAAATCGAAATCGCAGCAAATGGCCGCCGGCGCGGCGCTGTCGGCCAAGCGTGGCGACAGGAAGGTCGGCGAGCTCAAGGGCGCGTCGAAGTCGATGTACAAGTCGATGAGCGAGAAGGAGCTGCACGACATGGCATCGACGCCGCAGAAGGGCAAGCCGGACCACAAGTCCGAGAGCTGATGCACGCCACCGGCGTTGGCGCGCCGGCGGCGTTGCGTCGATGGAGATCCGCGATGACGATCGCATCCACCCCCCGCATGGCGGCCCAGTTGCTGCTGGCCGCCGTGGCCGTGGCCACCGCGCTTGCTGCCGGCGCGGTGTCGGCGCAGCCGTCCGCCACCTCGCCGCTGGCGACGCCGCCCACCGGGGCGTCCAAGCCGCCCGCGACGTCGCTGTCCACCGACGACCTGCGCTTTATCGACGAAGCGATCCTGACCGCCGCGATGGGCGTCGAGACCGCGAGCATGGCGCTCGAGGTCTCCGCCGATCCGACGCTGCTGGCCTACGCCCGCAGCGCCGCGCGCGACTACCGCGCGCTCGCGGCGGAACTGGCGCGCATCGCGCAGAGCAAGGGCGTGCAGCCCGAACAGCGGCTGCCCGAAGCGCCCGAGGTCACCAAGCTGCGTTCGCTGAAGGGCGCCGAGTTCGACCGGATGTTCGTGCAGATCGTCGCGGTCGACGCCAACCGGCAGGCGCTGGCGCTGTTCCAGCGGCAGGCCGAAATCGGCAAGGACCCGGCGCTGCGCGCGTTCGCCAAGCGGGCATTGCCGATGCTCGAAGAGCGCTTGTCGCAGGGCAAGTCGATGTCGACGCGGACCGTGACCTGGCGCAGCGGTATCGCGCAGCGCTGATGGCGCGGCGCTGCTGTCTCATTGGCCGGGCGCGCGAGAACCACCACGGCGCGCCCCCTTTCCTTTCCTGGCTGACCCCGACGAGCATGCCCATGACAAACGCCAATCCTTCGCAGCCTTCCCCGCCGACCGGCACGGACACCGCCGCACAGGACGACGACCTGCTGCGGCAGGCACGCGACCATATCGCCGAGGAATTCGGCGGCGCCATGCCGCAGGGCATCGAGGTGGGAATCGAGGACAAGCGCATCCGGCTGCGCGGACGCGTGGCCGATCGGCCGACGGCGGAACGCATCGCCAAGGCGGCGGCGATCGGGCCGGGCATCCTCGGCGTCTACAACGAACTGCAGGCTGCCGACGACAGCGAACCGGCCAGCCCGATCGTGGGAGCCGAAGCGGCCGACGCGATCGACACGCCCGAGCCTGGCGAACGCGGGGAGCGCGGCGCACCGTTGCCGCCGGTGCCCGGGCCGATTCATCACAAGGTGTGAGAGGCGCGGCGGCAAGCGCGCCGCCGAGGTGGGATGGAAATATCGTTCCCGCGCAGGCGGGAATCCAGCGGCTTATCTTTATCTGAGTCGCAAACCCGGAGCCGCAAGCCCGGAGCCGCAAACCCGTAGCCACAAAGCCGCTGGGCCCCCGCCTGCGCGGGGGCGACGGTGCCCAACCTAGGCCATGGCTCCCATCAGCTCTTCCTTGCGGGCGGTCATCTGCTCCGCCATGTCGCCCAGCTCGACGTTCTTGCTGATCACCATCTTGAACAGTTCGTTCTCCTCTTCCTGCACGTGGTGGTTGACGTATTCGGACAGCACCTTGTAGTTGGCCTCCAGCATCTCGCCGCCCAGATCGCCTTCGATGGCCGCGATCAGGTCCTTGGCGACCTGGTGTTCGACCTTCGCTTCATCGAGCATCTCGTCGAGCTTCTCGTGGACTCCGCGCAAGCCGGGATAGAAGATCTCCTCCTCGATCTGCGCGTGCACGGTCAACTCGTGGCAGGTCTGCTGCGCGATCTGTTCCTTCTCGGAACGCTCCTTCGCGCTCTCGAACGACTTGAACAGCTTCTTGACGTTGCGGTGGTCGTCGAGCAGCAGGCTCAGCGCGGCGCGTTGCGCGCTCGGAATCTTGGACTTGTCCATTCGAAACTCCTTTTATCGTGGTGGGGAATTGCTGTGCAGGTACTGCCTGGGCTGCCCTCGTTCGACGGCTCACCCTCGAGACTCGCTGCGGTCCGGCGCCACCCGGATCCGGTTCTCGATATCGGAGACGCCCTGGCAGGCGTCGACACACTCTTCGATCTGCCGGCGTGCCGTGCGGCTGCCGACCTGGCCTTCGAGCGTCACGTGGCCGCCTTCGACGCGGACCGATACCTCGCTGACATCAAGTCCCGCGCGCCATAGACGCTCGCAGACCCGATCCAGAATGCGATCGTCCGAATAGCTGATGCGGTTGCCCGCACCGCGGCCGGCATCGCCTTGCCGCTGATAGCTGGGGTTCTCGTTCTTGAAGCCGCCGTAGCTGCTTTGGCCGGGATCGGCACTGCGGCTGCGCACCTCGTCGCCAGACCGGTCGGTGCGGGTCCCCGGCGCGGCAAACGGTGCCCCGGTGACACTGCGTTCTCGCGGATTGCTGGTGGATTGCTGCATGCGTCGGCTCCTTGTGCTCCGGTTGCATCGGATCGCCGCGGACCGGCGCTTCAGCACTGCGCAATCCGCGGCTTCGAGCCCAGACGCAATATCCATACCGCCGCCGCCGCGGTTGCGAAACGCACGCTGCCACCGTCGCCCGATGCCGCTGCCTGCGTGCTTACGGCGTTCGGAATTTCATGCGGGGGCCGCTTTTTACACGCTTTCCGAATGTCCGGCGCGGTCCACCCGGCAAAGCGTGCAGATTTGACCAGGGCCGCCGATGGCATGGAATCTGCACACGCGCAGTCGTGAACTGGGAGGAAAACGAGATGAATGCCCATGAGGAGGCCGCACGCTTTCTGCTGCGGCATGGCCTGCAACTGGCTACCGCGGAATCGTGCACGGCAGGCCTGATCGCCGCGCGCATTGCCGATGTGCCCGGCTGCGGCGACGCGCTGCGCTGCGCGGTGGTCGCCTATGCGCCCGCGATCAAGCATCGCGTGCTCGGCGTCTCGCCGGAAACGATCCGGCGCTACGGCCTGACCAGCGAAGAGGTATCGCTGGCGATGGCGCGCGGCGTGCTCGCGCTGACCGATGCCAATCTGGCCATCGCCAATACCGGCATTGCCGACGGCAAGGGCGACGACGGCACACCACCCGGTACGCAGTGTTTCGCCTGGATCTTCAGGCAGACCGGCCGCGGCAATGGCCGTACCGTCGAGTTCTCGGAGACCGTGCGCTTGCGCGGCAGCCGCAACGAGGTCCGCGAGGCCGCCGCCGAATTCGCGCTCGCGCAGATCGGCCGCTATTACGCGCTGGCGCAGCAGCGGGAACGCTGACCGAACCGCGGCGCCAATGGACGCGCCGCTGCCCTCTCTCCAGCCCTCTCTCCAGCCCTCTCTCCAGCCCTCTCTCCAGCCCTCTCCCCAGCCCTCTCCTGCAAGCGGGAGAGGGGCCGGGGGAGAGGGCATCGGGCGCTGGCAGGCCGCAGCGCCTGCGCCAGCTCAGGCGCGCCGCGGCAACTGGCAGGCCGGCAGGAACAACGTCACCGTGGTCCCCTTTCCAGGGGCCGAACGCACCGTCACCGCGCCGCCGGCCTCGCGACAGAAATCCGCGACCTGGCTCAGGCCCAGACCCGTGCCGACCCCGTCCGGCTTGGTGGTGAACAGCGGCTCCAGCGCCCGGTCGGCGACATGAGCCGGCATGCCGATGCCGCTGTCGCTGACCCAGAGCCGCACGTAGACGCCGCGCATCGGCGTCGCGGTATCGGTGCGGGGATCGTCGGCCGGGTTGCCGGCCGGGTCGCCGGCTGGCTCGTCGGCTGGCTCGTCGGTCCGCTCGACGGGCCGGTGACGATCGGCCCCATCGGCGGAATCCTCCGGCCCGCGGCGCGCATCCAGTTCCGGCGGCAGCGTCGCCGCGCCGCCGCAAGCCGCGCCCAGATTGGCGGCGCCGATCTCCAGCAGGCCGCCCTCGGGCATCGCATCGCGCGCGTTGGCCGCGAGGTTCAACAGCGCCAGGCCGAGTTCGCAGCGGTCGGCATGGACCGGCAGGCAATCGGGACTGACCGCATAGCGCAACGCGATACCGGGGCCGAGCGTCGCGCGGATCAACGGGTCGCATTGCTGCAGCTCCTCGGCCAGCGCGATCGCCTCGCGGCGATGCTCGCGCCGCCGCACCACGCCGAGCAGCCGGTCGGCCAGCAGCGCCCCGCTGGCCAGGCTCTTGCGGATGCCGGCCAGCGCGGTGCGGTGGGCACGGTCCGTCCTGTGAACGCAATCCGCTCGATCCCCGCGGTCCGCCCGGTCCGCCCGGTGCACGCTATCGCCCCCGCCGCGATGTCCGGCCCCGCCGGTCCGCAACATCAGCATCGGTATAGGCGGAGATCACCGCCAGCACATTGCGGAAGTCGTGCGCGACCGAGCCGATCAGCTGCCCCATCGCCTCGAACTTGCGCGACTGCCGGTAGCGCTTCTCCAGTTGCTCTCGACGCGCACGTTCCTCGCGCCACCGCCGCCGCACCGCCTCCTCCGCGCGGATGCGCCGCAGCGCGCTCCACAACGACAGAGACAGCACGGCCGAGACGATGGCGGCGGCCAGCGAGGCGGGCGCCATGCGCCGCCACCAGGCGCGGTAGACGACGCGATACGGCACGCTGACCATCGCACTGGCTACCCCGTCGCCGACCGGATGGACCGCGAGCAGCCAGGCATGGCCGTCGGCGCGCCCGGTCCGCTCCGGCCCATCGCTCTGGCTCAGGTGCCGTACCTGGCCGGCGAACCGCGCCGCGTCCGGATCGGGCCATGGATAGGCCGCCAGCACCGCCCCGTCGCCGCGCACCAGCGCCGCGCGGTAGCCGTCGGTGTTCTCGAGCAATTGCCGGTAGAAGTCGGCGAAATAGGAAGGCCGCAGCGAGATCGACACGATGCCGGCAAGCCGTTGGCCGTGCATGCGCGGCATGCTGGCCTTGAACACCGGCTCGGGAATCACGCCGCCGATCAGCACCGCGGACAGGTGCGAGGACTCGTGCTCGACCATGATGGCGCGATAGTCTTCCCGTCCCGCGATATTGAGCGGCGGCGCCGGATACAGCAGGCTGCTGGCCAGCAACGTGCCATCGTCGCCGAAGATCCCCAGCGCGAAGGCCTGCGGCAGATCGCGGCCCATCCGTGCCATGCGGCGATGCAGCTCGAGCTCATGGTGCCGGATGTCGGCGTTGCTCCAGTGCGCGGTCAGATCGCGCAGGCGCTGGTCGGCGAGGCGGTTGCTTTCCATCACCTTGCTGGCGTGTTCCTGCACCACCCGCGCGAGCAGCACGCATTGCCGCTCGGCATCGGCAAACGCGTCGCGCAGCGCGAGCCAGCCCCAGCCGGCGAGCAGGCACAGCGGCAACAGAACGGTGCCGGCCAGCAGCAGTGCGGCGACGCGGCGCCGCAGCGGGTAGTCGGCCTGGAGCGCGGCTTCGGGCTCGGTCTGCGACCGAGTGTGCAAGGTCCTGGCTGGATTGGAGGTGTCCATGGCGAGAGCCGGGCGCGGCATCATGTCGCCGTTCGGCCGGGTGCGGGCCAGCTTAGTGAGCGCTGCCGATGCCGCAAGACCGGCCGCGCCAGAAGCTATAGTTGCCGCCCGCCGGGCGCCGCCCGAGGACGATGCGCCGGGACGACCGGGTCGCCAGGAGGCGTCGCGCCGCTTGACCGACGAATTACAACGTCCATGTAAAACCGGCCGAAAAACCGGCGCAATCGGCGTCGGGCGGCCCCGCATGGGCCATGTGCAGCAGCCTTCGCGACTGGCATGGTTAGTGCTCGATCGCGGGAAGTGCAACTTGCCTTCCGCGGAGTGGACGCATGGCAACAGAATCACGGCCCGGGACCGAATCCCCCCATGGCGGCGACCCCGTCGGCCAACGCAACGATCAGGGCGGCAGCAAGAGCGCGGGCCCGACCCCGGCGCAGGGCGCGCCCGATGCCGGCGGCCGCAACGAGCGGCGCGACGGCCAGCGCGACGGCCAGGGCAATGGCCAGGCAAATGACCAACGCAATGGCCGACACGATGTCGAACGCGACGGCGGCGGCGGGTCCGCGCGCGAGTCCGACCCGGCCGGCGGGCGCGACCTTCCGGATGAAAACGGCGAGCCGCCATCGGTCAAGCGCCCCGGCGGCAACCCCGAAGAAAGTGAGCCACCGGTGGAAAACATCTGAATCGGTCGCAAAAACGTCCTAAAACATTAGAGCCATTGGAACCACCAGAGCACGCCGCCATCAGCACGCAGCCACCCCCGGCATGCGGTCGCGCGCCCCGGATCCCACCGGATCCGTTCGACCTCCGCCTCCTTGCCACGCCGAGATCGCCGTGTTTGCCCAAGCCCGTTCGCCAAACCGCCCGCACATCGTGAAATCCACCCTCCCCTCCCCAGAGGATCCGACCGCCATGCTCGCGGCCCTGGGCGACCTGGCCGCGCTCTGCGGGCAGGCGCTCGAAGCCGCCTCGGTGAGCGCCGCCGATCCGCAATTGCGCGCGCTGCTGATCCATCGCGCCAACCTGCAGCGGCGCGCGGCCGCCGATCTGTCGCAACGCGCGGCCGGTGCGCCGGGTGCCGCGCCGCAGGGAGATGGCGCCGCGCATCGCGAGCGCCCCGGCGATACGCCGCTGCAACTGGCCTGCCGCCGCGCGGGCCGTTCGGTCGCGGCGTGCGGTGCGCTGCTGCGCGGCGAGCTGGACGATCCGATGCTGCGTCCCTGGCTGATCCGCTATTACCACGAAGCGGCCGACCTGCTGCGCGTGCTCGAGCAACTGACGCGCGAGCAGTATCCGGCCACCACGCGCCGCTCGCCGTCGCGGCCGACCGTCAACCGGCCGCTGCCTCACCGCTAGTCCGCCAGGTTCACGCCGATGCCAACGAATCCGCCGAATTCCCCCAATCCGCAGCATCCCCATGCCGATCTGCGCCGCACGCCCGCCGATGCAGGGCCGGCGGCAATGCCGCCCGTGGCCCGGCCTGCCTGGACGCGCCTGCTCGACGCGCTGGCGATGACGCTGCTGGTGATCGCCGGCGTGCACGAGGCGATCATCTGGCTCGGTGGCGAAGGCTGGCTGGCGCGCTTGCCTAGCGCGGGGGGCAGCGACAACGCGGTGGTGGTCGGCGTGATCTTCGCGCTGGCCGCTGCCTATGGCGCCTACCTCGTCGTGCGCAGCTGGCGGCGGGTAGGCTGAGCAGCCAGGCGCTCGTCTCACTGATCCCGCATCACCCTTCGGTCGCCACCGCCGCGCCCTGCTCGCGCTCGACGCCATGCCGGCGCCGCCAGCGCCAACAACGGTAAAACTCCTCGACGAAGGGCAACACGCCGCATAGCGCCGTCGCGGCCAGCACCGCCGCGACATACCAGCCGGGCAACGGCGGCTGTTTCGGCGTCAGCGAGAAGTCCGGGGCCCGATCGCCGAGCCCGAACAGCGCCAGCGCCTGCGGCCAGTGGGCGACGGCCACCAGCGCCAGCGCGGACAACGGCAACACCTCGAGCAGACCGTGCATATGCTGCTCGGTCGGACCGATGATCCGGCGCCCGTAGGTGTAGTGGACATCCCACCAGGCAGTGGCCGCATGCACGACCACCGCGACCATCATGATCGCCAGCACCAGCGCGTTGATTTCGAGGAACAGCGCGAGCAGCACCGGCACGCCGACCTCCGCAAGCATCAGCAGATGCAGCGCCGATTCGTAGGTGCCGGCATTGCGCTCGATCCGCTCGCGGCGATGGCAGGCCCAGTCGCCCAGTCCCGCCAGCAGCCACAGCGGGACCAGGCCATACATCAGGATCAGCGTGGCCGCCTCAGCCATCGTCCCCGCTCATCGCATGCGCGTGCGTCGCATGCCGAGCGCCGCGGCGAGCGCCAGCGAAGCGCCGACCACCATCGCGCCGGTCATCACCGGATGGCGGGTGCTGGCCGTATAGGGGCAGGTGCGGACCACGTGCCGGCGCCCCTCGCGCTCGACCAGGTCGTTGGTGGCCTGGAACAACGCGTTGTTCTCGCGCGGGCCGGCGGGCCGGGCCGTGCACTGCGCACGCCCCAGGAAGCGCCGCATCACGCGGTCGTACAGGCCCGGCATGTGGTAGGCGGCGGACGACATCGCCTTGGACGCCGCGCCGACGAACATGTCGCGGCGCGGATGCTCCGCGGCGAACAGGATCGCCTCGGCGGCCATCTCGGGATCGTAGACCGGCGGCGCCAGTTCCGGCTCGACGTCGAGATAGTTCTTGGCGTGACTGGCGAACGGCGTGTCGAGCGCGGCCGGCTTGATCAACGTGACGGAAACGGGCGCACGCTCCTGTTCGAGCTCCAGCCGCAGCGAATCGGTGAAGCCCTTGATCGCATGCTTGGACGCCGCGTAGGCGCTCTGCAGCGGCAGCGGCACGTCGGAGGCCTCGCTGCCCATATTGATGATCGCGCCCCCGCGCTCGCGCAGATGCGCGGCCGCGACCAGCGAACCGTGGACGACGCCCCAGTAGTTGGTATCGAACAGCTTGCGCTGGTCCTCCACCGGGACCTCGTTGTAGCGGCCGTAGATCGTCACGCCAGCGTTGTTGACCCAGGTATCGAAGCCGCCGAAGCGCTCGATCGCAGCCTGCGCGAGCGCCTTGACCGCCTGCAGATCGCCGACGTCGGTGGGCACGGTGATCACTTCGGAGCCGGTCTCGCGCAGCTGCTCGGCGAGCTGGTGCAGCGCCTCCTCGCCGCGGGCGGCGAGGACCAGCTTGGCGCCGCGCGACGCGGCCTTGCGCGCGGCGAGCAGGCCCACACCGCTGGTGGCGCCGGTGATCACGATGACCTGCGATCCGATTTTCTTCAGCGTCATTCTCATCTGCTTGCTACTCCAGCGGCCCGGGGTGTCCATCGACGGCGTCGCGGCGTCGCACGACACGCGTGGCGGCCGGCACGGGCCTTGCCGCCGGCAGCTCTGTTCGTCTCGCAAGGAGCGTTCCCGGCGCCGCACGGGAAATGCCGTGCCCTCTGGCGCAATGCCATCGTGCATCGCTAGCGCGTATTACAAAATGCTGCAATTTCGCCATGGGGCCGCGCATGGCTTTACCGGGGCGCGCGCAGATCTTGACGTGCGGCATGGGAACCGGACGAGAAGCGATATAACGCTTCTCCTGATCTTCGCGACATCAACAGCCTGAGAAGTCGCACGCTGGCATGCAAGCTGCAAACACGGTGGCTTTACTAGCGAGCGGATCGCGGCTGTGACGGCTGGCAGCTCGCTCCCCTGGGAGCCAACCATGCAAAGGATCGCGTTGATCAGCGAGCACGCTTCCCCTCTGGCCGGGCCGGGCAGCGTGGACAGTGGAGGACAGAACATCTACGTGGCGCAGCTGGCGCGCCATCTCGGCAAACGCGGCTATCCGGTCGACGTGTTCACGCGGCGCGACAAGGGCCTGTTGCCGGAGGTCGTCGCGTTCGCGCCCAACGTCCGCGTGATTCATGTCCCCGCCGGCCCCGCGGTGCACGTGCCGAAGGAACAGCTATTGCCTTATATGGACGAGTTCGGCGCCTACATGGCCGAATTCATGGCGCGCGATCGCGTCGGCTATATGGTGATGCACGCAAACTTCTTCATGTCGGGGCTCGCGGCGCTGCACGTCAAGCAAAAGCTTGATATTCCGCTGGTCATGACCTTCCATGCCCTCGGCAAGGTCCGGCGCCAGCACCAGGGCAGCGCCGACGGCTTCCCGGACTGCCGCTTCGAGATCGAGGAGCGGCTGGTGCGCGAATCGGACTGCGTGATCGCCGAGTGCCCGCAGGACCGGCACGATCTGATCCGGCTTTACGGGGCCGACCCCGGCACGATCGAAACGGTGCCCTGCGGCTTCGATGGCGACGAATTCTCGCCGGTGCCGCGCACCGAGGCGCGCCGCGCGCTTGGCTGGCCTTCGCATGAATTCTCGGTGCTGCAGCTCGGCCGCATGGTGCCGCGCAAGGGCATCGACAACGTCGTGCGGGCAATGGGTGAACTGCGCCGTGCGTTCGGCCTGCGCGCGCGGCTGTACGTGGTCGGCGGCAATTCCGACCAGCCGAGCCCGGCCGCCACGCCCGAAATCGGCCGCCTGCAGAAGATTGCCGCCGAGGAAGGCGTGGCCGATGCGGTCACCTTCGTCGGCCGGCGCGGCCGCGACCAGCTGCGGCTGTTCTACAGCGCGGCCGATGTGTTCGTCACCACGCCATGGTACGAGCCGTTCGGCATCACGCCGGTCGAGGCGATGGCCTGCGGCGTGCCGGTGATCGGCGCCGCGGTCGGCGGCATCCGCAGCACCGTGCTGAACGGCCGCACCGGCTACCTGGTGCCGCCCAACGATCCGGCGGCGCTGGCGGCGCGGCTCGCGCGGCTGGCCTGCGATCCGACGCTGGCTGAACGGATGGGCGCATCGGGCCGCCGCCGTGCGCACGCGCATTTCACCTGGGCCGGCGTCGCCGCGCGCATGGAAGGCGTGTATGCGCGGCTGGCCGGCGTCACCATCGACGAAACGGCGCAAACGCCGCAAGCCGCGGCTTGAACGGAGCGACCTCATGAAAGAAGCCAACCGACGCCGCGTGCTGGTCACCGGAGGCGCGGGCTTTCTCGGCTCGCACCTGTGCGACCGGCTGGTCCAGGCCGGCCACGATGTGCTGTGCGTGGACAACTTCTATACCGGCAGCAAGGACAACATCGCGCACCTGCTGCGCGAGCCGAATTTCGAGCTGATGCGTCACGACGTGACCTTTCCGCTCTATGTCGAGGTCGATCAGATCTACAACCTGGCCTGCCCGGCCTCGCCGGTCCACTACCAGAGCGATCCGGTGCAGACCACCAAGACCAGCGTGCATGGCGCGATCAACATGCTGGGGCTCGCCAAGCGCGTGAAGGCGCGCATCCTGCAGGCGTCGACCAGCGAGGTCTACGGCGACCCCGACTGCCATCCGCAGCAGGAGTCGTACTGGGGCCATGTCAACCCGATCGGGCCACGCTCCTGCTACGACGAGGGCAAGCGCTGCGCCGAGACGCTGTTCATGGACTACCACCGCCAGCATGGCGTCGACGTTCGCATCGCGCGGATCTTCAACACCTACGGGCCGCGCATGCATCCAGCGGACGGCCGCGTGGTGTCGAACTTCATCACGCAGGCGCTGTCGGGCCAGCCGCTGACCGTCTATGGCGACGGCTCGCAGACGCGCTCGTTCTGCTATGTCGATGACCTGATCGAAGGGCTGATCCGGCTGATGGAAGCGCCGGGCGACCACAGCACGCCGATCAACCTGGGCAACCCCTGCGAGCTGTCGATGCTGGAGATCGCACGCAAGGTGCTGGCGGCGACCGGCTCGTCGGCACCGATCGTGATGCGGCCCTTGCCCGAAGACGACCCGCGCCAGCGCTGCCCCGATATCACGCAGGCCGGCCAGCAGCTGCAATGGGTGCCGCGCATCGACCTGGACGAGGGGCTGCGCCGCACCGTGGCCTATTTCGCCGAGCGGCTGGCGCGCGGAGCCGGCATGCCGGCTCCGGCGGTCAACGACACCGTGGCGCAGCAGGCCGATGGCATTGCCGCGGCGGGACAGGTCGCGCAAGCCGCCGCAGGCATGGCGACGCTCGCGCCGCGGCGCGGCGCCGCTGCAACGCCGAGGGGAGCGACGCGATGAATGGCAACATCACCTTCCTGGTCTACCGGCTCGAATGGCATCGCCGCCGTGCCGAAGCACTGCACGCGGCGCGCAACGGCCGCCTGCGCGACCTCGCCGATCTGCCCGCGTGCAAGGTCTACTGGGCCGCCGATGCCTTTGCACACCGCAGTCCCGCCGCGCCGCCGCGGATCGCGGACCTGCAAACCGAACCGGAATGAACCATGTCGCTGTCGGTCTCCATTCCCCTGGTCGTGATCTCGCCGCACCTGGACGATGCCGTGTTCAGTTGCGGCAACCTGCTGGCGGCATGCCCCGGCTCCGTGGTCGTCACCGTGTTCGCCGGCGTGCCGCCGGTCGACATGCCGGCGCCGGACTGGGATCGGCGCGCCGGCTTTTCCAGCGCGGCGCAAGCGGTGCTGGCGCGGCGCGAGGAAGACCGCGCCGGCCTTGCCATCCTCGACGCGCAACCGGTCTGGCTCGATTTTCTCGACAGCCAGTACAACCGGCGCCACACCGCCGGGGAGATCGCCGCGCAGCTGTCGAAGGTGATCTCGCTGCATAACGCCTGCGCCGTGGTGGCGCCATGCGGTCTGTACCATTCCGACCATACGCTGGTGCACGAAGCGTGCGCGCGCCTGTGGCGCGAGCGCGATCACGGCGGACCGCCGTGGCTCTATTACGAAGAGGCGATCTACCGGCGCAAACCCGGCATGCTGCACAAGCTGCTGGCGCGCTGGCACGCGGCCGGCACCGTATCGACCCCGGTGGACCTGGCCATCGGCGAGCACACCGCCACCAAGGCCCGCGCCTGCAACGCCTACGCCAGCCAGCTGGCGATGTTCGATTCGAATACGATCAGCGATCTGAGCGCGCCCGAGCGCTATTGGCAATGGGAGGCCAGCGCCGGCGATTCGACCGAGGCCCAGGCCGCCTGCACCAGCGAGGGCAGCGCGTGAACGCAGCGGATGGCATGACGGCGCCCGCGCCGGGCGGCGGCCGTCGTATGCAGGCGCAGGGGGATACGCGCGTCAGCGTGGTGGTGTTGACGTACAACCGCCGCGAATGGCTGCGCGCCACGCTGTCGCGCCTGTGCGCGTTGCCGGAGCATCCCGCCATCGCCGTGGTCGACAACGGCTCGAGCGACGGCACCGCAGACATGGTGCGCAGCGACTTTCCGCAGGCCGCGCTGCTGCGGCTGCCGGCCAACCTGGGCGCGGCGGCGCGCAATGTCGGCGTGGACTGGGCCCGCACGCCCTATGTCGCATTCTGCGACGACGATACCTGGTGGCATCCCGGCGCGCTGAAGCTGGCCGCCGACACGCTGGACCGTCATCCCGACGTCGCCGCGCTGACCGCGCATCTGATGGTGGTGCGGGAAGACAGCGCGCCGCAGAGCGACCCGATCAGCCGCATCATGGCCGACAGTCCGTTGCCTTCGTCCGGGCTGCCCGGCAAGGCGATCCTCGGCCTGCTGGCCGGCGCGACGGTGTTTCGTGCCGAGGCCTACCGCCGCGCCGGCGGCTACCATCCGCGGCTCTTCATTGGCGGCGAGGAAACGCTGCTGGCACTCGATCTGGCGGCACTGGGCTGGCATCTGGTCTATTGCCCCGAGCTGCTCGCCTACCACCAGCCATGCCCGATCCGCGCGCACCGGATGCGCCGCCGGCTGCTGGCGCGCAATGCGATCTGGTCGGCGTGGTTGAGGCTGCCCGCCGGCGCGGCGCTGCGCGAAAGCCTGCGCATGGTGCCGGCGCTGCTGCGCGAAGGGGGGCTGGTCGGATGCGTCGATACCGCGCGGGGGCTGCCGTGGGTATTGCGCGAGCGTGCGGTGATTCCGCCGACGGTGCAGCGGTTGCGGCGCTATCTGGGATCTGCGCAGATGCGGTGAGGGGCGGCGCGAACGGCGTGGGTCAGTGAGCGCTGCTTGCCCTGTCCCCAGCCCTCTCCCCAACCCGCTCCCGCAAGCGGGAGCGGGAGCAAGCAAAGGGCTGCGGGTCTGCTCTCCTTGCTGCTCCCCTTGCTGCTCCCCTTACTGCGCCACCTGCCTCAACACCCCACACCAATCCTGGACAAACCGCCCGATCCCGAAGCGCTCCATCGCGCTCGCCCGCGCCTGTTCGCCCCATTCCCTGGCGAGCCCCGGATCGTCGATCAGCCGCCGCATCACCTCGACCAGCCGCTCCAGCCGCGTATCGACATAGCCGCTGTGTCCATTGCGGATCGCCGTCGACATCTCGGTGGTCGCCAGCCCGACCACCGGCATGCCGATCATCATTGCCTCGACCACGGCGAGCCCTAGGCTCGTATAGCGGATCGGATTGAAGAAAAAGCGGTAGCGCGCGACAAAGGCCGCCAGCTCGGGATTGGGCACTTCGCCCAGCCCGCCTGCCTCCTCCGCCGCCATGCCCACCAGATCGAGCGGTACCTGTTCGCGCGCCTGCGCGAAGATGTCGGCGCCAAGCCGGCGCCCGCGCCTGTTCAGGTTGTTGACCACGCTGATGCCGCGCGGCGCCTCGCCGCTGTAGCGCACTGCGTGATCGACCAGCACACCGTGTTCGATCACGCAGTGCGGCGTGACCCCGCTGTCCCACATCAGCGCATTGAACGGCGTCACATGGACCAGCATCACGTTCGGGTCCTGCACCGGATGCACGGTCCCCGTCGGATGCTGCTGCGGCGGGTCGTGTTCGAGAAAGATCGTCGGCAATCGCCGCTGCGCCTCGGTCAGCAGCGTCTCCCGATCGCTGTCCCAGTGCCGCTGGTGCTGGTACAGCACGCAATCGAACTCGCGCTTCGGCACATCGTCGTAGGCGACCTCGTGCACGTTGCCGCCCCACGGCAGCGCGCCGACCGCGCCGGCATAGCCTGGCGGCGAGCCCGGCTTGGTCACCAGATACAGGTCATGCGGAATCTGCGACAGGTAGTACAGATAGTTGCCGTGAACATGCCAGGTCAGGATGCGCAGCCGCTCAGGCATGGCTGACCTCCTGCGTCTCGCGCGACTGCCCGATCATCGCCATCGCGGCGGCCACCACGTCGTCGACCTCGAGGCCCTCGGCGCACAGGTGCCCGACCGGGCAATCCTGATGCATGCACGGGCGGCATGACGGATAGTCCGCCAGCACGCGATGGCGCGAGCTGTCCAGCGGCGCCCAGCGCGCGCTGTCGCTGCCGCACGAGACCACGACGCTGGGCGTACGCATTGCCGCGGCAATATGCGAAGCGCCGGTGTCGTTGCACAACAGCAGCCGCGCGTGCTTGACGACCGCCGCCATCGCGCCCAGATCGGTCTTGCCGCACAGATTGATCACCGGCGAGCCGAGCGCATCGCACAGCCGTCCGGCCAGCTCGGCCTCGTCCGGCGTGCCCGTCACCACGATCTTCCAGTGCTGGCGCAGCACGTCCGCCACCGCGGCAAAGCGCTCGACCGGCCAGCGGCGAGAGTGCATGCGCGCGCCGGGATGCACGCAGATGAAGTTACCCGGCATCAGGTCGTGCATCAGCGCCAGCCGTTGCCACGCCGCGCTGTCGGCCGGCCGCAGCGGAAATTCGAGCTCGGTGCCGTCGGGCAGATAGCCGAGCCGGCTGGTCAGTGCCAGCAGCCGCTCGATCTCGTTGCCGCCGGGCCAGTCGATCAGCAGCTCGTTGACCGGACGCGCACCGTACGACAACACGCCGGGCTGCCATTTGCGTTCGGCGCGGCCCGCGCTGGGCGCCGCCGGCACCGGCCGAAAACCGGCCATCTGGCGCGCCCCAAGCTGCCGCACGATCGCGTTGGTCACCAGTCCGCTGCCGTGCAGCTGGATCGCCAGATCGAACCGGCGCGCGCGGGCCTGCGTATAGAAGGCCTGCGCCTCGTCCTCGCGGATCGGCTGCTCGGGCATGCCCGGGGCCCCGGGGAACACCATCAGCTCGTCGACCAGATGCGAGAAGCGTTCGACGAACGAGGCCGCCCAAGGCAGGCCGATCAGCGTGATGGTCGCATCGGGCTCGGCCTTGCGCAGCGCGCGCAGCGCCGGCACCGCGCACAGCATGTCACCCAGTTGCAGCGCTCGGAACACGGCGATCCGGCGCGGACGCTCCGCGAATCTGATCATAGGAAACCAACCTTGAAGGCAAGGGCGCCGCGCAGGCGCCAGTACAGGGAAAGCGGCGGAATCAGGATCGAAGTCGCGATCATCTCGGCGACATGCGAAGGAGTCAGCGCTGCGCCACGCAGGCGGCGGCAGCAGAACCACGCGGTCAGCGCGAACCACAGGCCGAAGCCGCCCCATGCCAGCGAGGCATGGCCGGCCGGCGCGGCAATCAGCGCCACCAGCAAGCCGAGCACTGACACGTAGTAGTGCCACGGCGGGATTGGACGGATGCGCTCGCGGTACCAGCGCGGATGCTTCTTGTACAGCAGCGCGTCGAAGAACACCTTCGACTGCGCCGCAAGGCTGCTGCCCCACGGCGCCGGCCGCACCGGATGCACGACCATCGCGCCCGGCGCGTGGCCGATCGGCCCGACCTGCTGCAGCAGGCGGAACTGCAGGTCGGAATCCTCGCGCCACGCGCGCTTGAAGCGTTCGTCGAAGCCGCCGACCTTGACCAGCGCCTCCTTGCGGACGAAGCAGTTGGCGGTGACGAACTCGGCCGTGGCCAGGCCGCCGGTATCGCGTTGATGGTCGGTGGGCCGTGCCGGCAGCGGCACCACCACCTTGCCGGTCATCGCGCAGCATTGCGGCGAGGTCGACAGCGCCCGGCAGCCTTCGCGCAACCACCCCGGATCGGGAATGGTGTCGTCATCGGTGAACGCGATCACCGACGCGCGCGCGATGCGCCAGCCGGCGTTGCGCGCGCCCGCGGGGCCCTGCGTATCCGGCACCGCCAGATAGCGCAGCGTGCAGCGAGGCCACGCGCCGTTCAGTTCCTGGACCAGACGCTCGACCGCCGGCTCGCAACCGTCATCGGCGACGATCACCTCGAACGTGCCGGCGCCGAACTGCTGCACGCCAATCGCCCGCAGGCAGCGATGCAGCAGGTCCGGGCGCCGGTAGGTCGGGATCACGACCGAGACCAGCGGCTCGGTGTCCGCGCGCTCGACGTTGCCGATCCTTCGATCCGCGGGCTCATGCACCGGCATGGGCGCCCTCCCGCGCAGGCTTTTCCAGCAGGAACGGACCGATCACCAGCGCATCGAGCGGCGACGTCCAGAAGCACTCGACCGCATCGCGCGGCGTGCAGACGATCGGCTCGCCCCGCGTGTTGAACGAGGTATTGACCAGGATCGGCACGCCAGTGCGCTGCTCGAAGGCCGCCAGCACGTCGTAGTAGGCGGGATTCTGCTCGCGCCGCACGGTCTGCACGCGGGCCGTGCCATCGACGTGGCAAACGGCCGGAATGCGGTCCTCTCTTCCGGGCTTGACGTTGAACACGAACAGCATGAAGGGCGCACGCCAGTTCCCCGGATGGGCGGCGGTGAACCACTCGGCCGCGCGCTCCTCCATCACCACCGGCGCGACCGGGCGGAAGTCCTCCCTGTCCTTGATCTGGTTCAGCTTCTGCTGCATGGACGGATCGATCGGCGAGGCCAGGATCGAGCGGCCGCCCAGCGCACGCGGGCCGAACTCCATGCGGCCCTGGAACCAGCCGATGATCTTGTTCTGCGCGAGCAGCTCGGCGGTCTCGCCGGCCACGTCGTCGAGCCGGCGGTACGGCAGCTTGGCCTGGTCCAGGAAGGCGGCGATCTCCTGCTCGTCGAAGGCCGGGCCGTAATAGGCGTGCTCCATCGCCCAGCGCCGCGCCGGCTTGCCGCGCTGCTGCCAGTCGATCCACAGCGCCGCGCCCAGCGCGGTGCCGGCATCGCCGGCGGCCGGCTGCACCCAGACCTCGTCGAACGCGCCCTGGTCGCGCACGCGCGCGTTCATCACGCAGTTCAGCGCGACCCCGCCCGCCATCGCCAGCTTGCGCTCGCCGGTCTCCGCGGCGAGCCACGCCGTCATGCCGAGCACCGTCTCCTCGAGCACCAGCTGCAGCGAGCGCGCGATATTGAAGTGTTCGCGCGTGAATTCGCTGCCCCGCACGCGCGGCGGCCCCAGTACCGCTTCGAGATCGGCCTGGTCGATGCGGTAGCCCCCCTCCCGATCGCCATGGACCATGGCGCGGAACACGTCGGCGCGGGTCGGCTCGCCGTACGAGGCCAGCGCCATCACCTTGTACTCGTCGGAGGAATGCAGGAAGCCCAGATGCCGCGTCACGCGCTCATACAGCAGGCCGAGCGAATCGGGCAGGTCGATCTGCTTGATGCGGCGGTAGTCGCGCCCATCGAACACGCCATAGCTGGTGGTCGCGCTCTCGCCGCGGCCATCCATCGTCAGCACCGCGCAGCGATCGAACGGCGCCGCCAGGAAGGCGCTGGCTTCGTGCGCCATATGGTGCTCGACGTAGTGCCAGCGGTACGGCGCCTCCGCGCTGCTGCGCACGGTGGCGAAGCGCTTCTGCAGGTGATGCGGCACGCCCGACACCAGTTGCCGCGGCGCGTTGACGACATAGGACAGGAACAGCGGGTCCCACGGGGAATCGGCCACGCCTGGCGTGGCGTGCTTCGACGGTTCGAGCGGCAGCGTCACCGTTTCGTCGTTGCGCCGCTCGCCGAGCATGATCGCGGGGTCGAACGAGTAGGCGATATGGTCGATGTCGGCCAGCGTGATGCCGGCCTCCTTCAGGCAGTAGTCGATCGCATGGTAGGGCAGCTCCCAGGCCGTAAACGGCACCGGGCGCTTGCCGTGCTTGATGTGCGTGAACCGTTCGTCTTCCGCCGCGGCGATGACCTCGCCGTCGCGCACCAGGCAGGCGGAGGTGTCGTGATAGGCGGCGTTGATTCCAAGCGTGTACATGGCGGCTCCTCTGCGCGATTCCTTGTGTCCGATTCAGGTGGCCAGCACCGCGCCACTGGCGCGTACCGGCGGCAACGGGGGCATGACAGGGGCGGGCACCGCCAGCGGCGGCAGCGCATCCGTGGCGGCCGGTGCGCCGGCCAGCAGCTCGCGCGCCGCGGCCACAACGTCGGGGACGCCGACATCGTTGAGGCAACGGTGGTGCTGCTGCGGGCAGACGCTCTTGTAGCAATAGCGGCACGGCACGTCGGCATACAGCGTGCGGTGCGGCACCTGCCACGGCGTGTGCTGCGGATTGGTCAGTGCATAGAGATCGACCACCGGCGTGCCGAGCGCGGCCGACAGATGCACCGGGCCGCTGTTGTTCGAGATCAACAGATCGGCATGCTCGATCAGTGCGCCCATCTGGCCGAGCGTCAGTTCGCCGGCGATGCCGGTCACGCGCGGGTGGCCGGCGGCCCGGCATACGGTGTCCACCAGCGGCTGCTCGCTGACGCCGCCGGTCAGCAGCACCAGCGCGCCGTCCTGCTCGGCCAGCGTGCGCGCGACCTCGGCAAAGCGCGGTGCCGGCCAGCGGCGCGACTCGGCGGTGGCGCCGGGATGCATCACGACGCAGCGGCGGGACACGGCGCCCTCTGGCTCGCCGTCGCCCTGCCAGCGTTGCAGCAGCCGCTGCACCGCGCGCCGGTCATGCGGCTGCACGCGGAAGCGCAGCCTCGTGTCGGCCGGCACTGCGCCGACCGTCGCCACCAGATCGAGCTGGCGTTGCGTCTCGTGGCGAACCTGCGTCTGGGGCTCGGTCTCCGGCACCCAGTCGCTCAGCAGTTCGTAGGGGTTCTCGCGGCAATGCGCCAGCCGCAGCGGAATGCCGGCCATCGTGCAGAGCAGCGCGGCCGGCAGCGGGTTCTGGCTGTAGACGGTGAAGATCACCGCCGCATCGAAGCGGGCGGCCTGCAGCCGCTGCGCCCACGGCAGCACGCTGCTGGCCGTGCGGTTGCCGGTGCCGTTGCCCTTGACCCAGGGCGCATCCCAGGTCAGCAGCGTGTCGATCATCGGCAGGTGGCTGGCCAGCGCCGCGGCGCCGCTCGACGTCAGCAAGGTCAGATGACGGGACGGATCGCTGTCCTTCAGCGCCTGCATCGCGGGCGTGGTCATCAGCACGTCGCCCATATTGTCCAGCCGCACGCACAGGATGCGTTTGGCGTCGCGCCATGCCGTCATGGTCAGGAGGCCTCCGCCCGGCAACGTTCGGCGTGCCGCACCGTGCCGCCCAGATGGCGGACCACGATGCGCGCGGCCTGGTCCAGATCGGCGACGACATGCTCGGGCGTGCGGTACGGCCCGCGCACCCATTCGGTCTCGTTGCCGCAGTCGACCAGGATCGTGTGGCAGCCGGCGCGCTGGCCGGCCTCGATGTCGTCGAGGATGTCGCCGATCATCCAGGAGCGGCGCAGATCGAAATGCAGCAGCGTCGCGGCGTTGCGCAGCAGCCCCGGCAGCGGCTTGCGGCACAGGCAGGTGCGCGTGAAGCGCGGCACCACGCCTTCCGGATGGTGCGGACAGAAGAAGAAGCCCGACAGCTGCGCGCCGTGGGTCGCGAACAGCTCGCCCAGGCGCTGGCGCATCGGTGCCAGCGCCTCCGGCGTGAAGCGGCCGAGCGCGAGGCCCGGCTGGTTGGACACCACCACCAGCGGCACGCCGAGCTTGCCGAGCCGGCGCAGCGCGCGCGCGGCGCCGGGTGCGAGCCGCATCTTGTCGGGGTCGACGTTGTACGGCACGTCCTGCAGCACCGTGCCGTCCTTGTCCAGCAGTACCGCGCCGGGGAGCCCGGGGTGCCCGCTGCCCGCTCGGGCCGGAACGGCGGCGCCCGCGATCTGGCCGGCGCCAGGGTCGTCGATCACGGCCACGACGTTTCCTTCATCGGCAGCACCATGACCTCCGGGATCACGGTCTCTTCGGGCTGCGTCAGCACGAAGCGCACCGCGCGCGCGACATTGGCCGGGTCCTGCAGGGTGGACTGGTCGATATCGGCGAAGCGGTCGAGCAGGAAGGGGGTGCGCATGCCGCCGGCAACGATGGCCGACACCTTGATGCCGTGCGGCCGCAGTTCCGCGTGCAGCGCGTGCGAGAAGCCCAGCAGCCCCCATTTGGTGGCGTGGTAGGCCGAGGCGTTGGGCCAGGCGCGCTTGGACGCCGTCGACGCGATATTGACGATATGGCCGCCGCCCTGCGCCTTGAGCATCGGCACCACCGCGTGCGACATCAGATAGGGGCCGTACAGGTTGACCATCAGCACGCGGTGCCAGCGTTCGGTCTCGACCTCGTCGACCGGCAGCGTGATATCGATGGCGGCGTTGTTGACGATGCCGTCGAGGCGGCCGCTGCGTTCGCGCACCTGCTCGAAGGCCGAGCGGACCGCGGCCGGTTCGGCCACGTCGAAGGAAAGCGAATAGGCCCGCTCGCCGCTGGCATCGAGCTTTTCGGCGCAGTTGCGCGCCAGGGTTTCATCGACATCGGCAACGACCAGGCTGGCGCCGGCGGCCGACAGGTTCTGGCAGATCGCGGCGCCGAGCCCGCGCCCTCCCCCGGTCACGAGAAAGGTCTTGCCTTGCAGGCTGGCGTCTGGCGCATCGGTCATTTCGACTCCTGAAGTTGGCTTGAAAGGCTTGACCGGATGCGGCGCGCGCTGGAATCGGCGCGTTGACGGACGGACGGAGAAGGGAAATGCACGGCACCGCTCCCCAATCCGGCTGCCCGCCGCACCGTGCGACGGCGGCGATCCGGTTCTCTGTGGGGATGCCTTCAGCGAATTGCATGCCAGACGCGTGATGGCGCCGTGGCTTGCCGTTTCGGGGGAAACGGTTCCCCCCATGTCAGGAGTTACATGGGGGGTGTTGGCGTTTATGCCTTGGCTGGTAAAAGTTGCAGGGGCCAGATGGGCGTTCTACTTCTCCGCTCTGCGCCGCTGCTGCGCCACCGCCCGCAACAGCGCCGCCACGCTCAGCGCGAAGGCCTCGTCGTACCAGGGGTTCGCCCCGCTGACCGCGACGACGATGCCGTCGAGCACCACCGCGCCGCCCAGCATCGACTCCTCGGCGCGCAGCAGGTGCGGCGCCCGTGCCTGGATCTGGTCGGTCGCCATGCCCGTGCGCCAGGCGACCTTGGCCTTCTCGCGGGCGTACCAGGCATAGTCAGCGTCCCAGCGTTCCCGTCCCGGCGTCGAATACTCGAACAGGATCGCCTGCTCGAACGGGCAGTCCGCCGGGCACTTGCCCGGGTCCATTACCACCAGATGCAGGAAGCCGCCCTCGCCGACCTCGCGGTCGCGCACCGCCGCTTCGAGCATCGGCACCGCCAGCGCGACGGCGCGCTCGGCGCTGGCCGCATCGGCGAAACGGCTGCCCAGCGCCATGCCGGGCGAGGCGGTGGCGCCGGGCACGTCGGCGGAGGATCGGGAAGGCGTGGAACTGGGCAGGTCGGGCCTGTCGTGAGGCTGCATGGTTTCTCCTCGATCGGGCAATGAGAAATGGAAAATCAAGCGAAATTCGACGAACCGCGGCCCCGGCCCGGCAGCCCCCCGCGCTAACCTCGCGGCCCCGGCACCGTGGCGTCGACATCGCGATGGCGCACCATCGAATGGATCGCGATCACCAGCTCGCCGATCTGCACCGGCTTGGACAGATGCACCTGGAAGCCGGCCATCATCGCGCGCATGCGGTCCTGCGCCTCGGCATGGCCGGACAGCGCGATCGCGCTGAGGCGGCAGGCCAGCGGCACGTTGCGCTCGGCCTCGAGCCGGCGCACGCGGCGCAGCACGGTGTACCCGTCCTCCTCGTCGAGTGCGATATCGCACAGCAGCACCTGCGGCCAGTGCTGCGGGTCGGCCCCGCCCAGCAAGTCCAGCAGATCGTCGCCGCGGCCGAAGGCCTGGGCGTCGGCGCCATAGTCCTCCAGCGTGCTGGTCAGCACCTCGCGCGTCGGTTCGTCGTCGTCGAGCACCAGGATGCGCAAACCCTTCAGCGCGTCGGCAGCGGGCAGCGTCGAGGTGACGTCAGGTGGGGCGACCGGCGGCGGTGCCGGCGTTTCGCGGATCGGACGCAGCGGCATCGCCATCCGGTAACCATGGCCATGCGGATCGACCGTCAGGCGGACCGCATGGTCCTCCAGCAAGCCCTCCAGCTCGCGCATATCGGGCAGCGGCGCCTGCCGGTCCGGCGCGGCGACGTACAGCGACGCCTCGCCGCCCTGCCGCTCGAGCCGCAGCTCGATGCGTCCGCCCGGTTCCATGTCGCCAATCAGCGCATGGCACAGCTCCCATACGGCCTTCTGCACCACGCCGGGATCGCCGGTAACCCGCAACTCCGCCTCGCCCAGCACGGTAAACAGATTGACCTGCCGCTCGGCGATCAGCTCGCGCAAGCCGTCGACCACCGCGGCGACGATGGCCTCGAGCCGGATCGGCTGCAGCGCCAGCTTCTGCTCGGTCCGCTCCAGTTCCCGCTGCTGCTGTTGCAGCCGCCACATCTGCGCATAGACGCCGCGCCGGGCCAGCAGCGCATCGTGGTTGCCCTCCTCCACCACGCGGCCATGCTCCATCACCAGGATATGGTCGGCATCGGCGATGGTCGACAGCCGGTGCGCGATGATCAGCGCGGTGCGGCCCTTCGCCACTTCGGCCAGCTCGCGCTGGATCGCGCGCTCCGAACGCGTATCGAGGGCCGAGGTGGCTTCGTCAAACACCACGATCGGCGGCTTCTTCAGCAGCGCGCGGGCGATCGCCACGCGCTGGCGCTCCCCGCCGGACAGGCGCACGCCGCGCTCGCCGACGCGCGTCTCGTAGGTGTCGGGCAGCCGGTCGATGAACGTGTCGAGCTGCGCGGCGCGGGCGGCCTCGACAATATCGGCACGGGTTGCGCCCTCGCGGCCGTAGCCGATGTTGTAGGCGATGGTGTCGTTGAACAGGATGGTGTCCTGCGGCACGATGCCGATCACCTCGCGCAGGCTCTGCTGCGTGACCAGCCGCAGGTCTTGCCCGTCGATGCTGATCTTGCCGCTGTCGGGCAGATAGAGCCGGAACAGCAGCCGCGCCAGCGTCGATTTGCCCGACCCGCTGCCGCCGACCACCGCCACGGTCTGCCCGGCGCCAATGCGGAAACTGACGTCCCACAGCGTCTGCCGGCTCGGGTCATAGCTGAAGTTGACGTTCTCGAACACGATCTCGCCGCGGGAAACGTGCAAGGGCCGCGCGCCCGGCGCGTCGTGATCCTCGCCCGGCGGCCCCTGTGCATCGAGCAGCGCGAACAGCCGCTCGACCTGCGTCATCGCGTCGTTCGACTCACGGAAGATGAAGCCCAGCGTATTGAGCGGCAGCACCACCTGGATGATGTAGGCGTTGATCAGCACCAGGTCGCCGACCGTCAGCGCACCGGTGACGACACGCTCCGTGGCCAGCAGCATCACCGCGGCGACACCCAGCGCGATGCAGCCGCTCTGACCGATATGCAGCGCCGACAACGCGTACTGGTTCTCCACGCTGGCGTCGACCCAGCCTTCGAGCAGCCCCGACAACCGCTTGGTCTCGAACTTCTCCCGCGCGAAGAACTTGACGGTGTCGTAGTTCAGCAAGCTGTCGACCACCTTGCTGTTGGTCTGGGCCTCGACTGCATTGACCTTGCGCTGCACCTTGGTCCGGCGCCGCGTCATCACGAAGGTGTATCCCGCATACAGCGCGAACGTGACGACGATGATCGCCGCAAAGGCGCCGCCATAGGCCGCGATCATGATGATCAGGACCGAGCCGATCTCCATCAGCGTCGGCACGATCGTGAAGACGGCGACACCGAGCAGGAAGCCGATCGCGGCCGTGCCCTTCTCCAGGTCGCGGATCACGCCGCCGGTTTCGCGGCGCGCATGAAAGCGCGCGCCCAACGCATGCAGATGCGAGAACGTGCGCTCCATGAAGGTCGCCACGGTACGCTGCGTGACCGGCGCGAACACGACATCGCGCAATTCGTTGAAGGCGTTGCCGAGCAGGCGCAACGCGGCGTAGGCCAGCACCAGGAAGACCGGCATCGTGATCGCCGCGCCGGCCATCGCGGCGGCACCGGTGGCGACCGGCGCCACGTCGTCGACCACCAGCTTCAGCACCAGCGGAACCGCCACCGAGGCGGCCTTGGCCAGCACCAGCAGCAACACCGCCACGCCGACGCGCGCACGAAAACGCCAGATCGTTGCCCACAATTCGGCGGCGATCCGGCGTTTGGAAGCGGGTGTGGGATGTCCGTTGGTCGTCGCCATCGTCTCTCTGGTTGGGGGCGGCGCGGAGCGGACCGCTCAGGCCGTCACGAACGGTTGTCGACCTTCGGGGCGTCCGGCGTGGTGCTGCCCGGGTCGCGCAGGTCGCCCTCGCCGACACCCGGCGGGAACTGCCCGCGGCGGATCTGGCGGAAGGTGTCGTTCGGCCCGCTGGGCTCCGGCGTGGTCGTCGCTCCGCGCACCAGTTCAGGCTCGTTGTCCTTCTCGCCCGGCTGGCGATGCGACTGCGCCGATTCCCAGGCTTCGCGCGGTTGCTGTTCGGCGGGGTAGCGGCCATGGCTTTCGTGCTGGCTTTGGCCCTGGCTTTGATCCTGGCCCTGGCCTTGGCCTTGGTCCTGGAATTGGCCTTGGCTCGCTCCCTGCCCCGCTCGCTGACCGGCCGGAGGCGTCTCGCCCGTGGCACCCTGCTGCCGCGGTTCGCCCGCCCTCTGGCCCTGCATCCGTGCCTCGTCGCCCTTGCTGACGCCCTCGTGGGTGGTAGTGTGCTGGCCCGGCGTCAGCAGCACGCCGAGGTCGCGCTCACCGTTCGCGCCTGCCCCGGTCCCTGCCTGACCGCCGTGACGATCCTCGTCCTGCCGCACCGACTGATCGATCTCGCTGCCCGGATCCTCGTTGCCGGTCGGGTTCAGCGCGCCTTCGCCCAGCTGGCCGGCACGCTCGTGCGGCGCGGTCTGCTGCAGCGGCGGTGGCGTGCCAAGCGGGTCGAAGTCCGTCCAGCGGCCGTTCTCCCACTGACCCTCCGCCTGTTCGAGTTCGCGCCCGCCTTCCAGGCGGATCAGCTCGGCCGCGGTCTGCAGCCGTTCAGGCTCGACGCGCGCGGCCAGCAGCACGCCGGGCGGACGCCCCAGCTGCTCGGCGGCCTGCGGCGTGCCGATCGTGAAGATCGACACGTCCCATACCGAAAATCCGTGTCCATAAAGCCCTCGCGCCGCGCGCTCGGCGTCGGCGAAGGATTCGAAACGCCCTGCCACGATGGTCGACATGATTGGCTCCTGGGTTCGGCAACGACATTCCCGATGTCGTGCAAGGAATGCGCCCGCGTGCGCCGGGGGGGACCTGGCGCGCGCCGGCGTCAGGGCGGCATCGGTTGCCCATGTCGAACTTGCAACACGCACACCGAACTACACGGCTTCATCCGATCCGCTTCCGCGCGAGCCCGCCGTGCCGCCGTCGCGGCTACCGTCGCCACGGCGCTCCTTCGATCCGAGCCCGGCCGCTACCTCTTCCTCCAGGTCGTGCCGCGCTTCCTTCTTGGCAACATGCGTCTGCAGCGCGTCGTCGAGCCCGTGGGTTTCCTCGATATCGCTCTCGCGCTCGGCCAGCTCGGACAGTTGCCGGTAGAACGCTGCCAGCTTCTTCAGGTCCTCTTCGTCCAGATCCTCGATCGACACCAGCCGGCTGCTGGCGTGGCGATGCGAGGCCAGCAATTCGTTCAGCTTCAGATGCACCGCCAGCGAATCCTTGTTCTGCGTCTGCTGAATCAGGAACACCATCACGAAGGTGATGATCGTGGTGGCGGTATTGATCACGAGCTGCCAGGTCTCCGAGTAATCGAACATCGGGCCGGTCACCGCCCACAGCAGCACCACGCCTACGGCGAGCGCAAACGCGATCGGTGAGCCGGCGCCCCGGGTGGCATGACCGGCAAACCATTCGAAGGCATGCATCACCCTGCGTCGCCAGCCCGGCCGGTCTTCCTCCAGGGAGCCGCTGCCGGCGCCATTGGCATTGCCGTTGGCGGACTTGCCGTTGATCACTTCGCGGGCGACGCTGGCGAGGCGTTCGCGGTCGGTACTGGCTACGTCGGGCATGGCAGTTCTCTAGGCGCCTGCCGGCATCGCGGCCTGCAGCAAGCAAAGCGCGCCCCGCCGGACAATCGGCAATACCTCGACATACGGCAAGTTCCATACCTGCCTCGGCAGCACGGGACGCACGGGACACGTCAATGACACGTCAATGACGAAAGAGACTGCGCTTCGGCGCCGCCGCCGCCATGCGCCGTACTTTTTACAAGTGCCGGCGGCAAACTTTGCAGGTCGAGCATGTCCGGCACGGCGGCCACGCGCGTCGCTTCGCATGCCGCCCCTCGCGCACAACGGTACGGTTCTTGCGGTTCCTTGCCCGGTCGGACAATGGTCCGGCGCAGTGCGCGGCGCGTGCCGCCACTCGGTACGCAAGGAGGGACAGATGAGCAACGGCAGCAATCAGCGCTACCCCGGCGGCTACGGTGGCTACGGCAGCGGTCCGGGGCGGGATCAGGGGAGCGGCAGCGAATGGTGGCGTGACAAGGACGGTGACGATATGGGCGAAGAAATGCGGTTTGGCGAGTACGGTGACGAAGGCGATTACGGTCGTGAGCAATACGGCGGTCGCGAGCAATACGGCCGCGGACAAGCCGGTCGCGGACAGTACGGCGGTCAATCTGGCGGCCAGCGCTCGGGCCAGCAGCGGTACGGCCAGGGTCAAGGCCAAGGCCAGCAACGCTACGAGAACGAACGCGAACGCTGGCGCGACGAATGGGGCGCCGGACGTGGCGGCGGCGATCGCTCGCGCAGTGGCGGCGGCGGTTCCTCGTACGAACAGCAATCGTCGCCCCGCTATCGCGGCGGCGGCCAGGGCCGCTACGACCCCACCGACATGGGCGGCGCGCGCAACCCCTACAGCAGCGGTTATGCCGGCTACGACCCCAGCGGCGGCGGCGTGGAGCGCTATGGCATGTACGGCGTGCGCGATACCGGCCGCGATGATGGACGGATGGGCCAGAGCTCCGGTGAAAGTTCGATACAGGGCTATGGCGGCTATGGGCGCGAGCAAGGACGAGGCGGAAGCGGCGGCGACACATGGCGCGACCTCGAGGCGCGGGAACGTCTGCGTCGCGGCAACGAAGCCGGCTACGGCGGCGGCTACTACGGCAGCAGCTCGAGCGGCGGGCAGTCGTACAGCGGCGGGCAACGGACCTATCCGGGCGACCCCGGCTATCGCCAGAGCGGTAGCTCCGGCTATGGCGGCTCCAGCCAGGGCGGCCGCGGTTATGGGCTGGAGAGCTACGAATCCGGCGGCCGGGGGCGCTCGCAGTATCAGTCGGGGTATGGTTCGCAATCCGGGTCGCAATACGGATCGCAGTACGGGCAAGGGCAGCAATACGGCGGCCAGCAATCCCAGCAGTACGGCCAGCAAGGCCAGCAATACGGGCAACAGCAACGCCGCCGGCGCGTCGGCCCGAAGGGCTATCAGCGCTCGGACGAGCGCATCCGCGAGGACCTGTGCGAGCGCCTGTCCGATGTGCCGATGGTCGATGTCAGCCAGGTCTCGGTCGAGGTCAGCGGCGGCACGGTAACGCTGACCGGCACGGTGCGCGAGCGGCACGAGAAATTCGTGATAGAGGATATCGCCGATGAGATCTTCGGCGTCCAGGAAGTCCACAACCAGATCCGCGTGACGCGCGACATGGGCAGCGCGGGCGCCGGCTCGGAAGCCGGCGGCGACTATCGCAGCAGCGGCGGGATGTCGGCAACGTCCGGCTCCTCAGGCTCCTCGGGCTCCACGTCCGCCACGTCGACCGGCTCGCCGCTGTCGTCGGGCACGATGGGAACGTCGGGCACCACGGGCAGCACGGGCTCGATGGGGACGTCCGGGACGTCGGGGACGTCGGGAACATCGGGGACCACCGGTACATCTGGCTCGATCTCCTCGGCCTCCGGCAGCACGCCCGATATCGGCGACGGGCTCGGCTCGACCGGCAAGGGGACCAACCGCTGACCCCGGCCGGATCGGCGCACGTGGGCACCACGACCCTCGCCAAAGGCAGCAAGCTCCGCGCGCCGATCGCGGAGCTGCGGCCGACCCAGATCACGGTCGGCATGCTGCATGTCAAGCGCAAGATGCAGACGACGCGCCGTCAGCCCGAGGACCGGCTCGAAGCCTTCTTCGACAAGCATCGCATCCACGTGGTGGTGGGACCGCAGCATGTGCTGTGGGTCGTGGACCATCACCACTGGGTGCGCGCGTGGCACGAGCTGGGCTTCGAGATCATCCCGGTATTCGTGCGCAAGGACCTGAGCGACCGCTCCGAGGACGAGTTCTGGGAGTACATGCTGCGCCGCCATCAGGTCCATCCGTACGACGAGCACGGCCAGCGGCAGCCGCTGTCGGCGCTGCCGCGCTCGGTCGCCGGCATGCGCGACGATCCGTATCGGAGCCTCGAGGCGTTCGCCCGCATCGCGGGCGGCTACCGCAAGGTCAAACAGGCGTATCCGGACTTCAAATGGGCGGACTTCTTCCGCCGCGAGATTCGCGGGCCGATGGACAACCCGGAGTGCTTCGCCTATGCGCTGGCGCTGGCCGTCAAGGCGGCCAGGAGTCCGAAGGCGCGAGGACTGCCTGGCTATATCGGCAAGTAGGCAGCGATCGCCTTATCGGGCCACAGGCGCGCCGGCGCCGCCGATCACGGCGGCCACATTCAGCGCTTGCTGCTCGCTGGCCATCGGCACGAAAAGCACGCCGTTGGTGATGGGCCGGCCGATGCGCGGCGTTGCCACCAGATTGCCGCCGACGGTCATCACCAGGTTCTTGCCGGAGAACCGCTGCGTCAGCGCAGCGAGCTTCTGCGCGCCGGGCTGCGTGAAGTTGAAGCGCACGTACGACTTGCCGTCCTTCGACTTGACGGGCACGACCCCAATTTGGTGCAGCCAAGTTCACGCTCAAGATTGCCCGCCGACGTCCGTTAAAGGTCCGTACCGCGAGCGGCCGAGGCCACCGAACCGCCCTCCCCTCGTGTGTCGTGAACGATACATAGCGCCGCCGGCAACGCGCGCGTCGCGAGGAGCAAGAGGAAGTCATGAGCGGCTTGATGAAGGAAATCGACGAGCGGACCAACCTGACCAACAATAATCAGTTCGAACTATTGCTGTTTCGGTTGGGAAATGCGGAGCGCTCCGGCCAGAACGAGATTTTCGGGATCAATGTATTCAAAGTTCGCGAAATTCTGGTAATGCCGAAAATCACCACCGTCGTCGGGGGTGCGCCGGCCATGCTGGGCATGGCGGACATCCGCGGACAGGTGATCCCGGTGATCGACCTGGCCAAGATCGTTGGTTGCACGCCACAGGGCGGCAGCTGCGGCATCCTGCTGGTGACCGAGTACGCGCGCTCGACGCAGGGCTTCGCCGTCGAGGGCGTCGAAGAGATCGTGCGGCTGGAGTGGAATGAGGTGGTGTCCGCCGAAGCCAGCACCAAGGGCGGACTGGTGACCAGCATCGCCAAGCTCAATGCCGACACCCCCGATGCTCGCTTGGTGCAGGTGCTCGACGTCGAGCAGATCCTGCGCGACGTGCTGCCGACCAGCCAGCCCGATGTCGATCCGTCGACCGTGGGGCCGAAGCTGGCGCTGCGTCCGGGCACCAAGATCCTCGCGGCCGACGATTCCGCCCTCGCCCGCAGCCTGATCGAGCAAGGTCTCGACGCGATGGGCGTGTCCGTGGTGATGACCAAGACCGGCCAGGAAGCGTGGGACGAGCTCAATGACATCGCCGCCCATGCGGCAAAAGCCGGACGCACGGTGCGCGACGAGATTGCCTGCGTGCTGACCGATCTGGAGATGCCGGAGATGGATGGCTTTACGCTGACCCGCAAGATCAAGGCGGACAAGCGCTTCCAGGGCATCCCGGTGGTCATCCATTCGTCGCTGTCGGGCAATGCCAGCGAGGACCATGTGCGCAAGGTCGGCGCGGATGCCTATGTGTCGAAGTTCCTGGCGAAGGATCTGGCGGAGACGATTCGCGGCGTGCTGCATCTGTGAGGATGTGACCCGCGTCAGCACGGCGGCAATTCCAGCGCCGCCGTGCTCGCGAGGTAACCGTGCTATAGTGTGTGCCTTCGCCCCAAGAGGCGAAAACCCGGACAGATTATTAAGACAAGACACTGTCCGGCTGGCCCCAAGGGCCCCGCCGCCCGACCTGACGTCCGGCATTCACCACCCAAGCGTTCCCAATCAGTCGTCGCATCGCGGATGTTCCCGCTCACTCCGAGCCGGCATCACGCGCAGTGACCATCGCCGTTTTCGGTAAGTCGCAAGTCGCGCGTGTCACCACGCGCCACGGCGCCCGAAGTCCGCCTGCACGCGTCGTTTCTCACGCTGACGCCTTCGCGCGGATCCACCGGACAGGGCAAGGGACCGCCCCATTCCAATCACATGAATCCACAACACAACCACAACCACAATCAATACACCGTCGCCGTCCATCCGATCCAGCAAAGCCCCGGCCAGTGGTTCGCCACTTACATCGTCAGCCGCTATGAAAGCGGCCGCGAGCGGGTGCTCGAGAACGTCGCGGTACGCGACACGCTGCATCGCACGGAAGCGCAGGCCAAGCAGGTCGCCCGGCAAGCGGGCGAACGCGCGATTGCGCGCTTGCGCCGCCATTGAGCGCGCGCATTACCAAGGAGTCCACCATGTACGCCAACCACGCCGTCTACAAGGGCTATCGCCTCTCGGCCCACGTCCATCACACCGCCGAACAGGCCAGCAAGTCGGGCACCGCACGCGACAGCTTCGAGGCAACGATCAATATCATTGCCCTGGGCGGAGCGCCGTCGACCGGACTGCCCGCGCTGCGTTCGCATCGCGCCGGTAGCCCGCGCGAGGCGATCGAAGCGGCCGTCGCCTACGGGCGCGATGTGATCGACGGCCTGTCGAGCTTCACCAAGGGCAAGCGCAAGGCCGCCGCGACGAAAGCTCGCGCGTCGGAGCTGGACGCGACAGTCTGACCGTCGTCCCGTAGGCGCGCAGGCTCGCGCACCGTCGTCACCCGACAGTGGCGGCAAGCCCCGCGCTAGCTCGTCTTGCGCGCCTGCCCGCTTTGGGCGGGCAATGCGCCCAGCTCGACCATCATCGCCCGCGCGATCGTCAAGCGCTTCGGCGCGAACTCCTCGCGCTGCAGATCCATATTCAGTGCGAAGGTAAATACGCCGCCGTTGCGCTCGACCCAACCCACCCACCAGCCGTGGTTCAGCCCGGCGTCCATCGCCCAGCCGGTCTTGGCGAATAGCGCGTAGTCGCTGCCCGATTCATTGCGCAGGATCTCCCGCACCCATTGCTGGCTGAGCCGCGAGGCCGGCAGCTGCTGCTGCGCCAGCCGCGCGAGAAAACGGGTCTGCTCCACGGCCGAAATGGCCAGCGGCCCGCGCAGCCAGAACTGATCCACCTGCTTGCCCAATTCGCGATTGCCATAGTCGAGGCGGTCGACCCACGTCTGCATTCGTTGCATGCCGATGCGGCGCGCGACACCCTGGTACACCGGCACATTCGACATCGCGATCGCCTCACGCAGGTTCATGTCGCGCTGCCACTGCGGAAATCGCGTCTTGCCGCCGCCGTACGGCTGGACCTGGTCCGGGTCGGCCACCACGCCGGTTTCGAACGCGATCAGGCTGTTCGGAATCTTGTAGGTCGAAGCCGGCACCATGCGCGTCTTCGCGCGTGGCGTGTTGACCAGCGACAGGCGGTTCGCCTTGACGTCGAGCATGGCGAAGCAGCCGTCGACATCGAGCTCGCGGAAGTGGGACATCAGATCATCGCGGACGGCTTCGACTGGCGCCGCGGTCTCGGCCCGCTGCGCCACCCGGGCGATGTCGTCGGCCTGCACCAGCCTGGCGGCCGGCAGCAACGCCGCGCCTCCGGCCAATTGCAGCAGACGGCGGCGATACAGACGTTGCCCATGCAGAGGCTGCTCGTTCGTTCGGGACTTCATGGTCTCTCCTTGTACTTGGGAATGGCGCGCCGGTCCGGGCGGCGTGGCGCGACACCAACCGGACAGCCCGCATCGTAGCCACAGGCATGCGCCAGTCCAACGCGACGCGTGCGACAATCTGCATCCGCTGTCACGGCTGTCACATACTACGTACCGCATTTCCCACCCTGTGTGCCCACGTCCATGCCCGAACCCCTGCTAGTCGAGCTTTGCGCCCCGCAAACCGTCAATGGCCTTCGGGCGCCCTACCAGTCGGTATGGCTGCTGGTCCGGCTGCACTACGCGGCCCAACAGGCGCCGCACCGGCCGCTGGTCTACGCCGACGACCTGCGCGAGCGCATGAGCAATGCGCGTACGCTGCGCATGGCGATCACGCGGGCCTTCCAGGACTTCGCGCGCTGGGAGCTGGCGGTCGGATGGGGCGACGATGCCAGCCGCGATCCGCGCTTTCTGAATCTGGAGGGACGCAGCCAGGGGCCGTTCTGGCTTGCCGCGCATGAACGCCAGCGCATCGTCTGCGTGGTCGACGGGGCTCCGGCCGGCGCGGCGGAGATTGCCGCCTTTCTCGGGCTCGATCGCGACGGGCATGGCCAGGGCAAGGAGCCGGTCCCGCAGCGGATGGTCACGCAGACCGACCTGTCGTTCTGGCGCCATTTTGTCGACGGCAAGCAGGCGCTGCGTGAGGGGCGGCTGTTGACGCCGCTGTCGCGCGAGGATGCGGCCAAGACCGGCGGGACAGGTGGAAATGGCGGGCATGACGCCCCCGCTGCGCTGACCGCATTCCGTGCCGCGCGGCGGCTGGCCGCCAGCGAGTTCGAACACGCGTTCGTCGCGCTGAACGAGGCGCTGCTGTGGCGCCGCCTGGGCGATCGCGCACAGACCCGCAAGATGCTGCGCGCACTGAAGCGGCGCCGGCGCGGTCATGCCATCGCCGGCAACAACTATCTCGACGCGATGGAAGGCATCGTCGCCGCCTGGTGCGCCTACGACGAGCGCGACCTGCCCGGCGCGCTGGCCGTGCTGCAGGCGCTGGCGCAGAACCAGCCCAGTGCGACGCTGGTGCAGGCCCACCCGCATGTCCGCTTCGAATGGCACAACCTCGCCGCGCTGATCCAACGGTCCAATGCGCTGGCAGCCGCTCCGCACGACGCCGCGACCGCCGGCGCACTGGCCGAACAGGCCGCCACCCATTTCGATCAGGCGTTGGCCGCGGCGTTCGAATCGAACGTCTCCGATGCCGCGCAGCATGTGGCCGCCAATATCGGCATGGCGCTATGGCTGTTCGGCGAGGCCGGCATCGGCTGGTCCGGCGCCTTGCGTGATGGAGAAGCGGAGCGCGCGATCCAGTGGATCGGCCTGTCCGAATGGCTGGGCCGCGGTGCCGGCAACCGCCATCCATCCGCATGGAACGCCATCTACCTGATGCGCATCGCGCGCGGCGCCTGCCATACCGCGCCGCGCCCCACGCTGGCCGAATTCCAGGCGACCGCACCGATCGGCGTGGCGGCCTTGCGCCAATTGGCCGGGCCGTTCGCCGACGCCTTCACCGGCCCCGCCTGGCCGGACAGCTGGCACGAGGTCGCCGCCTGGCGCCTGGCGGAATCGCAGCGCGGCGAGCGCAAGTATCCGCTGCTGCAGCAGAGCAGCCTGTGGTTCGAACTGGCCTGGTATTCCGCGCATGCCGGGCAGCTGGAGCCGGCGGCAAAGGCGCTGCGGCTGCTGCGGGAAGGACTGAAGCAGCTGGCGGTCAGCGATCGCCAGTATTTCGGCAAGCCGCTGCTCGATGCACTGCCGGAGCCGGTGCATCGGCTGGCGCACGACGACTGAAGCGCCGCGCAATAAAAAAGGGCCCCCGCCTGCACGGGGACCCAATCGCACCACCATGGCGCCGGCACAGGCCAGCGCCCGGCCTTCGGTTACACCGGCTCGTCCGTCGCCGGATTCGGCTTGCGGTCGTCGAACCAGCGATACAGCGTCGGCACCATCACCAGCGTCAGCAGCGTCGACGTGATCAGGCCGCCGATCACCACCACCGCCAGTGGGCGTTGCACCTCGGAGCCCGGGCCCGTCGAGAACAGGAACGGCACCAGGCCCAGCAGCGCGATGGTTGCCGTCATCATCACCGGCCGGAACCGCATGGTGGCGCCGTGGATCACCGCCTCGTCGAGGTCCATGCCGTTGTTGCGCAGATTGCGGATGTAGGACACCAGCACCACGCCGTTCAGCACCGCGATACCCCATAGCGCGATAAAGCCCACCGACGCCGGCACCGACAGGTATTCGCCGGTGATGAACAGGCCGATGATGCCGCCGATCGACGCGAACGGCAGCACCGTGATGATCAGCGTGGCGAAGCGCAGCGAGTTGAACAGCAGGAACAGCAGGAAGAAGATCGCGGCGATCGTGATCGGCACGATGATCTTCAGGTGGCCCATCGCGCGTTCCATGTTCTGGAACTGGCCGCCCCACTCGAAGTAATAGCCTTCGGGCAGCTTGACCTTGCTGTCGGCCGCCTGCTGCAGCTCGGCGACGAAGCCGCCGAGGTCGCGGTCCTTGACGTTGATCATCACCACGACGCGGCGCTTGGCCATTTCGCGGCTGATCTGCGCCGGGCCGTCGCTGACCTCGATCTTCGCCACGCTTTGCAGCGGCACCTGGATGCCGTCGGGCGTGGTCACCAGCAGCTGGCGAATCGACTGGACATCGTGGCGGAAGCGCTCCGGCAGACGGACCGCGGCGCTGAAGCGGCGCTCGCCCTCGAAGATGTCGGTGGCGCGCTTGCCGCCGATCGAGATCTCGATGATGTCGTGGATGTCCGAGACATTGAGCCCGTAGCGCGCGATCGCCTGGCGGTCGATGTCGATCGACAGGTACTGCTGACCGGTGATGCGCTCGATGCGGATGTCCTGCGAGCCCTGGATGCCGCCCGCCACGCGTGCGACCTCGCCGGCCAGCTCGCGCAGTTTGCCGAGGTCGTCGCCGAAGATCTTGACCGCGATGTCCGAACGCACGCCGCTGACCATCTCGTCGATCCGGTCCGAGATCGGCTGCGCCATCACGATCTGCACGCCCGGAATGGCGCGCAGCTTCTGGCGGATCCGCTCGGCGATGTCGTCCTGCGTCCAGCCGTCGGGCCACTCGTCGCGGTCCTTCAGGCTGGCGATCGGGGTCGACTCGTTCTGGCTCTGCGGGTCCGCCGGGCTTTCGCCGCGGCCGACGCCGGAGACCACCGACTTGACGCCAGGTACGCTGAGCACCAGCTTGTTGGCTTCCTTCTCGAGCTTGATCGATTCCTCCAGCGAGATGTTCGGCACGCGGTCGATCGCCGGAACGATCGAGCCTTCCTTCATCTCCGGCATGAACGACGAACCGAGCAGCGGCACGATCGCCAGCGTGCCGAGGAACGCGACGACGGCAGCGACCACGGTCTTGCGGCTGTTTGCCATCGCCACCTTCAGCATCCGCAGATAGTGGCGCTTCAGGAAGGCGATCACGCGGGTATCGTGCTCGGCCCCGCCCTTCAGGATGTAGGACGACAGTACCGGCGACAGCGTCAGCGACAGCACCAGCGAGATGGCCAGCGCGATCGCGATGGTGAAGGCCAGCGGCGCGAACATCTTGCCCTCGGTGCCGGTCAGCGTCATCAGCGGCAGGAACACCAGGATGATGATGCCGACGCCGACGATCACCGGCGTCGCCACTTCCTGCACCGCCTTGACCAGCACCTCGGTCTTCGACAGCCTCAGCTCATCCTTGCGCCCCAATCGCTCGAACGCGTTCTCGACCACCACCACCGAGCCGTCGACCATCAGGCCGATCGCGATCGCCAGCCCCCCCAGCGACATCAGGTTGGCCGACAGCCCCACCTGGTTCATCACCATGAAGGTCAGCAGCGGCGTCAGCACCAGCGTGGCCAGCACGATCACCGACGAGCGCAGGTCGCCGAGGAACAGGAACAGCACGATCACCACCAGCACCACGCCTTCGAGCAGCACCTTGGTCACCGTCCACAACGCGGCGTCGACCAGTTCGCTGCGGTCGTAGTACGGCACGATCTGCAGCTTGCCGGGCAGCATGCCGCGCTCGTTGATCTCGGCGACGCGCTGCTTGACGCGGCTGACGACTTCCTTGGCGTTGCCGCCCCGCATCATCATCACGATGCCGCCGACCGCCTCGGTCTGGCCGTTCTTGATCAGCGCGCCCTGCCGGACTTCATGGCCGATGGTGACCTCGGCGACGTCGCGCAGATAGACCGGCGTGCCGTTGATCTCCTTCAGCACGATGCTCTTCAGGTCCTCGACGCCTTGCGCCAGACCCACACCGCGGATCAGGTACTGCTCGGCATAGTGCGGCAGCACGCCGCCGCCCGAGTTGGCGTTGTTGTTGGCCAGCGCCTGGTAGACCTGCTGCACCGAGATGCCGTAGTGCCGCATGCGGTCCGGATTGATCAGCGCCTGGTACTGCTTGACGTAGCCGCCCTGCGAGTTGATTTCGGCGACGCCCGGGATCGATCGCAGCAGCGGGCGCACGACCCAGTCCTGCACGATGCGGCGCTCGGACAGTTCCTGTTGGGTCAGCTCGCGGTCGCCGTCATCGGCGCGGTCCAGCGTGTACTGGTAGACCTCGCCCAGACCGGTCGACACCGGGCCGAGCACCGGCGTCACGCCTTCCGGCATGCGGCCGCCGACCTCGATCAGCCGCTCCATCACCAGCTGGCGCGCGAAATAGACGTCGGTGGCATCGGTAAACACCAGCGTGATCAGCGACAGGCCCGCCTTGTTCAGCGAGCGCATCTCGACCAGCCCGGGCAGGCCGGTCATCGCGATCTCGATCGGCACGGTGACGAAACGCTCGACCTCTTCCGGCGAGCGGCCGGCCGCTTCGGTGGCGATCTGCACCTGCACGTTAGTCACATCGGGGAACGCGTCGACCGACAGCTTGCCGGCGGCCCGCAGCCCGAAGAAGAACAGCACGACCGCGATCACGCAGACCACGAGCCGCTGTTTGATGGCAGCTTGGACTAGGGATTCGATCATCGTGGTCAACCTTGCTCGAGGCGCTTGCGCTCGTTATCGAGATGGAACGCGCCATTGACCACGATGCGGTCGCCAGCCTTGACGCCGCTCTGCACCACGCGCATGCCGTCGCTCTCGGCGCCGAGCTTGACCGGCACGGCGCGATACAGGCCCTCGCCCTGCTCGACGTAGACCTGCTCCTCGTTGCCATCTCGGACCACGGCCGAGCCCGGCACCACCAGCCGCTCGGTGGGCCGGCTGGCGATCACCATGCTGGCCAGCATCGCCGGCTTCAGGCGTCCCTCGCGGTTCTCGAGCTCGGTGCGGACCAGCACCGTGCGCGACTCCGGATTGACCGTACGGCCCACATAGATCAGCTTGCCGGCGATCCGGCTGCGGCCCGTGCCGGCAGCCAGCGACGGCACGTCGATCTCCACGGTCTGCCCCTCCGCCACCAGCGCGGCCTGCTGCTCGGGCACCTCGGCCACGACCCAGACGCGCGACAGGTCGGCCACCGTGTACAGCGAATCCGCGGGCTGCACCACCTGCCCCTGCGCGACCTTGCGCTCGACCACGGTGCCGCTGATGCTCGAATACACCGGCGAATACGAATTGATGCTGCCGCCCTTGGACAGCTCGGCGATCGCCGCCTTCGACATGCCCAGCACACGCAGCTGATCGCGATAGGCGTGCATCTCGGCCTGGGCGATCGCGTATTCGCTCTCGCGGCGCTGCAGCTCACCGCGGCCGATCACGTCGGCGGCGAACAGCTGGCGCGCGCGCTCGGCGTTCTGCGCCTGCAGCTGCGATTGCGCCAAGGCCTTCAGGTAGGACATCTGCGCGGCGCCCAGCTCGCTGCTGTGCAGGCGCGCCAGCACCTGGCCGGCCTTCACTTCCTGGCCCGGCATCGCGTAGAGATCGGTCACGCGTCCGGTCACGGACGCGCCGATGCGGGCCACGCGCTGCTCGTCGAAATCGATGCGGCCGGCCACGTGCAGCATCTCGCTGAACGGGCTGGTGGTCACCGGCGCGACCTTCAGCTGCTGCTGCAGCGATGGCTCGGGCTTGACCACGCCGGGCGGCAGCTTGGGCGCCTCGGCTGCGGGCGGCGGCTCCTCGGAACAGGCCGCGAGCGTCAACATCATGGCGGCAGCCACCGCCAGGGTACGGAGAGAAATGGGGCGCATGGTCAGTCTTTGTTCGATTCGGTGGAGAGGGTCGCGGCGGTCGGGGTCATGGCCGGGGTCGTGGCGGAGGTCACGGCCGGGGTCATAGCCGGGCTGACATCCGGAGTCACGTCCGAGGTCCTGCCCGGGGTCACGCCGGGCGTGGACATGCCGGGCGCCATCGACAGCAGGCGTTCGATCTGGATCACGGCCATCTGCTGGTCGTATTGGGCGGCGATCAGTTCGTTGCGCGCGTTGCGCAGCGTGCGCTGGGCATCGATCACTTCGAGGATGCCGCGCTCGCCGTAGCGGTAGGCCGCCTGCGCGACCTGCAGCGCGTTTTCGGCCTCACGGACGATGCCGGACTCCAGCGCGGTGACCTGGGCCTGCGTGATTTCGAGCTGGCGGTACGCCGACTCGAGTTCCTGCGCCAGTTCGAATTCGCGCAGCTCATAGGCGTTGCGCGCCTGCGTGGCCTGCGCGACCGCCTCGCCCACCGGGCCCTTGCGGCGGTCCCACAACGGGATGGTCAGCACCAGGCCGACCTGGGACACGCTGTTGTCCGGCTCGCGTGTGGTGCTGGCACGCACCGCCAGCTCCGGCAACCGCAGCGAGCGCTGGTAGTCGACGGCCAGATTGGCGCGCTCCAGCTCCATGCGGCGCTGGACCAGTTCGGCATTGGCCGTGCTCAGCCGCTCCCGCATCACCGCCAGATCGGGCACGTTCGGGATCTGGCCGAGGCTGCCGGCCAGCGCGAACTTGGGCGGCAGCGCGCCGCCGACCTGCTGGCGCAGCGCCGCCTTGGCCTGGTCGACGCGGTACTCGGCGCTCTGCAGCGATTTCTGCGCGGCCAGCAGCTCGGTCTCGGCCCGGATCAGCTCATAGCGCGGCGCCTCGCCGACCTCGACGCGCAAGCGCGCCCGCGAATGGACCTGCTTCATCATCGCCAGGTCTTCCCGTGCCGCCGCCAGTTCGCTCTCCCGGCGCAGCACGCCGAAGTAGCCGGTTTTGACCCGGCCGGCGAGGTCGGCGTAGAAGGCCTGCAGACCCGCTTCGGTCGCGTCGAGATTGCGCTCGGCGATCGAGCGGCGCAGGCTGCGCTGCTGGGGGTAGTCGAGCCGCTGCGTGATCGAGAAGCTGGGCGTGTTGCCCTCGGCCACGCCGGCCTGCCGGCCGCGCAGGCGGCCGTACATCATTTCGACCTGGGGATTCGGATAGGCGCCCGCGCTGGTGACGGCGGCGCTGGCGGCGTCCACGCCGGCATGCGCGGCGGCCACGCCCTTGTTCGAGTTCTGGGACAGGGAAAGCAGTTGCTCCAGCGAGAAGGCATCGGCGGCAAAGGCCGACGACACCCCAAGCGAAAGCGACGCTATCAGGGTAAGCGTAGAGATCTTCATGGCAACGAGAAAAAGCCGGACCACTGCATGCCGGCTTCGCGCGGACGGCGTTACCGCGACAAGCACACGGCCCACGGCAACAAGCGCCGCGAGCAAGACACGCAGATAGGAGGCGCGACCGGTCCGACGCGGAGCCGGACCGGCGCGTCAGCAATCAGGCGGAGAAGATGGGGGGCTTGAACAGCGCCGCAGGCAGCGGCGGCGCGCGGCCGTGGCGAGGCGGAGAGACATCGCCGGAAGGCAGTTCGAGCGGGGCGGCCGGCAAGGCGAACAGCGCGCTCGATTCCTCGATTTCGTCGAGCACGTCGGGCGGATCGAGCAGATCGGCCGACCAGATATTGCAGTAGCCCGGGTGGGAGGCGGCTTCGGCGACGTCGTCGTCGGCATGGATGCCGTCGTCGCCCGGGGCGACGATGCGGCTGCCGTCGTCATCGCTGGAAACCGCCCGGGCCGCCACCGCGGCGACCGCGGCCATGCTGCAGACCAGCGGCCCCACGCGCATCTGTCCTTGCCCGAGCCCCGCCGCCGCGTCCAGACGCGTGCTGGCCTGCGCTCCGAAGGAGAGCAGGAACAGGCAGGCCGCGATCAGAAACGGTAGAAAGGCTCGCATCAAGGGGAAGTTGGCGTCGGTATGCGGGCAGGGGCACTACGCCAGAAATATGACGGTTAGTGCTCTGCGTAATAAGACGCAAGTGCGGCATTGTAACCGAATGCAATCGCATGGACAGGGTTAGCCCTAGGTTGTTCCCGAAAACGTGACGATTTGGGTATCGGGCAGGGCACGGCTCCCCTGCCCGTTCGGCGTGATTTGCGACCGAGTTGCGCCCGATTTGTCGCCGCTTTGCGCGATCTGCGCGGGCTCGGCCGGGTCAGGCCACGGTGCCGCCGACGCCCGGCGCGGGCGCCAGCCCGACCTTGCCGGGCGCCGTTTCGTCCCGATCGGCTTCATCGCCGCCCGCCTTGTCCAGATCCATGCCGGTGGTCTCCGGCAGCATCAGCGCGGCAAACACGACCAGCGCATAGCCCGCCCCGGCGACGATGGCGATCGCCAGCGGCAGCGAGGTCCGGCCCGAGCTCAGCCAGCCGACCGACAACGGGAAGAACGAGCCGATCACCCGGCCAAGGTTGTACGAGACGCCGTAGCCGGTCGCGCGGATATCGTTCGGATACGACTCCGAGATGGTCGCGCCGATGCCGGAGAACACCCCCTGCATCAGCACACCCAGCGGAAAGCCGAGGAACAGCATCGACAGGTTGGAGACCGGGATCACCATATAGATCAGCGCCATCACGAAGGCGCCGGCGGCGAACAGCACATAGGTCGGCCGCCGCCCCAGCCGGTCGGTCGCGTAGGCGCCGGCCACATAGCCGACCAGCGAGCCAAGGATCGTCACCGCCAGATAGGAGCTGGTGCCGAACACCGACAGGCCGCGCTCGGTCTTCAGGAAGGTCGGCAGCCACGTCGCGATCGCGTAGTAGGCGCCCAGCATGCCGCCCGACAGCAGGCTGCACAGCACGGTCTTGCGCAGCAGCGGCCGCCGTACCAGCCGGCCCAGTTCCTGCCACGCGGAGCCCTGCGAGGCGGCCCGCTCGGCCCGCGTCTTGACGAAGACCTCGGGCTCGTCGAGGTTGCGGCGCAGATAGAACACCACCAGCGCCGGCACGATGCCGAGGAAGAAGCAGACCCGCCAGGCCGTCTCGGCCGGGAACAGGCTGAAGGTCAGGCCATAAGCCAGCGCCGCCGCGCCCCAGCCGAACGAATAGCTGCTGGCCGTGAAACCGGAGTATTTGCCGCGGTGCGCCGGATTGCGAATCATCTCGGTGACCAGCACCATGCACAGCGACGATTCGCCGCCGAAGCCGATGCCCTGGATCATGCGGAACAGCATCAGCTGCTCGGGCGAATTGGCCAGCCCGCACAGGAAGCAGGCGACGGTGAACACCACGATGGTCCAGCGCAGCACGCGCACGCGGCCATAGCGGTCGGCCAGCATGCCGGCCCCGATCGCGCCGACCAGCGACGACACCAGCGTCCACGTGACGATCGCGCCCGCAGTCGATTTGCTCATCTGCCACTGCGTCAGCAGCGTCGAGATCAGGAACGAATAGATCATGAAGTCGAACACGTCGACCGCATGGCCAAGAAACGCGCCGTAGAACCCCTTGCGCTCCATCCGCGATAGCTCTTTGAACCAGTCCAGCATGATCGTCGCTCCTTGTCAGTGTGGGCATCGCGGCGGCGTGGCGGGCCGCGCGGCGTGCGAATTCGGTGGGGTGTTTGCCTGGTGATTGCGTGGTGTCAGCGAGGCGTCTCAGCCCGGCGGCGGCCGGAAGGCGAAGCCCGCCGCTTCCAGCAGATTCGCGAAGCGCAGCGAGGTCAGGTCGCGGAAGCGTCCGGCGACGATCTGCACGCCAACCGGCAGGCCGTTGCTGGCGGGGCCGATCGGCGCGACGGTCGACGGCAGTCCGCACAGTCCGGAATGGCCGGCCCAGAACAGCTGGGTCGTCATCGGTTGCGGCTTGCCGTTGACGTCCAGATGGCGCTGCCAGGGCTCGCGGGATTCGTTCAGCGAGAAGGCGGTCGTCGTCGCCGCCGGGCACAGCAGCACGTCGTAGTCGTCGAAGAAGCGCTGCCAGGCCTGCGCGAAACGCTCGCGTGCGTGCTGCAGCAGCAGCCAGTCGCGGTAGCGGAGCGTGGCGCCGACATGCTGCAGGGTCGCGTAGCTGGCGTCGTCGGCCGTGGCGGCTTCGGCCTGTTGGATGGCTTCCGCGAACGCGCCGTCCGGCATATGGACCGAGGTAGTCGCGCGCAGCAGCAGCACGTAGACACGCCACAGTTCTTCGGCGTCGAACGACGGGCGTACATGCCAGGCAACGCTGGCGCCCTGCCCTTCGAGCCAGCGGCCCAGCCCTTCGATGCAGTCGCTGACCTCGCGGTCCGCCTCGGCCTGCGGGTGCGAGGGCAGCACCGCGACGCGGAATTGCGCCAGCGAATCGAGGCGGCACGGCGGCAAGGCCAAGCGATAGGCCAGCGCATCGGCACCTTCCGGGCCGGCAATGGTTTGCAGCACCAGTTCGAGATCGCGCGCACTGCGGGCAATCGGGCCCGCGACGTTGATGTCCTGGATGCCGAACGACGCCGCGCCGGTGCCATGACCGCTGAGCGGCACGATGCCGTGGCTGCTCTTGTGCGAGAACACGCCGCAGTAATGCGCGGGATTGCGCAGGGACGAGCCAATGTCCGAGCCGATGTCGAACAGGCTCATGCCGGCGCAAACGGCCGCCGCGCTGCCGCCCGACGAACCGCCCGGCGTGCGCGACGGATCGTGCGGATTGCGCGTGGTGCCATAGACCGCGTTATAGCTTTGCCAGTCGCGCAGGCCGAGCGGGACATTGGTCTTGCCGATCAGCACCGCACCGGCCTCTCGCAGCCGCTGGACCACGGTGGCGTCGCGCTGGGCGACGTGCTCGCGCAGCGCCGGATTGCCGCAGGTGGTCGGCCAGCCGGCCACGTCGAACGATTCCTTGACGGAGAACGGCACGCCATCGAGCGGCCCCAGCGCCCTGCCCTGGCGGCGGCGCGCATCGCTGGCGCGCGCCTGCTCCCGGGCGGCATCGAAGTCGGCGAGCACGATGGCGTTCAGCAGCGGATTGCGTTCGGCCCAGGCGGCGTGACAGAGATCGAGCAGTTGCTCGGCGCTGGTGCGGCCCTCGGCGAGATCGTCGACGGCCTGCCATAGCGGGCGATAGCGCGCGGCGGGCGGGGCAGCGGCTGTTTGCTGGCGCGGGGAAGCACCGGCGCGGGCCGGGATGGACGGGGACGTTGGCAGGCTCACGTCGGCTCCTGTTCTTGTTGTTGCCTGTTGTTCTATGCCGCGACCCTGACGGCAGCACGCCTGCCCCTCTGGCGGAGGCAAGGCTAAGTGCTGCGTCGGTATACTATATGCAATAGTTTAGGGTGGACCAAGGCTTGTCGGCATTGGCGGAAACCCTCGCACCGCTGGCGGGCTGTCGGTACGTGGGTGGCGCTGGACGCAAGAATCGGTCCGGGAAGATGGCGGCACGATGCGGTGCCGCACATTCGAAGCAGTGCCGCACACGAGAGCGGCCGGAAAAGCAAAACCGCCCCGAAGGGCGGTTCAGATTGCTTGCACCGTCGTCATCCCCGCGTAGGCGGGGACCCAGCGGCTTCTGAAGACACTGGGTCCCCGCCGGCGCGGGAACGAGGTGAGCGTTGTATCGGCCTTGGCCGTTATGCCGGGCGATGCCCGCAGCCAGCGCGGCCAAACAGGCACTGCACGAAGCGCAGCACATCGGCGGCTCGCAGCGGGATCAGCGGCGTGGCATGACGGACCGCGTCGCGGGCCGCGTAGTGGCGCAGCAGTTGCTGGCCGATCGGGGTCTTCAGATACGACGCCCGGGCATTGGTGTCGCGGTAAGTCATGGTCTTTCTCTATTGCGTTTACAACAGTCGACAGTATACACAATTTTTGTGCATTGCGCCATGACGGTGCGCCTGACGCCCCGGACCCGTGCGCGCGGCCGATGCCGGGGCACGGCGGCATGCCGCGCCCGCAGGCGCGAAGGCGCCAAAGGACGGCGGCACGGCGCACCGCTGCCGTGGTGCACCGCGACAGGGAAATCGGGAAGGGGAAAACAGGAAGGCCGGAGGATCGGCCCGGCCCGGTCTCGGGCAACAGCCGTCAGGCGGCGTGCTGCTCGCCGACCGGCAGTTCGGCCGCCTTGGCCGCACTGTAGACATGCCGCGCGGCCAGCAGGGCCGCAAGATCGGCATCGCCGGCGATCACCGCCTGCAGGATCTGCGCGTGTTCGTCCCAGTTCTGGCGAGCGCGCACCGTGTTGGCCGGCCCGAACAGCACCGCGGTACGCTCACGCAGCGAGCGCATCATTTCCTGCAGCACGCTGTTGGCGGCGATATTGCCGAGCACCTCGTGAAAACGCGAATTCAGCGTCAGCAGTTCGTCGGCCTTGCCCTGGGCCGCCGCTTCCATGCCCTGCTGCAACACCGCCTCGAGCTCCGCGATCAGCGCCGGATCGCGCCGCTGCGCGGCGAGCTTGGCGTTCAGCCCCTCCAGCGTGGCGCGCACCTCCACCATCTCGCGGACGATATCGGGCGACAGCTTGGCCACCGAGGCGCCGCGGCGCGGTTCGATCAGCACCAGCCCTTCGCTGGCTAGCGCCCGCAGCGCCTCGCGCACCGGGATGCGCGACACACCCAGTTCCGCCGACAGCTTGTTCTCGACCAGGCGTTCGCCCGGCTCGTAGTCGCCCTTCAGGATGCGCTCGCGCAGCTTGTCGGTGACCAGCGCGAACAGCGGCGAATGGCTGGCGCCCAGGCTCACGACTTCCTGATCGGGCGCGGCGGAAACGGACGGGCGGAGGGACATGGCGGATGGCGAGGCGATCGGATTGGACAGCGCGCGAATTGGCGGGGACCCAGGCGCTGCTGCGAGGCACCGGGTCGGTGCGAGCCCGCGCCAAAGGCTGGCGTCATTGTATACCAGCTACCGAACGAAGCGGCGCGGTCGCCGCCCCTCCACGGCCGCCGGGCCTCAGTCCCGCTGAAACGTGAAACTGTCGGCGTAGATGTGCTCGGTGCTGGCGCCGCGATCGAGGAAGGCCTGGCGCGCGTCGCGGATCATGTCCGGCGAGCCGCACAGGTAGATCGCGTGCTCGGACAGGTCGCCGAGATCGTCGACCGCGGCGTGGTGCACATAACCGCGGCGGCCCCGCCAGCCGACGCCGCCGCGCGACAGCACCGGCACATAGCGGAAGTCGTACAGGCGCTCGGCCCAGCCCTCGATCTGCTGGTGCAGATAGAGATCGCCCTCCTCCCGCATGCCCCAGTACAGCGATACCGGCGGGCAGTCGGGATCGTCCATCAGCGATTCGAGAATCGCCTTGATCGGCGCGATGCCGGTGCCTGTCGCGACCATCAGCAACGGACGATAGTCGCGCGCGCGATAGAAGAAGTTGCCGTGCGGCAGCTCGACTTCGACCGCATCGCCGGGCGCAAGGCCCGGCAGGATGCGGTCGGTGACCGCGCCGCCCGGAATGCGGCGCACATGCAGTTCGATGCTGCCGCCCTGCGGCACCGACGCCATCGAGAAACTGCGCGCCTGCCCCTCGCCCGCGATCAGCTTCAGATACTGGCCCGGCCGATAGTCGAGCGCCGCGTCGAGATCCGGCACTTGCAGCCGGACCTGCAGCACGGTCGGCGTCAGCGGAAGAACCTGCTCGATGCGCGCGCGATGCCGCATCGGCTCGGCGCAGGCTTCGTCCTCGCGCGCGGTGCTGATCACCAGATCCCCAACCGGCTGCGCCTGGCAGGCCAGCGCATAGCCCGCCGCCGCCTCGTCGGGCGCCAGCCCCATCGGCTCCTCCTCGTAGCGGACTTCGCCTTCGACGAGCTTCATCCGGCAGGTGCCGCAGCCGCCCAGCTGGCAATCGTGCGGCAGCGCGATACCGGCCTTGAGTGCGGCCTGCAGCAGCGTTTCGCCGCGCTCGACGAAAAAGGCCTGCTGCGTTTCGAGGATCTGGATGCGGTGAGACATGATGCGTTCCGAATGGCCGGTTGAAAGATGCGGCGTGGGTCAGCGCTTCGTGCAGCGCTTCGTGCAGCGCTTGGGTCAGCGCTCGGTTCAGCGCTTGATATCGGCCTGCACCACCACCTTCAGGTCCTGCGGTGCCAGCAGTTCCTGCAACGCCTGCAAGGCAGCGAGGCCCGCCTGCGTGTCCTGCTCGCCGTTGCCACCGCTCAGGCCGATGCCGCCGATCACCTGCTCGTTGACGACGATCGGAAAGCCGCCGACGAAGGCCGCGAACTTGCCCTCGAAGCTCCACTGGATGCCGAAGGCTTCGTTGCCGGGCAGCGCGGGCCCGTTCGGCGGCGTGGTGAACAGATGGGTCGAGCGCTTGTGGCCGGCCGCGGTAAAGGCCTTGTTCCAGGCGATCTGGGGCCCGGTGATACGGGCGCCGTCCATTCGCTCCAGCACCAGCGGATAGCCGCCCTCATCCACCACGCAGATGGATTCGAGCACGCCGATCTCCTCGGACTTGGCGATGGCCGCGGCCACCATATGGCGCGCTTCGCGCAGTTCGAGCTTGATGGCTTGTTTCATGCGATGTTCTCCTGGTCGATGCGGTGTAGCGATGCTGCGATGCTGCGATGCGTATTGCTTACAGGCCGCGGTAGACGGTCTTGATCTGGGTATAGAACTCGAGGCCGGTGCGGCCGGACTCGCGGAAGGTCGACGTACTCGAACGCTTGAGCCCGCCGAACGGCGCGTTGACCAGATTGCCGGTGGTGGTGCGGTTGATCTTGACGGTGCCGGCCTCGATGTCGGCGGCGAAGCGATGCATGTAGCGCGGATTGCGTGTGACGATCGCCGCGGCCAGGCCGTACTCGGTGTCGTTGGCCTTGGCGATCGCGTCGGCGTAGTCGCTGAACGCGATGATCGCGATCACCGGCCCGAAGATCTCCTCTCTCGCGATGCGCATGTCCTGCGTGACATCGGTGAAGACGGCGGGCGACACGTAGAAGCCGTTGTCGTACTCCGGACCGCCGAGCCGCTCGCCGCCGCACAGCAGCGTCGCCTCGGACTTGCCGATGTCGATGTAGCGCAGCACGTTGTCGAGCTGGTTGCGCGTGGCCAGCGGACCGAGGTCCATGCCGGGCGTCAGGCCGCTGCCGATCTTCAGTGTCTTGACGCGGGCCAGCAGCTTCTCGGTATAGGCCTCGCGCACGGACTCGGCGACCAGCACGCGGCTGGTGCCGGTGCAGGCCTGGCCGCTGAGCGAGAAGCCGCCCTTGATCGTCAGTTCGACGGCCTGGTCGAGGTCGGCGTCCTCCATCACCAGCAGCGGATTCTTGCCGCCCAGCTCCATCTGCGTGCGCGTGGTCAGCGGCACCGAGCGATGGATCTGCTCGCCGGCGCGGGTCGAGCCGGTGAACGAGATCGCACGCACGGCCGGGGCTTGCGTGATCGCGGCTCCCACGTCGGCGGCGCTGCCGGTGATGAAGTTCAGCACGCCCTTGGGCAGGCCCGCGTCGATCAGCGCCTCGGCCAAGCGATAGCCGCTCAGCGGCGCATCGGACGACGGCTTGAACACCACGGTATTGCCGGTGATCAGCGCCGGCGCGATCTTGCGCGCCGGGATCGAGATCGGGAAATTCCACGGCGAGATCACCGTCGCCACGCCCAGCGGCTCGCGCTGCGTGTAGACCAGCATGTCGCCGTCGTCGTTGGGGAACGATTCGCCGGTGAAGGTCTGGCCTTCGACGGCATAGAAGCGCAGCGTCTGCGCCGAGCGCAGGACCTCGTCGCGCGCCAGGCTCAACGCTTTGCCCTCTTCGCGCGTCAGTTCGCGCGCGATGCTGTCGGCATTGGCTTCGAGCTGCTGCGCGGCGCGGTTCAGGATGGCCGCGCGGCGTCCGATCGGCGTGTTCTTCCAGCCCTCGAAGGCGGCGGCGGCCGCCGCCACCGCCGCCTGTCCGTCTTCGGCGGCGGATGCCTGGAAGCGGCCCACCACGTCTTTCGTATCGGCGGGATTGATGTTGTCGAAGGTTCGGCCGGACTGGCACACGGTCCATTCGCCATCGATGTAGTTGTAGAACGGTTCCATCTGTGCGGCGCTCATCAGGCAGTCAGGGGAAGGAGCGCGGCGCCGGCAGGCGCCGCGGGGCACGGCTCTGGCGTCGCGCTTTACGCAGCCAGTTCCAGTTCCGGCAACGGCAGCTCGTGGGCGACATAGTCGTAGTACAGCGCGGTCGTATAGAGCAGCCGCATCTGCGCGCCGATCTCGCAGATCTTCAGGCAGCGCTGCTGCAGCTCGGGCGTATTCGCGTGCTCGAGCACGATCTGGTAGCCGCGTTCGCCGTGGATTTCGTCCGAGACGATATGCAGGTCGAAGAACTCGACCTCCTCGTCGGTGAACTGGTACTTCTCGCGCAGCGTCGGCGTCTGCTTGCGGTAGATCGACGGCACCTGCGACTCCAGCCCGACCACCAGGCCAGCCACCGCGACGATCGGGTCCTCGCGCATCGCCACCGCATAGCACCACGACTGCAGACCGCGCGTGGTCGGCGACATGTTGTCGGGATCGATCACGCGCTCGCGGGTGGTGCCGCAGGCCTCGGCGAAGCGGATCAGCAGATCGGTGTGGCGATCGCCGCCGATTTCCTCTTCGTACATATTGGCCAGCAGGAAGTCCTTGGCCTCGGTATACCGATCCGGCATCCGGGCGTAGATGTAGCCCAGGTAATCGGCGAACGGCCCGACATAGTGGTAGTGGTTCTCGGCCCAGCGTGCCAGATGCGCGCGGCTCAGCTTGCCGGTGGCCCAGGCCTTGCTGAACGGCGCCTGGTTGGCGCTTTTGCCCTTGATCGCTTCTTCCAGCGCGGCGCGGAATTCTTCTCGGTTCATCAATTCGGCCATGTGGGGCTCCTTGTTGGCTGACGGTTCGGAATGGTTGGGTCGGACGGATCGTTCGTCCGATGTTTGTATACTATATACACTTTAGCGGGCGGACAAGGGCCTGGATGGTTTTATTCATCGGGGTTTACCTTGTGTTTCCAGCGAGTCCGACGTTTCCGCCGCGAAGCAAGTCGCTGGGTCCCCGCTTGCGCGGGGACGACGAAACTGCTGGCGACGCCGTCCCGGCGCAGGCGGCGACCGAGTGGCTTAACGACTCATCGCGCAGCCGCCTGCACCCGCTGCCACGCCAGCCCGGCCAGTGCCACATCTTCCAGGCCCACGCCCACGGACTTGTAGATGACGATGTCGTCGTCGCTGCGCCGGGGCTGCGCGCGCTCCAGCACGACATCGGCCAGTTCGACCAGCTTCGATTCGGGCAGCACGCCCTGCCCCGCCATCACGATGTCGCCGGCTTCGCGCGTGGACTGAGGCTTCCATTCAACGACCACGGCCGAGGCGCGCGACAGCGCTACGTCATCGAGCTCGCGCGTATGGGGCAGGCTCGAACCGATCGCCGCGACGAACGCCCCCGGCTTGATCGCCTGGCCCGAAAACAGCGGCGTGGTCGAGCGCGAGGCTGTGACGACGATGTCGGCCTCCCGCACCGCAGCCTCGTTCTCCGTCACGAGCACCGGAATGCCGCAGCTCTGGCTCAGCCGCTCCGGCAGATCGGCCGGCGCATACGGATCGCACAGCAGGATGCGCTCCAGCGGCAACGCGGCGCTCAACTGCCTCGCGTGCGCGGCGCCCTGCGTGCCGGCACCGAACAGCGCTAGCGTACGGGCATCGGGCCGCGCCAGATGGCGGGCCGCGACCACCGTGCAGGCCGCGGTGCGCAGCCGCGTGATTGCGCCCGCATCGAACGACGCCAGCGGCCGCCCATCCTCGGTCGAGAACAGCAGGATCACGAAGGAAAACTGCCCGTCGATGGTCGTGTAGACCTTGGCGCCGGCCACGCCCTGCTCCGGTATCACCGCGCCCAGTGTCGACAGCTTGACGCCGCCCGCCTCGGTACGGATGCGCTGCTGCATGGCGGCATTGCCCTGCCCGAAGCTGCGGAACGCTTCGAGCATGATGCGTTGCACGTCTTCGGGCGCCACGTGGCGGTCGACCATTTCGTCTGTGATGTGCTGCATCGGGTCTCCTGCGTTGGGTGTGTGATTGAAGTCGAAGTCGAAGTCGAAGTCGAAGTTGGGGCGAGTTCGAGGTAGCGCCGGGGGGCTCAGCCCTGCAGCACCACCCGGACCAGCACGGCGATCGCGCCCGCCGCGCACAAGGCCAGCAGCAGCCGGCGCACGGCCACCGCCGATACACGCGCCTTGAGCCGGCTCGACACCGCAAACCCGGCGAGCAGGAACGGCGCCAGCAGCGCGCTCAACGTCAGGTCCGCAATACCGAAGCGCCCCGCCCCGGCCAGCATCGCCAGCGACAACACGGCGCCGCCACCGAGAATGCAGCCAACCGTTGCGCGCATCGCCGCCGGACTCATGTGCTGCATCACGATGGCGAACGGCGGCGCGCCCGCCGACGTCAGCGTCGCCATGAAGCCGGACGCGGTGCCGGCGATCGCCAGGTTTCCAGCGGAGGGCCGCACACGCCAGCCAAGGGCACTGAGCGCCACCGCCAGCAGGATCGACAACGAAAACACCACCGCCAGCCACTGCGGCCGCAGCCACGCAATGGCCAGCACGCCGATCAGGCCGCCGAGCGTGCGGCCCAGCAACGCGGTTCCGGTCAAACGCCAGGCGATCGCCTCGCGCTCGCGCAGCGCCGCCAGCAGCGACAGACAGCCACCCATCGCCAACAGCGGCCCCGGCACCAGCTGCGGAAAGAACATCGCGGCCAGCGGTGCAGCCAGCATCGCGAAGCCGATGCCGCCCACGCCCTGCAGGCAGGCACCGACGAAGATCGTCGCGCCCATCCACCCGTATTCGGACAGCGGCACGGCGGGCAGCAAGGACGTCGCCGGCGACAGCGTCGGCAACAGACTGGCAATCAGCGCGGGCAGCGTGGTGGTCATGAGGAAGAGGGATTGGAAGAGCGCGGACCGCTCGAGGCGGCCCGGCTCACAGACGGGCAATGGCCGTGGTCAAATACCCTAGCCGCCGGAATTGGTATACAGTCTACATACCAGATTCACCAGAACGCAAGTCGCCCGTCACCGCGCGCACCGCAACGGTGCTGGTTGAAGGGCATCAATCCCAGCGCTGGTGCGCCTTTCCGGCGACCTACCCCACTCCGGTATCAGCGTATATCCGTATACGATTTCGCTTGTCGGCGCAGGCGTACGGAATATAGTATACCGTTCAGACCCCCACCCGAAGGACGGTCGAGCTAGACGAACCACCTCTCGCCCCACGGAGCTTTCATGCAACACGAAGTCGTGATCGGTGCCGCGCACTGGATATATCTCATGGGGGTCGCGGTCATCGTGCTGACGATGATCCTGCGCGCCAATGTCGTCGTGCCCTCCATCGTGGGGACCGCGCTGGTCGTGTTCGCGCTGACCGGCAGCCCGGTGTCCGCGCTGGCGGGCGTGTTCTCGGCGAGCCTGGTCGCCGCCAAGGAGCTGTTCAATATCTTCCTGGTCATCGCCTTCATGACCGCGCTGCTCAACGCGCTGAAGACGCTGCGCTCGGATATCCGCATGGTCGAGCCGTTCCGCGTGGTGATGAAGAACGGGCACAGCGCCTTCTTCATCCTGGCCGCCGTGACCTATGTGATCTCGCTGTTCTTCTGGCCGACACCCGCGGTGCCGCTGGTGTCCGCGATCCTGCTGCCGGCGGCGATCGCGGCCGGACTGCCGCCGCTGGCCGGCGCGATGGCAATCGCGATCGCCGGCCAGGGCATGGCGCTGTCGTCGGACTATGTGATCGGTGTCGCCCCGGGCATCAGCGCCAAGGCGGCCGGCGCCGCGGTCAGCGCGGCCGTGGTCGCCGACCGCGCGCTGACGCTGTCGATCATCACCGGCGCCATCGCGCTGTGCCTGGCCTACCTGTCGATGCGCAAACACATCGTCCCCGCCAGCGGCACGCTGCTGGACCGCTGGCAACAGCGCGCCAGCGGGGCCGCGCTCGGCCTAGGTGACGACGGCGGCGGCGGCGGCACCTTCGACAAGGCGGAGATCGCCCGCGCCACCGCGCACGAGGAGCCGCTGGCCACCGAGTCGAATATCGAGGCCAGCCTGTCGATGGTCGAGCGCAAGCGGATCAAATGGTCCAAGTGCTTCGCCATCGTGACGCCGATCGCCTTCCTCGCCGTGGTCACCGTGATGGTGCTGCCCAAGCTGGGCACCGGCGTGCAGGACCTGAAGGGGGGCGAGGCCGCGGCGCTGGTCGGCGGCGTAGCGGCGGTGCTGATGATGCTGGCGACGCTGGCCGCCGAAGGCCCGCGCCGGATGCTCGATGTCTGCCCCGAGCACATCACCGACGGTTTCGTGTTCGCCTTCAAGGCGATGGGTTCGGTGCTGCCGATCGCCGGCTTCTTCTTCGTCGGCGCCGGCGAGACCGCCGCCCACATTCTCGGCCTGCCGCCGGGCAAGGCCCCGAGCCTGCTGTTCGAACTGATCCAGTCGTATCAGCACCTGATTCCCGACAACCACATGCTGGTCGCGTTCGGCGTGCTGCTGGTCGGCATGATCACCGGCATCGACGGCTCGGGCTTCGCCGGCCTGCCGCTGACCGGCACGCTGGCCGGCGCACTGGGCCCGGTGGTGGGCTTCGATCCGGCCACGTTGGCGGCGGTCGGCCAGATGGGCGCGGTCTGGACCGGTGGCGGCACGCTGATCGCCTGGTCCTCGCTGATCGCGGTGGCCGGCTTCGCCCGGGTGCCGGTGCTGGACGCGGTGCGTGCGCTGCTGATTCCGGTGGTGATCGGGCTGGCCTGCTCGACCGTGGCGGCGATGCTGCTGTGGTCCTGACCCGACCGCCGCCGCCCTGGCCCGCGACATCCGCAAACAGATAGACACGTAGACAGCAACAAGCAGGACGACATCATGCCCAAGGTTCTTCTTCACCGGCACGGCCAGGTTCACAGCGACGAGGTCGCGCCCCGCACCAATCTGGTGGTGCGTGCCGGGATCCGGCAGTTTCCCTATCCGAACCTGCGCTACGAGTGCGGCATGGGCAAGTGCTCGAAATGCGCCTGCCGCGTGCTCGCCGGCGCCGAACACCTGCCGCCGCCGAACTGGAAAGAGAAAAAGCAGTTGGGCGAGCGGCTCGAGCAGGGCTACCGGCTGATCTGCCAGCTCTGGATCGAACACGACATCGAGCTGGCGCAGGACGAACTGTCGCCGGCCGAGGAAGCCGCCGACGCCGCGGGCCGCGTACCGGCCGGGATCAAGGCCTGATGGCCGGCATCGTGAACCGCAAGCCATGTACGTGATCCTGACCAGCCGCCCCGGCCAGTTCCGCACCGAGCCGGTCGACGGCATCACGCCGGTGGAACGCTACGAGTACCGCTTCTACGGCAAACCCACCGTGCGCTTCGTCATCGCCCGGCTCGAGCACGAGGCCAAGGTCCGCGTGGTCGAGGAAACGCCGCCCGGCATCGTCAACCACGTCCCGACCAAGTTCCTGGACAAGTACGCCACCGTCGAAGCGGCGCGCGAGGAACTGCGCCGGCTCGCCTCGTTCGGCAGCATGGAACTGACGCTGGTCGCCATCTGACATCCGACATCCCGAAATCCCGAACACGCTCTCTCGCAGCGCATCGCCATGATCCAGATCACCTTCGTCAGCAACAACGGCAAGACCGCCACCGCCCCGCCCAACAGCAACCTGCTGCGCGTCTCGCTGCGCGAACAGGGCGGCATCCCGTTCAAGTGCGGCGGCGGCCTTTGCGGGACCTGCAAGTGCCATATCGACAGCGGCCTCGAACACACCGACGAGGTCAAGGCCAAGGAGAGAAAACTGCTGACTGAGCAGGAACTGGCGAGCGGCCACCGGCTCGCCTGCCAGACCTTCGTCAACGGCGACATCAGCGTGTCGTGGCAGCCGCGCCCGCCCGCGGCGGCGGTGAGCCGCCCCGCCCCGGCCCCTGCACGCGCCGACGCGGCCGCCTCCGGCGGTTCGGAGGAAACCCCGAAGGAATCGGAAGGCAGCGCACGCTGATCGGCCCGACAAAAAAACCGGCCCGGCATCGGTCCCGCAGCGCATTGCTGCGAGGCCGATGCCGGGCCGGTTTCTTGTTGGGTGACCCTATCGCTTGCCGCGACGCGACAGCGGGGGACTATCGCGATGCAGGGGTCGAGCCGGCTGCTTAGCCGTTCGCGAAGACGATCTTGGCCTTGCGGGCGTCCGACTGCAGACGGGCCAGCACGCCTTGCACGGCGGCGATGGCGCGCTTGACGTCGTAGGCAAAGCCCAGGCGCGGCGCGTCGAGTTCACGCTCGATCAGGTCACGTTCGAGTTGATCGGTCAGCTTGATATCGGATTGGGTGTTCATGGCGTCCTTCCTTTCAGGGATAACCCTTATGGGGTTTTCCCGAATTGTAGGCAAAGGATTGACGCATTGCAACATTAGGTAGAAATGCGTATGCCGGAAAGCAACATCTACAGCAAAACCGCGGACATCACTTGGCGCAAACGCCACCCGTTCCATCGGCCGCGTGCTTCGGTCAACGCTTGGCGGGAGGCTGTCCGCCACCGGGCTTCCCTTCCCCTCGCGCCGCTCTGACACGCCGGCGCCGAACCAGCCGGGTGCGCAGCGCCCAGACCCAGGACACGCCGAAATAGAAGACCACGCTGGTCACGCTCGCCATCAGCGCCAGCCCCAGCAACAGCGGTTTGCCGACGCCCAGCAAGCGGCGGCGGGTTTCCGTCCACCAGCTCTCCTTCTCCACCTCGGCGGGCGCCGCCGCCGGGCCGCCGCCTCCCGGAACGAGATTGACCATCGGGCCCGGTTCGGCAACTGCCGCCAGCGCTTCCGGCGCCGGTGGCGGACCGCCTTCTCCGAGCACCGCGCTGCCAAGCCGCCACGCGGCGTAGTAGATCGGCCCGAAGGTCAGCGGGTTGCTGACGAAGGTGCTGGCCACCGCGGCCGGTACGTTGGCTCGCAAGGCGACCGCCACCGCGCCGCTCATCGGGATTTGCGCAATCGGCAGCAGCAGGCCGAAGAACAGGCCCAGCGCGACGCCGAGCGCGATGCCGCGGCGGCTGACATGCCATAGGCGGGGGTGCTGCAGGATCGGCCCCATCCAGCGCAGCCACCGGTGCTGTTGCAGCCGTTCGGGATCGGGAAAGAACCGGCGGAAATGGCGGAACGGCGAGGAACTGTGCGGGTTACGGGAGGTGGACGACGGACGGCGGGAACGAAGCGGAGGCATTGGTAACGGGGACGGCTGACTACCGTGCAAGCATACGCCCGCGGGGCCCTGGCGGACGCTGCCAGTCGCGAATTCTCCATGGCCACGCAGCGTGGTACCGGCCGCGGTACGCGTTGAAATCTGCACTTTGCATGCTTGCACCGTTGGCCGCACCCCACGAACGGGTGATTAGGCAGTTGACCGCATATCTTGTAATGATAATAATTCGCATTCCCTTAAAAATATTACAGTTCATTACAAAATGCGAGCCAAGCGTCACCCGATCACCGCCGCCCTGCTGGCGGCGTCCGTTCTTTCCCCTGCCGCCGTCCGGGCCCAGGCCACCGAAACGCTGCCCGAAGTCAAGGTCAAGGCCAGCGCAAGCCGCGAGCTGGGCGAGGGCTACAACCCGCCCGATACCGTCACCGCCACCAAGATGGATGTCCCGCTGCGCGACGTGCCGCAGACGGTCAACGTGGTGACGGCCGAGGTCATGCGCGACCAGCACGCGGCCTCGATCCAGGACACGCTGAAGAACGTGCCGGGGGTGGGTTTCTCGCATGGGGATGGACAGCGCGACCAGGTCACGATCCGCGGCTTCACCGCGATCGCCGACCAGTTCGTCGACGGCATCCGGGACGACGCGCTGTATTTCCGCGACCTGTCGAACGTCGAGCGGATCGAGGTGATCAAGGGACCGGCCGCCGTGCTGTACGGCCGCGGCTCGTCGGGCGGCCTGATCAACCGCGTGACCAAGAAGCCGGGCCTGGACATCACCGATCTGAGCCTCAGTTACGGCTCGTGGGCGGACCGGCGCGGCGAGGTCGACGTCGGCCGCGTGTTCGGCGATGGCGCGGCGGCGTTTCGCATCACCGGCGCCGTGCAGCGCGCCGACAGCTACCGCTCGCAGCAGTTTCTGGACCGCACCGCGATCGCGCCGTCGCTGGACCTGAAGCTCGCACCGGATACCAAGCTGCTGCTGCAGGCCGACTATCTGGAAGACCGGCGCGTGACCGACTTCGGCATCCCGGCGTTCAACGGCCGTCCGGTCGAGGTGCCGGCGTCCACCTACTACGGCGCGGCCAATGCACGCGACGCCGACTACAGCCAGTCGCGCGTGTACTCGGGCACCGCCACGCTGACGCATCGCTTCAACGACCAATGGTCGATCCGCAATGCCACGCGCTACTACCACTATTCGCTGGACCGCAACAACACGCTGCCGGGGACCGTCAACGCGGCGCGGCGCACGGTGTCGCTGAACCGCTCCAACGTCTACCGCGAGGAGCATGGCTGGTTCAACCAGACCGACCTGACGCAGAAGGCCACGCTGTTCGGCATGAAGCACGAACTGCTGTACGGCGTCGAGGTCGGCCAGCAGAACAAGGACCTGGTCAACTATTCGCGCACTAACTTCACGGAGGTGGACCTGTTCAATCCGGTGCTGCCGACTGTGCCGCGCTTGATCGGCGGCACGCCCGGCACCACCAACCGCGGCACCTTCAAGACGCTGGGTCTCTACACCCAGGACATGATCACGCTGAGCGAACAATGGAAGGCGCTGGTCGGCATCCGCTACGACCGCTTCGAGCAGGAGACCGTCGACCGCCGCCCGAACCAGCGCGGCCTGGCGCGTACCGACAACGCGTGGAGCCCGCGCGCCGGCCTGGTGTGGCAGCCGTCGAAGACGCAGTCGTACTACCTGTCATGGAGCCGCTCGTTCCAGCCGTCGGGCGAAGCCTTTTCGCTGGCCGCCAATAACGCCGAGCTGGCCCCGGAAAAAACCAGCAATACCGAGATCGGCGCCAAATACGATTTCCTCGACGGCCGCCTCAGCACCACGGTGTCGGTATTCCGGCTGGAACGCACCAATATCAAGGTGGCCAACGCCACCGGCACCGCGCTGATGCCGATCGGCGAACAGCGCACCGACGGTGCCGAGCTGACCGTCGCCGGCGATCTGGGCCGGGGCCTGAAGGTGCTGGCCGGCTACGCCTACCTCGATGCGCAGGTCACCCGCTCGAGCAGTGCGCTCGAAGGCAAGCGTGCCACGCTGACGCCCCGCCATAGCGGCAATGTCTGGGTCACCAAGGAACTCGGGCACGGCTTCGGCATCGGCGGCGGCCTGAACCTGGTCGGCGCGCGCATGGCCGATCCGCAAAACACCGTGACGCTGCCCGGCTATGTCACGGCCGACATGATGGCGTGGTACCGGCGCGGACCGATGGAGCTGCAGCTGAACCTGTACAACCTGTTCGACAAGGGCTATATCGTGTCGGGCCACGGTTCGAGCCCGAACCTGAACCTGCCGGGCGCGCCGCGCAGCGTCATGGCGACGTTGCGGTACCGGATGTAGAGACTGGCAGCACCAGCGTCGGCGTGGGTCCGATCGGTTTCGCGGACCCGCCCGGCGTTGGGACGTCAGTTGGGCCGGATTGGCGCTGCGCCACCGCCCGGGCGCTGCGCCGCATGTTCAGATCATCGACGTACTGCATGCAGCCGGCGCGAAAGTCCGGCTGTACCGCTTCGCAGGACCGGGCATGACGCACGTCGTGCATCAGCGCCCACGCATAGCCCTGGAACAGCTCCGCGCACGGCGCGGCGCAAGGCCTGCCGCCAAAATGCTCGCCATCCGCGTGAAAACCCGGAGCCAACGCGGCGATCGGCGCGTTCGTCAGCGTGCCCTTGACCTGTGCCGCGCCCATCAGCATCACGGCAATGGTTCCGGCTCCGAGCAGAAAGACTGAGAATTTCATCGTATCGGCATTGGCGCTGGCTCGCGCCGACCCCTTTTGTATTTATGCGACCCATTTTGGCCAATACAAATACAACAACGACGGGCTTGCCGATATGAAATCTTTTTAAATCTCTGTGTCCGTTGTATTTTTGCTGGTCCGCGAAAACCAGGACCGGAATCCGCCTAGGTTTTGGCGGCAATCGCGCCGGCCGGCCCCGGCAATGCAGCGGCAATGGCAAAGGGAACGAGGAATAGCCCGATATTCACGGTGTGGTGGTCCCACAAATGGTCGGTGCAACGGTGCTCCAGTATAGCGGCGGGCAGGCGTGCCATTACCCTTCCCTTTTCTGCTGCACATTCGTAATGCCGGCACACTGACCTATATCGCCCTCGCCTGCAGAATCGCCACCATCCGCTGCGCCAGCGGCGACAAATAGGCGCCGGCGCGCGCGATGACACCAACGCGCCGGCGCAGATCGAGTTCTTCGCTGCTCAACTGCAGCGCCCGAAAACCCGCGAGCGGCCGCGCCATCTGCGCGCCGGCGATGCTCAGCATGCGCGTGCCCCGCATCAGATAGAACAGCGAGGCGCTGCCGAAGTCCGATTCGACGCGCAGGTTCGGCGGCGGCAGGCCGCGCTGCTGAAAAGCCGCTTCGAGCTGCTGGCGCAGCAGGATATGCGCACCGGGCAGCAGCCATTCCTGCTCGACCAGGTCGGCAAGCCGCAGCCCGCGCTTGCCATGCAATGGATGCGACTCGTCGGCGACCACCGCCAGCGTGTCGTCGAACAGATCGTGGACGACAAACTCGTCGGTCCGCTGGCGCGGCACCGGCGCGATGGCCAGATCGAGTTCACCGGACAGCAGCGGATCCATCAGGTCGCGCGCCATCCGCCGTGTCAGCCGCAGCCGCGCGACGGGCCGCTCCTGCATCAGCTGGCGGCACGAGTCCAGCACCACCGGGTTTGGGATCGACGGCGAATAGCCGAGCCGCAGCACGCCCTGCTCGCCGGTGCGGATGCCGCGCATCTCGGCGAGCGCGTCCTCATATTCCAGCCGGATGCGCCGGGCGCGCTCGATAAAGGCCGCACCCGCCTGGGTCGGCCGCATGCCCAGCGCGGTGCGCTCGAACAGCGGCAGGCCGATCTGCCCTTCCACCCGCTGCACCGCCTTGGTCAGTGCCGGCTGGCTCATGCCGAGCGCCTCGGCGGCCCGGCCGATGCCGCCATGGGCGGCCACCTCCAGCACGTACTCCAGATCGCGTGTCTCCATGCCGCTTCCCTCGCATTCCCGTCGGTTATGGCTTTATTTCCAATGCAGCATTGTAGTGATGTCTCGCGTCTTCCAAACTGCCGCCAAAGCAGATCAAGGAGACATCGATGACCTTCGCCTATTTCCTGCGGCGTGCCGCGCGCTATTGGGGCGACCGCCCTGCGGTGCTGTATCGCGACCGCGCGCTCAGCTATCGCCAGCTGGACGAGCGCTCGACCCGGCTGGCCAACGCGCTGCTGGGACTGGGCCTGATCAAGGGCGACCGCGTCGCGGTGCAGTCGCGCAATTGCACCGAGCTGGTCGAGATCGAATGCGCGCTGTTCAAGGCCGGGCTGGTCAAGGCGGCGCTCAATCCGCGCTTTACCGCCGCCGAGGCGACCCAGGTGGTAGAGAACTGCGGGCCGCGCGTGATGATCGCCGGCCGCGGCTACACCGGTTATGGCCCGCAGACGGCCGGCTTCGGCTCGGTCGAGACCTTTATCGCGATCGGCGAATCCGCGCCCGGCTATCTGGACTACGAGGAAGTGGTCAGCCGTGGCGGCACCGAGGCGCCCGATTACACGCCGCAGGCGTCCGACCTCGCGGTGCTGCACTTCTCGTCCGGTTCGACCGGCAAGATCAAGGCCGCGATGCAGAGCTACGGCAACCGCATCGCGTCGCTGCGCAAGATCGTGCTGGGCATGGACCGCCCTGCCCGTTCGGGCGACCGGCTGGCCTTGATCGGCCCGGTCACGCACGCATCGGGCATGCTGATGCAGCCCTATCTGTATTGCGGCGCGACGCTGGTGCTGTTCGACAAGTTCGAGCCGGCGCATTTCCTCGCCGAGATCGCCCGCCTGCGCATCACCCATGTGTTCATGGTGCCGGCGATGATCAATATGGTGCTGGCCGAGCCATCGCTGGCCAGCGCCGACCTGTCCAGCCTGAAGACGCTGGCCTATGGCGCCGCGCCGATGGCCCCGGCCCGCATTCGCGAGGCGTGGGAGCGCATCGGCCCGATCCTGTCGCAGGGCTATGGCGCCAGTGAATCGACCTCCGGGGTCACGCGCCTGTCCACCGCCGATCATGCCGATGCGCTGGCCAACCGCCCCGAGCGCCTGGCCTCGTGCGGCCGCGCGATGGGCGAGACCGAGGTGCGCGTGGTCAACGAGCGCGGCGAGGAAGTCAGCGGCGACGAGATCGGCGAACTGGTGATCCGCGGCGAGGACGTGTTCCAGGGCTACTGGGGCGAGCCCGAGCTGACCCGCGAGGTGCTGATCGACGGCTGGCTGCATACCGGCGACCTGGCCCGCGTCGACGAGGAAGGCTTCATCTACCTGGTCGACCGCAAGAAGGACATGATCATTTCCGGCGGCTTCAACGTCTACCCGACCGAGGTCGAAGCGACGCTGTACCAGCATCCCGACGTGATGGAAGCCTGCGTGATCAGCGTGCCCGATGCGACCTGGGGCGAGAGCGTCAAGGCCGTGGTCACGCTGTGGCCGGGGCGCGAACTGAGCGCGGCCGACCTGATCGCGCATTGCCGCGCGCGCATCGCCGATTACAAGACGCCGCGCTCGATCGACTTCGTCAGCGAGCTGCCGAAAAACGCCAGTGGCAAGCTCGCCCGCAAGCTGGTGCGGGAGCGCTATTGGCAAGGTCAGGAACGGCGCGTGAACTGACGCCTGAGTTGAAACCTGAGCCGACACGCGACCCACCGCCTACGACACCAAGGAACGACACCATGTTCGAATACCTGACCAATCCCGTGCTGGTCGAGACGCGGGCCGCCATCCGGCGCTTCATCGAAGAGGAACTGCGCCCGATGGAGCAAGAGCTCGGCCTGGGCTCGGAAGACCCGTGGCCGAAGGAGGTGCTGCGCCGCGTCTGGCGCCGCTCCAGCGAGCTGGGTCTTTACGCCGCCTGCCTGCCGGTCGAACTGGGCGGCAAGGGCCTGAATATCGCCGAGCAGTGCGCGCTGAAGGCCGACATCGCCGCCAGCGGCTGCTCGCTGGCGCCGCATGTGCTGGGCGACCTCGGCGGTCCGCCGCGCGTCGGCAATATGCTGAAGTACGCCACGCCGGAGCAGATCGAGCGCTATTTCGGCCCGGTGATCCGCGGCGAGCGCTCGACCTGCTTTGCGATGACCGAGCCGCATTCGGGGTCGGACGCGATGAGCATCTCGACGACCGCGGTGGCCGACGGCGACGAGCTGGTCATCAATGGCCACAAGCACTACATCAGCGGCGCCCCGTTCGCCGACTTCGCGATCGTGCTGTGCGTGACCGACGCCAGCACCACGCCGCCGTCGATCAGCGCGGTGCTGGTCGACCTCGACCTGCCGGGCGTCACCGTCGATACCGAATACACGCCGATGTCGGGCCAGCATATCGACGCCGATATCCGCATGGTCGATGTGCGGGTGCCGCGCAGCAATATCCTCGGCGGCGAAGGCAATGGCTTCAAGCTGAGCATGTCCCGCATCAACGTCAACCGGCTGCTGCATTGCCCGAGCATGCTGGGTCTGGCCACCAGCGTGTATCGCGCTTCGGTCGAGTACGCGGGCAAGCGCCGCCAGTTTGGCGGCCCGATCGCGCGGTTCCAGGCGATCCAGCATATGCTCGCCGATATGGCGGCGGCGCTGTGGGCATGCGAAGCGATGATCGCGCAGACCGCCGCGCTGGCCGACAGCGGCGCCGATCTGCGGATGAAGGCGGCGGCCTGCAAGCTGTTCGTGTCCGAACGCTGCTTCGAGATCGCCGACAAGGCGGTGCAGATCCACGGCAATGTGGGCGTCACGCGCGGGCACCCGGTCGAGCAGACGTTCCGCAAGCTGCGCATGTTCCGCATCTTCACGGGCACCAGCGAGATCCAGCGCAATACCATTGCGCGGGCGATTCTGGAGCCGCTGATGGAGCAGGCGGGGAAAGGGCGTGCGGGCGAGAAGGCTCGATAGGTAGCGCAGGGGTTTGTTGGGTGGCCATTGCGATCCCACCACGAGCCCCAACCAGGCAACGATCGACGCAGCCCCAGACTGCGCCATCAGTACAGGAGACAGCAAATGCATCGCAGAACATGGCTGGCCGCCGCGGGCGCCGCGGCACTGGGCGGCATCCTGCCGCGCGCGTACGCGGCCAACGACTATCCGAACCGGCCGATCCGGCTGATCGTGCCTTTTCTCGCCGGCACCTCGCCCGACAACATGGCGCGTGCGCTGTCGGCCGAGCTGGCACCGAAGCTCGGCCAGCCGCTGGTGGTCGAGAACATGCCCGGCGCGGGCGGCATCATCGGCGGCCGCGCGCTCAAGCGCGCCGCGGCGGACGGCTACACGCTCGGCGTGCTGGCCAACACGCACGTGATCAACATCCATATGTACAAGCAGATGCCGTACGACCCGGCGCGCGACTTCACCTGCATCGCGCCGCTGTCGGGCGGCCCGACCGCGCTGGTGGTGCCGGCTAACTCGCCGTACCGCACCGCGGCCGAACTGATCGCCGCGATGAAGCGCGCCCCGGGCAAGCTGAACTACGGCTCCGGCGGCAAGGGCAGCATCGCCCATCTGGCCGTCGAATCGATGCTGCACCAGACCGGCACCGAAGCGGTCCACGTGCCGTACAAGGGCGCGCCCGAGATCCTGACGGCGATGCTGACCGGGCAGACGCAGTTCGGCATGCCGGTGCTCAGCACCGCGACCTCGTACCTGCGCAACGGCCAGGTCCGCGCCCTCGCGGTGACCACGGCCGAGCGCTCGCGCTACTTCCCCGATGTGCCGACACTGGCCGAGGCGCTGCCGCCCGGCTTCGTGCTCGACAACTGGAGCGGCCTGTTCGCGCCGGCCAACCTGCCGCCGGCGCTGACCCAGCGTCTGTTCACCGCGATCAACGAGGTTCAGGCCAGCGGCAAGCTCGACGCGCTGCTCGAGGCCAGCGCGGGCGAGCTGCGCCGCAGCGCGTCGCCCGCGCAGTTCCGCGAGATGGTCTCCGCCGAGACCAAGCGCTATGCGTCGCTGATGCGCGATATCGGCATGACGGCCGATATCGGCTGAGCGGGCGCCGGCCATGAGATCGAGCAAGCCTTTGACCGCACCGTCCACCAAGCCCGACTGGTCCTGCCTGAAGGACGTCCGGATCATCGATCTGAGCCAGCTGCTGCCGGGCCCGCATGCGACGCTGCAGTTGCAGCAGCTGGGCGCCGAGGTGATCAAGGTCGAGCGGCCCGGCGTCGGCGACACCTCGCGCACGTTGAGCGCCTCGGTGTTCGCGCAGTTCAATCGCGGCAAGCGTTCGGTCGCGCTCGACCTGCAGCATGCCGACGGACGCGCGGCCTTCCTCGAGCTCGTGCGCGATGCGGATGCGGTCGTCGAGGGCTTTCGTCCCGGCGTGATGCAGCGGCTCGGCCTGGACTACGCCGAACTGGCCAAGGCCAATCCGGCCATCGTGCTGTGCTCGATCTCGGGTTTCGGCCAGACGGGGCCCTATGCCGAGCACGCCGGCCACGACCTGAACTATCTGGCGCTGGCCGGCTACTGGGCCGCCCCGGTACAGGTGCGCGACAAGGTCGCACGGCCGCGCGTGCGGGTGTCGGACTACGCCGCGTCCAGCTACGCGGCGCTGGCGCTGACCGTCGCCATTCTCAGCGCGCGCCAGCACGGGCGCGGCCAGCATCTCGATGTCTCGATCCACGATGCGATGCTGTCGTGGACCGCCCACGGCGCCTGGGCCGCGCGCCAGCATGCCGACACCCCGCTGCGCTCGCCGACGGTGATGCCGGAGAACGACCTGTTCGAGACGCGCGACGGCCGCCATCTGGCGCTCGGCATTCTGGAGAACAAGTTCTGGCTGAACCTGTGCGACGCCTTGGGCGACAAATTCCCCTCGCTGAAGGACCCGCGCTTCGTCGAGCGGGCCGGTCGCCAGCGCCACAAGGTCGAGGTCAACGCGCTGCTGGCGCAGATCTTCGTCAGCCGCACGCTGGCGCAATGGCTCGACCTGCTGGCCGGCGTCGATCTGCCGATCTCGCCGGTGCTCAATGCCGAGGAGCTGCTGCAGGACTCGCACGTGCAGGCGCGCGGCACGATTCGTGCGGTGTCGGACCCGGACCAGGATCGCATCGCGGTCCGCTTTCCGGTGCGCTTCTCGCTCGGCCTGCCCGATGGCGATGATCACGTGCCGGCGTTGGGCGAGCATCGCCCCAGCTGGACCGACTGAACGACGACAAGAACAAGGCCGGCGCCGCGTTTGCGCGGCGGCCGGCCTTGTGAACCTCCGAAGCCCAGGTCAGGGCGATACGCAAGCTCAGTACGTCTCCAGATGCAGCCGCCCTTCGCGCTTCAGCGAAGCGGCCACCGCTTCCCAATCGAGACCGGCCTGTTCGGCGATATCGCGCAGCGCCAGCACCACGCCCTCCTCCATGCTCTTGAGCCCGCAGACATAGAAGTAGCTGTCCGGATCGGCGAGCAGCTGCGCCAGGTCGGCGGCGCGTTCGCGCATCAGGTCCTGCACATAGCGCTTGGGCTGGCCCGGCGTGCGCGAGAACGCCAGGTTGATATCGATGAAGTCCTTCGGCAGGTTCTGCAGCGGACCGAAGTACGGCAATTCCTCCTGCGTGCGCGCGCCGAAGAACAGCATCAGCTTGCCACCGTCGAACTTGCCCGACTTGCGCAGCCGGCGGCGCCATTCGGTCATCGCCCGCATCGGCGCGCTGCCGGTACCGGTGCAGATCATCACGATGTTCGAGCGCGGATGGTTCGGCATCAGGAAGCTGTTGCCGAACGGGCCGATCACCTCGACCGTATCGCCGACCTGCAGGTCGCACAGATAGTTCGAGGCCACGCCGCGCACCGGATTGCCCTGATGGTCCTCGAGCACGCGCTTGATCGTCAGCGACAGGTTGTTGTAGCCCGGCCGCTCGCCATTGCGCGGGCTGGCCACCGAGTACTGCCGCGCATGATGCGGGCGGCCCTGCTCGTCGACGCCCGGCGGGACGATGCCGATCGACTGGCCCTCCAGCACCGGGAACGGCATCGCGCCGAAGTCCAGTACCAGGTGATGGGTGTCGTAGTCGCGCCCGACCTCGGTCACGCGCACATTGCCGACCACGGTGGCCGTGACCGACTTGATCGCCGCCTTCGGTCCGTACAGATTGGTGTAGCAATGCGCGGCCGACCATGGCGGCAGCGTCGCGCCGTATTGTGCGCTGTTGAACGGCGCGTTCTGAGCGAGGGCCGGATCGACCGGCTCTTCCACCGCCTCCAGCGCCTGCGCTTCGGCGATCGCCTCGGCACCTACGCCGCTGGCGGCCAGCTGCTCGCTGCTCAGTTCGTCGGGAAGCGTGTCCCAGCCAAGCTGCTCGTCCAGCGTATAGGGCCGCGAGCGCGGCACCATCCGCCAGTTGTCGATCGAGCCGGTCGGGCACGGCGACACGCAGGCCATGCACAGATTGCACTTGTCGGCGTCGACCACGTAGTTGCGCGAATCGTGCGTGATCGCGCCGACCGGGCAGGTCATCTCGCAGGTATTGCAGCGAATGCAGATCTCGGGGTCGATCAGATGCTGCTTGATGATTTGCATGTCTGCCATATCCATGGCCGTCTCCAGATGCTGCCGCGGCTCGGCGCTGCGTTCGGTCACGCGCGGTCGCTGTCGTTGTTGCTGGCGCTGTTGCGCCGATATTGCCGTTGCTCTCGCCGTCGCTCAGTTGAACCGCACGTATTCGAAATCCACCGGCTGGCGGTTGACGCCCATTGCCGGCGGCGCGATCCAGTTGGCGAACTTGCCCGGTTCCACCACGCGGCCCATCAGGCTGGCGACGAAGGCGCGGTCGTCTTCGGTCGGCAGCCACTGGCCGACATTGGCCTGCCATTCGGCGTCCGAGATCACGCGGCCGTCCGGCGACACCTTGACGCCGGCCAGCGCGCCGATATTGCGGTGGAAGGCCTTGTGCGGGACCTTGAGCCGGAACGGAATGCCGGCCTTGTCGATCACGCGGTTCCAGCGCTCGACGCCGGCCACGCTGTCCTTGATGTAGTCGTCGCGCAGCACCTCGTTCAGCGCGTTCAGCATCGGCACTTCCTTCTCGACCAGCTGACCGCCCGAGGCCTGCAGCACGCGATAGGTGCTGTCCTTGAGCAGATGGTCGTCGTTGCGCTTGCCTTCCTCGAAACGGCCCTTCAGACCGGTGCTGTAGAACGTCGCGGCATTGCTGGACTCGTCGGCGCCGAACAGGTCGATGGTCACGCTGTAGTGGAAGTTCAGGTAGCGCTGGATCGTCGGCAGGTCGATCACGCCGGCGGCGCGCAGCTTGGCCGGATCGTCGGTCTTCAGCTCGTTCATCACCTGGCAGGTGCGCTGGATCACGCGCGACACGCCCGATTCGCCGACGAACATGTGGTGCGCTTCCTCGGTCAGCATGAACCTGGTGGTGCGGGCCAGCGGATCGAAGGCGCTCTCGGCCAGCGCGCACAGCTGGAACTTGCCGTCGCGGTCGGTGAAGTAGGTGAACATGAAGAACGACAGCCAGTCCGGCGTGCGCTCGTTGAACGCCTGCAGGATGCGCGGGTTGTCCTGCTCGCCGCTGCGCCGCTCGAGCAGCGCCTCGCCTTCCTCGCGGCCGTCGCGGCCGAAGTACTTGTGCAGCAGATAGACCATCGCCCACAGGTGGCGGCCTTCCTCGACATTGACCTGGAACAGGTTGCGCAGGTCGTACATGCTCGGCGCGGTCAGGCCCAGATGGCGCTGCTGCTCGACCGAGGCCGGCTCGGTATCGCCCTGCGTCACGATGATCCGCCGCAGGTTGGCGCGGTATTCGCCCGGCACGTCCTGCCAGGCGTCCTCACCCTTGTGATCGCCGAAATGAATCTTGCGGCCCTGCTCCGCCGGGTTCAGGAAGATGCCCCAGCGATAGTCCGGCATCTTGACGTAGCCGAACTGCGCCCAGCCCTGCGGGTCCACGCTGATCGCGGTGCGCAGGTAGACGTCGAAGTTCTGCGAGCCGTCCGGGCCCATGTCGTTCCACCAGCTCAGGTAGTTCGGCTGCCACTGCTCCAGCGCGCGCTGCAGCGTGCGGTCCTCGCTGAGGTTGACGTTGTTGGGGATCTTGTCGCTGTAGTTGATACCGGACATCGTTGGTCTCCCGGTGATATGTCGCTGTGTCGCTGTGTGGTTGTGTCGTTCGTCGCCGCGTCGCCGGCCTGCGGTCAGACGCGGTTCCAGTCGAATGCCGCCTTGTCGCCCTTGCCGTAGACCTTCAGCGCGCCCTTGTCGCCGACGGCATTGGGCCGTTGGAAGATCCAGTTCTGCCAGGCGGTCAGCCGCCCGAAGATGCGCGTGAACATGGTCTCCTGGCCGTTGAAGCGCAGGTTCGCCTCCATGCCGGTCAGCGCGTCGGGCGACATCGCCACGCGTTCCTCGATCGCGATGCGCAGCTCGTCGGCCCAGTCGATATCGTCCGGGTTCGAGGTCGCCAGGCCCAGCGCGAAGGCGGCGTCCGCATCGAGCGGCTGGCCGGCCTTCGCGCGCACCGCTTCCAGCGCCGGCGCTTCGTCGTAGAAGCGGCGGCCCAGACGGCTCTGGCCGGTGGCCATTGGATAGAGGCCGAAGTTGGTTTCGCCGACGGTAATCTTTGGCGCGCGGGCCTCGTCGTCAGGCAGCGCCAGGTGGTAGATGCGATCGCAGGCCAGCGCCAGCTCCAGCAGCGAGCCGGCGAAGCAGGTGCCCTCGTCGACCAGCGCGAACAGGCTGCGCGATGACACATCGAGCCGGCTGAACGTGCGGCGCAGCAGCCCGATGGTCTCGCGCACCAGCCAGTGGTCGCGGTGCGCCAGCAGCGTGGCGTCCATCTGCAGCACGGCTTCCGCGTCGCCGGCCGTCTTGATCAGCCAGGTACCGATTTCCAGCTCGTTGGTGCGCATCGACAGGATCGCGTCCTCGAGCTCGCGCCCCAGCTGCAGCGGATACCACGAGGCGCCGGCCTCGGCGATCGCTGCCGGGGTCTGCGGCTGCGGGCCGCGCGGCGCGTGGATCGTGAAGGTCGCGGTGCGGGCGGCGCGGTCGATCTGCACGTCGACGTAGCCGTAGCGCAGCGCGTCGGCTTCGACGGTGCGCTCCAGCGGCGTCAGCGCGATGCCCTGCGCGTCGGCGGGGCGATCGCTCTGCGCGGCCAGCGCCAGCGCGCGCTCCTGCACCTTCTGCGCGAACACCGCGGGCTTGGCGATGTCGTCGACCAGGCGCCAGTCCTTGGCGCGCTGGCCGCGCACGCCTTCGGTCGTGGTGCAGAAGATATCGGCCACGTCGTGGCGCACATGGCGCTTGTCGGTGACGCGGGTCAGACCGCCCGTGCCGGGCAGCACGCCGAGCAGCGGCACTTCGGGCAGGCTGACGGCCGACGAGCGGTCGTCGACCAGCAGGATCTCGTCGCAGGCCAGCGCCAGCTCATAGCCGCCGCCGGCGCAGGCGCCGTTGACCGCGGCGAGGAATTTCAGGCCGCTGTGCTTCGAGGAATCCTCGATGCCGTTGCGCGTTTCGTTGGTGAACTTGCAGAAGTTGACCTTCCACGCGTGGCTGCTGACGCCGAGCATGAAGATATTGGCGCCGGAGCAGAACACCTTCTCCTTGCCGCTGGTGACCACCACGCTGCGCACTTCGGGATGTTCGAAACGGATACGGTTCAGCGCGTCATTCAGCTCGATGTCGACGCCGAGGTCGTAGCTGTTCAGCTTGAGCTTGTAGCCGGGACGCAGGCCGGCGTTCTCGTCGATGTCGAGCACCAGCGTGGCGACGGGTCCGTCGAACCGCAGCTTCAGGTGCTTGTATTGGGAAGGGTCGGTCTGGTAGTCGACGCGGGGGACCTGGGTCACGGCATTGTCTCCTGTTCTCTGTGCTGACATCGCTGTCTGTTCAGCCTGCGCGCCTCGTGCGGCAAAGCACGATAGTGCATGGATTGGAACCCGATGTCACGCATCATAGTGCATCGCGTCCGGCGACGTCAAGAATTATTGTGCATACACCTGGATCGCGGCCACGCTGCGCTTTACTTCATATGCGGTGCCCGGAGCCAGTGGCGGGTACGTCATGGCGATGCCCGTCTGTCCGCGTTCATCGGGGAGCCCGCCAGCGCATCCGCCGATAATCCTGCAATATAGTTCTTGACAGGCTCGGCGTCGACCTCTATGGTTTGCCCATGCACAATAATGCATTAAAAGCAGACGTGCAAACCGGTTAGGTTTTCCCCGACGTGACGGAGTGCTTGCCGATGTCCCCCACCCTCCCGCCGGCCGCCCAGGCCTTCCGCCAGCAATTGGCCGAACTGACTGCTCGCCTGGCCGGCCGTCCGCTCGACGCCGAGCTCGATGCCTGGCTCAACGCCGAATACGGCCCCGATACCGAGCCCTACCGCGCGCTGAAGGCCGCCTGCGAATCCGGCGTCGCCGAAGGCTGGCTATGCGATCGCGAAGGCGGCGGTATCCGCTATGGCCGCATCTTCAAACCCGCCGACGACCTGCACGGCTTTTCGGTCGACGTGGTCGACATGAACGATATCGCCGGCCCGCACCACACCCATCCCAATGGCGAAATCGACCTGATCATGCCGATCGAGGGCGAGGCCCGCTTCGACGGGCGGCCCGCCGGCTGGCTGGTCTGCCCGCCCGGCAGCGCGCATCGCCCCACGGTGTCGAACGGGCGCGCGCTGGTCCTTTATCTGCTGCCCGAAGGGCGCATCGAGTTCACCCGACAGGAGGCAGCATGAGCGAGTCGCTACCGAGCTATCTGGCCGGCCGCTGGCAGCATGGCAGCGGCAAGGGCGCGGCGTTGTTCGATCCCGTGCTCGGCGATGAACTGGCGCGCGTCGATGCCACCGGGCTCGATCTGGCCGAGGGCTTCGCCTTTGCACGCGAGCAAGGCGGCGCCGCGCTGCGGGCGCTGACGTATCGCGAGCGCGCGCAACTGCTGGGCGCGATCGTGCAGGTGCTGCAGCAACACCGCGACGCCTATTACGAGATCGCGACGGCCAACAGCGGCACGGTCAAGCGCGATTCCGCGGTCGATATCGATGGCGCGATCTTCACGCTCGGCAGCTATGCGAAGCTGGGCGAGACGCTCGGCGACCGGCGCTATCTGCTCGACGGGGAAGCGGCGCGCCTGGGCAAGGACCCGTTGTTCCAGTCGCAACACGTGCTGGTGCCCACGCGCGGCGTCGCGCTGTGCATCAACGCCTTCAACTTCCCTTCGTGGGGCCTGTGGGAAAAGGCCGCGCCGGCGCTGCTGTCCGGCGTGCCGGTGATCGTCAAGCCGGCCACGTCCACCGCCTGGCTGACGCACCGCATGGTTCGCGATGTGGTCGACGCCGGCATCCTGCCGCCGGGCGCGCTGTCGATCGTCTGCGGCAGTGCCGACGGCCTGCTCGACGCGCTGGAGCCCTTCGACGTGGTGTCGTTCACCGGCTCGGCGCAGACGGCCGCGCAGATCCGCTCGCATCCGGCGATCGCGCAGCGCTCGGTGCGCGTCAATATCGAGGCCGACAGCGTCAACTCGGCGCTGCTGCTGCCGGGCGAGGCCGGCGGCGACGATGCGCTGCCGCTGCTGGCGGCCGAAGTCGTGCGCGAGATGACGGTCAAGTCCGGGCAGAAATGTACGGCGATCCGCCGCGTGCTGGTGCCCGAGTCGCTGTACGACGCCGCCGCGGAAGCCATCACCGCCAGGCTGCGCGAGATCACCGTCGGCAATCCGCGCAACGCCGACGTCCGCATGGGGGCGCTGGTCAGCCGCGCGCAACTGGCCACGATACGCGAGGGCCTGGCGCAATTGCAGGCGCAGACGCAAACGCTGCACGATGGCGCGAACCAGCCGTTGATCGATGCCGACCCGGCCATCGCCTGCTGCATCGGTCCCACGCTGCTGGGCACGCGCGATCCCGACGGCAATGCGCTGGTGCATCAGGTCGAAGTATTCGGCCCGGTCGCCACGCTGATGCCCTATCGAGAACGGCAAGGCGACGATGGCATCGACGCCGGCCATGCCTTCGAGCTGGCACGCCGCGGCGAAGGCTCGCTGGTGGCGTCGCTCTATGGCAGCGACCCCGCGGCACTGGCCGCCGCGTCGCTGCAACTGGCCGACAGTCATGGCCGCGTCCACGTGATCTCGCCCGATGTCGCGCAGATGCAGACCGGCCACGGCAACGTCATGCCGCAATCGCTGCATGGCGGCCCCGGCCGCGCCGGTGGCGGCGAAGAGCTGGGCGGTCTGCGCGCGCTGAACTTCTACCATCGCCGCAGCGCCGTGCAGGCCAGCACGGCGGTGCTGGATCGGCTGTAAGGAGACACGCAGTACCAGTACCAGTATTTGCCGTATCGCAAGCATTCGTAGAACAGATGGGGAGACAACGCATGGCAGCCGCGACGACGACTACCGCGACCACGATCACGACAGGCGCACCGGGCTCCGACCCGCCGCCGGTGGTGGCGCCCACCACGCCCTTCAACTTCGCCCAGTACCTGCTGGACGCCAACAAGCATCGCGGCGACAAGACCGCCTATATCGACGACCACGGCCGGCTGCGCTACGACGAACTGGCCGAGCGCGTGCGCCGCTTCGCGACCGCGCTGCAAACCCTCGGCGTACGCCGTGAGGAACGCGTGCTGCTGCTGATGCACGACTGCAGCGATTGGCCGGTCTGCTTCCTCGGCGCGATCTATGCCGGCATCGTGCCGGTCGCGGTCAACACCCTGCTGACGCCGGATGACTACGCCTACATGCTGCGGCACAGCCGCGCCCGCGCCGCGCTGGTGTCGGCGGCGCTGCTGCCGGTGCTGGAACAGGCGATGGCGAAGGCGACGGCGGAAGGCGGCCATGAGCTCGACCACGTGATCGTGTCGCACGCCGAGGGTGCCCTGCCCGCCGGCACGGGCTCGCTCGATGCGCTGATTGCCGGGCACGCGCCGCAGCCCTCGGCGGCCGCCACCGGCCCCGATGACCCCGGCTTCTGGCTGTATTCCTCCGGCTCGACGGGCCGCCCCAAGGGCGTGCTGCACAGCCAGGCCAATCCGTACTGGACCGCCGAGCTCTATGCCAAACCCATTCTCGGCCTGACCGAGCACGACATCTGCTTCTCGTCGGCCAAGCTGTATTTCGCCTACGGCCTGGGCAACGGCCTGACCTTCCCGCTGAGCGTCGGCGCCACGGTCGTGCTGATGGCCGAGCGGCCGACGCCCGAGGCGATCTTCCGGCGCTGGCTCGACCACCGCGCCACGGTGTTCTTCGGCGCGCCGACCGGCTATGCCGGCATGCTCGCCTCGCCCGCACTGCCCGCCCGCGACCAGGTAGCGCTGCGGCTGTGCTCGTCGGCCGGCGAGGCGCTGCCCGCGGAGCTGGGCCAGCGCTTCACCGCGCATTTCGGCTGCGAGATCATCGATGGCATCGGCTCGACCGAGATGCTGCATATCTATCTGTCGAACCGCCCGGGCCAGGTGCGCTACGGCACCACCGGCTGGCCGGTACCCGGCTACACGGTCGAACTGCGCGACGAGGAAGGCCGGCCCGTGCCCGATGGCGAGGTCGGCGACCTCTATATCCAGGGGCCGAGCGCGGCGCTGATGTACTGGGGCAACCGCGACAAGTCGCGCGAGACCTTCCAGGGCTGCTGGACCAAGAGCGGCGACAAGTACGTGCGCAACGCCGATGGCACCTACTGCTATGCGGGCCGCAGCGACGACATGCTGAAAGTCAGCGGCATCTATGTATCGCCGTTCGAGGTCGAGGCCACGCTGATGCAGCATCCGGCGGTGCTGGAGGCCGCGGTGATCGGCGTCAACGACTCGCAGGGGCTGACGCGCACCAAGGCTTTCGTCGTGCTCAAGCCCGGCACGCAGTGCGGCGACGACGAACTGAAGGCCTTCGTCAAGGAACGGCTGGCGCCCTACAAGTACCCGAGGCTGATCGAGTTCGTCGACAGCCTGCCGAAGACCGCGACCGGCAAGATCCAGCGCTTCCGGCTGCGCGAGCGGGAACAAGAGCAAGGACAAGGGCAAGATCGGCGGCAAGGCCAGTGCGGCGCCGATGCGGTCGGATCGAACGTGCTGATTTCTTCCGATGGGCAACTGGCCCTGGCGGGGCTGCAATGAGCGCGCCGGTCGAATTCGCCGACATCGACTGGGCTGGCCGCCCGGTGCGGATCGAATACCAGCGGCTGGGCGAGCGGAACGCCGGCGCTCCGCTGCTGATCTTCCTGCACGAGGGCCTGGGCTCGGTGGCGATGTGGCGCGACTTTCCGCAGCGCGTCTGCGAGGCGCTGGGCTGCCGCGGCCTGGTCTACTCGCGGCCGGGCTATGGGCGCTCGACGCCGCGGGCCGCCGACGAGGTGTGGCACCCGGACTTCATGCACCGCCAGGCGCACGAGGTATTGCCTGCCCTCCTGACGGCGCTCGGCATCGATGCCGAGGCCGAGCCGCCCTGGCTGCTCGGACACAGCGATGGCGGCTCGATCGCGCTGCTGTACGCGGCGCGCTTTCCGTCGCGCGTGGCCGGGACCATCGTGCTGGCGCCGCATATCCTGGTCGAGAACCTGTCGGTCTCCAGCATCGAGAAGGCGCGCGAGGCCTACCTGAACACCGATCTGCGCCAGCGGCTGGCGCGCTATCACGACGACCCGGACTCGGCCTTCTGGGGATGGAATGGCATCTGGCTGCATCCACCGTTCCGCCACTGGTCGATCGAGGCCGAGATCGCCAGCATTGCCTGCCCGCTGCTGGCGGTGCAGGGGCTCGACGACGAGTACGGCACGCTCGAGCAGATTCGCGGCATCGCCCGCCGCGTACCGCAGACCCGCCTGCTCGAGCTGCCCGACTGCGGCCATTCGCCCCATCGCGACCAGCCGGGCGCGCTGATCGCGGCGATCGCCGATTTCGTCGGCGAGACGGTGCAGTAGTGGCTGCCGCAGGACCATCACCACGATGACAAGCGAGCCGTCCGAGCTCGGCAAAGGAGACAACCATGCGTCAAATCGACGTCCACCAGCTGGCCGACGAGGCCCGCTTCAACCGCTTTCATGGGCTCGTGCTGTTCTGGTGCGCGCTGATCATCATCTTCGACGGCTATGACCTGGCCGTGGCCGGCATCGCGCTGCCGTCGATCATGCAATCGATGGGCGTCGATGCGACGCAGGCCGGCTTCATGGTCAGCTCCGCGCTGTTCGGCATGATGTTCGGCGCGATCTTCCTTGGCACCATCGCCGACCGGATCGGCCGGCGCTGGGCCATCGCGATCTGCATCCTGCTGTTCTCCGTGTTCACCGCCGCCGCGGGCTTTACCAGCGATCCGGTGACGTTCAGCGTCACGCGCTTTCTCGCCGGCCTTGGCATCGGCGGCGTGATGCCCAACGTCGTCGCGCAGATGACCGAGTACTCGCCGCGCAAGATCCGCGGCACCATGGTCACGCTGATGTTCAGCGGCTATTCGGTCGGCGGCATGCTGGCCGCGGTGGTCGGCAAGGGCCTGATCGAGAGCTACGGCTGGCAATCGGTGTTTATCGCCGCCGGGCTGCCGGTGCTGCTGATCCCGATGGTGATGAAGTCGCTGCCGGAGTCGATGCCCTTCCTGATCCGCGCCGGACGCCTGGACGAGGTCAAGAACGTATTGAGCCGCCTTGAACCGGCGTATCGCCCGCAAACCGACGACCGCTTCGCGCTGCCCGAACTGAAGGCCGGCGAGGCGCCGATCGGCAAGCTGTTCCAGGATGGCCGCGGCTTCAGCACCGTGATGTTCTGGGTCGCGTTCTTCATGTGCCTGTTCATGGTCTACGCGCTGAGCTCGTGGCTCGCCAAGCTGATGGCGAGCGCCGGCTACAGCCTGGGCTCGGCGCTGACCTTCGTGCTGGTGCTCAATTTCGGCGCGATGATCGGCGCGGTCGGCGGCGGCTGGCTGGCGGACCGCTTCAATATCAAGCACGTGCTGGTCGGCATGTATGTGCTGGCGGCGGTGTCGATCACCTTGCTCGGCTATCCGGTGCCGACGCCGCTGCTGTTCGTGCTGGTCGGCCTGGCCGGCGCATCGACGATCGGCACGCAGATCGTGACCTACGCCTATGCCGGGCAGTTCTATCCGATGGCCGCACGCGGCACCGGCATCGGCTGGGCCTCGGGCGTGGGCCGCAGCGGCGCGATCCTCGCGCCGATCGTGATCGGCATGCTGGTCGGCATGGCGCTGCCGCTGCAGCAGAACTTCGTCGCCATCGCGATTCCGGCCGTGATTGCCGCGCTCGCGGTGTCGATGATCGACCACCGGCGTTCGGCCTCGGCCAGCCACCAGACGGCGCTGGGCACGCCGGCGCCAGCGGTGCAGAAGTAGCGCCGCCGGGGCGCCGCCCACTGAAACAGAACATCCCCAGGGGGATTTCACCCCTGGGGATTTTTTTATGGGGCGGCTTTGTCGATCGTGCAAGCGGCGACTACTCTGGAGTTTTGTCGCGAAAAACGGCGGCCGACATGGCGCCGTTTCGCATTTTGAAACGCCTGAAAAGGAGCCTGGGGACATGACCACGCCCGTCACCGCGCCTGTCACTCTTATTCCGCACCTGTGGTACGACCGCGAGGCCGTGGAAGCGGCGCGCTTCTATGTATCGGTATTTCCGGATTCGGCCGTCGATTTCGTCACGCAGATCCACAATACGCCCTCCGGAGACTGCGATATCGTGCGGTTCACGCTGTGCGGCCAGCCATTCATGGCGATCTCCGCGGGGCCGATGTTCCGCTTCAATCCGTCGATTTCCTTCTTTGTCTACTTCGATGCGGGCCGCGACCCGCAGGCCCGCGAGCGCCTCGACGCCATGTGGGACAAGCTGACCGACGGCGGCCAGGCACTGATGCCGCTCGACGCCTACCCGTTCAGCGAACGCTTCGGCTGGGTCCAGGACCGCTATGGCCTGTCCTGGCAGCTGATGCTGACCGATCCCTCCGGCGAATCCCGTCCGCCGATCGTGCCGGCGCTGATGTTTTCCGGCGAAGCCTGCGGCAAGGCCGAGGCGGCAGGCGAGTTCTGGCGCGAGATCTTCCCGGACTCGCAGGCCGGGCAACTGGTCCGCTACGGTCCCGGCATGGAGCCCAATCCGGCGGGAACGGTGATGTTCTCGGATTTCCGGCTCGGCAATACCTGGATGGCCGCGATGGACAGCGGCTTTCCGCATGGCTTCAGCTTCAACGAGGCCATCTCGTTCATGGTGCACTGCGAAGACCAGGCGACCATCGACCGCTACTGGTCCAAGCTGTCCGCGGTACCGGAAGCCGAGGCGTGCGGCTGGTGCAAGGATCCGTTCGGCGTCTCCTGGCAAATCGTGCCGGCCGACATGGAGACGCTGATGCGTTCCGGCGACCAGGCGGCCATCGATCGGCTGGTGCAGACGATGCTGCCGATGAAGAAGCTCGATGTCGCGGCGCTGCGCTCGGCCTTCGAGGGAAGCAGCGGCGGCAGGGCTTGAGACCATGGGACGCGAATCGCCGAGGCCAGAATTCCCGCGTCCTTAAAGATATAACAATAAGTCATTTGGATCACCGATCGTGCTGGCGTAGCATTCGCCGCGCCGCCGCCCCTCCGGCGCGGCACATGCTCCCATCACGATTCCCATGTCCGTCGACCTCACCCTCTCCCCCGCCGAAGCGCAACAGGCGTCCGCCAGCGCTGCCCCACCGAACAAAGCCGTCATCCGCTCCGCCGCCGATGTCTCGCAACTGGTCAACCAGGGCGGCGCCCAGGCCAGCAACGCCCGCATGGTGGTCGCGATCGCGCTGGGCGGCGTGTTTCTCGACGCCTACGACCTCGGCGCGCTCGCCTTCGGCCTGAAGGACGTCACCCGCGAATTCAACCTGACCCCGGCCGGCACCGGCATGGTCGCGTCCGCGATCACCTTCGGCGCGATCGTCGGCGCCTTCCTCGGTGGCTATTTCACCGACCGCATCGGCCGCTATCGCGTCTTCATGGCCGACATGCTGTTCTTCGTGGTCGCGGCGATCGCCTGTGCGCTGGCCCCCAATGAATACGTGCTGGCCGGCGCCCGCTTCGTGATGGGCCTGGGCGTCGGCATCGACCTGCCGGTGGCGATGGCCTTCCTCGCCGAGTTCTCCAAGCTGCAGGGCCGCGGCAACAAGGCCGCGCGGGTGGCGATGTGGTGCCCGACCTGGTACGCGGCGATCTGCGTGTCCTATCTGCTGGTACTGCTGTGCTACGCGGTCCTGCCCGAGTCGCACAGCGGGCTGCTCTGGCGCATCATCCTCGGCTTCGGCGCGGTACCTGCGCTGGTGATCATCGCGGTGCGCAGCAAGTACATGAGCGAATCGCCGGTGTGGGCCGCCAACCAGGGCGATCTGGAGGGCGCGGCGCGGATCCTGAAGCGGTCCTATGGCATCGACGCGGTGGTCGCGCCCGATGCAGTGGCCAAACCGGCCAAGCGCGCGGCGTCCTGGGGCAACTACGCGGTGCTGCTGCAGGGCGTCTACCGCAGCCGCACGGTGCTGGCGACGATCATGTCGATCGCCTCGTCGTTTGCCTATAACGCGGTCGCGTTCGGCCTGCCGGTGATCATCGCCAGCTTCCTCGCGCAGACGATGCTGAACACCATCCTGATCTCGCTGGCGCTGAACCTGCTGTTCGCCTTCGTCGGCGGCCTGATCGGCGTGCGGCTGGTGCCGCGGGTCGGCGCATGGAAGCTGACGGTGGTCGGCTACGCATTCCAGCTGGCCGCGCTGGTTGGCCTGGCGCTGGTCGGCAAGCCCGATGGCGTGACCGAAGTGGTGGCGGCGATCGCGCTGCTGGCCGTGTTCCTGCTGGGCCAGGGCTTCGGTCCGGGCGCGCATACGATGACCTATGCGTCGCTGAGCTACCCGACCTCGCTGCGCGGCGTCGGCGTCGGCTTCAACCAGACGCTGATGCGCGCCAGCTCCACGCTGTCTCTGTTCCTGTTCCCGGTACTGGCCGCGGCACTGAGCACCAAGGTATTCTGGGTCATCGCGCTCGCACCGCTGGCCGGCCTGCTGGCGCTGCTGGCGATCCGCTGGGAGCCGGCGAACTACGATGTGGATGCCGAGGATTTCTGATCGGACCTAGGGGGCCGGCCACGCCGGGCCACCCTGTCGATTGCTTGAGGAGGGAGAACGCGTACTGCGTTCTCCCTTTTTGCTTTGTGGGCCGCCTTGACTTATCGTTCTCGATACAGGATATTTAATCCGCCTTCATTCCTGAATCGAGAACGGCTCGATACGCCGCGCCGCCCCCAATGGAACTGGCCGAACTGGAAATCTTCCGCGCCGTGGCGCAGGAGCAAAGCGTCACGCGGGCCGCGCGGGCGCTCGATCGCGTGCAGTCCAATGTCACCACCCGCATCAAGCAGCTGGAGGACAGCCTCGGCGTCACGCTGTTTCAGCGCGACAGCAAGCGGATGACGCTGACCGCCGAAGGGCAAAAGCTGCTTGGCTATGCGGAGCGGCTGCTGGCGCTGGCCGAGGAAGCGCGGCAGGCGATGCGGCACGACGTTCCCACCGGCAAGCTGCGGCTGGGCAGCATGGAAAGCGCCGCGGCCGCCCGCCTGCCGAAGCCGCTGGCCCGCTATCACGCCGCGTATCCGCTGGTCGACGTCGAGATCCGCACCGGCACCGCCCAGGCGCTGGCCGATGCGGTGGCGTCGCACCAGCTCGACTGCGCGATCGTCGCGCACCCGGGCATCGGTTCGCCGCGCCAGCTGTCGATGGAAGACATGGCGCCGGGGCTCGAGGGCACGTTCCTGTTCACCGAAGAACTGGTGCTGGTGCTGCCCGCCAGCCATCCACGCGTGCGCCGGCCGCAGGACGTCACGCTGCGCACGCTGGCCGGCTTCTCGCGCGGCTGCACCTACCGCCGCTGCGCCGAAGAATGGCTCGCGCAAGCCGACGAGGCGCTGCGCCGCAACCTGACGGTGCGCGAGATGCCGTCCTACCACGCGATCCTGGCCTGCGTCAGCGCCGGTTCGGCCTTCGCCATCCTGCCGAAGTCCCTGCTGGCCCTGCATCCGGACCGCGACGAATTTCACACCGTGCCGGTGCGATCCGCGCATACCTTCCTGGTCAAGCGCGCCGGCTTCACCACCGCCGCCTACGAGGCATTGCTGCACGAGCTGCGCCAAGGCTGAGCGGCCCGATCCCGAAGGAGCATCCGATGTCCCCCTCTTCCGCTGCAAACGGCCTGCTGGCCCGGCTCGGCATGTCAACGCCGATCATCCAGGCGCCGATGGCAGGCGTCAGCACGCCGGCGCTCGCCGCGGCCGTCTCCAATGCCGGCGGCCTCGGCTCGCTCGGCGTCGGCGCGATGAACGCCGATGCCGCACGCCAGGCCATCCGCGACACACGCGCGCTGACCGATCGCCCGTTCAACATCAATCTGTTCTGCCACGCGCCGGCCCAGGGCGATGCGCAGCGCGAGCGCGGTTGGCTCGACTATCTCGCGCCGCGCTTCGCCGAATTCGGCGCGACCCCACCGGCCTCGCTGCGCGAGATCTATCGCAGCTTCGTCGCAGACGATGCGATGTACCAGATGCTGCTAGAGGAGAAGCCCGCGGTCGTCAGCTTCCACTTCGGCCTGCCGAAGCAGGAATGGATCGACGCGCTGCGCGAGGCGGGCATCGTGCTGCTGGCCTCGGCCACGACGATCGCCGAAGCGCGCCAGGTCGAAGCGGCCGGCATCGACGCCGTGGTCGCGCAAGGCATCGAGGCCGGCGGCCATCGCGGCGTGGTTGACACGCAGGCCTTCGACGAAGGCCTGGGCACGATGGCGCTGGTCCGCCTGCTGGTGCGCAAGACCAGCCTGCCGGTGATCGCCGCGGGCGGCATCATGGACGGCGCCGGCATCGCGGCCGCGCTGGCCTTGGGTGCCGTGGCCGCGCAGCTGGGCACCGCGTTCGTCGCGTGCCCCGAGACGGTGGCCGACGTCGCGTATCGCGAGGCGCTGCTGGCGGACCAGACGCGCCCGACCACGCTGACGCGCGCGATCTCCGGACGCGCCGCGCGCGGCTTCGTCAATCGATTCACCGAACTTGGCATCGCCGCCGACGCGCCGCCGATCCCGGACTACCCGATTACCTACGACGCCGGCAAGGCGCTGCACGCCGCCGCCAAGGCAAAGGGCAGCGCGGACTTCGCTGCGCAATGGGCCGGCCAGGCCGCACCGTTGGCACGTTCGCTGCCCGCGGCGGAACTGGTCGCGACGCTGAACGCCGAGCTGGACGACGTGCTGGGGCACCTGGGCAACCTGGCGCGCGCACGTTGAGCCCAGCGGTGTGGCGGCCGCCGGGACGACGCGGCGCGTCCCGGTGCCGGCGTTGCTACCATTGCGCTCATGTCCCTGCCGCCACTGCCCGCCCTGCTTGCCGACACGCTGCGCGCCGCCGCCCGCCGGTATCGCCTGCCGCCGATCGGTGCCGTAGCGGAGCGGATTCATGAGACCAATCCGGCGACAGCGCTGGCGATCACCATCGAACAGGCTCGCCTTGCGCTGGCGAACGGCGAAGTCCCTGGCGCGGCGCTGAAGCATCTGTTCGTCGAATCGCTCGCGCGCATGGTGCAGGAAGCGATCCGGCCGGATGCCGGCGATCCGGCTTTCCAGGCGATGGTGCTTCGCCACCGGGTGGCCCATGTGCGCGAGTACGCGTCGCTGGCCGCGCGCGCGGATCAGGACCGCAGGGCCGTGCTGGCGGCCGTCAATGCGGTGGCGCACCCGAACAAGCAGCAGCGGATCGCGGCGCGTCGGCTGCGTGAAGCCATGGCGAGCCTTCATGCTGCTGCGTCGGCGTCAGCGTGGGCCGATCTACAGGACGCCGTTCGCACGCTGCTTGCGATGCCGGAAATCGCCAACGACACGCCAGATCATCACGGCCTGATGCAACTGCTGGAAAGCCCCGCACTGCAGCGTTTGCGGCGGCTCGAAGCGCTATTCTCGGACGAGCTCGTCCGCCAGTATCGATCGCTGTGGGACCGACAAGGGCCTCGCTCGGGAACCGCTACCGCGACGGCGCAGGGCGTTTCCTCGCGACAGCGCGGGGCCGCCGTCGAAGCGCTGGCCGCGCAGGCGCTGCGCGCGTTGGCGCAGCGGCTCAACGAACGGGAGGGCTCGTCGGCACCCTACCGCGTCGTCACCTCGATGCGCGTGCCGGCATCGCTGCCGGCCAGCCACGAACGCGCCAAGACCGAATGGGATGCGGTGTTGCTGAGGCGCGCCGAGACAGCGCGCGAAACGGCCGATGAGGCCGGCGACGATACGCCGGCCTGGGACGTTTGCCTGCTCGTGGAAGCAAAAGCCTCGGCGGACGCCGCCACCACGGACCTGCCCCGGCTGCTGCGCGGCTTGCGCCTGCTCGCGCATGTCGAGCCGCACGTCGTCTATACCTTCCAGACCGAGCAAGGGGCGGTACGCCTGCGTGGTGCCGCGTTGCGTGCCCTGCCGACCGACGAAGCGGATCTTTCGAATCGGATCCTGTATTGCAGCGATGCGCCTGCCGAAACCACTCCGCGCATGCTGAGTGCCGCCAGCCGGATGCAGCTGTTGTCGGCACCCGCCACGCTCGCATTCGCCAGCAAGCTGATCGACCAGCAGCACGCGGATTCGCGCGACCTCGAGCCGGTCTGGCATCAACTGATCGAATCGCCGCAGTGGAGCGCCGTGCTGAATCAATACCGGACCCTGCGGCAAGTACGAGAGTTCATGGTCCACGCGGACGATCTGCTGGCCGCGATCGCCGAATCCGGCCGACGCGGCTGACTTATTCCGGCTGACTTATTCCGGCTGAATTCCCGCCTGCTTGACCAGCGCCGCCCAGCGATCAACCTCGCCGCGCAGCCGGTCGCCGAGCTGCGCGGGCGACGAGGCCTTCAGATCGATGCCCTGGCTATCCAGGCGAGCCTTGGTCAGCGGATTGGCGAGCGCCGCGCGTACCTCGTCGCCCAGCTTGCTGACCACGGTCGACGGCGTGCGTGCCGGTGCCACGATGGCCCACCACTGGCTGATCTGCAGCGACGGCAGCTTGGCCTCCGCGGCCGTCGGCACATTGGGCAGCGCCGGAATGCGCGCCGGTCCGGTCACCATCAACGCCGTGATCTTGCCTGCGCCAAGCAGGCTGCTGCCGCTTGCCAGCGTGGCGAAATGGCCGGCGACCAGCTGGGCCGACACGTCGGTCAGCGCAGGCGCGGAGCCGCGATAGGGAACCGCATCGATCGGCACACCGGCCTGCGCCTCGAACATCTTGGCCGCCAGATGGCTGATCGTGCCGTTGCCGCTCGTGGCCAGCTGCAGCGGCTTGCCCTGCTTGCGCGCATCGGCAAGGAAGCGCTGCGCCTCGCCGGCCCGATAGCGGGTGCTATCGGCGAACAGCACCAGCGGCGATTCCCCGAGCAGCGAAACCGGCGTGAAATCGCGCAGCAGGTCGTATGGCATCTGACGGAACACGGCCGGCGCCACCGTATGCGCCAGTTCGATGACGCCCAGCGTGTAGCCGTCCGGCGCCGCCTTGGCCACCGCCTCGGCACCGATGCGGCCCGAGGCCCCTGCCCGGTTCTCGACGACCACCGGCTGGCCCATCGACTCGCTCATTCGCTGCGCCACGGCGCGCGCCAGCGCATCGGTACTGCCGCCCGCGGCCCAAGGCACCACGATGCGAATGGGTTTTTCGGGATAGGCGGACATTGCCGCCGGCGCATGGGCAGTCAGGCAGATTGCGAGGGAGGCGATCAGATAGCGCAACGTCATGGGAAGACTCCAGCCAGTGTAGGGATCAGCTTTGCGCGGGGTCGCGATCGCCCCGTGCCGTCAACATCAGAAGAACCGATTGCGATGCGTCGATGCGCCCGTCGGCGCGCAGCATTTGCGCCGCGGCGAGCCCGGCCCCCGCGCAGAGCTCGACCCAGAATCCCGCCGCCGCCAACGCGGCCGTGCCGGCACGGGCCGCCTCGTCGCCAACAACTACTGCGCCGCCTCCAGAGCGCGTCACCGCCTGAACCTGCTGCGCGGTCACCGTCGAGCCGGCGGTCGAGAACTGCTGCGTCGCGCCCGCAAAATCGCCCTGCTGCGGCTCGCCGGCCAGCACCCGCGACAGCCGCGGGAACGGCTCGACCGCCCACAGCTTCGGCACGCGAGAGAGCCGCCGCGCCGCCACCAGATCGCGCAGCGCGCTATAGATGCCCCACAGCAGATCGCCACGCGCGGTCGGCACGATCACGTGGTCCGGCTCGCAGCCCTGGTACACCCATTCCAGCGCCGCGGCGCGATAGCCCTCGACCCCGAACACCGGGCTGCCCACCGCCGGAATGCTGTAGTTGGTCAAGGCGAACGCCCCATCATCCTGCACGCGGCGGCGCACATGCTCCCATCGCGCATGGCCGGTCTCGCAGACGATACGGCGCGCCCCGTAGTAACGCAGCGCCGCATCGAATATCGCCGGCAAATCGCGGTAAGTCGCGACCTCGCAGGCCAGGCCCGCCGCCGCACAGTAAGCCGCGGCCGATACCGCGGCATTGCCGCTCGAGGCCAGCACCACTTCGCGGGCGCCAATCGCCAACGCGCGGCTCACGGCCTGGGATGACATGCGGTCCTTGTGCGAGCCGGTCGGATTTGCGCCTTCGTTCTTGATCCACAACGACGCAACGCCCGCCACCTCGGCCAGCGCAGGGACCGGCAGACAAGGCGTGTCGCCCTCGCCCAGCGTCACGCCATTCAGATACGGCAGGCAATGCCCCCAGCGATAACCTGCGCTTTTTGGTGCAAAATCGAACGCTCGCGCGTCATAGACCGCCTCAACACTGCTGGGCCGGCCCTGGCTGTGACAGGCCGGGCAGCCTTCCGGCAGGTCCGAAACGGGATAGATCGCCTCGCAGTTGATGCATTGCAGCGCGTGTAGCGCCGGATTCAGGGCCGGACGGATGGAGGAAGACGGCTTCGATGAAGGGTCGAGAGACATGGCGATAGACAACGATTGCATAAGCCGGAGTCTACGGCGCGCCATGCTCGAGCGATGACAGCCATCGCAGCTTTTCAATAAGACAAACTTATAAGGTCGACATGAAAGAGGCGGCCAGAGACACCAGCGAACCGTCCATCAGCGCCCGGCAGATCGAGGTATTTCGCATGGTCATGCGCCTCGGCTCCGCGCGCCGCGCCGCCGAGGCGCTGCATATCAGCCAGCCGGCGGTGACCCAGACCGTGCTGCAACTCGAGAAGATCGCGCAGCTGCGACTGTTCGATCGGAGCAAGGGCCGCATGGTCCCGACCGCCGAAGCCGCCGCGCTGATGGACGAAGTCGAACGCGTCTATATCGGGCTCGACGCCGTCCAACGCAAGATCGACTTGCTCCGCCAGCACGAGGACACCGTGCTGCGCGTCGGCGCCCTGCATGCGATGGCCGCCAGCGTGATGCCAATGGCCGTCGCCAGCTTCTCGCACAACTATCCGCGCAGCCATTGCCGGCTCGAGGTCGACAGCTCTCGCGCGCTGCGCGAACGCCTGCTCCAACGCGAACTCGACCTGGCCTTCATGGGCGATGAGGTCGACACCAGCGGCCTGACGGCTTCCGAGTTCTACGCCGTCCCGGCTGTCTGCATCGTGCCAGCGACCCACCCATTCGCCGCTCGCGCCAGGGTCGGCGTCACCGACCTGGCCGACGCCCCACTGATTGGCCTCGACGCCGCGGACCCGGCCCAACGACAACTGGAAGCTGCCTTCGCCGAACACCATATCGCCCCCCGCTTCGTCGCGACGACTCCGTATAGCCATACGCAATGCGCGTTGGTATTGGCGGGTGCGGGGCTTGCGATTACCAATCCGCTGGTCGCACGGACATATTTGGCGCTTGGGCTCAGGAGTGTTCCGTTTGCGGGGGCGGTTCGGTTTCGGGCGATTCTGGCCTTCCATCCCGGGCGCGGTCAGTCATCAGCGGCGCAGCATTTCGTTAGCCTTTGCCGGCAGGGGGTCAGGGATTTGGTGCAGCGGTAGGTTCGGCCTCGGCTTCGGGCTCGGGCTCGTGGCAAACGACTTCGATGTTGTGGCCGTCTGGGCCGATGACGAAGGCTGCGTAGTAGTTGGGGTGGTAGTGCGGGCGTAGGCCGGGTGGGCCGTTGTCTTTGGCGCCTGCTTGAAGGGCTGCGCGATAGAAGGCGTCGACCTGCTGGCGGGTTTCGGCTTTGAAGGCGAGGTGGAGGTGGGCTGGTTTTTCGGTGGTTTGGAAGAGGCAGAGGGAGGGCTTGCCTGGGGGGCAAAGTTCGACGCCGTAGGACTGGGGGCCTTCGGAGGCGATGGCTATGCCGAGGGGTTCTAGGGCTTTGAGGAAGAAGGTTTTGCTTTCTTCAAAGTCGGTAACTCCGAATTTTACATGGTCGAACACGGGCGCTCCTGCTCAGTGTTAGGCGGCGTGGTGACGAGTATCCACCGCCGTGCAGCAACTCGTCTGTCGGGACGCCTCTGGCCCAGGAGCAGAGGGCAGACATCGAATTTAAGGGCCGAGTGTCCGCACTCTGTCGAAAAGCATGGGATTTCCGGATAACTGGGTTCGGCTAATTGCGGACGTTAGGCCGCGCTCTTTATTGGGCATCCAAGCGCTCGCTCCAGCGCAGGCAATGGACACGCGCATGGTAGCCATCACGGGAATGCATGTTTGCATCACGCGCTCGCAATTACGCCGAACGGCACGTTATAGGTCTCAAGGAGGAAGTTCTCCGTGACGCTGAGTAGAGACAGCTGCTCAGGGCTTGCTTTGGCGCGGGACAGACCAGGCTGCACGATGAAGATCCGCAATTTCAAGGACGACATTTTGCTTCGGTTCCGGATCGCCTGAAGGGTGTCACGGTCACCTTTCTGATACCGTGATAGCTCTCGACCTTCACGAATTTTCGGGTCCCGCCGAAGCAGGTGAATAAATAGCTCGGTGTTTCGGAGTTGGCTCTGAAGCCAGCTAATGCTCTTTTGCGCCTGACCACAAACTTCGTACAGATCTCCCACGCGCGCCCCGGCGGTACTCTCCAGAGAAAACTTGCAGTGGTAGAAGTCTACAGAGATGGTCGCGCCGGAATGCTCTTCTGTAACCTTGATGCCTACGACGTCTGCGGACTCACCCGAGCCGTCGTCATCGTAGATGACGTCATACCCTCCTGCGCTCTTAAGCTCTTCGATAACCCTGTACTGTATGGAATCCTTCTCGCAAGTTACCCCCTGCGCTTCCTTTTTCAAATCGACGCCCGACCAGTCCCAGACCTCGATGCGGTCTCGATCATACGGCCCATAGATGTCAGGCAACGCGACAAGCAGACTACCTTCCAGGTAGGAGCCATCAGCAAAGGTAATGACTGGAGGGTTCTCATCAAAAAATTGAGAGAGCGGCCAAGATTTCAGCCCTTTCGCCAATGTGCCGGCGGCGCCCACTGAAACGAAGCGATAGGTTGAGACGGAGTCATCATCGATCGGCACTATCTCGAGCCGAAGTACCACTTCAGCGGAATCGCTGAACACCCGGAACATGATGTCTCCCGTCTCGGCCGGGCTGACCAACTCGATACCGAGATTCCAAAACTCTGTCTGTTGCCCGTCACCAAGCGTGGCCGAATACACGCTTTCCGGTTCCTGATAGATGCTGTCTGGCCAATCTACGGTAATTGGCATGGCAGTTGGACGCACCTTTACAAGTTTAGGGACAAGAGTTCCCTTCAGCACTGCTTCCGGGTCGATGTTCTCGTCGATGACTTTCGAGCCGACGTGCTTACACCAACGTGCGAAAGAGTCTAAGCGGAGCCGTTGGAATGACCACACGCGACCCCGCTTCGCTGCGCCGACAGTCGCAATTGCTCCGTTTTCATATCCAACCCCGGAAATCACTGCACGGCGTGCGGTTTTCTTGGAGGCCTCTGATAAACGGGCGGCAACATCTGCGCCCATGCGAGCGATGTAGCGGATCTGCCGACCAAATTGCTCGTTCATTCCCAGATTCGTAAGCAATAGGCGCTTGACTCCATGAAAACATCTATAAAGTTCCGGGTCTTGGATCAACTCCACATCTTCGCCGCAAAGCACCTTTGCCATCGTCCGATACTCGCCACTCTTCGAGGAACCATGGATGTAGAGAAGGTTCTTCTCCTTGTCCCAGATTGAAACGAGCAACTCCCACTCCCAGTCCTTCACAGCCTCAATATCAGTCCAAGGGACGGACTTGCTCGTACCAAGCACGACAACCAGCATGTTTTCCTTGGCGTTCAGCGTATCTCGCACCTTATCCGTGGAGGACAGACCGGTCAGTCCTTTACGATAGTCCCCGGGCTTCCAAGCGCTACAACGAGTGCGATAGACGACCATGCTGGTTGCTGGTCGAATCTCCTGCAATGGGATATCGCCTTGAAACGGTTCGAACCCCTCAAGGAAGTCTCGAGCCTCTACTTGCTTGTCTATCTCGGTATCGCTTAGTTCTGGCAGCAGTTCGTTCCAGTCCGGATCTTGACTGTAGAGTTTCTGGAGCTCATCCCTGACGTCAACGTTAGCGACATTGGCGATGAATGTCGGGCTCCCCAAGTCCGATCTGCTGCGTGTGAATCTACCTGCAAGCTGCAGTGTAACGGGAAGGCTTTTTCGTACGTCGTGAAACGCTGCGATCTTCAGCTCCGGCATGTCAAAGCCTTCACCGAGCATATCAACGCACACCACTATTCTCGATTTCCCCGACATCAGTTTCTGCAGCGCCTCCCTCCGCTCCCCCACTTTGAGCTGGCTGTGAAGAAGTATCGGGTTGTACCTACCGAGTTCCTCATATATTTCAAAAACTCGTTTCGCGCGGGGGATGTCGTAGGCTCGCGCCATTGCCACATGAAGGCCGGTCCGGTCCTTCTCCAGTTCTTGGATGGTAGCCTTGGCGATGGCTACATCCGCCTTGTCGTCGTTAAACTCGAAAACCGACTGGAACGTGATCGGCTGGAAGTACCCGTCTTTCTGCGCTTGGCGCAGGGGATACCGGTAAATAATTTTGCCATCGATAAGTTGGTCGTCGTCTCGAAAAGGCGTGGCCGTGAACTGGAGAATTCGGCGCTTGCCAAAGTGGGCTTTGAAGCGTTTCCACGTCGGCGCCTCGGCATGATGGGCTTCGTCAATGAATAGATGGGTGCAGAGATCGGAAATGCGTTCCTGCAAGTGATTCGGAAACTGTCCGGCAATGTGGCTGGTGGTAACGACCACATTACAGGCCTCGAAGAACGCGGTTAAAGCTTCGGCAGTTTCAAACTTATGCCCAAGGACACCCACTACAGGGTAGCGTGCACTCTCCGCGAGAATTCTGCATCCTGGCGCTTTCAGCAGGCCTAGCGTCAAAAACTTGTTCGCAATCTGGGTACGCAAGGCGTCCGTGGGCACAACTACGATAACTCGCTCACAGCAAGCCGATGTCAGAACACCAAGCATGGTCTCGGTTTTTCCGGTGCCAGTTGGCAGGACTATTGATGCGACTTCGTTGCTCACCGTCCAGTGTGCATGTACAGCATGCAAAGCGCCGATTTGCGGGGGGCGGAAGCCGATCACGCCCGTCGACCTATCCTCTTCTATATAGGAGAATCCGTCACGCCAGGAAGCGGCAGCGTCTTTAGCGCTTCTGTTGTCCACTGAACGGTCATCGACCGGCATTGATGGATGCTGCAACCAAGTCCCTGCGGAAACATCAAGTGCATCATGCACGATGGCAGCGATCGGCGATTTCAGCACAGCCGCCTCGGTCGGGTCGGGCAATCGAGGAGGGGCACTCTTAAGGATGCGAACCGGCATCGGAAGGATGTCAGACGTAACCTCGAAACCTTCCGCTCGGTCCCTCACGAACCGAACTACCTCAGCATCAATTTCCTGTTCCGGCCGGGCCAGCTGACGAATCCAGCTTTTTTCTATTTTCTTGCTGACCGAATACACCGCGGCAAGTCGCACCTTCATCTAGCCATTCCCCTTCAACACCACTACAGACGATAGGTTTTCTAGGCAACCCCATACCTACCCGCTGTTTGCATATGTTAAATATGAAGAAATCTAACCCTTCTCAATAACCTTTGTTCGCATTATCGAAAATCCCTCTTCGGGGGGGGGGGGGGGGGGGGGGGT
>NZ_VZOV01000020.1 GCF_008801915.1 Cupriavidus gilardii
CGAACAGGACCGTGAAACGACTTCGCGCCGATGATAGTGCGGACTACCCGTGTGAAAGTAGGTCATCGCCAGGCTCTCCTTTGAAAACGCCCCAGATCCTCAAGGTCTGGGGCGTTTTGCTTTGCGGCGGGCTGAATCAAAACGACATGGTGTGCGCCGGCCCGCAGACGGAATACAACAGATTGGCCGCCCGCGTGAAGTCACCGGTTTCCGGCCCGAACGGCCTCTGCTATGGTGTCGCTCGGCATTGGCATCCGCCCCGTTTCAGGGCATGGCAGGCCGGCGTCATGCAATCAGAGCCGCGGTCGAATCAGCGCCCGGCGATCGGAAGTTCGGGGAGAGAGGGATGGCCGCAAACAGGCCCGGAGTCATCGGCATGGACCTGCGCAGGCCTGCATTTGCAGCAGCAGTTGCGGTGCTGACCGCCACGTTGGCGGCTTGTTCGACCTCTTCATCGCCGCCGATCGACTCAGCGACCCGCGCGCCGTCGGCGAAGCCATCGATCAAGATCGCCGCGACCGACTGCCGCGGCTTTCATAAGCGGCTCGCCGCTTCCTCCACCGCCAAAACGCTGCGCACGCAAGCATCGGCCGGCACGGACGCCGCGGGCGTGTTCCAGAAAGTTGCCGACGGAAGCGAGCAAGAAGACAGCGAGCCGGCGCCGTTGTCGCATCTTCCATTATTTTCCGCGTCCGATCCCGAGCAATCGCTGCCTGCCGGCTGGCGCAGCTGGACGGTCAACCGCAGCAAGACGCCGACGCAATATGCGCTTGCCGAAGTCGATCAGCGTGTCGTGCTGCATGCGCGCGCCGAGGGCTCGGCATCAGGGCTCTATGTCCCGCTGACGCCGCGCGATCCGGGCAAGTTGCGTTGGGCCTGGAAGACCCGCGACGTCATCGCCGACGGCGACAACGCCGCCGGGCCGCGCGAAGACGCGCCGCTGCGGGTGTTCGTGGCGTTCGATGGCGACAAGAGCACGCTGTCGCTGAAGGACCATCTGATGGACGAGATGGCGCGCCTGATGACAGGCCGCGAGATGCCTTACGCGACCTTGATGTACATCTGGGGTTCGAAACGTGCGGAAGGGACCGTCATTCCGAATCCCCATACCGAGCGTATCCGCATGATCGTGGCCGACTCGGGCACGCGTCACGCCAGGCAATGGCGCTGTCATGAGCGCGACCTGCGAGCGGACTATCGTGCCGCCTTCGGCAAGGAGCCGGGCCGTCTGCAGGCGGTCGGCATCATGACGGACACCGACAATACCAAGAGCCAGGCCGAAGCGTGGTATGGCGACATCGCGCTGGACTAGCCGCAGGCAGACCGATACGACCATCGATCGCCGAACCTCGATCGCCGAAAATCAATCGACGAAGATCGATCGACGAACATCGATCGCCGAACATCAATCGACGAAGATCGAGCGGCGAACATCAATCGTCGAAGAACAGGCGCTCAAGCTGTCAGCACGGGGTCGGTCAGGGCCAGCGCCGCGAACGACGCCAGCCAGTGCGTACCGACATAGTCGCCGCTGACCGCCTGCGCCAACGACGCGTCCAGATGATCGGCCCAAGCGCCCGCCGCTTTCGTCCGCAGCGGTTCCGGCAGCGACGGCCCCAGCAGGCGCCAGCACCAGGCGCGCGACAGGTTCAGTCCATCGAGGTGCACCAGCTTGGGATCGGTGCGATCGGCGACCACCACTGGCGTCAGCCAGGTCGCCAGATCGTTCGGCGCCGGCGCAAACATCTCCCACCATTCGGCGAACGCGCAGTCGTCCAGCACCCTGCGCATCAGCACCGCCTCCATCAGGCCGCCTGACAGGAACTCGTCGCCGCCCGGCTCATAGCGGGCCGGGTAGCGCTGGTCGTGGCCGAACCAGCGATGCGCGCGCCGCGCAATCGCCCGGCGCAGCGCCGGGTGGCCGTCGGTGCGCGCATAACCGTCGGCCAGCACCAGCGCGAAGGCGCTGTTGGCGTGCGTGCCGGTGCGGATCGGGAAGTCGGCGATATCGAGATAGTCGGTCAGCCGTCCCGCCAGCTCGGTCGCCAGCGGCTCGCAGGCCTTCGCCCAGCGCTGGACTTGCTTGTCGGCCCCGGGGAATTCGCGCAGCTCCGCCTGCAGCCGCAGGATCCAGGCCCACCCATAGGGGCGTTCGAAGGTGGCGCAACCCGGCCGCTGGAAATAGGCAAGTTCGGCCGCGACCGCCTGCGCCTGCCACTGGATATCGAGCGTCGAGCGGATCGCGCCGGCCTCGGGAAGATCGGGCCGCTGCGCCAGCAGCCGGACCAGCAGCCAGTGCATGTGCACGCTGGAGTGCCAGTCGTAGCTGCCGAAATAGACCGGATGCAGCGTGCGCGGCTCCGCCAGGTCGCCGGCGCCCATCATCATGTGGTCGATGCGGTAGGGATAGGGCCGCAGGATGTTCTCGAGCGCGACCTGCGCGAAGGCGCTGGCGGTTGCGATATCGAGCGCCGGCAGCGCGGTCCGCCCGGCCGTGCCATTCACGCCGGCAACGTGCTGGTCGCTCACGCCGGCGCCAGCCACTTCTCGACCAGCTTGACGAAGAAGGTCGAGCCGACCGGCAGGATCTCGTCGTTGAAGTCGTAGCTGGGGTTATGCAGCATGCAGGGCCCGATGCCGTGGCCGGCCTCCCGGTGCCCGCCCTCACCATTGCCGATGAACAGATAGCAGCCGGGCCGCTCGAGCAGCATGAAGGAAAAGTCCTCGGCGCCCATCGTCGGTTCGACGTTGGCCTCGACGTTGTCGACGCCAACCAGCTCGCGTGCGACCTCGACCGCAAAGGCGGCTTCCGCGGCGCTGTTGACGGTCGGCGGATAGTTGCGCTCGAAGCTGAATTCGATGGTGCAGTCGAATGCCGTGGCGACGGCACGCGCCACCTCTTCCATGCGCCGTTCGATCAGGTCGAGCACCGGCAGCGTGAAGGTGCGTACGGTGCCGCCGATCCACGCCTCGTTGGGCACGATATTGGTGGCGTCGCCGGCGTGGAACTGCGTGACCGAGATCACCGCCGCGTCGATCGGCCGCTTGTTGCGGGTAATGATGCCCTGCAGCGCGCCGACAATCTGCGCAGCGGTAAAGACCGGGTCGTTGCCGTTATGCGGCATCGCCGCATGCGCGCCCTTGCCGCGCACGACGATGCGGAACTCGTTGCTCGATGCCATCAGCGGCCCGGCGCAGGTGCCGAAGGAACCGGCCGGCATGCCGGGCCAGTTGTGCATGCCGAACACCGCGTCGCACGGAAAGCGCTCGAACAGCCCGTCGCGGATCATCTCGCGGGCGCCGCCGCCGCCTTCCTCGGCAGGCTGGAAGATCAGATGGACGGTGCCGTCGAAGTTGCGGTGCCGCGCGAGGTAGCGGGCCGCGCCGAGCAGCATCGCGGTATGGCCATCGTGTCCGCACGCGTGCATCTTGCCGTCGTATTGCGAGCGGTGGCCGAAGGTGTTGGCCTCCTGCAGCGGCAACGCGTCCATGTCGGCGCGCAGGCCGATGCTGCGCGCGCTGCTGCCGTTGCGGATCACGCCGACCAGGCCGGTCTTGCCCAGGCCCCGATGGACCTCGATGCCCCAGTCGGTCAGCGTGCGCGCGACCACGTCGGCGGTGCGCTGCTCCTCGAATCGCAGTTCCGGATGAGCATGGATATCGCGGCGGATCGAACGGATCTCGTCTTGCGCCTGGAGGATTTCGGGGATCAGTGTCATGGCCGTGGCAGCAGCGGTAAGCGGTGATAAACGAGAAGGTAATGACCCGGGGAGAAACACCGGGTCGGCAATACGGAATGGGGAAACCGCAGGGGGTGAAACAACCGGATCATACGACGCCCCGCCGGAATGCGCCAAAACCGCCTCCAATAGCGGCACCAACATCGCCGCCAAGGCCAGGGCCCAACAGCCCCCGCCAAAACCATCGCGCCGCGAGATTTCTGCTGCGAGGTTTCCCCTGGATACCGGCCCAATATACCGCCGGCCTTGCCGCCCGCATTCGTCATCGTCGCGCCCGGAGGTGGGTTTCCCCGCATTGCCGCCGGTGCTTCTCTACTGGAACAGTTAATGCTTGCCGTACCGCGTCCGCGAGCCGGGCCGCGCATGTGTCCCGACGCCTGCACCAATTTGCGGCGTCGCAGCTTGCGACGGTCACAGGCCGCTCGTTATAGTTGCCCCCACTTTTCGGGAGAATCGCTCGATGCCGCTACGCCACCACCAGAAGGCATTTGCAACCGCCCTGCTCGCCGCAGCCATCAGCTTCGGCGCCGGCGGTCAGGCACTGGCAGCCGATTTCAAGCTGGCCATGAGCTCGCCGCCGACCTCGATGGACCCGCACTTCTACAACCTGTTCTCGAACATCAACGTGTCGGAGCACATCTTCGACAGCCTGATCAAGATGGACGCGGACAGCCGCATCATTCCGGGCCTGGCCGAGTCGTGGAAGCTGGTCAACGAGACCACCTGGGAGTTCAAGATCCGCAAGGGCGTCAAGTTCCATGATGGCTCGCCGCTGACCGCCGAGGACATCCTGTGGTCGCTGGACCGGCCCGCGACGATCCAGAACAGCCCCGGCAAGTTCGATGTCTACACCAAGGCCATCGTCGCCAAGAAGGTCATCGATCCGAACACGATCCAGTTGATCACCGCGCAGCCCTATCCGCTGGTGCTGAACGACCTGACGTCGATCTTCATCGTGCAGAAGAAGGCCACGCAGGGCCTGAACTCGGACGATTTCGCGCAGGGCAAGGGCATGATCGGCACCGGTCCGTTCAAGTTCGTCAGCTATGCGCGGGACGACCGGGTCGAGCTGACGCGCAACGCCGACTACTGGGGACCGAAGCCGGCGTGGGACAAGGTGACGCTGCGCTTCATTCCGAACCCCGCGACGCGCCTGGCCGCGCTGCTGTCGGGCGACGTGCAGGCGATCGAGAACGTGCCGACGCCGGATCTGCCGCAGGTGCGCAAGAACCCGAAGCTGTCGTTCTTCTCGAAGATCTCGCACCGCGTGATCTACCTGTATTTCGATGCCAAGCGCGACAAGTCGCCGTACGTCACCAGCAAGGACGGCCAGCCGATGGACAAGAACCCGCTGAAGGATGCGCGCGTGCGCAACGCCATCAGCATGGCCATCAACCGTCAGGGCATCAAGGACCGGCTGATGGAGGGCCTGTCCGAGCCGACCAACAACCTGGTGCCGGCGACGCTGTTCGGGCATAACCCCAACCTGAAGACCGTCAAGTACGACCCCGAGGGCGCCAAGAAGCTGCTGGCCGAGGCCGGCTATCCGAACGGCTTCGGCGTGACGCTGCATACGCCGAACAACCGCTATGTCAACGACGAGAAGATCGCGCAGACCATCGCGCAGAACCTGACGCGGATCGGCATCGCCACCCGCGTCGAGGGCATGCCGATGGCGACCTACTCGTCCAAGGGCATCAAGCACGAGTGGTCGTTCGGCCTGCTGGGCTGGGGCGCGCAGACCGGCGAGGTCAGCTCGCCGCTGCGCGCGCTGCTGGCGTGCGAGGACGCCAAGAAGGGCTTCGGCACGACCAACTGGGGCGAGTACTGCAATCCGAAGATGGACGCGGTACTGGAGAAGGCGCTGCGGACCGTCGACGATGGCGAGCGCTCGAAGCTGCTGCAGGAGGCGACCGCGATCGCGATCAACGACGGCGGCATCATTCCGATTCATCAACAGGTGACCACCTGGGCCACGCAGAAGGGCATCACCTACGTGCCGCGGACCGACGAGCGGACCTACGCGCACAACTTCAAGCCGCAGCAGTAATCTCGGCAGGGCTGTCGGCGGGCCGTTCGCTTGACAGCCCGGGCGCGCGCGGTGCCCAATGGCGCCGCGCGTCCCAACCGGCCCGCGCCGCGCAGCCGGCCCCGCCGCCCGCGGGTCCGGCGATGCGCCGATCGCCACGAAAACAGCCGCCCGGCGACGATCGGGCGGCGATAGCCGTCAGCCGGTGCCGCGCTCCGCCGCATGCCTTCGCGCGACCCCTCGCGCGGGACATGGCGGTGCGCGGCGCCGGCGGCGAAGGAAAAGCGTCCCGACTATGCTGGTCTTTATCATCCGGCGCCTGATGCAGAGCGTGGTCGTGCTCTTCGTCATGTCGCTGCTGGTCTTTCTCGGTGTGTTCGCCATCGGCAACCCGGTGGACATCCTGATCAATCCGCAGGCCGATCAGGAAGACATCAAGCGCACCATCGCCGCGCTCGGCCTCGACAAGCCGCTGTGGGAGCAGTACTGGATCTTCCTGACCAATGCGCTGCAGGGCAATCTGGGCATCTCGTTCGCGCACGGCACGCCGGCGCTGAAGCTGATCTTCGAGCGGATGCCGGCGACGATGGAGCTGGCGGTCTGCGCGATCCTGCTGGCGATCGTGCTCGGCATCCCGCTCGGCCTGTGGGCCGGCCTGCGGCCCAACGGCATCGCGGGCAAGTCGATCATGACGGTGTCGATCCTCGGCTTTTCGCTGCCGACCTTCTGGGTCGGGCTGATGCTGATCATGGTGTTCGCGGTGCAGCTGGGCTGGCTGCCGTCGAACGGGCGCGGGCAGACCGTGTCGGTGCTCGGCATCCCGGTCAGCTTCCTGACCGTCGACGGCATCCGCCATCTGGTGCTGCCGGCCGTCACGCTGTCGCTGCTGAATATCGCGATGGTGATCCGGCTGACGCGCGCCGGCACGCAGGAGGCGATGCTGCAGGACTACGTCAAGTTCGCGCGCGCCAAGGGCCTGTCGAACACCCGCATCGTCGGCGTGCATGTGCTCAAGAACATCCTGATTCCGATCGTCACCGTGATCGCGCTGCAGTTCGGCTCGATCATCGCCTTCGCCATCGTCACCGAGACGATCTTCGCCTGGCCCGGCATGGGCAAGCTGATCATCGATTCGATCCAGCTGCTGGACCGGCCGGTGATCGTCGCCTACCTGATGGTGATCGTGACGCTGTTCATCCTGATCAACCTGGCGGTCGACATCCTCTACAGCGTGCTCGACCCGCGCGTGCGCATCGCCGACAACAAGGGCTGATCCCAATGACCATCGCTACGCAACCGGGCACGCCGGACGGGCTGCCGGCCCCGACCACCGATCTCGCCGCCGGTCCCCCGGGCACCCCGACCGGCACGCCGACGCCGTCCGCGGCGGCGGGCGTCGACACGCCGTGGCGCCGCTTCGCGCGGCAGTTCTTCTCCAGCAAGATCGCGGTGGCGGGCCTGGCCGTGCTGATCGCGATCGTGCTGATCGCGATCTTCGCGCCGTGGCTCGCGCCGCAGAATCCCTACGACCTGGCGACGCTGGACGTGCTGGACGCGCGCCTGGCGCCGGGGGAGGTGGCCGGCAACGGCATGACGTTCCTGCTCGGCTCGGACGAGCAGGGCCGCGACATCCTGTCGGCCGTGATGTACGGGCTGCGCATCAGCATCGGCGTCGGCGTGGTCAGCACGGTGATCGCGCTGGTGCTGGGCGCCACGCTGGGGCTGATCGCCGGCTTCGTCGGCGGACGCGTCGAGGCGCTGATCATGCGCGTCGCCGATCTGCAGCTGTCGTTCCCGCCGATCCTGCTGGCGCTGATCCTGCTGGCCTTCCTGCGGCCTGGCATCGGCAATATCGTGATCGCGCTGGTGGCGGTGCAATGGGCCTACTACGCGCGCACCACGCGCAGCGCGGCGCTGGTCGAGCGGCGCAAGGAATATATCGAGGCGGCCACCTGCCTGGGGCTGCCGGCGCGGCGCATCATGTTCCGCCATCTGCTGCCGAACTGCCTGCCGCCGCTGATCGTGATCGCTGCGCTGCAGGTGGCCTCGGCGATCACGCTGGAGGCCACGCTGTCCTTCCTCGGCCTGGGCGTGCCGATCACCGAGCCGTCGCTCGGTTCGCTGATTTCGAACGGCCAGCAGTACATGCTGTCCGGCAAGTACTGGATCAGCTTCTTCCCCGGCATTGCGCTGGTGGTGACCATCGTCGCGATGAACCTGGTCGCCGACCAGCTGCGCGACGTGCTGAACCCGCGCCTGCAGACGCTTTGACAGACGACGCCAACAAGGGAATGACCGGATGAGCAGCAAACCAACCCTGCTGGTCGAGGACCTGGAAACGCATTTCTTCACGCGCGGCGGCGTTGCACGCGCGGTCGATCGCGTGTCCTTCTCGATCGGCCGCGGCGAGATCATGGGCCTGGTCGGCGAGTCCGGCTCAGGCAAGTCAATGACCGGCTATTCGATCATGGGACTGATCGATCCGCCCGGGCAGGTCGTCGGCGGACGCATCGAGCTGACCAGCCGCGACGGCGTCACGCGCGACCTGCGCAAGCTGACGCCGGCGCAGATGCGCAACGTGCGCGGCAACCGCATCGCGATGATCTTCCAGGATCCGATGATGACGCTGAACCCGGTGCTGCGCATCGACACGCAGATGATCGAGGCGGTGCTGGCGCACGAGAAGGTCGACAAGGCGGTGGCGCGCGAGCGCGCGCGCAATGCGCTGGCGCGGGTTGGCATTCCATCGCCGGACGAGCGGCTGCAGGCCTATCCGCACCAGTTCTCGGGCGGCATGCGCCAGCGCGTGGCGATCGCGATCGCGCTGCTGAACAAGCCGGACCTGATCATCGCCGACGAGCCGACCACCGCTCTTGACGTGACGATCCAGGGCCAGATCCTCTACGAGATGCAGAAGCTGTGCCGCGAGTCCGGCACCGCGCTGATCTGGATCACGCACGACCTGTCGGTGATCGCGGGCCTGGCCGACAGCGTCTGCGTGATGTACGCCGGCAGGATCGTCGAGGCCGGCGACGTGCGCCAGGTGCTCGAGCATCCCGAACATCCCTATACGCACGGACTGATCGGCTCGGCGCCGTCGCGCAATCCGCGCGGCGCGCCGCTGCGCCAGATCCCCGGCATGACGCCGTCGCTGCTGAACCTGCCCGGCGGCTGCGCGTTCCGCGAGCGCTGCCCGCGCGCCACCGAGATCTGCCGCACCGAGCCGCCGCTGAGCAGCGCGCCCGACGGGCGGCGCCTGCGCTGCTTCCACCCGGTGCTTGAAACGCAGGAGGCCGCATGACCGATATGTCCGTGATCGACGCGCCCGCCGACGCGGCGGCGAAGCCGGCCTCGGCGTCGGCAGCCGGCACGCCGCTGCTGGAGCTGCGCGGCGTCTCCAAGCGCTTCGTCAAGTCGCTCGACGCCGCCGCCCGCATCGCCAATCTGTTCGGCGCGCATGCGAAGGAAGAAGTGGTGCACGCGGTCGACCATGTCGACCTGGCCATCCGCGCCGGCGAGGTGGTCGGCCTGGTCGGCGAATCCGGCTGCGGCAAGTCGACGCTGGGCCGGATGGCCGTCGGCCTGCATACGCTGACCGAAGGCACGCGGCTGTGGAAGGGCGAGGACCTGGAGCAGCTGCCGCCGGAGAAAAAGCGCGAGAAGCAGCTGGCGATCCAGATGATCTTCCAGGATCCGTACGCCTCGCTGAATCCGCGGCTGCGCGTGCTCGATATCGTCGGCGAGGCGCCGGTGGTGCACGGCATCGTGCCGGCCTCGGGCCAGAAGGCCTATGTCGAGGAGATGCTGACGCGGGTCGGCATGGACCCGACCGTGCTGCGGCGCTTTCCGCATCAGTTCTCGGGCGGCCAGCGCGCGCGGATCGGCATCGCGCGGGCGCTGGCGGTCAGGCCGGAGTTCCTGGTCTGCGACGAATCGGTGGCGGCGCTGGACGTGTCGATCCAGGCCCAGGTGCTGAACCTGTTCATGCGGCTGCGCCAGGAGCTGAACCTCACCTACCTGTTCATCAGCCACGACCTCGGCGTGGTCAAGCACATCAGCGACCGCGTGGTGATCATGTACCTGGGCCGCGTGGTCGAATCCGCGCCGACCGAGCAGGTGTTCGCCGCGCCGAACCATCCGTACACGCAGGCGCTGCTTGCCGAGGCCCCGAAGCTGGAGGTCGGCAAGAAGACCTATGTCGCGATCCAGGGCGAGATCCCGTCGCCGCTGCATCCGCCCTCGGGCTGCCACTTCCATCCGCGCTGCCCGCATGCGATGCCGCGTTGCCGGCAGGAGGCGCCCGCGCTGAAGGAGATCGCCCCGGGGCGGATGTCGGCCTGCCATCTGAACGACCAGCGTTGAGCGCCTGACGCGGACGACGGGACCACTGGCCGGAGGAGGCGAGCAGGGGACGCAGGGAGGCGGCGGCGCCTGCGCCGGCTGCCCCTGGATGGAATCCGATCGAATCCGACGGAATCCGATCGAATACAATCGGCCACAAAGACCATCGCCCCCGGAGAACCCATGTCCACCCGCATCGTCCGCGCCGCCTGCCCGCACGATTGTCCCGACAGCTGCGCGCTGCTCGTCACCGTCGAGGACGGCCGCGCCGTCAAGGTGGCCGGCGATCCCGACCATCCGGGCACGCAGGGCGTGCTGTGCACCAAGGTGTCGCGTTATACCGAGCGCACCTATCATCCCGACCGCCTGCTGACCCCGATGAAGCGGATCGGCCCGAAGGGCAGCGGACAGTTCGCGCCGATCGGCTGGGACGAGGCGCTCGACATCGTCGCGCAGCGGCTCGGCGCAATCGCCGCCCGCGACCCGCAGGCCATCGTGCCCTACAGCTACGCCGGCACGATGGGGCTGGTGCAGGGCGAAAGCATGGCCGCGCGCTTCTTCCACAAGCTCGGCGCCTCGCTGCTCGACCGCACCATCTGCGCCAGCGCCGGCGCCACCGCGCTGCGCTACACCTATGGCGCCAGCGTCGGCATGGACATCGAGCATGTCGAGGACGCGAAGCTGATCGTGATCTGGGGCGGCAACCCGATCGCCTCGAACCTGCACTTCTGGACCCGCGTGCAGCAGGCCAAGCGCCGCGGCGCGACGCTGGTGGCGATCGATCCGTACCGCTCGCTGACCGCCGAGAAGTGCCATCGCCATCTCGCGCCGATGCCGGGCACGGACGGGGCGCTGGCGCTGGCCATCATCCATGTGCTGATCCGCGACGACCTGCTCGACCACGACTACATCGCGCGGCACACGGTCGGCTTCGACGCGCTGCGCGACCGCGCGGCGCAGTTCTCGCCGGCGCATGCCGCGCAGATCTGCGGCATCGATGCCGAGGACATCGAATGGCTGGCCGGCCTGTACGGCACGCTGGCAGTGCGCGAGCGGCAACCGGTCGCGATCCGCCTGAACTATGGCATGCAGCGCGCCCACGGCGGCGGCCAGGCGGTGCGCGCGGTGGCCTGCCTGCCGTCGCTGGTCGGCGCATGGCGCCACGCCGCGGGCGGCTTGCAGCTGTCCACTTCGGGCTTTTTCCCGATCGACAATGCGGCGCTGCAGCGCCCGGACCTGCTGCCGAGCTGGCCGAAGCTGCCGCGCACGATCAATATGTCGACGATCGGCGATGCGCTGCTCGGCGAGGGGCTGCCGGCCGGCACGCCGCCGATCGAGGCGATCGTCGTCTACAACAGCAATCCGGTCGCGGTCGCGCCGCAGTCGGGCAAGGTCGCGGCGGGCTTCGCGCGCGAGGACCTGTTCACCGTGGTGCTCGAGCACTTCCGCACCGATACCGCCGACTACGCCGACATCATTCTGCCGGCCACCACGCAGCTCGAGCACGTCGACGTGCACAAGGCCTACGGCCATACCTACTTCCTCGCCAACAACCAGGCGATCGCACCGCTGGGCCAGGCGCTTCCCAATACCGAGATCTTCCGCCGGCTGGCGCGGCGCATGGGCTTTACCGAGCCGTGCTTCGCCGACAGCGACGAGGACATCGCCGCGCAGGCGATCGCGCGCAGCGACCCGCGCGCGGCCGGCATCGACTGGACGACGCTGAAGGAAAGCGGCTGGCAGAAGCTGAAGCTGCCGGCGGCGCCGTTTGCCGAGGGGGGCTTTCCCAGCCCCACCGGCAAGTGCCAGTTCTACGCGGCCGAGATGGTCAAGGACGGCCTCGATCCGCTGCCGGGCTATGTGGCGCCGTACGAGGCGCCCGCCAGCGCGCCGGAGCTGGCGGCGCGCTATCCGCTGGCGATGATCTCGCCGCCGGCGCGCAACTTCCTGAACAGCACCTTCGTCAACGTCGACAGCCTGCGCGCGACCGAGGGCGAGCCGCATCTGGACATCCATCCGGACGACGCCGCCGCGCGCGGCATCGTCGACGGCATGATGGTGCGCGCGTTCAACGACCGCGGCAGCATGCAGGCGCGCGCCCGCGTCACCGACCGCGCGCGCCAGGGACTGGTGGTCGGGCTGTCGATCTGGTGGAAGAAGCTGGCGCCGGACGGCAAGAACGCCAACGAGCTGACCAGCCAGCGTCTGACCGACATGGGCCGCGCGCCGGTCTTCTACGACTGCCTGGTGCAGGTGGAGGCCGCCGCGCAGGCGGTGACGTGATGGCACGGCGGCCGGCTCGCGTCCGCGTGGCGGCCGCGCTGGCCGCTGTTGCGCTGGGCGCGCTGCTGGCCGGCTGCGAGGCCGTCGGCTACTACGCGCAGTCGATCAGCGGCCATCTGGGCGTGATGGCCCAGGCCACGCCGCTGTCCGACGCGATCGCCTACGCCAACGGCAGCAACGACAAGCGGCTGGCCGACCGGCTCGCGCTGGCCGGGCGCATGCGCGACTTTGCCTCGCGCGAACTGGCGCTGCCGGACAACGGCAGCTACCGGCACTACGCCAATCTGCATCGTCCCTATGTGGTGTGGAGCGTGTTCGCCACGCCCGAGCTGTCGATGGAGCTGCACAAGTGGTGCTTCCTGGTGGTCGGCTGCATCAACTACCGCGGCTACTACGCGATCGAGGACGCGCACCGCTATGCCGCGGGGCTGCGCAGCCAGGGGCTGGAGACCTATGTGGCGGGCGTGCCCGCCTATTCGACGCTGGGCTATTTCGACGATCCGTTGCTGAACACCTTCGTCTATCTGCCCGAGGGCGAGCTGGCGCGGATGATCTTCCACGAGCTCGCGCACCAGGTGGTCTACGTGCGCAACGACACCACCTTCAACGAGTCGTTTGCCTCCGCGGTGGAGATCGCCGGCGTCGAACGCTGGCTGGCGCGCGAGGCTTCGGCCGACGCGCGCGCGAGCTATCGCCAGTACGATGGGCGCCGCCGGCAGTTCCGCGCGATGCTGCTGCAGACGCGCGCCGAACTCGACGCGCTGTACCGCAAGCCGATCGACGACGAGGCCAAGCGGGCCGGCAAGGCGGCGATCTTCGCCGCGCTGCGCCAGCGCTATGCGGCGCTGAAGGAATCGTGGGGCGGCTACAGCGGCTACGACCGCTGGTTCTCGCAGCCGCTGACCAATGCCCACCTGGCCGCGGTGGCCACCTATCAGCAATGGGTGCCGGCGTTCCTGGCGCTGCTCGAGCAATGCGGCGGCGACTGGAAGGCCTTCTATGCCGAGGCCGCACGCATCGGCAAGCTCAAGCCCGAGCAGCGCAACGCGCGGCTGCGCGCGCTGGCGCCGAACGAGCCGACGACCGCGGCGGCGACCGTGAACGCCGCCACCGGCAACACTGCGGTACACAACGCTGCGGTACACCACGCTGCGGCGGGCAACGCTGCGGTGGACAGCGCTGTGGCCGGAAATGCCGCGGTGGACAATGCTGCAACCGGCAATGCTGCAACCGGCAATGCTGCGACGGCCCACGGTGCGGCAGGCAACGGTGCAACGATCGCCGAACCCGGCGGATCCTAGGGTATTCCCGCGCCGGCGCGCGCACCGACGGCACGGTCGGCCGCCGTTACACTGGCAGCGGTCCAGAGGACTTCATCTAACGTGTTGTCCTGGTGTTGTCTTAAGGGTGCCCGCCGTTTAGCATCGCCGTTTAGCGTTGCAAAAAATCGAACGATCATTCAGAAACCAGGAGACGGCATATGGAAAAGCAGTGGCTGAAACACTATCCGGCAGGCGTCCCCGCCGAGATCGACGCCACCCAGTACCGGTCGCTTGCCCAACTGCTGGAGGAATCCTTTCGGGACTACGCGGACCGGCGCGCCTTCGTCTGCATGGACAAGGCGATCACCTATGCCGAGCTGGACCGGCTGTCCGGCCACTTCGCCGCCTGGCTGCAGTCGCGCGGGCTGAAGCCCGGCGCACGCGTCGCGATCATGATGCCCAACGTGCTGCAATATCCGGTGGTGCTGGCCGGCGTGCTGCGCGCGGGCATGGTGGTGGTCAACGTCAATCCGCTGTACACGCCGCGCGAGCTCGAGCACCAGCTCAAGGACAGCGGCGCCGAGGCGATCGTGATCCTGGAGAACTTCGCCGCCACGCTGCAGCAGGTGCTGTCCGCCACGCCGGTCAAGCACGTGGTGGTGGCCAGCATGGGCGACATGCTCGGCGGGCTCAAGGGCGCGGTGGTCAACTTCGTCGTGCGCAACGTCAAGAAGATGGTGCCCGCGTGGGAGCTGCCGAACTGCGTGCGCTTCCCCACGGCGCTGGCCGAGGGCAGCCGGCTGCAGCGCAAGCCGGTCGATACCGGCCCGGACGACATCGCCTTCCTGCAATACACCGGCGGCACCACCGGCGTGTCCAAGGGCGCGGTGCTGCTGCACCGGAACGTCGTCGCCAACGTGCTGCAGTCGCAGGCCTGGATGCAGCCGGCGCTGGCCAAGGGCGCGCCGATCGACCAGGTGGTGACGATCACCGCGCTGCCGCTGTACCACATCTTCGCGCTGACGGTCTGCGCGTTGCTGGGCATGCGCAGCGGCGGCCTGAGCGTGCTGATTCCGAATCCGCGCGACATCCCGGGCTTCATCAAGGAACTGCAGAAGTACCGCTTCCACATGTTCCCGGCGGTCAACACGCTGTACAACGCGCTGATCAACCATCCGGACATCGACAAGGTCGACTTCTCGGGGCTGCGCGTGGCCAACGGCGGCGGCATGGCGGTGCAGGAGGCGGTGGCCAAGAAATGGCTGGCCAAGACCGGCTGCCCGATCATCGAAGGCTATGGCCTGTCCGAGACCTCGCCGTCGGCGACGTGCAATCCGACCGACAGCGACGCGTTCTCGGGCACCATCGGCCTGCCGCTGCCTTCGACGGAAATCGCCATCCGCGACGACGACGGCCGCGACGTGCCGCTGGGCCAGCCGGGCGAGATCTGCATCCGCGGGCCGCAGGTGATGGCCGGCTACTGGAACCGGCCGGACGAGACCGCCAAGGTCATGACGCCGGACGGCTTCTTCAAGACCGGCGACATCGGCATCATCGACGAGCGCGGCTATACCCGCATCGTCGACCGCAAGAAGGACATGATCCTGGTGTCGGGCTTCAACGTGTACCCGAACGAGATCGAGGGCGTGGTCGCGGAGTGCCCGGGCGTGCTGGAGGTCGCGGCGGTCGGCGTGCCGGACCAGCACTCGGGCGAGGTGGTCAAGCTGTTCGTCGTCAGGAAGGACCCGGCGCTGACCGAGCAGGACGTGATCGCGTTCTGCAAGGACCGGCTGACGGGCTACAAGCGGCCGAAGTACGTCGAGTTCCGCACCGAGCTGCCGAAGACCAACGTCGGCAAGATCCTGCGCCGCGAGCTGCGCGATTCGCGCAAGGCCGCCTGATCGCCGCCACGGCGCCGACGATGACGGCGCCGGCTCAGCACTCGTTGGACGGCGCCAGCCCCGGCTCGCGCCGTCCGTCCGCGTAGACCACGCGCACGCAGCTGCCGACATCGAGCCTTGGCGCCGCCGGGCCGTTGACCGTCGCGGCGGTGCCGTCGTTCAGCTTGATCTCGTAGGCAAAGATGTCGACCTGCTGCACCGGCGCGCGATTCAGCAGCCGGCCCAGGTCGAACGCCAGCCCGACCCCCACGCCGCCGCCGCTCCAGCCGCCCCCGCTGGCGGCGCCGACCCCGACCCCATAGCCCGAATAGCCGCGCGCCTGTTCGACGTCGACCCGCGTGACGAAGCGCTTCTCGGCGATCCGCCCCAGCTTGACCGTGGCGTTGACCGGCGTGATCTGCGGCGCGGGGGGGACGCCCGGCGAGCTGGCGCAGGCGCCGGCGAGGACGGCGACGGCGGTGGCCATGGCGGCCACCGAGGCGGCCCGCGCCGGCAGGCCCAGGACACGCAATGCTTGCGGTTGGGGCCGCTGTTGCAACGGTAGGGGTTTCATGCGGACACCAGAGTCGATTTGAGACGGCCCAGCAGCTTGAACAGCGCGCGCCGCTCGGTTTCGGCGAGCCCTTCGAACAACTGCTCGACCCATTGCTCGTGCGCGCGCGCCATGCGCGTGAAAGCCGCGCGGCCGGCCGGTGTCAGCCGGATCAGATAGGCGCGCCGGTCGTTGGCGAGCGGCTCGCGCGAAACCAGCCCTTCCTGCTGCAGCTGATCGGTGATGCCGGTCACGTTGCCGCCGGTCACCATCATGCGGCGCGACAGTTCGCCCATCTTCAGGCCCTCGGGATGGCGCTCGAGCTGCGCCATCAGGTCGAAGCGCGGCAGCGTGCAGCCGAACGACTCGCGCAGCCGGCTGCGGATATCGGCCTCGACCAGGTTGGTGCAGGTCAGCAGCCGCAACCACAGGCGCAGCGCCTCGTGGCTGGCGTCATCGGCGCGGGTTTCGAGATCGACTGGCGCCGCGTTGGGCGCGGCGTCGGCGGCGGAGGTCGGCATTGCAGGCGGGCATCGGGAAATGGTTGACGCCTGAAGTATATGCGTTCGGCCGGCCGCCAGGCTCGCCGCGGCAGCCGGCACGGCGCAGCGCAGGAGGGGCGATCAGTCGACCTTGGCGCCCGAGTCCTTGACCACCTTGGCCCATTTGGCGGTTTCCGCGCGGATATGCTGCGCGAACTGCTCCGGCGTATTGCCGACCGGCTCGGCGCCCTGGGCCTGCAGCTTTTCGCGGATCGCCGGCGTGCCCAGCGCCTTGGCGACTTCCTGCTGGATGCGCGACACGATCGCGGGCGGCGTGCCGGCCGGCGCCAGCAGGCCGAACCACGAGCTGGCCTCGTAGTTGGGCAGCTTCGCGGCCTGCGCGATGGTCGGCAGGTCCGGCAGCGCCGGCGACGGCCTGGCGCTCGTTACCGCCAGCGCCTTCAGCTTGCCGGCCTTGATCAGCGACATCGACGACGGCAGGTTGTCGAACATCACCTGCATGGTGCCGCCGGCCAGATCGGTCAGGGCCGGGCCGCTGCCCTTGTACGGGAAGTGGACCATGAAGGTCCGGGTCTGCGTCTTGAACAGTTCGCCGGCCAGGTGGATCGAGGTGCCGTTGCCGCTCGAGGCCATGTTCAGCTTGCCGGGATTGGCGCGCGCGTACGCGATCAGGTCGTTGACGCTGTTGATCCTGTTCTGCTGCGCGAACGCCGGGTTCAACACGAGCACGTTGGGCACCGCGGCGACCAGCGTGATCGGTGCGAAGTCCTTGATCGGGTCGTACGGCAGCTTGCCGTACAGCGACTGGTTGATGCCATGCGTACCGACCGTGCCCATCAGCAGCGTATAGCCGTCGGGCTCGGCCTTCGACACGATCTCCGCGCCGATATTGCCGCCCGCGCCGGGACGGTTGTCGACCACCACGCTCCAGCCCGGCAGCTTCGACAGCTCGGCGGCGACCGCGCGCGCCAGGATGTCGGTGGTGCCGCCGGGGGCGAAGGGTACGACCATGCGGATCGGCTTGGCGGGGTAGCTGCCGGGATCGGCGGCGTGCGCGGGAATCTGCCATGCCGTCGCGGCGAGCCCGCTCAGGGTAGCGGCCAGGGTCAGGCGCAGCGCGCGGCGGCGGGTTGCTTGCATCGGTTCGTCTCCTCGGGCGCCTGGCTGGCGCATCGTCTTGTGCTTGCCGGCGGGCCGGCGGGACTGCTGCATTCTAGTGGCGCCGACGCGGCGCTGCCGATGAGGTGAAGCCCTATGGCACCGCCGCCAGGCCAACAAGAAAGGCACCCGGAGGTGCCCTTTCAAAGCGGGCGTGCCCGCGGTATTGCCGTTGTTCTTAGAACTTGTGGCGGATGCCGATGCCCACGCCGACCATATTGTCTTCGCCGGCGCCCAGCGGGTAGCCGTTGGCAAAGCTGATCACGGCGCTGTCGAAGTTCAGGCCGGCGTTCTTGGTGTAGGCAGCGGTCAGGTAGATGTCGGTCCGCTTGGTGATGTTGTAGTCCGCCACGAAGCTGACCTGCCATGGGTTCGGAGCGTTGACGCCGTTCAGGTTCTTGACGTCGGCGTAGTAGTACGCCAGCGTCAGGCCCAGCGCGGCGGTGGCCTGGTAGTTGGCGCCGGCCCAGTAGTAGTCGTCGCGATAGATGGTGGCGTCGTTCGGGGCCTTGTTCTGGCCCCAGCGGTAGCCGGCCATCAGCTTGGCCGGGCCGAACGCGTAGCTGGCCGCGGCGCCTGCCTTGCGGAACGTCGCCGTGTCGCCGCCGGTGTTGGCCACGGTCGGGTTCGACTGGTCGTAGGCGATGGTCACGCCGAGCGGACCGGCCGCGTACGCCACCGCGCCACCGTAGCCGGTGTCGCGCCGGAACTGGCCCGGGACTTCGCCGGTGCCGGCGACGCCGTTGCCGAACGACCAGTGCGCGATGGCCGTGACCGGACCGAACTTGCCGGTGTACTTGGCGGTGTTGTCAGAACGGAAGTTGGTGCCCAGCTGATAGGCGATCGGTTCATACTGCGTCGCGTAGCCGGTCGGCGAGAAGTTGGCGAACGCATCGAACATCGAGGTGTACTGGCGGCCGAAGGTGATGCGGCCGACCTGGTTGCTTTCGATCCCGACGTACGCCTGACGACCGAACAGGCGGCCGCCCTGCTGCATGCGGCCATCGTCCACGCCGAAGCCGCTTTCGAGCACGAACAGCGCCTTCATGCCGCCGCCCAGATCTTCCACGCCGCGCAGACCCCAGCGCGAACCGGACAGGCCGCCGGAAGTCACCCCGAACTTGTTCTCCCCACGACCCGGGAATCCGGCGGTGCCGGCCGCGGTCGAGGACATGTTGCTGACGTATTCGATGTTGGCGTCGACCACCCCGTACAGCGTGACGCTCGATTGGGCCTGTGCAGTGCCGGCGAATGCGCCGAGCGCGGCCAATGCAAGAAGCGACTTCTTCATGCTGGTTTATCTCCTGTAGTAAGAATTATTGGTGTGATGCGCGAGGCAGCCTCCTGAGCTCTCCATGGCCCACGCACCCAACTTCGCGAGAAGTTGTCAGGTACTGTAACAAACGGCCTTGTTTGCACAATCGCACAGTCGTTCTATTGTCGGCTTTTCACAACTCAGGGTTTTGGAGTAGCCCGCCAGCCCAAGCCAGTACTGGCAAGGCGCCCCGCGCGGGCGGTCCGAAACGGGGGCGGTACAATGCGGGAATTCCCCGAACCGACCCAAGGCGGCTCATCGTCACTTTCACCGTCACGCGGGCCGCCGCCGTACCGACATGGACAAGCTGATCCACGAATTCGACGTCGCCCTGCGCGCCATCACCGGCGCGACCCGAGCGGGGCGCCCCAGCCCGGCCGAGCCGCTAGCCGAACACGACGACACGCAGCTCGACGCCGGAGAGCGCCGGCATGTCGCCGGGCTGATGCGGGTCAACCATGTCGGCGAGGTCTGCGCCCAGGCGCTGTACCAGGCGCAGAAGCTGACCGCCCGCGATGGCGCGGTGCGCGCGCAGATGGATGCCGCCGCGCGCGAGGAAGAGGATCACCTCGGCTGGTGCGCCGAGCGGCTGCGCGAACTCGGCTCGCGGCCTAGCCTGCTCAATCCACTGTGGTACGCCGGCGCCTTCGCCATCGGCTGGCTGGCCGGACGGGCCGGCGATCGCGCCAGCCTGGGCTTCGTGTCCGAAACCGAACGCCAGGTCGAGCAGCACCTGACCGGCCACCTGGAGCAACTGCCTGCCGCCGACGCACGCTCGCGCGCGATCCTCGAGCAGATGCGCGACGACGAGGCCCGCCATGGCGCCAGCGCGCGGGAAGCGGGCGGCATCACGCTGCCCGCACCGGTGCGCGCGGCGATGCGCGCGGCCTCGCGCGTGATGACCACCACCGCCTACCGGATCTGAGCGGTTACCCCGGCAGTTACCCCGGGCAGTTACCCAATGCTGCGCGCGTTCAGATCGCCGCGATCCGACGCGCGCCGCGGGCTCGCCCCGAGGGCTATCGGCACCGAATCGTTGTATCCTTTGGCCGGGCTCGGGACCGCGGTATTTCCTTGCGCCAGCGACTTCTCTCCTCGTAGTTCTCAGGTGGTTTCTCGGCTTTCTCCCCTAAGACCTTCATTTCATTAGGAATTCACCTTCCTGGTGCGCGCTCGCCCTGCGCTAAGTCTTTGTTCTGATTCCGAAAAACGCCTTTTTGGCACCGTTGACGAGCCTTGACCGCCCAATAGGCTTCCTCTAAAGTGGGGAATAGTGTGAGGAAGTGTATTTTTGTGTGAGGAAAGGGCTTCGGTGTGGGATGATGTGCACTAGCCGAAGCGGACCAGTCAACGCCACGCCAAGCCGCCGCAGGCAGGCGCGGGACGGGGGTGAACTTGTTTCAGGGAGCATCGGCGCTCTCCCTCGATGCCAAGGGTCGGATGTCGATTCCGACGCGGCACCGGGAAGCGCTGCAACAACAGGCCGAGGGCCGGGTGACGCTGACCAAGCACCCGGATGGATGCCTGCTGCTCTTTCCCCGGCCGGAATGGGAAACCTTTCGCACACGCATTGCGGCGTTGCCGATGGACGCGCACTGGTGGAAGCGCATTTTTCTGGGCAATGCCGCGGACGTCGAAATGGACAGCGCCGGGCGCGTGCTGATCGCGCCGGAGCTGCGCAGCGCCGCCATGCTGGACAAGGAAGTGATGCTGCTCGGCATGGGCAGCCATTTCGAGGTCTGGGATGCCGCGACCTACGCCGCCAAGGAACAGCAGGCGATGGCCCAGGGCATGCCTGAAGCATTGAAGAACTTCTCTTTCTGAAGTGGTTATGGAACCGACCCGTACGCCGGGGCCCACCCCCCTGCGCCATCGCACCGTGCTGCTCGACGAAGCCGTCGATGCGCTCGTGTGGCGGCCCGACGGCGTGTACGTGGACGGCACCTTCGGCAGGGGAGGGCACAGCCGGGCCGTGCTGGCGCGGCTGGGACCCGAAGGGGCACTGGTCGCCTTCGACAAGGATCCGGCAGCAATCGCAGAAGCGGGCACCATCAAGGATGCCCGCTTCTCTATTGAGCACGCGAGCTTCGCCGCCATGGGCGAGCGCCTGGCCGGCGCGAAGGTCGCGGGCGTGCTGCTCGACCTGGGGATCAGCTCGCCCCAGATCGACGACGCAGCGAGGGGGTTTTCGTTTCGGTTCGAGGGCCCGCTCGACATGCGCATGGACACCACGCGCGGCATCACCGCCGCCGAGTGGCTGGCGCAGGCCGACGAGCAGGACATCGCGAGGGTGATACGAGACTATGGGGAAGAACGGTTTGCTGTACAGATTGCAAAGGCGATTGTTGCTCGCCGGAGCGAACCCGGCGATGGCGGACGCCTCGCCACTACTGCCGACCTTGCCGCGCTCGTGGCGAAAGCCGTCAAGACACGCGAGAAGGGTCAGGACCCTGCGACCCGCACCTTTCAGGCTCTACGGATTTTCATCAATCAAGAGCTTGCGGACCTCGAAAGCGGTCTGAGCGCGGCCTACGATCTGCTCGAGGTAGGGGGACGGCTGGTGGTGATCAGCTTTCATTCGCTGGAGGACCGCATCGTCAAGCGGTTCATGCAGGCGCACGCACGCCCGCAGCAGGACGCCGATCCGGCGCTGCGGCGCGCGCCGCTGCGCGCGGCCGACCTGCCCCAGCCGACCATGAAGCTGCTCGGCCGCGTCAAGCCCGGCCCGCAGGAGACCGCCGACAATCCGCGCGCGCGCTCGGCGGTGATGCGCATCGCTGAAAAACTGGCGCCCGTCGCGCCGCAGGGCGGGGCGCGCGCATGAACCGCCTGACCTTCTTCCTGCTCGGCGCGCTGATCCTGTGCGCGCTGTCGCTGGTCAGCGCCCAGCACGAGGCGCGCACGCTGTTCGTCGCGCTCGAGCGCGAGCAGTCGGAGGAGCGCCAGCTCGAGACCGAGTGGTCGCGGCTGCAATACCAGCAGAGCGCGCTGTCCAAGAGCGCGCGCATTGCCGACGCGGCCCGTGCGCAACTGAAGATGTCGCCGGTCAGCCCCGGCCGCACCCAATACCTGCAGGGCATCGTGCTGCCGCGCGCCGACGGCGCCGCGGCCGGCGAAGGGGGCGATGGCGCAGACAAGCAGCAGTCCAGCGCCAACGCGGAGGGCCGTCCATGACGATGGCCCGTCCCAGCCTGCACCGCCCGCGCGCCGCGCGGCCCGCCGCCACGCGTCCGCGCTCGGGCCAGTTCTCGGCCAGCCCGGTGCTCGGCCTGCGCCTGCCGATGTGGCGCTCCAAGCTGGTGGTGTTCCTGATGTTCGCGGCCTTCGTCGCGCTGGCCGTGCGCGCGCTGTGGATCCAGGGCCCGGGCAACCAGTTCTACGAGGCCGAGGGCAAGAAGCGCTTCCAGCGCACGCTCGAGCTGCCCGCCACGCGCGGCAAGATCCTCGACCGCAACGGCCTGGTGCTGGCCACCAGCCTGCCGGTCAAGGCGATCTGGGCCGTGCCCGAGGACGTGCCGTCGAACCTCGATGCAAGCAAGCTGCGCCAGCTCGCGAAGCTGCTCGACATGTCCGAGAAGGACCTGCGCAAGAAGCTGACCGAGGACAAGAGCTTCGTCTATCTGAAGCGGCAGGTGCTGCCCGACGTCGCCGAAAAGATCGCCGCGCTGAAGATCGACGGCGTGCACCAGAGCGGCGAGTACAAGCGCTTCTACCCGGAAGGCGAGGCGATGGCGCACATCGTCGGCTTCACCAACGTCGAGGACCGCGGCCAGGAAGGCATGGAACTGGCCCGCGAAGGCGTGCTGGCCGGCAAGGCCGGCGCCCGCCAGGTCATCAAGGACCGGCTCGGCCGCGTGGTCGAGGACATCGGCGTGCTGCGCAGCCCGCGCGACGGCCAGGACCTGCAGCTGTCGATCGACGCGAAGATCCAGTATCTGGCCTTCAACGAGGTCAAGGCGGTGGCCGAGCGCAGCAAGGCCAAGGCCGCCAGCGCGGTGGTGCTCGACGCGCAGACGGGCGAGGTGCTGGCGCTGGCCAACTGGCCCAGCTACAACCCGAACGACCGCGCGCGCCTGTCCGGCGAGCAGCTGCGCAACCGCGTGCTGACCGACACCTTCGAGCCCGGCTCGATGATGAAGCCGATCACCGCCGCGCTGGCGCTGCAACTGAAGCGCGTGACGCCGTCGACCGTGTTCCAGACCGACGGCCGCTACACCTTCGAGCGCGCGACGATCTCGGATACCCACAACTACGGCCCGCTGACCGTCGCCGGCGTGATCCAGAAGTCCAGCAACATCGGCACCATCAAGATGGCGATGCTGATGAAGCCGCAGGAAATGTGGGACATGTTCACCAGCCTGGGCCTGGGCCAGGCGCCCAAGCTCGGTTTTCCCGGCGCCGCCGCCGGCCGCGTGCGCCCGTACAAGAGCTGGCGGCCGATCGAGCAGGCGACGATGTCGTACGGCTACGGCCTGTCGGTGTCGCTGATGCAGATGGCGCACGCCTATACGATCTTCGCCCACGACGGCGAACTGATTCCGATCACGATGTTCCGCACCGACGGTCCGGCCAGCGGCGAGCGCGTGATCTCGCCCCAGGTCGCGCGGGATGTGCGCGGCATGCTGGAAATGGTGACGGCGCCGGGCGGCACCGCGACCCAGGCCCAGGTGATGGGCTACCGCGTCGGCGGCAAGACCGGTACCGCCTACAAGCACGTCGGCCGCGGCTACGACCGCAGCAAGTACCGCGCCTCGTTCATCGGCCTGGCGCCGATGTCGAACCCGCGCATCATCGTCGCCGTCAGCGTCGACGAGCCGACCTCCGGCAGCCACTATGGCGGCGCGGTTGCCGGCCCGGTGTTCGCCGCGATCACCGGCGGCACGCTGCGCGCGCTGAACGTCCAGCCCGATTCGCCGATCCGGCAACTGGTGGTCACCGAGAGCGTGCCCGAGACCCTGCCCGATACGCCGCCCGAAACGCTGTCCGCTCGCGGATCCGGGAGCACCGCCCGATGACCGCCCGCAGCAAGCACGCCGCCCTCGAACAGGCCGCTGCCAAGGCAGCGGCCTGGTTGCGCCAGCACGCATCGGACACGGCCCGCCTGACCGGCGACACGCGCCGGCTGCGCCAGGGCGATGTCTTCTTCGCCTATGTGCTCGGCAACGCGCGCCTGTCGACCGACGCCCGCCCATATATCGCCGAGGCGCTGGCGCGCGGCGCCGCCGCGGTGGTCTACGAGAGCCGCGGTTACGACTGGCCGCATGGCGACGCCGTGCCGCATCTGCCGATCGAAGGGCTGGAGCGGCTGGCCGGCCCGATCGCCGCCGCCTGGTACGGCAACGCGGCGCGCGGTCTGGCAATCACCGGCATCACCGGTACCAACGGCAAGACCTCGTGCAGCCAGTGGCTCGCGCGCGTGCTGCAGGCCGCCGGCACCCGCTGCGCGACGATCGGCACGCTGGGCAGCGGCTTTCCGGACTCGCTGCAGCACACCGGCTTCACCACGCCCGACGCGGTGCAGCTGCAGGACAGCCTGGCCGAGCTGCATGCCGCCGGCGCGGCCGCGGTGGCGATGGAAGTGTCCTCGCACGGCCTCGAGCAGGGCCGCGTCGCCGGCACGCCGTTCCGGGTCGCGGTGCTGACCAATCTGACCCAGGACCACCTCGACTATCACGGCAGCATGGCCGAGTACGAGGCGGCCAAGACGCTGCTGTTCCATTGGCCCAAGCTGCAGGCCGCGGTGGTCAACCGCGACGACGCGATGGGCCGGCGCCTGCTGGCGGCCGGCATGGCGGCGCGGCAGGTGATCGAGTACGGCATCGGCGGCCCCGCCGGCGCGACCGGCTTCAGCGGCGGCGCGGCGTGGCTGCGCGCCACCGGCGTCAAGGCGACCCCGACCGGCACCGTGTTCAAGGTCGACGGCAGCTTCGGCAGCGCCGAGGTCGCCACGCCGCTGATTGGCGAGTTCAACGTCAGCAATCTGCTGGCCGTGCTCGGCGCGGCGCTGGCCAACGGCGTGGCCTGGGACGCGGCGCTGGCGGCGCTGCGCGCGCTGCGCCCCGTGGACGGGCGCATGGAGCTGTTCGGCGGGCAGGAAGGGCCGCTGGCCGTGGTCGACTACGCGCATACGCCCGACGCGCTGGAGAAGACGTTGAACGCGCTGCGGCCAGTGGTGGCGGCGCGCCAGGGCCGGCTGTGGTGCGTGTTCGGCTGCGGTGGCGACCGCGATCCGGGCAAGCGCCCGCAGATGGGCGCGGTGGCCGAACGGCTGGCCGACGAGGTGGTGCTGACCAGCGACAACCCGCGCAGCGAGGACCCGCAGGCGATCCTCGATGCGATCGCCGACGGCATGCGCGACTTCCGCCGTGGCCGCCAGATCGAGGACCGCGCCGCGGCCATCCTCTATGCGGTCAAGCATGCCGGCGCAAACGACGTGGTGCTGGTGGCCGGCAAGGGCCACGAGGCCACGCAGGAAATCCAGGGCCGCAAGCGGCCGTTCTCCGATCGCGAGCATGTCCGCCTGGCGCTGGCGGCGCGCGGGGTATCGGCATGACTGTCGGCATGAGTATCGATATGAACGCGAAGGCGACACCGGAACAGACGATGACCGACCTGCAGCAGGCCGCGGGCTGGATCGCCGGCGCGCGCGTGGAAGGCGATGGCACACGGCGGTTTACCCGTGTGCATACCGACAGCCGTACCGTCGAGCCCGGCGACCTGTTCGTCGCGCTGCGCGGCGAGCGCTTCGACGCGCACGATTTCATTGCCGAGGTGGCCGCCAAGGGCGCCGCCGCGGTGCTGGTCGAGCGCGATGTCTCCGCCGCGGCGCCGGGCTTGCCGGCGATCGTGGCACCCGACACGCGCATCGCGCTGGGCCAGCTCGGTGCCGGCTGGCGCGCCCGCTTCACGCCGCCGACGGTGGCCGTGACGGGCAGCAATGGCAAGACCACGGTCAAGGAAATGATCGCGGCGATCTTCGCCGCGGCGGTCGGCGAGCCGCAGCGGCTGGCCACCGGCGGCAACCTGAACAACGACATCGGGCTGCCGCTGACGGTGCTGCGGCTGCGTCCGAGCCACCGGCTCGCGGTGCTCGAGCTCGGCATGAACCATCCGGGCGAGACCGCGTCGCTGGCGGCGATCGCGCAGCCCACGGTGGCGGTGATCACCAACGCCCAGCGCGAGCACCAGGAATTCATGGTCAGCGTCGAGGCCGTCGCGCACGAGCACGCCAGCATCCTGGCCGCGCTGCCGGCCGGCGGCACCGCGGTGTTCCCGGTGGACGCGGCCAGCGGCGGTGCGCATGCCGGCATCTGGCGCGCCGCCGCTGGCAGCCGGCCGGTGCTGACCTTCGGCCTGGCCGAGGGCGGCAACGACGGCCAGGCGGACTCGCGTGCCGACGTCAGCGCCGAGGTCAGCCTCGACGACGGCGTACAGCGGCTGCAGGTGCGCGCGCCCGGCCGCGTCTTCGAGGTCCGGCTGGCGCTGCTCGGCATGCACAACGTGCGCAATGCGCTGGCGGCGATCGCCTGCGCGCTGGCCGCCGGCGTCGAGATCGACGCGATCCAGCGCGGCCTGGCCTCCTTCGCGCCGGTCAAGGGCCGGCTGCAGGTCAAGCGTGCCGCTGTCGGCACCGTGGTGATCGACGACACCTACAACGCCAACCCCGACTCGATGCGCGCGGCCATCGACGTGCTGGCCGGCTTCGCGCCGCCGCGCGTGCTGGTGATCGGCGACATGGGCGAGGTCGGCGATCAGGGGCCGGCGTTCCACGCCGAGATCGGCGCCTATGCGCGTGCGCGCGGCATCGAGACGCTGTGGGCGACCGGCGAGGCCTCGCCGCATGCGGTGCAGGCGTTCGGCGAGGGCGCGCGCCACTTTGCCGGCGCCGGCGACCTGGCGGCGACGCTGGCCGCCGATGCCGACGGTACCGTCGCGCGGGCGAGCGCCGTGCTGGTCAAGGGCTCGCGCTTCATGCGGATGGAACGCATGGTCGATGCGCTGGTCACGCCGGCGGCCGGGCCGGCTGCGTCCGCCGAGCCGGCGAACAAGGGTTGAGACTGAACGGCAGTGAAGCTTAACGATTGATTGGAATTGGCCGCAGGCCCCGAACGAGGGACACCGCGGCAGCAGACTGGAAACCGAAGAACGATGTTATTGGCCCTGGCCCAATGGCTGCAAGATGACTACAGCTTCCTGCGGGTCGTCAACTATCTGACCTTCCGCGCCGTGATGGCCAACCTCACGGCGCTGGTGATCGGCCTCGCGCTCGGTCCGTGGGTGATCCGCAAGCTGACCGAGATGAAGATCGGCCAGGCGGTGCGCACGATCGGCCCGCAGACCCATCTGGTCAAGTCCGGCACGCCGACCATGGGCGGCGTGCTGGTGCTGCTGTCGATCGGCATCTCGACGGTGCTGTGGTGCGACTGGGGCAACCGCTTCGTCTGGGTGGTGATGCTGGTGACCTTCGGCTACGGCGCGATCGGCTGGGTCGACGACTACCGCAAGGTCGTCTATCGCGACCCGCGCGGCATGTCGAGCGGCGAGAAGTATTTCTGGCAGACGCTGATCGGGCTGGTGGCCGCGGTCTATCTGGCGTTCTCGATCTCCGAGGCCAGCAACGTCAAGGTGTGGGAGCTGTTCCTGAGCTGGGTCGAAGGCGGGCTGTCGCTGGACATGCCCTACAAGTCGAACCTGCTGGTGCCCTTCTTCAAGGAGGTCAGCTACCCGCTGGGCGTGGCCGGCTTCATCGTGCTGACCTATTTCGTGATCGTCGGCTCGAGCAACGCCGTGAACCTGACCGACGGCCTCGACGGCCTGGTGATCATGCCGGTGGTGCTGGTCGGCAGCGCGCTCGGCGTGTTCGCCTACGTGATGGGCAACGCGGTCTACAGCAAGTACCTGCTGTTCCCGCACATCCCGGGCGCGGGCGAGCTGCTGATCTTCTGCTCGGCGATGGCCGGCGCGGGGCTCGCGTTCCTGTGGTTCAACGCGCATCCGGCGCAGGTATTCATGGGCGATGTCGGCGCGCTGGCGCTGGGCGGGGCGCTCGGCACCATCGCCGTCATCGTGCGCCAGGAGATCGTGCTGTTCGTGATGGGCGGTGTGTTCGTCGCCGAGACGGTGTCGGTGATGCTGCAGGTCGCCTGGTTCAAGTTCACCAAGCGGCGTTATGGCGAAGGGCGGCGGCTGTTCCGCATGGCGCCGCTGCACCACCATTTCGAGCTCAGCGGGTGGAAGGAAACGCAGGTCACCGTCCGCTTCTGGGTGATCACGCTGCTGCTGGTGCTGATCGGGCTCTCGACGCTGAAGCTGCGCTGACGCGCACGGATCGCAAGTTCAATCGACGACAGGAAATCAAAGGCAGGAAACGAAGTGTTTGGCCAGTTGCAGACCCCTGATGTGCTGGTACTGGGCCTCGGTGAATCGGGCCTGGCGATGGCGCGCTGGTGCGGCCGGTATGGCTGCGCGCTGCGTGTCGCCGATACCCGTCCGGCGCCCGCCAATCTTGCCTTCCTGCAGGCCGAGCTGCCCTCGGCCGAATTCGTCGGCGGCCCGTTCACGGCCGCGCTGCTCGACGGCATCGGGCTGATCGCGATCAGCCCGGGCCTGTCGCCGGCCGAAGCCGACACCGGCGCGCTGCTGGACGCGGCGCGCGAGCGCGGCATTCCGGTGTGGGGCGAGATCGAACTGTTCGCGCGCGCGCTGGCGCATCTGCAGGCCGAAGCGGGCTACGCGCCGAAGCTGCTGGCGATCACCGGCACCAACGGCAAGACCACCACCACCGCGTTGACCGGCCGGCTGGTCGAGCGCGCCGGCAAGACCGTGGCGGTCGCCGGCAATATCAGCCCGTCGGCGCTGGACAAGCTGTCGGCCTGCATCGCCGCGGCAACGCTGCCCGACGTCTGGGTGCTGGAACTGTCCAGTTTCCAGCTGGAGACCACGCATACGCTGGCTCCGCACGCGGCCGCGGTGCTCAACGTCACCCAGGACCACCTCGACTGGCACGGCACGATGCAGGCCTACGCGGCGGCCAAGCAGCGCATCTTCGGGCCTGCCGGCAGCGACGGCTCGCACTGCGTGCAGGTGCTGAACCGCAACGACCGGCTGACGATGGAGATGGCGCGCCAGGGCAGCGTGCCGGTGACGTTCGGCACCGACCTGCCGGAAGTGCCGGGCAGCTTCGGCATCCTGCGCGAGGGCGGCATGCCGTGGCTGGTGCTGGCCGAGCCCGACACGGAGGCCGACGAAGCGAAGCCGCGCCGCCGCAGGGGCGCGGCCGGCGACGACGCCGCGCCGGTGCCGGTGCGGCACAAGCGCCTGATGCCGGCCGACGCGCTGCACATCCGCGGCATGCACAACGCCACCAACGCGATGGCGGCGCTGGCGCTGTGCCGCGCCATCGATCTGCCGCTGAACGCGCTGCTGCACGGCCTGCGCGAATACCGCGGCGAACCGCACCGGGTCGAGTGGCTCGCCACGATCGACGATGTCGAGTACTTCGACGACAGCAAGGGCACCAATGTCGGCGCGACCGTCGCCGCGCTGTCCGGCCTGGACAAGCGCGTGGTGCTGATCGCCGGTGGCGAGGGCAAGGGTCAGGACTTCTCGCCGCTGGCGGCGCCGGTGGCGCAGTACGCGCGCGCGGTGGTGCTGATCGGCAAGGCCGCCGGCGAACTGCGCGCGGCGCTGGAAGGCACCGGCGTCGCGCTGCTCGATGCGGGTTCGGAGGAGGGCGCGCTCGAGGCCGCGGTGCGGCTGGCCGCCGCACAGGCGCAGCCGGGTGACGTGGTGCTGCTGTCGCCGGCCTGCGCGAGCCTGGACATGTTCCGCAACTACGTGCATCGCGCGCAGGTGTTCCGCGCCGCGGTCGAAGAACTGGCGCTGTCCCGGGGGATCATGCCATGAGCGAGATGCAGGCAGAGCGCCAGGCCAAGCGCAGCGGCTTCGTCGGCGCCACCATCGTCGGCGCGACCATCGGCAATGCCTGGGAAGGGCTGCGCGATGCGGTGTCGGGCGTCAAGCCGACCCGCTCGCGGATGATGGAGTACGACCAGCCGCTGCTGTGGGTCGCGATCGTGCTGCTGTCGCTCGGCCTGGTGATGGTCTATTCGGCCACCATCGCGCTGCCCGACTCGCCGCGCTTCGCCAATTACCGCGAGAGCCATTTCCTGATCCGCCATGCGTTCTCGCTGCTGATCGGGCTGGGCGTGGGGCTGCTGGCCTTCCAGATCCCGGTCAAGTACTGGGACCGCTATGCGCCCAAGCTGTTCGTGCTGGCGCTGGTCCTGCTGATCATCGTGCTGGTGCCCTTCATCGGCAAGGGCGTCAACGGCGCGCGCCGCTGGATTCCGCTGGGCCTGATGAACTTCCAGCCGTCCGAGCTGATGAAGCTGGCGGTGGTGCTGTACGCCGCCAACTACACGGTGCGCAAGCAGGAATGGATGCAGAGCCTGGGCAAGGGCTTCCTGCCGATGGGCGTCGCGGTCGCGGTGGTCGGCATGCTGCTGCTGCTCGAGCCCGACATGGGCGCGTTCCTGGTGATCGCCGCGGTGGCGATGGGCATCCTGTTCCTGGGCGGCGTCAACGGCAAGCTGTTCGGCGCGCTGGTGGCGATCGCGGTCGGCACCTTCGCATTGCTGATCGCGGTGTCGCCGTGGCGGCGCGAGCGGATCTTCGCCTATCTCGATCCCTGGCGCGAGGAATACGCGCTGGGCAAGGCCTATCAGCTGACCCACTCGCTGATCGCCTTCGGCCGCGGCGAATGGGCCGGGGTCGGGCTGGGCGGCAGCATCGAGAAGCTGCACTACCTGCCCGAGGCGCATACCGACTTCATCCTGGCCGTGATCGGCGAGGAGCTGGGCTTCATCGGCGTGCTGACCGCGATCGTGCTGTTCTACTGGCTGGTGCGCCGCGCCTTCTCGATCGGCCGCACCGCGCTGCAGCTCGACCGCACGTTCGCCGGCCTGGTCGCCAAGGGCATCGGCATCTGGATCGGCTGGCAGGCCTTCATCAACATGGGCGTGAACCTGGGCCTGCTGCCGACCAAGGGGCTGACGCTGCCGATGGTCAGCTACGGCGGTTCGGGGATCCTGATGAACTGCGTCGCCTTGGCGCTGCTGCTGCGCATCGATTATGAAAACCGCGTATTGATGCGTGGAGGGAAGGTATGACCGGAACGCAGCAATACGCGGTTTCGGCGCAGGCTAACTTCCCGCGCCAGCGGGAAGTCAAGCGCAGCGGCCGTAGCCACAATCGGGTGTTGATGCGTGGAGGGAAGGTATGAGTTCCACGCAGCCACGCACCCTGCTCGTGATGGCGGGCGGTACCGGCGGCCATGTGTTCCCGGGGCTCGCCGTCGCGCATGCGCTGCGCGCACAGGGCTGGCGCGTGGTCTGGCTCGGCAACCGCACCGGCATGGAAGCGACGCTGGTGCCGAAGCACGACATCCCGATGGAGTTCATCCAGTTCGGCGGGCTGCGCGGCAAGGGACTGCTGACCAAGCTGCTGCTGCCGCTGAACCTGCTGCGCGCGTTCTGGCAGAGCATCGGCGCGCTGCGCCGGGTGCGCCCGAGCGTGGTGCTCGGCATGGGCGGCTATATCACGTTCCCGGCCGGCATGATGGCCTCGCTGCTGGGCCGGCCGCTGGTGCTGCACGAGCAGAACTCGATCGCCGGCCTCGCCAACAAGGTGCTGGCCAGGGTCGCCGACCGCGTGCTGTGCGCATTTCCGCAGACGCTGCCCGGCGCCGAGTGGACCGGCAATCCCGTGCGCGAGGAAGTCGCGGCACTGGCAGAGCCGGCCGCGCGCTACGACGGCCGCCAGGGTCCGCTGCGGGTGCTGGTGGTCGGCGGCAGCCTCGGCGCCGCTGCGCTCAATTCGGTGGTGCCGCAGGCGCTGGCGCTGCTGCCCGAAGGCGAGCGGCCGCTGGTGCGGCACCAGGCCGGCGTCAGGCAGATCGATACGCTGCGCGCGAACTACGCAGCGGCCGGGGTCGCGGCCGAGGCCGTGCCCTTCATCGACGACATGGCGCAGGCCTACGCCGAAGCCGATCTGGTGATCTGCCGCGCCGGCGCGATGACGGTATCGGAGGTGGCGGCCGCCGGCGTGGCCGCGCTGTTCGTGCCGTTCCCGCATGCGGTGGACGACCACCAGACCACCAACGCGCGCTTCCTGTCGGAACAGGGCGCGGCGCTGCTGGTGCAACAGGACGCATTGACCGCGGAGGGGCTCGCGCAGACGCTGGCGCAGCTGTCGCGGCCGCAACTGAAAGAGATGGCGCTGCGCGCGCGCGGACTGGCCAAGCCGGATGCGACCCGGCGCGTGGCGCAGGTCTGCAGCGAGCTGGCCAAGGATTAGTACGGGGAACCGAGGGGATCGAGGTCCACCGACAAGCAGGATTCATGAAGCATATCGTCAAGAACATCCACTTCGTAGGCATCGGCGGCGCCGGCATGAGCGGCATCGCCGAGGTGCTGCTCAATCTCGGCTACCGGGTGTCCGGTTCCGACATGGGCAGCAACGCCGCGACGCGCCGCCTCGCCGCGCTGGGCGCGACGGTGATGCACGGCCACGATGCCGCGCATATCGCCGGCGCCAACGCGGTGGTGGTGTCGACCGCCGTCAGCGGCGACAACCCCGAGGTGCTGGCCGCGCGCGCCAAGCGCATTCCAGTGGTGCCGCGCGCGGTGATGCTGGCCGAACTGATGCGCCTGAAGCAAGGCGTCGCCATCGCCGGCACGCACGGCAAGACCACCACCACCAGCCTGGTGGCGTCGGTGCTGGCCGAGGGCGGGCTCGATCCGACCTTCGTGATCGGCGGCCGGCTGAACTCGGCCGGCGCCAATGCGCGGCTGGGCACCGGCGACTTCATCGTCGCCGAGGCGGACGAATCGGACGCGTCGTTCCTGAACCTGTTCCCGGTGATCGAGGTGATCACCAACATCGACGCCGACCATATGGACACCTACGGGCATGACTTCGCCCGTCTGAAGCAGGCGTTCGTCGAGTTCACGCAGCGGCTGCCGTTCTACGGCATCGCGGTGCTGTGCGTCGACGATCCCAACGTGCGCGAGATCCTGCCCTTCGTGTCCAAGCCGGTGGTCCGTTACGGCTTCGCCGAGGACGCGCAGGTGCGCGCCGTCAACGCCCGCGCGGTCGACGGCCAGATGCATTTCACGGTGCTGCGCCAGCTGAACAACCATGCCGAGCCGCCGCTGGACGTGGTGCTGAACCTGCCGGGCCTGCACAACGTGCAGAACGCGCTGGCGGCGATCGCGATCGCCACCGAGCTGGAAGTGCCCGATGCCGCCATCGTCAAGGCGCTGCGCGAATTCCACGGCGTCGGCCGGCGCTTCCAGCGCTACGGCGAGGTGGCCTGCGCGGACGGCAGCGGTACCTTCACGCTGGTCGACGACTACGGCCACCACCCGGTCGAGATGGCCGCGACGCTGGCCGCCGCGCGCGGCGCGTTCCCGGGCCGCCGGCTGGTGCTGGCGTTCCAGCCGCATCGCTTCACGCGCACGCGCGACTGCTTCGAGGACTTCGTCAAGGTGCTCGGCACCGTCGACGCGCTGCTGCTGGCCGAGGTCTATCCGGCCGGCGAGGCACCGATCGTCGCCGCCGACGGCCGCGCGCTGACGCGCGCGCTGCGGGTCGCCGGCAAGGTCGAGCCGGTCTTCGTCGAGCAGATCGACGACATGCCGCAAGCGATCCTCGACGCCGCGCGTCCGGGCGACGTGGTGGTGACGATGGGCGCCGGCACGATCGGCGCGGTGCCGGGCCTGCTGGTGTCGGGCCAGGCCGGGGCCTCCTCCGCATCCACGGCATCGGCGGCGTCTTCCCCTTCGCAACCCGCTGCCCAGTCAGCGTCGCAACAACCAGTGCAAGCGGCCGTGCCGCAAGCCGGAGGCCAGGCATGAGCTTCGTCCCCAATCCCCAGATCGATCCGAAGACGCTCGGCAAGGTCGGCGTGCTGATGGGCGGCCGTTCGGCCGAACGCGAAATCTCGCTGCTGTCCGGGCAGGGCGTGCTGGCCGCGCTGCAGTCGCGCGGCGTCGACGCGCATGCCTTCGATCCGGCGCTGCGCAGTGTCGCCGAACTGGCCGCGGCCGGTTTCGACCGCGTCTTCATCGCGCTGCACGGCCGCTACGGCGAGGACGGCACCATGCAGGGCCTGCTCGAGCAGCTGGGCATTCCTTACACCGGCAGCGGCGTGCTGGCCTCCGCGCTGGCGATGGACAAGCCCGCCACCAAGCGGCTGTGGAGCACCCACGGATTGCCGACGCCGCGCTTTGCGATGCTGACGGCCGACTGCACCGAGCGCGAGTTCGATGCAGTGGTGGCGGACCTGGGCCTGCCGCTGATCGTCAAGCCGGCGCGCGAAGGCTCGTCGATCGGCCTGACCAAGGTCACGGACGCCGGCCAGATGCGCGCCGCCTACGAGAAGGCCGCCGCGCTGGACAACGACGTGATCGCCGAAGCGTTCGTCGACGGCGCCGAGCTGACCTGCCCGATCGTCGGCGAGGGCCGCGACGCGGTGGCGCTGCCGGTGATCCGGATCGTCGCGCCCGACGCCAACTACGACTATCAGAACAAGTACTTCACGGACGTGACCCAGTACCTGTGCCCCGCGAACCTGGGCGACGAACTCGAGCAGCGCGTGCGCAGCCTCGCGGTCGAGGCCTTCCGCGTGCTGGGCTGCCGCGGCTGGGCGCGCGCCGACGTGATGCTGACCGCCGACGGCCAGCCCTACCTGCTGGAGATGAACACCTCGCCCGGCATGACCGGCCATTCGCTGGTGCCGATGTCGGCGCGCGCGGCCGGCATCAGCTACGAGGACTTCGTGCTGCAGGTGGTCGCCGCGGCGACGCTGGACCTGCATCCGAACGAGCACTGGAAACCCGAATAACCCCGCGCCTTCCGAATCGACATGTGGCACAACGCACGCCTGCTGAACCTGATCGCCACCACGCTGTACGCCGTGGTGGTGGTGATGGCGCTCGCGGCCGGCCTGATGTGGCTGGCGCAGCGGCCGGTGTTCGCGATCACCCATGTCGAGCTGGCGCCGATGTACGGCGGCGCGCTGCGCCACGTCAACGCGCCGGCGGTGCGCGCCAACGCGCTGGGCAAGCTGTCGGGCAACTTCTTCACGCTGGACCTGGACGCCGCGCGCCAGGCCTTCGAGTCGGTGCCCTGGGTGCGCAAGGCCAGCGTGCGGCGCGAATGGCCGAGCGGCCTGACGGTCAGGATCGAGGAACACGAGGCGCTCGGTACCTGGGGCGCGCCCGATACCGGCCGGCTGATCAATACCTATGGCGAGCTGTTCGTGGCCAATCCCGCCGAGGCGGAAGAGGACGCCCGGCTGCTCGCGCTCGATGGCCCGCCCGGCAGCGAGGCGGATGTCGTCGACAAGCTCGAGATCATGCGCGACTGGTTCCGGCCGTTGAAGGCCGAACCGCTCGCGGTGACGTTGTCCGGGCGTTACGCCTGGCGGGCCAGGCTGTCCAACGGCATGGTGGTCGAACTGGGACGGGAGCAGACCGACCTTGACCGGATGGCGATGGAGGAGCGCGTCAAGCGTTTCGTCATCGCCTGGCCGCAGGTGACGGAGCAGTGGGGCAAGCAGATCGAGTATGCGGATTTGCGCTATCCGAACGGGTTTGCCATCCGGGCAGCCAATGTGCGCTTCCTGACCGAGGCCCAGGCGGCAGCCGCCGCCAAGGCACGCGAGCAGGGAACGAGCAATGCGAACGGCGCCAACCGTGCCAGTGCCAGTGCCAGTGCCAGTGCAAGCAGCACGAAGCGTGGCCCGGCTTCCAACAACAATCCGACGCGACTGAGAAAAGAGAACGCGGAGAAAACCCGATGAGCAAGGAATACAAGGACCTGTTGGTTGGTCTGGACATCGGCACCTCGAAGGTGGCGGCGGTGGTCGCGGAATTGCGCCCCGACGGCAGCTATGAAGTGATCGGGATGGGCCAATCCGAGTCCAAGGGGTTGAAGAAAGGGGTCGTGGTCAATATCGAGGCCACCGTGCAGTCGATCCAGAAGGCGCTCGAGGAAGCCGAGCTGATGGCCGACTGCAAGATTGCCGAGGTCTTCACCGGCATTGCCGGCAGCCACATCCGCTCGTTCAACTCGAGCGGCATGGTGGCGATCAAGGACAAGGAGGTGACCCAGACCGATGTGGCGCGGGTCATCGAAACGGCGAAGGCGGTCAATATCCCGACCGACCAGCAGATCCTGCACATCCTGACCCAGGAATTCATCATCGACGGCCAGGAGGACGTGCGCGAGCCGATCGGCATGAGCGGCATCCGCCTGGAGGTCAAGGTCCATATCGTGACCGGCGCGGTCAGCGCCGCGCAGAACATCGTCAAGTGCGTGCGCCGCTGCGGACTGGAGGTGCACGACCTGATCCTGCAGCCGCTGGCGTCGAGCCTGGCGGTGCTGACCGAGGACGAGAAGGAACTGGGCGTGGTGCTGGTCGACATCGGCGGCGGCACCACCGATATCGCGATCTTCAGCGAAGGCGCGATCCGCCATACCGCGGTGATTCCGATCGCCGGCGACCAGATCACCAACGACATCGCGATGGCGCTGCGCACGCCGACGCCCGATGCCGAGGACATCAAGATCCAGTACGGCATCGCCAAGCAGGCGATCGCCGATCCGGAGGAAATGATCGAGGTGCCCGGCGTGGGCGACCGCGGTACGCGCACGCTGTCGCGCCAGGCGCTGGCGGCGGTGATCGAGCCTCGCATCGAGGAGCTGTACTCGCTGGTGCATCAGGTCGTGCGCGAGTCCGGCTACGAGGAATTGCTGTCGTCCGGCATCGTGATCACCGGCGGCACGGCAATGATGCCCGGCATGGTGGAACTGGGAGAGGACATCTTCCTCAAACCGGTTCGGGTTGGCGTTCCCGAGTACCGCGGCAACCTGCACGAGGTCGTCAAGAGCCCGCGCTACTCGACGGTGATGGGCCTGCTGCTGGAAGGCCGCGTGCAGCGGATGCGCGGACGCAAGGTCGCGGTGCAGAGCGGTTCGGTCAAGCAGATCTGGACGCGCATGAAGGAATGGTTCGTCGGCAATTTCTGATTGGCCGGCATCGAATTGGCGACGCGCTTGTTGCCGGCTTGTCCACCGTGGCGGGCGCGGCGCGTTGATGGAGCAGTTTCTTTCTTTTGGTTCTTTGTTCAGGAACCAAGGGTTGCGGCGGGGAGGCCGCAGCGTTTGGCGACTGATTTTTCTCGGAGGCAGTGATGGACTTTGACATGATCGAATCGGAAATGCAGGACGGCACCATCATCAAGGTGGTCGGCGTGGGCGGCGCGGGCGGCAACGCCGTGCAGCACATGATCAACCGCGGGGTGCAGGGCGTCGAATTCATCTGCATGAACACCGATGCGCAGGCGCTCAAGCGCTCGACCGCGGCGCGCGTGCTGCAACTGGGCAATACGGGCCTGGGCGCCGGCGCCAAGCCGGAAGTCGGCCGCACCTGCGCCGAATCGGCGCGCGAACAGATCGCCGACGCGCTGCGCGGCGCGCATATGGTCTTCATCACTGCCGGCATGGGCGGCGGCACCGGTACCGGTGCGGCGCCGATCGTGGCGCAGGTCGCCAAGGAGATGGGCATCCTGACCGTCGGCGTGGTCAGCAAGCCGTTCGACTTCGAAGGCGCACGCCGCGCCAAGGTCGCCGAGCACGGTTCGGCCGAGCTGGAAAACAACGTCGACTCGCTGATCGTCGTGCTCAACGAGAAGCTGTTCGAGGTGATGGGCGACGACGCCGAGATGGACAAGTGCTTCCAGTGCGCCGACGACGTGCTGCACAACGCGGTGGCCGGCATTGCCGAGATCATCAACGTGGACGGCCTGGTCAACGTCGACTTCGAAGACGTCAAGACCGTGATGGGCGAGCAGGGCAAGGCGATGATGGGGACGGCCACGGTGTCGGGCGTCGATCGCGCGCGCCTGGCCGCCGAGCAGGCGGTCGCCAGCCCGCTGCTGGAAGGCGTGGATCTGTCCGGCGCGCGCGGCGTGCTGGTCAACATCACGGCCAGCCGCTCGCTGAAGCTGTCGGAGACCAAGGAAGTCATGAACACGATCCGCAGCTATGCCGCGGAAGATGCGACCGTGATCTTCGGTACCGTCTACGACGACTCGATGGGCGATGCGCTGCGCGTGACCGTGGTCGCCACGGGCCTGGGCCGCTCGGGCAAGAAGCAGCAGCCGATGACGCTGCTCAAGACCGGTACCGACAACATGCCGGTGCAGATGATGGCCGGCCTGCAGCATGGCTCGGCGCTGCACAGCGCGCCGGACTACAGCGGCCTCGATACGCCGGCGGTGTTCCGCAGCTCGCGCGAAACCGCGTCGGCGCACGTGGCCGCGCTGCAGGAAAAGGGTGTCGACACGTACGACATTCCGGCCTTCCTGCGCAAGCAGGCGGACTGAGCACGGCGCGACGTCGACCCACGGCGAGCCGACTGCTCGGCTGGCCGATCGCATCGCCGGCAGGTTGCCGGCCGCGCATCCGCGACAGCGGGGCACGATGGGCGCTCCCCATCCGCCCGTGCCCGCGCTACGGATGACGGCCGCCGGCCTTCCGCGCGAGCGAGGAGACTGACGCCGCCCGCTGTCCTCCGTCCGCATCCCGTGCCGGGACAGGCGCGCCGCCGGCCGCCTCCCCGGACTGGTCTCCCGCCGTATCCCGGCCGGGATGTGCCTCCCGTCCGCGCGGCGAGCGCAAGCTCGCCGCGCCTGTTTTTGTCAGTTCTGCTTGCCAGCCTGTCGGCATGCGCCGACAGCCGTGCGCGCCGCCGTCCCACTTGGGATGCCGGAAGGCGGCAACTATGATGCAGACTGGGTTTGGCCAGGGCGATCGCCGTCGTTGCCGATGTTCGAGGTGGACGCCGGACGCCGTGGCTGCCTGAGGAAATCGCCATGATCGAAATCGGTGCACGCGTGCCCGACGCGACGCTGTACGAATACTTCGAAACCGAGGCGGGCGGCTGCGCGCTCGGTCCCAACGCCTTCTCGGTCGCCGAGCTGGCCAAGGATCGCCGCATCGTCGTGTTCGGTCTGCCCGGCGCGTTCACGCCGACCTGTTCCGCACGACACGTGCCCGGCTTCGTCGAGCAGGCCGACGCGCTGCGCGCCGCCGGCGTCGACGAGATCTGGTGCGTGTCGGTCAACGACGCCTTCGTGATGGGCGCGTGGGCGCGCGAGCAGGGCACCGCCGGCAAGGTCCGGATGCTCGGCGACGGCAGCGCCGACTGGACGCGTGCGCTCGGCCTGGAGCAGGACCTGGGCAAGCGCGGCATGGGCGTGCGCTCGCTGCGCTATGCGATGGTGATGGACGACGGCGTGGTCACGCATCTGGCCGTCGAAGCCCCGGGCAAATTCGAGGTCAGCAGCGCGGAAGCGGTGCTCGCGATGTTGCGCGGGTAAGACGGGATTCCGTACCTCGGCGGCTGTGGACGTGCGGAAAGCGGCAATGGAAGTGATTGGGATGCCGCTTATCGGGCCTTCCGCGACGCGTTCTCCGTCGATCGCCGCATCTTTTTCGGGGCTTTAACCGTCGAATGCCACACCGTTAACACGACGAAACAAAACTGGTGCAGCGCAATATCCGTGCCGGTGGTAAGATACGGTTTATTAGATCTCACGCCCGATAGACTTTAATAATTAGCAGAGGCCGTCATGCTCAAACAGCGCACTATCAAGTCCCTGGTCAAGACCGTTGGCATTGGCTTGCACTCGGGCCGCAAGGTGACGCTGACATTGCGGCCCGCGCCGACCGATACCGGCATCGTGTTCACCCGCGTCGACCTGGCCGAGCCGGTCGAGATCCCGGTCAAGGCGTCGGCCATCGGCGATACGCGCCTGGCGTCCGTGCTGCAGAAGAACGGCGCGCGCGTGTCCACCATCGAACATCTGATGTCCGCCTGCGCGGGTCTCGGCATCGACAACCTGTTCGTCGACGTCGACGCCGAGGAAATCCCGATCATGGACGGCAGCGCCGCGTCCTTCGTGTTCCTGCTGCAGTCGGCGGGCATCGAGGAGCAGCCGGCGGCCAAGCGCTTCATCCGCGTCAGGAAGGCGGTGGAGGTGCGCGATGGCGACAAGCTGGCCCGGCTCGAACCCTACTTCGGCTTCAAGCTGTCGTTCACCATCGATTTCCGCCATCCGGCCGTCGACAAGACCGGCCAGACCTTCGAGATCGATTTCGGCGACACCAGCTATGTCCGCGAGATCGCGCGCGCGCGCACCTTCGGCTTCGCGCACGAGGTCGAGGCGCTGCGCGAGATGGGCCTGGCCCGCGGCGGCAGCCTGGACAACGCGATCGTGCTCGACGAGCACCGCATGCTGAACAACGAGGAGTTGCGCTATGGCGACGAGTTCGTGCGCCACAAGATCCTCGACGCGATCGGCGACCTCTATGTGGTCGGCCATCCGCTGATCGGCGCCTACGTCGCCAACAAGTCCGGCCACGGGCTGAACAACCAGCTGCTGCGCGCGCTGCTGGCCGACGAGCAGGCCTACGAGATCGTCAGCTTCGAACGTCAGGAAGAGGCCCCGGCCGCCTTCCTGCCGCAGCTGCAGCCCGCCTTCGCCTGACCCGCGGGCGCGCCCGCTCTCCGCTTGCGGTTGCGCTAGCCACGTCCCTGGCGGTGCCGCGACAGCATCGTCTGCACCGCGTCCCGCAGCGGCGAGTCCGGCAGCGTCTGCGCCAGTTCGCCCAGGCTGTTCAATGCCGCCGCCGGCACGCCCGTCTTCTTCGGCCGCTCGGCCGGCTCCACGTCCCAGTCGCCGCGTGCGGCGTCGGGCTGTACCCGTACCTTGACCGCATCGATCCGCGCGCCGCGCTGCTGCAGCCGCGCCAGCAGGCTCGGCACGATCTGCCGCACCCGCGCCGCGGCGGCGCCGTGCGCGGCCAGCAGCAGCAGCGTGTTGGGCTGCCCCGGGCTGCGGGTGTCCTGGCGCACGCCGCCGACCGCGATGCCGGCGCGCATGCCGGGGGGCAGCAGGGCCATCACCTCGGCTTCCAGCGCGGCCAGCTCGCGCGCCGCCTGCATCAGCGACGACATCGGACCGGCCTTGGCCAGCCAGTCGTTCAGCGGCTTGGCGTGGGGCGTTTGCAGGGCGTGGTGGGTGAACAGGCGCATGCCGCATTCTAGCCTCTGGCTGCCTCGAGCGGCCCCGCCGCGGCACCGGCGGTGCCGTGCGCGAGACACCGTGCCGGCAGGGCCGGCAGCCACGCCCGGCGTCTCGGAAACCGCGCGGGACCCGCCACGGAACCGCCCGCCGCGCGTGATAAACTCGGCGTTTTGCGCTAATCCTCTCTTCGCCACGCGCGCTTCGCGTCCGGCCCTCCGGCTCGGACGGCGGGACCGCAATCGTGCGCAGGTGACACCAATCGATGATCACGGGCCTTCTCAAGAAAGTCTTCGGCAGCCGTAACGAGCGGCTGATCAAACAATATCGACGGACAGTCGAGCGGATCAACGCGCTGGAGCCGAAGTTCGAAGCGCTGTCGGACGACGAGCTGCGCGGCATGACCGAACAGTTCCGCCAGCGCCACGCCGGCGGCGAATCGCTCGAGTCGCTGTTGCCCGAAGCCTTCGCGGTCTGCCGCGAGGCCAGCAAGCGCGTGATGAAGATGCGCCATTTCGACGTGCAGCTGATCGGCGGCATGGTGCTGAACGACAACAAGATCGCCGAGATGCGTACCGGCGAGGGCAAGACACTGACCGCGACGCTGGCGGTCTACCTGAACGCGCTGACCGGCAAGGGCGTGCACGTGGTCACGGTCAACGACTACCTGGCGCAGCGCGATGCCGAGTGGATGGGCCGGCTGTACAACTTCCTCGGGCTGTCGGTCGGCGTCAACCTGTCGCAGATGCCGCACGACCAGAAGCAGGCGGCCTACAATAGCGACATCACCTACGGCACCAACAACGAATTCGGCTTCGACTACCTGCGCGACAACATGGTCTACGACCCGGGTCAGCGCGTGCAGCGGCCGTTGCACTATGCGATCGTCGACGAGGTCGACTCGATCCTGATCGACGAGGCGCGCACCCCGCTGATCATCTCGGGGCAGGCGGAGAACCATACCGACCTGTACCAGCGCATGAACGGCATCCCGAAGCTGCTCGAGCGCCAGATCGGCGAGGAGAAGGCGGACGGCACCGGCGTCGAGAAGCCGGGCGACTACTACGTCGACGAGAAGGCGCACCAGGTTTACCTGACGGAGGCCGGCCACGAGAAGGCCGAGCAGATCATGGCGCAGCTGGGCCTGATCGGCGAGGGCGAGTCGCTGTACGCGCCGCAGAACATCACGCTGATGCACCATCTGTACGCCGCGCTGCGCGCGCACAGCCTGTTCCATCGCGACCAGCACTACGTGGTGCAGAACGACGAGGTCGTCATCGTCGACGAATTCACCGGCCGCCTGATGACGGGCCGCCGCTGGTCCGACGGCCTGCACCAGGCGGTCGAGGCCAAGGAAGGCGTCACCATCCAGCAGGAAAACCAGACGCTGGCGACGATCACCTTCCAGAACTACTTCCGGATGTACGAGAAGCTGGCCGGCATGACCGGCACGGCTGACACCGAGGCCTATGAATTCCAGGAGATCTACGGCCTGGAAGTGGTCGTGATCCCGACCAACAAGCCGACCCAGCGCAAGGACTTCCAGGACCAGATCTTCAAGACGTCCAAGGAGCGCTACGACGCCGTGGTCCGCGATATCCGCGAATGCTACGAGCGCGGGCAGCCGGTGCTGGTCGGCACCACGTCGATCGAGACCTCGGAATACCTGTCGGACCTGCTGAACAAGGAAAAGCTGCCGCACCAGGTGCTCAACGCCAAGCAGCACGCGCGCGAGGCGGAGATCGTCGCGCAGGCGGGCCGGCCGCAGATGATCACGATCGCCACCAACATGGCGGGCCGCGGTACCGACATCGTGCTGGGCGGCAACGTCGAGAAGCAGGCCGGCTTCATCGAGGCCGATGCCAGCCTGTCGGCCGAGGACAAGGCCTCGCGCATCGCGCAGCTGAAGTCCGAATGGCAATCGCTGCACGAGCAGGTCAAGGCCGCGGGCGGCCTGCATATCGTCGGCACCGAGCGCCACGAATCGCGCCGGATCGACAACCAGCTGCGCGGCCGCGCCGGCCGCCAGGGCGACCCGGGGTCGTCGCGCTTCTATCTGTCGCTGGACGACCAGCTGCTGCGCATCTTCGCCGGCGACCGCGTGCGCGCGATCATGGACCGCCTGAAGATGCCCGAGGGCGAACCGATCGAAGCCGGCATCGTCACGCGCTCGATCGAATCTGCGCAGCGCAAGGTCGAGGGCCGCAACTTCGATATCCGCAAGCAGCTGCTGCAGTACGACGACGTCGCCAACGACCAGCGCAAGGAAATCTACAAGCTGCGCAACGAGGTGCTCGAAGCGCAGGACGTCGGCGAGATGATCAAGAGCCTGCGCGAGGGCGTGCTGGTCGATCTGTTCCGCGAGTACGTGCCGGCCGAATCGATGGAAGAGCAGTGGGACATCGACGGCCTGGAGAAGCGCCTGCGCGACGATTTCGGCCTGGAGCTGCCGCTCGCGCAGACCATCGAGAACGCGCAGAGCATCGAGGACGAGGAACTGCTGCAGATGATCGTCTCGGCCGCGGCCGAGCGCTACGAGGCCAAGGTCGCGCAGGTCGGCCGCGAGGCCTTTGCCGGCTTCGAGCGCTCCGTGATGCTGCAGAGCATCGACACGCACTGGCGCGAGCACCTGGCCGCGCTGGACCACCTGCGCCAGGGCATCCATCTGCGCGGCTATGCGCAGAAGGATCCGAAGCAGGAGTACAAGCGCGAGTCGTTCGAGCTGTTCGCGCGGCTGCTGGACGTGATCAAGAGCGAGGTCACCCGCGTCGTCTTCAACGTCCAGATCCAGTCGCCGGAAGAGCTCGAGCACGCCTCCGAGCAGATCGAGGACGATCTGTCGCATCTGGGCAATGTGCGATACCAGCATGACGAGTTCGGCGGCGCCGGTCCCGACACCGGCGAGCGCGCGATCGCCGCCGCGGCACGCGGCGCGCGCGACGACAGCGAAGTGGCGACCATGCCCCGCGTCGGCCGCAACGATCCGTGCCCGTGCGGCTCGGGCAAGAAGTTCAAGCAGTGCCACGGCAGGCTGAGCTGAGCCGGCCGCAAGACACTGGCACTGGGTATCGCATCGAAGCAAGGAATCGAACATGGCCGTCAACTTGCCGCTGCCGCAGGCAGAGAATCTGAAACCGGTCGCCGGCGTCGAGCTCGGCTGGGCTGAAGCGGGCATCCGCAAGGCCAACCGCAAGGACGTGCTGGTGGTGTGCCTAGCCGAAGGCAGCACCGTGGCAGGCGTCTTCACGCGCAACCGCTTCTGCGCCGCGCCGGTGCAGGTCTGCCGCGAGCATCTGGCGGCAGGCCGCGGCATCCGCGCGCTGGTGATCAATACGGGCAACGCCAATGCCGGCACCGGCGAGCCGGGTCTGGCCAACGCACGCGCGACCTGCGACGCGGTCGCCGCGGCGCTGGGCATCGGCGCCGACCAGGTGCTGCCGTTCTCGACCGGCGTGATTCTCGAGCCGCTGCCGATGGAGCGCCTGCTGGCCGGCGTGCCGAAGGCGATCGAGAGCGCGCGCGAGGACAACTGGCTGGCCGCGGCCGAATCGATCATGACCACCGACACGCAGCCGAAGGCCGCGTCGCGGACGGTGACGATCGGCGGCAAGACCGTCACGCTGACCGGCATCAGCAAGGGCGCCGGCATGATCCGTCCCAATATGGCGACGATGCTGGGCTTCATCGCCACCGATGCGGCCGTGGCGCAGCCGGTGCTGCAGGCGCTGGTGTCGCACGCGGCCGACCACTCGTTCAACAGCATCACGATCGACGGCGATACCTCGACCAACGATTCGTTCGTGCTGATCGCCACCGGCCGCGCCGGCGCGCCCGCGATCGAGCGTGCCGACGGTGCCGAGTTCGAGGCGCTGCGCGATGCAGTGACGTCGCTGGCGCAGGAGCTGGCGCAGATGATCGTGCGCGACGGCGAAGGCGCGACCAAGCTGATGACGATCCAGGTCGAGGGCGGACGCGATGTCGCCGAGTGCCGCCAGATCGCCTACGCGGTCGCCCACTCGCCGCTGGTCAAGACCGCGTTCTACGCGTCCGATCCCAATCTGGGCCGGATCCTGGCCGCGGTCGGCTATGCCGGTGTCGACGATCTCGATGTCGGCGGCGTCAACCTGTGGCTCGACGATGTCTGGGTCGCCAGGGACGGCGGCCGGCACCCCGACTACCGCGAGGAAGACGGCCAGCGCGTGATGAAGCAGGCCGAGATCACGGTGCGCATCGCGCTGGGCCGCGGCAATGCCACGGCCACGGTCTGGACCTGCGACCTGTCGCACGATTACGTATCGATCAACGCGGACTATCGTTCCTGATCGTTGCCCGACGATGCCTTGCCGCCTGGCGAGGCATCGCCGGCGATGGCGGCCCGGCATCGGGCCACCGCCATCCCCTCGCTGTTCCGCTTCTCCCATCCCCCGCCTCTCCGGATTGCCGCCATGTCCGATCTCGCCTCCCGTCTCGACCAATTTCTCGCCCGGCTCGAACAGTGGCTGCCGCCGCAGCTGACCGAGGCGGACTGGCAACAGGCCGTCGCCTTCCGCTGGCGCAAGCGGCAGAGCCTGTTCGGCAATATCGGCTATCTGCAGGCGATCCGCCAGCTGCCGCCGATCCATCTGGACGACCTGAAGAACATCGAGCGCCAGAAGGACGCGATCGTCGCCAACACGCGCCAGTTCGTGCACAGGCTGCCGGCCAACAACGTGCTGCTGACCGGCGCGCGCGGCACCGGCAAGTCGTCGCTGATCAAGGCCTGCCTGAACGCCTTCGTGGACGAGGGGCTGCGCCTGGTCGAAGTCGACAAGGCCGACCTGGGCGACCTCGGCGATATCGTCGAGCAACTGACGCAGCGGCCGGAGCGCTTCGTGATCTTCTGCGACGACCTGTCGTTCGAGGACGGCGAATCGGGCTACAAGTCGCTGAAGTCGGCGCTCGACGGCTCGGTCGCCGCGCAGTCGGACAACGTGCTGGTCTATGCGACGTCGAACCGCCGCCATCTGCTGCCGGAGTACATGAAGGACAACGAGACCTACCAGCACACCGCGGATGGCGAAATCCATCCCGGCGAGGTGGTCGAGGAAAAGATCTCGCTGTCCGAGCGCTTCGGCCTGTGGCTGTCGTTCTATCCGCCGAAGCAGGACGAATACCTGAATATCGTCGCGCACTGGCTGCGCCAGTTCGGCTGCAACGATGACGATATCGCCGCCGCGCGCGGCGATGCGCTGGTCTGGGCGCTGGAGCGCGGCTCGCGCTCCGGGCGCGTCGCGTGGCAGTTCGCGCGCGACTGGGGCGGCAAGCATGGCAAGCCTTACGGGGGACATCCGGGCGCGCACCAGGGCGAGCCGGCATGAGCGGCGGACGCAAGGTCACCGAGGTCGCGGTCGGCGTGCTGGTACGGCCGGACGGCCGCTTCCTGCTGGCGCAGCGGCCGGCCGGCAAGCCCTACGAGGGCTACTGGGAGTTTCCCGGCGGCAAGCTCGAAGCCGGCGAATCGGTCGAAGCGGCGCTGGCGCGCGAGCTGCACGAGGAACTGGGCCTGGACATCACGGCCTCGACGCGCTGGCACGTGCTCGAGCACGATTACCCGCACGCCTATGTGCGGCTGCACTTCTGCAAGGTCACCGGCTGGACCGGCGAGCCGGTCGGGCGCGAAGGCCAGGCGTTCTCGTGGGAGCGGGTGCCCGTTACCGTCGGCCCGCTGCTGCCGGCGACGATTCCGGTGGTCCAGTGGTTGGGTGAGGAGGCGGCCTGAGGGCTGCCGCCGTGCGCGCGCGGGCGCTCAGTCCTCGTTCCGGTCCTGCTCGTCCTCGGTCGGATCGGCCGGCTTGCCGCCGATCACGTATTTCTCCGAGGCCCAGGCACCCAGGTCGATCTGCTTGCAACGTTCGGAACAGAAGGGGCGGAACTTGTTTTCCGGCGCCCAAACGACGTCCTTGCCACAGGTCGGGCATTTGACTACGGATGGCATGGCAAATCAGAAGTTGCAGAGTTTGAGCAGGAAGGGGATGTCGGCGTCGACCGAGCGCGGTCGCATGTCGCCGTCCTGCTGGGTGAAGCGCACCCACAGCATGTACTTGTTGGCGCTCATCTCCGGGATGAAGGCCAGCAGCGAATCGTCGAGCAGCACCTGCATCAGCTGGTAGCTGCGGCCGGACAGCATCTGCTGATAGCTGCCGCCGGTGGCGATCACCTTGCCGCTCTGTCCGGATTCGCGCAGCAGCTTCAGCACCGCATCGGTACCCACGCGCAACGGAATCAGCGGACGCACCCACTTCAGGATGTCGGCGCGCCGCTCCTCGGCGGGCCGATGCTGCCAGGCGTAGTACGAGGGCAGGTCGAACTCGCAGGTGCCGCCGGGAATGATCGCGCGGCTGCGGATGCTGGTCAGCCACTCGTTGTCGGTCAGCAGCTGGCCCGCCTTGCCGACGGTCTGGTTCAGCTGCGCGATGGCCTGCTCGAGCTCGCCGATCACCGCGTCGAGCGTCTGCTGGTCGATCTGCGGGCTCGAACGCAGCGCGCTCAGCGCCTGGCGCTGGCGGTCCAGTTCCTTGATCAGATCGGTCTTCAGGTCGGCGCGGCCAGCGACGTCGATGATCTCGAACAGCGTGGTCAGCGCGACATGATGCTGCAGCGCATGTTCCTGTCCGAGAAAGTAATCCAGCCGATCGAACAGGTCCTCCAGACGCAGGAGTGTCCTGATGCGTTCGTTGAAAGGATATTCGTACAGAATCAAGGGGAAGTCCGTGCAGCGCGGCGTCGGCCAGCTTGCCGGCCCGGTGCTGGATTCGACAGACGAATCGGCTCAGGCTGGCGCGCGAGGCGATCGGTACAGAATGCATGCGAAGCTCGCATGCGGCCGTATGCATGCACTTGGCAGCATATTCCAACGCATTCTATGCGAGACAGCGCGCAAGGACAATGAAACGCCGCCGATGGTGGCCTCGGCGGCGCCTGACGGAAAGTGCGCTTGCACGCCGGCGTGGCTAGCGCGCGGCGGGTTTGGCGGACAGCGGCTGCATCGCACGATAGCGGCGATCGAGCGCCTCGACCTGCGGCGGCAATGCCTCGACCGGGCCATCGTTGTCGATCACGTCGTCGGCGACGGCCAGCCGTTGCGCGCGTGTGGCCTGCCTGGCCATGATGGCCTCGACCTGCTCGCGCGAGAAGCCGTTGCGCGCCATTACGCGGGCGATCTGCGTCGCTTCGCTGCAGTCGACCACCAGCACGCGGTCGACACGTTCGCGCCAGCGGCCCGATTCGACCAGCAGCGGCACGACGTGGATCAGATAGGGATGGGCGCCGTCCGCGCGGATCCGGGCGGCCCGCTGTTCGGTGACCTCGCGGATCAGCGGATGCGTGATCGCCTCGAGCCGGGCCTTGGCGGTCGGATCGGAGAAGACCAGCGCGCGCATCGCGTCGCGGTCCATCGCGCCGTCGGCGCGCAGACACTTGGGGCCGAAGGCCTCGACCAGCGCGGGTATTGCCGCGCCGCCGGGCGCGGTGATCTCGTGCGCGATCAGGTCGGTATCGATCAGCGCGGCGCCGCGCTCGGCAAACAGATCAGCGACGCGGCTCTTGCCGGAGCCGATGCCCCCGGTCAATCCGATTTCCAGCATAAGTCTCCAGGGTCAGTGGGTCTGCATCGCGCCCGCTTCGATGGCAATGTCCGGCGCCAATGACGGCAGCAGCCAGTCGGCACCGGCGAACAGCACCAGCAGTCCGGCGCCGGCAATGAACGGCCCGAACGGGAACGGCGTATCGCGATCGTGGCGGCGCAGTGCGATCTTGGCAAGACCGTACACCAGTCCCACCACCGAGGACACCAGCACCAGCGCAGGCAGCGCCTGCCAGCCGAACCAGCCGCCGAGCGCGGCCATCAGCTTGAAGTCGCCATAGCCCATGCCCTCCTTGCCGCGCAGCAGCTTGAACAGCCAATAGGTGGTCCACAACAGCAGATAGCCGGCGGCCGCGCCAATCACCGCATCGCCGATCGGCGCGAACAGGCCGGTCAGGTTCAGCAGCAGGCCGAGCCACAGCAGCGGCTGCGTGATCTGATCCGGCAGCAGTTGCGTGTCGGCATCGATCAGCGCCAGCGACAGCAGCGACCAGATCAGCACCAGCGCGGCCAGCGCCTGCCAGGTGGGCCCGAAATGCCAGGCCGCCAGCGCGCACAGTGCCGCGCTGATCAGCTCGACGGCGGGATAGCGCAGGCCGATCGGCTTGCCGCAGGCCGAGCAGCGGCCGCGCAGCAACAGATAGCCGAGCACGGGGATGTTCTCCCACGGGGCGATCGCATGGCCGCAGTGCGGGCACGACGAGCGCGGCACCACGAGGTCGTAGCGATCGGGGTAGGGCACGGGCTCGTGGCGCAGCGCCGCCAGATAGTTCGCCTCCTCGCGTTCCATCATGCGCGGCAGCCGATGCACCACCACGTTGAGGAAGCTGCCGACCACCAGACCGAGCAGCGCGGCCGCGCCCAGCAGGAACCACGGCGGCAGCGCGGCCAGTGCGGCAATGGTCCAGGTACCGGCGGGCATGGCCGCGTTCCAGTTCGACAGGAAGCCTTGCATCTCAGACCACCTGGGCCAGCTTGAAGATCGGCAGATACATCGCGATCACCAGCGCGCCGATCAGCACGCCCAGCACCACGACGATCAGCGGCTCGACCATGCCGGCGACCGCGGCGACGCCCTCGTCGACCTCGCGCTCGCAGCATTGCGCGACATGGAGCAGCATCGTGTCGAGCGCGCCCGATTCCTCGCCGATGCGCGTCATCTGCAGCGCCATCGGGTCGAACGCGGCACTGGCGCGCATTGCCGTCGCCAGGCTGGCGCCGCAACGCACCGCGCGTTCGATCTGCCGCGTGGCATCGCGGTACACACGATTGCCGGCGGCTCCCGCGACCAGCGCCATGGCCTCGACCAGCGGCGTGCCCGCGGCGGACAGCGTCGCCAGCGTGCGCGTCCAGCGTGCCACCGCCGCCTTGCGCAGCAGCGGACCGGCCAGCGGCAACCGCAGCACCGCGCGATCGCGCGCATGGCGCAGCGCAGCCGAGCGCCGCAGCGCATGCCGCAGGGCCAGCCACGCCAGCGGCGGCAGCAACAACAGCAGCTGCCAGTTGGCAACCAGGCCATCCGACACCGCGATCACGAATTGCGTGGGTCCGGGCAGTTCGGCGCCGGCGCCGAAGCCGACGAAGACCTGCTTGAAGGCGGGAATGACGAACAGCATCAGGATCGTCGTCACGGCGGCGGCGACCGCCAGCACCACCAGCGGATAGCGCAGCGCGGCGCGTACCTGGCCACGCAGCGCGATCTCCTGTTGCTGATGGACGCACAGCCTGTCGAGCATGCCGCCGAGCGCGCCGCTGTGCTCGCCGGCTTCGACCAGGCTGCAGTACAGCGCGTCGAACGTGCGGGGATGGCGGCGCATGGCCTGCGCCAGGCCGCTGCCGCCCTCGATGTCGGCGCGCAATTGCGCCAGCAGGCGGCGCCACGCCGGGTCGCCATGGCCGCGCGCGATGATGTCCAGCGCCGGCAGCAGCGGCACGCTGGCGCCCAGCAGCGTCGACAGCTGGCGGGTGAAGCGCGCGATGTCCTCGGCATGGAATCGGGGTGGCGCGATGACGCGCGCCATGGCCCTGAGGCGGACGGCGGCGCGCGGTGCCGGCGCCGCCATGGTGGACCCGGATGGCATGATCGTTCGGTCGATCTTCGTGATGGATTGTCGTTATGGATTGGTCGTCGCCAGCACCTCGGCCAGCGAGGTCGTGCCCGCCCTGACCTTGAGCAGCCCCGCCTCGCGCAACGATAGCACGCCCTCGCGGCGCGCCTGCTGGGCCAGCGCACGGGCACTGCCCCGCGACAGGATGATGTTCTGCATCGCGTCGGAGACCGGCATCACCTGATGGATGCCGCAGCGCCCGCGATAACCGCTGCCGCGGCACGCGGCGCAGCCGACCGGCTGGCAGGGCTGCCAGTCGCCGTCGAGCAAGGTGTCCGCGAAACCGGCCTCGCGCAGCGCGGACAGCGGCACCGGGACCGGACGTTTGCAGGCGCACAGCATGCGGGCCAGCCGCTGCGCGGTGATCACCAGCACGCTGGCGGCCAGGTGAAAGGGCGCGACGCCAAGCTGCGCGAGCCGTGTCAGCGTGCCCGGCGCATCGTTGGTGTGCAGCGTCGACAGTACCAGATGGCCGGTCTGCGCCGCCTTGACCGCGACATCGGCGGTTTCGGCATCGCGGATCTCGCCGACCATGATCACGTCCGGGTCCTGCCGCAGCAACGCTCGCAGCACGGTGGGGAAGTTCAGGCCAATCTTGTCGTGGATATTGACCTGGTTGATGCCGGCCAGCTGGATCTCGGCCGGGTCCTCGGCCGTCGAGATATTGCGCTCGTGCTGGTTCAGCAGATTCAGGAGGGCGTACAGCGAAACGGTCTTGCCGCTGCCGGTCGGACCGGTGACCAGCACCATGCCGTGCGGACGGCGCAGCCGCTCGAGCAGCACGGCCAGCTGCGTCGGCTCGAGGCCGAGGCTGTCCATATCGAGCCGCACACTGGACGCGGCCAGCATGCGCAGCACGATCTTTTCGCCGAACAGCGTCGGCAGCGTCGATACGCGCAGATCGACCGCGCGGCCGGCGGCCCCGTCAGGCGTCGCCTCGCCGTCGCGCCGCGGCACCACGAACCGCATGCGGCCATCCTGCGGTACACGCTTCTCGGCGATGTCCAGCCGCGCCAGCACCTTGATCCGCGTCGCGATGCGATCGCGAATGTCCAGCGGCGGACGGGCGACCTCGTGCAGCTGCCCATCGATGCGAAAGCGCACGCGATAGAAGCCTTCGTACGGCTCGAAGTGCAGGTCCGAGGCGCCGCGCCGGCAGGCCTCGGCCAGCAGCGTCTGGACGAAGCGCACGACCGGCGCGTCGTCGACCGATGGCATGGCGGGGTCGTATTCGATCGGCGCATCGGACGGGGCGGTCATGGCGATCATGGCGGGCGGGACGCAGTGCGGGAGTGGCCCAGTGTGCGATGCGCCGGCGGGAACGGGAATGCGCCCAGTCTCAAATGGCGGGGACGGCCAAAGCAAGAAGACTTAAACGAACGGACCAAAACAAAAGGGCCGTGCATCGCTGCACGGCCCTTTCGGAAAAACTGGTCGGGGTGAGAGGATTCGAACCTCCGGCCTCTACGTCCCGAACGTAGCGCTCTACCAGGCTAAGCTACACCCCGTTTTCTGTTCCCCGCCGCGTCAGGACTGACGTTGCAGCGAGAAAGCACATAACTTTATCAGCGTTTCCTTCAGTTGTGAAGAGGGAAATTGCATTGCCGCGCGTTCGGCCGCATCGGCCTCGCGTTTTGCGGCCTCGAAGGTCGCATCCAGGGCCCCGCATTGATGGATGGCCGAGAACACCGCGTCGAAGTGTTCGGTGCCGCCCTGGACGATCGCCTCGCGCGCCAGCGCGCGTTGCTCGGCGCTGCCATGCTCCATCAGATGCAGCAGCGGCAGCGTCGGCTTGCCCTCGCGCAGGTCGTCGCCGGCGTTCTTGCCCATCTGTTCGGCGCTGGCGGTGTAGTCGAGCATGTCGTCGATCAGCTGGAAGGCGGTGCCGATGCGGCGGCCGTATTCGGCGGCCGCCTCTTCCATCGCCGCGTCGGCACCCGCCAGCACCGCGCCAAGCTGGGCCGAGGCCTCGAACAGCTTGGCGGTCTTGTAGCGGATCACCTGCAGATAGCGCTCCACCGTGACGTCGGGGTCGTGCATGTTCAGCAGCTGTAGCACCTCGCCCTCGGCGATCACGTTGGTCGCGTCCGACAGGATCTGCATGATGCGCATGCTGCCGGCGTCGACCATCATCTGGAACGCGCGCGAATAGAGAAAGTCGCCGACCAGCACGCTGGCGGCATTGCCGAACACCGCGTTGGCGGTCTGGCGGCCGCGCCGCAGCTCGGATTCGTCGACCACGTCGTCGTGCAGCAGCGTGGCGGTGTGGATGAATTCCACCACCGCGGCCAGTTCGTGATGGCGATGTCCGTCATAGCCCAGCGCGCGTGCGGACAGCAGCAGGATCACGGGGCGCAGGCGCTTGCCGCCCGCGCCGATGATGTATTCGCCGATCTGTTCGATCAGGGGCACTTCGGAAGACAGGCGCTGCCGGATGACTGCATCGACGGCGCGCATGTCGGCAGCGACCGGAGCGAGCAAGGCAGAAGCGGAAGACTCGGACAAGATGATCACCGTTACGCAGAACGAGCGATTATATGCGATGGCCGTGTCCAGATGGCCCGGATGGCACCTCGTGCGCGCGATCGCGCGGCGCGTTCGCCGGCGGATACCGGCTTGCGGGCCGGGGCGGGACCGGCGCCTATAATGCCGCCATGAACAAGCCCGCCGCTCCCGATGGCCATGGCCGCCGCCCCTTCCGCCGCCTCGCGTGGTGGGTCGCGTTCGCCGCGCTGGCCGGATTTCTGCTCGCCGAGGCGACCTGAGGGGCCACTGCATTAAGTGCGCTGCCCGTCTCTGCGGGCCTATGTGTTTGTTTTCTTTGCACTTTTCCCGCTGCTCGTATAGAATGCCGAGTTTCCTCCGGCTGAACTGCTGTTGTTGCGTCCGTGCCGGCGGGAGATAACCGGGCCGAAAGCGCGTTGCATGGCCGCTTCGCCTAGCCGCGAAGCCGCGCCAGCGCTGGCTTTTGGGCGTTTATTCACATCGAGAGGTTCGACAATGTACGCGGTCGTAAAAACCGGCGGCAAGCAATACAAGGTTGCTGCTGGCGAAAAACTGAAAGTAGAACAGATACCGGCAGACATTGGCGCAGAAATCACGCTCGACCAAGTGCTCGCAGTGGGCGCTGGCGACCAGATCAAGTTTGGTACGCCGCTGGTCAGCGGGGCTTCCGTCAAAGCTACCGTTATCTCCCAGGGTCGTCACGACAAGGTGAAGATCTTCAAGATGCGCCGTCGCAAGCATTACCAGAAGCGCCAAGGCCATCGCCAGAATTACACCGAACTGCGCATCGAAGCGATCGTTGCCTGAGTCCCCGCGGACCGCAACGAGAGCAAATCGGTGACATCCAGGTAAAGCGACAGGAGCTAAGTCATGGCACAGAAAAAAGGCGGCGGTTCCACACGGAACGGCCGCGATTCCGAATCGAAGCGTCTGGGCGTGAAGGTGTTTGGTGGCCAGGCCATCAACGCCGGCGGCATCATCGTCCGCCAGCGCGGTACCCGTGTGCATGCCGGCGAGAACGTCGGCGTGGGCAAGGACCACACCCTCTTCGCCCTGGTTGACGGCCACGTGAAGTTCGCCGTCAAGGGCGCTGCCAAGAAGCAGCAGGTCAGCGTCGTTCCGGCAGCCTGACCACTGCCTTGCAGCACGAAGGCCCCGCAACCCTTGCGGGGCTTTTTCTTTTCTGGCGACAATGTCGAACGTCGCCCGCCGCCGGCAGCGCCTGACAAGGTCTTTCGACGCGGCACGCTCCAGCACGGATCACCATCATGAAGTTCATCGACGAAGCCCGAATCGAAGTCATTGCCGGCAATGGGGGCAATGGCAGCGCGTCGTTCCGGCGCGAGAAGTTTGTGCCGTTCGGCGGGCCGGACGGCGGCGATGGCGGCCGTGGCGGCAGCGTCTACGCGGTGGCCGATCGCAACATCAACACGCTGATCGATTTCCGCTACGCCAAGAAGCATGTCGCCCGCAATGGCGAAAACGGCCGCGGCTCCGACTGCTACGGCGCGGCCGGCGACGACGTGACCCTGCGCATGCCGGTCGGTACGCTGATCACCGACATGGACAGCGGCGAGGTCATCGCCGATCTGACCGAGCACGGCCAGAAGGTGTGCCTGGCCGAGGGCGGCATGGGCGGCTGGGGCAATCTGCATTTCAAGTCCAGTACCAACCGTGCGCCGCGCCAGCAGGTCGACGGCAAGCCGGGCGAGCGCCGCATGCTGAAGCTCGAACTGAAGGTGCTGGCCGACGTCGGCCTGCTGGGCATGCCCAATGCGGGCAAGTCGACCTTCATCTCGCACGTGTCCAATGCGCGGCCCAAGGTCGCGGACTATCCGTTCACCACGCTGCATCCGAATCTCGGCGTGGTACGGGTCGACCACGAGCAATCGTTCGTGATCGCCGATATTCCGGGGCTGATCGAAGGCGCCGCCGAGGGCGCCGGGCTGGGACATCAGTTCCTGCGCCATCTGCAGCGCACCGGGCTGCTGCTGCATATCGTCGATCTGGCACCGTTCGACGAATCGGTCGATCCGGTCGCCGAGGCGCGCGCCATCGTCAACGAGCTGAAGAAGTACGATGCCGAGCTGTACGAGAAGCCGCGCTGGCTGGTGCTGAACAAGCTCGACATGGTTCCCGAGGACGAGCGCGAGGCGCGCGTCAAGGACTTCATCAAGCGCTACAAGTGGAAGGGACCGGTGTTCCGCATCTCGGCGCTGACCGGCGAGGGCTGCCGCGAGCTGGTCTACGCGATCAAGGACCATCTGGCCGCGCTGAAGGCCGAGGAGGCCGCGGCGCTGGCCGAGCCGGACGTGCGTCTGGACGAGCGGCTGCACAACGTCGATCGCGACGAACGACAAGGCTGATCGCCTCGCCGGAATTCTGTCCCGGATCTTTGCCCGGCACGACCCTACTTCAGGAGACACAGTTGCCCACCCAATCGGTCATCGCGCAGGCCCGGCGCATCGTCGTCAAGGTCGGATCGAGCCTCGTCACCAACGACGGCAAGGGGCTGGACCACGATGCCATCGCCCGCTGGGCGGCGCAGATCGCCAGGCTGCGTACCGCCGGCAAGGAAGTCGTGCTGGTCAGCTCGGGCGCGATCGCCGAGGGCATGCAGCGGCTGGGATGGGTGCGCCGTCCGCGCGAGATTCATGAGTTGCAGGCCGCGGCCGCGGTCGGCCAGATGGGGTTGGCCCAGGTCTACGAGAGCCAGTTCGGCCGCTATGGCATCCGCACCGCGCAGGTGCTGCTGACCCATGCCGACCTGGCCGACCGCGAGCGCTACCTGAATGCGCGCTCGACGCTGCTGACGCTGCTCGGCCTGGGCGTGGTGCCGATCATCAACGAGAACGACACGGTCGTCACCGACGAAATCAAGTTCGGCGACAACGATACGCTGGGCGCGCTGGTCACCAACCTGATCGAGGGCGATGCGCTGGTGATCCTGACCGACCAGCGCGGCCTGTACACCGCCGATCCGCGCAAGGATCCGGCCGCCGAGTTCGTGCACGAGGCGCTGGCCGGCACGCCGCAGCTCGAGGCGATGGCCGGCGGCGCCGGCACCGCGATCGGCCGCGGCGGCATGCTGACCAAGATCCTGGCGGCCAAGCGCGCGGCCAAGTCGGGCGCCCATACGGTGATCGCGTCCGGACGCGAGGCCGACGTGCTCGCGCGTCTGGCCGGCGGCGAGGCGATCGGCACGCAGCTGCTGGCGCCGACCGGGCGGCTGACCGCGCGCAAGCAATGGATGGCCGACCATCTGCAGCTGCGTGGGCGCGTCGTCATCGATGCCGGCGCGGTCGACAAGCTGACCGCGGGCGGCAAGTCGCTGCTGCCGATCGGCGTGGTGGAAGTGCAGGGCGAGTTCGCGCGCGGCGAGGTCATCGCCTGCGTCGATGCGCAGGGGCGCGAGGTGGCACGCGGCCTGACCAACTATTCGAGCGCGGAGGCGCGGCTGATCGCGCGCAAGCCGTCGTCGGAAATCGAAGCGGTGCTCGGCCATCTGAACGAGCCCGAGCTGATCCACCGGGACAACCTCGTACTCGTCTGAGCGGACGCAAGAAGGCCGGCGATGGCAATCCGCCGCCGCCGGCCTTCATCGTAGTCTGTCGATACCCCTTACTGGTACGCGCCCTGCCGGGCCACGCCGTCGCGGATCGCGCGCACGATGTCCTCGGTCTTGCCCGCCACCGCGCGGCCGTCGCAAAGATATTCGGACGCCAGCGTCGCCGCATAGCTGTTGCGCACGCTGGTGCTCATCGTCCGCCATTGCTCGGCGCCCGCGCTCTGGTTCGGCACCCAGGTCTTGCTGCCGGGCGGCATGGTGGCGAACAGCTTGCGCTGGAACACGTCGCAGCGCACCCCTTCGTAGCTGATGTTGCGCACGCCGGTCGGGCTGGTGATCACCGCGGTGTAGCGCACCGCGCCGTCCTCGCCGACCAGGATCGACTTGGCGTCCACCGCGAACGACAGGCGCCCCGTGGTGCTGACGTCAAACGGCAGCAGATCGGCGTCGGCCGGCGGCGGCGGCAGCTTGGTCGCGGCCTCCTGGAAGCCCTTGGAGGCGAGCCGGTCGAGCAGGAAGACCGGTTCCTCGGCCTCCTCCGCTTCGAGCTGGGCGGCGCGCTTGGGCGTCTCGGTGCTGGTCGAACAGGCGCTCACCAGGGCGACCGCGAACAGCGTGGCAAGCCCGGCAGCCAGACCGTTGAGGGTCGCGCTGCCGGTGTGGCGTCGGCCGAAGCCGGCGGGTTTAGTCATCAGTGCTCCGCGTTTGCACGCAGACCGGCGCTTCCGGCTGCGTCAGGGTAGGGGACGGCTGGCTGGCGGCCGGCGTATTGCCCGGGGCTTGCCGGCCCGCGCGCTGGCCGCCGGCGCGGCCGGCGTTGCCGTGGGTCCCGGCATGGTGGTTGCCGTAGGGACTGAGCGGCGCCCGCTGGCCGCGATGCAGAAAGCGCGACAGCTCCGTCAGCGCCATCTGGTAGACCTCGCGCTTGAATTCGATCACCGCATCGAGCGGCACCCAGTACTGGCTCCAGCGCCAGGCGTCGAATTCCGGGTGGTCGGTGGCGCGCAGGCAGATATCGCAATCGCGCGCCGCCATCCGCAGCAGGAACCAGATCTGTTTCTGCCCCTTGTAATGCCCGCGAATCTCGCGGCGTATGAACTTGTCCGGCACCTCGTAACGCAGCCAGTCGCGCGTGCGACCGACGATCCTGACGTGCTCGGGCAGCAGTCCGACCTCTTCATGCAGTTCGCGGTACATCGCCTGTTCCGGCGTCTCGCCGTATTTGATGCCGCCTTGGGGAAACTGCCAAGAATGTTCGCCGATTCGCTTGCCCCAGAACACCTCGTTCCGTGCGTTGATGAGGATGATGCCGACGTTCGGGCGGAAGCCTTCACGATCGAGCATGACTGCACCTCGAATCCTTTAGAATTACGTCGATTATAAAGGAAGCGCGGGGTCCGTCCGGACCGGTCCAGCGTGCTGGTTTTCCCCGACGAAATGCGCCGTTTCAGGCGCCTTTCGCCGGCCCAGACACCGTGTCGCGACCGTGTTCCTGGCGGCGTTTTCCGACGCTGTCCTCGACCCTGTCGCACCCCTTGCCCTTTTCCCATCGATCCGCGCCGCGTGCGCCGTCCCAACCTGCTGTCCCAACCGAAAGCCACGGATGAAAGCTTCGCAATTCTTCATTTCCACTCTCAAGGAAGCCCCCGCCGACGCGGAGATCGTCTCGCACAAGCTAATGATGCGCGCCGGCATGATCAAGAAGCTGGGTGCCGGCATCTATAGCTATATGCCAACCGGCCTGCGCGTGATCCGCAAGATCGAGCGGATCGTCCGTGAGGAGATGAACCGCGCCGGCGCCGTCGAACTGCTGATGCCGTTCGTGCAGCCGGCCGAGCTGTGGCAGGAGACCGGCCGCTGGGACAAGATGGGCCCGGAGCTGCTGCGCCTGAAGGATCGCCATGAGCGCGACTTCGTGCTGCAGCCCACTTCGGAGGAGGTCGTCACCGACATCGTCCGCACCGAGATCCGCAGCTACAAGCAGCTGCCGCTGAACCTGTACCAGATCCAGACCAAGTTCCGCGACGAGCGCCGGCCGCGCTTCGGCATCATGCGCGGGCGCGAGTTCACGATGAAGGACGCCTATTCGTTCGACCGCGACGAGGAAGGCATGAAGGTGTCGTACCGCCAGATGTACGACGCCTATATCCGCATCTTCCAGCGCTTCGGCCTGGAGTTCCGCGCGGTGGCGGCCGACAACGGCGCGATCGGCGGCTCGGGCTCGCACGAGTTCCACGTGATCGCCGACACCGGCGAGGATGCGATCGTCTACTGCCCCGAGTCTGACTACGCCGCGAACATGGAGGCCGCCGAGGCGCTGCCGCTGCTGGCCGAACGCGCGCCCGCGCGCGAGGCGCTGACGCGCACGCCGACGCCGGGCAAGGCCAAGTGCGAGGACGTCGCCGAGCTGCTGGGCATCCCGCTGGAACGCACCGTCAAGTCGATCGTGCTGGCGACCGAGGGCCCTGCCGGCGAGCCCGCGCAGATCTGGCTGCTGCTGCTGCGCGGCGACCACGATCTGAACGAGATCAAGGCGTCGAAGGTGCCGGGCCTGGCCGAGTTCCGCTTCGCCACCGAGGCGGAGATCGTCGCCACCTTCGGCACGCCGCCCGGCTATCTGGGCCCGATCGGTGCCAAGGCGCCGATCCGCGTGGTGGCCGACCGCACCGTGGCCAACATGAGCGACTTCGTCTGCGGCGCCAACGAGCGCGACTATCACCTGACCGGCGTCAACTGGGGCCGGGACCTGCCCGAGCCGCTCGTGGCGGACCTGCGCAACGTGGTCGAAGGCGACGCCTCGCCCGACGGCAAGGGGCGGCTGGCGATCTGCCGCGGCATCGAGGTCGGCCATGTGTTCATGCTCGGCACGCGCTATTCGGCGGCGATGAACGCGACCTTCCTCGACGAGAACGGCAAGACCCAGCCGATGCAGATGGGCTGCTACGGCATCGGCGTGACCCGCATCGTCGGCGCGGCGATCGAGCAGAACTACGACGAGCGCGGCATCATCTGGCCCGCGGCGATCGCGCCGTTCGAGGTGGTGGTGTGTCCGGTCGGCTACGACCGCTCGGAAGCGGTCAAGGCCGAGGCCGACCGCATCCATGCCGAGTTGCTGGCGGCCGGCGTCGACGCGATCCTGGACGACCGCGGCGAGCGCCCCGGCGTGATGTTCGCCGACTGGGAACTGATCGGCGTGCCGCATCGCGTGGTGGTCGGCGACCGCGGCCTGAAGGAAGGCCAGGTCGAGTACCAGGGCCGGCGCGACGCCGAGGCGAGCCGCGTGGCGGTGGCCGACATCGTCGGGCATGTCCGCAAGCTGCTGGCCAGCTGACGCCATGCTCACGCCGCGATGCGCCGCCATCGCGGCGCTGCTGTCCGCGCTGGCGTTGCTGACCGCGCCGCCCGCGCACGCCGGCGCCCAGCGCGAGGAGCAGCTGGCCGACGCCGTGCGCGGCGCGCTGGCCGCGGCGATTGCCGACGCGCGTCCCGCCCGGCCGGTGTTTGTCTCCGCCGGCGAGCGCGAGGCCTATCTGCGCTGGGTCGCCGAGATGTCGCGCCGCCTCGAGCGGCGCATTCCCGAGCCGCCGCTCCGCACCGAGCTGGTCGAGGCCGTCTACTACGAAGCCAGGCGGGCCGGACTCGAGCCGGCGCTGGTGCTGGGGCTGATCCAGGTCGAGAGCAACTTCCGCAAGTACGCGATCAGCACGGCGGGCGCGCGCGGCCTGATGCAGGTGATGCCGTTCTGGGCGCGCACCATCGGCGACGGCGACGCGCGCAAGCTGTTCCATCTGCAGAGCAATCTGCGCTACGGCTGCACGATCCTGCGCCACTACCTGGACCGCGAGTCCGGCGACCTGTTCCTCGCGCTCGGCCGCTACAACGGCAGCCGGGGCCGCGCCGAATACCCGAACGCGGTGCTGGCCGCATGGAGGCGCTGGCAAGAGGCCGAGGCCGCGGTGACGGTGGCGAACACTGCCGCCCCTGCCGCCCCTGCCGCGTTCCCATCCACCCGCCTGTCCGATCCGTCATGACCTCCCGCCCGCATCCGCAGGCCGGCAAGGCCGGCTACGCCACCTCGTCGCCCGAACTGGAACGCTGGCTGGCCCGGCATATCGCGCAAGGCTTCGGCGCCGACGCGCTGGTGCGGTCGATGTGCCAGTCCGGCTACGACGCGGCCTTCGCCCGCGCCACGGTGCAGGCGGCCCTTGCCGGATCCGGGGAGCGCGGCGCAAGGCCGGGGCATTCGCCATCGCCGGGCGCCAGGCCGAAGGCCGCCACGGATCTCACGACGAGCGCCGCGCGCGACGGTGCGGCCCCCGCGGCCGCGGCGATCACGGCCCCCAACGCGCTGCCCGCCGGCGATGGCCGCGACGTGCCGGTGCTGTTCGCGATGGAATCGCCGCGCATCGCGCTGTTCCAGCGGCTGCTGATGCCGGACGAATGCGAGGCGCTGATCGCGCTGTCCCGGGGCCGGCTGGCGCGCTCGCCCGTGGTCAATCCCGATACCGGCGACGAGAACCTGATCGATGCGCGCACCAGCATGGGCGCGATGTTCCAGGTCGGCGAGCATCCGCTGATCGAGCGGCTCGAGGCGCGCATCGCCGCGGTGACCGGTGTGCCGGTCGAGCAAGGGGAAGGACTGCAGATCCTGAACTACAAGCCCGGCGCCGAGTACCAGCCGCACTACGACTACTTCAATCCGCAGCGCCCGGGCGAGGCGCGCCAGTTGCGCGTCGGCGGGCAGCGGATGGCGACGCTGGTGATCTACCTGAACGACGTCCCGGCCGGCGGCGCGACCGCGTTTCCGAAACTGGGTTTGCGCGTCAATCCGGTACAGGGCAATGCGGTGTTCTTCGCCTATCTCGGCGAGGACGGCGCGCTCGACGAACGCACGCTGCACGCCGGGCTGCCGGTCGAGCAGGGGGAGAAGTGGATCGCCACCAAGTGGCTGCGCGAGGCGCCGTATCGCGGGGAAGGCTGACCCGCCGCCGGTCGGCGGCGTCTGGCTTCGCGCTGCGCCGAGCCGCCCCCCATCTGTGCCGAACCGGCAAGCAGCACTGTGCCGGGCTTTACCGGTGAATCTGTACCGGTACTGTATAGGGCCGCCGCGCTAGACTGCCGCTTCCCCTGTATTCAAGGAGTTGCCATGGCACTGTCGGAACTGGCGGCGGGCTCTGCCGTGTTTGCCGCGTTCGGCGGCTTCGTGCTGGTGTCGTCGATCACGCCCGGACCGAACAACACGATGGTGCTGGCCTCCGGCGTCAATTTCGGTTTCGCGCGCACCATTCCCCATCTGCTCGGCATCAGCAGCGGCTTCGCCGTGATGATCGCGCTGATCGCGCTCGGCCTGGGCTCGCTGTTTACCGCCGTGCCGTGGACCTGGCCGCTGCTGCGCGTGGCGGCCACCGCGTACCTGGTTTACCTCGCCTGGAAGCTGGCCACCGCCGGCGGCGTGCAGGACCGGCAGGTGACCAGGCCGATGAGCTTCCTGCAGGCGGCCGCGTTCCAGTGGGTCAATCCGAAGGCCTGGGTGATGGCGGTGGGCGCGTGCAGCGCCTATGTGCTGCATCCGAATGTCTGGCTCAACGTGCTGCTGCTGGCCAGCCTGTCGGCGATCATCAATCTGCCAAGCGTGGCGGTGTGGGCGGTGTTCGGCGCGTCGCTGCGCCGCTGGCTGGCGAGGCCGCGCGTGCTGCGCGTGTTCAACGTGACGATGGCGCTGCTGCTGCTCGGCTCGCTGTGGCCGATCCTGGCGGCCGGACACTGAAAGCGCGTCCGGCCGGGCCGAGGAGGATCGGGCACGAAAAGCGGGTGCCTCAGTCCTTCAGCGCGCGGATGGTGCCGAGGTTGCGCCAGTAGCCCTTGGCATCCATGCCGCAGCCGAATACATAACGGTCGGGCACCGTGAAGCCGCAGAAGTCGGGGTGCATTGGCTTGGCCTTGGCCAGCGTCTTTTCGCACAGCACCGCGGCGTAGAACTCCCGCGCACCCATGTCCAGGATGCGCTGGCGGATCGCCGCCATGGTCTCGCCCTCGTCGAGGATGTCGTCGAGCACCAGCACGGTCCGGTCCTTGACCGACTCGCGCGGCGCCACGCGCCATTGCATCTCGCCGCCGACCGTCTTGTTGTTGTAGCGGGACAGGTGGATGTAGTCGAACTCGAGCGGGAATTCGAGCTTGGGCAGCAGCATGCCGGTGAACACCACGGCGCCGCCCATCACCGACAGCACCAGCGGGAAGCGGTCTCCCATCTTGTCGGCGATCTCGCGCGCCATGCGGTCCAGCGATTGCTGCACGTCCTGCGCGCTGACGATTTCCTCGGAGTTGGCCCACAGTTCGCGAGCCTGTTCGGCAGTCATCATGGTGTTCGGTCCTGATTCTGGTGTTCTCTTGCGGGCAGGTTCGATGCGGCGGATCAGCGGTTGAACAGGCCCTTCATGCCGCCCTTCATCGCGCCCATCGAGCGCATCATCTTGGCCATGCCGCCGCCCTTGAGCTTCTTCATCATGCTCTGCATCTGGTCGAATTGATTGAGCAGGCGGTTCACTTCCTGCACCGGCACGCCCGCGCCCGCGGCGATGCGGCGCTTGCGGCTGGCCTTGATCAGTTCGGGCTTGGCGCGCTCGGCCGGCGTCATGCTGTTGATGATGCCTTCCATGCGGCGCACCTGCTTCTCGGCCTGATCCATATTGGCGCCCTGGGCCTGCTGGGCGAATTGCGCGGGCAGCTTGTCGACCAGGCTGCCGAGGCCGCCCATCTTCTTCATCTGGCCGATCTGGGCCTTGAAGTCCTCGAGGTCGAAGCCGCCGGTCTTCTTGATCTTCTTGGCCAGTTTCTCGGCCGCTTCCATGTCGACGCCGCGCTGCGCCTCCTCGACCAGCGCGAGGATGTCGCCCATGCCCAGGATGCGCTGGGCCATGCGGTCGGGGTAGAAGGCCTCGAGGCCGTCGAGCTTCTCGCCGACGCCGACGAACTTGATCGGGCGGCCGGTCACGTGCCGCACCGACAGCGCGGCGCCGCCGCGCGCATCGCCGTCGAGCTTGGTCAGCACGACGCCGGTCAGCGGCAGCGTGTCGTTGAAGGCCTTGGCGGTGTTGACCGCGTCCTGGCCCAGCATCGCGTCGACCACGAACAGCGTTTCCGCCGGCTTGAGCGCGGCGTGCAGCGCGGCGATCTCCTGCATCATCGCCTCGTCGATGCCGAGCCGGCCGGCCGTGTCGACGATCAGCACGTCGTGATAGTGCTTGCGGGCCCAGTCGAGCGCCGCGCGGGCGATGTCGACCGGCTTCTGGTCCGGCTGCGACGGGAAGAAGTCGGCGCCGACCTGGTCCGACACGGTCTTGAGCTGCGCGATCGCGGCGGGGCGGTAGACGTCGCACGAGACCGTCAGCACTTTCTTCTTCTTGTTTTCCTTCAGCCATTTGGCGAGCTTGCCGACCGTGGTGGTCTTGCCCGCGCCCTGCAGGCCGGCCATCAGGATGATCGCCGGCGGCTGCACCGCCAGGTTCAGCTCGGCCGCCTTGCCGGGCGTACCGTCGGCCGAGACGGCTTCCTCACCGCCGATCACCGCGGTCAGTTCGCGTTGCACCACGCCGACCAGGGCCTGGCCCGGCGTGAGGCTGCCGACCACTTCCTCGCCCAGCGCCTTTTCCTTGACGCGGGCCACGAACTCGCGCACCACCGGCAGCGCGACGTCGGCCTCCAGCATGGCCAGGCGAACCTCCCGCAACATCTCGGCGGTGTTGGCTTCGGTCAGGCGTGCCTCGCCGCGCATGGTCTTGACGACCCGCGCCAGGCGTTGAGTGAGATTGTCCAGCATGGCAGAAATCCGGAGGTGGGCTTTGTAGGGTTGCGGCGCGCCGCCGCGTTTGTCGGCCTGTCGCCGGCCTGTCGCCGGCCGATGGCCGACCGGTCATCGACCGTGCGGCGCGGACCGTGGCGTGCGGGCGAGGCCGACCGCGCGGGTCCGCCGGGCGTCCATCGCGGCGCCGCCATCCGCCTTGCCGCCGCGGGTCATTGCCGCCGGTCACCGCGGTCGGTCACCGCCGTCGGTCACCGTAACAGGCGCTAGGGTAAACTGCGCGAATGGCGATTGTACTGTATGCCCTGACGGCACTCCTCTATTGCGCGCTGGCCTATCACGGCTGGGCGACGCGCCACGCCGGACTGGCCGCCACGACGGCCGGTGGACCTGTCGGCGGTCCGGCGGGCGGTCCGATCCTGGGCGGCCAGCCGGGCTCGATGGTGCTGGTGCCGGGCCCCGCGCCGGGCGGCAGCGCGGAAGGGCAGCCGGCCTGGTGGCATCTGCTGATGGTCGCGGTGCTCGCCAGCCACGGCATGCTGCTGCACGAGACGATCTTTCCGGCCGACCGCATGGTGTTCGGCTTTGCCTTCGCGCTGTCGGCGATGCTGTGGCTGGGCGTCGGCATCTACTGGATCGAGAGCTTCTTCTTCTCGCTGGCCGGACTGGGGCTGGTCGTGATCCCGGTGGCGATGCTGGCCAGCCTGATGCCGCTCGCCTTCCCCGGCGCGCAGATCCTCGGCTATGCCGCCCGGCCGCTGTTCAAGCTGCATTTCATCATCGCCAACGTCGCGTACGGGCTGTTCACGCTGGCGGCCTTCCACGCCTTCCTGATGCTGCTGGTCGAGCGCCGGCTGCATGGTTTCAACCGCGGCCACGGCGTACACGTGCCGGGCGGCGCGATGGCGGCCGGCGCGCCGCAGCAGGCCGGCTGGCTGGGCCGCTGGCTCGACCTGCTGCCGCCGCTGCTGACGCTGGAGAAGCTGCTGTTCCGGCTGATCGCGGCCGGCTTCGTGCTGCTGACGCTGACGATCGCCTCGGGGCTGCTGTTCTCCGAGGAGCTGTTCGGGCGGGTCTTCCGCTTCGACCACAAGACCGTGTTCGCGCTGGTCTCGTGGGTAATGTTCGCCGGCATCCTGGCCGGCCGGCGGTTCTACGGCTGGCGTGGCCGCGTCGCGCTGCGCTGGGTCATCGCCTCGTTTTGCATCCTGCTGCTGGCCTATGTCGGCAGCCGCTTCGTAATCGAAGTGATTCTGCATCGCCTCTGAAGCAAGGCATCGTCGATGGCACGTCTGTTCCTGTTGCTGGCGGTCCTGCTGGCCATTTTCTGGTGGCTCGGCAGCCGCGTGCGCGCGCGCCGCGCCGAACCCCCGCCGGCCGATGCCGCTGCCGATACCCATCGCCGCGCGCAGGAGCCGATGGTGCCGTGCGCCCACTGCGGCGTGCATCTGCCGCGCAGCGAGGCGATCGCCTACCAGGGCCTGCACTACTGCCGTGCCGGCCATTTGCCGGAGGCGCAGCAGCCATCCGGCGACCGTGGCGGCGACCGCGGCGGTCCCGCATGACCGGGCCGCATCCGTCGCGGCTGCGCCTGGATGACGCGGGCTGGGTCGAGGGCGCGCGCCGCGTGCCGTCGCCGAACTTCGATCCGCGCCCGCCCGGCATGCCGGTCGATCTGCTGGTGATCCACAACATCAGCCTGCCGCCCGGCGAATTCGGCAGCGACGATATCGAGGCGCTGTTCCTGAACCGGCTCGATCCGGCCCGCCATCCGTTCTTCGCGACCATCCACGAGGTCCGCGTGTCGGCGCATTTCCTGGTGCGGCGCAGCGGCGAGCTGCTGCAGTTCGTCTCATGCGCCGAGCGCGCCTGGCATGCCGGCCAGTCGGCCTTCTTCGGGCGCGAGCGCTGCAACGACTTCTCGATCGGCATCGAGCTGGAAGGCTGCGACACGCTGCCGTTCGAGCCGGCCCAGTACGACACCGCGGCCGCGCTGTCGCGGCTGCTGGTGCGGGCCTATCCGATCGCGGCCGTGGCCGGCCACAGCGATATCGCCCCCGGCCGCAAGACCGACCCCGGTCCGTGCTTCGACTGGCCGCGCTTTGCGCAGGCCGCGGGGCTGGCGCCGACGATGCTGCCGTACCGTTGCGGCGGCGCCGCGGGCTAGCCGAAAACCCCGCGTCGGCGCGGGGCTATCGGAAGTGTGGCGCTAATCAAAAAAAATTCTTTCGTCGGTGCGCCAGCCGACCAAACCGCCGCAACCCTTGAGCCGCTTGGTCTGGCGGGGAGCCGGGGTGCCGGCGTCGGGCCGGACCGGCCCGCGCAAGCGCTTGTCAAGACTGGTCAACGCGATTCATTTCACTATACTTAGTCCAGCTTTTCGTTATGACCACTATATCTAGTGGTGCTTTCGGGGAGCCGACCTAGGCGTGCAGCGTTCGCCACGGGCTCGGCAGGTTGCCTTCGCGCCACGCGCGTCAAGCGTTTCCAGCCGGCCGGCAGCGCGTACACCGGCGCGCCACAGGGTCGGCACGTCACAAGAGCCCTCCACGGGAATGCAGCAAGGCAGTAATCCGGCACGGCATCGCCGCGCCCGGGATGTCTCTTTTTGCGCATTTTCCAAGGGGCTCTTTGTCGTTGATAACACTGGTCACAAAAACAGGAGTGCTTCATGCAGACGGCCCAACAAGAATTCGCCGGCAAGGCCGGTTCCGCCGCCGTGGCGCAGCCGAGCCCCGCCGCTGAGAACGCCGCTGGCAACTACCAGGATTACAAGATCATCCGCCGCAACGGCGCGGTGGTCGCTTTCGAGCCGAGCAAGATCTCGGTGGCGATGACCAAGGCCTTCCTCGCCGTCAACGGCGGGCAGGGCGCCGCCTCGGCGCGCGTGCGCGAGCTGGTCGAGCAGCTGACCCAGAACGTGGTGCGCGCGCTGCTGCGCAGCCGTCCGAACGGCGGCACCTTCCACATCGAGGACGTGCAGGACCATGTCGAGCTGGCGCTGATGCGCTCGGGCGAACATGAGGTCGCGCGCGCCTACGTGCTCTACCGCGAGAAGCGCAACCAGGAGCGCGGCCAGGCCAACGCGCAGGCCGTCGCCCGCGTGGCGCAGTCCGTCGCGAACTTCAACGTCACGGACGGCGGCGTGACCCGACCGCTGGACCTGGTCGCGCTGCACGCGCTGATCGATACCGCCTGCGCCGGGCTGGGCGACGGCGTCGATGCCGAGCCGATCCTGAAGGAAACGGTCAAGAACCTGTACGACGGCGTGCCGATGAGCCAGGTCTACGACTCGGCCATCCTCGCCGCGCGCACGCTGATCGAAAAGGACCCGGCCTACAGCCAGGTCACCGCCCGCATCCTGCTGCACACGATCCGCAAGGAAATCCTCGGCGAGGAAGTGACCCAGGCCGAGATGGGCAGCCGCTACGCCGAGTACTTCCCCAAGTTCATCGCCCGCGGCATCGAGGCCGAGCTGCTCGACGAGAAGCTCGCGACCTTCGACCTGGCGCGCCTGGGCGCGGCGCTGGACGCCTCGCGCGACTTCCAGTTCAACTACCTGGGCCTGCAGACGCTGTACGACCGCTACTTCCTGCACATCGACGAGACCCGCATCGAGATGCCGCAGGCCTTCTTCATGCGCGTCGCGATGGGCCTGGCGCTGAACGAGACCGATCGTGAAGGCCGCGCCATCGAGTTCTACAACCTGCTGTCGTCGTTCGACTTCATGTCGTCGACGCCGACGCTGTTCAACTCGGGCACCCGCCGCTCGCAGCTGTCCTCGTGCTACCTGACCACGATCTCCGACGATCTGGAAGGCATCTACGAGGGCCTGAAGGAGAACGCGCTGCTGTCGAAGTTCGCCGGCGGCCTCGGCAACGACTGGACCAATGTGCGCGCGCTCGGCTCGCACATCAAGGGCACCAACGGCAAGTCGCAGGGCGTGGTCCCGTTCCTGAAGGTCGTCAACGACACCGCCGTGGCGGTCAACCAGGGCGGCAAGCGCAAGGGCGCGGTCTGCGCCTACCTGGAGACCTGGCACCTGGACATCGAGGAATTCCTCGAACTGCGCAAGAACACCGGCGACGACCGCCGCCGCACGCACGACATGAACACCGCGAACTGGATTCCGGACCTGTTCATGAAGCGCGTGATGGAGAACGGCGAATGGACGCTGTTCTCGCCGTCGACCTGCCCGGACCTGCATGACAAGGTCGGCAAGGAATTCGAGAAGGCCTACCTCGGCTACGAGGAGAAGGTTGCGCGCGGCGAGCTGAAGCTGTTCAAGAAGATCCCGGCGATGCAGCTGTGGCGCAAGATGCTGGGCATGCTGTTCGAGACCGGCCATCCGTGGATCACCTTCAAGGATCCGTGCAACATCCGCAGCCCGCAGCAGCATGTCGGCGTGGTCCACAGCTCGAACCTGTGCACCGAGATCACGCTGAACACCAACGACAGCGAAATCGCGGTCTGCAACCTGGGTTCGGTCAACCTGGTCGCGCACCTGAAGCAGCAGGCCGACGGCAGCCACGCGCTCGACCACGCCAAGCTCGAGAAGACCATCCGCACCGCGATGCGCATGCTCGACAACGTGATCGACATCAACTACTACGCGGTCGACAAGGCGCGCAATTCGAACCTGCGCCACCGTCCGGTCGGCATGGGCATCATGGGCTTCCAGGACTGCCTGCACGTGCTGCGCGTGCCGTACGCCAGCGAGGCCGCGGTGCAGTTCGCCGACACCTCGATGGAGGCGGTCTGCTACTACGCCTACCAGGCGTCGACCGAGCTGGCCGAGGAGCGCGGCCGCTACAGCACCTATCAGGGCTCGCTGTGGGATCGCGGCATCCTGCCGCAGGACTCGTTGAAGCTGCTGGCCGAGGAACGCGGCGGCTACCTCGAGGTCGACCAGTCGTCGACGATGGATTGGGACAAGCTGCGCGCGCGCATCAAGCAGCACGGCATGCGCAACTCGAACTGCATCGCGATTGCGCCGACCGCGACGATCTCGAACATCATCGGCGTGTCGGCCTGCATCGAGCCGACCTTCCAGAACCTGTACGTCAAGTCGAACCTGTCGGGCGAGTTCACGGTGGTCAACGACTACCTGGTGCGCGACCTGAAGGCACGCGGCCTGTGGGACGAGGTGATGGTCGCCGACCTGAAGTATTTCGACGGCTCGCTGGCCCGCATCGACCGCATTCCGCAGGACCTGCGCGACCTGTACGCGACCGCGTTCGAGGTCGAGCCGACCTGGCTGGTGGAGGCCGCCAGCCGCCGCCAGAAGTGGATCGACCAGGCCCAGTCGCTGAACATCTACATGGCCGGCGCCTCGGGCAAGAAGCTGGACGATACCTACAAGCTGGCGTGGATCCGCGGCCTGAAGACGACCTACTACCTGCGTACCATCGCCGCCACGCACGTCGAGAAGTCGACCGTGTCGCGCGGTTCGCTGAACGCGGTGTCCTCGGGCGCCGCCGCCGGCGGTGCCTCGGCCTCGTCGATCGACCAGGTGGCCGCCTCGGCCCCGGCGATGCCCGAAGCCGAAGGCGCGGTCTGCACGATGCGCCCGGGCGATCCGGGGTTCGACGAGTGCGAGGCCTGCCAGTAAGGAGCCGGTGATGACTAAAGAGACCACCAAAAGCGTAGCAACCCGAGCGGCGAAGGCGCTGCAGACCTCTTCTAGTCCGGCCGTAAGGACCGTCGCCGCGAGCGTCCTGACGCAAACGAAATCTCCGTCAGAAGCAACTTCGCGTCGAGTCGCATCCGCTGCGTCAAAGATCCTGTCCGACGACCGATACGGCAGCGCCGCAAAGTCAATTGCCGGCAGCGCGCTGTCGCAGAAAGGTCGTAAGTAACAGACTCGCCGGGGTATCCGCCCCGGCGAACAACTTAGAATTCGCGGAAAGAATTCGGAGCTAGATACTATGCTGAGCTGGGACGACGACGTTCAAGCCAATCCGCAGGCTGCCCCGCAGCCCGCGCCTCAACCCGCCCTGCAAGCGGCGATCGCCACCGCCGACCAGCAGGGCGTGCTGCCGCCCGCTGCGACGCAGCCGGGCGCCGGCATCCTGGGCAACAACCCGAACGCCGCGGCCGCGCAGAGCACGCGCCGCGTCAACGCCGCCGACAAGCGCGTGATCAACGGCGCCACCGACGTCAACCAGCTGGTCCCGTTCAAATACAAGTGGGCCTGGGAGAAGTACCTGGCCGGCTGCGCCAACCACTGGATGCCGCAGGAAATCAACATGTCGCGCGACATCGCGCTGTGGAAGGACCCGAACGGCCTGACCGAGGACGAGCGCCGCATCATCAAGCGCAACCTGGGCTTCTTCGTCACCGCCGATTCGCTGGCCGCCAACAACATCGTGCTGGGCACCTACCGGCAGATCACCGCGCCGGAGTGCCGCCAGTACCTGCTGCGCCAGGCCTTCGAAGAGGCCATCCACACGCACGCCTACCAGTACATCGTCGAGTCGCTGGGGCTGAACGAGGCCGAGATCTTCAACGCCTATCACGAGGTGCCGTCGATCCGCGACAAGGACGAGTTCCTGATCCCGTTCATCGACACGCTGACCGATCCGTCGTTCAAGACCGGCACGCCGGAGAACGACCAGAAGCTGCTGAAGTCGCTGATCGTGTTCGCCTGCATCATGGAAGGCCTGTTCTTCTATGTCGGCTTCACGCAGATCCTGGCGATGGGCCGGCAGAACAAGATGACCGGCGCGGCCGAGCAGTACCAGTACATCCTGCGCGACGAGTCGCTGCACTGCAATTTCGGCATCGACCTGATCAACCAGATCAAGCTCGAGAACCCGCATCTGTGGACCGCGGAGTTCAAGGAAGAGATCGTCGGCCTGTTCAGGAAGGCGGTCGACCTCGAATACCGCTACGCCGAGGACACCATGCCGCGCGGCGTGCTGGGCCTGAACGCGCCGATGTTCAAGAGCTATCTGCGCTTCATCTGCAACCGCCGCTGCCAGCAGATCGGCCTCGACGCGCTGTTCCCGAACGAGGAAAACCCGTTCCCGTGGATGAGCGAGATGATCGACCTGAAGAAGGAGCGCAACTTCTTCGAGACCCGCGTGATCGAATACCAGACGGGCGGTGCGCTGTCCTGGGATTGAGATTTCCAGGGTCGCGCCGCGTTACCGGACGGTAGCGAGGCAGCGGTAATGAGGGGGACGTTTCGGTCGGAACGTCCCCTTTTTTTATGACGGAGGATGCGGGTGCGATCGGAGCGGGGTGGCAACGCCATGCAGCAGGACCGGAACGCGGACAAGGAAGCCGGACTCGGGCGCATGCAGCGCGTGGCGCTGGCATGCGTCGGCGCGGCCGCGGTAGTGTTCGTGGCGACGCTGTTCCTGCCCCCGACGTTCTGGGTCCGGCTGGCAAGAGCCGGCGCCGAGGCGGCGATGGTCGGCGGCCTGGCCGACTGGTTCGCGGTCGTGGCGCTGTTCCGGCGCCCGCTTGGCTTGCCCATCCCGCATACGGCGGTCATCCCGAAGAGCAAGGAGCGCATCGCCGCCAATCTGGCGGCCTTCATCCGCGACAAGTTCCTGAATCCCGAGGTCGTCACGGATCTGGTCCGGCGCAGCGATCCCGCCCAGTGGCTCGCTGCATGGTTCAGCGAGCCGGCCAATGCGCGCCGCATCGGCCGGCATTCGGCCGAGCTGATGGGCGTGCTGCTCGATCTGGTGGATGACCGGCGCATTCAGGCGTTCCTGAACGACGCCGCGCGTACCGTCATCGGCCGCATCGATTTTTCGCAGGCGGTGGGCGCCGTTCTCGAGATGCTGACCCGGGGCGGCAGCCATCAGCAACTGCTCGACGCCGTGCTCAGGCATGCGATCGGCCTGCTCAGAAGGCCCGAGACCCAGCAGCTGATCGCGCAGCGCGTGGTCAGCTGGCTCAAGAGCGAACACAAGTGGAAGCAGATCGTGCTGCCGACCGAATGGCTGGGCGACAAGGCCGCCGAGGCCGCCCGCGGCAACGTGATCGACTTTCTCGACGAGGTGGCGCGGATGCCGGCGCACGAGCTGCGCGCGGCCTTCGACGACGCGCTGGAAGGCCTGATCGCCAGGCTCAGGACCGACGAGGCGTTTGTCAGGAAAGGCGAGGAGATCAAGGACTTCGTGCTGCGCAATCCCCAACTGGCCGACTATGCGCAGAACGTGTGGGCCGCGCTGCGCGACTGGCTGTCGAATGACCTGGCGTCCAGCTCGCCGCAGCTGCAGCAACAGGTCGAACGCGTGGGGCTGTGGTTCGGCCGGAGGCTGTCGGAGGACCGGGAGTTGCGCCGCTCGATCAACGACCACGCCGAGTCGTTCGCCGCGGCGGCCGCGCCCCGGTTCGCCGACTTCCTGACATCGCATATCAGCGACACGGTGCGCAACTGGGACGCGACGGACATGTCGCGGCAGATCGAACTGAGCATCGGCCCCGACCTGCAGTACATCCGGATCAGCGGCACGGCGGTCGGTTGCTGCATCGGCATCCTGCTATTTCTGGTGTCGCACCTCGGCGAAATGTTGTGAGGCCCATCGTCGTGAGGCCCGCATCACCAACGCCGCAAGGAGTAGACCAAAATCGATAGTCTGCTGCCCTAACGCATGGTCGTACCTCTGCACCACGGGAACAATGGCTGCCATTCGATCCACCGGTCGATCCGACCGTCGAATCGATCCTTTGGCCCAGCAGCCTGATTCCACAGCGGGAGAGCCGAGATGACCATTCCCAGTATCCACCGCGGCATTGCCGCACCCTCCGCGCCGCAGCAGAGCGGCGCGACCCCTCCGGCGTCGACGAAGCCGCTGAACGCCGGCATCCAGCTCGCCGTTCATGATGTGCGCCAGCCCGAGCCATCGGGCCATGATGCCGCGCCGCGGCAGCGCAGCTGGCAACGCTTCCTCGAGCTGGCGCGGCGGCTGGTCGGGCTGCGCGGCGGGGACGCCGCGCTCCCCGCGTCGCCGACTGCCGCGCAGCGCAGCGCGCTGTTGCGCGGCCTGAGCCTGGACCCGCGCGAGCAGGCGCCGCTGACGGCGCTGGCCTTCGATTTCAGCCATGCCGATCTGGCCGGCGCCGATCCGCCGATCGCCGGCGTATCGCACCTGCGTTTTCACGGTGCCGATCTGCGGCAGGCGACGCTGCGCGAGATCAGCCTGGCGTGGACCGATTTCAGCGGTGCGCAGCTCGAGGGTGCGCACATCACGATTGCCGCAGAGACGCTGGCGCGACTCGCCCGGCCCAGCGTGCTGGCGCTGACGCTGCAATCGATCGCGACCATCGACCCGTGTCATGCGCAGTTGCGGCGTGCGTTGATGGAGCAGGTGCTGGGCGCGCTGCGGCAGGCCGCGGCGCTGGCGCGCCGGGACCGCGCGATGCTGCCGGCCGAGCTGCGCGCGCTGGTGTCGGTGCACCCGCTGTTTGCCGGCATGACCGGCGTGGAGGCGGTGCTGGAACGGTGTGCGCCGGCGCGTGCCGACCGGCATCCGGCCCGCTGAAGGAAGGGGCAGTCAAAGTCCGGGCCGGCATCGACGCCGGCCCGTATCGTTTTCGGACGAGCCGCCGTCAGCCCTGGCGTTCGCCGCCGAGCGCCTCGGTCAGATCGCCGAGCATGGCCGACAGCTCGCCGGCCATCAGCGCGAAGTCCGCGTCGAAGCGCTCGTCCTCGTCGCTCATGGTGCCGTCGATCTGTTCCTTGACCACGTCGAGCGGCGCGACGCGCTTGATCGCCAGCGCGTCGGTCAGCACGAACGAGACGCGGTCGTTCCACGTCATCGCCAGCCGCGTGCAGCGCTTGCCGGCGGCGATATGGCGGCGCAGTTCCTCGGCATCGAGCGGATGGCGGACATAGCGGACCGTGGCCTTGCTCTCGGCACTGGCCTGCAACTCGATTTCCTGATCGACGGTAAAGCCGGCCGGCGCCGCATCGTCGGCCAGCCAGCTGGTCATCGCCGCCACCGGCGACTGGTTGACCTGCAGCGAGGTCAGCGGCAGCGGGTCCAGCGCCTTGAACAGCAGCGTGCGGACCTCGTCGGCCTTGATCGCCGAGGCCGCGTCGATCGCCAGCCAGCCGCGCTCCGGATCGATCCAGACGCGGGTATCGCGCCGGATGCTGAACGCGCGCGGCAGCAGTTCCTCGGTGATCTGTTCCTTCAGCTCGCGCAACTGCTTGCGGCCCGGCTTGTAGCCTTGCTGCTCCTCGAGCTCGGCCGCGCGCGCCTTGGTCACCTGGTTGACCACGGTGGCCGGCAGCAGCTTCTTCTCGGCGCGCATGGTCAGCAGCATCTGCTTGCCCACGCGGTGCACCAGCGCGCCGTTATCGCGCGGCGAGGCCCATCCCTGCGTCTGCATTTCGAGGCTGGTACCCGGATAGAACGCGTGCGAGGCGAGGCAGGCCTCGACCTCGTCGGCGTCCTTGTTCCAGGGGGCGGAGAAGCGGTGTAGCTGAAGATTCTTGAACCACATGAGAATTCGGACCTCGGCCAGTTGGCGAAAGGGACGAATTCTAGCGGCTTGGCGCGGCCGATGTCGCATGCGGCGACACGGGCGGTAACGAGAGAGGCGAGACGAGCCGAGAGACGAGCCGAGAGACGAGTCCAGGGACGACACGCGGCACGACACGCAAACGGGACACGAAAAGGCGCCGCGGCCCCCTGCCAAGGGCCGCGGACGCGAGCTGCTGCAAGGCAGCGTCCGCAGAACGGTGCCTTGCAGCGCCAGCCTTACAGGTCCAGCCGGGTGATCTTGGTGCCTTCGAGGCTCAGGCCCGCCATCAGGCCCGCATTGGTCAGCGCGAAGCCGACCACCGGCTGCTGCACGGTATTGGTATCGAGCGCGCCGTTGGCGCCGACCTTGGCTACCGCGACGGTGGCGTCGACCCCCGCGGTCCAGCCTTCGCTGGCGAGGAATTTGTCGAGCGCCTGCTGGTTCATGAACATGAAGATCAGCGCCTTCGATTGCGCGCCGATCTGCCAGCCCAGCGAACCGGAAATGGTGCGGTAATAGCCGCGGGTGGTATTGCCCACGCGCAGCGCGCCATCGCCATATTCGCCGCCCACGAAGAAGCCGGCCGACAGCGTGCGCGGAAACACCAGGATGCCGCGGGCGCGCGAGGCGAGATCGCGCGAGCCGTTGACCGAGCTGTACAGGCGGTCCAGCGTGTTCTGCACGCCGGAATCGATCTCGCGGCGGCGCGTCGCCTTCTCGGTCGGGGAAGAGGCCGAATCCCGCGTGGTGGTGCACGCGCCGAGCAGCAGGCCGCTGCCGGCCACCGCCAAACCGAGACCCGCGCTGGCGTTCAGGAATGCCCTACGTTCCATGTTGTTCTCCTTTGTTCCTGTCAATCACTGCGATGCCAACCAGGATGGCGTCCCCGCCGACGGTCGTCGCGCCGGGCGATGGCGCGCCATCACGCTGCCCTCCGTTTGTGCAATATACAAAGCGCACGCGGCGGCTGCTGTAGGACGACCGACTCTGGCGGGGTGGTGTCTGTCCTACAAAGCACTTTCTGCGGCACCATTGCAACGCGATGTAACCGGCGGTTACCTTGCCGGAACGCTGGCGCTACCATGCGGCATGCCTAAAGTCCTTGCCCTGATCCCCGCCATCCTGCTGGTCGGCGCCTGCGCCTCGCATGCGCCTTCGGACCAGCAGGCCGCCGCTGCCGCCACCGCCGCTGCCGCCGAGAGCCAGGCCGCCTCCGGGCCGCCGCCCGAGTGGCAGAAGAAGCGGCAGCAATACACCGACTGCGCGCGCGAGAAGGCCGAAGCCCGCTCGGCCAAGCCCGGCACGACCCAGGCCGTCGTCAACGATGCGCTGCGGGACTGCCGCGGCGAGCTCGATGCCGTGCGCACGTCGCTCCGCGAGTATCTGGATGGCCAGATGTCGTCGGCCCACGGCAAGCGTTCGGCGCGCCAGGCGGCCGACCGCGTGGGCCGCGATACCGAGGACAAGGTGCGCGCCTATCTGCTGCGCCACGTCGAGTACCACCGCGCCGTCGCCGCCCGCCAGTAAGGCGGCGATCCGGCTTCCGCCCGATCCTTCGCTCAATGCGGCGCGCCAGTGCGCGCCGTTTTTGCGTCCGCCTTTGCGTCGGCCTGCCGGATTGGAATGCCGCGCAGTTGACCCGCGCCATTGGCGCCATGCGTGCTGTCCGGGCGCGGATAGCGCTGCGCGTCGAAGCGGTGCAGCAGCTCGGCCGCCCGCGCCGCGGCGACGGCATGCGCGGCCAGCTTGATGTGGCCGAAGCCGCGTACCTTGGCGGGCAACTGCGCGATCTCGACCGCGATCGGCAGCCGCGCTTCGGTCAGCGCCGGCAGCAGCGCGCGGATGCGGGCCTCGTAGTCCGCGATGGACTGCCGCTCCAGCCGGCGCTCGGCGGTCCGGCCGAACGGATCGAAGCGGGTGCCGCGCAGCCGCTTGCCCTTGGCGAGCCATCCCATCAGCGGCCATAGCCAGGCGCCGAAGGCGATCTTGCGCGGCGGCTCGCCATGCTTGCCGGGGCGCGACAGCAGCGGTGGCGCCAGATGGAAGCGCAGCCGCAGCGGGCCGTCGAAGCGCTCGCGCAGCGCCTGCCGGAAGGCCGGGTCGCTGTGCAGCCGCGCGACCTCGTATTCGTCCTTGTATGCCATCAGCCGCGCGAACTGCCCGGCCACGGCCCGGGTCAGCCGGCGCTCGCGCCCGGCCTCGCCCAACGCGTTCTCCGCGGCCTGCACCGCCTCGACCAGCGCGGTATAGCGCGCCGCGTAGGCGGCGTCCTGGTAGGCCGTCAGCAGCGCCACGCGGTCGGCCACCAGTTGCAGCAGCGGCGTGGCCGACATTGCCGCGGGCTCGGGCGCGATCAGCGCGAGGCCGTCGGGCTTGCCTTCGCCCGCGGCGAGCCGCGTCAGCGCGAGAGGATCGCCGGCGGCCAGGCGCCCCAGCGCCAGCGCCTCAAGATTGGCGTCCACCGCGACGCCATTGAGTTCGATCGCGCGCGTCAGCGCCGCCAGCGAAACGGGCACCAGGCCCTTCTGCCACGCAAAGCCGAGCACCACGATATTGGCGGCCACGGTATCGCCGAGGAAGGCGGTGGCGAGCGCCTGCGCGTCCAGCGTGTCGATGCCGCCCGAGCCCGTCGCGTGGCGCAGCTTGGCCAGCAGCGCGTCGGCATGCAGGTCGGCATCCGGATTGCGCTGGAATTCGGCGACCGGGGTCGGATGGGTATTGGCGACGATCTGTGTGCGCCGCGGCGCGACCGTCTGCAGCACGTCGGGCGAGGCGCCCACCGCCAGGTCGCAGGCCAGCACCGCGTCGGCCTGCTGCGCGTCGATGCGTGCCTGGTTCAGCCACTGCCGGCCCTGTGCCAGCCGCACGAAGGACAGCACCGCGCCCCCCTTCTGCGCGAAGCCCATGAAGTCCAGCACGCTGGAGACCCGCCGCTCCAGATGCGCCGCCATCGCGATCAGCGCGCCGACCGTGACCACGCCGGTGCCGCCGACGCCGGCCACCAGGATGTCGAAGGGGCCGGGGCCGAGCCGCGGGGCGGGTTCGCGCAGTGCGGCGGCCCGCTCGCGCAGCGCCGCCACGCCGCGCTCGTGCCCGACAGGATGGCGCGGCGCCGCGCCCTCGACGGTGACGAAGCTCGGGCAGAAGCCCTTGATGCACGACTCGTCGTGATTGCAGCTGGCCTGATCGATCTGCCGCTTGCGCCCCAGCGCGGTTTCGACCGGCTGCACCGCCAGGCAGTTGGACTGCACGCTGCAGTCGCCGCAGCCCTCGCAGACCGCCTCGTTGATGAAGACGTGGCGCGCCGGTGCCGGCGCGCGCCCGACCTTGCGGCGGCGCCGCAGCTCGGCGGCGCAGGTCTGCTCGTACAGCAGCACGGTGACGCCCGGCACCTCGCGCAGTTCGCGCTGCACCGCGTCGAGCGACTCGCGCGGATGGAAGGTGGTGCCGGACGGAAAGCGGACGCGGCGGCCGCGATGCACGTCGATGCGGTCGCTGACGAGCGCGACGCGCGCCACGCCTTCAGCGCTGACCTGGCGCGCGATGGCCTCGACGTCGAGCGGGCCGTCGACCGGCTGTCCGCCGGTCATCGCCACGGCATCGTTGCACAGGATCTTGTAGGTCACGTTGGTGCGCGCGGCGACCGCCTGGCGGATCGCCAGATAGCCCGAGTGATAGTAGGTGCCGTCGCCGAGGTTCTGGAACACGTGCGGCGCCGCGGTGAAGCGGCTGTGCGCGACCCAGTCGACGCCTTCGCCGCCCATCTGGATCAGCCCCGAGGTCTGGCGGTCCATCCAGCTGGCCATGAAATGGCAGCCGATGCCTGCCTGCGCGCGCGAGCCTTCCGGTACGCGGGTCGACGTATTGTGCGGGCAGCCGGGACAGAAGTACGGCTGGCGGCGGATGCCGTCGGCCGCATTGGACAGCAGCGGATGCTCGCTGAACTGCGGCACCAGCTCGCGCCGGTCCAGCCCGCGGCTGAGGCGGGCAAGCCAGTCGGCCACCGGCTGCATCAGCCGCGACGGCCGCATCTCCTCGCGCTCGGGCAGCAGCGGCCGGCCATCGATGCCGAGCTTGCCGGCGATGGCCGGCCGCACGCCGTCGGGCGCGTTATAGAACAGCGCCTGCAGCTGCCGCTCCACCAGCGGGCCCTTTTCCTCGACCACCAGGATCTCCTCGAGGCCGCGCGCGAAGGCCAGCAGCCGGGTCGGCTCGACCGGACAGGCGAGCCCCAGCTTGTAGACGCGGATGCCGGCGTCGGCCAGCGCCTGTGTCGAGATGCCCAGGCGCCGGAACACTTCCATCAGATCGTGATGGGCCTTGCCGCAGGTGACGATGCCCGCGCGCGCTTCGTCGGCCTGGACCACCATGCGGTCGATGCTGTTGACCCGGGCAAAGGCGCGCACCGCCTCGAGCTTGGCGCCAAGCCGCTGTTCGATGCGCGGCGACGGCAGGTCCGGCCAGCGATAGTGCAGGCCGTCGGGCGGCGGCACGTGGCCAGTGGCGCGGCGTATCGCGTCGGCATCCTGCCAGCAGGCGACGCGCGCATCGACCTGATCGAGGTCCACCGTCATCGCGCTCTCGACGGTCTCCGACAACGCGGTGAAGCCGACCCAGTTGCCCGAGTAGCGCGACAGCGCCCAGCCGTAGAGCCCGAATTCCAGATATTCGGCGACGTCGGCCGGGGCCAGCACCGGCATCGACCACGCCTGCATCGCGAAATCGCTCTGGTGCGACATCGACGACGACACGCAGCCATGGTCGTCGCCTGCGACCACCAGCACCCCGCCGTGCGGCGAGCTGCCATAGGCGTTGCCATGCTTGAGCGCATCGCCGGCGCGATCGACGCCGGGGCCCTTGCCGTACCAGAGGCTGAATACCGCGTCGACGGTGCGCTGCGAATCGCCCTCGACCTGCTGCGTGCCCAGTACCGCGGTGGCGGCGAGTTCTTCGTTGATCGCGGGCAGGAAGCGCACGCCGGCGGCATCGAGCAGCGGCGCGGCCTTCCACATCGCCTGGTCGACCATGCCGAGCGGCGAGCCGCGGTAGCCGCTGACGAAGCCGGCGGTGCCCAGGCCGGCGGCACGGTCGCGCCGCGCTTGTTCCAGCACCAGACGGACCAGCGCCTGCGTGCCGCTCAGGAAGACCTGGCCTGCGGGCGCGGTCAGATTGTCCGACAGCCGATAGTCGGCGCGCAGCGTGCCGGCTTCCATTGCAGCGTCCATCTCGGTCTCCTTTCGGCATCATGACCAGCGTTCCGCCACCCATGCGCGGCCGGTGTTCCGGCCGTCTTGCCGCGCCTGTCCTGAAGACCATGTTAGGCACGCGATCGGAGAAATGGATTTCTCAATTTTGCCGCCACGGCCTAGATTGGAGAAAACCCATCTCGATATCGAGCGATATGAAGAACGAAGAGGTTCTCGACGAGTACTCGCGCCGTATCCTTGCCGAACTGCAGCGCGACGCGCGCCAGTCCCTGCAGCAACTGGCCGGCGCGGTGGGCCTGTCGGTCACGCCCTGCTGGAAGCGGCTCAAGGCGATGGAGGAGAGCGGGGTGATCCGCAACTACACGGTGTGGGTCGATCGCGAGCGCGTGGGCCTGTCCAACTGCGTGCTGGCCGAGATCAATCTGACCCGCCACAGCGAGACCGTGGTCGATGAATTCGAGGCCGCGGTGCGCCGCTGCCCGGCCATCGTCGAGTGCTATCGCACCACCGGCCAGGCCGACTATCTGCTGAAGGTGCTGACGCCGGATATCCGCGCCTACGATGCCTTCCTGCACGACGTGATATTCCGGCTGCCCGGCGTGACGGGCATCCGCTCCAGCATCGTGCTGTGCGAGGTCAAGAGCGGGGCGCCGCTGCCGATCGGCGTTCAGGCCGGGGCATGAACGCCGGCACACGGCCGGCGGCCTGCCCGGCAAGCGCTACAGCATCTCCAGCGGACGCGGGCCGCGCGGCGGCGGAAACAGGGCATCGAGCTCCGCCAGCTGCGCATCATCGAGCGCGATCGACAGCGCCGCCGCATTCTCGCGCAGCGCGTCGCGCCGGCCCGTCTTCGGGATCGCGATCACGTTCTCGCGCGAAAGCAGCCACGCCAGCGCCGCCTGCGCCGGGGCGATGCCATGGCGCGCGGCGAACGCCTTCAGGCCGGCGTGGCGCAGCAGCCGGGCCTGCTCGATCGGCGAGTAGGCCATCACCGGCACGCCGCGCTCGCGCAGCCACGGCAGCAGATCCCACTCGATGCCGCGGCGGCCCAGGTTGTACAGCAGCTGATTGATCTGGACGCGGTCGCCGCCCGGTACCTTCCACAGCTCGCGCATATCGTCGAGGTCGAGGTTGCTGACGCCGAAGTGGCGGATCTTGCCGGCCTGCTGCAGCGCGACGAAGGCTTCCATCGTTTCGGCCAGCGGCACGCCGCCGCGCCAATGCAGCAGATACAGGTCGATGCGGTCGGTGCGCAGCCGCCGCAGGCTGCGTTCGCAGGCGGCCACCGCATCGCGCCGTCCGGCGTTGTGCGGATAGACCTTGGTGACCAGGAACACCTCGTCGCGCCGGCCCGCGATCGCCTCGCCGACCAGCTCCTCCGACAGTCCCTCGCCATACATCTCGGCGGTATCGATCAGCCGCAGGCCGAGGTCCAGGCCCAGCCGCAGCGTGGCGATCTCCTCGGCGCGGCGGGCACGATCGTCGCCGATACTCCAGGTTCCCATGCCGAGGGCCGGCACGCGTTCACCGCAGGGCAGCAGCACATCCTTCATGGCGCATCGCTCCTTGTGTTCGGGGTTGGGGTTGCCGATGTCCTGAGCGGCCTGGGCCCGGTCATTGGCGCTTCAGCTATCGGCGCTTCTGTCGCCGGCGCGGGCATCGATGCCGCTCTGCTGCACCAGCCATTGTCGAAACGCACGGGCCGCGGCAGGCTCGGCGCGTTCGCGCGGCCAGACCGCGTAGTAGCCGCCGCCCAGCGTCGCGCTCGCCTCGGTGGCGCGCACCAGCAGGCCGTCGCGCAGGCACGCATCGATCATATGGCGCCAGGCCAGCACGATGCCGTGGCCCTCGATCGCCAGCTGCAGCAGGATCGAATACTGGTTGGCCACCACGCGATGGTTCGGACGCGCATCGGGCAGGCCGTTCTGGCCGAGCCACGATTCCCATGACATCCAGTTGCGCTGGGCGTCTTCGAGCACCAGCAGCGTCTCGTCGACGAGGTCGGCGGGCGCCAGCGAGCGGCCGCGCAGATAGCCGGGCGTGCAGACCGGGAACACTTCCTCGTCATAGAGCCGCCGCGCCGCGAACGCGGGGGGCGGTCCTTCGCGCAGGTAATAGAGGCCGATATCGAACTCGGCGCCCGACATCGCGGCGAGGCTGTCGTTGACGACCAGGCGCAGGTGGATGTCCGGATGCGCGGCGCGAAAGCGCGCCAGCCTCGGCGTCAGCCACAGCACCGCGACGCCGGACGAGCAGGCCACCGACAGCTCGGTATGCCCCTTGCGCTTCATCACATCCTCGGTCGCCTCGGCGCAGCCGACCAGCAGCCGCTGCACCACCTCGGCATAGCGCTGGCCGCTGACGGTCAGCCGCAGCGCGCGCGGCTCGCGCACGAACAGCTTCTTGCCGAGGAATTGTTCGAGCTGCGCGACCTGCCGGCTGATTGCGCTCTGCGTCAGATGCAGCTCGGCGGCGGCGCGGGTGAAGCTGCCGTGCCGCATCGCCGCCTCGAAGGCGATCAGGCAGGGCAGCGGAGGAAGCGGGGAAATGCGCATGGCGGCGTCCGGTCGGTCAAGCCGCCATGATAGTGGAGCGATGGGCCAGGGCATCGAGCGCGCCCGCGCAAGGTCCCTCTCCCGCTCGCGGGAGAGGGGTCGGGGAGAGGGAAAGGGCGGCGATCATGCCATCGCGGTTCGAATCCACCCCCTCTCCCCCAACCCTCCCCATGAGCGGGCGAGGGAGAACGGCAAAGGCGGACGTACCGAAGCGCTACTGCGCGCCGCGCGTATGAATCCGCCCGCGCTGCATCACCAGGGCCAGATGCTCGCCCTGTCCCATCAGCAGGCCGATGTCGGCCAGCGGGTCGCCGTCGACCACCAGCAGGTCGGCCAGCGCGCCGGCGCGCACGGTGCCGAGCTCGTTCTCGCGCTGCAGCAGCGCGGCGGCAATCGACGTCGCGGAGCGGATCGCCTCCAGATTGCCGAGCGCGTCGGCGCGGATGCGGAACTCCTCGCTCTGGCACTGGTGCATCTCGCCGAGCAGATCGGAGCCGAATGCCATCGGCACGCCCGCCTCGGCGTAGATGCGCAGCGAGTCGTGGCCGGCCTGGCGCACGGTCTCGATCTTGGCCACCGACTCGGCCGGCAGGCCCAGCCGCGCGCCGTCGCGCGCCAGCGCCTCGTAGGTGATCACGGTCGGCACCACGAAGGCGCCATGTTCGCGCATGACCTCGGCCGCGGCGCGGTCGACCAGATTGCCGTGCTCGATCGAGCGGACGCCGCAGCGCACCGCGCGGGCAATCGCGCGCGGCGTGTAGGCGTGCGCCGCGACATAGGTCTGCGCGGCCTCGGCCTCCGCGACGATCGCGCGGATCTCGTCCTCGCTGTATTGCGTGTTGGCGATCGGGTCGGTCGGCGAGGCGACGCCGCCCGAGGCCATGATCTTGATCTGCGTCGCGCCCTTCTGGATCTCCTCGCGCACCGCCAGCCGCACCGCGTCGACGCCGTCGACCACGCGCGCGATCGCGCCGGCGCGGAACGCGCACGAGCACGGTTCCAGCGTGTCGCCGCGCGGGCGGAAGTCGCCGTGCCCGCCGGTCTGCGACAGCGCCTTGCCCGACGGGAAGATGCGCGGACCCGGGATCAGGCCGCTCTCCACCGCCTGCGACAGGCCCCAGTCGGCGCCGCCGGCATCGCGCACGGTGGTGAAGCCGCGCTCGAGCATCGCGCGCATGATCGGCAGCGCGCGGATCGCCACCAGCACGTTGGGCTGGGTCGCGTTCAGGCCGAGGTTGGCCAGCGACGCCAGCACGTGCACGTGGCAGTCGATCAGCCCGGGCATCACGGTCTTGCCGGCGACGTCGATGCGCCGCAGGTCGGGGGCGTCGGGCAGGTCGAGCGGCGTGGCCGATACCGCGGCGATGCGCTCGCCGTCGATCAGCACGTCATGGCGGCGCAGCAGGCTGCCTTGCGCCGGGTCGAGGACGTTGCCGCCCTGAAGCAGGATTCTGGTCATGAGTCTCTAGTGTCGTTGCAGATAGGCCGGCTCGCGGACGAAGCGCGTGCCGACGAAGCTGATGGCGGCGGCGATCATCACGTAGAAGGCGGGCGCCATGGTGCTGCCGGTGCTGGCGATCAGCCAGGTGATGATGAACGAAGCGAAGCCGCCGAAGATCGTCACCGCCAGGTTGTAGGCGACCGACAGGCCGGTCGACAGCACCTTGGCCGGGAACAGTTCCGAGAAGGCCGCCAGGATCGGGCCGGTGTACGCGGCGATCAGCACGCCGAACACCAGCTGGAACACCAGCAGCGAGGCGAGGCCGGGCACGTGGTTGATGTAGAAGAACATCGGATAGGCCAGCAGCAGGATCAGCAGCGCCGAGCCCGACAGCAGCGCACGGCGGCCGATGCGGTCGGCGAGCCAGCCGACGATCGGCGAGAACACCATGATCGCGAGTCCGCCGACCATGCCCGCGATGAAGCCGGTGGACTGCGGCACTTGGAGCACTTTGACCGAGTAGGTCGGCATATAGAACAGCAGCACGTAGGTGCAGACCGTCCACAGGATCACCATCGAGAAGCTGGCCGTGGTCTCGCGCGGGTAGGTCTGCACGATCTCCTTCAGCGGCGAGTCCGAGCGCTCGGCGTTGTCGCGGAAGGTCGGCGTCTCGTCCAGGTGATGGCGGATGTAGTAGCCGACCGGACCGATCACGATGCCCAGCAGGAAGGGCAGGCGCCAGCCCCAGCTGTTCAGCGCCTCGGGGCTCAGCGCGCTGGTGACGAAGGTACCGACCGCGGCGCCGAGCAGCACCGCGACGCCGATGCTGGCCTGGATCCAGCTCGAATAGAAGGCGCGCTGGCGGACCGGCGCGTACTCGGTCAGGAAGGCGGTCGCGCCGCCCATCTCGCCGCCGGCCGAGAAGCCCTGCATCAGCCGCGCGATCACGATCAGCAGCGGCGCGAACACGCCGATCTGGTCGTAGGTCGGGGCGATGCCGATGATGGTGGTGCCCAGCGCCATCAGCAGGATGGTCAGCGACAGCGCCTGCTTGCGGCCGACGCGGTCGGCATAGATGCCGAGCACGATGCCGCCGACCGGACGCATGAAGAAGCCGACGCCGAAGGTGGCGACCGCCAGCAGCAGCGACGACAGGTCGTTGCCGGTCGGAAAGAACAGCCTGGCGATGATCACCGCGAAGAAGCTGTAGACGGTGAAGTCGAACCACTCGAGGCCGTTGCCGATCACCGTCGCGACGATGGCGCGGCGCCGTTCCCTGGCGTGAGTGGCGGGCAGCGCGTCCGCGTGGGCTACGCTCGCTTGCATGGGGTTCTCCTCTTCATGGCGTTCTCCTCTGGGATGGGCAGGCGCCCGCGTGCGGCTGGCGCAGCGGGCCGGACGGCCGATGTTAGAAGCGGGAGCGGCGCGGACGGTAACGAAATCTGCGCATGTCCGCATGCCGTCCGCGCATGCATCCGGGACCGATGGCGGGACGGCATTGCGCGTCCGCATCGATGCCGCGCATGGCCGCTGGTGTCCGCCATCGTCCGACAGCGAGCACGCGCGAGCCGTCGGGATCGACGACGATCGATGGTGCGGGTCGACCGCGGGCAATGACATCGACGGTCATCGATCGAGCGTCGTTCGGCAGTCGGTCGAGCATCGGTGGCGTGTCGATCGGGCATCGATCGGGCATCGATGCGGCACCGATACCGTGCTCACGAATGGCAAAGCGTTGCGTCGACGCATCACCCGAACGACGCTCGCGCGCGATGCGCGACGACCCGCGATGCGAGGTCGATGCGCGATGCGCGCTTCGCTGTCGCGATGGCCGCCGGCATCATCGGCGCGCTCGTCGCCGCACTGCCGTCGCCGCTGTCGCGCACGGCCGCCTTGCGCTTCGACGCCGCCGCATCGCGCGACGCGCAGCGCGCGCCCGGCACGCACGACCGCTCTTCACTGCTTGCCGCAAAGCCTTGTTGCACGCGGCTTTGCGGCGAGCATGCGGGTTCTCCCTCGTGTCTTCGCCGCGTCCTCGCGAGGGCTTGCGAAGGGTCTTCGTCAACGTCGCGGCAAGCTGCGCGCGCGCACGTCGGCCAGCGCGTCGTCGGCATGTCGACGGCGTCGCGATGCGAGCAAGGCGGAGGGTCTGTCGGCGTGTCGTCGCGGCATGCGATGCGTGTCTCGACAGCGCGTCGCGCGTGTCATTGCATCGATGCGTTCGTCATCGCAAAGCGCGCGCATTCGATGGCGTGATTTTTTGGAACTTTTTTCTTAACATCACCGACCAAACGAATTATGATTCGCCTTGACAAGAGTCTCTCTTCATTGCATGAAGCAGGACATCGCAAAGCGAAGAACTCGAACAACAACCGCGGCGCGATTCGATGCAGTGATGCAGGTAGCCGAGGAGCAACAGAACTTTGACGCAGACCAGACCGGGCTGGCTTCTTACAACGCGTACAGTCTCCTGTGGCCCATTGACGGGATGGGTTCGCTACCTCGAACAACACGGCGTCTGCCTGGCGCGGGCCAAGACCGCGAATGCAGGTTTGCCGTCGGAATACTCCTACTTTGAAGCCGCGTGTCGTCGGGCAACGACGCGCGAGCGGATCGAATACTGCGGGACGCGACGAGCGTTGCGCGCGGGTCATCGCGTTGCACGTCGTCACGGAAGCCTTGCCCTGCGCAAGGCGCCCGCCAAGGAATTCATTAGCGTGCGGCAGCCGTATTGCGGCACGCCGATGAATCGCTCGCTCGACTGGGGTTCGCAAGCCTGCGGCTTGCAGGCATCAACGCCTCGGGTCGGTCGGGTCGCCAATTTTGGACATTCGATATTCACGCTTTAGTGAAGGAGTCATCCATGGCAACGACTGCGAAGAAGAAACCTGCGGCCAAGAAGGCCGCGCCCGCCAAGAAGGCAGCCGCCAAGAAGGCCGCACCGGCCAAGAAGACCGCGGTGAAGAAGGTCGCCGCGAAGAAGGCGGCGCCGGCCAAGAAGGCCGCAGCGAAGAAGGCCCCCGCCAAGAAGGTCGCGACCAAGAAGGTAGCGGCGAAGAAGGCGGCGCCGGCCAAGAAGGCTGCAGCGAAGAAGGCTCCCGCCAAGAAGGTCGCGACCAAGAAGGTAGCGGCGAAGAAGGCGGCGCCGGCCAAGAAGGCCGCAGCGAAGAAGGCCCCGGCCAAGAAGGTCGCGACCAAGAAGGTAGCGGCGAAGAAGGCGGCACCGGCCAAGAAGGCCGCGGCCAAGAAGACCACCGCGAAGAAGGCGACCGCCAAGAAGGCCGCGCCGGCCAGGAAGGCTGCCGCGAAGAAGGCGCCGGCGAAGAAGGCTGCCGGCAAGAAGGCCGCCGCCCAGCCTGCCGCGGCCCCTGCCTCGTCGCCTGCGTCGGCTCCCGCGCCGGCCGCCAAGACCGCGCTGAGCCCGGCCGCCGCCTGGCCGTTCCCGACCGGCAGCCGTCCGTAAGCGTTGAAGCGCGACCCGTGCGCGCTCGATTCCTGCGGGAATCCTCGGGGCACCTTCGCGTGCCCGAATGACCGGATACCCCGTATCCGGTCGGCATGACAGTGGTCCTGCCAACCCGCCGCCGGCGATCCGCCGCGGCGGGTTTTTTATTCGGGCCGGCCGCTGGCGGCGAACGTGCAAACACGAAGGTGCAAACAAAAACGCCGCCCCCCGAAGGAGGCGGCGTCCGGTTCCGCGGCCGGTGAAGCGCGGCGTTCAGTGCGTGACGCGCGTGACCCCGCCCGAGGACAGCAGCCGCACGCGCTCGCCCGGACGGAAGATCTCGTCGGCGTCCTGCGTGATCGCGCGCATCTCGCCGTTGTCCAGGCGCACCGTGATCTCGAGCCCGCGACGCTGGTCGACCCGGTTCTCGATCGCGCTGCCGGCCATGCCGCCGAGCACCGCGCCGAGGATGCCGGCCGCGACCGAGCCGCTGCCGCTGCCGATCGAGCTGCCGGCCGCAATGCCGCCGATGGCGCCGCCCGCGAGCGTGCCGACGCCCGATTGCTGACCCTGGATCATCACCTCGCGCACGCTCTCGACCACACCATAGCGCAGCGTCTGTTCACGCTGCGCCTGCCCCGGCGTATAGATGCTGGCGGAGTTCGATTGCGTGGCGCAGCCGGCCACGAGACTGGCGGCCGCCACGAGCGCGACGCCGCAGGTTCGGATAAGGGTTTGCATGGTGATTCCCCAGCAAGGGTTTACGCGTAACGGTAGCCGAATGCCGACTCGAACATCTGGCCGATCTGCTCGCGCGAGACCTTGTAGTTTTGCGGTCCCTGGTGCGCGATCTTGATCGCCCCCATCAGACTCGCGAGCCGACCGGTAGTTTCCCAGTCGAAGCCCTGCTCGATGCCGTACAGCAGGCCGCCGCGGAAGGCGTCGCCGCAGCCGGTCGGATCGACGACCCGTTCGGCCTGCACCGCGGGAATATTGTACTGCCGGCCATCGGCGTGAATGGTCGCGCCGCGCTCGCCATGCGTCACGATGAAGGCGCGCACGCGCGCCGCCACTTCGGCGCTGCTCCAGCCGGTGCGCGACAGCAGCACCTGGCCTTCGTAATCGTTGACGGTCACATAGCTGGCCAGTTCGACGAACTGGCGCAGGTCTTCGCCGCCGAACAGCGGCATCGCCTGGCCCAGGTCGAAGATGAACGGAATGCCCGCCTCGGCGAATTGCCGGGCATGGTGCAGCATCCCTTCGCGGCTGTCCGGCGCGACGATGCCCAGCCGCGGCGCGCGTTCGCCCTTGAGCGCGTCCTGCACGTGCGACAGCTGCGAGTGGTTCATCGCGCCCGGGTGGAAGGCGGTGATCTGGTTGTTCTCCAGATCGGTGGTGATCATCGCCTGCGCGGTGAAGGTATCGGGCAGCATGCGGATATGTTCGGTGCCGATGCCGAGCGCGCGCAGGTAGTCCAGATACGGGCCGGCATCCTCGCCGACCGTCGCCATCACCACCGGCTCGCCGCCGAGCAGCTTCAGGCTGTAGGCGATATTGCCCGCGCAGCCGCCGAACTCCCGGCGCATGCCGGGGACCAGGAAGGACACATTGAGCATGTGGATCTGGTCCGGCAGGATGTGTTCGCGGAACCTGCCCTCGAACGTCATGATGGTGTCGTAGGCGACGGAGCCGCAGATCAGGCTGGGCATGGGTGCTCCAAGGTGTTTTGGTTCTGGTGGATCGCTGCTGGTGCTGCTGGTGCTGCTGGTGGTTTGTCTCCCCTTTCCCGCCTGCGGGAGAGGGGCGGGGGAGAGGGCAGGGCGGTGGGCATGCCACTGCCGATTCACTGCCGATTGAAACCACCTTCCTCTCCCCGGCCCTCTCCCCCTGAGGAGGAGAGGGAGAACACATGCGCGTGGGGTTGGACCGCGCTTACTTCAGCGCCGCCAGCGCTGCGTCATAGTCCGGCTCGTTCTTGATTTCCGGCACCAGCTGGCTGTAGGTCACCGTGTCGTTCTGATCGAGCACCACGACGGCGCGGGCCGTCACGCCGGCCAGCGGGCCGCTCTTGATGTCGACGCCGTAGTCGTCCTTGAACTGCGCGCCGCGCATCGTCGACAGCGGCACCACATTGCTCAGGCCTTCCGCCGTGCAGAAGCGCCCCATCGCGAACGGCAGGTCGGCCGAGATCGTCAGCACGACGGTGTCGGCCAGCGCGCTGGCCTTCTCGTTGAACTTGCGGGCGGAGGCCTGGCACACCGGCGTGTCCAGGCTCGGCACGATATTGAGGACCTTGCGCTTGCCGGCGAAGTCGGCCAGCGTCACGTCCTTCAGGTCCTTGCCGACCAGCGAGAACGCGGGGGCCTTGTCACCGGGTTGGGGAAATTTGCCGCCGACTTCGATCGGGTTGCCGCCGAGGGTCACAGTGCTCATGGTCGCTCCTGGGTTGATGGGGACGCGGCGCGCGCGGCGGGATGCCGCGGCGGCGCGTCCGGGGATTCGGGAAGGGCTCGGGCAGGTTCAGGGATAAAAGACCGACACGCGGTAGTTGTCCGCGGCCTGCCGAGTCCGGAATCGTACCTGAAGGGGGAGCTCGGCGCCCGCCTGCAGGCCCGCGGCGCCATCCGGATCGCGCGTCCGCTGCGCGGCGGGCAGGTAGTCGGCCGGCATCAGCACAAGCCGCTGCAGCGGGCGATCCTGCGCATCGGTCAGCACCAGCTCGATCGCCGGCAGCGCCACCAGCGCGCGGCTCTCGTTGCGCAGCGTCATCGTCAGCAGATAGTCGTCGCTGCCGGCATCGGGCATCTGCAGCTGCGAGCCGTCGATGCGCAGCGCGGCGAGTTGCTGCGCCGGCGGCACGCGGCAGCCCAGCGGCGCGCAGGCCGCCTCGAGCCACGGCCGCAGTGCGGGTGCGCGCGCCGCCAGCTCGGTGCGCCACAGCAGCGCGGCGGCAAGCAGCGCAAGCAGCGTGGCCAGCGCCGCGGCGCCGATGGCCCAGCGC